>NZ_JASNNW010000007.1 GCF_030165005.1 Blastococcus capsensis
GGCGATCACCGCCGGATCGGTGTCCCGCCCGGTGACGGCCACCTCGGCGGCGATCGCCCGAGCACGGGGCCAGTCCAGCCGCCCCAGGCACAGCTCCGCATAGGTGGCCGGCAGCACGGTGGTCAGCACCTCGGCGTGCTCCAGCAGCGTGACAGCCGCCGCCCGGCTGCAGTTCTGCACCAGCGCCAGCTCGTCGGGCACGAACTCACTGACCCCCGCGGGGCCGACCGCACCCGCGCCCTCCCCACCGGGTAACGGGTCCGGCGGCGCCGGGCGGGCCGCGGCCAGATCCATCACCAGCTCCGCCCGCAACGCCGCCAACTGCGCCTCGGCCACCACGATCTGCTGGAGCAGCGCCGCCGCCTCACCCGCGCTCCGCCGGGCCGGCAACCACGCCGACAACGGCTCCCCCAACCGCGGCAGCGGATCAGGATCGGCCAGCTCCCACTCCGAAGGCACGCCACCGACCGGCATCACGGTCACCCCGACCGCGAACCCCACACCCGACGACATGCCACGACCATAGGGACGGGGTCTGACACTTTTCCGCGCCCGACGAGGACGCCGGACGTCCGGTCAGGTTCCTCACCGGGCCCCGCGGACGAAGCCGGCGCATGCACCTCCTGCCCGCGGGGACCGGCATGCCGACAGGCGTGGGCCACGACGAGGACGCGCAGCAGATACGGCCCGGAGCAGGCACGGTGGGGGCGGTCGGCCGCGGAGTCTTCGACCCCGCGGTCGGCCGCACGGACGTCGTCCACTCCGGGCGGGACCGGTGGGACTACCGCTTCCACAGCTGCCGTCAGGCCCGGCGCCTCGGACAGCGCGAGGACCAGCGAGACGCCCGACAGCGCGGTGGCGGTCTGGCACGAGGCGCAGAACGCCCGATCACGCCGGCGGCGCCACCAGTCGTGGAAGTGCGGACCCGATCGGCTCGCGGACGACCAGGTCCGCGACGTCGTCGTAGGGCGTCGGTTCGGCGTTGACCACGACCACCCGGGCCCCGTGCCGCACGGCGATGTCGACCAGGCCCGCGGCCGGGTGCACGGTCAGCGAGGTGCCGACGGCGAGGAAGACATCGCAGTCCGCGGCCGCGTCCACGGCGGCCTCGATCACCTCGGGGTCCAGCATCTGCCCGAAGCTGATCGTCGCCGACTTCAGGATCCCGCCGCAGACCAGGCACGCGGGGTCGGGCTCCCCCGCGGCGACCCGGTCCAGCGCTTCGTGCATCGTCGTCCGCGCGCGGCACCCCAGGCACTCGACCTCGTGCACGGTGCCGTGGATCTCCAGCACCCGCTCCGGCGTCGAGCCGGCCGCCTGGTGCAGCCCGTCCACGTTCTGGGTGATCAGCGTGCGCAGCCGCCCCTGCCGGTCGAGGTCGACCAGTGCGGCGTGCCCGGCGTTGGGCGCGAGGTCGCGCGCCCCCAAGTCACGGCGCATCAGCCAGGCCCGGCGCCGGATGTCGGGATCGCGCACGTAGTAGGAGAGCGTCACGAGCTTCTCTGCGTCCGGATCCTTGGTCCAGACGCCGTCGGGGCCGCGGTAGTCGGGAATGCCGCTGTCGGTGGAGATCCCCGCACCGGTGAGCGCCGTGATCCCCGTGGCGGCGGTCAGCCAACCGGGCAGGGGGTCGGGGACGACGCCGGTCACGCCCGCCACGGTAAGGGCCGCCCGGCGGCGCGCGCCGCACGGCGGGTACCCGCGCGCACCGCCCGCCCGGCCTGCGGCACGAGCAGGACGACGGCGCAGGCGTAGGCCGCGCCGAGCAGCGTGTCGACGACGTAGTGCTCACCCGACCAGACCAGCACCAGGGGCATGAGCAACGCGTAGGCCACCAGCGACACCCGCTGCCAGGACCGGCGCGCCAGCGGCAGCAGCACGATGCACATGAGGACGGCGAAGGCCGTGTGCAGGGACGGCACCGCGGCGACCAGGTTCACCTGGCCCTGGCTGGTGTCGAGCAGGACGCCGGCCCGCGGCAGCCCGAGCACGGCCCAGCCGGCGCTGCTGATCCGGTCGACCGGCTCGATGACCTCCTGCTTGGCGGCCAGCCACGGAGGCGCCGCCGGGTAGAGCACGTAGGTCACCAGACCGGCGAGCGAGAGCGCCACCACCAGCCGCGCGCACCGGGCCCAGCGGGCCCGATCGCGCAGCCACAGGACGGCGAGCACCACGGGGGTGAGCACGAAGTGGCTGCTGTAGATCAGCGTCGCCAGGGCCTTCCACCAGTCGGCCTGCACGTGCTCCTGCAGCCAGACGGTGGGCAGCACGCCACCGCCGAGCCACCGGTCGGCGTCGGCCAGCTCGCGCACGTGCACCGGCATGCCGAGCCCGTCGGCGAGGCCTCGGGTGGCGTCGTAGGCCAGCAGCACGGCCGCCAGCGGCAGCCAGTCCGCCAGCAGGCGCACGACGCGGCGCCAGCCGTGCGTGGCCGCCGAGACGACCAGCCCCGCCAGCACCCAGCCGAGCAGGACCAACCGGTCGGTCGGCAGCCCGCGGACCGCGCAGGTGGCCGCGAAGGCGATGCCCAGGGCGGTCCAGAGGACGGGCGTGAGCAGTCGCGCCCCGCGGCTCCGGCCCTCCGTGCCGGCGCCGGCCGGCTGCACGGGTGCCGGACCAGCCGCCGCCAGGACGGGTGCCGGTGAGTCGACCGCGGTCATGGCGCGGGACCGTAACCGCACGGGAGCCGCAGCAGGACGCTCCTGTCCGCGGCACGCCGCTCCGAGGTGCGCGGTTGGGGCTCGTGCGGCGTCACGGACAGAAGGGACGCCGACGTCCACCGGCCCCGCCGGGTTTCCTCGGACGTGACACGGGTCACCGGGTGAGGGAAGGGTCGCCTGACTCGGTGCTCCGGCGGGCGAGCTGGGATGATCGAGGGTGGTCAACGACGCGTGATGAACCACGAGGGGTAGGCGCAGAGAAGTGGCAGCCAGCAAGGACACCTTCGGTGCACGGTCGACGCTCTCCGTCGACGGCACCGACTACGACATCTACCGGCTCGACGCGGTGGAGGGCTCCGAGAAGCTGCCCTTCAGCCTGAAGGTCCTCCTCGAGAACCTGCTGCGCACGGAGGACGGCGCGGACATCACCGCCGACCACATCCGGGCGATCGCGAACTGGGACCCGTCGGCCGAGCCCGACCAGGAGATCCAGTTCACCCCCGCTCGCGTGGTCATGCAGGACTTCACCGGTGTCCCCTGCATCGTCGACCTGGCGACCATGCGCGAGGCCATGGCCGAGCTCGGCGGCGACCCGCAGAAGATCAACCCGCTGGCTCCGGCCGAGCTGGTCATCGACCACTCCGTCATCGCCGACATCTTCGGCACCGAGGACTCGTTCCAGCGCAACGTCGAGATCGAGTACGAGCGCAACGGCGAGCGCTACCAGTTCCTGCGCTGGGGCCAGGGCGCGTTCAGCGACTTCAAGGTCGTCCCCCCGGGCACCGGCATCGTCCACCAGGTCAACATCGAGCACCTGGCCCGCGTGATCTTCCCCCGGCAGGAGGGCGACCGTGTGATCGCCTACCCCGACACCTGCGTGGGCACCGACAGCCACACCACGATGGTCAACGGTCTCGGCGTCCTGGGCTGGGGCGTCGGCGGCATCGAGGCCGAGGCCGCGATGCTCGGTCAGCCCGTCTCGATGCTGATCCCCCGCGTGGTCGGCTTCAAGCTCTCCGGCCAGTTGCCGGACGGCGCCACCGCCACCGACCTGGTCCTCACCATCACCGAGATGCTGCGCCAGCACGGCGTGGTCGGGAAGTTCGTCGAGTTCTACGGCGAGGGCGTCTCCGCCGTGCCGCTGGCCAACCGCGCCACCATCGGCAACATGAGCCCGGAGTTCGGCTCCACCGCGGCGATGTTCCCCATCGACGAGGAGACCATCACCTACCTGCAGCTCACCGGGCGCAGCGAGGAGCAGGTCAAGCTGGTCGAGGCCTACGCCAAGGAGCAGGGCCTCTGGCACGACGCGTCCCGCGAGCCGGCGTTCTCCGAGTACCTGGAGCTCGACCTCGCGACCGTCGTCCCGTCGATCGCCGGCCCGAAGCGCCCGCAGGACCGGGTCGCCATCACCGACGCCAAGCCCGCTTTCCGCGAGGCGCTGGCCGAGTACGTGGCCGACGACGAGACCGGCGGCGAGGACCGCAAGGCCGGCGTCCCCGGTCAGCAGCAGCCCTACGGCGTCGAGTCGGAGGCCGACGAGGCCTCGGCCGAGTCCTTCCCCGCCTCGGACCCGGTGAGCCCGTTCGCGCACGGCAACGGTGAGGCCGGCAAGCCGCACCACGTCGACGGGCATGCCGTGGCCGAGCGGCCGCGCAAGCCGACGAAGGTCGTCATGGAGGACGGTACGGAGACCGAGGTCGACCACGGCCACGTGGTGATCGCCGCGATCACCTCCTGCACCAACACCTCCAACCCGCAGGTCATGATCGGCGCGGCCATGCTGGCCAAGAACGCCGTGGAGCGCGGGCTGACCAGCAAGCCGTGGGTGAAGACGACGCTGGCCCCCGGGTCCAAGGTCGTCATGGACTACTACGAGAAGGCCGAGCTCACGCCGTACCTGGAGAAGCTCGGCTTCTACCTGGTCGGCTACGGCTGCACCACCTGCATCGGCAACTCCGGCCCGCTGCCCGAGCCGGTGTCGGCCGCGGTGAACGAGGCCGACCTCGCCGTCGTCTCGGTGCTCTCGGGCAACCGCAACTTCGAGGGCCGGATCAACCCCGACGTCAAGATGAACTACCTGGCGTCGCCGCCGCTGGTCATCGCCTACGCGCTGGCCGGGTCCATGGACGTCGACCTGAACAACGACCCCCTGGGTCAGGACACCGACGGCAACGACGTCTTCCTGCGCGACATCTGGCCCTCGCCGCAGGAGGTGCAGCGGGTCATCGACCACGCCGTCTCGGCAGAGCAGTTCGGCAGCAGCTACGAGGACGTGTTCGCCGGCACGGAACAGTGGCAGAACCTGCCCACGCCGACCGGGAACACCTTCGAGTGGGACGCGGAGAGCACCTACGTGCGGCGTCCTCCGTACTTCGAGGGGATGCCGGCCGAGCCGGCTCCGGTCGAGGACATCTCCGGCGCCCGCACCCTGGCGGTGCTCGGGAACTCGGTGACCACCGACCACATCTCGCCGGCCGGCTCCATCAAGGCCGACAGCCCCGCGGGCACGTACCTGCGCGAGCACGGCGTGGACCGTCGCGACTTCAACTCCTACGGTTCCCGGCGCGGGAACCACGAGGTGATGATCCGCGGCACCTTCGCCAACATCCGGCTGCGCAACCAGCTCGTGCCCGGCACCGAGGATGGCGTCACCAAGAACCACCTGACCGGCGAGACGACGACGATCTACGACGCCTCGCGTGCCTACATCGACGCCGGCATCCCGCTGGTCGTGCTGGCCGGCAAGGAGTACGGCTCGGGCTCGTCGCGCGACTGGGCGGCCAAGGGCACGGCGCTGCTGGGCGTCAAGGCGGTCATCGCCGAGAGCTACGAGCGGATCCACCGCTCGAACCTCATCGGCATGGGCGTCCTGCCGCTGCAGTTCCCCGAGGGCCAGGACCGCGAGTCGCTCGGCCTGAGCGGTGACGAGGAGTTCACGATCACCGGGATCACCGCCCTCAACGACGGCTCGGTGCCGCGCACGGTGAAGGTCCAGGCCGGAGACGTGGAGTTCGACGCCCGCGTCCGCATCGACACCCCCGGCGAGGCGAACTACTACCGCAACGGCGGGATCATGCAGTACGTCCTGCGGTCGCTGCGGGGCTCGGCCGCCTGATGGACCTGGGGCTGGGCGGTCGCGGATACCTGCTCACCGGCGCGAGCCGGGGGCTCGGGTTCGCGACCGCCCGCGCCCTGGTCGACGACGGCGCCCGAGTGCTGGTCAGCTCCCGGGAAGCCGACGCCGTGGACGCCGCCGTCGCCTCTCTCGGAGGGGCGCCGGCGGCCTCCGGCGTGCCGGCTGACCTCGCGGCTCCCGACGCCGCGGAGCGGCTGGTCGCCGAGGCCGGGGAACGGCTCGGACGGATCGACGGCGCGCTGCTCAGCGTCGGAGGGCCGACCCCCGGCTCGGTGCTCGACGTCGGCGAGGACGCCTGGCGGTCGGCGGTGGACTCGGTCCTGCTGGGGCCGCTGCGGCTGGTCAAGGCCCTCGTACCGCACCTCGGCGAGGGGGCAGCCATCGGTTTCGTGCTGTCCACGTCGGTGCGTCAGCCGGTCCCCCATCTCGCCATCAGCAACGGCCTGCGCCCAGGCCTGGCCATGACCGCGAAGGCACTCTCCGACGAGCTCGGCCCGCGGGGCATCCGGGTGTTCGGGCTGCTGCCGGGCACCATCGCCACCGACCGGATCACCGAGATCGAGGCCGCCAGCGGGGACCCCGCGGCGATGCGTGCCCGTACGGAGTCGGCCGTCCCGTTGCGGCGGGTCGGGCGACCGGAGGAGTTCGGCGCGGTCGCCGCTTTCGCGCTCTCCCCCGCCGCCTCCTACCTGACCGGGGTGATGCTGCCGGTCGACGGCGGCGCTCTCCGGGCCCTGTGACCGGCGCCGAGGCCCCTGTCCTCGTCGCCTGCGCGCACGGGACCCGCAATCCCACCGGCCGCCGGCTGATCGCCGAACTGGCCCTCGCCGCCCGGCGGCTGCGCCCCGGGCTGATCACGACCGCTGCCTTCGTCGACGTGCAGCCGCCCACCGTCGTCGACGTGGTCGCAGGCTTCTCGGCCTCGGGCCGCGCCGCGGTCGTGGTGCCGCTGCTGCTGTCCGGCGGATACCACGTGCACGTCGACATCGCGCAGGCCGTGGCCGGTGCGCCGGGGACCGTCGCGGCCCGCCCGCTCGGGCCCGACCCCCGGCTGGCCGCCGTGCTGCGCGACCGGCTGGTCGCAGCCGGCGCCGACCCGCGCGACCCGCTCACCGCCGTCGTCCTCGCCGCCGCCGGCTCCAGCGACCCGCGCTCGGTGGCCGACGTGGAGGACACCGCCGACCTGCTGCAGCAGGACTGGGCCGGCCCGGTGACCACCGGCTACGGCTCGGCGGCCCGGCCCCCGGTCCCCGACGCGGTGGCCGCGGCCCGAACCGGAGGCGCGGAGCGGGTGGTGGTGGCGTCCTACCTGCTGGCACCGGGACACTTCCACGACAAGCTCGCCGGGGCCGGGGCGGACCTCGTGACCGCCCCGCTGCTGCCCGACGACCGGATCGCCGCCGTCCTCGTCGACCGCTACGAGGCGGCCCTCCCGGCGACCTGACCGGCCGAGAGGCCTGCCGCGATCCCACCTCGGCGACTCCCCGCGGCCGGGCGGCCGCTGAACCGTGCACCACCCGCCCCGGCCCTCCCATCCGGGCCGGACGCCACCGGCGGCGCGTGCCGCTGACCTACTGTGGAAGCGATGGACGGCGAGCCGCGAACCGACGAGAACCCCTCGCCGACCGACCGGCGCGGCGACGCGCCCACCGTGCCGCCCTCCGACGGCTCGACCGCCGCGGATGCCCCTGTGGAGGCCGGCGACGACGCGGCACCGGAGGACGAAGCCTCGTCCTCCACTCGAGGGTCAGACTCCCGCCGCGGCTGGAGCCGGCCGGTGGCCGCCGTGGCGACCGCCGCGGTCACCGTGGCCCTCGGGTTCGCCCTCACCACCCAGATCCGGACCACTGCCGAGCCCCAGGACGAGGTCGTCGGGCGCGAGGAGGACCTCGTGGTCATCCTCGACGAGATCAACCAGCGCGAGGAGACGCTCCGCCAGCAGATCGGCGAGACCCGGCAGACCGTCGAGGACCTCAGCAGCGGCCGGCAGGAGTCCGGCGCGGCGCTGGAGGAGGCCCGCTCCCGCGCGCAGGCGATCGGCATCCTGGCCGGCACCCTGCCGGCCAGCGGCCCCGGCCTGCGCCTGACCGTCCGGGACCCCGACGGGGCCGTGCCCGCATCAGTGGTCCTGGGTGCGATCCAGGAGCTCCGGGGCGCCGGCGCCGAGGCCATGGAGGTGGACGGCGTGCGGATCGTCGTCTCCAGCGCCGTCACCGGCACGCCCGGCGACCTGCGCATCGACGGAGAGCCGCTCAGCGCGCCGTACGAGTTCCGCGCCGTCGGGCCGCCCGCGGCGATGGAGGTCGCGCTGAACGTCTCCGGCGGGGTCGTCGCCGACATCGGCCGGGTAGGCGGCGAAGCCCGCGTCGAGCAGGTCGACTCCCTCGTCGTCGACGCCGTCGTCGACTGACAGCCTCGGGAGCATCGCAGCGAGCGCCAGCGAGCGAGGAGCGGACCGAGGCGCGGAAGCCGACAAGTGTGATCGTCGACGGAACCGTCACTGCGGGATGAGCAGGCCCCGCAACTCGTCGGTGAGCGCCTCACGGGCCTCGGGGTGCTGGTGCCAGGCCGCCGGGGTGGCCTGGAACAGCGAGATGCGCCACCGGCCACGTCCCTCGTCCACCGCGATCATGGTGTGCACGGCGTTGAGGGCCGGGTCCAGGTCGCTGCCGCCGGCCGGGATCATCCCCGCGTGCGCGGTGAGCATCGCGACGTCCGGCGCCACCGGTCGGACAGAGCGGACCACCGCGACGTAGGCAGGGGTCTGGTGCGAGCCGAAGACCTGGCGCAGGTCCGCCGCGATCGACAGCCGGCCACGGTGGTGGCTGCCGTCGAACCCGATGATGTCGCCGTCGTCGGCGAACCCGGCCGCCACCGCCGCGCCGCTGCGTCGGTTCCACCCGTCGATGAACTCGGCGTAGAGCGAACGGATCTGGGTGTCCTGCGGGTGCGCTGCGGTCACGTCTCCTCCTCGCTGGCGGTCGCCGGTGCGTCCCGACGGGTGCTGTGGTTCTGCGTGACCGCGCCAGCCCGGTCACGTGCCCCGGGCTGCGGCCGCCTGGGACAGGAGTGACGGTAGTGCTCCGGGTACCCCCGCCGTTCGATGCTCGCCGGTGCCACACGCCGTCTCATCTGCCCGTTTCCGGTCCGTACCGAGCGCCCCGGACCCAACGTGTGCGGTCGTGCGCGCAGAGCCACGCCGGCGATCGATGCGGTCACCCGACCGCGAGCGCACCGCGGTCGCCCTGCACGAACTGGGTGCGGTACAGATCGGCGTAGCGGCCGCTGCGGGCGAGCAGCTCGTCGTGGGTCCCGGACTCGATGATCCGCCCCTCGTCGACCACCAGGATCTGGTCGGCGCTGCGGATGGTGGAGAGCCGGTGGGCGATGACCAGCGACGTGCGCCCGGCCAGCGCCGTGTCGAGCGCGCGCTGCACGGCGGCCTCGGACTCGCTGTCCAGGTGCGCCGTCGCCTCGTCCAGGATCACGATGCCCGGCGCCTTGAGCAGCACCCGCGCGATCGCCAGACGCTGCTTCTCCCCGCCGGAGAGGCGGTAGCCACGGTCGCCCACCACGGTCTCCAGCCCCTCGGGCAGCGAGCGCACCAGCTCGGCGATGCGCGCTCCACCGAGCGCCTCCCACAGCTGCTCCTCGGTGGCCTCCGGGCGGGCGTAGCGCAGGTTGGCCCGGATGGTGTCGTGGAACAGGTGCGCGTCCTGGCTGACGACGCCGATCGCGTCGCGCATCGACGCCAGGGTGGCGAGACGCACGTCCACTCCCCCGACCCGAACCGTGCCACTGGTCGCGTCGTACAGCCGAGGCACGAGGTTCGCGATCGTCGACTTGCCGGCGCCCGAGTGCCCGACCAGCGCCACCAGCTGCCCGGGCTCCACCCGGAAGGAGACCCCGTGCAGGACGGCGACCGGGCCACCGTGCTCGGGCAGCGACACTTCTTCCAGTGACGGCAACGAGACGTCCGCGGCGGCCGGGTAGCTGAACGAGACGTCGTCGAACTCGATCGACCGCTCCTCGGCCGGCACCGGGACCGCGTCGGGCGCCTGCTGGATCATGGGCGGGAGGTCTAGCACCTCGAAGACCCGGTCGAAGCTCACCATCGCGCTCATGACGTCGACCCGGACGTTCGACAGCGCGGTGAGCGGGCCGTAGAGGCGCGAGAGCAGCAGCGCCAGGGCGACGACGTCACCCGCGCTCAGCGTGCCGGTGAAGGCCAGCCAGCCACCGAGGCCGTACACCAGCGCGGTGGCGAGCGCCGCGACCAGCGTGAGCGCGGTGAAGAACGTGCGGCCGTACATGGCCGACAGCACGCCGATGTCGCGGACGCGGGCGGCGCGGCCCCGGAAGGACTCGGCCTCGGCGCTGGGCCGGCCGAACAGCTTGACCAGCAACGCCCCGGCGATGTTGAACCGTTCGGTCATCGTCGCATTCATCGAGGCGTTCAGGGAGTAGGACTCCCGGGTGATCTCCTGCAGCCGGCTGCCGATGCGGCGGGCGGGCAGGACGAACACGGGCACGAGCACCAGCGAGAGCAGGGTGATCTGCCAGGACAGCGTGAACATGACGGCGGCGGTGAGCACCAGACCGATGACGTTGGAGACGACACCCGAGAGCGTCGAGGTGAACGCCTGCTGGGCACCGACGACGTCGTTGTTGAGCCGGCTGACCAGGGCGCCGGTCTGGGTGCGGGTGAAGAACGCGACGGGCATGCGCTGCACGTGTTCGAAGACCTGGCTGCGGAGGTCGTAGATGACGCCCTCGCCGATGCGCGCGGAGAACCACCGCGTGCCGAGCGAGATGCCTGCGTCGATCACCGCCAGCCCGGCGATGATCAGCGCGATCCGGACGATGCCGGCCGCGGTGCCCTCCAGGCCGGCGATGCGGTTGACGATGTCGCCGGCGAGCAGCGGGGTGATCACGCCGATGACCGACGAGCCGACGACGAGGAGCAGGAAGAAGGTCAGCTCGCGCTCGTACGGCCGGGCGATGCCGAGGATGCGCCGCACGGTGCCCTTGGGGAGCCGCCGCGCCGTCACCGACGGGTCTCGCCTGAACGACCGCATCGCGGCCATGGAGGTCATGGATTGGCCGTCCACCGCGCCTCCTCGGGTTCCGCCGGTCGCGGCCCCGGCTGCTCGTCCAACCGGGGCGCGACCCGGCTTGTTCCGCGGTCGGCGAGGTCAGCGGCCGCCGGCGAGATCGTGCAGTCGCTGTACCTGGGCGGCCCGCTCCGCGGCGTCCTGGGTCGGGAAGTCGTTGCGGACAGCGGAGCGCACCAGCGCCGCGGTCGCCCGGCTGGCGCCGACCGGCGGCGAGAGGAGGGCAGCGGAGAGGTCCGCGACGGCGTCCTCGAGCTCCGGACCGGGGACGACGAGGGTGGCCAGGCCGATCGCCCGGGCCTCCGCGGCCCCGACCGCACGGCCGGTCATGCACATCTCCAGCGCCCGCGAGTAACCGACGAGCTCCACCAGCGTGCTGGTGCCGGTCAGGTCGGGCACCAGGCCCAGGGTGACCTCGGGGAGCCGCAGCTGCGCGTCCTCGGTGAACACCCGCAGGTCGCAGGCGAGCGCCAGCTGGGCGCCGGCCCCGATGGCGTGCCCCTGCACCGCGGCGATCGAGACGATCGCCGGCGAGCGGAGCCAGCGGAAACCGGCCTGGTAGGCCCGGATGCGCTCCTGCGCCTCCTCCACGGGCAGCCGGACGAGCTCCCCGAGCCCGCCGCCGTCGGTCGACGAGGTGTCGAACATGCTGCGGTCGAGGCCGGCCGAGAACGCCCGGCCCTCGCCGCGCACGACGATGACGCGGACGTCGTCGTCGAGCGAGGCGCCGACCTCGGCCAGCGCCGACCAGGTGGCCGGCGTCTGGGCGTTGAGCTGGTCGGGGCGGTCCAGGGTGACGGTGAGGACGGCGCCGTCGCGGCTGGTGCGCACCCAGCCGGATGCGGAGAGCGAATTCGTGGGGTCTGCGGTCACGCCCCTGCCTCGCTGACGCTCGTCAGGCGCGGACCGCGCGGTGCTGTGTTTACTGGTTCGTTCGCAAGCTCACTCACGTCCCTGCCTCGCTGACGCTCGTCAGGCGCGGACCGCGCGGTGCTGTGCCTACCGGTTCGTTCGCAAGCTCACTCACGTCTTCTTGCTGTTCCGGTTGGCCCCGCCGCGGCTGCGCAGCGAGGCCCCGGACTCCGACAGCAGCCGGTGCACGAACCCGTAGGACCGGTTCGTCGAGGTGGCGAGCGACCGGATGCTCTCGCCCTCGTCGTACCGCTTGCGCAGCTCGTCGGCGAGCGTGGACCGGTCTCCGCCGGTGATCCGCTTCCCCTTGCCGAGGTCCGCAGTGCTCGTGTCGGCCATGGCTCCCCTCCGTGTCGGCCACCGGCCGGCAGTGCCGGCCCGTGCGGCGGCCCGTTGTTGGCGCTGTCGCCCTGGTGCCGCCGTCCCGTCGACCACGGCTCCCGCGCACCCATGATCACCCAGACACAACACGTCGGCCACGCGAAGGAAGATCCCGCACCGACCCGGAGCCCGCAGGGGGCGCAGCCGCCGCGACTCCAGCCGCGCGGGCGGATGGGGAGCCGCGCCGTGGCCCGGCTCCCCATCCGGTCGGGCGGCTCAGGTGGTCAGGGAGGCCAGGGCGGCCCGGCCCTTACGCCAGTTCGACCAGGTCGGCGAGGTCCTCGCTCCAGGCGTCCTCGGTGCCGTCGGGCAGCAGGATCACCTTGTCCGGGCTCAGCGCCCGCACCGCGCCCTCGTCGTGGGTGACCAGCACGATCGCCCCCGCGTAGGTGCGCAGCGCCTCGAGGACCTGCTCGCGGCTGGCCGGGTCGAGGTTGTTGGTCGGCTCGTCGAGCAGCAGCACGTTGGCGCCGGAGACGACGAGGGTCGCCATGGCCAGCCGCGTCCGCTCGCCGCCGGAGAGCGTGCCCGCCCGCTGGTCCACGGACTCACCCGAGAACAGGAACGCGCCGAGGATCCGCCGCAGCTCGGTGTCGGTGCTGTCCGGCGCCGCCGAGCGCATGTTCTCCAGCAACGACCGGTCCATGTCGATGGTCTCGTGCTCCTGGGCGTAGTACCCGACCCGCAGCCCGTGCCCCGGTTTGACCTCACCGGTGTCTGGACTCTCCGTGCCGGCCAGCATCCGCAGCAGCGTCGTCTTCCCGGCCCCGTTCAGCCCGAGCACGACGACCCGCGCGCCCTTGTCCACGGCCAGGTCGACGTCGGTGAAGATCTCCAGCGACCCGTAGCTCTTGGACAGACCCTCGGCGGTCAGCGGCGTCCGGCCGCACGGCGCCGGCGTCGGGAACCGCAGCTTGGCGACCCTGTCCTGCACCCGGACGTCGGCCAGCCCCGCGGCCAGCCGCTCGGCCCGCTTGTCCATGCTCTTCGCGGCCTTGGCCTTGGTGGCCTTGGCGCGCATCTTGTCCGCCTGCGCGCTCAGCGTGTCGATCTTCCGCTCGGTGTTCGCCCGCTCCTGCTTGCGTCGGCGCTCGTCGGTCTCCCGCTGCGCCAGGTAGGGCTTCCAGCCGAGGTTGTAGAGGTCGACCGTGGCCCGGTTGGCGTCCAGGTGCCACACCTTGTTGACGACGGCGTCGAGCAGCTCGACGTCGTGGCTGATGACGATCAGACCGCCCTTGTGACTGGACAGGAAGCTCTTCAGCCAGGTGATCGAGTCGCCGTCGAGGTGGTTGGTGGGCTCGTCGAGCAGCAGGGTCTCGGCGTCGGAGAACAAGATGCGGGCGAGCTCGACCCGGCGCCGCTGACCGCCGGACAGGGTCCGCAGCGGCTGCGCCAGGACGCGGTCGGGCAGGCCGAGGTTGGTGCAGATGCGCGCGGCGTCGCTCTCCGCGGCGTACCCGCCGAGCGCGGCGAACTGGTCCTCGAGGCGGCCGTAGCGACGGACCGCCTTGTCCCGCTCGGCGTCGTCGGCGGGCTCGGCCATCGCGACCTGCGCCTTGACCATCTGGTTGCGCAGGACGTCGAGCCCGCGGCCGGAGAGCACCCGGTCGCTGGCGGTGATGTCCAGGTCGCCGCTGCGCGGGTCCTGCGGCAGGTAGCCGATCTCGCCGCTGACCTCCACCTTGCCCGCGTGCGGCAGTCGCTCACCGGCGAGCGTGGTGAGCGTGGTGGTCTTGCCGGCACCGTTGCGCCCCACCAGGCCGATGCGGTCGCCGGGCTGCACGCGCAGGTGCGCCTCGCTGATGAGGATGCGGGCACCGGCGCGCAACTCGAGGCCGGTCGTGGTGATCACTGATCCCAGGGTAGGCGCTTCCCGGCCGATACCACGAACGCTCTCGGGGTGACATCGACGGCACCTCGCCCTCCGGGACAGCCGGCCGCTGCTGCCACCGGCGAGCAGAGGGCGACTGCGGGTGGGACACCGGTCGACCTCGACCGGCCCGTCCCGGTGATTCGGGCGGCGTCCCGACGGGCAGGGAGCTGCGGTGACCTCGGGGACGCCGGCGACCGCGCCGCAGAGGCGCGCCCCGGCACCCCCGTTCCCGTACCGGGCCCGACCGCCGCAGGTGCTGCTCGCCGTCGGCGCCGTCCTGCTGGTGAGCGCGGGGGCCGCGCTCGGCTCCTCGCACGGCGGACCGCTCGTCCGCACCGCTGTCCTGGCGCTCGCGGCGACCGCCGGCGCCATCTCGGTCCGGGCCGACCGTGCCCGGCTGCGCACTTCGGCCGAGACCTTCGCCGCCAGCGGTGCGGGCCTGGCGCTGGCCGGTAGCGGCGTCCTCGGCGCGCCGGCGGCCGGGGACGCCCTGCTGCCACTGGCCCTGGCGGGCGTCTTCCTGGGCCTTCACCGCCTCTCCCCGACGCCCGCCGCGTGGCCGCTGGCGGGGTGGGCCGCCGGGCAGGTGGCCGTGCTGCGGGCCCTCGACGGGGTGCCGGAGGCGCTGCACGCGGGGCTGTTCCTGGGCGTCGTGCTGCTCGGCCTCGGCATCGCACTCTGGGGGCGCCCGTCGGTCGCGCGGCTGACGATGGCGACGACCGCGCCGTGGTGGCTGGCCGGTGTGCTCGGCAGCTCCCGCGAGGCCTGGACGGCCGCCGCCGGCGAGCGCTGGCCGGCCGCCGCACTCGTCGTCGCCGCGGGGGCCGGGTTGCTGCTGGCGCGGCTGCGCCGCCCCCTCGACGTGCTGCTGGGGCCACCCCGTCTGGTCCCGGTCGTCGCCGGCACCGTCTCCGCCGTGGCCGTGACCGGGGCCTGCTCGGCCGGCGGACCGGTCGTCGTCGCGGTGGCCGGCTTCACGGGCGTGCTCATCGCGGCCACGGCCGCCGCCGAGCTGACGGGCTGGCGGCGGGGGCTGTTCCTGCCGGTGGCGCTGAGCGGCGGTGTCCTGCTGGCCGTGCTGTCGATCCTGCGCCTGCTCCACGGCTGGCACTGGTCGGAGATCGCGCTCCTGCTGCTGCTGACCGCCGTCCCGACCACCTGGGTGGCGGCGCTCCGCCGCGGCGACCGGCCGGTGACCGCGCCCACCGCGGTCGGCTGCCTGGCCGGGGCGGCTCTCCTGGGCCTGCCCGACGGCTGGGCCTCCCCCGCCGTCGTGGCAACCCTGCTCACCGTGCTGTACGTGGTCTCCGTGCTCACCGCCGCCCACCTGGAGCACGACTCGCGCCGGGCCATGTCGACCGCTGCGGCGGCCTGCGCGGTGATCGCCGTGGTGCTCCTCGTCGTCCAGGGCGACCGCGGGCTCGTGGCGGCGCACCTGGCGGTCCAGGGCACGGCGACGCTCGCCTGGGCCTGGTGGACCGGACGGACCGGTGCGGCCCCGGACGACGACACCGGCTCGGCGGCGGGCTGGCGGATCGGGGCGGCGCAACTGGTCCTCGCCGGATGGATGGTCGCCGCCGTGGCCGGCCTCGGGGTGGTCGAGGCCTACAGCCTCCCGGCCGCAGCCGGCTTGCTGCTCGCGGCCGGCCGCGGGCTGGTGCGCGAGGCGTCGTGGCCTTCCTGGGGGCCGGGCCTGGTGACGGCGGCCGCGCCGTCGACCGCGCTCGCCGTCCTCTCCCCCGATGCCCCGCGCGCGGTGCTGGTGCCGGCCGTCGCGGCGGTGGCGATGGTGGCCGGTGCCCGCGCCGGCATCCGCGCCCCGCTGATGGTCGGGTCGGCGTCGGCGCTGGTGCTCGCCGTGGGTCTCGCGGTACGCGCGCTTCCGTGGCCGGTGGGCACCGCGCTCGTCGTGGGCAGCGTGCTGCTGCTCATCGGGATGCGGCGCGAGCGCGTCCCGGTCGCCGGCTTCGCCGCCCGCCTCGCCGACCTCCGCTGACCAGGCCGATCATCTGTTCTGACCGGTCAACGTCGGCACGTCACCGGCAACCGACTCGGTAGCCAGCCGCCGGGGTCTGGCCGCATCAGCTGAGGGTGAACCGCGCCACGACGCGGCTTACCGTCAGGCCGGGCGGCCACCCCTCGGCCAGCCGGTGCTGCTAGACGCGGAAGCCGAGCGCCCGCAGCTGCTCGCGGCCGTCGTCGGTGATCTTGTCCGGGCCCCACGGCGGCATCCAGACCCAGTTGATCCGGATGTCGTCGACCAGGCCCGGCCCGGGGCCGCCGGTGAGGGCCTGGCGGGCCTGGTCCTCGATGACGTCGGTCAGCGGGCAGGCCGCCGAGGTCAGCGTCATGTCGATGATCGCGACGCTGGAGTCGCCGTTGCTGTCGTCGACGTCGAGGCCGTACACGAGGCCCAGGTCGACGACGTTGACGCCGAGCTCGGGGTCGACGACGTCGCGCATGGCCTCCTCGAGGTCCTCCAGCAGCGCCGACTTGTACGCCGGCAGGTCACCCGGCGCCCCGTCGGTTGCGGGCGTGGCGTTCTCGGTGGTCTCGCTCATGACTGGCCTCCGGTCGTCGGGGCGGTGGGGTGGGTGGCCGGCGCGCCGGCGCTGTCGGCGACCGACAGTGCCCGGGCGCTGGCGTCCTTCAGGGCCATCCAGCTCATCAGCGCGCACTTGATCCGCGCCGGGTACTTGGAGACGCCGGCGAACGCGACGGCGTCCTCCAGCTCGTCCTCGAGCTTCTCGGCGACCGACGGGTCGCCCTTCGCCTGCATCAGCGTCATGAAGTGCTCACCGGTCTCCAGCGCCTCGGTCACCGGCTTGCCGACGACGAGGTCGTGCATCGCCGAGACCGAGGCCTGGCTGATCGAGCAGCCCATGCCCTCGTAGGACACGTCGGCGAGCGTGTCGCCATCGAGCTTCACCCGCAGGGTCACCTCGTCGCCGCACGTCGGGTTGACGTGGTGCACCTCGGCATCGAACGGATCCCGCAGACCGCGTCCGTGCGGGTTCTTGTAGTGGTCCAGGATGATCTCCTGGTACATCGACTCCAGCTGCATCAGATGCGCCTCACACCGTTCCGAAGAACTTCTGGGCCGCGCGAATTCCTTCGGCCAGCGCGTCGATGTCGTCGTATCCGGTGTGCACGTAGAACGTCGCCCGGGTGGTCGCCGGGACGCCGTAACGCCGCACCACCGGCCAGGCGCAGTGGTGCCCCACCCGGACGGCGATGCCGAGGTCGTCGAGCACCTGTCCCACGTCGTGCGGGTGGATGTCCTCGACGGTGAAGGAGACGGCTCCCCCACGGGCGACGGTGTCGGCGGGGCCGATGACCGTCACGCCGGGGATCTCGGCGAGCTTCTCCAGCGCGTAGCCGGTGAGCGCCTTCTCGTGCTCCTCGACCTTGTCCATGCCGAGGTCCTGCAGGTAGTCGACGGCGGCACCGAGTCCGACCACCTGGGCGGTCATCGGGACGCCGGCCTCGAAGCGCTGCGGCGGCGGCATGAACGTGCTGCCCTCCATGCGCACGACCTCGATCATCGAGCCGCCGGTCAGGAACGGCGGCAGCTTGTCGAGTACGTCGTACCGGCCCCACAGCACGCCGACGCCGGTGGGCCCGAGCATCTTGTGGCCGGAGAACACCAGGAAGTCAGCGCCGAGCGTCGTGACGTCGACCGGCTGGTGCGGCACCGACTGCGCGCCGTCGACCAGCACCAGAGCACCCACCGCGTGGGCCCGGGCGACGATCTCCTCGAGCGGGTTGATCGTGCCCAGGATGTTCGACTGCTGGGTGACCGCGACGAGCTTGGTGCGCTCGTTCACCACGGTGTCGAGGTCGGCGAGGTCCAGCCGGCCCTCGTCGGTCAGCCCGAGCCAGCGCAGGGTCGCCCCGGTGCGCTCGCACAGCTGCTGCCACGGGATGAGGTCGGCGTGGTGCTCCATCTCGGTGACCACGATCTCGTCGCCCTGGCCCACGGCGTAGGTGCGGAACTCCGGCTCCTTCGCCGTGACGGCGTTGCTCATCGCGTACGCCACCAGGTTGATCGCCTCGGTGGTGTTCCGGGTGAAGACGATCTCGTTCTCCGGCGCCCCGATGAACGCGCCGATCTTCGCCCGCGCCTCCTCGTAGGCACCCGTCGCCTCCTCGGCGAGCTGGTGAGCTCCCCGGTGCGGCGCGGCGTTGACGTTCTCGTAGAACCAGCGCTCGGCGTCGAGCACCTGGCGCGGCTTCTGCGAGGTGGCCCCGGAGTCCAGGTAGACCAGCCGCTTCCCGTCCCGGACGGTGCGGGTCAGGATCGGGAAGTCGGCCCGGATCGCCTCGACGTCCAGAGGCAGGGGCGCTCGCTGCGCCCCGGCTCCGGAGCGCGAGACGGTCTGGGTCATGCCTGGTTCCCCTCCGCGGCGGCCTTGAGGTAGGAGGCGTAGCCCTCGTTCTCCAGCTTCTCCGCCAGCTCGGCGCCGCCCTCTTCGACGACCTTGCCGTTGACGAAGACGTGCACGAAGTCCGGCTTGATGTAGCGCAGGATCCGCGTGTAGTGGGTGATCAGCAGGACGCCGACCTGGCCCTCCTCGCGGGTGCGGTTGACGCCCTCGGAGACGACCCGCAGCGCGTCGACGTCGAGGCCGGAGTCCGTCTCGTCGAGGATCGCGATGCGCGGCTTGAGCAGCCGCATCTGCAGGATCTCGTGGCGCTTCTTCTCACCGCCGGAGAAGCCCTCGTTGACGTTGCGCTCGGCGAAGGTCGGGTTCATCTCGAGCTGTTCCATCTCGCTCTTGACGTCCTTGACCCAGGTGCGCAGCTTCGGTGCCTCGCCCTTGATGGCGGTGGCGGCGGTGCGCAGGAAGTTCGACACCGAGACGCCGGGGACCTCCACCGGGTACTGCATGGCGAGGAACAGGCCGGCGCGAGCGCGCTCGTCGACGCTCATCTCGAGGACGTCCTCGCCGTCGAGCGTGACGGTGCCGCCGGTGATCGTGTACTTCGGGTGGCCGGCGATCGAGTAGGCCAGGGTCGACTTGCCCGACCCGTTGGGGCCCATGATCGCGTGGGTCTCGCCCGCACGGACGGTGAGGTCGACGCCGCGGAGGATCTCCTTGGCGTCGTCCCCCTCCCCGACGGTGACGTGCAGGTCGCGGATCTCCAGCACCGAACCGGTGCTGGGCGTGCCGGCGGTGGTGCCGGTCTGGGTGTCCACGGACAACTTCTCGCTCCTCAGTTGGCGGCCGCGCGAGGAAGACGGTCGTCGACTGCTGCGTCTGCCTCAGTGTCGACGTACACGTCCTCCCCCTCCACGCGGACCGGGTAGACGGGCACCGGCTCGGTGGCCGGCAGGTTGGTGGGCTCGCCGGTGCGCAGGTCGAAGCACGAGCCGTGCAGGGCGCACTCGATGGTGGGGGCACCGTCGAAGATCTCGACGTCGCCGTCGGTGAGTGCCACCTCGGCGTGCGAGCAGCGGTCCTCGAGCGCGTAGATCCCGCCCTCGAACCGCACGACCGCGACATCGATGTCCGCCAGCTCCACCCGCAGCGCCCCGTCCTCTGGGACCTCGGAGAGCGCGCAGACCCGCTCGAACGCCATGGTCAGGCCACCTCGACCGGCTGCTCGTCCAGACCCGGCAGTGCGCCCAGGCGGGTGTCGATGGAGGCCATCAGCCGGTCCTGCAGCTCGTTCACGCCGATGTGCTGGACGACGTCTGCGAAGAAGCCGCGCACCACCAGGCGACGGGCGGTCTCGGCGTCGATCCCACGCGAGCACAGGTAGAACAGCTGCTCGTCGTCGAACCGGCCGGTCGCGCTGGCGTGGCCGGCGCCGACGATCTCGCCGGTCTCGATCTCCAGGTTCGGCACCGAGTCGGCGCGGGCACCGTCGGTGAGCACCAGGTTCCGGTTGAGCTCGTAGGTCTCGGTGCCGGTCGCCGCAGGGCGGATGCGGACGTCGCCGATCCAGACCGTGCGGGCGCTCTCGCCCTGCAGCGCGCCCTTGTAGAGCACGTTGCTGGTGCAGTTGGGCACCGCGTGGTCGACCCAGAGGCGGTGCTCCTGGTGCTGGGTCTCGTCGGCGAAGTAGACGCCGAAGAGCTCCGCCGAGCCGCCGGGACCCGCGTACTGCACGTTGCTGACCAGCCGGACCAGGTCGCCGCCGAGGGTGACCACGACCTGCCTGAACGTGGCGTCCCGGCCGACGACGGCGTCGTACTGACCGCCGTGGACCGCGCCCGGCGCCCAGTCCTGCACGGACACGAGGGTGACCTGCGCGCTGTCGCCGACGAGCACGGTGACGCCACCGGCGTAGCGGGCCAGGCCGCTGTGATCCAGGACGACGGTCGCCTTCGCGAACGCACCGACCTCGACGACCAGCTGGCCCCAGACGACCTCGTCGGAGCCGGTGCCGGCCAGGCCGAGGGTGACCGGGCGGTCCAGCTGCGCCTCGGCGGCCACGCGGACGACGGCGGCGCCGCCGCTGCGCTGCCGGGCGAGCGCGGCCAGCCGGTCGACCGGGTCGGGCAGGCCCTTGAGCAGCGGGTCGCCGGCCTCGACGCTGGTCAGCTCGACGCCCTCGGGCAGGTCGGTGGTCCAGGTGAGGTGGGCGTCCGACGAGGCGCCGTCCAGGAGCGGACGGATCCGCTTCATCGGGGTGAACCGCCACGTCTCCTCCCGGCCCGTGGGCACGCCGAAGGCGTCCGGGTCGGTCGAGGCGAACCGCTCGGCCGGCGAGCCGGTCGGCGCCGGGCCACCGTGCGAGTGCGCACCCGGGGACGCCTGACCGGCGGCGCCGGTGCCCGGCGCCGGGGTGGTCGGCGGACCCGCCTGCGCCCCCACACCCGCGGCGAAGAGCTCGCCGGCGAGGGTGGCGGGGGCGACGGCGACGTCCTCGGCGAGAGCGTCGGTCGTGCTGGTGTTCTCAGGACTTGCCGACATCAGCCGACTGCACCTTCCATCTGCAGTTCGATGAGCCGGTTCAGCTCGAGGGCGTACTCCATGGGCAGCTCGCGGGCGATCGGCTCGACGAAGCCTCGCACCACCATCGCCATGGCCTCGTCCTCGGACAGACCGCGGCTCATCAGGTAGAAGAGCTGGTCCTCGCTGACCCGGGAGACGGTGGCCTCGTGCCCCATGGAGACGTCGTCCTCGCGGACGTCGACGTAGGGGTAGGTGTCCGACCGGCTGATCGTGTCGACCAGCAGCGCGTCGCACTTCACCGTCGACTTGGAGCCGTAGGCGCCCTCGTCGACCTGGACCAGGCCGCGGTAGGAGGTGCGGCCACCGCCCCGGGCCACCGACTTCGACACGATCGTCGAGGAGGTGTGCGGCGCGGCGTGCACCATCTTGGCGCCGGCGTCCTGGTGTTGGCCCTCGCCCGCGAAGGCGATCGAGAGCACCTCGCCCTTGGCGTGCTCGCCGGTCATCCAGACGGCCGGGTACTTCATGGTGACCTTGGAGCCGATGTTGCCGTCGACCCACTCCATGGTCGCGCCCTCGTGGGCGACGGCCCGCTTCGTCACCAGGTTGTAGACGTTGTTCGACCAGTTCTGGATGGTCGTGTACCGGCAGCGCGCGTTCTTCTTGACGATGATCTCGACGACCGCGGAGTGCAGCGAGTCGCTCTTGTAGATCGGCGCGGTGCAGCCCTCGACGTAGTGCACGTAGGCGCCCTCGTCGATGATCATGAGCGTCCGCTCGAACTGGCCCATGTTCTCGGTGTTGATCCGGAAGTAGGCCTGCAGCGGGATCTCGACGTTCACGCCCGGCGGCACGTAGATGAACGAGCCACCCGACCAGACGGCCGTGTTCAGCGCGGCGAACTTGTTGTCCCCGGCGGGGATGACCGAGCCGAAGTACTCGCGGAAGAGGTCCTCGTGCTCGCGCAGGGCGGTGTCGGTGTCCAGGAAGAGGACGCCCTGCTCCTCCAGGTCCTCGCGGATCTGGTGGTAGACGACCTCGGACTCGTACTGCGCGGCGACGCCAGCGACGAGGCGCTGCTTCTCGGCCTCCGGGATGCCCAGCCGGTCGTAGGTGTTGCGGATCTCCTCGGGGAGCTCCTCCCACGACGTGGCCTGCGCCTCGGTCGACTTCACGAAGTACTTGATGTTCTGGAAGTCGATGCCGGACAGGTCCGAGCCCCAGTCGGGCATGGGCTTGCGGCCGAAAAGCTTCAGCGCCTTGAGCCGGCGCTCGAGCATCCACTCGGGCTCGCCCTTGCGGGTGGAGATGTCGCGGACGACGTCCTCGTCGATGCCACGACGGGCCGAGGCACCGGCGGTGTCGACGTCCGCCCAGCCGTACTTGTACCGGCCGAGCTGGTCGATCTGCTCGTCCTGGGTCAGCGGCGTGGTGGTCACCGGCTGCGTGGTGGTCATGCGGGCGTCCTCTCCCGGTCGTTCGTGGGGGTGGTGGTGCTGGACGGTGCGGTGCGCTCCCGGGCGGGCCGGGGTACTCCTCGCTCACCGGGTACAGGGCGCGCGGGGGCCGATCTGTTCCCCGCACGGGTGTGCTCCCGGCCGCGGCCGGTCCCGGGCACCAGCGGCCCCGGGATGTGGGTGGTGCAGAGGCCGTCGCCGTGGGCGATGGTCGCCAGCCGCTGCACGTGGGTGCCCACGAGCCGGCCGATCACCGCCGTCTCGGCCTCGCACAGCTGCGGGAACTCCGCCGCGACGTGCGCCACCGGGCAGTGGTGCTGGCAGAGCTGCCCACCGCCGGAGATCGCCGAGGCGGTGGCAGCGTAGCCCTCCGCGGTCAGCGCGGCGGCAAGGGCCTGGGCCCGGTCGACCGGCTGCCCGGGGCGGGCGTCGACGGCCTGTGCGACGGCGCTGGAAGCGCGCGCCTCCAGGCCCGCCAGCTGCTGTTCGGCGACGGCGCGGACGGCGTCCGGACCGCCCGAGGCGGCGACGTAGCGCAGCGCGGTCAGCGCCAGGTCGTCGTAGGCGTGCGGAAAGGCGGAGCGTCCGGCGTCGGTGAGGTGGAAGCGGCGGGCGGGCCGCCCGCGGCCGCGGTGCGCGTCACGACTCTGCCGCTCCTCGACGCGACCGCTCGCCAGCAGGGCGTCCAGGTGCCGGCGGACGGCGGCCGGGGACACGCCCAGCCGCCCGGCGAGCTCGGTGGCGGTCTGCGGGCCGTGCTCGAGGAGCAGGGCGGAAACGCGGTCACGGGTGCGCCCGTCGTCGGCGGGCGCCGACGACCGGGGGTGCGCCGCGAGGGATTCCACAACACGAGTGTGTCCAATTTCGGCGACCTCGCAAGCAAGGATGACCTAAGAATCGACGCCCTGGACCCCCGCGCGTGAGCATGGTCACCGAAGCCGGGCGTCGGGGGACTCTCCGGCCGTGCGGCCGGGTACCACCCAGCCCATGGCTGACCAACTGAGGGCCCGCTCGGCTGCCGACGTCTTCGACGACCACCTCCGCCTGGCCGGTGAGCACCGGTTCACCGACGACATCGAGCGCAACGTCTCCCCTGACGTCGTGGTCCTGGAACGCCGCGGCGTCTTCCGGGGACGGGAGGGGGCGCGCACGCTCGCCCGGCTGCTGGCCGAGGAGCTGCCGGAGGCACCGTACGTCTACACGAACCGGCTGGTCGAGGGCCGCGTGGCCTTCCTCGAGTGGACCGCGGAGTCCGACCACGCCCGCGTGCGCGACGGAGCCGACTCGTTCCTGATCGAGGACGGCTGGATCGTCGCCCAGACGATCCACTACACCGTCGAGCCCGTCTGAACTCGGCGTACGCCGACCGGGCCGACGTCGCCTACCCGACGCGGGCGACGGCCTAGCATCGGTGCGTGCGGCTGCTGCGCGACTCCTTCTCCCCCACCACGATCTCCCGCGTGGCGCTGGTCAACGCGGTCGCCAACGGGCTGATCGTCGTGACCGGCGGCCTGGTCCGCCTGACGGGCTCCGGGCTCGGGTGCCCGACGTGGCCGCGCTGCACCGACGAGAGCTTCGTGGCGACCCCGGAGCTCGCCGGGCACGGCGTCATCGAGTTCGGCAACCGGCTGCTGACCTTCGTGCTCGCCGCCGCGGCCATCGCCGCCGTGGTGGTCGTGTGGCGCTCCCCGCGCCGCGACCTCCGCACCCTCGCCGTCCTCACGTTCCTCGGCATCCCCGCGCAGGCCGCGCTCGGCGGGGTCACCGTGCTCACCGGGCTCAACCCGTGGACCGTGGCCGCGCACTTCCTCCTCTCGGCGGTCCTCGTGGCCCTCGCGACCACGCTCTGGCTGCGCTCGCGGGAGCCGGGCGTCGGTGGGCCGCTGCTGCGCCGCCCCCTCGTCCTCCTGGTCAACGGCATCGCCGCCGCCACCGCCGCCGTCCTCGTGCTCGGCACCGTCGTCACCGGGAGCGGGCCGCACAGCGGTGACGTGCCCGACGATCCGGACGCCACCCCGGTCCGCATGGGTTTCGATCCGGAGCTGGTGAGCCAGCTGCACGCCGACGTCGTCTTCCTGCTCCTCGGCCTGACCATCGCCCTGCTGGTCGCACTCCACGCGACCGACTCCCCCGGCCGGGTCCGCCGCGCCACCCGCGACCTGCTGGTCGTCCAGCTGGCACAGGGCGTCATCGGGTACGTGCAGTACTTCACCGACCTGCCGATCGCCCTGGTCCTGGCGCACATGCTCGGCGCGGTGCTGGTCACCGCGTACACGGCGCGGCTGGTCTGGTCGGTCCGCGGCCCGGCGTCGGAGCTGCCGCTGGCCTCATCGACGGAACCGGCCGCCGCCACCCGCTGAGCACGGCCGCGAGCGTGTGCACTCCAGCGGAGTCCGGGACTCAGGAACCGGGCCTCAGCGCACACGGTCGCGCCTGAAGAGACGTCGCCGGGCGGCGTGGACGGCGTGGAGCTCGCGTCGGCACCCCTCCGGATCGCTGGTCAGCCGGCGGTAACCGAAGCGCAGCGTCTGCCAGCCGATGGTGGCCAGCAGAGCATCGCGGCGGATGTCCCTCTCACGCTGCTCGCGGGAACCGTGCCAGGCGGCGCCGTCCATCTCCACCGCGAGCAGGACGTCTTCGTAGGCGACATCGAGGTAGTGCGTCCGCCCGGCGACCGTGACCGGCCGCTGCTGGACGAACGCGGGCATTCCAGGCGCGCAGAACACCTGGAGACAGCCCCAGATCTCCAGCTCGCTCTGGCACCCGTCGGCGAGCAGGCCGACCAGCTCGACGAGTGCCGCACGCCCCGGGAGACGCGGGCGCCGTTCGATCTCGGCGCTCAGCTGCCGCGGAAGGCACAGCCGGCGACGGACGGCGGTGATGGCCGCGGCACGGAGGTCCGATCGGCGGACGCCGTGCGGTCGGCCCCAGGTGTCCACGACTGCGCGCTCGACGCAGGTCACGGGCAAGCCGTCGACCCGCTGGACCGTGTCGGCGACGTCGCGACTGCGGTGGAGCACGACACCCGCTGCCCCGCGCCCGCTGCGCCGGAGGTCGACGGTGAGGTGGACCGGGCCTCCCGGCGGCAGGAGCTCCCACAAGGCGAGTGCGCTGTGATGGCTGACCACCCCGTCGCACGCCTGGACCGCGGCCTCGAGACGGACCCGCCAGTCATCGGCCACCGCGGGAAGGGCGTACACCCCTGGCTGGATGCGGCGCAGCCGGCCGGTCGCCACCCAGGCGGTGAGGGTCTTGCGATCGACCCGTGCGGTGAGCGCCTCCCATGTCGCCCAACCGTCGGGGCCGAGCAAGGTCGGGATGTCGTACGCCACCGCGCGACCCTGTCGAGTCGGGCGCCTCTATGGGGACAGCAGCCGGAACCTGTGGACAGGGCGCTAGAGCGTGGGCGCTCACGCACAGTTCTGATCGCCGGAACCGGGCGCCGGCGCACACGCTCGGAGAGGCTCAGATGATGGCGTCGACGACGATCGCGACCATCAGCAGCGCCAGGTACGAGATCGAGACGTGGAACAGCTGCATCGGCTTGGTCTCCCCGCCGGTCCGGATGCGGAGCAGCAGCCGGTGCGCCTCGATGAGGAACCAGGCACCGAGAACCGCGGCAGCGATCGTGTAGCCGAGGCCGACGCCGTACTCGGCCCCGACCGGCCAGAGCAGCAGCGAGACGGCGACGGTCACCCAGCTCCAGGCGACGGTCTGCCGTCCCACCGACAGGGCGCTGGTGACCACCGGCAGCATCGGCACATCGGCCCGCGCGTAGTCGTCCTTGAACCGCAGCGCCAGCGCCCAGAAGTGCGGCATCTGCCAGCAGAAGACGACGCCGAAGACGACGACCGCCGGCCAGTCCAGGGAGCCGGTCACCGCCGCCCAGCCGATCAGCACCGGCGCCGCACCCGGCACCCCGCCGAACTCGGTGCTGCGCCGGGTGTGCCGCTTGAACACCATGGTGTAGAGGACGGCGTAGTAGAAGATCGCTCCCGCCGCCAGGGCCGCGGCCAGCGGCGTGGTGGTCAGCGCGAGCAGCACGATGGACGCCACCGTGAGCACCACGCCGAAGACCAGCGCCGCCCGCGGGGACACCGCGCCGGTGACCAGCGGCCGCTTCTGGGTGCGGTTCATCATCCGGTCGATGTCGCGGTCGTACCAGCAGTTGAAGACGTTGGCCGCGCCCGCGGCCAACGTGCCGCCGACCAGAGTGCTCAGCAGCAGCGTCCACGACGGCCAGCCGCGATCGGCCAGCATCATCGCCGGCACGGTGGTGATGAGCAGCAGCTCGATGATCCGCGGCTTGGTGAGGCCCACGTAGGCGCCGACCCGTGCACGGAGACGGGTGGCGAGGCCACGCGCGGAGGCGGCGGGGCGCTCGGACAGCGCCGTCACCGGGTGCCCTCGTGCGCGGTCGCGCGCGGGCAGCAGGGCACCACGGGATCCCTTCGGACCGGAGAGCGGAACTGCTCCACTGTAGCCCCGGCCGGTTCCGGGGCAGCCGGACGGCATGGCCTGGGATGACTAGGCTTGATCACGTTGCTGCCACCGGTGCAGCGGGTAGGGGCGACGGTGTCGACGTCGTCGCGCCACCGACCGCAGCAGCGGCCCGAGGACGCCGCAGGCGGGCTACGGCGCACCTCCGCCGGCGGCGGCCGCTCCGCCCGGGCACGACGTCAGGCCTACTCGAGGGAGAACCGACCAGATGGACACGCGAAGCACCGGGCCGGAGGCGCCCGCCGAGGCCGCGACCGACGCCCCGACCGGGAACCCGTCCCAGCCGCGGCCGACCCTCCCAGAGGGCTTCGGCGACCTGGACCGCCGGGCCATCGACACCGCGCGCGTGCTCGCGATGGACGCCGTCCAGAAGGTGGGCAACGGCCACCCGGGCACGGCCATGAGCATGGCCCCGACCGCGTACCTGCTGTTCCACAAGTGGCTGCGGCACGACCCGACCGACCCGAACTGGGTCGCCCGCGACCGCTTCGTCCTCTCGATGGGGCACTCCAGCCTGACGCTGTACGTGCAGCTGTTCCTCTCCGGCTACGGCCTGGAGCTCGACGACCTCAAGGCGCTGCGGACCTGGGGCTCGAAGACCCCGGGGCACCCGGAGGTGAACCACACCCCGGGCATCGAGACGACGACCGGGCCGCTGGGCCAGGGTGTCGGCAACGCCGTCGGCATGGCGATGGCGGCGCGGCGCGAGCGCGGGATGCTCGACCCCGACGCACCCGAGGGCGAGAGCCTCTTCGACCACTCCATCTGGTGCTTCGCCTCCGACGGCGACCTGGAGGAGGGCGTCAGCGGCGAGGCGTCGTCGCTGGCCGGCACGCAGCGGCTCGGCAACCTGACGCTGGTCTACGACGACAACGAGATCTCCATCGAGGACGACACGACCGTCGCCTTCACCGAGGACGTCGGCAAGCGCTACGAGGCCTACGGCTGGCACGTGCAGCACGTCGCCGACGGCGAGGACCTCGCCGCCGTGGACGCCGCATTCGCCGCCGCGAAGGCCGAGACGTCCCGCCCCTCCCTCATCGTGCTGCGGACGGTCATCGCCTGGCCCGCGCCGACGAAGCAGAACACCGGCGCCTCGCACGGTTCCGCGCTGGGCGAGGACGAGGTCCGCGCCACCAAGGAGATCCTCGGCTTCGATCCCGAGCGCACCTTCCAGGTCGACGACGACGTGCTGGAGCACGCCCGCTCCGTCGTCCAGAAGGGCCGCGCCGACCGCGCCGAGTGGGACGAGGCCTTCACCGCCTGGGAGCAGGCCGACACCGAGGGCGCCGCGCTGCTGGCCCGGATGCGGGAGCGCCGGCTGCCCGGGGGCTGGGCCGAGGGGCTGCCGTCCTTCCCCGCCGACGAGAAGGGCGTGGCCACCCGCAAGGCGTCGGGCAAGGTCCTCGCCGCCTTCTACCCGAAGGTGCCCGAACTGTGGGGCGGCTCCGCCGACCTCGCCGAGAGCAACAACACCGCGGTGGAGGGCGAACCGTCGTTCCTGCCCGCCGACCGGCAGACCAAGATGTGGTCCGGCGGGCCCTACGGCCGCACGATCCACTTCGGCGTCCGCGAGCACGCCATGGGCGCGGTCATGAACGGCATCGCGCTGCACGGCGGCACCCGCGTGTACGGCGGCACGTTCCTCACCTTCTCCGACTACATGCGCGGCGCGGTGCGGCTGGCCGCGCTCATGCAGCTCCCGGTCACCTACGTGTGGACCCACGACTCGATCGGCCTGGGCGAGGACGGCCCGACCCACCAGCCGATCGAGCACTTCGCCGCGCTGCGCGCCATCCCCGGCCTCGACGTCGTCCGCCCCGCGGACGCCAACGAGGTCACCGTCGCCTGGCGGACGATCCTGGAGAACAACGACCGGCCGGCCGGCCTGCTGCTGTCCCGGCAGAACCTGCCGGTGTTCGACCGGGAGCAGTTCGGCTCGGCCGAGGGCGTCGCCCGCGGCGCGTACGTCCTCGCCGAGGCGTCGGGGGGGGCGCCCGAGGTGATCCTGCTCGGCACCGGCTCCGAGGTGCAGATCGCGGTCGCCGCCCGCGAACGGCTGGAGGCCGACGGCGTCCCGACCCGCGTGGTCTCGGTGCCCTGCGTCGAGTGGTTCGCCGACCAGGACCAGTCCTACAAGGACGAGGTGCTCCCGCCCACGGTCCGCGCCCGCGTCAGCGTCGAGGCGGGCGTCCCCATGGGGTGGCGCGAGTTCGTCGGCGACGCCGGCCGGATCGTCGGGCTGAACCACTACGGCGCCAGCGCCGCGTACACCGTGCTCTACGAGGAGTTCGGCCTCACCGACGAGGCCGTCGTCGCCGCCGCCCGCGAGAGCATCGAGGCGGCACGGTCCGGCGCCGCCGTCCCCGCCGGTCCCGTCGCCGCCTCCGGCGGCCTCCCCCAGGCCACCGGCGACCGATGAAGGACCACCGTTCCCCCCACGCCTCGCGAGCTCGGCGCGGGCCCCTGAACGGCGGCCGTTCCAGCACCTCACCAGGAAGGCACTGACATGGCACAGAACGAGAACCTGGCCGAGCTGTCGGCCGCGGGGGTCGCCGTCTGGCTCGACGACCTCTCGCGCGACCGCATCCGCAGCGGCAACCTGCAGTCGCTGGTCGACGAGCACTCCGTCGTCGGCGTCACCACGAACCCGACCATCTTCGCCGCGGCGATCAGCGGATCGGACTCCTACGACGACCAGCTGCACGCGCTGGCGGTGCGCCAGGTCAGCGTCGATGAGGGGCTGCGGACCGTCACCGCCGCCGACGTCCGCGACGCCTGCGACCTGCTCCGGCCGCTGGCCGATCGGCAGCCCGGTGACGGGCGGGTCTCGCTCGAGGTGGCGCCGGGTCTCGCCAACGACACCGATGCCACGGCCGCCGAGGCCGCGCACCTGTGGTGGCTGGTCGACCGGCCGAACCTGTACATCAAGATCCCGGCCACCGAGGCCGGCCTATCGGCGATCACCACGTCGATCTCCCGCGGGATCAGCGTCAACGTCACCCTGATCTTCAGTCTCGCGCGGTACCGCGCGGTCATGGACGCCTACCTCAACGGCCTGGAGCAGCGGCTGGCCGAGGACCCCGAGGCCGACCTGTCCGGCCTGGAGTCGGTGGCCTCGTTCTTCGTGTCCCGCGTGGACAGCGAGATCGACAAGCGCCTGGACGCCGCCGACGCCGACTCCTCGCTCAAGGGCAAGGCCGGCGTGGCCAACGCACAGCTGGCCTACCAGGCCTACGAGGAGGTGTTCTCCTCTGACCGCTGGCGCGCCCTCGAAGCGAAGGGTGCCCGGCCGCAGCGCCCGCTGTGGGCCTCGACCGGCGTCAAGAACCCGGACTACTCCGACACGCTGTACATCAGCGAGCTGATCGCCCCCGGCACGGTCAACACCATGCCGGAGAAGACGCTGATGGCCTACGCCGACCACGGGACGCCGGGCACGCCGGTGCAGAAGTCCTACGACGACGCGGCGGCGGTGCTGCAGGCGGTGCGCGACGCCGGCGTCGACCTCGACGACGTCTTCCGCGTGCTCGAGGAGGAGGGCGTGCAGAAGTTCGTCGACTCCTGGGACGAGCTCACCGAAAGCGTCCGCACGGAGCTCGAGGACAAGAAGTGAACGAGCGTGCGAGCTCATGCAGCGACCGAGCGACCCGCGGAAAGCGGGCGACGAGCGCCAGCGAGGAGACGAAGTGACGCTCCGGGTCACCACGCACGGGCTGGAAGTGCCCGAGCCGGTCCGCGCCCAGCTGGTGCAGGACGACGTCGCTGCCCGGCTGGTCCGCAAGGACGCGACCCTGTGGGGTCCGGATGCCGAGAGCGAGGCGGCGGTCCGGCTGGGCTGGCTGGACCTGCCCGCGAGCTCGCGGTCGCTGGTGACGCAGCTGGCCGAGCTGCGCTCGCAGCTGGCCGCCGAGGCGCTGGACCGCGTCGTGCTCTGCGGGATGGGGGGCTCGTCGCTGGCGCCGGAGGTCATCTGCCGGACCGCCGGCGTGCCCCTCGTCGTGCTGGACACCACCGACCCCGGACAGGTGGCCGCCGCCATGACCGATCTGGAGCGGACGGTGGTGGTGATCAGCTCCAAGTCCGGCGGCACGGTGGAGACCGAGAGCCAGCGCCGGGCGTTCATCGCCGCCTTCGCCGAGGCGGGGCTGGACGAGAAGCAGATCGGCGCGCGGTTCGTCGTCGTCACCGATCCTGGTTCGCCGCTGGCCGAGACGGCCGCGGCCATGGGTGCCCGCGCGGTGTTCCTCGCCGACCCGACGGTGGGCGGACGCTACAGCGCCCTGTCGGCGTTCGGGCTGGTGCCGTCGGCGCTGGCCGGCGCCGATGTCGCCGCACTGGTCGACGACGCCGAGGAGCTCGCCGAGCGGCTGGCCGACCCGGCCGGACCGGCGATGGAGCTGGGCATCGCGCTGGGTGCCGCCTTCCGGACCGGGCGGGACAAGCTCGCGCTCGCCGACGCCGGCGACACCCCGGTCCAGGGCTTCGGCGACTGGGCCGAGCAGCTGATCGCCGAGTCCACGGGCAAGCAGGGCCGCGGCATCCTGCCGGTGGTGCTCGAGTCCCCGAAGGCACCGGGCGGGTCCGCCGCCGACGTGCTGCTGGCCCTGGCCGGAGCGGACGCCCCCGGCTGGGCGCCGTCGATCGGCGTCACCGGCCCGCTGGGTGCGCAGTTCCTCGGCTGGGAGTACGCCACCGCGGTGGCGGGCCGGGTCCTGGGGATCAACCCCTTCGACCAGCCCAACGTGACCGAGAGCAAGGAGAACACCCAGGCCATCCTCGCCGCCGGTCTGCCCGACGAGCAGCCGGTCGCGACGATCGGGGCCGTGGAGATCCGCGGCGGCGCCGAGGTGCTCAAGGGCGTGGACCTCTCGTCCCACGACGGGCTCTCCCTCGCGCTCGACGCGCTACTGGCGGGCATCCCTCCCCGCGGGTACCTGGCCGTCATGGCCTACCTGGACCGTCTCGGGGACGCCCGCGCGGCCGACGTCCGGGCTGCGTTGGCCCGCCGCACCGAGCACGCGGTCACCTTCGGCTGGGGCCCGCGCTTCCTGCACTCGACCGGCCAGTACCACAAGGGCGGTCCGCAGGTCGGCGTCTTCCTGCAGGTCACCGGTGCGGTGGCCGGGGACCTGCCCGTGCCCGAACAGCCGTACACCTTCGGGACCCTGCAGGCCGCCCAGGCCGCCGGTGACCGCAAGGCGCTGACCGACCGGGACCGTCCGCTGCTGCATCTCCACCTGACCGACCGGGCGGCGGGCATCGACCAGCTGCTCACCACCCTGAGCTGACCGCCGGGAGCCACGCCGGAGCACCGCCCCTCGAGCCGCGCCTGCTCCGCCCCACCGTCCGTTGCCCGGGAACGGACGGCTGGCTCCCCCGATGACGAGGACGGACGATGAACATCTCCCCGCTGCGCGGCCCGCGATGATCCCCAACCCGCTGCGCGATCCGCGGGACCGGCGGCTGCCCCGGGTGCCCGAGCCGTGCGCCCTGGTGGTCTTCGGCATCACCGGCGACCTGGCGCGCAAGAAGCTGCTGCCGGCCGTCTACGACCTCGCCAACCGCGGCCTGCTGCCCACCAACTTCGCGCTGCTGGGCTTCGCCCGCCGGGACTGGGGCGACACGGAGTTCGCCGAGCTGGCCCGCGAGGCGGCGCGGAAGAGCGCCCGGACACCGTGGCGGGAGGAGGTCTGGGAGCGGCTCGCCGCCAGCGTGCACTTCGTGCAGGGCTCCTTCGACGACGACAACGCCTTCGACGAGCTCGCCGGGGCACTGCACGAGCTCGAGGGCAGCCACGGCATCGGCGGGAACGCGGCGTTCTACCTGTCCATCCCGCCGGCGATGTTCCCCGTCGTCCTCAAGCAGATGCAGCGCACCGGGATGGCCGAGAACACCCCCGGCCGCTGGCGTCGGGTCGTCGTCGAGAAGCCGTTCGGCGAGGACCTGGCCTCCAGCCGGGAACTCAACGCGCTGGTCGACTCGGTGTTCTCCGCCGACGACGTCTTCCGGATCGACCACTACCTGGGCAAGGAGACCGTCCAGAACCTGCTGGCGCTGCGCTTCGCCAACACCCTGTTCGAGCCGATCTGGAACGGGTACAACGTCGACTCCGTCCAGATCACCATGGCCGAGGACGTCGGCATCGGCGGCCGGGCCGGCTTCTACGAGAAGACCGGCGCGGCCCGCGACGTGCTGCAGAACCACCTGCTGCAGCTGCTGGCGCTGACCGCCATGGAGGAGCCGGTCGAGTTCTCCGCCGAGGAGATCCGCACCGAGAAGCTCAAGGTGCTGCGGGCCGTCTCGATCCCCGAGGACATGGGCGCGTTCGCCGTCCGGGGCCAGTACGAGCAGGGATGGCTCGCCGGGGAACGGGTGAACGGGTACCGCCAGGAGGAGGGGGTCGATCCCGACTCCACGACGGAGACGTTCGCCGCCGTCCGGCTCGGCGTGGAGACGCGCCGCTGGGCCGGGGTCCCCTTCTACCTGCGCGCCGGCAAGCGGCTCCCCCGGCGGGTCACCGAGATCGCGCTGGTGTTCAAGCGCGCCCCGCACCTGCCGTTCGCCGACACCGACACCGAGGAGCTGGGCAGCAACCAGCTCGTGGTCCGCGTGCAGCCCGACGAAGGGGTCACCCTGAAGTTCGGGTCCAAGGTGCCGGGCAGCGTCATGGAGGTCCGGGACGTCTCCATGGACTTCCTCTACGGCGAGCAGTTCACCGAGTCCAGCCCGGAGGCCTACGAACGGCTGCTGCTCGACGTCCTCCTCGGCGACGCGACCCTCTTCCCGCGCAACGCCGAGGTCGAGGCATCCTGGGCCGTGATCGACCCGCTGGAGGACTTCTGGCGGGGCACGGCACCCCACCCGTACCGCGCCGGCGAATGGGGCCCGCGGGCCGCCGACGAGATGCTCGCCGCCGAAGGCCGCCGCTGGCGGCGGCCGTGAAGCCGCTGCTGCGCTCCCGCCCACCGGAGGAGACCCTGATGACCGAGCTTGCGAGGTCATCCGTGAGCAGAGCACCGATGGGCGCGGTGCCGACGAGCGCCAGCGAGGAGGGACCGTGACCGAGCTTGCGAGGTCATCCGTGAGCAGAGCACCGATGGGCGCGGTGCCGACGAGCGCCAGCGAGGAGGAACCGTGACCACGTTGTGGGACACCACCGGATCGGCGGTCGTCAAGGAACTGGCCGCCCAGCGACGCACCGGAGGGGCGGTTCTCTCCGGGGTGGCCCTCACCCTCGTCGTCGTCGCCGACGAGAGCCGGGTGACCGAAGCGGAGGAGGCGGCCACCCACGCCGCCGAGATGCACCCCTGCCGAGTGCTCGTCGTGGTGCGGCGGCAGATCGACGCACCGGGCCCGCGGCTGGACGCCGAGGTGGTCATCGGTGGCCGTCTCGGGCCGGGCGAGGCGGTGGTCATGCGCATGTACGGCCGGCTGGCGCTGCACGCCGAGTCGGTGGTGCTGCCGCTGCTGGCCGCCGACGCCCCCGTCGTCACCTGGTGGCACGGGGCTGCCCCGGAGCGGTTGGCCACCGATGCGCTGTCGGTCTTCGCCCACCGGCGGATCACGGACAGCTCGCTGGCCGAGGACCCGCTGGCCGCGCTCCGGGTGCAGGCCGAGGACTACGCCCCGGGCGACACCGACCTCGCCTGGACCCGCGCCACCGCGTGGCGGACGGCGTTGGCCTCGACCGTGGACTCGGTGTCGGGCCGCCGCGGGGAGCCCGTACGGGTGCTCGGCGGATCCATCCAGGGCGATCCGGGCAACGCCACGGCCCGTCTGCTGGCCGGATGGCTGTCCTCCCGCAGCGGTTGCCCGGTCGACATCACCGAGGATGCGCACCGCTCGGGGCCCAGCGGGGTCACCGCGGTGGCTCTGGAGCTGGACCAGCACGAACAGGTCGAGATTCGGGCCGACCACCGCGGCGGCGCCGTCATCTCGCAGCCGCACCGGCCGGACTCCACGGTCGCGCTGCCCGAGCGCGTGCTCGGCGATCTGCTCAGCGAGGAACTGCGCCGGCTGGATCCCGACGAGCCCTACAGCGAGGCCCTGGAGGCCACGACGGGCGTCCGCGGCCTCGCCGACCGGCCCCGGGTCCGTGAACACGTCTGGCTCGACCCCGCGTCCCCCCAGGACACCGACCAGCCCACCGCACCCGAAGGAGCCACCCCGTGAGCGTCTCCCCCGGCGACCGAGTATCGGCCGAACTCGCCCAGGGCGAGCGGCCCGTGCCCGACATCGTCATCGAGCCCGACGATGTCCGGCTGGCCCGGGCGGTGGCCGAGGCGCTGGTCGCCCGGCTCGCTGCCGCGCAGGCGGTGCACGGCACCGCGTCGCTGGTGGTGACCGGCGGTGGGATCGGGATCGCCGTCCTGGAGCGGGTCGCCGGGCTGGCCGCCGAACCGGTGCGCGAGACCGTCGACTGGACCGCGGTGGACGTCTGGTGGGGCGACGAGCGGTTCGTGCCGGGCGAGGACGACGAGCGCAACGAGGAGCAGGCCCGTACCGCGCTGCTGGACGTGGTCGGCGTGCCGGCGGCCCGCGTGCACGCCATGCCCCCGTCGGACGGAGAGTTCGCCGGCCCCGACGAGGCGGCTGCCTGGTACGCCGAGCAGCTCGCCGCAGCCGCACCCGAGGGCGAGAGCCTGCCCCGGTTCGACGTGCTGCTCCTCGGTATGGGCCCGGAGGGCCACACTGCCTCGATCTTCCCCGACTCCCCCGCGGTGCGGGACGACCGGCCGGTGTTCGCGGTCCGCGATTGCCCCAAGCCGCCACCCACCCGCGTCAGCCTCGGCTTCAGCGCGATCAACAGCGCCGAGGAGATCTGGATGGTGGTGACCGGTGGCGGCAAGGCCCCCGCAGTCGCCGCAGCACTGAGCGGTGCGGCACCGGCGGACGTACCGGCCGCCGGCGTGCACGGTCGGCGGGCGACCCGGTGGCTGCTCGACGCGGCCGCCGCCGCCCAGCTGCCCCGCGGCGGGGACTGACCCTCAGCCGCCGCGGCGGACCCGGAGCCGATCGAGCGCCTCCTGGAGCAGGGCGTCGCCGTCGGCGTCGCTGCGCCGCTCGCGCACGTAGGCGAGGTGCGTCTTGTAGGGCTCGATCCGTGGCGCCGGCGGCGGGGCGGCCTGGTCCTGCCCGGCCGGCAACCCGCAGCGGGGGCAGTCCCAGAACTCGGGGACGTCGGCCTCGTGGGCGAGGATCACCCGCGTCTCGTGCCCGTTCGCGCACCAGAACGGGATGCGCCGCCGGGGCGCGGATTCCCCGCGTTCGACCTCGCCCATCGGTCCCGCACCGACCCGGCTGCCCCGGATCGCGTTCCCACCAGCCACGTCTGCCCCCTGATCGTCGGTCCGGGTGCGGCGGCGCTGACCACCGTGCGGGCAGTCTAGGGCCTGACGGGCCACGCTCCGGTCACGATTGCGCGCCGATCGTCATGTGCTGGAACGGCCCTCGTGCAGGGTTCCGCCACGAGCTTGCGAGTGGTGGGGGCAGGAGGGCCCTTGCTCAGGCCTGGACCTTGATCAGGATGCCCAGGCCCACGATGCACACCGTCCAGATCAGCGCGGTGAACACGGTCAGCCGGTTGAGGTTCTTCTCCACCACCGACGACCCGGACAGCGAGGAGGACGCCGCACCACCGAACATCGACGACAGCCCACCGCCCTTGCCGCGGTGCAGCAGGATCAGCACGATGAGGAGCAGGCTGCTGAGGACCAGCAGCACGTTGAGGACCAGCTCCATTGACCTCTCCGGAAGGCTCGACGACCGGCGACGGACGCCAGCTCTCGTTCCGAGCCTAGCCGACGTGCGGCGGGCAACCGGTCAGCGGACCCTGTCGCGGTCCGCTCCCGCGCCGCGGTCCGCTGCTCGCTGCGGTGCCCCCGCGGCTGTCAGCGGACCCCGGCGGTGGCGAGGTCGTAGCCGTCGTAGGGGCGCATGACCAGGCCGTTGCGCAGTCGCTGACCGGACACCAGCTGGATCCGGGTCTCGGTCAGGGCGACGTACGCCGCGCTCGCCCGGGCGGCTTCGGCGACCTCAGCCCACTCGGCCTCGCCCGCCTTCGCCCGGTCGACGAGCGCGTTGATCTCGGGATCGTCGAGCCGCGCGTAGTTCGGGTTGCCGACCTTCGCGATGCTCCGGCCGTCGACCAGCGGCACGAGGAAGGAGGACGGAGTCGGCAGGTCGGGGGTGCGCGTGGCGAGCACCAGCCCGTAACCGTTGCTCGCGACGTTGGCCGGGTTGCCCACCTCGGTCGCGTAGAACGTCGCCGGGTCCAGCGGGCGGACGTCGACGCCGATACCCACCTCGCCGAGCTGCCTGGCTATCTCGTCGGCGACGTCGACGCTGCTGGCGACGTCCGGCACCGCCAGCACGGTGGTGAACCCCTCGGGCCGGCCGCAGTCCTCCAGCGCAGCCCGGGCCGCGTCCGGGTCCGGCTCCGTCCCGGCGTCCTCCGGACCACCCTCCATCGCGCGGGGCCACAACTGGCCGGCCCGTACCGCGTCGACCGCTCCGCCCAGCGCGGACTGCACGCCGCGCCGGTCGATCGCCGCGGCGATCGCTGCCCGGCAGTCGGCGTTGTCCATGGGAGCCACGTCGGTCGGCAGGGCCAGCACCCGGACCGCCCCGGTCGTCACGTCGTCGACCCGCTCCAGCAGGGGCTCGGCGTCCTCGCCGGTCAACCGCGCCGTCGTCGCAGGTTGGACGCCGGTCCCCGAGATGTCGATGTCCGCGGAGCCGGCCAGCAGCGCCTGGTCCCGCGCCAGGCCGGACAACCCCGTCCGGACGACCACGCTGTCGGGCAGCGCGGTCCGGACCTGGTCGGTCGCCGGGTCCCACTGCGGGTTGCGCTCCAGCAGGATGCCGGTCTCCGGATCCACCGAGCTGATGGCGTAGGGGCCCGAAGACACCGGATCCCGGCCGTACTCGCCCCGGGTGTCGGCCTCGGCCGGCACCGGGCTGCTCGAGGGGAGCGCCAGGACGTACGGGAAATCCGGCTGCGGTGCGCGCAGCCGGAAGACGATCGTCCGGTCGTCGGGGGTCTCGATGGCGGTCAGGTCGGGGTCGTCCTCCTCGGTGGAGAACGGCCCCGGGTACGGATTCGCCGGGTCGTCCAGCAGATCGACGACGTAGGTCGGCCCCCCGACGATCACGTCCGAGGCGAACGACCGCTGGATGCCGTACTTGACGTCCCGGCTGGTGATCGGCCGGCCGTTCTCGAACCGCACCCCTTCCTTGAGGGTGTAGGTCCAGCTGAGCCCGTCCTCGGACACCGTGCCGAGGTCGGTGGCCAGGTCGGGAACCAGTTCCGCCGTCGTCCCCGGCTTGCTGGCGAAGGTGACCAGTGTGCGGGTGTAGAGCCGCATGAGGTTCCAGACCCCGGGCAGGTAGGAACGCTGCGGGTCCAGGCTGTCGATGGCCGGTGCGACCACGCGCAGGGTGCCGCCGGGCTCGTCCGACGGGGACCGGACACCCTCGACACCCGCGTCGGGACCGTCGGCCAGCACCGGGACGTCAGCCCGCCCTCCGCCGCCGCCCAGGCAGCTCACGGCGACCACGAGCACGAGGAGGACGACGGCGGCCGCCCCGAGCAGACGCCGGCGCGACCGGTCCCGCGTCCACGCGGGATGCCGATCGGCCAGCCGCTCCAGCGTCTGCTGCACCACCTGCTGCCTGCCTCCACGCGTGTCCGGCCGGGGCGGGCAGCAGGGTTCAGCTACCGCCGGCGGCGATCCGACAGATCTGGGCGAACTCGTCGGCGTCCAGGCTGGCACCGCCGACGAGCGCGCCGTCGATGTCCGCCCCGGCCAGGATCCCGGCTGTGTTGGCGGCCTTCACCGACCCGCCGTAGAGGATACGGACGGACTGAGCCGTCTCGGTGCCGAAGCGCTCGGCGAGCCGTGCCCGCAGGGCACCGCAGACCTCCTGCGCGTCCTCGGGGGTGGCCACCTCGCCGGTGCCGATCGCCCACACCGGCTCGTAGGCGACGACGAGCCGACCGCCCGCGCCCGCACCACTCCCCGTGCCGTCGCCCGGCGCGGTCAGCCGCTCGGCGGTCAGCCCCTCGAGCGCGGCGTCGAGCTGGCCGGTGCAGTGCGCGACGTGCGTGCCCGCCCGGCGGACGTCGAGCCCCTCCCCCACGCAGAGGATCGGCACGATGCCGTGGCGCAGCGCCGCATTCACCTTGGCGGCGACGACGACGTCGTCCTCGCCGCTCAGCGCCCGGCGCTCCGAGTGACCGACCGCGACGTAGCTGCAGGCCAGGGCGCTGAGCATCCCGCCGCTGACCTCACCGGTGTAGGCGCCGGAGTCCGCTGCTGCGAGGTCCTGCGCGCCGTAGCCGATGCCCAGCTTGTCGCCGGTGACCAGCGTCTGCACGCTGCGCAGCGCCGTGAACGGCGGCAGGACGACGACCTCGGCGGTGTCGAGATCCTTCTCCTTGAGCGAGAACACCACCTTCTGGACCAGGCCGATGGCCTCCAGGTGGGTCATGTGCATCTTCCAGTTGCCGGCGATCAACGGCCGGCGACCCTCCCGGGCCCGGGAACGGTCGCTGCGTGCCATCTCACTCCCCCGCTCGGCCGGCCAGCACCGCGAGGCCCGGCAGCTGCCGGCCCTCCAGGTACTCCAGGGATGCGCCACCACCGGTGCTGATGTGGCCGTAGGCGTCCTCGTCGAGACCCAGGACCCGCACCGCGGCCGCGGAGTCGCCACCGCCGACCACGGAGAGCCCGTCGACGGCGCCGACGGCCTGGGCCACGCCCCGCGTACCGGCCTGGAACGGCGCCAGTTCGAAGACGCCCATGGGCCCGTTCCAGAACACGGTCCGCGCATCGCCCAGGGTGGCGCCGAACAGCTCGACGGTGCGCGGGCCCACATCCAGTCCCATCCGGCCGTCGGGGATCTCCTCCACCGGGACCACGCTGGTCTCCGCGTCAGCGCTGAACGCCGTGGCGGCGATGACGTCCACCGGCAGCACGATGCGGTCCCCCGCCTCGGCGAGCAACCGGCGGCAGGTGTCCACCTGGTCGGCCTCCAGCAGCGAGCCGCCCACGCCGTGTCCCTGGGCGGCGAGGAACGTGAAGCACATCCCGCCGCCGACGAGCAGCCGGTCCACCTTGGGCAGCAGCGCCTCGATGACGGCCAGCTTGTCGCTCACCTTCGAGCCGCCCAGGACGACCACGTACGGCCGGTCGGGGTCCTGGGTGAGCCGGGTGAGCACCTCCAGCTCACGAGCGACCAGCCGCCCGGCGGCGTGCGGCAGCCGCTCGGCGACGTCGAACACCGAGGCGTGCTTCCGGTGCACCGCACCGAACGCATCGTCGACGTAGAGGTCGGCCAGGGCGGCCAACCGATCGGCCAGCTCGCCGCGCTCGGCGTCGTCCTTCGACGTCTCGGCCGCCTCGAAACGGACGTTCTCCAGCAGGAGCACGTCACCCTCGCCGAGGGCGGCGGCCTTGGCCCGGGCGTCGTCACCGGCGACGTCGGCGGCCAGCGGCACCGCCGTCCCCAGCAGCTCACCGAGTCGCGCGGCGACCGGCGCCAGGGAGAACTGCGGGTCCGGCGTGCCCTTCGGCCGGCCGAGGTGCGCGGCCACGATCACCCGTGCACCGGCGTCGCGCAGCGCCTGCAGGGTGGGCAGGCTGGCGCGGATCCGGCCGTCATCCGTGATGGCGCCGGTGGACTTGTCGAGCGGGACGTTCAGGTCGGCGCGCAGGAGCACGCGCCGACCTGAGACGCCCTCGGCGATGAGGTCGTCGACGGAGCGCATCAGAGCTTCGAGCCCACCAGGGCGGTGAGGTCGACGAGGCGGTTGGAGTAGCCCCACTCGTTGTCGTACCAGCCGAGCACCTTGGCCATGGGCCCGAACACCTTGGTCAGCTTCGCGTCGTAGATGCAGGACGACGGGTCGGTGACGATGTCCGAGGACACGATCTCGTCGGAGGTGTACGTGAGGTACTTGCCGAGCGGGCCGGCGGCGGCCTCGCGGTAGGCGGCGTCGATCTCGTCGGCCGTCGCCTCGCGCTTGAGCTGCACGGTGAGGTCGGTCGCCGAGCCGGTCGGCACGGGGACGCGGATGGCGTAGCCGTCGAGCTTGCCCTTGAGCTCGGGCAGCACGAGGCCGATGGCCTTCGCGGCACCGGTGGAGGTCGGCACCATGTTCAGCGCCGCGCCGCGGGCCCGGCGGAGGTCCTTGTGCGGACCGTCCTGCAGGTTCTGGTCGGCGGTGTAGGCGTGGATCGTGGTCATCAGGCCGCGCTCGATGCCGAAGGCGTCGTTGAGGACCTTGGCCAGCGGGGCCAGGCAGTTCGTGGTGCACGACGCGTTGCTGATGACGGTCTGGGAGCCGTCGTACAGGTCGTCGTTGACGCCCATGACGATCGTGATGTCGTCGTCGGTGGCGGGCGCGGAGATGATGACCTTCTTGGCGCCACCGGCGTCGACGTGCTTGCGCGCGTCGGCGGCCTTGGTGAAGAAGCCGGTGGACTCCACGACGACGTCGACGCCCAGGTCGGCCCAGGGCAGGTTCGCCGGGTCACGCTCGGAGAGCACCTTCATCTTGGTGCCGCCGATGGTGATGCCGTCGCCGTCGGCCACGACGTCCTGCGGGAGCCGGCCCAGGATGCTGTCGTACTTGAGCAGGTGGGCGAGTGCCTCGTTGCTGGTGAGGTCGTTGACCGCCACGATCTCGATGTCCTGACCGCTGGCGGCGACGGCCCGCCAGAAGTTGCGGCCGATCCGGCCGAACCCGTTGATGCCTACCCGGACCGTCACTGCAGACCTCCCATGGAAAACGTCACGTTCGCCGGCCGCACGCGTCGCACGGCCTCGCTCCGCCAGACCCTATCGGTCCGGCTCCGCACCGGCTCCTGGTCGCCCGTTCGGGCGACCACCCCCGGCCTCCGACCCCTCGAAGATCAGGCCAGGTGATCATCAAGGGTCCTGGCTCGGCGTCGACGGTGAGCCAGGACCCCGTCAGGTGAGCCAGGACGCCGGGGTGCGGGCCGGCGCCTGCACGTCGACAGGCCCGCCACCCCAGAGGGCGACGGACCTGTCGACGAAATGGCCGAGTGCTGCCCGGCGAGTGCGAGCCGCTACTGGGCCAGCATGTCGTCGGTGACGACGGATTCCGTGTCGGGGATGCCGAGGTCCTTGGCCCGCTTGTCGGCCATCGCCAGCAGCCGCCGGATCCGGCCGGCGACGGCGTCCTTGGTCATCGGGGGGTCGGCGCGCTGCCCGAGCTCCTCCAGCGACGCCTGGCCGAACTCGAGCCGGAGCCGGCCGGCGACCAGCAGGTGCTCCGGGGCGTCCTCGCCGAGGATCTCCAGCGCCCGCTCGACCCGGGCACTGGCGGCCACGGCGGCCCGTGCGGAGCGGCGCAGGTTCGCGTCGTCGAAGTTGGCCAGCCGGTTGGCGGTCGCCCGGACCTCGCGGCGCATCCGCCGCTCCTCCCAGGCCAGCACCGCGTCGTGGGCGCCCATCCGGGTGAGCAGCTGGCTGATCGCCTCGCCGTCGCGGATGACGACCCGGTCGATGCCGCGCACCTCCCGGGCCTTGGCCGGGATGCCCAGGCGCCGGGCGGCGCCGACCAGCGCCATGGCCGCTTCCGGCCCCGGGCAGGTCACCTCCAGCGACGAGGAGCGACCGGGCTCGGTCAGCGAGCCGTGCGCCAGGAAGGCGCCACGCCAGGCCGCCTCGGCGTCGTTGAGGCTGCCCGACACGACCGACGGGGGCAGCCCGCGCACCGGGCGCCCGCGCTGGTCCACCAGACCGGTCTGCCGGGCGAGACCCTCGCCGTGCTTCGCGATGCGCACGAGGTACCGCACGCCGCGGCGGATGTTGCCGCCGGCCAGGACGCTCACCCCGCTGGTGTAGCCGTACACCTCGCTGATGTCCCGGCGCAGTCGCCGGGCCACCGACCCGGTGTCCAGCTCCGCCTCGATGACCACCCGCCCACCGACGATGTGCAGGCCACCGGAGAACCGCAGCAGAGCGGTCACCTCGGCCTTGCGCTCCGAAGTCTTCGTGCACTCAACCCTGGAGAGCTCGTCCTTCACCATGGCGGTCATCGCCATGCTGTCCACCCCCACGTTCCCCCGGGACGTCCTGCGCCCGCAGCTCGGGTCAGCGTCATGTACGCCGTCCCCTTTCCCCCTCGTGCCGGCCAGACGGCCATCCACCCGGTACCCGCACGGACACTCCTATTCGTTCACCGCAGGCCGACCACCGAGGCCAGGGCCGCGGACAGTCGCACGGGGTCGTGCCGGGGTGCGCCGTCCGGCTCGGCGACCGACGCCAGCAGCAGCTCGGCACCGCACCCGCGGACAGCCTCCAGGAGACCACGGCGGTCAACAACCGCCTCCACGTCCGCGATCACGGTGTGCAACGCCACTCCGTCCAGATGGGCCTGCAGCACGGAGAGATGTTCCTCCGGGGAGAAGCCGTCCGTCTCACCGGGTTGCGGCTCGAGGTTCAGCACCACGACCACCTGCGCCTCCGTGGCGGCCAGGGCGGCGCGGAGCTGGGGCACCAGCAGGTGCGGCAGCACCGAGGTGTACCAGGAGCCGGGACCGAGCGAGACGACGTCGGCCTGCTCGATGGCCTCCAGCACCGCCGGGTGGACGGCGGGATCGGCCGGCGCGATGCGGATCTCGCACACCCGGCCCGGGGTGGCCGCGATGGCGACCTGGCCGCGGATGGTGCGCACCCGGGCGGGGTCGTCCGGGTCGGCGGTCTCCACGCGGGCGACGAGGTCGAGCGGCTCGTCGGCCATGGGCAGCACCCGGCCACGCGCGCCGATCAGCGCGGCCAGCTCGTCCAGCGCCCGCACCGTGTCGCCGCCGTGCATCTCCGCGAGACCGGTCAGGAGCAGGTTCCCCACGGGGTGTCCGGCCAGGACGCCGCTGCCGCCGAAGCGGTGCTGGAACAGGTCGGCGAGGGTCTGCTCGCGTTCCCCGTCACCTGCCAGTGCGGCCAGCGCCATCCGCAGGTCGCCGGGGGGCAGCACGGGCATCTCCCGGCGGATCCGCCCGGACGAGCCGCCGTCGTCGGCGACTGTCACCACCGCCGTGAGCTCGGGGGTGATCCGTCGCCAGGCCGCCAGCGCCGCGGCCAGGCCGTGTCCGCCGCCGAACGCCACCACCCGCGGCGCGCGCCGCGGGACCGGTGCGCCGCCCACTACTCGCGGCCCAGGTCACGGTGACGGGCGACGGCGGCGATCCCCTCGTCCCCGAGCCTGCGGGCGAACTCCTCGGCGATCGCCACGCTGCGGTGCTTTCCGCCGGTGCAGCCGACCGCCAGCGTCAGGTACCGCTTCCCCTCCCGCCGGTAGCCCGGGATGAGCAGTCGCAGGACCTCGGTGTACCGGTCGAGGAAGTCGGCGGCGGCGTCCTGCCCGAGCACGTAGTCACGGACGTCGGCGTCGCGGCCGGTGTGCGACCGCAGCTCGGGGATCCAGTGCGGGTTGGGCAGGAAGCGGGCGTCGACCACCAGGTCGGCGTCCAGCGGCAGGCCGTACTTGAAGCCGAAGCTCATCACCGTGGCGGTCAGGGGCGGGGTGCTGCCCGCCCGCGCGAAGGCGTTCTCGAGCGTCGCCCGCAACTGGTGGACGTTGAGGTCGCTGGTGTCCACCCACAGGTCCGCCTCGCCGGCGATGCCGGTCAGCAGCGCCCGCTCTGCGGTGATCCCGTCGATCAGCGTGCCGTTGCCCTGGAGCGGGTGCTCGCGGCGGTTCGACTCGTACCGGCGGACCAGCACCTCGTCGCGGGCGTGCACGTAGACCACCCGCGGCCGGTGCCCGGCGTCGGACAGCACCCGGATGGCCTCCTGCAGGTCGCTGGAGAAGGCCCTGCTGCGCACGTCGACGACGGCGGCGAACCGGCGCAGGTCGCCGCGCGCGCCGAGCTCCACCATGGGGAGCAGCAGCGCCGGTGGCAGGTTGTCGACGACGAACCAGCCGAGGTCTTCGAGCACGCGGCCCGCGCTGTTCTTCCCGGACCCCGACAGGCCGGTGACGACGACGACGTCCAGCGGCGGCGTCTCGGTGCTCGCCGGGTCGATGGCCGGGGACCGACCGTTCTGTGACCCCACGGCGTCGGTCCGGGACGTCACGAAGCCACCCGGCCCACCTCGGCGGTGTCACCCGAACCGGGGCGCGGGGCACCCTGCTGGGCGGGGCCCTGCGGCGCGAGAGCCGTCTCGACGGGCTCGCCGCCCTCCGGGGTGCCGGACGGCTCGGCGACCGCCGCTTGCACCGCCTCCGCCGTCCGCCTACCGATGCCGGGCACCGCCATGAGCTCCTCCACGGTGGCCGCGCGCAGCCGCTTGAGCGATCCGAACTGCTTCATCAGCGCCTTCCGCCGGGCCTCACCGAGGCCCGGGACGTCGTCCAGCAAGGAGACCAGCATGCCGGTGGAGCGCTTCTGCCGGTGATAGGTGATGGCGAAGCGGTGGGCCTCGTCGCGCACCCGCTGCAGCAGGTACAGCGCCTCGGACGTGCGCGGGAGGATCACCGGGTCGCTCTCCCCCGGCAGCCACACCTCCTCCATGCGCTTGGCCAGGCCGCAGACGGCGACGTCGACGATCCCCAGCTCGTCGAGCGACCGGGCGGCCGCGGCGACCTGCGGGGCGCCGCCGTCGACGACGAGCAGGTTCGGCGGGTACGCGAACCGGCGCGGCCGCCCCTCCTCCGCCGCGACGCCCTGCTCGTCGCGGCGATCCTGCTCGTCCTTGAGGTGCCGGGCGAACCGGCGGCGCACCACCTCGGCCATCGCGGCGGTGTCGTCCGTGCCCTCGGTGACGGAGAACCGGCGGTAGTCGGACTTCTTGGCCAGGCCGTCCTCGAAGACCACCATGCTGGCCACCACGTTCGTACCCTGGACGTGGCTGATGTCGATGCACTCGATGCGGAGCGGGGCATCGGGCAGCTCGAGGGCCTCCTGCAGCTCCGAGAGGGCCAGCGACCGGGCGGTGAGGTCGCTGGAGCGCTTCACGCGGTGCCGGGCGAACGCTTCCTTGGCGTTGCGCTCCACGGTCTCCATCAGGCTGCGCTTGTCGCCGCGCTGGGGCACGCGCAGGGAGACCCGGCCGCCGCGCAGCTCCTCCAGCAGCTCGACGTAGACGTCGGCGTCCTCCGGTAGCTTCGGGACCAGGACCTCGCGCGGCACGGCCTCCCCCGCCTCACCGACGCCGGTCTGCTCGTCGACGCCCCCGTACACCTGCAGGAGGAACTGCTCCACCAGCTGGCCGGTGGTGAGCTCCTCGACCTTGTCGATGATCCAGCCGCGCTGCCCGCGCACCCGGCCTCCGCGGACGTGGAAGACCTGGACCGCGGCCTCCAGCTCGTCCTGCGCGAAGGCGACGACGTCGGCGTCGGTGCCGTCGCCGAGGACCACGGCCTGCTTCTCCATGGCTCGCTTCAGCGCACCGATGTCGTCGCGCAGCCGTGCGGCCCTCTCGTACTCCATCGTCTCCGCGGCGGCGGCCATCTCCTGCTCGAGGCGACGGAGCATCGTGTCGGTGCGGCCGGCCATGAAGTCGCAGAAGTCGTCGACGATCTTCCGGTGCTCCTGGGCACTGACCCGGTCGACGCAGGGTGCGGCGCACTTGCCGATGTAGCCGAGCAGGCACGGCCGGCCGATCTGCCCGGCCCGCTTGAAGACACCGTTGGAGCAGGTGCGAGCCGGGAAGACGCGGGTGAGGGTGTCGACGGTCTCCCGGATCGCCCAGGCGTGGGCGTAGGGACCGAAGTACCGGACGCCCTTCTTCTTGGGCCCGCGCATCACCTGCAGCCGCGGATACTCCTCGCTCAACGTCACGGCGAGCGACGGGTAGCTCTTGTCGTCCCGGTAGCGGACGTTGAACCGGGGATCGAACTCCTTGATCCAGTTGTACTCGAGCTGCAGCGCCTCCACCTCGGTGCCCACGACGGTCCACTCGACGCTCGACGCCGTCGTCACCATCTGCCGGGTGCGGGGGTGCAGGCCCGCGACGTCGGCGAAGTAGCTGTTGAGCCGCTGGCGCAGGCTCTTCGCCTTGCCCACGTAGACGACCCGGCCGTGGGGGTCGCGGAACTTGTAGACCCCCGGGCTCTCGGGGATGGAACCGACCGCTGGGCGGTACGTGGACGGGTCGGCCATGCCTCCACCCTAAGTCGCCGTACCGACACGGCTGCACGACGGACACCGGGCGTCCGGAATCGACTCGTCGAGTCGATCACACCGTCCTGGAGCGCCATCCGCCACGAGGCGCAGCAGCCGGCGAGCGCTGCCGCACCACGCCATCGCACCGACCGTCCCACCAGGCCGTGGCACGTGACATCGGGGCGTGCACATGCCTCTGACGGGGCCCATCGGGCCCCGTCAGGACGTCGCTCCGAGGAAGTGCTGTACGTCAGCCCACGGGCTGGGAGCGCCGCACCGCGACGGCCGTGGGCATGCGCGCGGCGACGGCGGAGGCGCCGTGGGCGGCCAGGCGGACGACACGGCGGGTGAGCGCCACGGCCGCGAGAACGCCCACGGGGACGGCGACGAAGTCGAACGCGTCGGACACCACGTCCTTGGTCACGACCAGCAGTGCGACGCCGAGGAGCCCGACCAGCACGGCGGCGGAGACGATACCCGACCCGGGCCTGCTCTTCCCCTGCCATGGCTGCCCACAGTGGCTCATGTCCGGGTCACAGTCGGGCGTGAGTGCGCTCATCGCGGCCTCCTCGGGGACACAGGACGTCCCAGTGATGTCGATCACACACACGGTACGCCCTCGTGACATGTCTCACAAGCTTCCGGCCTGATGACCTTCGACGGGCCCCGCCGCGGGTCGCACGCCAGCGCCGTTCCCGACCACCACGGGTCCCACCCGTACCACCGCACCTCCCCTGACGCGGCCGCCCACACGGCGACGGCCCGCACCTCCGATGGGGAGGCACGGGCCGTCGTCGGACGCCGGTCGGTCAGCTGGCCTTCTTGCGGACCCGCTTCGGCGCCGGACCGGCCGCTGCGGCGGCGATGGCGTCGGCCTCGAGCAGCGGGACGAGGTACCGCCCGGTGTGGCTCTCCTGCACCGAGGCGACGAACTCCGGCGATCCCTGCGCAACCACTGCGCCACCGCGGAAGCCACCCTCGGGCCCCATGTCGATGAGCCAGTCGGCGCTCTTGATGACGTCGAGGTTGTGCTCGATGACGATCACGGAGTTGCCCTTGTCGACCAACCCCTGCAGCACCAGCAGCAGCTTGCGGATGTCCTCGAAGTGCAGACCGGTGGTCGGCTCGTCGAGGACGTAGATGCTCCGGCCGTTGGACCGCTTCTGCAGCTCGCTGGCGAGCTTGACCCGCTGCGCCTCACCACCGGAAAGCGTCGTCGCCGGCTGGCCCAGCCGCACGTAGCCGAGGCCGACGTCGGTCAGCGTGCGGAGGTACCGGGCGATCGCCGGGATGGCGGCGAAGAAGTCGGCGGCCTCCTCGATCGGCATGTCCAGGACCTCGGCCACCGTCTTGCCCTTGTAGTGGACCTCGAGGGTCTCCCGGTTGAACCGGGCCCCCTTGCACACCTCGCAGGGCACGTAGACGTCGGGCAGGAAGTTCATCTCGATCTTCAGCGTGCCGTCGCCCGAACAGGCCTCGCAGCGGCCGCCCTTGACGTTGAAGGAGAACCGCCCGGGCAGGTAGCCGCGGACCTTCGCCTCCGTCGTCTGGGCGAAGAGCTTGCGCACGTGGTCCCACACCCCGGTGTAGGTCGCCGGGTTGGACCGTGGCGTGCGGCCGATCGGCGACTGGTCGACGTGCACGACCTTGTCCAGGTGCTCCAGGCCGGTGACGGTCCGGTGCCGCCCCGCCACCTGCCGGGCCCGGTTCAGCTGGTTGGCCAGCGTCGTGTAGAGGATGTCGTTCACCAGCGTCGACTTGCCCGACCCCGAGACACCGGTGACCGCCACCAGGCAGCCCAGCGGGAAAGCGACGTCGATGCCGCGCAGGTTGTTCTCGCGGGCGCCCTTCACCACCAGCTCGCGTCCCGTCTCCGGCACGCGCCGCTTCTGCGGCACGGCGATCTCCATCCGGCCGGAGAGGTAGGCGCCGGTGATCGACCGCTCGCTGGCCAGCAGGTCCTCGACGGTGCCGCTGACGACGACCTCGCCGCCGTGCTCACCGGCACCCGGGCCGATGTCGACGACCCAGTCGGCGGTCTTGATCGTGTCCTCGTCGTGCTCGACGACGATGAGCGTGTTGCCCATGTCCCGCAGCCGGACGAGGGTCTCGATCAGCCGGGTGTTGTCCCGCTGGTGCAGGCCGATCGACGGCTCGTCGAGCACGTAGAGGACGCCGACCAGGCCCGAGCCGATCTGCGTGGCCAGGCGGATGCGCTGCGCCTCGCCGCCGGCGAGGGTGGCTGCCGGCCGGTCGAGCGAGAGGTAGTCCAGGCCGACGTCGACCAGGAAGGACAGCCGGGCCTGGATCTCGCGGAGGACGCGGTCGGCGATCGCCTTCTCCCGTTCCCCCAGCTCCAGGGCACCGAGCCACTGCGACGCCTCGCCGATCGACAGGTTCGTGACCTCGGCGATCGACCGGCCGTTCAGCTTCACCGCGAGGATCTCCGGCTTCAGCCGGGTCCCGTGGCAGACGGGACAGGGGACGTCGCGCATGTAGCCCTCGTACTTGTCCCGCATGTACTCGCTGTCGGTGTCGTCGTGCCGGCGCTCGAGGAACGGCAGGACGCCCTCGAACGCGGCGTAGTAGCTGCGTTCGCGGCCGTAGCGGTTCTTGTAGCGGACGTGCACCTGGTCGGGCGAGCCGTGCAGGATCGCCTTCTGCACCTTGGCCGGCAGCCGCTCCCACGGGTCGTCCATGGAGAAGCCGATCTGCTGCGACAGCCCCGTGAGCAGCCGGGTGAAGTACTCGTTGCTCATCGAACTCGACCACGGCGCGATCGCGCCCTGGCCGAGGCTCTTCCCCGGGTCCGGGACGACGAGCTCGGGGTCGACCTCCTTGCGGGTGCCGATGCCGGTGCACTCGCCACACGCGCCGAACGGCGAGTTGAAGGAGAACGACCGCGGCTCCAGCGCCTCGAAGGACAGCCCGTCGTCCACGCAGGCGAGGTGCTCGGAGAAGGTGCGCTCGCGCTCCGGGTCGTCGTCGGGCAGGTCGACGAAGTCGAGGACGACCAGACCACCGGCGAGCCCGAGTGCGGTCTCCACCGAGTCTGTGAGCCGGCGCTTGGCGCTCTCCTTCACCGTGAGGCGGTCGATGATCACCTCGATGCTGTGCTTCTCCTGCTTCTTGAGCGTCGGCGGCTCGGTCAGCGGGTGCACGGTGCCGTCGACCCGGACGCGGGAGAAGCCCTGGGTCTGCAGCGAGCTGAACAGGTCGACGTACTCGCCCTTGCGCGCACGGACCACCGGGGCCAGGACCTGGAACCGGGTGCCCTCCGGCATCGCGAGGACCTGGTCGACGATCTGCTGCGGGCTCTGCCGGGAGATCGGCTTGCCGCAGTTCGGGCAGTGCGGCTGGCCGGCGCGCGCGTAGAGCAGGCGGAGGTAGTCGTAGACCTCGGTGATCGTGCCGACGGTCGACCGGGGGTTGCGGTTGGTCGACTTCTGGTCGATCGACACCGCCGGCGAGAGACCCTCGATGAAGTCGACGTCCGGCTTGTCCATCTGGCCGAGGAACTGGCGGGCGTAGGCCGAGAGCGACTCGACGTAGCGGCGCTGGCCCTCGGCGAAGATCGTGTCGAAGGCGAGGCTGGACTTGCCCGACCCCGACAGGCCCGTGAAGACGATGAGCGCGTCCCGGGGAAGGTCGATGTGGACGTCCTTGAGATTGTGCTCACGGGCGCCGCGGACGACGAGCCGGTCCATGTGATCCCTGTCGGTCGCTGGTGGATGTCACCTGATGGATGTGACGGTGCTGCGGTGGTCGGCGGCCGCTGACGGTCCGGCGCCGGTCACCGGGTGCAACACCCCGGCGACCCGCGGTCGTCCGTCGGGCGGTGTGAGCTGCGCCCGGTCGCCGCCGGCGCACCGCCGCCCGTCCGCCGGAGCGTCAGGCGGAGGCAGCCGTCGGTGGTGACGTCGGGTCGAAGACCGGCGCGTACCGGCGCCACGGCTGCCGGGCCTCCAGTTCCCCGGCGATCCAGAGTAGTAGCCCCTCGGCACCGGGCGGGCCGACGAACTGGACGGGCACCGGCGGCCCGTCCGGCCGGGTTCCGCCCGGCAACACCGTTGCCGGGATCCCGGCCAGGTTCCAGGCGCCCGTCCAGGGCGCCCAGCGGGCGTTGGCCGTGATGTTGGCGAGGAAGGACCGCTCGTGCCAGGGCCGCGCCGGCAGGGGCGGCCCCGTGGTGACCGGCGTCAGCAGCAGGTCGACGTCGTCGAAGAACCGGATCATCCGCTCGCGGAAGCGGGCCTGGGTCCGCGGCCGCACGAGCCCGAGCCGACGCACCAGCCGGCCCATGCGCGCGTGGGTGCGGCTCCGCGGCTGCAGGTCGGCGCGGTCGATCCCGAGGAACTCCGCGTCGTCCTCCGCGCCGGCCATCCAGCGGACCAGCGCACCGCCGGTGGCGCCCGGCGTGATCGGCGGCGTGCGACGGACCACCGTGTGCCCGGCCGCCCGGAGCTGGGCGACCACCGCGTCGACCGCCGCACGGACGGGTGCATCGCCGCCGAGGCCCGGCATCGGCGACCGCGTGCTGACGGCGATCCGCAACGGCCGCCCGGGGTCGGCCGGGGGTGCCGGCTGCTCCCCCGCGAGCACCGCCTGCACGACCGCGAGGTCGGCCACCGTCGTGGCCAGGGCGCCGTTGACCGCCATGTTCGACCAGTCATCGGCCCCGATCCCTCCGGGGACCACGCCGATCCCGGGCTTCAGCGTCACCAGGCCGCAGGCGGCGGCGGGCAGCCGGAGGGACCCCATGCCGTCGTTGCCGTGCGCGATGGGCACCGAGCCGGAGGCCACCGCGGCGGCGCTGCCGCCGGAGCTCCCGGCCGGGGAGAGCGCGGTGTCCCAAGGGTTCCGGGTGACGGTTCCGGGCCCGTCGGTGGCGGCGTACAGGCACAGCTCCGGGGCCCGGGTGATCCCCACGACGACGGCCCCGGCCTTGCGGAGCCGCCGGACCACCTCGTGGTCCTGCGACTCGGGCCCGGACCGGCGGGCGGGCGAGCCGTCGGTGCAGGTCTCGCCCGACACCGGGACGTTGTCCTTGATCGCCACCGGTACACCGGCCAGCGGCAGCGCGAAGCGCGTCAGGCTCGCGTCCACGGCCGCCGCCTCGGCCAGCGCGGCCTCGCGCCGCACCACCCGGAACGCGCCGATGCGCGCGTCGACCGCCTCGATGTGGGCGAGGTGGGCGCGGGTGACCTCGACCGCCGTCAGCTCCCCCGCCCGGACCCGGGCCGCGATCTCGGTGGCCGGCAGGCCGACGATCCCCGCGCCGTCCCCCGCCCGGCTCGCGCGGTCGCCCTGAGCCGTGCCGACACCTCCGCTAGCGTCCATGCCAGGACCGTAACGGCGTCCGACGACACTTTCCGAACGGAGTCCGGATGAGCACCTCTCCCTACACCGGGAACGTCACCGTGGGCGGCCCCGCCGACGTGCGGGACCTCCCCGGCCTGACGATCAGCAAGCTCGCGGTGAGCGAGATGGCCAACAACGCCTACCTGCTCCGCTGCACCGCGACGGACGAGGCCCTGCTGGTCGACGCGGCGGCGGAGCCGGCCGCCGTGCGGGCGCTCGTGGGGAACGCCGACCTGCGCACCGTCATCACCACGCACGGCCACTGGGACCACCACCGGGCTCTGCCCGACGTCGTCCGGGACACCGGGGCCGTGACCGTGGCGCACCCGGCCGACGCCGCCGACCTGCCGGTACCGGTGCAGCGCCCGGTCGAGCACGGGGACACCGTCGCCGTCGGCGAGCAGACGCTCGAGGTGGTGCACCTGCGCGGGCACACCCCCGGGAGCATCGCCCTGGTCTGGCGGGGCTCCGGCGACGCGGGCGTGCACGTCTTCACCGGCGACAGCCTGTTCCCCGGCGGCGTGGGCAAGACCTGGTCCGCGGAGGACTTCGCCAGCCTGATCGACGACGTCGAGCAGCGGCTGTTCGCCGTCCTGCCGGACGACGCCTGGGTCTACCCGGGACACGGCGACGACACGACGATCGGCACCGAGCGCCCGCACCTGGCGGAGTGGCGCGAGCGCGGCTGGTGAGGGGCTGATCAGTCCTCGGTGAAGAGGGCGACCAGTTCATCGGGCGTGCCGGGGACGTGCAGCGGCAGGACGGAGACGGTCCAGTCCGGCTGCCGCTCGTCGACGCCCAGAGCGAGGTCCCAGGCCGCCCGCGGGGTCAGCGGGCCGAAGCAGGCGTCGTCACCGTCCTCGCCGAGATCGATCTCGACCAGCCAGTGGTCCGACAGGTCGGCGGCGAGCTCGGCGAAGTCGGGAGCCGCGTCGTCGTCGGGCTCAGGGGAGTCGAGTCGGACCGGGTAGATGAGCGCCATCCTGCGCACGGTAGGCCCCCGACCCCGGTTCGACACCTTGTGCCTGCGCCGCGCCGATTTCGAGGGCGTTTGCCGCGGGAACGTGCGTTCAGCCGGCCGGCGACGCGCCTGCCGAGGACGGCACCGTGTGGTCGGCCCCGCCGCTCCCGGCGTTCCCCGGAGTCGGCAACCAGCGCGCCCACCAGCGCAGGACGTGCTCGAACCGGGCCAGCCGGTGCCGGGGCCGCCCGGTGCGCGACAGGTCGTGCCCCTCGCCGGGGAACAGCAGGAGTTCCGTCGGGACGCCCCGGCGGAGGAGGTCCACGTAGAGCCGCTGGCCCTGCTCCAGGGGCGTGCGACAGTCATCCTCCGAGTGGACGACCAGGGTCGGCGTGGTGATGGCTTCGACGCGGGCCAGGGCGCTCTGCGCGGCGAGCCGGTCCGGATCGGTGCCGAGGTGCTGGTCCGGGAAGTACCAGCCGATGTCGGCCGACCCCATGAAGCCGACCGGGTCGGTGAACGCCCCCTCCACGACGCCGGCGGCGAACCGGCCGGTCCGGCCCAGGAGCAGCGTGGCGAGATATCCGCCGTAGGAACCACCCATGATCCCGACCCGGCTCCCGTCGAGGGCCGGGTCGGTCAGGGCTGCGTCGAGGAACGCCAGCACGTCGTCGGCGTCGAGCCCTCCCCACGCCTGCCGGATGGCGCGACCGTGCGCCGCGCCGTAGCCGGAGGACCCGCGGGGGTTGCACTGCACGACGGCATATCCGGCGGAGACGAGCACCTGGGTCTCGTCCAGCAGGGTCCAGCCGTCCTGGGAGAACGGCCCCCCGTGCACCCTCAGCAGCACCGGGTGCGGCCCCGGCCCCGGCGGCGTCGTCACCCAGCCGTGCACCGGGTACCCGTCGGGCGCGGTCGCGGTGCGCTCTCTCATCCGGTGCAGCCGCCCGCTGCCGCCGAGCGCCCGGCCGAAGGCCGTGAGCAGCCGCCGGCCGCCGTCGCTGATCGCCATCAGCTCACCGGCCGAGCGGTCGTGCGCCACCGTGACGACGACGATGCCGGCAGCGGCCGCGACCCCACGCACCGTGAACGGTCCTTCGATGAGGGTCTCCGGAGGGCCGCCGTCCACCGGTACGCGCAGCAGATCGACGGCGCCCTGCCGCTCCACCCCCATCACCACCGCACCGTCGGAGAGGACGGTGGCCGCGGTGAGGTCGCCCCGGTGGTGCTGCTCCGGATCCAGCAGGGGCACCAGCGGTCCGCCGTCTCCGGGCACCCGGCAGGGCACCGCCTGCCGGGCGACGCAGTCCAGCCCCTCCGGTCCCAGGTCGGGGACCGCGGTGACGACCAGGAACGCTCCGTCATCGGTGTACCCCGGTCGGGTGCACCCGGCCCGGGAGTCCGTGACGCGGCGGAGAGTGGAGCCGTCGGGCCGCACGACGTGCACGTCGCGGACCAGGTCCCGGTCCGCGCGCTCGTGGGTCGCCGCCACGAAGGCCAGCTCGGCACCGTCCGGGCGCCACGTGACGTCGGCGCAGTCAGCCGTGCCCGTGGTGAGCTGCACCGGCTCGGGCAGCGGTGCGGTGTCGTCGGCGAAGTCGGCCGGCAGGTCCAGCACGAACAGCTGGCTCGGCCGGTCGCGCACGAAACCCACGCCGTCGAGCCGGTAGCGCAGCGTGGTGATCAGGCGCGGCGGCTCGGCGGCGGCGTCGACGCCGTCGACCGTGCCGTACCGGCCGTGCTCGGGCACGCGGGCGACGTAGGCGAGCCGGCGGGAGTCCGGTGACCACACCGGCGCCCCGGCGCCCAGGTGGTGACTGGTCAGCCGGCGTGAAGCGCCGCCGGACGTGGGCAGCACCCGGATCTGCGGACGTCCCCCGGACTCGGTACCGAGGTAGGCCAGCCACCGGCCGTCCGGGGAGAACGCCGGGTCGGCGTCCCGCTGCCCCGACGTGAGCGGCCGGGCGGGTGCCGAGCCGTCGGTGGGCACCGCCCACAGCTGGCTGCGGTACTCGTCGGCCTCGAGGTCGGGCCACTCCACGGCCACGACCGCGATCCGGCCGTCCGGGGAGACCGCCGGGACGCCCGGCGTGCGCAGCAGCGCGAGGTCAGACGGGCGCATGGCGCCCGAACCTAGCCGACGGCGCCGGTACGCCACCCCGGGCGGGATGACGTACCGGCGCCGGCATCGGGCGGATCAGTGGCGGGGATCCTTGCCCTGCTCCGCCTCGGCCTTGAGCCGCGCCTCGAGCTCCGCGGCGGCCTCGGGGCCTCCGGCGTGGAACTGCTCGGCCTCCTCCGGCTCGATGACCGGCTCGTCGCGGGACACGTCGCCGCGCGTCTTGAGCAGGCTGGCGACCGTGGCGACGATGAGCACGCCCAGGATGATCGACAGCGACAGCCAGATCGGGATGTGCGGCACCGCCTCGATCGGCTCGCCACCGTTGATGAACGGCAACGAGTTGTCGTGCAGCGCCTCCATCACCAGCTTCACGCCGATGAAGGCGAGGATGACCGCCAGGCCCAGCGACAGGTAGACCAGCCGCTTGAGCAGCCCGCCCAGCAGGAAGTACAGCTGGCGAAGGCCCATCAGTGCGAAGACGTTCGCGGTGAACACGATGAACGGCTCCCGGGTGAGGCCGAAGATCGCCGGGATGCTGTCGAGCGCGAAGATCAGGTCCGTCGTCCCCAGGGCGAGGAAGATGATGATCATCGGCGTCCAGACCTTCTTGCCGTTCTCCATCACCCGGACCTTGGCGCCGTGGTAGTCCTGGCTGATCGGCAGGACCTTGCGCATCCGGCGGATGAAGGCGTTCTCCTCGTAGTCCTCGTCGTCACCGCGGTGCCGGACCAGGTTGACCGCGGTGTAGATGAGGAAGGCGCCGAAGAAGTAGAAGACCCAGTTGAAGCGCGCGATGAGCGCGGCGCCGAGCAGGATGAAGATCCCGCGCAGGACGAGCGCGATGATGATGCCCACCATCAGGGCCTCCTGCTGCAGGTGCCGGGGCACCCTGAAGCGGGCCATGATGATCACGAAGACGAACAGGTTGTCGACCGAGAGCGAGTACTCGGTGAGCCAGCCGGCGTAGAACTCCGTCGCGTACTGCCCGTTGGTGAACGCGAGCAGGAGGAGCCCGAAGAGCAGGGCCAGGGTGACGTAGAAGCTCACCCAGATCCCCGCCTCCTTCATGGAGGGCTCGTGCGGGCGGCGGGTGACGATCGCGAGGTCCGCGAGCAGCAGGACGGTGAGCCCCACGAACGTCGCGATCTCGAACCAGACAGGTAGCTCCATGCGGTGGGGTCCTCCGGGGACAAGCAGGTGTCAGCACCGGAGGTCTCTCCCACCGCAGACCGAGAGGCCTGCGATCAGCAGCACCGGAGGCCATGGGACCTCGTGATGACGACACTGCCGCGGGGGGATACTCCCCTCCTGGCATCCCCCGGCGGCCGCGATCGTCAGTGTTCGCGTCGCTCCGGGTTCGCGGCGCTCACGGTACCGGTTCGGTCGCCGCCTGACCCGCTGGACTCCCGGACGCCTCCCACGGACGACTCGCCACGCGCCGGTACCACGGGATGCCCGTCCACCCCGCGGCCCAGCGGGTCTCCGTCGGGCCCGCCGATCGCGACGTGCGGATCGGCGCCGGCGGGCCGCTCCCCGGCCGCCAGCCCCGCCGGCGCCTCCGGGACCCCGGCCTCGGGCGTGGCCGCGCGCAGGGCCGCGTGCTCGGCCCGGTCCCGGCGGCTGCGGGCGAGGCTCAGCACCGTCGTCACGAGCAGGGTGACCAGGATGACCGTCAACGACAGCCAGGTCGGGATCTCGGGGATCAGCGTCACGTGCTCACCGCCGCTGACGAACGGCAGTTCGTTGGTGTGCAGCGCGTGGATGACCAGCTTGACCCCGATGAAGCCCAGGATGACGGCCAAGCCGTACGCCAGGTAGACCAGCCGGTCCAGCAGCCCGTCGATCAGGAAGAACAACTGGCGCAGGCCGAGCAGCGAGAAGGCGTTCGCGGTGAAGACGAGGAAGGTCTCCTGCGTCAGCCCGAAGATCGCCGGGATCGAGTCGACCGCGAAGATGATGTCGGCGGTGCCGATCGCGATCAGCGCGATGGCCAGCGGGGTGAGGTAGCGCTTGCCCTCGAGCTTCACCGTCATCCGGTCGGAGTGGTACTCGTCGGTGGTGCGCAGCCGCTTGCGCGCGAACCGGAGGACCGCGTTCTCCTGGTAGTCCTCGTCCTCGGAGTGCCCACCGCTACGGGCCTGGATCCAGGCGGTGTAGATGAGGATGCCGCCGAACAGGTAGAAGACCCAGCTGAAGTTCTCGATCGCGGCCGCGCCGACGATGATGAACACGGTACGCAGCGCCAGCGCGAAGGCGATGCCGAAGAGCAGCACCTTCTGCTGCATCTCCCGAGGCACCCCGAAGCTGGCCATGATGATCACGAAGACGAAGAGGTTGTCGACCGACAGGCTCTTCTCGGTGATGTAGCCGGCGAAGTACTCACCGCCGTAGGTCCCACCGTAGAAGACCCAGATGAGGATGCCGAACACCACGGCGAGCGCGACGTAGATCGCCGACCAGGTGGCGGATTCGCGCAGGGTCGGCGCGTGCGGCGTGCGCACGTGGCCGAAGAAGTCGAAGGCGAGCATGGCCACGATCACGGCGACCGTGACTGCCCACACCCAGAACGGCACGTCCAAGAAAACCCTCCGGTGACTGGCTGCTGTCAGTACCGGAGGTCTCTCCCACCGCCTACCCGAGGGTGACGGCCGGCGGGCCGGGGATCGGACGATCCCGTAGTGACGACCCTGCCGCGCGGGGGTACTCCCCTCCAGATCGGACGCGCTCGGTGAGCACATCCACCCGGCCGAACGCCTGACCCGCCGGGGAAGTTCCCGCCGGACCGATGAGCGGGTGCGCCTTCGCACCCTTCCGCCACGCTTCCGTAGCGCTGCCGGAGTCCGTCGGCGGTGAACGGCTGCCAGCCACCCCGGTTCCCGCACAGGACTCCGGCGAGGCGATGCCCTCCCGCGGATCGACAACACCGTGCACGACGCCGGTGGTGCGCTGCCACGCCTGGTCGCCGACCTACAGCGGGACGGTCGTCGAGTCGACCGAGGTGATCGCCGACGTCAGCGGCGGACTGCCGTGGCCGGCTGCCGTGGCCGGCCGAGTCGACGGGAGGGCCGGGAGGACCGGGCGCCGTCACGGTTGGGCTCCGGCTCAGGCGTGCGCGGCGTCGAACTGACGGAGCTCCTTCTTCAGCTCGTTCAGCTCGTCGCGGAGCCGGGCGGCCACCTCGAACTGGAGTTCGCGGGCGGCGGCGAGCATCTGCTCGTTCATGGTCGTGATCATGTCGGCCAGCTCGGCACGCGGCAGGCCCTGCACGTCGATCGATCCGGCCTTGGCCCTGCTCTTCGACGACAGGCCCGGGACCGGTGCCTTGCCGCGGGACTGCTGCCGGCCGGAGCCGCCGATCAGCTCGGTGGCCTCCGAGTCCTCCGCTTCTCGGTAGATGCCTTCGAGGATGTCCACGATCTTCTTCCGCAGCGGCTGCGGATCGACGCCGCGTTCCGTGTTGTACGCGATCTGCTTCTCGCGCCGCCGGTTGGTCTCCTCGATCGCCTGGGCCATCGACGGGGTGATCCTGTCGGCGTACATGTGCACCTGGCCGGACACGTTCCGCGCGGCCCGGCCGATGGTCTGGATCAGCGACTTGCCCGACCGGAGGAAGCCCTCCTTATCGGCGTCGAGGATGGCCACCAGGGAGACCTCGGGGAGGTCCAGTCCTTCGCGCAGCAGGTTGATGCCGACGAGCACGTCGTACTCGCCCTGCCGCAGCTCCCGCAGCAGCTCCACCCGGCGCAGCGTGTCCACCTCCGAGTGCAGGTAGCGCACCTTGATGCCGAGCTCGAGCAGGTAGTCGGTGAGGTCCTCGGCCATCTTCTTGGTGAGCGTGGTGACCAGCACCCGCTCGTCCTTCTCGGTGCGCAGCCGGATCTCGTGCACCAGGTCGTCGATCTGGCCCCTGGTCGGCTTGACGACCACCTCCGGGTCGATCAGCCCGGTGGGCCGGATGACCTGTTCGACGACCTCCCCGCCGGTACGGCCCAGCTCGTAGTCCCCCGGCGTGGCGGACAGGTACACCGTCTGGCGGATCCGGTCGGTGAACTCCTCCCAGCGCAGCGGGCGGTTGTCCATCGCCGAGGGCAGCCGGAAACCGTGCTCGACCAGCGTCCGCTTGCGGCTCATGTCGCCCTCGTACATGCCGCCGATCTGCGGGACGGTCACGTGCGACTCGTCGATGACGAGGAGGAAGTCCTCGGGGAAGTAGTCGATGAGACATGCGCCGGCGCTGCCGGGGGCGCGGCCGTCGATGTGCCGCGAGTAGTTCTCGATGCCGGAGCAGAAGCCGACCTGGCGCATCATCTCGATGTCGTAGGTGGTGCGCATGCGCAGCCGCTGGGCCTCCAGCAGCTTGCCCTGCCTGTCCAGCTCGGCCAGCCGCTGCTCCAGCTCGGCCTCGATGCCACGGATCGCCCGCTCCATGCGGTCGGGCCCGGCGACGTAGTGGCTGGCCGGGAAGACGAACAGCTCATCGACCTCCCGGACGACCTCCCCCGTCAGCGGGTGCAGGTAGTAGAGCCGCTCCACCTCGTCGCCGAACATCTCGATCCGGACGGCGAGCTCCTCGTAGACCGGGAAGACCTCGATCGTGTCGCCGCGCACCCGGAACGTGCCGCGGGTGAACGACAGGTCGTTGCGGGTGTACTGCTCGGTGACCAGGGTGCGCAGCAGCTCGTCGCGGTCGCGCTCCTCCCCCACCGAGATCTTGAGCGCGCGGTCGACGTACTCCTCGGGAGTGCCCAGGCCGTAGATGCAGGAGACGGTGGAGACCACGACGACGTCGCGGCGGGTGAGCAGGCTGTTCGTGGCCGAGTGCCGCAGCCGCTCGACCTCCTCGTTGACCGAGGAGTCCTTCTCGATGTAGGTGTCGGTCTGCGGGACGTAGGCCTCGGGCTGGTAGTAGTCGTAGTACGACACGAAGTACTCGACGGCCGCGTCGGGCAGCAGCTCGCGGAACTCGTTGGCCAGCTGCGCGGCGAGGGTCTTGTTCGGCGCCATCACCAGCGTCGGCCGCTGGACCTGCTCGATCAGCCACGCCGTCGTCGCCGACTTGCCGGTGCCCGTGGCGCCGAGCAGGACGACGTCCTGCTCGCCGGCGTCCACCCGCTCGGCGAGGGCCTTGATCGCCGCCGGCTGGTCACCCGCGGGTTCGAACTCGCTGACGACGCGGAAGCGCCCCTGGGTGGGCCGGAGATCGGTGGTCGTGCGCACGGGGACGACGGTACGTCGGCGGTGTGACAGAACGCGTCGCGAGCGCTGCCCGCGACCGGTGGGGCGGCCGGCGCGGGAGCGACAGGGTGGGTACTTGTCTCCTCCGCCGGACACCCCTAGCGTGCCTGGTCGCAGGGCGGTTCCGCCGAGGACCAGCGCCACCCGGGATCCCCGGGCGAGGTCGGCCCCCGGCGCACCGGCGTCCCGGTCCTCCCACCGGGACGCCGGCTCCGCGTCGCTCCCGGGCGTCCGGGCACCCGGGAACATCCCGGGCGGCCCTGCGCACGACGCCCCCTGCGGCCCGCCGCGGGGGGCGCCGTCGGCTCCGGGGTCCCCGGCTCTCCCGGCGGTCCGGCTCACACGGCGTGGAGGTGTGGCGAGCTCCTGGCGCGGGCAACGATCTCCCGACGTCCGTCCCGACCCGGTGGCACCAGCACACGCGCCGCGTCACCGCCCCGTACCCCTCGGGGCGCCCCGCGCAGGAGGAACTCCCCACGATGACCCAGGTATGGCCCGGCAGTGCCTATCCCCTCGGCGCCACGTACGACGGCACCGGAACCAACTTCGCGATCTTCAGCGAGGTGGCCGAGAAGGTAGAGCTGTGCCTGTTCGACGACGAGGGCAACGAGGAGCGCATCCGCCTGCCCGAGATGGACGGGTACGTGTGGCACGCCTTCCTGCCCGGGGTCCACCCCGGCCAGAAGTACGGCTACCGCGTGCACGGGCCCTACGACCCCGAGCAGGGCCTGCGCTGCAACCCGAGCAAGCTCCTCCTGGACCCCTACGCCAAGGCGATCGACGGCCAGGTCGCCTGGCATCCCTCGGTCTTCGGCTACGACTTCGAGACCCAGGAGCGCAATGACGAGGACTCGGCGCCGCACATGCCGAAGTCCGTCGTCGTCAACCCGTACTTCGACTGGGGCGTCGACCGCCCGCCGAAGACCCCCTACAACAAGACGGTCATCTACGAGGCCCACGTCAAGGGCCTGACGATGACCCATCCGCGGATCCCGGAGGAGTTGCGCGGCACGTACGCAGCCATCGCGCACCCGGCGATCATCGAGCACCTCACCGAACTGGGGATCACCGCGATCGAGCTCATGCCGGTGCACCGGTTCGTGCAGGACGACACCCTCCAGCAGAAGGGCCTGCGCAACTACTGGGGCTACAACACGATCGGCTTCTTCGCGCCACACGACGAGTACGCCAGCGACACCACGGCGGGCCAGCAGGTGCAGGAGTTCAAGGGGATGGTGCGGACCCTGCACGAGGCCGGCATCGAGGTCATCCTCGACGTCGTCTACAACCACACCGCCGAGGGCAACCACCTCGGCCCGACGCTGTCGTTCAAGGGCATCGACAACCAGGCCTACTACCGGCTGGTCGAGGACGACAAGCAGTACTACATGGACTACACCGGCACCGGGAACACCCTCAACGTCCGGACGCCGCAGTCGCTGCAGCTGATCATGGACTCGCTGCGCTACTGGATCACCGAGATGCACGTCGACGGTTTCCGCTTCGACCTCGCCTCCACCCTGGCCCGCGAGCTGCACGCCGTCGACCGGCTGGCTGCGTTCTTCGACCTGGTGCACCAGGACCCGATCATCAGCCAGGTCAAGCTGATCGCCGAGCCGTGGGACGTCGGCGAGGGCGGCTACCAGGTGGGCAACTTCCCGGCGCTGTGGACCGAGTGGAACGGCAAGTACCGCGACACCGTCCGCGACTTCTGGCGGGGCGAGGGCGGGACCATCGGTGAGTTCGCCGACCGGATCTCCGGGTCGTCGGACCTCTACCAGCACTCGGGACGGCGTCCGATGGCGAGCATCAACTTCGTCACCGCGCACGACGGCTTCACCCTCAACGACCTCGTCTCCTACAACGAGAAGCACAACGAGGCCAACGGCGAGGACAACAACGACGGCGAGAGCCACAACCGCAGCTGGAACTGCGGCGTCGAGGGCGCGACCGACGATCCGGAGATCCTGCACCTGCGGGCCCAGCAGCGGCGCAACTTCATCGCCACGCTGATGCTCAGCCAGGGGGTGCCGATGCTGCTGCACGGCGACGAGCTCGGTCGCAGCCAGGGCGGCAACAACAACGGCTACTGCCAGGACTCCGAGCTCACCTGGATCGACTGGGAGAACGTCGACGAGGGCCTGCTGGAGTTCACCAGGGCCGTCACCAAGCTCCGCAGCGAGCACTCGACGTTCCGCCGTCGCCGGTTCTTCCACGGCCGTCCGGTCCGCCGGGGACTCGGCGATCCCGTGCCGGACATCGCCTGGCTGACGCCCGCCGGCGAGGAGATGGCGGAGGACGACTGGGACGCCGCCTACGCCAAGTCCCTGGCCGCCTACCTCAACGGCGTCGGCATCCGGGAGATGGACGAGCGCGGCGAGTACGTCACCGACGACCACTTCTACCTGGCGTTCAACGCCTCGCACGAGCCGCTCGACTTCACCCTGCCCAGCGACGACTACTGCCAGAACTGGACGACTGTCCTCGACACGGCGGAGATGAACGAGGTCGAGCCGGTGGAGATCAAGCCGGGCGACACCGTGACGGTCCAGGGCCGCTCGATCGTCGTGCTCCAGGGGCCCGCGCAGTGAGCGAGCTGGCGAGCTCACCAGGGGGCACAGCACCGCCGGGAACGCGGCCGACGAGCGGCAGCGAGGAGGACTCGTGACCGACCCGATCCAGGTGCCCGGCAGCGTACGACGCCGCGAGGTGCCCGCGGCCACCTACCGGCTGCAGGTGCACGCGGGCTTCCCGCTGCAGGACGCCGCCGACGTCGCGGGCTACCTCGCCGACCTGGGCGTGACCCACGCCTACTCCTCCCCCCTGCTGCGCTCGGCCGAGGGCAGCACGCACGGCTACGACACCGTCGACCACGCCCACATCGACGAGGCCCGGGGCGGGCAGGCCGGCTTCGACCGGTTCGTCGCGGCGCTGCACGAGCAGGGCCTCGGCCTGGTGCTGGACCTGGTGCCCAACCACATGGGCAGCGGAACGGACGCAGCCGACCCGTTCGTCTCGAACTGGTGGTGGGACGTCCTCCAGCACGGCCAGGAGAGCGCTCATGCGTCGGCGTTCGACATCGACTGGGAGTTCGGCGGGGGCAAGGTCCGCATCCCCGTGCTCGGTTCGGGCGACGACGTCGAGAAGCTCGAGGTGGTGGACGGCGAGCTGCGGTACTACGACAACCGCTTCCCCGTGGCACCAGGCACCGAGCAAGGCAGCCCGCAGGAGGTGCACGCCCGCCAGCACTACGAGCTGATCGACTGGCGGCGCGCCGACACCGACCTGAACTACCGGCGGTTCTTCGCCATCAACACCCTGGCCGGGCTGCGCGCGGAGGAGCCGGCCGTCTTCGACGCCACCCACGAGCTGGTGCTGCGGCTCGTGCACGACGGCGCCGTCGACGGGCTGCGGATCGACCACCCGGACGGGCTGGCCGACCCCAAGGGTTACCTGGACCGCCTGGCCGAGGCGTCGGACAACCGCTGGACGGTCGTCGAGAAGATCCTCGAACCCGGCGAGGACCTGCCCGAGAGCTGGGCCACGGCGGGGACGACCGGGTACGACGCGCTCGCCGAGGTCGACGAGGTGCTCGTCGATCCGGCCGGCGAGGCGCCCCTCACCGCACTGGACACCGAGCTGGCCGGTCGTGCGGTCGACTACGCCGAGCTGGTGCGGATGTGCAAGCGCGAGGTCACCGACGGGATGCTCGGCTCGGAGGTCGCCCGCCTGGTGCGGGTGATCGGCGAGCTGCCGGGCGTGGACGCCGCGCAGCAGACCGAGGCGCTGGCCGAGCTGCTGGCCACCTTCGGCGTCTACCGCAGCTACCTGCCCGACGGGCGGGAGCACCTCGACGCCACGGTGGCCGCCGTCCGCGAGCGCCGTCCCGACCTCGTGCCGGCCCTCGAGGCACTGCACCCGGTGCTGTCCCAGGCCGGCACCGAGGCGGCCACGCGGTTCGAGCAGACCAGCGGCCCGGTCATGGCCAAGGGCGTGGAGGACAGCGCCTACTACCGGTGGGCCAGGTTCGTGGCGCTCAACGAGGTGGGCGGGGACCCGGCGCGCTTCGGCAGCACGGTGGCGGAGTTCCACGCCGCCCAGCAACGCCGGGCGGAGCGCTACCCCGAGTCGATGACCACCCTGTCGACCCACGACACCAAGCGCAGCGAGGACGTGCGCGCGCGGCTGGCGGTGCTCGCCGAGATCCCGAGCGAGTGGGCGCAGCTGGTCCGCGGCTGGCTCGGCCGGCACCCGCTGGCCGACCGGTCGCTGGCCCACCTGGTGTGGCAGAACCTGGTCGGCGCGTGGCCGCTGTCCCGCGAGCGGGCGCACGGCTACGTGGAGAAGGCCGCCCGCGAGGCCGGCACCTCCACCACCTGGACCAACCCGGTGCAGGAGTTCGAGGAGCAGCTGCACGGCCTCGTCGACGCCGCCTACGACGACCCGACGACGAACGCCGAGATCGAGCAGTTCGTCACCCGGATCGCACCGCTGGGCTGGTCGAACTCGCTGTCGCAGAAGCTGCTGCAGCTCACGATGCCCGGCGTCCCGGACGTCTACCAGGGCACCGAGCTCTGGGACTTCTCGCTGGTCGATCCGGACAACCGCCGCCCGGTCGACTACGCGCTGCGTCGGCAGCTGCTGGCCCGGCTGGACGCCGGCGAGGTGCCGGCCGTGGACCAGACCGGTGCGGCGAAGCTGCTGGTGACCTCGCGGGTGCTGCGGGCACGGCGGGACCACCCCGAGTGGTTCGCCGGGTACGAGCCGGTCGAGGTGACGGGTTCGGCCGCCGACCACCTGGTGGCCTTCGACCGGGGTGGCGTCGTCGTCGTGGCGACGCGGCTGCCGGTCGGCCTGGCCGCCGAGGGCTGGGGCGACACCGCCCTCCAGCTGCCCAACGGCGCGTGGCGCGACCTCTTCACCGGCCAGCGGGCGGTCTCCGACGTCGCCGGTGTCGCGGTCGACGCCCTGCTCACCCGGCTCCCTGTAGCTCTCCTCGTCCGCGCCTGATCCGACCGGCGCACCCGACAGCCCCGTGTCGTCATCCTGCTGACGCGCGGGGGTTGACCCGGCGCCGCGCGGGCATGATCGGTCCGCCCCCGCCGTCCCCCTCACTGGAGGCCCCCGCATGTCCGCTCCCGTCGAGTTCGCCGTCTGGGCGCCGCTGCCCGAACGTGTGCGGCTCCAGGTCGACGGCACCGTCCACGACATGCGGAAGGACGGCGGCGGCTGGTGGCGTGCCGAGGTGGCGGCCGGGCCCGAGGCCGACTACGGGTTCCTGCTCGACGACGGCGATGGGGCGGGCGGGCAAGGACCATTGCCCGACCCGCGCTCGCGCCGTCAGCCCGAGGGCGTGCACGGCCTGTCCCGCCGCCACGACCCGTCGGCCTACGAGTGGGGCGACCAGTCGTGGCACGGACGACCGCTCGCCGGGGGTGTCGTCTACGAGCTGCACGTCGGCACGTTCACCCCCGAGGGCACCCTCGACGCCGCGATCGGCCGGCTGGGCCACCTGGTGCGGCTCGGCGTCGACTTCGTGGAACTGCTGCCGGTCAACGGCTTCAACGGCACGCACAACTGGGGTTACGACGGCGTCCTCTGGTACACGGTCCAGGAGGAGTACGGCGGCCCCGCGGCCTACCAGCGGTTCGTCGACGCCTGCCACCAGCAGGGCCTCGGCGTGATCCAGGACGTCGTCTACAACCACCTCGGCCCGTCCGGCAACTACCTTCCGCAGTTCTTCCCGATCTTCGCTGCGGGCGGCGCCAACACCTGGGGCGACTCGATCAACCTGTCGGGCCCGGACTCCGACGAGGTGCGGCGCTACGTCATCGACAACGCGCTGATGTGGCTGCGCGACATGCACGTCGACGGGCTGCGGCTGGACGCCGTGCACGCGCTGGTCGACGAGCGGGCCACGCACGTGCTGGAGGAGATGGCGCAGGAGGTCGACGAGCTCTCGGTGGCCGTCGGCCGCCCGCTGACGCTGATCGCCGAGAGCGACCTGAACGACCCCCGCATGGTCACCCCTCGCGTGGCCGGCGGCCTCGGCCTGACCGCCCAGTGGAGCGACGACTTCCACCACTCGCTGCACTCGGTGCTGACCGGCGAGGGGCAGGGCTACTACGCGGACTTCGCCGCCGGCGGCCTGGCCGGGCTGGCCAAGACGCTGACCGGCGCCTACTTCCACGACGGGGCCTGGTCGAGCTTCCGCCGCCGCCACCACGGCCGGCCGGTCGACACCGCGCACCTGCCCGGCTGGAAGTTCCTGGGTTACCTGCAGGACCACGACCAGATCGGCAACCGGGCCACCGGTGACCGCATCTCGGCCACCCTCTCCCCCGGCCTGCTCGCCGTCGGCGCGACGCTGGTCCTCACCAGCCCGTTCACGCCGATGCTGTTCATGGGCGAGGAGTGGGGCGCGAGCACGCCGTGGCAGTTCTTCACCAGCCACCCGGAGCCGGAGCTGGGCAAGGCAACGGCCGAGGGGCGGATCGGCGAGTTCGCCGAGCACGGCTGGGACGCCGACGTCGTCCCCGACCCGCAGGACCCGGAGACGTTCACGCGGTCCAAGCTCGACTGGTCCGAGCTGTCGAAGGAGCCGCACGAGCGGCTGCTCGCCGTCCACCGGTCGCTGCTCGCGCTGCGGCGGGCGCACCCCGACCTGGTCGACGCCGACCTGTCGGCGGTGCAGGTCAACTGGGACGACGCGGACCGCTGGATGGTGGTGCACCGCGGATCGCTGCGGGTGGCGGTGAACCTGGCGGACCAACCGCGGGAGATCGACCTCGACATCCCGGCCGGCGAGGTGCTGTTCGCCACCGGCGAGCTGCCGGCCGTCGATGGCCGGACGGTCACCCTGCCCGGGGAGAGCGCCGCCGTGCTGACCACCCGCTGACGTGCGGCGGCTGCTGCCCGAGCCGACCGAGCTCGACGACGACGCACTCGCCGAGGCGTACCGCGTCCCGGCCGGCCGGTTCGCCCGGGTGAACTTCGTCGCCTCGCTGGACGGCGCCGTCACCGTCGACGGCCGCAGCGCCGGTCTCGGCTCCCCCGGCGACCGGCGGGTGTTCCGCCTGCTGCGGGCGCTGGCCGACGTCGTCCTCGTCGGCCACGGCACCGCGGCCGGTGAGGGCTACAGACCGGTGACGGCGGACTCCCCCGTCGGTCGGCTGCGCGGTGCGCTCGGCCGGACGCCGGTGATGCCGGTGGCCGTCGTCTCCCGGCGGGCCTCCCTCGACCCGCGCAGCGATCTGGTCACCCGCGCGACGGCCCGCACGATCCTGGTCACCTGCGCGGCCGCCGACGCCGACCGCCGGGCCGCGCTGGCCGCTGCCGGCGCGGAGGTGCTGGTGTGCGGCGACGACGACGTCGACCTGCCGGCGGCGCTGCACGCGCTCGCCGACCGCGGGCTCGAGCAGGTGGTCTGCGAGGGCGGTCCCCAGCTGCTCCACGGCGCGCTGACCGCCGGCGTCGTCGACGAGCTCGACCTGTCGGTGTCGCCCGCGCTGGTGGGTGGGCAGGCCCGGCTCCTGGGCGGCGCGCTCCCCGGGCCGGCGCGGCTGGCGCTCCATCAGGTCCTCGAGGAGGACGGGATGCTGTTCACCCGGTACACCGTGGGCGACGCGACCCTCCGGTAGCTCGCCGCGCCGGAACGGCGCCGCGCGGATTCCCCGGGCCTGGCCGTAACGTTGGCAGGATGCCGAGCTTCCCCGGGATCGCTCATGTCTCCCTCACCGTGACCGATGTCGACACATCGACGCGCTGGTACACGGCGCTGCTCGGCAGCGAGCCCCGGCAGACGATGACCGACGGGCCGTTCGTCCGCCGCGTGTTCGCCGTTCCCGGCGGCCAGGCGGTCAGCATCGTCCAGCACGACGGCGCTCCCGCCGCGGACAGGTTCGACCCACGCCGCCCGGGGCTGGATCACCTGAGCTTCGAGGTCGGCGACGAGGCGCAGCTGCACGCCTGGGAGCGGCGCCTGGCGGAGCTGGAGGTCGAGCACAGCCCGGTCCAGCGCGCCGCTTACGGCAGCGTGCTGTCCTTCAAGGACCCCGACGGCAACGCCCTGGAGTTCATCGCCAGCTCCTGACCGGCTGCCACGCCGGCCGGCCGGCCGAGTGTCCCGTAGGTGTCGCCGCCGCGGCGTCGACCGAGCGCCGGGCCGGCAGGTCCGGCCACCCGAGGGCGACCTCGAGGTAGCAGGGCCCGGGGAGGCGACCCCGCGAACACGGTCGACGTCGGTCCCGGCTGGTTGACTGCCGGCATGGACCTCCCCGTGCAGCCGCCGGTGAAGCCGATGCTCGCCAAGGCCGTGACCACGATCCCCACCGGCGACGAGTGGTTCTACGAGCCCAAGTGGGACGGCTTCCGCTGCATCGTCTTCCGCGACGGCGACGAGGTGGAGCTGGGCAGCCGCAACGAGCGGCCGCTGACCCGCTACTTCCCCGAGGTGGTCGCCGCGGTGAAGGAGCAGTTCCCCGAGCGGTGCGTCGTCGACGGCGAGATCGTCATCGCCCACGAGGACCGGCTGCAGTTCGAGTCACTGCTCCAGCGCATCCATCCCGCCGAGTCGCGGATCACCCTGCTCGCCGAGCAGACGCCGGCCTCCCTCGTCGCCTTCGACCTGCTCGCGCTGGGCAGCGAGTCGCTGCTCGAGGTGCCGTTCGCCCAGCGCCAGGAGCGGCTGCGCAGCGTGCTGGACGGCGCACGGCCGCCGGTGCACGTGACCGCGATCAGCCGCGACGCCGACACCGCCCGACGCTGGTTCGAGACCTTCGAGGGCGCCGGGCTCGACGGCGTCGTCGCAAAGAACGGCGAGCTGCCCTACGGGCCGGACCAGCGGCTGATGGCCAAGATCAAGCACGTGCGGACGGCGGACTGCGTCGTCGCCGGGTTCCGCTGGCACAAGAGCGGGCCGGTCGTCGGCTCGCTCCTCCTCGGGCTCTACGACGACGCCGGCGACCTGCAGCACATCGGCGTGGCCGCCTCCTTCTCCATGAAGCGCCGCGCCGAGCTGGTCGAGGAGCTGGCGCCCCACCGCGCCGACGCCCTCAACGGCCACCCGTGGCAGAACTGGGCCAACGCCGAGACCGGCGCCGACGGCGAGCACCGCATGCCCGGCGCGGTGAGCCGGTGGAACGCCAAGAAGGACCTCTCCTGGGTGCCGCTGCGCCCGGAGCTGGTCGTCGAGATCAAGTACGACCAGCTCGAAGGCCGTCGACTTCGTCACACCGGGCACTTCCTCCGCTGGCGGCCCGACCGCGACCCCCGCAGCTGCACGTACGACCAGCTCGACGTCCCGGTCCGCTACGACCTGGCCGAGGTGCTCGACGGCTGACGGGACCGCGGGCCGGGCACCCGATCGGAGACCGCGCGCCTGCGTCGCTGGCGCGGGCCTCCTACGCTCGTGATCATGCGTCTGCACCGTGGCCTGTCGGCCGCCGCGTCCGGCCTGCTCCTGGCCCTCCCGCTGGCCCTGGCCGGCTGCACCTCGGAGGAGCCGGCCCCGGAGCCAGCGACCGCCAGTGCGACGCCCGCCGAGCCCGAGGTCGCGCCGATCGAGTGGACCGACTGCGATGCGCAGATCCAGCCGCTTGTCGAGGGGCAGCCCGGCAGCGAGCGCGACATCGCCTTCGAGTGCGGCCGCACCGAGGTGCCGATCAGCTACGACGAGCCGCAGGGCGCGACCCTGCCGCTGTTCCTGGTGCGGGCCTCGTCGGGGACGCAGACCGACCGCATCGGCTCCCTCATGGTGAACCCGGGCGGGCCGGGTGGTTCCGGCGCCGACGCCGCGATCGGGCTGGCGCTCAGCCTCCCCGATGACGTGCTGCGCCGTTTCGACGTCGTCGGCTTCGACCCGCGCGGGGTGGGCCTGTCCACGCCGGTCGAGTGCATTCCCAAGGAGCTCAAGGACCGCGCGATCGCCGCGGAGCCGCGCCCCACCACCCCGGAGCAGCTCGACGACGTCTTCGCGATCTCGCGTGAGGTGGCCGAGGGCTGCGCCGAGGAGTACGGCGAGGCGCTCGGCACCTTCAACACCGTCGACACCGCACGGGACATGGAGCAGCTGCGGCAGGCGCTCGGCGAGGAGCAGCTGAACTTCCTCGGCTACTCCTACGGCACCACGCTGGGCTCCACCTACGCCGAGCTCTACCCCGACCGGGTGCGGGCCATGGTGCTCGACGCCGCCGTCGACCCCGATTCCGACGTGATCGCCGACGCCGAGGCCAGCGCGGCCGGGTTCGAGGCCGGCTTCGACGCCTTCGCCGCGAACTGCACCGGCCTGATCGCCGGCTGCCCCCTGGGCCCGGACCCCCGGCTCTTCCTCGAGGAGCTGCTCACCCAGGCACAGGCCACGCCCATCCCCAGCAGCGAGCCCGGCGAGACCCGGCAGGCGACGCCGGGGGTCATCCTCACCGCGGTGCAGGCGGGTCTCTACGACACGGCCTCGTGGCCGCAGCTCGCCCAGGGGCTGGCCGCCGCCCGCGCCGGCGATGCCAAGGCGCTGTTCTCCCTGGCCGACGACTACAGCGGCCGCCTCGAGGACGGCACCTACTCCAACCTGCTCGACGCCAACCTGGCCATCAACTGCGCCGACACGGAGCAGACCGTGGAGGAGGAACGCGTCCGCGAGCTCGTCGCCGAGTGGAGCGCGACGTACCCGCTGTTCGGCGCCGGCTCGGCGGCCGGGCTGTTCACCTGCTCGGCGTGGGACGCCGAGCGGACGCCGATCCCCGAGCGTGACGCCGAGGGCAGCGCGCCGATCGTGGTGATCGGCAACCAGGGTGACCCGGTGACCCCCCTGCCGGGTGCGGTCGACCTCGCCGAGGACCTCGACAACGGCGTCCTGCTGACCTGGCAGGGCCAGGGGCACACGGCCTACCCCAAGACCGAGTGCGTCACCGCGGCGGTCAACGCCTACCTGATCGACCTCGCCGTGCCGATGGACGGGCTCACCTGCCCTGCGTGAGACTCGGCCTGACGTCCACGATGAGGGAGAGCACCTGATGGCCAGCAGCAAGGACGCCGTCGTGCTCGACGTCGACGGGCACGAGGTGCGGGTCTCCAACCCGGAGAAGCCGTACTTCCCCGAGCGCGGCATCCGGAAGATCGACGTCGTCGAGTACTTCGTCGCCGTCGGCGAGGGGATCCTCTTCGCGCTGGAGGACCGGCCGACGACGCTGGAGCGCTGGCCCGGCGGGGTGTTCGAGGGCGCCCGCATCTCCACGCGGACCGACAACACCGGTGACGCCTTCTACCAGAAGCGGGTGCCGAAGAACGCGCCCGGGTGGATCCCGACCGCGCACATCACCTTCCCCAGCGGCCGGACCGCCGACGAGATCGCGCCGGACTCGGTGGCCGTGGTCGCCTGGGCGGCGAACCTGGGCACGCTGACCTTCCACCCGTGGCCGGTGTCCAAGGGCGACGTCGAGTCCCCGAACCAGATCCGCATCGACCTCGACCCGCAGCCGGGCACCGACTTCGCCGACGCCGTCCGGGTGGCCCCGCACGTCCGCGCGCTGCTGGCCGAGTTCGGCATGGAGGGCTGGCCGAAGACCTCCGGCGGGCGCGGCGTGCACATCTACGTGCCCATCCAGCCCCGCTGGACCTTCTCCGAGACGCGCCGGGCGGTGATCGCCTTCGGCCGGGAGCTGGAACGCCGACTGCCCGACCAGGTGACGATGTCGTGGTGGAAGGAGGAGCGCGGCGAGAAGATCTTCCTCGACTACAACCAGATGGCCCGGGACCGCACGATCGCCTCGGCGTACTCCATCCGGCCCAAGCCGCACGCCCCGGTGTCGGCCCCGGTCGACTGGGACGAGCTGCCCGACGTCTCGCCGTTCGACTTCGACGTCCTCAGCATGCCGGCCCGGTTCCGGGAGGTGGGCGACAAGCACGCCGGTCTGGCCGAGCACGCCTTCGGCATCGAGGCGCTGCTGGAGCTGGCCGAGAAGCAGGAGACCGACGCCGGCCTCGGCGACCTGCCCTATCCCCCCGACTACCCGAAGATGCCGGGCGAGCCGATGCGGGTGCAGCCGAGCCGTGCCCGCAAGCCGGCGAGCGATCGGGACTGAGCAGGCCGCTCAGTCGGCCAGGGCTCGTTCCTCGCGCAGCGCACGGAAGACGCGGCGGCGGAGCAGGTCGGCCATCCTCTCCGGCATCTCGTGGAACTGCATCGACAGCAGCCACCGCGGGCCCTGCACCTGCTGGCGGACGATCTCCCCCGAGACGTCGAGGATGTCGTCGTCCACCGTGATGCTGACCCGCGTCGCCGTCCCGGGCTCGGGAGCCAGTCCCCAGCCGTCCACGAACGTACGCAGTCTGGCCGGACGTGCCGGAGCAGTCAGCCGGCCAGCCGCCGGGCGACCGCCCCCAGGGAGTGCGCCCGCAAGGCGTCCGGCACCGCAACCTGCACCGACAGCTCCGTGGCCGCCACCACGGCACGCAGCACATCGGCCGACTCCGCCAGCCGGTCGGCCATGACCTGGTCCAGGTCGGCGTCGTGGAGGTCCTCGATGTCGCGCAGCAGGACGGGAGCGGCGGTGCGGGCGGACAGGGCCGAGGTGGCGATGGGGCGCATGACGGTTCTCCTGGATCGGTGACGCGCCGGATCGGTCCGGCTGGTTCCCACCGTCGAGGACCAGCCGCACGACCCCACCGATGAAAGCGCAGGGTTCCCGCAAGACCGTCGCCCCGGGCGACACCGGCACCGCTGCCGACCCGCTGCGGGGGTCGGTGCCCCTCCGTAGCAGCGCCGACGCCCTCCACCCACGGACGGCCGGTCCCGCCCACCCGGACGGGTGAGGCGCTCCCCCCGGCACGTGCCGGCGCTCCAGCAGCAGGTGACCGTGGCCGATGGACGTGGAGGTCACGGCAGAGGAGAACGAGTGAGGATCTGGTTGCTGGTGTACGGCGTGCTGTACGTCGTCATCGAGCTCACGGGTTCCGCCCTCCAGCGGATCGGCTGGCCGCAGCTCACCGCCCTCGACGTGGCCACCGCGCTGGTCGACGCCTTCCTCACCGTGTCCGTGACGCTGGCGGTCCTGCTGGCCGCCCAGCTGGGGGCACGGCGCTGGGGCGCGCGCCTGCTCGCGGCGGGGCCGGCCGGAGCATTCGCACCCGCCGTCCCGGACCGGCCGATCGGCGTCCGCTCCTGGCGCCCGGCACCGCTGGCCCTCCCGGCCCCGGCACCCGCGCCCGCTCCGGTGCACAGCACGTACTCCGTCGGCGCCTACGGCTCCGGCACGGGCCGGCGCGGGCGGCGCCTGGCACCGTCGTTCCCGGAGGAGCCCGGCCACCTGCTGTGAGCCCGATGCGGGGCCGTCACCACGGTGGCGGGAGAGTCGCAGGTCACAGTTGTGCGGCTCCGGTGTTCCCTTCTGGAGATCTTTGGCTAGGGTTGTGCCGTCGGGAAGGCCCTGCGCTATGGCAGGACCCCGGCGCACCACCTCAGCTAGGAGCGAGCAATGCCCGAAGGAACTGTCAAGTGGTTCAACGCCGAGAAGGGGTTCGGCTTCGCCACCCCCGACGGTGGCGGACCGGATGTGTTCGTCCACTACTCGGCCATCCAGTCCAGCGGGTACCGCTCGCTCGATGAAGGCCAGCGCATCGCGTTCGACATCGAGCAGGGCCAGAAGGGCCCGCAGGCTGCGAACGTGACGCCGCTCTGATCTCCTGATCAGCACAGCGCCCCCGCCCGGAACATCCGGGCGGGGGCGCTGTCGTTCCGGGACCGTCTACCGGGCCCGGGGCACGTAGCCGCCGATGAGCGCGGACATGAGCAGCGCCCCGTCGTGCTCGCCTACGGCGGTCGCTGCGTCGGCGAAGGCCTGCCAGCGCTGCCGCTCGACGTCGGTGGGCGCCCGCTCCGCACGGGCGGCCAGCTGCTCGAGCAGCCGCTCCCACTCCCCTTGGGGCGTCGGCCAGAGGCCGGCGAGCCGCCGGGCCTCGGCGGAGATGGCGGTGATCCGCACGATGTCGCCGGCGTGGTTGGTCAACGGCTCGATGTAGCCGGCCGACGCCAATGCCTTCGCCGCGACGATGACCTCCGCCTTGGGCAGCCCGCTCGCGGGGACGACCGCCCCGAGGAGATAGGGCGCACCGCCGTGCTTGGGCTCGTCGACCAGACGGGCGATGGCCCGCAGCACCGGCAGGTCACGGGCGAACCAGACATCGGGCAACGGGCTGCCGGGCGCAGTCGGATCGGGAACGGTCACTCCCCCAGTCTCCCCGCCCCCCACGCACGGCGGCGCCCCGCCTCCCGGTCGGCGTCGTCGTCCTGACCATGAGCGAGGACGACGGCACCGTCTTCGCCGCCGTCCGGGCCGGAGGCCGCTTTCCCGCAGCTCACCGCCCCGGAGCACGAGGTGCTCGACCTGGTGGCCGCCGGCCGTTCCGACGCCCAGATCGCCGCGACCCTCCACCTGTCACCGAAGACGGCGCGCAACAACGTCTCCAACGTGCTCACCAAGCTGCAGGTCACCGACCGCGCGCAGGTGATCGTGCGGGCGCGGGAGGCCGGACTGGGCCGCTGAGCGCCGGGAATGGCCCTTCGCCCGGGTTCGTTCGACCAGTCATGACGACCTCCCCCCAGAAGCCCCAGGTCAGCAAGACCGACGAGGAGTGGCGGGCGCAGCTGTCCCCGGAGGAGTACGCCGTGCTCCGCAAGGCCGGCACCGAGCGCGCCTGGACCGGCGAGTACGTGGACACCAAGACCGTCGGCGTCTACGAGTGCCGCGCCTGTGGTGCGGAGCTGTTCCGCTCGGAGACCAAGTTCGACTCGCACTGCGGCTGGCCGTCGTTCTACGAGGCCTCCGCGGAGGACAACGTCATCCTGCGCGAGGACCGCAGCTTCGGGATGACCCGCACCGAGGTGCTGTGCGCCACCTGCCACAGCCACCTGGGCCACCTGTTCGACGACGCCCCGCAGACGCCCACCGGCGACCGCTACTGCATCAACAGCGTCAGCATCAAGCTGCAGCCGGCCGAGTAGCCGAGCTACGACATCGTGATCCTCCGGATCACACCGCGGCCACGAGCCGTCCCCCCGCTGCGCTGAGCCGACCCGCGATCGGCGTCGGGAGGCCCCCGGCCCCCGCGACGCCGATCGCCAGGCGTGCTGCGCCTCAAGGCAGGTCGTTGACCAGCTCGGCGACCGGCTTGCGGGTGCCGGTGTAGAACGGCACCTCCTCGCGCACGTGCCGGCGGGCGCGGCTGGCCCGCAGATCACGCATCAGGTCGACGATGCGGTGCAGCTCGTCGGCCTCGAACGCGAGCATCCACTCGTAGTCGCCCAGCCCGAACGAGGCCACCGTGTTGGCCCGCACGTCGGGGTACGGCCGCGCCTGCATGCCGTGCTCCTTGAGCATGTCCCGCCGCTCCTCGTCGGGCAGCAGGTACCACTCGTAGGACCGCACGAACGGGTAGACGCAGACGAACCGGCGCGGTTCCTCGTCGGCCAGGAAAGCGGGGATGTGGCTGCGGTTGAACTCCGCGGGCCGGTGCAGCGCCATCTGCGACCACACCGGCTCCAGGCGCCGGCCCAGCGCGGTGCGCCGGAGCCGGGTGTAGGCATCCTGCAGCGCCTCGGCCGAGGACGAGTGCCACCAGACCATCAGGTCGGCGTCGGCCCGCAGCCCGCTCACGTCGTAGGTGCCGCGGACGACGACGTCCTTGCCGGCCAGCTCCTCGACCAGGGCGGCCGCCTCGTCGGCCGCCGCCCCGCGCTGCTCGTCCCCGAACGGCCGCGCCAGCTTGAACACCGACCACATCGTGTAGCGGATCAGCTCGTTCAGCTCGTTCGCCCGCTTGCCGACGCTGCGTCCCTCCACCTGCTGCTCGCTCATGCCCCCATCTTCCTCCGCGGCGAGGGCGGCACGAGGGCCGGGCGGGTCAGGTGTGCGGGATCACGACCAGGGTCGGTGGTTGCGTCCGGGCAGGCAGGCCAGCGCGGCCAGCGCCAGCGCGACGCCGACCAGCTGCTCGGGCACCGTGCTCGCCCGACGTCCCCGCAGGGCCATCTCGAGATGGCTGACGGCGTCGAGCGCGACGCTGCCGGCCGCACCGGCGATCAGCCCACGCGCGAAGGTCCCGGTCATGCACCGCCCCTGCCAGGCACGCCGGCGAAGTCGACCCGTGCCGGTGCGCTGGTCAGCCGAGGAGCGCGTCGACCGCGGAGTGCGCGTCGCGGATGCAGGCCGGGATGCCCACGCCCTGGAAGGCGGCTCCGGCGATGGCCAGGCCCGGTACGTCGCTGACCGCGCGGCGGATCGCGGCCACCCGCGCCGGATGGCCGACCAGGTACTGCGGCAGCCCCCCGCCCCAGCGCACGACCGCCGTCTCCACCGGCTCCGGCCGCGACAGGCCCAGCAGGTCGGCGACGTCGGCCACCACGGCGGCGGCGAGGTCGCCGTCGGTCCGCTGCAGTTCGGACTCGTCGCGGAACCGGCCCACCGAGGAGCGGACGAGGAGCACGTCGTCGCCCAGGTGCGGCCACTTCGCCGACGACACCGTCACACCCTTGACCAGCCGGCGGGTCACCGGCGGCACCAGCAGGCCGGAGCCGGCGTCGGCGTCCTGGGCGGGGAAGGCCATCGCCACCACGGCCATCGAGGCGTACGGGATGCCCTGCAGCGGCCCGACCGCCCCCGGGGCGACCTCGCCGAGCAGCCGGGCGGCCTTGCCCGCGGGGGCGGCGACGAGCACGGCGTCGGCGGGCAGCAGCTCGGGTGCCGCCGTCGGCCCGACGGACAGCTCGAAGCCCGATGCCGTCCGGCGCAGGGCATGGGCGGGGGTGCGCAGCCGCACCTCGGCGCGGGCGGCGGCGACCAGAGCGGCCGGTAGGGAGCCGATGCCCTCGTCGACCGTGCGGAACACCGGGCCGTCGGCGTCGCCCCGGCTCCGGTCGCCCGCCTCGCGCGCGGCTGCGGCGGCGGCCAGCACCGACCGCTCCGTGGCCAGGTGCGCGGCCAGGACGGGCATGGTGGCCTGCAGCGAGAGCTCGTCGGCCCGCCCGGCGTAGACCCCGCCGAGGAGCGGCTCCACCAACCGGTCGACGACCTCGTCGCCGAGCCGCTCGCGGAGCAGCCCGCCGACGGCGACGTCGCCGTCGACACCCAGCGGCGGCAGAGCGGCCTCCGCCCGGACCCGGGCCACGCCGTCCGGGGAGAGGAAGCCGTCGAGGCCGTCGGCCGACGCCGGGACCCCGAGGACCGTGCCGGCCGGCAGCGGGAACCGTCCCTCGGGCAGCACCACCGACGCCTGCGTGGTGCCCGGGGAGACCAGCCGGTCCCCGAGGCCCAGGGCCTCGACCAGCCCGACCGCCTCCGGCACCCGGGCGAGCATCGCCTCGGGCCCGGTGTCGTACCAGTGCCCGGCCAGCCGGATCCGGTGCAGCTTGCCGCCGATCCGGTCCCCGGCCTCGAGGACGACGATCTCGTCGTCGGGACGCCGACGCCGCCACTCGAAGGCGGCCGCCAGGCCGGTGATCCCGGCCCCGACCACGACCAGGCGGCGCCGGGTCATGCGCCCGGGGTGGTGGGGTGGGACGGAGCTGCGGTCAGCTCGTGGACCAGCGCCGCGACGTGGGTGAGCACATCCGGGTCGGTGTCGGGCAGCACGCCGTGCCCGAGGTTGAAGATGTGCCCGCGGGCGGCCGAGGCCTGCTGCACCACGCGGCGCACCTCGCGGTCGACGGTCTCGCGGTCGGCCAGCAGGACGGCGGGGTCGAGGTTCCCCTGCAGGGACCGCCCGGAGCCCACCCGCCGGGCGGCGTCGTCCAGCGGCACCCGCCAGTCGACGCCGACGACGTCGGCCCCGGCCTCGCCGATCAGCGGCAGCAGCTCGCCGGTGCCCACGCCGAAGTGGATCCGCGGCACCCTGTCCTCCCCCACCCGGCCCTCACCGAGCCCGTCGAACACCGCCCGCGAGTGCGGCAGCACCCGCTGCGCGTAGTCGGCCGCCGAGAGCACACCGGCCCACGAGTCGAACAGCTGGACCGCCGAGGCGCCGGCGTCCACCTGCGCGGTCAGGAACGTGGTCGCCGAGACCGAGAGCCGCTGCAGCAGCCGCGACCAGGCCTCGGGCTCGGCATACATGAACGCCTTGGTGCGCGCGTGCTCCTTCGACGGACCACCCTCGATGAGATAGGTCGCGAGGGTGAAGGGCGCGCCGGCGAACCCGATCAGCGGCGTCGCACCGAGCTCGGCGACCAGCTGACGGACCGCCGTCTGCAGGAAGCACAGCCGCTCGGGCTCCAGGTCCGGCAGCGCATCGACGTCGGCCACGGTGCGCACCGGCTTCGCCACCACCGGTCCCACACCCGGCTTGATCTCGATGTCCACCCCGGCGACCACCAGGGGCAGCACGATGTCGGAGAAGAGGATCGCGGCGTCCACCTGGTGCCGGCGCACCGGCTGCAGGGTGATCTCGGTGACCAGGTCGGGGTCCTGGCAGGCGGCGAGCATCGCCGTGCCGGCCCGCAGGGCGCGGTACTCCGGGAGCGAGCGACCGGCCTGGCGCATGAACCAGACCGGGGTGCGGCTCACCGGGAGGCCACGTGCGGCGCGGACGAGGTCGGAATCGGCCGGGGACGCCGACACGGGAGCGGGACTCACGACCGACGATCCTCCCAGACACCCGCCGGCCGCCCGATCGCCGCATCCCGCGGGTGTGCGGCGCGTCGGCGCCCGTGTGCTGGTTCCCGGCCTACTCTGCGAGACGTGGAGCCACGCGACCTGGCCGGCGCCCAGGAGCAGAGCGGGGATGCCGACGGCGTCCCCGCCGCGTTCCGCGCCGCCCTCGACGCACTGGCCGCGGTGCGGGCCCGGCCGGAGATCGAGCTGGAGCACATCCCCGCCCCGAAGCGACTCGCCCCCTTCGCCCATGCGATCGGTGCCCGGGTGCCCGATCCGGACGGCGAGGACGAGGACGATGAGATCGCCAGCGCCCGCTTCATCGTGCTGTTCGACCCGCAGGGTCACGAGGCCTGGCACGGGACGATGCGCTGCGTCGGCTACCTCTCCGCGGCGACGGACGAGGAGCTGGTGGACGACGCCATGTTCTCCGAGGTGGCCTGGAGCTGGCTCACCGACGCGCTCGGGGACTCGGGGGCCGCCCACCACACCGTCGGGGGCACGGTCACCCGCACCGCGTCGACCCGGTTCGGCGAGCTGGCCGGCCCCGAGCACTCGGTCGACGTCGAGATGCGGGCGTCGTGGACGGCCGAGGACACCGACCTCGACCGGCACCTCCTGGCCTGGCTCGAGGTGGTCGGCAACGCGGCCGGCCTGCCGCCCCCCGGCGTGCGGTTGCTGGGTCCCTCCGACCGGGTCGGTAGCGAGACTCTCTAACATCGTTCCTGGCACAGGGGTCCGGAGCCCACTGCGCCGGTGCTCCTCGTCCCGGGATCCGCGGGCGGCGTCGCGGCGGACCGCGGCCGAGCGCGTGGACCGACAGACGAGAACCGGCGAGAAGGTGGACGGCAACTGAGCACCGAGGCCACTCCCCAGCCGCCGGAGGACGCGCCCGAAGCGATCCCGCTGCTCGCCCCCCGGGACGGGCTTCCGCCGGTGATCGAGACCTCCACCCAGCTGGTGGAGTACGCCGAGGCGCTCCGCGCGGGCACCGGCCCGGTCGCCGTCGACGCCGAACGCGCCTCCGGCTACCGCTACGGGCAGCGGGCCTACCTGGTGCAGCTCCGCCGCAACGGCTCCGGCAGCGGGCTGGTCGACCCCGTCCCGCTGCCCGACCTGTCGGTGCTCCAGCAGGCCATCGGCGACACCGAGTGGGTCCTGCACGCGGCGAACCAGGACCTGCCGTGCCTCGCCGAGATCGGCCTGGTGCCCGCGCGCGTGTTCGACACCGAGCTGGCCGCCCGGCTGGCCGGCCTGCCCCGCGTGGGTCTCGGCGCCGTCGTCGAGTCGCTGCTCGGGTACTCGCTGCAGAAGGGGCACTCGGCCGCCGACTGGAGCACCCGGCCCCTCCCCGAGGAGTGGCTGGTGTACGCCGCACTGGACGTCGAGGTGCTGGTCGACCTGCGGGACGCGCTGGCGGCGATCCTCGAGGAGCAGGGCAAGACCGGGTGGGCGCGGCAGGAGTTCGAGGCGATCCTGGCCGCCGGGCCGCCGGCGCCCAAGCAGGACCCGTGGCGGCGGACCTCCGGCGTCCACGGGCTGCGCAGCCGCCGTCAGCTGGGCATGCTGCGGGCCATCTGGGAGGCGCGCGACGACCTCGCCCGGCGCCGCGACATCGCCCCCGGCCGGGTGCTGCCCGACTCGGCGATGGTCGCGGCAGTGCAGGCCGATCCGAAGAACGAGGGTGCCCTGCTGGAGCTGCCGGTCTTCCGTGGCCGGGCCAACCGGCGCATGGTGGCGCACTGGTTCACCGCGCTCGCCCGCGGGAAGGCGCAGCCCGAGGACGAGCTGCCGCTGCACAGCAAGCCCGGCGACGGACCGCCGCCGGTGAACCGCTGGGGCGACCGCGATCCGGCAGCCGCCGCCCGGCTGCAGGTGGCCCGCGCCGGCCTCGCCGAGTTGTCGGAGAAGCACTCCGTGCCGGTGGAGAACATCGTCTCCCCCGACCTGGTGCGCCGGATCATGTGGAGCCCGCCCGAGGCGGCCGATGCCGCGGCGGTCGCCGACGCGTTGCGCGCCGGCGGCGCCCGGGAGTGGCAGATCGGGCTCACCCTGGGCGTGCTGACCGACGCGGTCTGCCGCGACTGAGGTGCAGGCATAGGAACCTGTGCCTACGGATCGGTGCCCCGACACGTATGCATAGGTTCCTGTGCCCGGGTGCCCGATCGGCGAGCCGACGCCGCGTTCTCCCGGCGTCGTCGTGGGCGCCTGCCGCCCGCCGGCGCAGGGCACGGCGGGCGGCAGGGGTCATCGTCGGGCCGTGGCGGCCCGTCGGCGGGCGATCGCGTCCACGCTCGCGGCGAGCAGCAGCACCGCCCCGGTGATGATGAAGTTCAGGTACGCGGCCACGCCCAGCAGGCCCAGGCCGTTGTTGATGATCGCGATCACCAGACCACCGAGGACGGCGTCCCGGGCCCGCCCGCGGCCGCCGAAGAGGCTGGTGCCACCGATGACGGCGGCACCGACGGCGTAGAGCAGCGTGTTGCCCGCTCCGGCGTCCGGCGTCACCGAGCTGAGCCGCGAGGTGGCGAGGATGCCGCTGATCGCGGCCAGGCTCGAGGAGATCACGAACGCCGCCACCCGGATCCGGGTCACGTTGATGCCCGCCCGTCGCGCGGCTTCGGCGTTGCCGCCGACGGCGTACACGTGCCGCCCGAAGCTCGTGCGCGCGAGGACGAAGGTGAGCACCAGCAGCAGGAACACCACCAGCGGCACGGCGTACGGGATGCCGGCCAGGTCGATCGCGGCCGCGAGGGCCCGGTCGACGCTGAGCAGCGCCGTCACACCGAAGACGACCGCGGCGATGACCACGACGCGAGCCACCACGATGACCAGCGGCTGGTGCGCCAGACCCCGGGCACGCTGCGAGCGCCAGCGCCACAGCTCGACCGCGGCGTAGGCGACGGCGACGAGTACCGCCAGGATCCAGCCGAGCGTGACCGGCACGTTCTCGTTGGCCAGCGCGCGGATGACCGGCTCGCGCACCGGCACCGTGCCGCCCTGCCCGATCAGCCGCAGGGTCACGCCCTGGAAGCCGAGGAACAGGGCGAGCGTCACCACGAACGACGGGATGCCGATGATGCCGACCAGGCTGCCGGTGAAGACGCCGATCACCGCACCGGCGGCGATGGCCGCGAGCACGGCGATCGGCCAGGAGACCCCGACCTGGACCAGCAGCTGGGCCAGCACCGCCGAGCAGACGCCGCTGACCACGCCGGCGGACAGGTCGATCTCACCGAGCAGGAGGACGAAGACCAGCCCCATCGCGAGCACGATGATCGGCGTCGCCTGCACCAGCAGGTTGGCGAGGTTCAACGGCGTCAGGAAGGTGCCCGGCCGCAGGACGGTGAAGAGGACGCCCAGGACGACGATGCCCAGGATCGCCGGGAGCGCGCCGAGGTCACCGGCCCGCAGCTTGTTCAGGTAGCTCTTGACGACGCCGCCCACGGTGTTGTCCTGGCGGTCGCCCTCGAATCCCCCGGCCGGCTTGTGCGGCCCGCTCGCCTCGGCGGCGGTCAGCGTGTTGCTCGACATGACGGTCCTCTCAGTCCTCGAGGTCTTCGGCCGCGAGGCCCACGTCACCGGACCGGCCGGAGGTGATCAGCTCGATGACCTGGGTCCGGTCGACGTCGGAGATGGGGACGTCGGCGGCGACCCGGCCGAGGTAGAGAGCGGCCACGCGGTCGGCGACCTCGAAGACGTCGACCATGTTGTGGGTGATGAAGACGACGGCGTGGCCGGTGTCGGCCAGCCGGCGGACCAGGTCGAGCACCTGGCGGGTCTGGGCGACGCCCAGGGCGGCGGTCGGCTCGTCGAGGATGACGAGCTTGGACTCCCAGAGCACGGCCTTGGCGATGGCCACCGTCTGCCGCTGCCCACCGGACAGGCTGGACACCAGCTGGCGCACCGACTTGAGCGTGCGCACCGACAGTTTCGTGAGCGTGTCCCGTGCGGCCTCCTCCATGGAGGCCTCGTCGAGGACCACGCCGCGCTTGCGCTCCCGCCCCAGGAACATGTTCTGGACGACGTCGAGGTTGTCGGCCAGCGCGAGGTCCTGGTACACGACCTCGATGCCCAGGCGCGCCGCGTCGCGTGGCCCGCTCAGCTGCACCGGCTCGCCCTCGAACTCCACGGTGCCGGAGTCCATCGGGTGGATGCCGGCGATGGACTTGATCAGCGTGCTCTTGCCCGCGCCGTTGTCACCGACGAGCGCGGTGACCTTGCCGGGATAGACGTCGAGGTTGACGTCGTGCAGGACCTGGACGGCCCCGAAGCTCTTGTTGACCCCTCGCAGTCTCAGCGTCGGCCGGTCGAGGGTCGTGGTCGTCGAGGTCGGTTCCGCTGTGGACACCGATGCGTCCTTTCCTGCAGGGGTCCGGTCCCGGGACAGGGCCGGAGGGCGACAGTCTGACGCCCTGCGGGTGCCGGCACACCGGGAGCCGCAGGGCAGGAGCAGACGGCCGGGGCACCGCTGTGCGGGTGCCCCGGCCCGGACGGCTCAGGAGATGCCGAGCTCCTGGCATGCAGCCGCGAACTCACCGGTGCAGACGTCGGCGGCGCTCTGGTAGCCGTCGTCGATGACCTGCTTGACGTTGTCCCGGAAGATCGAGACCGGGTCGAGCAGGACCGAGGGAACCGTGCGGTTGCCCTCCGGATCTTCCACCTCGCCGGCGACCGTCGGCTCCTGGCCGTTGACCAGTTCGACGGCCAGGTCGGCCAGCGCCTGCGCCTCCTCGGCGATCGGCTTGTAGACGGTCATGCACTGGTTGCCGGCGAGGATGTTCTGCAGCCCCTCGACGGTGGCGTCCTGACCGGTCACCGGCACCTGCCCGGCCACGTTGTTGCGGCCGAGGATCGAGACCACCGCGTTGGCCAGACCGTCGTTGGCGGCCAGGACGCCCTGGATGTCACCGCCGGCCTGGGTGTACATCTGCTCGAAGATGGTGGCGGCCTGCTGGTTGTCCCACTCCGGGACGGCCTGCTCGGCGACGACCGTGTACTGGTCCATCGGGTCCAGCACCTCGTGGGCACCCTGCGAGAACAGCGTGGCGTTGTTGTCGTCGGGCGAGCCGTTGAGGTAGGCGATGTTCGCCGGCTCGTCGCCGAGGCACTGGGCCAGGCCCTGGCCCTGCAGCCGGCCGACCTCGGTGTTGTCGAAGGAGACGTAGAAGTCGCTCTCGCCGCCCAGCGTCAGCCGGTCGTAGTCGATCGTCTGCACGCCCTGCTGCTCGGCCTGGCGCTGGATCGCCGCACCGGAGGCCGAGTCGAGGTTGGTGATCGCCAGGACGGTCACACCCTCGGTGATCATCTGCTCGGCGATGGTGGCCATCCGCTGGGCGTCGCCCTGCGCGTTCTGGATGTCGTACTCGACACCGGCCTCCTCGAAGGCGGCCTCGAGCAGCGGACGGTCGGCCGACTCCCAGCGGGCCGAGGAGGCGGTGTCGGGAAGGATCACGCCGACCTTGCCGGCCGCCTCGCCGCCGCCGGTGTCGCCACCGTCGCTGCCGCCGTTACCGCTGTCGTCGCCACCACACGCGGCCAGGCCGAAGACCATGGCTGCTGCGATCGCCGTCGTCACAGTGCGCCGTCGCGCCATGAGGGGGACCTCTATTCGTTGGGGTTACAGATAAATTCCGGCGCGTCATCTTGCGCACCGGTCGTGCGCCACCGCAACGCACAACCGCTCGCTGTTGCCGGACCGTGATACCGGGGTCCCCCGCTGGAAGGTGGGGTTCCGTCCGGCGGCTCGGTTACCGCAGGGTAACTTGACCTCCGCCAGCCACTCCTGGACCGGCATGATCCTCGGCGCCGGGTGGCCGTTCCGGCTGGGCGGCATTCCTGCCTACGTCGACCGCACCGGCGTCTCGGAGAAGGTCACCGGTTCGCGTCTCCCGCCGCAGGGCATGGCCTCGCTCCCCGCCTGATGCACTGAGCGTTCGTCGTCCCAGCCGCTACCGCGATGTGGTGGCGGCTACCGCGCCACAGCGCGGTACCGGCGACGACAGCGCGGCACCCCCGCAGGCATCGTCGGCCGGCCGCCGGTTCAGCGGAACTTGGCGGTCAGGCTGTCCATCGTGCGGTTCACCGAGGCGACCTTGACGTGCGACAGCCCGGCCGTGACGCCGGCGGCCAGCATGGCCTCGTGCGCGGCCCGGAGCGTGGCCCACACCTCGTCGGCCTCACCCTCGAGCGTGGTGCCCAGCGCGCCGACCTCGTAGCGGAGCCCGGACGCCTGGATGACGGCGATCGCCGCCTCCACGTGCGCGTGCGGGTTCTCCGCGGTGCCGGGCGGCGAGGGCGCCACCTGGATCTCGGCGATGAGGATCCCTCCTCGCTGGCGCTCGTCGGGACGCTCATCGCGCGATGCTGTGTCCTCGGGCGACCTCGCACGCTCGGTCGCGCTCATGCCCGCTCCTCCACGGCCGGGGCGGCGGCGGCCGCCCGGTCCTCCGCACGCTCGGCGAGGACGGCGGTCCACTCGGCGATCCGCCGGGCGACGTCCTGCTCGGTGAGCCCGACGTCGGCGAGCACCTGGCCGCGGCTGCCGTGCTCGAAGAACCGCTGCGGCAGGCCCACGGTGCGCACGGGGACGTCGCAGTCGCGGTCCTGCAGCGCCTGGGTGAGCGTGGTCCCCACTCCCCCGGCCCGGCCGCCGTCCTCGACGGTGACCACCAACCGGAAGCCCGACGCGAGCGAGACGAGCTCATCGGCGACCGGCAGCACCCACCGGGGGTCGACGACGGTGACCTCGATGCCGTGGTCGGCGGCCCGCTCGGCCACCGCCAGGCACATCGGGACCATCGACCCGACGGCGACGAGCAACACGTCCGGCCGGGCCGCGCGACGCAGCACGTCCACCGGGCCCCGCCGCTCCAGCGCCGGGATGTCCGGGGGGAGCACACCCTTGGGGAACCGGATGACCGACGGCGCGTCGGCGATGTCGACCGCCTCGTGCAGCGCCTCGCGCAGCGTCGGCTCGTCGCGCGGCGCGGCCAGGTGCAGGCCGGGCACCACGGACAGGATCGACATGTCCCACATGCCGTTGTGCGAGGCGCCGTCCTCGCCGGTCACGCCCGCGCGGTCCAGGACGACGGTGACCGGCTGGCGGTGCAGCGCGACGTCCATGAGCAGCTGGTCGAACGCCCGGTTGAGGAACGTCGAGTAGACGGCCACGACCGGGTGCAGCCCGGCCATCGCCATGCCGGCCGCCGAGGTGAGCGCGTGCTGCTCGGCGATGCCCACGTCGAAGGTCCGCTCCGGGAACCGCTCCGCGAACGGCGCCAGCCCGGTCGGGTGCAGCATCGCCGCGGTGACCGCGACGACGTCCGGCCGCTCGGCGCCGACGCGCACCAGCTCGTCGGCGAACGCGTCGGTCCAGGCCAGCCCGGTCTTGCGGACGCTGGCGCCGCTGTCGGGGTCGAAGACCCCGGTGGCGTGCCAGGCGTCGATCTGGTCGGTCTCGGCCGGCGGGTAGCCGAAGCCCTTCGTCGTGACGGCGTGCACGATGACCGGCCCGCCGAAGGACCGGGCCCGGCGCAGCGCCGACTCCACGGTCTCGATGTCGTGCCCGTCCACCGGGCCGACGTACTTCAGGCCGAGGTCCTCGAACATGCCCTGCGGGGACAGGACGTCCTTGAGGCCCTTCTTGATCGCGTGCAGCGCGTCGTAGAGCGCCGAGCCGACCACCGGCGCCTTGTGCAGCGCCTGGCGCACCTGGAGCAGCGCGTTCTCGTAGCCCGGCCGGAGCCGCAGGGTGGCCAGCGCGTCGGCGACGCCACCGATGGTCGGCGAGTAGGACCGGCCGTTGTCGTTGACCACGATGATCAGCGGGCGGTCCTGGGCCGCGGCGATGTTGTTCAGCGCCTCCCAGGCCATGCCGCCGGTGAGGGCACCGTCGCCGACCACGGCGACGACGGGTCGCCTGTCACCGCGGATCGCGAACGCCTTGGCCAGCCCGTCGGCGTAGGACAGCGACGTCGAGGCGTGGCTGTTCTCGACCCAGTCGTGCTCGCTCTCGGCCCGGCTCGGGTAACCCGACAGCCCACCTCGCTGGCGGAGCCGCTGGAAGCCCTCGACCCGGCCGGTCAGCATCTTGTGCACGTACGACTGGTGGCCGGTGTCGAAGACGATCGGCTCGCGCGGGGAGTCGAAGACCCGGTGGATGGCGATGGTCAGCTCGACGCAGCCCAGGTTGGGCCCGAGGTGACCACCGGTCTTGGCCACGCTGGTGACCAGCGCGTCACGGATCTCCGCCGCGAGGGCGGGAAGCGCTTCGGACTCGAGGGCCCTGACATCTTCCGGGCCCCGCAGCGATCGCAGGAGCGGCACGGTGCGGCGGTGTCCTCTCGGTCGGTCGGCAGCTGCTCGGCAGCCGCCGACCCACTGTAACTGCGGTTTCCCAGGTCTTCCGGTCGAGCGGTCCGACCGGATGCACCTCACAGCCGCGGGACCCACCGCTCGCCGCGGAGCGCACCCGCCACGACCTCGATCCCGCGGGCGGCCGCGGCCAGCCGTGCACCCTCGCGCTCGTAGGCGACCATCGCGGCCTCGACGGCCTCGGCCGGCAGCTGGTCGGCGAGCTCGACGCGGAGGGTGCGCCATCCCTTGCGGGCGGCCTCCAGGCCGGCCGAGACGTGGTCGGCGGCGAACCTGGCGAGCAGCACCGGATACCGGCGGAGCACCTCGTGCGTGCGGTAGTCCGGCGGAACGAGGTCGAACAGCCAGGCGACCGCGGTGCGCTCCCAGTCCGGCGCGCCCTGGGGCCGCACCTCCTCGGGCCAGCCCGGCGGCAGCGTCGCGTCCACCCCGCCATTCTGCCGCACGCGTCGAACGGGTGTTCGAGGACGGGGCCCGAATCTTCAGGGCCGCCCTGCGACGCCCGCGCTCAGGAGCCGATCTGCCGCTTGAGCCAGAACTGCTCGAACCCCCAGGAGCCGGCGCCGCTGGAGTGGTAGCTGACCAGCTCCCACCCCTCCGCGCCGAGCTTGTTCAGCACCGAGCTGGTGTCCCCCTGCTGCCGCTCGGACGGACCACCGGGGAGCTTGACGCTCACACCGGCCCGCTGCGATTCCGCGTCGTTGGCGGTGATGACCGAGGCGTATTCCCATGTGGGCACCTCCAGACGGTATCCAATGGCCGTACCGCAGGTGCCGGCAGCGGACGGGAGGCAGCACCGATCACGATCCGGCAGCTCGGGACGGTGGTGGCCGAGCGACAGCTCGATGCAGTGGGCGCGGACGGTTCCCGCACGCCGGTGTTCGTGCGGATCGGCGCACCGGTGCCCGATCCGCTCCCGGGCGGCTACTGCTTCTGCCCGCACCGGATCGACGGGCTCGGGGACGACGCCGTCGGTGGAGCGTTCGGCGTGGATTCCCTGCGGCTGACTGTGGACCCGGCGTCCTACGTCGCGCTCCGGCCCGGCGGCTGAGCTCGCCGGCTACTGCCCGACGGGGACCAGCAGCGCCACGCACTCCACATGCGCGGTCATCGGGAAGGCGTCGAAACCGCGGACGGCGGCGAGCCGGTACCCGGCCTCGGTGAAGGCGGCCACGTCCCGGCCGAGCGCCGCCGGGTCGCAGGCGACGTAGACGACGGCGCGCGCTCCGGTACCGGCCAGCAGCCGGCTCACCGCCGGGCCGGCACCGGCTCGCGGCGGGTCCAGGACGACGACGTCCGGAGGGGATCCCAGTTCGGCGAGCAGCTCGGTCAGCCCGTCGGCGTCCACCTCGCCCTGCCACACCTCCGCCTGCGGCAGGTGGGCCAGGTTCGCATCGGCCGCCGCGCACGCTCCCGCGTCGGACTCCACGCACACCACCCGGCCCTGCTCGCCGGCCGCCGGAGCGAGTGCGCCCCCGAAGAGACCGGCACCGGCGTAGAGGTCCAGCACGCTCTCCCCCGGCCGGACCGCGGCGCATTCGGCGACGGCCGCGACGAGCGCGTCCGCCGCGCCCGGGTGCACCTGCCAGAAGCCGGTGCCCTCGACCTCCCAGTCCCGGCCCCCCGCGCGCCGCTCGGCGCGGCCGGCCGGCTCCTGCGGCAGGTCCTCGCCTGCGGACCGGACCTCGCTGGACTGCGGCCGCCCCCGCCGGTCCAGCCGGGTGGTGGTCACCGAACCGGTCGAGTCGATCGACACGTCCACGGCCCCGGCCCCCGGCCAGCGCTGCTGCAGGACCGCGGCGGCGGCCGGCTCCACCGTGATCGGGCAGTCGTCGAGGACGACGACGTCGTGCGACCGGTGCCTGCGCAGCCCGGGCGCCCCGGTGCGGTCGACGGCGAACCGGGCCCGCGACCGCCAGCGCAGCGCGCCGCCCGGCAACGGCTCGACGACGAGACCGGCCACGACCGGGTCGGCGGCGTCCAGCCGGCCGAGCCGCACCAGCTGCTCGCGGACGACCGTGGCCTTGAGCCGGTGCTGCTCCGTGGGGTCGACGTGCTGCCAGTCGCAGCCGCCGCACTTCCCCGGCCCGCTGTACGGGCACGGCCGGTCGACCCGTGCGGGCGCCGCCGCCAGCACCTGGACGGCGTCCGCCCGGCAGAAGCCGGGGTGGCGGTCCTCGGTCACCCGGACCACGACCCGCTCCCCCGGCAGGCTGTGGCGGACGAAGACGACGCGCTCCTCGTGCCTGGCCACGCAGTGCCCGCCGTGCGCGACCGCACCCACCTCGACCTCGAACTCCCGGCCGGTCCAGCCCAGGCCCCGGTCAGGTGACGTGCTGGAACGGCCCCGCTGCAGGGGCCCGCCGCGAGCCTGCGAGCGGTGGGGGGCAGCGGCGGCCCCGTCCCGAGGCTCGCCCCGAGCCTGCGAGGGGTGAGGAGGACGGGGTCCTTCAGCCATACGGCGTCACGTCCACCGGATGGTCGGTGAGCCCGCGCCGCAGGTCGCCCGGGGCCGGGCCGTCGTGGCGGGCGTCGTCCTCGTGCCCGGCCGTGCTCTCCAGCTGCCACGGCACGGTCGTGATCATCACGCCGGGCTGGAACTGCAGCCGGGCCCGCAGCCGCAGGGCGGTCTGGTTGTGCAGGACGTTCTCCCACCAGTGGCCGACGACGTACTGCGGCACGAACACCACCACGAGCTCCCGGGGGCTGTCGCGGCGGATGCCCTTGACGTAGTCGAGCACCGGGCGGGGGACGTCCCGGTACGGCGACTCGAGGACGGTCAGCGGCACCGGGATGTCGAAGCGCTGCCAGTCGGCCTGCAGGGCGCGGGTCTCCTCGTCTTCGACGTTGACCGTCAGCGCGGTGAGCGCATCGGGGCGGGTGGCCCGCGCGAACGCCAGCGCCCGCAGGGTCGGCTTGTGCACCTTCGAGACGAGCACGACGGCGTGCACCTTGCTGGGCAACGTGCGCGAGTCGGCGTCGGGGACCAGCTGCTCGGCCACGTTGCAGTAGTGCCGGTTGATCGCCCTCATGAGGACGACGAGCACCGGCATGGAGGCGATCACCAGCCAGGCGCCGTTGGTGAACTTCGTGACGACGACGATCACCAGGACGATGCCGGTGAACGAGCCGCCCACCAGGTTGATCGCCTGCGACCTGCGCATCCTCGACCGGGCCGCGCGGTCCGGCGCGCTGCGCAGCTCCCGGCTCCAGTGCCGCACCATGCCCCACTGACCGATCGTGAAGGCGGTGAACACCCCGACGATGTAGAGCTGGATCAGCCGGCTGACCGAGGCGTCGAAGAACAGGATGAGGAGCCCGGCGAACCCGGCCAGCAGGAGGATGCCGTTGCTGTAGGCCAGCTTGTCGCCGCGGGTGTGCAGCTGGCGGGGCATGTAGCGGTCCTCGGCCAGGACCGAGCCCAGCAGCGGGAAGCCGTTGAACGCCGTGTTGGCCGCCAGGAGGAGGACGAGCGCGGTCGCGGCCTGCACCACGAAGAAGCCGACCGAGGAGCCCCCGAAGGTGGCCGCGGCCAGCTGCGCGATCACGGTGCGCTGCGGCTCGGTCGCGCAGTCGGCGAAACCCACCAGGTTGCAGGCGTCGTCGGTGTAGGTGACCCCGGCCACGAGGGCCAGCGAGCTCACCCCGAGGAACATGACGGCCGCCAGCCCGCCCATCAGGGCGAGCGTGGTGGCCGCGTTGCGGCTCTTCGGCGTGCGGAAGGCCGGGACGCCGTTGGCGATCGCCTCGACCCCGGTGAGGGCGGTGCAGCCCGAGGCGAAGGCCCGCGCGGCCAGGAGCACCAGCGCGAGCGCCCCCGCCTCCCCGTAGCCGGCGTCCGGGGTCACGGCGTAACCGGCGCTCTCGGCCACGACCTCCGCGGAGGTGAAGAAGTACCGGACCAGACCGGTGCCGACCATCACCAGGATGGCGGTGACGAACAGGTAGGTCGGGGCGGCGAACGCCCGCCCCGACTCCCGCACCCCGCGGAGGTTGGCCGCCGCCAGGACGGTGACCAGCAGCAGCGCGATGAGCGCCCGCTGGTCGTCGAGCGACGGGAACGCCGAGATGATGTTGTCGGTGCCGGCCGCGACCGACACCGCGACGGTCAGCACGTAGTCGACGAGCAGCGCGCTGGCCACGACGAGCCCGGCGAACGGGCCGTGGTTGCGCCGGGCGACCTCGTAGTCACCACCGCCGGAGGGGTAGGCGCGCACCACCTGGCGGTAGGACAGCACCAGGATGGCCAGGAGCAGGACCACCCCGGCGGCCAGCCAGGGGGTGAGGTACAGGTACGCGGTGCCGGCGAGGGTCAGGACGATGAGGATCTCCTGCGTGGCGTAGGCCACGGAGGAGAGCGGGTCGCTGGAGAAGATCGGCAGCGCGAGGCGCTTGGGCAGCAGCGACTCCCCGGCGCGGTCGCTGCGCACCGGGCGGCCGAGCACGAGGCGCTTCGGTAGTTGTCCGAGGTCGGACAGGGTTGGCACGGCGCGATGGTACGGACGCCGGCGCCCCGTGTGCGGGTGACTCGGCCCACCCCGCCCCGACGGGGGGAAGCGGCCCGCCTACGGGTTCGCGGGTGCCGCGCGGGTGTAGCTTCGCGGCCGGAATGCACGGGCGGACGACGCCTGCGCGACCGGATCCTGCGGGGAGAGACACGTGCACGTGGTCGTGATGGGCTGCGGCCGCGTCGGCTCGGCCATCGCCCGGCGCCTGGAAGAGATCGGCCACAGCGTCGCGGTGATCGACCAGGATCCCGCGGCCTTCCGGCGGCTCGGCCCGGACTTCAGCGGCCGGCAGGTCACCGGGCTGGGGTTCGACCGGCAGACGCTGCTCGACGCCGGCATCGACTCCGCCGGCGCGTTCGCCGCGGTCAGCAGCGGCGACAACTCCAACATCATCTCCGCCCGGGTGGCGCGGGAGACCTTCGGCGTCCAGCACGTCGTGGCCCGCATCTACGACTCGAAGCGGGCCGAGGTCTACGAGCGCATGGGGATCCCGAGCGTGGCGACCGTCCCGTGGACGGTGAACCGCCTCCTGCGCGAGCTCCTGTCGGTCAAGGTGAGCGAGCTGTGGCGGGAACCGACCGGGAAGGTGCTGCTCATGCGGGTCACCGTCACCGAGGGCTGGGTCGGCCGGAAGCTGACCGCCCTCGAGGCGGCCACCGGCGCGCGCGCCGCCTGGCTCGTCCGCTTCGGCGAGGCGCAGCTGCCCACACCTACCACGGTCCTCCAGGACGGCGACCAGCTCGTCGTCGCGGCAACCGACGAGCTCACCACCCGCGTGGACGAGGTCATCGAGCGCGGCCCGCAGGGAGGCGAGCACTGATGCGCGTCGCCATCGTCGGGGCCGGTGCCGTCGGGCGGTCCATCGCCGGCGAGCTGCTGGAGAACGGCCACACCGTCATGCTCATCGAGAAGGACGGCCGCAAGGTCCGTACCCGTTCGGTCCCCGGCGCGGAATGGGTGCAGGCCGATGCCTGCGAGGTCTCCTCGCTGGAGGAGGCCCAGCTGGCCACCTGCGACGTCGTCGTCGCCGCGACCGGGGACGACAAGGCCAACCTGGTCGTCTCCCTGCTCGCCAAGACCGAGTTCGCCGTCAACCGCGTCGTCGCCCGGGTGAAGGACCCGCGCAACGAGTGGCTCTACACCGAGGCGTGGGGCGTCGACGTCGCCGTCTCGACCCCTCGGGTCCTGGCCGCGCTGGTCGAGGAAGCGGTGACCGTGGGCGACGTCGTCCGGCTCATGAGCTTCCGCAAGGGGGCGGCCAACCTGGTCGAGATCACCCTCGGCGACGACACCCCGTGGGTAGGGCACCCGCTCCGCGAGGTCCCGTTGCCGCGCGAGACGGTCCTGACCGTGATCCTCCGCGGCGACCGGGTGGTCACCCCGTCGCCGGACGAGCCGCTGGAGAGCGGGGACGAGCTGCTGTTCGTCTCGCACGGCGAGACCGAGGAGGAGCTGCAGCACGTGTTCGCCCCGGAGGGACCCGGCCGCACCTGAACGAGGATCCCTGTCGACGGCCCTCCTGCAGGGTCCCGCCGCGAGCGTGCGAGCGGTGAGGGACAGGAGAGTCCTCTTTCAGGCGGGGGGATCGTCGACCGACGGCGCGCGGTGGCGGTGCAGCCGGGACACGGCCCACAGGGTGACCAGGAGCGCGACCGCGGTCACCGGGAGCCCGAGCGCGATCGAGGCCACGCCGAGCAGGTCCTCCTCGTCCGCCAGGTACAGCGGGCCCTGCACGGCGACCCGCAGGAGGAAGGTGCCGGCCCACAGGACCGTCAGCCAGGAGTAGGTGCGGACCATCCGCCGGTCCTCGCGCCAGTGCCGCTCCGGCACCGGGTCGGCGCTCCGCGGCCGGCCGCCACCATCGGCAGGCCCGTCGACCGGCGCCCCGGCACCACCCTTGCCGCGCAACCCGGCAACCCCACCGGCGGCCAGGCCGCCGAGGTGGCTGGGCGACAGGAACTCGGCGACCACCCCGACCAGCGGCCAGCGCACCAGCACCGAGACGAGCAGCACCACGCCGATGCCGGCGTTGCGGATGATGCCTGGGGCGTAGAAGTTGCGGGCCTCCCCCGACGCCGCGGCGATCGCGACGGCGATCGCGACCCCGAACAGGCCGCTGACCGCCTGCTGGGTGCTCTCCCGGCGGACCAGCCGCAGGACGAACACCAGCGCCGCGGCACCCACCGCCGCCCAGATGCCGGTCCGCAGCCCGCCGATGCCGTTGGCCACCACGAAGGTGAGCGTGGGAAGGGTGGCGTCGACCATGCCCCGCCAGCCGCCGAGCTGGCTGAGCAGCTCCTCGCGGGCGAACATCGAGCGGGGTGCGTCCGCACCGGGGTCTGCCCGGTGGTCCTGGTCGTCACCGGCCGGCGGACCTGCTGCGGTCACCTTCGTCCCCTCTGTCCCACGATTCCTGGCCCGCCCGCGGCGGGAGTTCCCCGCCGTGCCCGGGTCAGCCGGAACAGAGCTCGTACCAGGGGTTGTAGATGACCTGGCGGCCGTCGAACGCGGCGAACCGGCCTCGCGCGGTGAGCGACCGTCCGGGCTCGATCCCCGGGATGCGGCGCCGCCCCAGCCAGACCAGCGTCACCGATCCGGAGCCGTCGAACAGCTCGGCCTCCAGCGTCGGCACGGTCTCGCGGGGGGTGTAGACGACCGACTTGAGCCGGCCGGTCACCGTGACCACCGCACCCTTGCGGCAGGAACTGACCGACTCGCAGCCGGCGCTGGCCGTGCCGGCCCGCAGCTGCTGGGCGTCGATGGTGTGGTCGTCGGCGGTGAGTCGCTGCATCGTGCGCGACCACCAGCCCGCCGATCGGGTCTCCGTCACACCGACCAGCGTAGTGCGGTGCGCCGCAGAGGCGGCCGCGACGGGTGTCGGCTGCGTCGCGTCGCTCAGCCGGCGTCGGGAGCCGGGCCGTCGGCCGGCGGCTGCGCCTGCTGCTGGACCGCCCGCCGCTGCGCCGCCTGCTGCTGCGCCGCCTGCTGGGCCACCTGCTGTGCGGCCAGCTGCGCCGCGGCCTGCGCCGGGAGGGTCAGCGGGAGCGGCTCACGAACCGGCATCGGCTCGTTCCCCCGGACGACGACGATGCCCTGGAACGCCGTCTCCAGCGCCGCGGCCTCCGCCTCGCCGTCCTCGGCAGCCGAGCCGCTGAGCAGACCCCGCAGGAACCAGCGGGGGCCGTCGACCCCCAGGAAGCGGGCCGGCCGCCGGACCGGCTGCGCGGCCGGCTGCCCGGGCTGCGGCGGCAGCGCGGCGACGACGGTCCCGGCCAGCTCGATGCCGAACGGCCCCTCGACCTCACGCAGCGACGCGCCCTGGCCGGAGGCGGTGCGGGCGAGCTCGGCGCGGACGTCGTCCCAGATCCCGGTCACCCGAGGGGCCGCGAACGCCGCGACCTGCAGCAGGGAACCGCCGTGCCGCAGCGTCGCGCCGATGACCTTCTGCTGCTGGTTGAGCTCCACCCGCAGATCCATGCCCGGCAGCGCGGGCAGCCGGATCGCGCCGAGATCGATGCGGTTCACGCCGTCGTCCGGGGCGTCGGCCTCGTCCCACGGCCCGGTCGTCTCCGGGATGTCCCGGACCCGCTGCTGCGGCTCCGGCGGGACCCCGCGTTCCCGCAGGCTGCGGTCGATCCGATTGCGGCGCCGTCCGAACGGCATGTCAGTTCCGCCCCTCGAGTGCTGGAGTGTCGCCGGACCCGGGCGCCGCCGCCCGGTACCCGCCGGTGGAGCCGTGGCCACCCGCACCGCGCTCGCTGGCCGGCAGCTCGGCCACGGGCACGAAGCGCGCCCGGGTCACCGGCTGGACGACCAGCTGGGCGATGCGGTCACCGCGGGACAGCCGCAGCGGCGTGGCCGGGTCCAGGTTGATGAGGTTGACCTTGATCTCGCCCCGGTACCCCGCGTCGATGGTCCCCGGCGCGTTCACCATGCTCAGGCCCAGCCGGTGCGCCAGCCCCGAGCGGGGGTGCACGAAGCCGGCATAGCCTTCGGGGATCGCCACGGCGACCCCCGTGCCGACCAGCCGCCGCTCGAACGGGGCGAGCTCGACGTCCTCGGCCGCGGTCAGGTCGGCGCCGGCGTCGCCGGCCAGCGCATAGCGCGGAACGGCTCCGTCGGGCACGGTCAGCAGGACCGGCACGTCCAGCTCGGCGGAGGGTTCGGGCACGACCGCGACCCTATAAGGGCCACCCCGTTCCCACCGTGCGGCGGGGCGGCCCCGCCCCGGGGCCCGCCCTGAGCGTGCGAAGGGTGGGGAGGACGGTCAGGCCGCGTCCCGAGGCTCGCCCCGAGCCTGCGGGGGTGAGGAGGACGGGGTCCTTCAACAGGCCGGAGGCCGGCGCAGGTCGGCCAGGATGCGGCGGGCGAGCGACTCGGTGGCCCGCCGGTTGCCGCGGCTGGACAGCGCGGCCCCCACGAGCAGCGGGGCGGCCGACGGCACCGCGCCCGCGAGCCGCCGGGTCATCCGGCGGCGCAGGGCCCGCAGACCGGCGGTTCCCAGCAGGGACCCCAGGTCCGCACCCGGCGTACCGGCGACGGCGCGCTGCTCGGACCAGCTGCGCAGATAGGCCTGCGCCCGCTCGGCCGCGTCGCCGGCCGCCGGCCGGCCGTGCAGCTCGTGCAGCTCCCCGATGAGCACCACCTCGACGGCGGCGACGAGCACCGTCTCCGCCCCGAGCTCCAGCGGGACGGCGAGCAGGGACGGCGGTGCGAACCAGTGCGCCGCGGACAACCCGCCGGTGGCGGCGCCGATCCCGGAGGTCACCCGGGCGGCCCGCTGGACCAGCGCCTCGGCTATCTCCTCGTCGGACGCCCCAGGATGAGCCGCACGGAGCCGGGCACCGTCGCGGATCGGGAGGCGGGGGACCGCGGTGGCGAGCAGGTCACCGAGCAGCGCGCCCGGCTTGCGATCGTCGGCGACGCCCGTGCTGCCGGGCTCCTCCGGGCGCGCGCCGGGCGCTCCAGCTGCCGCGGACCCACTGCCGAAGGCACCGGCCACCGCCCCGGCGAGGGCCCCCACGACGTCCCGCAGCCCACCGCCCGCGGATTTCTGGGCACCCGTGCCGGCCAGGCCGGCGACCGCCTCGGCGACCGCCCGGCCGGCGCGCGCCAGCGGGCTGTCCTCGGCTCCGGTCGGCGCCGGCGCAGCCGGCACCGGCCGGGGGGCCGGGACGTCGCGCGGCGCGCCGGTACGCGGGCCTCCGGTCATCGGTCGTCCCTTCTCGTCACGGCTGGAACCGCCACCCTTCAGGGGCCGCGCCGAGCCGAGTGACCGCGCTGGAACGGCCCCCTTGCAGGGTTCCGCCGCGAGCTTGCGAGCGGCGGGGAGCAAGGGGGTCCGCTCAGGCGCAGTCGCGGCAGAACCCCTGGTCACCACGGGTGGCGGCCAACCGGCTGCGGTGCTGCACCAGGAAGCAGCGCGAGCAGGTGAACTCGTCCTCCTGCTTGGGCAGGACCCGGACGGTCAGCTCCTCGTTCGAGAGGTCGGCGCCCGGGAGCTCGAGGTTCTCGTTGAAGTCGGTCTCGTCGACGTCGACCGACGCCGACTGGGCCTCGGCCCGGCGTGCCTTGAGCTCCTCGAGCGAGTCCTCCCCCAGCTCGTCGGTCTCGTTGCGGCGCGGGGCGTCGTAGTCGGTGGCCATGGGTGTGCCCCTCCTCCGGGGTCGTCGCGGGCGTCGTGCCCGCTCGTCTGACGCGACGCGGGGTGCGCGCCGTCGTCCTGGGCCGGTCGCCGGTGGGCGATCGGTGGTCGGTGTGGGAGCAGCCCGCTGCCGGGGCGCCCGTCCACGTCTCGCCGGCTCCTCCTCGCGGTGGAGCCAGCAGCCCCCCAACGCCGTCCGGCACCGATTTGTGCCCGCCTCCGGAGAGGTGACACATCGGGCGCCGGGAACGGTCGGGTGGGCTGGGGAGCGCCAGAGGTTACCCTGCCGCCGTGGCGACTTTCCCGGGTGCCGATCCAGCCGTCGTCGGCCCTTACCTGGCCACTGCGCTGGGGCACGAGCGCTGGCGATCGGTGACCATCGACCTGATCGCGGCAGGCATGTCCAACCTCACGTACGTGGTGACGCCGGAAGGTGGTCCGCCCGACGCCGCGGTGATCCTCCGCCGCCCACCGACCGGCGCGGTGCTGGCCACCGCGCACGACATGGCGCGCGAGCACCGGGTGATCTCCGCGCTCGGGCCGACGCCCGTGCCGGTGCCCCGGACGCTGCACCTGTGCACGGACCCCGCGGTGCTCGGCGCGCCCTTCTACGTGATGGAACGGGTCGCCGGGGTGCACGTCGCGCGGGAGCTGCCGGCCGGGTACGCCGACACCCCTGCCGAGCGCCGGGCGATCGGCGACGCGCTCGTCGACACGCTGGGCGACCTGCACGCGGTGGACCCCGCCGCCGTGGGGCTGGCCGACTTCGGCCGGCCGGAGGGCTTCGTGGCGCGCCAGGTCCGCCGCTGGACGACGCAGTGGGAGGCGACCCGCGACCGCGACCGCCCGGACCTCGACGCGTTGGCGGCGCGGCTGGCCGAGACGGTGCCGGTCACCCAGCGGCCCGGGATCACGCACGGCGACTACCGGCTCGACAACTGCCTGCTCGACCCGACCTCGCCCGGCCGGATCGCCGCGGTCCTCGACTGGGAGATGTCCACCCTGGGGGATCCGCTCACCGATCTCGGGATGATGCTCGTCTACTGGCCGGAGGCCGGTGAGAACCGACCCTCCTCGCAGAGCCCGGTCACGACCTTGCCCGGCTTCCCCACCAGGCGGGAGGTGGCCGATCGCTACGGAGCGCGCACCGGAACCGATCTGTCGGTCCTGAACTGGTACGTGGCCTTCGGCTTCTTCAAGTTCGCCGCGATCATCGCGGGCATCCTGGCCCGGTCGGCCGCCGGGGCGATGGCGGGCAAGGACACCAGCGGCTACGCGGAACGGATCGCCCCGTGCGTAGCGCTGGGACGCGCCGCGCTGGAGGACGGTTCGATCTGAGACCCCCTGCGGCCCCCTAAGCTCGGACCGTCAGCCGTCCGAACCAGGACGTAGGCGCCCCGGACCCTCGGCGCCACGCCCCCGGATCCCGCCGAGGAGTCACCGTGACCGAGCGCTCCGCGCGCCCTGCGGTGCGCCCGCGCAGCGGGCGGCGCCCGCTGCCGCCGCTCATCTTCCTGCTGGTGCTCGCGCTCGCGGCCGGCGCCGTGTGGTGGACGGTCATCCGCGAGGACCAGGCACGGCGCGCGGAGGCGGCTCAGGCGTGCGCATCCGCGGAGGAGCCACCTCCGCAGCTGGATCCCGCCGCCGTCTCGGTGCGCGTGCACAACTCCACCGACACCGGGGGCCTGGCCCAGCAGGTCGCCGACGACCTGCGGGCGCGCGGCTTCACCGTCGGCGAGGTCGCCAACGACCCGACCGACCGGCAGGTCGAGGGCGTCGGCGAGGTGCGGTACGGGCCCCGGGGGCGGGACGCCGCGCGGTTCCTGGCGGTCTACCTGCCAGGTGCGGGCATGTACCGCGACACCCGGGCCGACGCGGTGGTGGACCTCGTGATCGGGCCGGAGTTCGTCTTCCCGGACAGCATGGCCACCCCGGAGGAGGTCACTGCGGCGTTCGCACCCGCGGAGGAGGCGGCGGACACCGCCTGCTGAGGCTCCCGCCTCAGCGGTGCAGCTCGGCCACCAGGTCGAGGAACGGGCCGGCCACGGAAGGGGCCACCGCGATCACCATCGGTGCGCCGACCGGCCCGTCCGAGAGGCCGGTGACGACCGCCCCTGCCTCCGCGGCCACCAGCGCGCCCGCCGCGTGGTCCCAGGGGTTGAGGTCCAGCTCGTAGTAGGCGTCGACCCGTCCCGCGGCGACGGCGCAGAGGTCCAGTGCGGCGCTGCCGAACCGCCGGATGTCGCGCACCTGCGGGAGCAGCCGTGCCACGACCGCCCCCTGGGCGCGCCGCTGCTCCACCCGGTACCCGAAGCCGGTGGCGACCAGCGTCCGGTCCAGTGACTCCGGGCGGCCGGCCGTCAGCCGGCGCACCGGCCGGCCGGGGGACGCCAGCTCCGCTCCCCCGCCGGCCGTGGCGGTGAAGAGCTCCCCGGTGGCGACGTTCAGCACGGCCCCCGCGGTCACCACGCCCTCGACCTCGGCGGCGATCGACACGGCGTAGGCGGGCAGGTCGTAGAGGAAGTTCACCGTTCCGTCGATGGGATCCACGATCCAGCGCACCCCGCTGGTCCCGTCACGGGCGGCGCCCTCCTCGCCCAGCACGCCGTCGTCCGGGCGGGCTGCGAGCAGGTGCCGCACCAGCAGCTCCTCGCTCGCCGCGTCCACCGCCGTCACGACGTCCACGGGGCTGGACTTCGTGGTCACGTGCCGGGCTGCGGTGTCGCGGCCACGGGCCACGAGCGCAGCCGCCTCCCGGGCGGCCGAGACGGCGAGCTCCAGCAGCGCACGCGGGTCCGGAGGGCCGGCGGTGGAATCGGTCACGACGCCGATCCTGCCGCAGCCGGGCGCCACGGCCCCCTCGCAGGGCCCGGCTGCGAGCTCGCGAGCGGCGGTGAGCGAGGGGGTCGTTCTACTAACCTGTCGGCGTGCAGGGTTTCGGGGTGGACATCGGCGGCAGCGGCATCAAGGGGTGCCTGGTCGACCTGGACCAGGGCCGGCTCGTCGGCGAACGGCGGCGGACCGAGACACCGCAGCCCTCGCTGCCGGAGTCGGTCTACGAGGTGGTGGCGGAGCTCGTCGGCGCCTTCGGCTGGGCGGGTCGCGTCGGCGTCACCTTCCCGGGGGTGATGAAGGCCGGGGTGGCGCACACGGCGGCGAACGTGGACAAGAGCTGGATCGGCACCGACGTCGACGCCGGGCTCTCCCAGCGGATCCCGGGCACCGTCGAGACCCTCAACGACGCCGACGCCGCCGGGCTGGCCGAGATGCGCTACGGCGCCGGCCGCGACCGGGGCGGCGTCGTGCTGATGCTCACGTTCGGTACCGGCATCGGCAGCGCGCTGTTCGTCGACGGCCGGCTGGTGCCCAACACCGAGTTCGGGCACATCCAGGTCGACGGCGAGGGCGGCGAGCGGAGAGCGTCGGCGGCCGCCCGTGAGCGCGAGGAACTGAGCTACCCCGAGTGGGCGAGGCGCGTGGACCGGTACCTGGACGTCCTGGAGGCCGGGCTCTGGCCGGACCTGATCATCGTCGGCGGCGGCGTGAGCAAGAAGGCGCACAAGTGGGTGCCGCTGCTGTCCACCCGCACCCCCGTGGTGCCGGCCGAACTGCAGAACGACGCCGGGATCGTCGGCGCGGCACTGGCCGCCGCGGAACGTCCCGAGCACTGAGTCGACCCGTCCCGCCCCGTCCGAGCGAGGGCCTCGGATCCGAGGCGCTGATTTCGCTCGGCGACGTCGTTACAATGGTGACGCCCCAGCCCGTCGCCCTCCAGCCGGGAGGGATTCCCCCGTCCCGATCGCGGTCAAACGCCGTGCCGGTCCGCGGGTCCTCCGGCCCTCGAGAGCCCCAGGCGGAGCCGCTGCCCGCGGACCACACGGTCCCCGGGGAACGAACCCAGTACGGGAAGGAACCTGAGTGCCCGCCGATCAGCCAGCACCGGAAGCAGCCGTAGCGAGCACCCCGCGGGCCAGGACGGCCGCAGCCGGGACCCGTGCCGGCACCAAGAAGACGGCCGCCGAGCCGGCCGCCGCCCGGAAGAAGGCACCGACCGCGGCCGCCAAGACCCCGGCCAAGGGGCGCGCGAAGCCGACGATCACCCCGTCGCCGGGTGCCGGTGAGGGCACCGTCCTCACCGCCGTGGCCACCGAGGACTCCGCCGTCGCCGTGGTCGACGCCGGCTCCGAGGGGCTCAAGCTCGACGAGACGGTCGTCACCGGCAAGGACGGCGTCGAGGTCGCCGCCGCCGAGGAGGAGACCACCGAGGGCGGCACCGACTTCGAGTGGGACGACGAGGAGGAGTCCGAGGCGCTGCGGCAGGCCCGCAAGGACGCAGAGCTCACCGCCTCGGCGGACTCCGTCCGCGCCTACCTCAAGCAGATCGGCAAGGTGGCGCTGCTCAACGCCGAGGAGGAGGTCGACCTCGCCAAGCGGATCGAGGCCGGTCTCTACGGCTCCGAGCGGCTGCGCCAGGTCGAGGAGGAGGGCCAGAAGCTCTCCCCGCAGATGCGCCGGGACCTCAACTGGATCGTCCGCGACGGCGAGCGCGCCAAGAACCACCTCCTCGAGGCGAACCTGCGCCTCGTGGTGTCCCTCGCCAAGCGTTACACCGGCCGCGGCATGGCGTTCCTGGACCTGATCCAGGAGGGCAACCTCGGTCTGATCCGTGCCGTCGAGAAGTTCGACTACACCAAGGGCTACAAGTTCTCCACGTACGCCACCTGGTGGATCCGGCAGGCGATCACCCGCGCCATGGCCGACCAGGCCCGCACCATCCGCATCCCGGTGCACATGGTGGAGGTCATCAACAAGCTCGGCCGCATCCAGCGCGAGCTGCTCCAGGACCTGGGCCGCGAGCCCACCCCGGAGGAGCTGGCCAAGGAGATGGACATCACCCCGGACAAGGTGCTGGAGATCCAGCAGTACGCCCGGGAGCCGATCAGCCTCGACCAGACCATCGGCGACGAGGGCGACAGCCAGCTCGGTGACTTCATCGAGGACTCCGAGGCCGTCGTGGCCGTCGACGCGGTCAGCTTCACCCTGATGCAGGACCAGCTGACCAGCGTGCTGCAGACGCTGTCGGAGCGGGAGGCCGGCGTCGTGCGGCTGCGGTTCGGGCTCACCGACGGCCAGCCGCGCACGCTGGACGAGATCGGCCAGGTCTACGGGGTCACCCGTGAGCGGATCCGGCAGATCGAGTCCAAGACCATGTCCAAGCTGCGCCACCCCAGCCGCTCTCAGGTGCTGCGCGACTACCTGGACTGAGGGTGCACCCTCACGGCGAGTGGGGCCCGGAGGGTCCCGCGCAGGAGTGACGCGGCGGCTCCTCGCACCAGGGGAACGGCACCTGGCTGCGGTGCGGCCCCGAGGGTCACGGTGTCATTGCATCGTCCCTGCGCGGACCTCTCCGGGGCCCACTCGGGAGACTCCCGGCTTCCGGCGACCCCCGCGGCGCCGGCCGTCGGCCATCTGGGCAGCCGGTGCCACGGTGCCCTCGCCCGAAAGGGTCACGGTGTGACTACGCCGGTGTACGCCGACACCTGTCGGGTAGACGGCGTAGCGTGGACGCCGTCAGAACAGCAGCGGATCCACGGTCCGGCCGGTTCCCACCGGTCGGGCAGATGACCACCAGCACGTGCACCACCAGTTCCACCCAGTGACGTCCCCTGCTGAACCCGCTCCGCCCGCGCCCGGCGTGTCACGGACTCATCTCTTTCGGCGAGTCCACGACGTTCCGGGTGGGAACGGGAATCCGAGGGGCCATCCTGGCGCTGTGCAGGAGGCCGATCCGCAACCGCGGGTCCGTGCGGTAGAGAGCGAGTGATGACCCAGATGACCCAGACGCTGACGACGACCCCCGCCGCCGACGACCTGGTCGTGCCGTTCCACTGCGACCGTTGTGGTGCCCTGGCCAAGGTCCGTGTCGTGCTCGCCAGCGGCAGCGATCTCGTGTTCTGCGGGCACCACGCCCGTGAGTACGAGAACAAGCTCCGCGACATCGCCGTCGACATCATCGACACAGAGGGCGAGCAGCACGTAACCGCGTGAGAGAGGCGATAACGTCGCGCCCGCGATGACCGTCTCACCTGACGACGCCGCCGCGTCCGATGCCCCGCCTCGTGCGGGCACCGGGCCGGCGGCTCCGTCGTCTCCGGGGACCCCCGGTCGGCGGCAACCGGAGGAATCCAGCATGTCCCAGCAGTCCCCCTCGTCCGACGAGACCGTCCGGATGCGGCCCGACGGCGCCGGCGGGCGCCCGCAGCCGACGGTCTCGTCCCCGGCGTTCGGGGCCGAGCCCGACGACACCCGGCCGGTGGGCCGGGACTGGCTGCGCAGTGCCCCCGAGAGCGCCCCGGCCGCTCCCCCGGACGCAGGCGTGGCACCCACCACGGACGACGGCCCGGCGGTCGCCCCCGCCACCGCCGAGGCCGACGAGGCCGACGGCACCCAGCGCTTCGATCGCGTCAGCCCCGCACCGGCGCCGGAGGGCGACACCGCTCGGACCGCCGTGGTGCCGCCCCTGGACCCCGCAGCCGACGTGCCTCCCGGGCCCCGGTCCGACGACCGGCCGCCGGCGAGCGGCCCACGCGGCCACTGGTGGCGGCGCCGTACGACCCTGGTCCCCGCGGCCCTCCTCGCCGTGCTGGCCGCCGCCTACGGCGTCGACCTGCTGGCAGCCTCCGGTGAGGTACCGCGGAACACCGTGGTGGCCGGCGTCGACGTCGGCGGGCTCGCACCTGCGCGGGCGGCACAGGTGCTCGAGGAGGAGCTGGCCCCACGCGTGGTGGCCGACCACACGGTCACCGCGGCCGACGTGACCGCCACGCTGTCCCCCGCCACCGCCGGCATCACCCTCGACGTCGCCCGCACCGTGGACGCCGCGGAAGACCAGCCGCTCAACCCCTGGACCCGCCTGGTCACTCTCTTCTCCGACCGCGAGGTCGAGCCGGTCATCACCGGCGAGGAGACGGCGCTGGCCGCCCAGATCGATGGCATCGCCGCCCAGGTCGACCGCGCTCCGCAGGACGCGACGATCGCGATCGCGGGCACCACGCCGTCGGTCGTGGAGCCGGAGGACGGCCGGACGTTGAACCGCGACGGCTCGGCCGAGGCGATCACCGACGCGCTCGCCTCCGGTGGCGACCCGAGTGCGCCCATCGAGCTGCCCGTCGACGTCACACCGGTCGACGTCGACGTCGAGGAGGCCGAGCGGGTCCTGGAGGAGACGGTCACCCCGGCGCTGTCCGCGCCGGTGCAGGTCGTCAGCCAGGACGGCGGCACCTCTGCAGCGGTTCCGGTCGAGGCGATCGCAGCAGCGCTGACGTTCACCGCCCAGGACGACGGCGAGCTGGCCGTGGGCCTGGACCCCCAGGCCCTGCAGTCCGCGCTGGGTGACGAGCTCGGCGCCTTCGGTACCCCCGCCCAGGACGCCCGGTTCGAGGTCGCCGGCGGCGCGGTCACCGTCGTGCCGTCGGTCGACGGAACCGGGATCGCGCCGGCGCAGCTGGCCGAGCAGCTGCTCCCGGTGCTCGCCGGCCAGGCACCGCGGACCGTCACCGCCGAGCTCGGGCCGGTCCCGGCGGAGTTCACCACCGCCGAGGCCGAGGCGCTCGGCATCCGTGAGGAGATCTCCAGCTTCACCACGAAGATCGGCAACCCGGCCAGCGGCGAGAACATCCGGGTGGTGGCGAAGGAGGTCGACGGCGCGGTGATCATGCCGGGCGAGACCTTCAGCCTCAACAGCTTCACCGGTCCCCGGGGGACGGCTCAGGGGTACGTGGAGGCCGGCGTCATCAACAACGGCGAGTTCACCACCGCCGTCGGCGGCGGCATCAGCCAGTTCGCCACCACGATGTTCAACGCGGTGTTCTTCGCCGGACTCGAGGACGTCTTCCACAAACCGCACAGCTACTACATCAGCCGCTACCCGGCCGGCCGCGAGGCCACCGTCTACTACGACTCCATCGACCTCAAGTGGCGCAACGACGGGGACACCGGCGTCTACGTCGACACCGCATGGACGCCCGACTCCCTCACGGTGACCTTCTACGGGACGAAGCGCTACGAGATCCAGTCGGTCAGCAGCGAGCGTTACAACATCCGGCAGCCAGTGGTGCAGGACAAGCCCGACAGCCCCACCTGCGAGCCGCAGTCGGGCTCGACCGGGTTCGACATCACCGTCACCCGCATCTTCCGGGATCTCACCACGGGTGCGGAGCTGGAGCGGGAGAACTTCCGGACCCGGTACGCCGCCGAGCCGATCATCAACTGCGTTCCGGCCGAACCGCCCGCGCCGGGCCCCGAGGGCACCGCCCCCAGCAGTCCGCCGGCGCCCGGCGGACGTCGCCCGGCGCGCGGGCGGGTGGCCTGACGCCGGCGACCGGACCGGTCAGGCACTACCCGCCGTGCACACTGTCCAGGTGAGCGCCGTGCTGCCCAGCGACTCACCCACCCGGGCCGGGGTGGGTGAGCCCGCGATCGCAGGCCCTGCCGCATCCGGTCCGGTGCGCGCGGACGCCCCGGCGCCGTCGAAGCTGGGCCGCTGGCCGACACCGCTGCGGGTGCCGCTGCAGGTGCTCGGGCGCACGCTGGCGAAGGCGTGGCAGGACCGCATCCTCGGACTGTCGGCCGAGGCGGCGTTCTGGCAGATCCTGTCGGTGCCGCCGCTGCTCATCGGCCTGCTCGGCTCGCTGGGCTACCTGGGTGCCCTCATCGGGAACGACGCCGTCAGCCAGATCGAGGAGCGTCTGCTCGACGCCTCGGCGCAGGTCCTCACCCCGGACGTGGTCGACGGCCTGGTGCGCCCCACGCTGGCCGACATCCTGGGCTCGGGCCGGCTGGAGGTGGTCAGCCTCGGCTTCCTGCTGTCCCTGTGGGCCGGGTCCTCAGCCACCGCGACGTTCATGAACACGATCGTCATCGCCTACGACCAGCGCGACGTGCGCGGCCCGATCCGCACCCGGCTCAAGGCGCTGTGGCTCTTCATCGTCGGGATGCTGCTGGCGGTGCTCACGCTGCCGCTGCTGGTGCTCGGCCGGGACGTGCTGGTCGCCCTGGTGCCACCGGACTGGCAGAGCACCACCGACATGCTCATCGGCGCCGTCTACTGGCCGATCGTCGTCGTGGGCCTGCTGCTGGGGCTGACCAGCTTCTTGCACGTCGTGCTGCCGAACCGGCTGCCGTGGCGCCGGCAACTGCCCGGCGCGCTGCTGAGCCTGGGCTTCTTCCTCGTGGCCGCGCTGCTGCTGCGCGCGTACGTCACCGACTTTCTCACCAGTGCGCTGCCCTACGGCGCGCTGGCGGCCCCCATCGGCGCGTTGCTGTTCTGCTTCTTCTTCGGCATGGCGGTGCTGCTGGGCGCCGAGCTCAACGCCACCATCCAGTCCCGCTGGCCGGCACCCTTGCGCCGGCACGACCGGCGTCGCAAGGCCCGCCGCCAGGCCAAGCTCGAGCAGGAGGCCCGGCGCCTCGGGCTGTGACACCGCCATGACCCGGCCGTCCTCCGGACCGCACCGCGCCCACGTGCCGTCCCCCGGCTGCGCTGAGCGCCTCCGTCGTCCCTGCGCGGACCCTCCGAACCCATGAGACTGCGGTCCTCCGGACCGCACCACCATGACATCGCGGTCCTCCGGACCGCACCACGACCAGGTGCCGTGCCCCTGCGCCGCGGAGCCGTTGCGTCGCCCCTGCGCGGACCCCTCCGGGGCCCATGACACTGCGGTCCTCCGGACCGCACCGCGTCCACGTGCCGTCCCCCGGCTGCGCTGAGCGCCTCCGTCGTCCCTGCGCGGACCCTCCGGGCCCACTCGGGACGACCAGGCTGGACTCCGGTCACTTCTTGAGCTGCTCGTAGACCTCCTTGCAGGCCGGGCACACCGGGCTGCCGGGCTTGGGGCTCTTGGTGACCGGGAAGACCTCGCCGCACAGCGCCTCGACGAGGGTGCCCATGACGGCGCTCTCGGCGATCTGGTTCTTCTTGACGTAGTGGAAGACCTCGTTGGCGTTGCCGGTGTCCGATTCGCGGACGTCCGGCCGCTCGAGGATGTCGCTGCTGCTCATGCGGGGCTCCCTGCTCGACGGTCGGGTCGTGCGGTCGGCGCGCGGCCGCGGGCCGCGGTGCTCCCGCACCCGCCCACCATGATGACAGGGTGACTCCCGCCAACCCCCCTTCCCGCCCGGTCCTGTCCTCCGAGGTCGCCGACGCCCTTGCTGCCGGCCGCCCCGTCGTGGCCCTGGAGAGCACGCTGCTGGCGCACGGCCTGCCCCGGCCGGACAACCGCGCCGCCGCCGACGACGTCGAGGCCGCCGTCCGCGCCGGAGGCGCCGTCCCGGCGACGATCGCCGTCCTCGACGGCGTTCCGCACGTCGGCCTGAAGCCCGCGGAGATCGACCGGGTGTGCGCCGACCCGGACCTGGCCAAGCTGGGCGTCCGCGACCTGCCGGTGGCCGCCGCGCTCGGGCTGAGCGGCGCGACGACGGTGTCGAGCACCGCTCTGCTGGCCGAGGCCGCGGGCGTGACCGTCTTCGCCACCGGGGGGCTCGGCGGAGTGCACCGGCTGGCGAGCGAGACCTTCGACGAATCGGCCGACCTGACCGCGCTGTCACGCACGTCCGTGGTGGTGGTGTGCGCCGGCGTCAAGTCGATCCTGGACGTCCCGGCGACCCTGGAGCGGCTGGAGTCGCTGTCGGTCACGGTCGTCGGCTACGGCACGACCACGTTCCCCGGCTTCTACGTCGCCGACTCCGGCTCGACGCTGGACTGGTCGGTCACCGACCCCGAGCAGGCCGCCGCCGTCTTCGCCGCCCGACGCCGGCTCGCCCCCGGGGCGGTCGTCGTGGCCAACCCGCTGCCGGCCGACGAGCAGCTCGACCCGGTGCTGCACGACCGGGTGATCGCCGATGCGCTCGCGGCGGCCGATGCAGCCGGCGTGCGTGGCAAGGGGGTCACCCCGTTCGTGCTCGACCACCTGCACCGCGCGAGCGAGGGCGCGACCCTGGCGGTCAACGTCCGGCTGGTCCTGCGCAATGCGGAGCTCGCCGGCCGGATCGCCGCGGCGCTCGCCGCCTCCCCGGCCTGAACACGGTCGTGCCTGAGCCGGTCCTCGTCGTCGGCGACGTCGCCACCGACGTGGTGGCGGTCCTCTCCGGGGAGCCGGCGCCGGGGTCGGACCGGCCGGCGTCGATCCGGGTCCGCGGTGGCGGCGCGGGCGCCAACGTCGCCGTCCACCTGGCCCGGGCGGGAGTGCCCGTGGTGCTGGCCGGCTGCATCGGCGACGACGTGGCCGGCGCGAGCCTGTCCGCCGAGCTGGCCGACGCCGGGGTGCGGCTGCGACTGCGCACCGTGCCGGGAACGGTGACCGGCACGATCGTGAGCCTGGTCGAACCGGGTGGGCAGCGCAGCATGCTGGCCGACCGCGGAGCCAACCTGGCGCTTCGCCCACCCGACGTGCCGGCCCCGCGGCCGGGCGGCCACCTGCACCTGTCTGGCTACACGCTGCTGGACCCCGGTCCGCGCGCCGCGGGCCTGGCGGCGCTGGCCGCGGCCACCGCAGCGGGCTGCACCAGCTCGGTGGACCCGGCCTCGACCGGCCCGCTGCGCACCTACGGCGTGGACCGGTGGCTGAACGACACGGCCGGAGTGACGCTGGTGCTACCCAATGCCGACGAGGCACGGCTGCTCAACGGCTGTGCGGACGTCACCGAGGCGGCGCGGGCGCTGGCCGGCCGGCACCCGATCGCCGTGGTGACCCTGGGAGCCGACGGCGCGCTGTGGGCGTCCGGGGACACGGTGGTGCACCGACCAGCGCGGACGACGACGGTCGTGGACACGACCGGCGCAGGGGATGCGTTCGCCGCCGGACTGCTCGGAGCGTGGCTCACCGACCAGGACTGCTCCCCCGCCGCCGCCCTGGACGCCGGCCTGGCCCGCGCCGCCGACGTGGTCCGCCGGCCGGGAGCCCGCTGAACGCCGTTCAGCCCTCGATGATCCGCCCGGACCGCGCGGGGTTCTCCAGCACCCGGTCGGGGCGCGCATCGACGCCCGGGAGGCGGGTCTTGGCCTTCGGGGGCCGGTCGTTGGCCATGACCACGGCGATCCAGGGCAGCACCGTGCCGAGGACGGCGAGGATGATCATCAGCCAGACGGTCTGGTAGAAGACCGCGGCCAGGACGAGCGCGACACCGCGGATGGCCATCGTGATCGCGTACCGCCGCTTGCGGGCGGCCTGCTGGTCGGTGAGGCTCGGGGCCGCCTCGGTGATGAGCACCGGCTCCGGCCTGCGCGACCGCGGGAACTGCTGGCTCGAGGCCACGGGCACCTTTCCCTCCGCTGGCCGGTGTCCGCGGGCATCACCCCGCCGGCTCCCGGACCACCCCCATGGTGCCACCGCGCAGAGCCCGGTGCAGGCGCCCCGCGATCAGCTGCCCGCCGCCTGCTTGGCCGCCCTCGCCGCCTGCTTCTGCTCCTGCTTGAAGGCGCGCACCTCGGCCAGGGACTCCGGACCGGTGATGTCGGCGACCGAGCGCCGGGACCCCTCGCGGCCGTAGTCGCCGGCGGCCTCGCACCAGCCCGGTGGGGTGACGCCGTACTGCTTGCCGAGCAGGGCGAGGAAGATCTTCGACTTCTGCGCACCGAACCCCGGCAGCGCGTTGAGCCGCTTCAGCAGCGTCGCACCGTCCGGGCCGTCGGCCCACAGACCCGCCACCTGGCCGTCGTAGTCGGCCACCAGCGCCCGGCACACCTCCTGGGCGCGCGCGGCCATCGACCCGGGGTAGCGGTGCAGCGCCGGCGGCCCCTGGAAGACGCGCACGAGCTCGTCGGGGTCCATCGACGCCAACTGCTCGGACGAGAGGGTGTCGACCCCCAGCCGGTCGGCCAGCAGCCGCGGCGCACCGAATGCCCGCTCCATGGGGAATTGCTGGTCCAGCATCATCCCAAGGAGTAGTGCGAGCGGGTCGCGGCCGAGCAGGTCGTCGGCGGCGGCGTCCTGGGCGATGCGGAGGGTGGGCACGTGGAGATGGTGCCGTAGGGCGATCGCAACGCAGTCAGCGGCGGTGGTCAGAACGGGCTCATCTCGTCGAGCACCTGCGCGGCCAGATCGACGATCACGGCGGCCTTCGGGAGGTCCTCGACGACCGGCTCGGCGGTGAGCTCCTCGGCGTCGGTCGCCGGGTACTCGGCGTCGTTGCGGGTGCGGCGCAGCCGGTCGAACGGCCGCAGCGTCCTGCCCAGCGGCGGGTCCAGTTGCACGGTGACCGCGTGATACGCGGCAAGGTGGCCGCCCCGGGATGTGGGCCGCAGGCCCTGGTTCTCCCAGCACGGCGGTCAGCGCCTTGTGCGCGGCGTCGTAGAGCAGGCCGTAGGCGCCGGCCGGGTCGTCGCCGGCCACCTTCACGACGGTTGCCAGGTGGGCGCGGGCCCGACGGACCAGCCGGTCGGCGTGCTCCCGGCTCGGCTGGACCCGCTGCAGCGTCGCCGGTGTCCCGTGCAGCATCTCCTCGATCCGGTCCCGGCCCTGCTGCCACCTCATCGGGCCGCTCCGACCGACGGCTGCCGGTCGGCGGCGTCGAGGTCGAGTGCGACCAGTGGGCCGGCGGTGACCGTGGCGAGGAAGCCGGAGGCGTCCTCGCCACGGTCCGCCCGGGCCCAGGTGTCGGAGGCGACCCGGCGGACGTTGACCTCGCGGCGGAGCCGCTCGCCGGCGGGGCGGACGGCGTCATCGGGTCATTGAGGTCGGCCGTACCGATGATGAGCAGGTCGATGTCGTTGGGCACCGGGCCCGGCAGGCCGGAGTAGCGCGCGGCCCAGGACCCGTAGATGTAGGCGCGGGCGACGCCCGGCACACCGTGCAGCGCGTCGGAGAGCACCGGTCGAGGCCCGTAGGTGACCGCCAGTAGGTCGGTCAGCGGACCGGCGAGCACGCTGGAGATGTCCGCCCGGACCAGTCGGGTGTTGCCCACGCGCGCAGCAGTGGCAGCAGCGTCGGCGTTCTCACATCTCCGCAGGTGCTTTCGGAGATGTCGAAGTCAGAGCCGGCGTACGTGCCCGCCCATCGGGCGCCGTGGCCCCGTCAACACACCCGGCGCCCGTTGCACGATTGTCAAGCAGGTGTTTAGCATCGCCGCGTGAGCAAGACCATCGGGTTCCGCCCCACCGAGGAGGACGAGCGGATCATCCGCGCGGCGATGCGCGACGACGAGCACACCGCCGACGTCATCCGCCGCGCGCTCCGCCTGCTGGATCGCGAAGCATGGCTCGCGCGAGCGCGGGCCGACGCCGAGCGACTGGCGGACGAGGACCTGTCCGGCGAGGCCGACGCCTGGTGATCCGCGGCGCTGTCTACCGCGTCGACCTCGGGGTGGCTCGTCGTGGTCACGAGCAACGCGGCCGGCGCTACGGACTGGTCCTGAGTCCCACCGACATGGCCTGGAGCGTCGCCACGGTCGTCCCGACGTCCACACAGGCCCAGCCCGCCGTCTTCCGGCCCGAGATCGAGTTGGGCGGCGTCCTGACCCGATTCCTCGTCGATCAGATGCGCAGCATCGACGTGCGCTTCGTCGAGGGAGAGCCTGCGTTCTTCCTCCATCGCGACGAACTCGACGAGGTCGAGGTCGCTGTCACCCGGTACCTCGGCCTCTGACCCGCACTCGGGTCGCATGGGCCCACTGGCGCGGGGCGGCCGACGGCGGGGGCGGGGAATACCCTCGCGCGAGGGCGACGGATGCGGACCGTGTCGTCGGCTCGCCGGTGACGGAGGGCTTCCTACCGGGTACCTGCCCTTCTGCGGCCGACCGCCTCACCGCTTCGTCCACGCACGTGCTGGTCCAGCAGCATCCCGATCAGCAGCGCGAGCGGGTCAGGGCCGAGCAGCTCGTCGGCGGCGGCGTCCTGGGCGATGCAGAGGATCGGCACCGGAGCAGTGTGCCGCACGGAACCGCGGCGACAACCTTCCAGGCACGGCCGCGGCACCTGCACGGTCGCGGTCGGCTCCGCCTCGCTCAACGAGCACCGCTCGCGCCGCCCGAGGGCACGGCAGCGCCCGGGCCCAGTCGTGCAGCGAGTCGAGCCACTCGGGGCTGCCGAACGGCATCGGCTCGCAGCCGTGGAACAGGTAGAGGCTGGGCAGCAGCCCGTCCTCCGGCGTCCCCGGCCGGTGCGCCTGCTCCCCCTCGAGGGCGGCGACACGCTGCCGATGCGCAGTGATCGGGTGCGCGGCCGGAAGCGGGCGTGGTGAGGGCGGGCGTGGTCACGCGGACTGCTCGTGGTCGTGGCGGAGAGGGCGGGGGCGCCCCGAGGGTCGTGCCCGGAGCACCGCCGTCAGGCCGTGTTGGCGAGGATCCTTCACTGCGCGCAGAGAGCGGGCCGGGCGACCCTTCACGGGCTGCCCGGCCCGGAGCACGGTACGGGGTCAGGCCCCCGCGGACCGGGCGGTCCGACGGCGGCCGGCGAGCAGGTGGTCGACGCTGAAGCGCCCGGCGCCGACGACGGCCAGCAGGAGGGCGGCCGCGCCGAGGGCCAGGACGAGCTCGTAGCCGCCCTGGTCGACGAAGAGGCCGGCGCCGGCGTGGACGAACGCGAACGCGCCGATCATGTCGACGAGGAGGAGCAGCCCGGCAACGGGGACGGCGAGGCCGAGGATCAGGGCGGCACCACCGGCCAGCTCGACGACGGCGACGACCCACGCGGCGGCGGAGGCGGCGGGCACGCCCTCCTGGTCGAAGAACGCGGCGGTGCCGTCGATGCCGTTGGTGAACAGCTTCTGCCAGCCGTGGGCGAAGAAGATGAGGCCGACGGCGACGCGGGTCACCAGGACGGCGAGGTCACGGGCGGGAGCGGGGAAGGTCATGACGGGTCCTCTCGGTGGTGGGGCGGATCGAGGGTGTGGGGCGCTGACCGGACCGGTCTGCGTCGAACCAGATGGGAAGGCGGGGGCGGCGATGGCTCGCGCCCCACGCTATTCGAGTCGTGGGACGAGGCAGGGTCCGGAGCCGGCTCGAACGCCGGCACGGCGCCGAGCTCGAGATCCGGTGCAACCTCCCCCGCCCGTGGACTGAGGTGCTCGTGCTGCTCGGGCGACCGGAGGCCGGCCGGCTCACGATGAGATGAGCAGCCGACCCGCGCTCCGTCCTCGCCGCTTCCAGCGATGAGGAGCGGGGCACGTCCGACGCCCTGCTCGACCGGCTGCGCGCAGTCGACGGATCCCTTCTCGCCGCCGGGCACTGACCCGAATCGCGATGTGCACCCCGGCCAGTCGAAGTCGGGACCTGCCACTGCCCTCGACCCGTGCTGATCGACGCGCCAACTGATCACCTGGCGGCAGATGTCAGGAGTTGCCTCTGCCAGCGTTCAGCTCTTCGTCGGCGCATGTGCTGGTCCAGCAGCATCCCGATCAGCAGCGCGAGCGGGTCACGGCTCAGCAGCTCGTCGGCCCGGGCATTCTGGGCGATGGTCAGAGTCGGCACGCTCGCTCCGTACCGGCCCAGGTGATGACGTCACGCGCCCCGCCGGCCGCTGCCCCTCAGCGGACGTCTCTTCCGGGCGCGAGAGTCCCTTGCCCCCTCGCGCTGAGCAATCGGCTCCGGCGCAGCGAACTAGGCCCGGCCCATGCCGGTCTCCCTGGCGCGGGTGATGGCAGCTGCGCGGTCCGGAACTCGCAACTTGGTGAGCACTGCCGAGACGTGGTTGCGCACCGTCTTGTCCGACAGGGTCCAGTCGGCGGGCGATCTGGCCGGTGGGCAGCCCGGCCGCGAGCAGCTCGAGCACCTCGTGCTCCCGGCCGGTCAACTCGGGAAATGCCGGAGCTCGCGACGCGGCCCCGGTCAGGGCGTCGACGACCCGGCGGGCGACCGCACCCCCGTAGACGGCGTCGCCGCCGGCGACCGCCAGCACCGCCCGGACGATCTCCTCGCGGTCGGCGCCCTTGAGCAGGTAGCCGCGCGCTCCGGCCCGCAGCGCAGCGAACAGGGACCCGTCGTCGCCATCGCCCTCTGGCTGGCCTTCACCGGCTGACCTGGTCCCCCGCCCCCAACCGCCCCATCCCCGCACCCTCGAGAAGTTCCCGTGACGCTGTCCCGCCCCACCCGCCGCACCGCCCTCTCGGCGGTCGTGCTTCAGAGCGGTCAGTCGTCGTCGTTCTCGACGGAGACGACGGTGAACGACTCGTCGAGCGCGACCTCGACGAAACTGCCGTCGTCGAGCCGGACCTCGACCTCGTAGCCGGTGTCGCCCTCGTCCGCGACCTCGACCTCGGTGACCGTCCCGCCGCCGGCCGCCTCGAGGGCGGCGGCGCCGGCCTGGTCGCGGTCCGGTCCGGTGGCCTGCTCATCCTTCTCGCCGGCGTCGTCCTCGGGCACCTCGGTGCCGTCGTCGATGACGGCATCGGCCCGCGGAGCGTCATCGTTCTCCGCCTGTGCGATCTGCGTCCCGCCGATGACCACCGCGGCCAGAGCCGCGGTGCCGAGGGCGGCACCCTTGAGCCTGCTGTTCACGTTTTCTCCTCCAGGGTCAGCTGCTGTTGCGTGGCTCCGGTGCGGCGGCGATCAGTCGTCGTCGCCGGATTCCTCCTCGTCGCGCTCGTCGCCGAGCACGGTGAAGTCCTCATCGAGGTGGACGTCGACCTGGCCGCCGTCGTCGAGGGTGACCTCGACCTCGTAGTAGCCCTCCTCGTCGCCGACCTCGGTGTCGGTGACCTCGCCTTCGCCGAGATGCGCGAGGGCGGCCTCGCTGGCCTGCTCCAGGGCATCACCGGTGATGGCGACGTCCGGGCGCGCGTCCTCGTCGTCACCTGCGGCGGCGAGGGCCACGCCACCTCCGCCGGCCAGCACGATGACGGCCGCGGCGCCGCCGATGGTCCAGGTGCTCTTCTTCATGTCTCCTCCGGGGTTCGGGACAACCCCTCGTGGGGGCACCACCCCAGTGTCGACCGGCCCCGCTGAGCGGACGCTGAGAACCGTGGGGAACAGGCCGTACCTCTCAGCTTCCTCTCAGCACCGACCTGGCAGAACGGACACTGACGATGGAATGGGGTGGGCGGGTGCGGGTGCTGGTCGTCGAGGACGAGCGGAACCTGGCGGCCGCCGTGGCCCGCGGGCTGCACGCCGAGGGATTCTCGGTGGATGTCACCGGCGACGGCGTGACCGGTCTGGACCGGGCCCTGCTCGGCGGCTACGGCGCGATCGTCCTGGACATCATGCTGCCGGGCCGCTCCGGGTACGACGTGCTGCGCGAGCTGCGGGCCCGCCAGGTGTGGACGCCGGTGCTGATGCTGACGGCGAAGGACGGTGAGTACGACATCGCCGACGCGCTCGACCTGGGCGCCGACGACTACCTGACCAAGCCGTTCCCGTTCGTCGTGCTGGTGGCCCGGCTGCGTGCCCTGGTGCGGCGCGGCGCTCCCGAGCGGCCGGCGCAGCTGGTGGTGGACGACCTGGTCCTGGACCCGGCCGCGCACCGGGTGCGGCGCGGGGACACCGAGCTGTCGCTGACCGCCCGGGAGTTCGCGCTGCTCGAGCACCTGATGCGACGGGCCGGCGATGCGGTGGCGAAGTCGGAGCTGCTGGCCGAGGTGTGGGACGAGAACTTCGCCGGCGACCCGAACATCGTCGAGGTCTACGTCGGCTACCTCCGGCGCAAGATCGACGCACCGTTCGGGCGGAGGAGCATCGAGACGGTGCGTGGCGTCGGCTACCGCATCGATGCCGCCGGCGGATGAGCGTCCGGCCACTGCGGGGCCGACCCGGCTGGCTGCGTCGCCGCTCCCTGCGGGCCCGGCTGACGGCGGCCGCGGTCGTGGTCATCGCCGGAGCAATCGCGCTGGCGGCGGTGCTGCTCACCGTCCGGCTCGAGTCGGCGCTGCTGGCGAGCGTGGACGAGGCCGCCCTCGACCGGGCCGAGCGGGTAGCCGCGACGATCACCTCCGGCAGTTCGGCGGAGTCGTTGCGCGCCGGCGACGACGACGAGGTCGTCCACGTCCTCGACGAGGATGGCGCCGTCCTGGCCTCCTCCGTGGAGCTGCCGGACGGCCGGCCGCTGCTGAGGGCCCCGGCAGGCACCGGCCTCGAACTGGTCACCCAGCAGGGCCTCGCCCTGCCCGGTGAGCAGGACGAGCCCTACCGCGTGCTCGCCCTCCCGGTCACCGCACCGGACGGGCAGCGTTTCGTCGTCCAGGTCGGCCTACCGCTGGACGACGCGGAGGAGAGCGTCGAGGAGCTGATCTCGGCGCTCGCCATCGGCGCGCCGGCGGTGGTCGTCGTCCTCGCCGTCCTGACGTGGTTCCTGGCGGGTCGGGCGCTCCGCCCGGTGGAGGCGCTGCGCCGGCAGGCCGCCGACATCCCCGGCGACGCACTCGACCGGCGGCTCGCCGTCCCCGCCGGCGGAGACGAACTCGCCCGGCTCGCCGTCACGTTCAACGCGCTGCTCGGCCGGGCCGAGGCCGCCACCCGACGGCAGCGGGAGTTCGTCGCCGACGCCGCCCACGAGATCCGCAGCCCCCTGGCGTCCCTGCGCACCCAGCTGGAGGTCGCCGCGCTGCACGAAGACCCGTCGTGGCGCAATCAACTCTCAGCGCTGACCGAGGACGCCCAGCGACTGTCCCGGCTGGTCGACGACCTCCTCCGCCTGGCCAGGATCGACGCCCGTGTGCCCCTCGCCCGCGACGAGGTCGACCTCGACGACCTCGTCCTGGAGACGGTCGGTCGCGTCCGTGCGCACACCGCGCTGCGCCTCGACACCTCCGCGGTCTCCGGCGCCCGGATCATCGGCGACCGGGATGCGCTCACCCGCGTCGTCCAGAACCTGCTCGGCAATGCGCTCCGGCACGCCGGCACCACCGTGGCCGTCGCGCTGACCGCGACCGACCGGGCGCTGCTCACCGTGACCGACGACGGCCCTGGCATCCCCGTCGATCAGCGGGAGCGGGTGTTCGACCGCTTCACCCGCCTCGACGACGCCCGCAGCCGCGACGCCGGCGGAACCGGCCTGGGCCTGGCCATCGTCCGCGACGTCGTCCTGCAGCACGGCGGAGAGGTCAGCATCGAGGACGCCGCCGCCGGTGCCCGGTTGGTCGTCCGACTTCCGCTGGCCGGCTGACCCGACAGTCCCCCGGCCACGTTCCCCGGTCGTAGGGAGACGGCATGGCTCTACCCGGTGACGCGTGCGCCAGGAGGCGCGACCGCTCGACTGCGTCCTCGACGCATGGGCTGGTCGAGCAGCATCCCGGTCGACAATGCGAACGGGTCACGGCCGAGCAGCGCCTCGGCGGTGGCGTCCTGGCCATGGTCACGGTCAGCGCGCCCGCGAGCCTGCCCGATCGCCATCCGGTGCCGTACGGTCATCTCCAGCTGGCCGCCGGTCAGCGCCATCGACTGCTCGAACTGCTCCGCGGCCCCTCGGACGCCCTCGAACTCCCCCGAGATCGCGCTGGTGCCGGAGATGGACAACCGGAAGTCGGCCGTGTGCAGTTGCTGGAGCGTCGCGACGTCACCGGACCGCATGGCGGCATAGAGACGACGCAGCAGATCGACGTTCGGATGGACGTCCACGACAGTCCTCCTCAGGACCGAGGATCACGGCGCGCTGCCCGGTCGACGCGCCGCTCCGGCGGTGATTGCCAACCGTCGATTGCCAACCGTCCCAGGGTGTCCTCGCGCGGGCGTCCCGACAAGGGTGATCGCTCCGGCGGGGGCCCTGTGCACCGGCCCGCCGGAGGGCACGCGCTCGCCGATGACGGAGGATGACCTGGTGCGCGCCGTCGTCAGCCGGGTCAGTACAGCCGCTGTAACCGTTGAGGGCATCATCGTCGCCGAGATCGGCGCGGGACTGCTGTCACTGGTCGGAGTCGGCCACGAGGACGACGAGGCCACCGCCCGGGCGATGGCCCGGAAGATTCACGAGCTACGCATCTTCCCTGGCCCGGACGGCGCCGTGTCCGCCGCCGACCTCGGGCTGCCCGTCCTCGTGGTCAGCCAGTTCACGCTGTACGCCGACACCCGGAAGGGGCGGCGGCCGTCGTGGCAGGCTGCCGCCCCGGGCGAGGTCGCGGAGCCGCTGGTGGAGGAGGTGGTGGCCGCGCTCCGCCGTCGGGGGGCCACCGTGGCCACCGGGATCTTCGGCGCGGCCATGAGCGTCTCGTCGGTCAACGAGGGACCGATGACCCTCCTCCTGGAGACCTGACGCCCGACACTCCGTCGCAGAAATGACATGTCTGGCATCCGGCGCTGCCGGGTACCGGAGGGTGGCCTACAACACTCCCTGTCGGTTTGCTGTGAACGGTCGAATTGCGGAACACCTGACCCCGTGGCAGCCGTTGTGCAGGGCGTACCACACCGGACAGAGAAGGGCGGGACCGGCCGGTGACCCCGTAGCCCTGGCCCCCGCTCCACGCCTGGATGACGCTCCGCCGCCCGACGACACCGGCGGATGCATCCGAATCGAAGGCAAGGACGAAGACCCACCGTGACGCTGCTGCAGTCCTCCCCCACCGACACCCTGGACGTGCGCGCCCCCCGACGGGAGCCCGACACCAGCGGCCTGGTCTCCACCGACCTCGTGCGCGTCTACCTCAACACCATCGGCAAGACCGCTCTGCTCACCGCGGAGCAAGAGGTGGAGCTGGCCAAGCGGATCGAGGCCGGGCTCTACGCCGAGCGGCTGATCGCGGAGCAGCAAGGCCTCACTCCGGCCCGCAAGCGGGACTACAAGACGCTGGCGACCGACGGCAAGGCCGCGAAGGCCCACCTGCTGGAGGCCAACCTCCGGCTGGTCGTCTCCGTGGCCAAGCGCTACACCGGCCACGGCATGACGTTCCTGGACCTGATCCAGGAAGGGAACGTCGGCCTGATCCGTGCGGTCGAGAAGTTCGACTACACCAAGGGCTTCAAGTTCTCGACGTACGCCACCTGGTGGATCCGCCAGGCCATCACCCGGGCCATGGCCGACTCCGGCCGGACCATCCGGCTACCCGTCCACCTCGCCGAGCAGGTCAACAAGGTGGTGCGGACCCGCCGGCGGATGCACCAGGAGCTCGAGCGGGAGCCCACCGCCGAGGAGCTGGGTCTCGAGCTGGACCTGCCCGAGGAGCGGATCACCGAGCTGCTCGAGTACAGCCGTGACCTGGTCAGCCTCGACCAGACCGTGGGCGCCGACGAGGAGTCCCGGCTCGGCGACTTCATCGAGGACGCCGACGCCGCCGTCGCCGAAGACGCCGTCGCCTTCCAGATGATGAAGGGCGACGTGCGCACGGTTCTGTCGACGCTGGAGGACCGCGAGCGCGACGTCGTCGTCCTGCGATTCGGCCTGGACGGCGGCCAGCCCCGGACGCTGGAGCAGATCGGCAAGCAGTTCGGGCTGTCCCGGGAGCGGGTCCGCCAGATCGAGCGCGAGACGATGACCAAGCTGCGCGACCCGCAGCGCGCCGACGCCCTGCGCGACTACCTGGCCTGAGCGACGCCGACGAGAGCCCGTCCCCGGCCCGGGGGCGGGCTCTCGTCGCTCCACGGAACCGGCTCTGGGAGCGGTTCTCGCGGTACGGGAGTCCTGCGCGGCGCCCTCGGAGCTCGACGTGGCCCCCCACGGCCCCGGACCGCGAGCTTCGGACGGGTACCGCGCGGCTAGGCCCGCCGCAGGCGGTACCACTGCGGAGCGGTCCGGTTCAGCGGCCAGCCCAGCCCCGCGATGGCCCGTGGCTCGGCGTCGACGCCCACGACCTCCCAGCTCCGTCGCGCGAGCTCCGAGCTGCACCCGCCTCGGCCGCAGCCCAGGTCCAGCGCCCGGCCGAGCGGGCGCGGCCGGTCCACCTCCTCGCGGTCCAGCAGGGCCTGGATGCTCCCGGCCGCCGCGCCGGCGTACCGCTCCCAGGGAGTGGACCCCAGGCGGTATGCGACGGCATATCTGGTCATCGCAGAGCTCCCGGCAGACGCACGCGCTCCGCGCCGCGGGGGCGTGCTGGCGAGTGCAGCACCGAGCGGACCCGGACGCCAGCACCCGCCGCGCGCCCCGTCGCCTCTGCGGTGTCGCTGCTGGGTCAGTGGGTCCGCATCGCCGCAGGAACAGCAGCAAGACCGCAGGAGGCGGGATCAGACGGGGCTGCGCATCCGCCGGGGGCCGGGGTCCACCCGAGCGGTCGGCGGGCCGACCACCGCGGTGCCGCCGGCGACCACGAGCGAGCGACCGCCGTGCCACGGGTCGGCCGGGCCCACGATCACCGGCTCCAGCGTCAGCCGCAGGACCTCGGGCAGGTCGTCGGCCAGCCGGGCCACCCGGAGGAGCAGCTCCTCCAGCGCCGCCAGGTCGACCGGCTCCGACCCCCGGTAGCCGTTCAGCAGCGGGAACGCCCGGGGTGAGCGGACCAGCTCCGCGGCGTCGAGGTCGGTGAGCGGCAGCGTGCGGTAGGCGCGGTCGCCCAGCAGGTCGGTGGCCACTCCCCCGAGGCCGAAGCTGACCAGCGCGCCGAACGACGGGTCGTCGACGATCTCCACCACGGTGGCCACGCCCGGGGCGGCCATCTCCTGGACGATGACCGGGTCGCCGGACGGGATCGCGGTGAAGGCGGCGCGCACCGCGTCGGCGTCGGGCAGGTCCAGCCGCACCCCGCCGAGGTCGGAGCGGTGCCGCAGCCAGGGGGCCGTCGACTTCAGCACCACCGGGTAGCCGACCGCTTCCGCGGCGGTGACCGCGGCCTCGGCGTCGGTGACCGTGCGGGTGCCCAGCAGCGGCACGCCGTAGGTGGCGAGCAGACCGATCAGCTCGTCGTCGGTGAGCTCGCGGCCGCCGGGCGACTCGGCGAGCGCGCCGTGCACGATGACCTCGGCGGCGGCCTCGTCGACGCCGGGGAGCTCCGGCTGCTCACCGACCGGCCGGCGCCGCCAGCGGGCGTACTCGGTGGCCTTGGCGAGCGCGATGACCGCCCGCTCGGGGGTGCTGTACGACGGCACCGACCCGCGTGCGGGCATGCCCTGCTCGTCGGGCACCGTCAGCTCCGGGGGGATGCCTTCGGTGGACAGGAAGCTGGCGACGATCGGCTTGGCCGAGTTCACCGACACCTCGCGCAGCGCCGGGCCGTACTCCTGGGACCCGGCCATCAGCGGCGGCAGGAAGACCGCGACGACCGCGTCCACCCGGTCGTCGTCGACCGCGGCCTGCAGGGCGGCCCGGAACTCATCGGCCGTGCCGCGCACCCCGATGTCCACGGGAGCCGCGTGCGACAGCTCCAGGCCCTCCTCGAGGACGGCGTCGGCGACCAGCACCCCGATCGCGGTGGAGTTCCCGACGACGGCGACCCGGTTGCCCGGCGGCAGCGGCTGGTGGGCCAGCAGGGTGCCGACGTCGAACAACTGCGCGACGGTCTCGACCCTGATCACGCCGGCCGAGGCGAACAGCGCGGCCACCGACTGCTCGGGGACGGCCACCGAGGTGCCCGCGAGCCCCGGGGTGACCCCGACGTGCCGGCCGCTCTTCACCGCGACCACCGGCTTGGTGCGCCCCACCGTGCGGGCCAGCCGGGCGAACTTGCGCGGGTTGCCGAAGCTCTCCAGGTGCAGCAGCACCACCTCGGTGCCGGCGTCGGTGGCCCAGTACTGCAGGAGGTCGTTGCCGCTGACGTCGGCACGGTTGCCGGCGGAGACGAACGTGGACAGGCCGATGCCCCGGCTGCGGGCCCGCTCGAGCAGCGCCACGCCGAGCGCGCCGGACTGGGCGAAGAAGCCGACCCGGCCCCGGCCGGGCACCATCGGCGCCAGGCTGGCGTTCAGCCGCACCTCGGGATCGGTGTTGACGATGCCCAGGCAGTTCGGACCGACCACCCGCATGCCGGAGGCTCGCGCCGCGGCGACCAGCTCCCGCTCCGCGGCGCGTCCCTCGGGCCCTGCCTCGCCGAACCCGCCGGAGATGACCACCAGCCCGCGCACGCGCTTGCGGCGGCAGGATTCCAGGACGCCGGCGACCTCGTCCGCCGGGACCGCCAGGACGGCGAGGTCCACGTCGTCGGGGATGGACTCGATGTCGGCGTAGGCCGGGACGCCGCGGACGTGACGGGCACCGGGGTTCACCGGGTAGACCGGGCCGGCGAAGCCGTAGTCGAGCAGGTGCCGGAGCACCGCGTTGCCGATCTTGCCGTCGTCGTTGCTGGCGCCGACCACGGCCACCGACGACGGCGTGAGCAGCCGCCCGATCGACCGGGACTCGCTGCGCTGCTCCCGCTCGTAAGCGACGGCGAGGGCGTCCTCGGTCTGCTGGATGGGGAAGGTCAGGTGGACGACGCCGTCCTCGTAGGAACGCTCGGCCTTGTAGCCGGCGTCGCGGAAGACCCGCACCATCTTGCTGTTCTGGGCGAGCACCTCGGCGACGAACCGCTTGATGCCGCGCTCCCGGCCGGCGGCGGCCAGGTGCTCGAGCAGCACCGACCCGAGGCCGCGGCCCTGGTGGGCGTCCTCGACCAGGAAGGCCACCTCGGCGTCGTCGGTGTCCGGGTACCGGTCGTAGCGGCCGACCCCGATGATCTGGTCGCCCAGCAGCACCACGAAGGCCACCCGCCGGTCGTGGTCGACGTGGGTGAACCGGTGCAGGTCGCGGTCGGAGAGCCGCTTCATCGGGCCGAAGAACCGGTAGTAGCGGGTCTGGTCGCTGCTGCGGTCCATGAGGCCGTTGAGGCCCTCGGCGTCGTCGGGGCAGATCGGCCGCAGGTGCACCGTGCCGCCGTCGGCGGCCACGATGTCGGCCTCCCAGCCCGGAGGCGGGGTCGGGTTCTGCTGGTCCTCGGTCGGCGGCCCCTCTCCAGGGGCCCGCTGCGAGCCTGCGAGCAGTGGGGGGGAGAGGGGTCCTTTTTCAGTCACGGGGGTCGTCCGGGTCGAGACCGAAGTAAGGGAAGCTCGCGCGGCGGGTGCGCATGATCGCCCGGTCGACGCGCGACTCGCTGAAGCTGTCCCAGCGGGAGAACCCGGTGTACCCGCCCTCGGTCATGTGCGTGGGTGGCCGGGCCCGCAGCCCGCGGCGGAGCACGTCCTCGCGCCAGGACTCGGGGATCTCGGTGGCCGGGTCCAGCGGGGTGCCGCTCACCTCGGCGAGCAGGTGCGTCCAGGCCCGCGGCACGCAGCGCACCAGGCCGTAGCCGCCACCGCCCAGGGCGATCCACCGGCCGTCGCAGAGCTGGTGGGCCAGGTCGTGCATGGCCTTGTAGCTGGCCCGCTGCCCGTCGACGGTGAGCGCGAGGTCGGCCAGCGGGTCCTCGTGGTGGGCGTCGCAGCCGCACTGGGTGACGATGATCTGCGGCTGGAACGCCGTGAGCACGCTGGGCACGACCGCGGTGAACGCCCGCAGCCAGGCGGAGTCGTCCGTGCCGTTGGGCAGCGCCAGGTTCACCGCGCTGCCCAGCGCCTTGTCCGCGTCGCCGGTCTCCTCCGGGTAGCCGGTGCCCGGGAAGAGGGTGAGCGGCGTCTGGTGGATGCTCACCGTGAGCACGCGGGGGTCGTCGTAGAAGGCGACCTGCACGCCGTCGCCGTGGTGGACGTCGAGGTCGACGTAGGCGATCCGCTCGTAGCCCTGCCGCAGCAGCCAGGCGATGGCGACGGCGGCGTCGTTGAACACGCAGAAACCCGAGGCCCGGTCCCGCATGGCGTGGTGCAGCCCGCCGGAGATGTTGACGGCGTGCTGCGCGGCGCCGCTGTGCACCTGCCGGGCGGCGAGCACGCTGCCGCCGGTGATGAGGGCCGCGGCGTCGTACATGTCGGGGAAGATCGGGTTGTCCGGAGTGCCCATGCCGTGGCCGACGTCGGGGACGAACGGTGCCTGCCGGACGGCCTCGAGGTAGCCCGGATCGTGGACGAGGGTCAGCAGGTCCTCGCCGGCGGGGCTCGGGGGAAGCACCCGCAGTCGGTCGGTGGCCAGGACGCCGAGGCTGTCGGCCAGGCGCATGGTCAGGTCCAGCCGCACCGGGTGCAGTGGGTGGTCGCCGCCCATGGTGTAGCCGAGCAACGCGTCGTCCCAGACGACCGCCACCGAGTCGCTCATCGACCCCTCCCCCGGCGCGCCCGGCCGAGCGCGCCTGATCCAGCCGGACGCTACCGGTTCGGATCCCGGCACGTCCGTCCCCGGGCCCAGCTCGGCCACCCCGTCCGGAGTCCTGCGCCCCGTAGACTGGCCGCCGACACGGAGGAGTACCTGTGAACGACCTGATCGACACCACGGAGATGTACCTCCGCACCATCTTCGAGCTGGAGGAAGAAGGCATCGTCCCCCTCCGGGCGCGGATCGCCGAGCGTCTGCACCAGAGCGGCCCCACGGTGAGCCAGACCGTCGCCCGCATGGAGCGGGACGGGCTGCTCACGGTCGAGGGAGACCGGCACCTGCAGCTCTCCGACCAGGGTCGGCAGGTGGCCACCGCCGTGATGCGCAAGCACCGGCTGGCCGAGTGCCTGCTCGTGGACGTCATCGGGCTGGACTACGCCGACGTCCACGAGGAGGCGTGCCGCTGGGAGCACGTCATGAGCGAGGCGGTCGAGCGCCGCCTGCTGTCGCTGCTCGGCAACCCGACGGTCTCCCCGTTCGGCAACCCGATCCCGGGCCTGGAGGCACTGCGCGGCGACGAGCCGGTTGGTGGTGGGACCTCCGCGGTGCTCGACTCGCTCACCCTGCTGGCGACCACGGCCACCGCGGCAGGCCGGCCGGTCGTCATCCGGCGGATCAGCGAGCAGTTGCAGGAGGACGCGCCGCTGCTGCGTGCCCTCGCCGAGCACCGCGTACGCCCCGGGGTCACGATGACCGCCCAGCTGGCCGACGGTTCGGTGAGCCTCGACGGGTACGTGCTGCCGGCCGGCGTCGCCCAGCACATGTTCGTGAGCGCGGTCGACGAGGAGCTCACCCCGCTCGAGGCCGCCCCTCTGCTCTGAGCGGCCGCCGCGCCAGGACGACCAGCGACCGTGGAGCCACCTGGTACCGATCCGCGGGAGCCCGACGGCCCCCGGTGCGGGCGACCGACGTCTGCACCGCGCAGCCGCTCCCCCGGCACCTCGGGCCGCTGCTGCACCGGGCCCGGCTCGCCGGGTCGTTGGTCTGCGGCCGTGCTGACGGGGGTGGTTCCGGCGCCGTCGGTGCACGACCTCGTCGTCACCCGGCGGGACGACGGCACCGAGCTCCTGCGCGTCCCGGCCGGCGACCCCTCCGCCGCCGGCGACATGCTGCGGGCGGTCACGACGGAGCTGGACGAGCGCACCCCGGGGCCTTTCTGCAGGCCTGGGGCGTGCGCTGACCGATCCGCCGCGGCGAGCCCCGCCGCGGCGGAAGGGGGCGGCGGCGTCCGGCTCACTACGGTGGGGCGGATTCCTGCTCCCTCGCGAGAGAGAAGGCCCCGGTGAGCTCCTCCGCTGCTGAACCCGCAGACCCGGCCCCCGAGGCCCCGCCCACGCCGTTCCACCACCTGGCCGACTTCGTCGCGATACCGCGGATCGGTGCCCTGGCCCTGTCGCCGGACGGGTCGCGGCTGGCCGTGTCGCTGCACACGCTGGCCCCGGACCGGAAGACGTGGCAGTCGGCACTCTGGGAGCTGGACCCGCAGGGGCAGCGCCCCGCCCGGCGGCTGACCCGCAGCGCACCTGGTGAGTCCGCTCCTCGGTGGGCTCCCGACGGGTCGCTGCTGTTCCTCTCCGCCCGGCCGGATCCGGGCGCGGACGCCAAGGAGGAGCCCACCCCGGCGCTGTGGAGCCTGCCCGCCGACGGCGGCGAGGCCCGGCCGGCGATCGATCGCCCCGGCGGGATCAGCTCGTTCGCCGTGGCCGCCGACAGCGGCGACGTGGTGGTCGTCGCCGCCACCATGCCCGGCGGCTCCGACCCCGACGCCGACCAGGAGCGGCGGAAGAAGCGCGAGGACGCCGGGGTCTCGGCCGTCCTGCACGAGGCCTACCCGGTGCGGTTCTGGGACCACGACCTCGGTCCCGCGAGTCCGCACGTGTTCTGGGCCGGCCGGCTCCCGGCCGACGAGGACCCGACCGGGCGCTCCCCGGTCCAGCTGCGCGACCTCACCCCGGACGCCCTTCCGCCCGCCGGTGCGGGAGACGGCATCGCGCTGTCCCCCGACGGGGCCCGCCTGGTCCGCGCCGACGACGTGCCCGACGGGCCGGCCGGACGCCGCAGCCGGCTGGTGCTCACCGAGACGGCCACCGGCGAGACCCGGGTGCTCGTCGACGACCCGCTGGCCGACGTCTACGCCGCCGCCTTCTCCCCCGACGGCACGCAGCTCGTCTGCGTGCGGGAGGCGATGTCGTCCTACGCCGAACCGCCGGACTACACGCTGCTCCTCGTGCAGGTCGCCGACGGCAGCGTCCGGGAGGTCACGCCCGACTTCGACCGGTGGCCCAGCGCGCCGCAGTTCGGTGCCGACGGCAGCGCCGTCTACTTCCTCGCGGACGACGACGGCCGGCACGCGGTGTTCCGGGTGCCGGTCGAGGGCGGGAAGCCGGTGCGGCTCACGGGGGACGGCGCCTACAGCGACCTGCAGGTGGCCCGCGACGGCAGTGCGCTGTACGCCCTCCGGTCGGCCTACGACTCGCCGCCGGTGCCGGTCCGGCTGGACCCGTCGGCCCCGATGCAGGACCCCGAGCCGCTGCCCGGCCCCGCCACGGTGGAGCGCCTCCCGGGCACGCTGCACGAGCTGCGCGCGAGCGCCACCGACGGCACCGGGGTGCAGTCGTGGCTGATCCTCCCCGAGGGGGCGTCGGCGGCGCGGCCGGCTCCCCTGGTGCTGTGGATCCACGGCGGTCCGCTGATGAGCTGGAACTCGTGGTCCTGGCGCTGGTGCCCGTGGGTGCTGGCGGCCCAGGGGTACGCGGTCCTGCTGCCCAACCCCGCACTGTCCCAGGGGTTCGGCCAGGACTTCGTCCGCCGCGGCTGGGGCGAGTGGGGCGGGGCGCCCTACACCGACCTCATGGCGGCCGTGGACGCCGCCGAGCAGCGGCCGGAGATCGACGCGAGCCGCACGGCGGCGATGGGCGGCTCGTTCGGCGGCTACATGGCCAACTGGATCGCCACGCAGACCGACCGGTTCGCTGCGATCGTGACCCACGCCAGCCTGTGGAACCTCGAGGCGTTCACCGGCACCACCGACTCGGCCTACTACTGGGAGAAGGAGTTCGGTGATCCGTTCACCGAACCGCGCCGCTACGAGCAGAACTCGCCGCACCGGTACGTGGACCAGATCCGCACACCGATGCTGGTGATCCACGGCGACAAGGACTACCGCGTGCCGATCGGCGAGGCGCTGTCCCTCTGGTACGGGCTGCAGAAGCGCGGCATCCCGTCCGGGTTCCTCTACTTCCCCGACGAGAACCACTGGGTCGTGACGCCGGGCAACTCCCAGGTCTGGTACTCGACCGTGCTGAACTTCCTCGCCGAGCACGTCCTCGGCGAGGAGTGGCGGCGACCCGAGCTGCTCTGAGGCGCGCACCCCCGGTCAGGCCGGCCGACGCGCAGGGTCACCCGCGTCGGCCGCCTGTTCGAGGAGGGCACGCAGCTCCCGCGGGGGGAGGCAGGCGGCGAGCCCCTGGCTGAGCAGCCGGGCCAGCGCGAGGTCGGGATCGCTGCTCATCGCCCGGTCCAGCGCGACGTTGGCCATGGCGCCGTCGCCGCGCAGCCAGACGCTGACGGCCAGCAAGGTGGCCGGCACCGCGTCCAGCGGCGCAGGTGCCCGCCGGGTGCACTCGGTCCAGAGGGTCTCCGCCGCTGTCGCATCGGCACCCAGCGCGAGCTGGAGCGCGGAGTCACGCACCTGCGGGTCACGCAGGGCCCACAGCAGGTCGGCGACCTCGTGGTCCTCCAGCGGACCGTCGCCCCCGGGGCCCGGACGGCACCGGGCGACCGCTCGGACCAGTGCGGCCCACGACTCGTCGGCCAGCACCTCCGGGCCCACCACCCGGCGCCGGGCCGTCCGCCGGGCGGCCACCCGGGCACAGGCGGCACGCATGCCGCCGCGGGCCCCCGGCGGCGCGGCGATCCGGGCCGACAGCGCCGCCCGGTCGGTCGCCACCACCTGCCCGGTGGCGACCGCCGCCACGGCCAGCTCGCTCACCCCGCCCGGGAGCGGGGTGCCCGCCCCGGGAGCGCAACAGGGGTAGGGGCAGTCGTAGGACCACCAGCGGCCACGACGCACCAGCAGCACGTCCCGCACCGGCAGGTCCGCCGCCGACAGGGCCAGCAGCAGCTCGTGCACCAACGGCCGGTGCGGCAGCTGGGTGCCGAGCACGAGGCCGCCGGTCTCTTCGTCACCGGCCCCAGGGTCGAAGTCGTCGGGGTCGTCCGACACCACGACCAGCAGCGCGGCGGTCGGCGCGTCGCTGCGCAGGCTCGCCACGAGCTGGCGTGCCGCCGTGCCGGTAGCTCCGGTCGATGGCAGGTCACCCCGGACGGTGAGGCCGACCCGCCCGCCGGTCGGGCCGCCCAGTCCGACCAGGACCACCGACTCCCGGGGGTGGAACCCGAGCAGGTGCGGCAGCGCGGCGACCACCTCCCCCGGATCGGAGATCCGGACCTCGGGGTGGTCGGTGCCGTGTGCGTCGGGAGGAGCGTCCATGGCCCGACCTTTTCCGGCGGCAGGCGCGGCCGGGGCCCGTCGACGGATCTGTGGACGCAGCCGGGGGCTGTGGACGTGGCCCCGTCCAGAGGCTCACCCGAGCTCGCGAGTAGAAGGACCCGCTCCTCCCCGACCCTCGCACGCTCGGGCCGGGCCCCGGGAGCGGGCCTGAGACGTGGACTTCCTCAGCCGAGTGCGTCGGCCTGTGCCTCGTAGGCCTGCTCGAGGAGATCGGCGAAGGCCGCCGGGTCCGTGGCCGCAGCCGGGTCCTGGCCGGCGTCGATGTTGAGCAGGAGCAGCAGCCGGTCACCGTCCTCGACCGCCCCGATCAGGGTCGGCACGGACACCTGGGAACCATCGGGTGCGGCCAGAGAGGTGGTGTAGCGCACCAGGGCCGCGCCGTCGCCGAGGTCCTCGACCGGGAGGTTCTCGAAGGTGACGGTCGCCTGCCCGAACTCGGGGGAGCTGATCTGGGCCGTCGGGCAGCGTTGGGCCGCATCGGCCAGCTGGGCGACGGTTTCCTCCAGCGGGCCACCACGCAGCAGCATCTCCACCGTCGTCGACGCCCCGGTGGTGGCGGTTTGCGCGGCGATGTCCTCGAAGTCGTCGATGTCGGGCTGGGTGCCGGCGACCGTGGCCCGGCAGCTCTCCGGAGTGAGCTGCAGGTCCTCGCTCTCGGCAGCCAGGCCCGCCCCCTGCCGCAACTGCTCCGGCGACACCGCGATGACCGTGGCCTCGGGCCCGAACGCCTCGGCCGGCAGCAGCCCGGAGGCCAGGTCCGGTGCGCGGGGCTCGTCGGCCGACGTCGACGTGGCGGTGGAGGTCTCGGTGGCCGCCGGGCCGACTCCGGGCTCCTCGTCCCCTCCGCACCCGACGAACAGGATGGCCGAGGCCAGTCCGGCGAGCAGCACCCCGGGGACCCGGTGCCGGCGGGGGACGCGGCGCGCAGACGACATGCCCCGAACCTAGCCGCCCACGGACCCGGACGTCCCTGGCCGCGACGCCTCAGGCGCGGTACTGGATGGCGCTGCGGGCGGCCAGGATCGGCCGGACGTGCTCGGCGATGACGGCGAGGTGCACCGGGTCCTGCGCGTAGCGGTAGAAGGCCTCGACGTCGGGGAACTCGGCGATGAGCACGGTGGAGGCGTTCCCGTCGACCAGCCCGGCGTCGTCGGCGACGACCAGCGACGACATCCCGCCCACCTCGCGCCGCAGGCCACGGAGGGCCTCAACGGTGGTGGCCCGCCGCTGCGGGTCGGCGTCGGCGGACCAGGTGAAGACCACGACGTGACGGATCATGGCCCTACTGTGCCAGCCGCCCGGCCCGGGACCCCGCGATCGGGCGTTACCGGCGGGTAGCCGGGCGCCGGCAGCCGCTCGTTAGAGTCCGTTCCCATGGGACGGTCGTTGCGCATTGCACTGCTGTCCTACCGGAGCAAGCCGCACAGCGGTGGGCAGGGCATCTACGTCCGTGCCCTGTCCCGGGAGCTGGCCGAGCTCGGGCACCGCGTCGAGGTGCTCAGCGGCCAGCCCTATCCCGACCTCGACGAGGGGGTCCCGCTCACCCGCGTGCCGAGCCTGGACCTCTACCGCGAACCCGATCCGTTCCGCACGCCCCGGCCCTCGGAGATCCGCGACTGGATCGACGTCGCCGAGTGGGCCACGATGTGCACCGCCGGCTTCCCGGAGCCGCTCACCTTCACCGTCCGCGCGGCCCGCCACCTGCTGCCGCGCCGCGACCAGTTCGACGTGGTGCACGACAACCAGTCGCTGGGCTACGGGCTGCTGCGGCTGGTGCGCGCCGGGATCCCGACCGTCGCCACCGTCCACCACCCCGTCGCGATCGACCGCCGGCTGGAACTGGCCGCCGCCCCGACACTGCGGCGCAGGCTGACGCTGCACCGCTGGTACGCCTTCACCGCCATGCAGGCGCGGGTGGTCCGGCAGCTCGACGGGGTCACCACCGTCTCGGAGAGCTCACGCCGGGACATCTGCGAGCACATGGCCCTGGCTCCCGAGCGGATCGAGGTCGTCCCCGTCGGCATCGACCCGGGCCGGTTCACCCCGCCGCCGGCCGGGCAGGCTCGGGAGACGGACTCGATCCTGGCCGTCACGAGCGCCGACGTCGCGCTCAAAGGCCTGGTGCACCTGCTCGAGGCGCTGGCCAAGCTGCGCACCGAGCGGCCCGTCCGGCTGACCGTCGTCGGCACCGCCCGTCCCGGAGGGCCTGCGGAAGCGGCGCTGGACCGGCTCGCGCTCCACGACGCCGTCCGGTTCACCGGCCCGGTGGCCGAGGACGAGCTGATCGGTCTCTTCCAGCGGGCGACGGTGGTGGCGATCCCCTCCCTCTACGAGGGCTTCTCGCTGCCGGCCATCGAGGCGATGGCGTGCGCGACGCCGCTGGTCACCACCGACGCCGGGGCGCTGCCCGAGGTGGTCGGCACGAAGGCCGGCCTCCGGGTCCTTGCCGGCGACGTCGGCGAGCTCACCGCCGCGCTGAAGCTGGTCCTGGACTCCCCGTCCCTGGCCGAGCAGCTCGGCCGGGCCGGACGGCGGCGGGTGCTCGACACCTACACCTGGCGGGCCACGGCCGAGCGGACCGCCGACTGGTACGCGCAGACGCTGGAACGGAAGGGGCGTCGTGAGAACGACGGGTGAGGGCGCGCCGGCGACCGACGAGCGGATCGGACCCGGAGTCGAACCGGAGCAACCGTGCTGACCGTCGACTACGACCGCCTCGACCTGCGGCCGGGGATGACCGTCCTCGACCTCGGGTGCGGCGAGGGCCGGCACGCTTTCGAGGCCTACCGCCGGGGCGCGCACGTCGTCGCCGTCGACTGGGGGCAGCCGGAGGTCGAGACGACGAAGCGCTGGCTCGGGGCGATCGCCGAGGCCGGCGAGGCCCCGTCGGGGACCCGCTACGAGGTGGTCCGCGGCGACCTGCTGCGCCTGCCCTTCCCGGACGCGAGCGTCGACCGGGTGATGGCGTCGGAGGTGCTCGAGCACATCCCCGACGACGCCACGGCGATGGCCGAGATCTTCCGGGTCCTCAAGCCGGGTGGAAGGGCCGCGGTGACCGTCCCCCGCTACGGGCCCGAACGCGTCTGCTGGGCGCTGTCGGACGAGTACCACGCCAACGAAGGCGGGCACATCCGCATCTACCGTGGCGACGTCCTGCGGGCCCGGCTGGCCACCGCGGGCCTCGTCCCGGGCGCCAGCCACCACGCGCACGCCCTGCACGCGCCGTTCTGGTGGCTGAAGTGCGCCGTCGGCGTCGAGAAGGACTCTCCCCCGGTGCGCGCGTACCACCGGCTGCTGGTCTGGGACCTCACGCACCGCCCGTGGCTGACCCGCACCGCCGAACGGCTGCTGGACCCGCTGTTCGGCAAGAGCTTCGTCGTCTACGCCGACAAGCCGACCGAGCCCGCCGCCCCAGCGGCGCGCACGTGGTCGGCGGGCGCCGGCCCCGCCGACCGGGAGCCTTCCGCTGCCGCCGGCTGACCGGGCGGGCCTCCTGCTGCCGGAGCTGCCCGGAGTGCTCGGCGCCGACCAGGTGCGGCAGACGGTCGCCTGGATCGCCGGCGAGCAGTCGGGGGACGGCGCGCTGCCGTGGTTCCGCACCGGTCAGCTGGATCCCTGGGACTCGGTCGAGGCGGCGATGGCGCTCGACGTCGGCGGCGAGCACGCCCGGGCCGCGGCGGCCTATCGCTGGCTGGCCGGTCGGCAGCGCCCCGGCGGCAGCTGGGCAGCCGAGTACCGCGAGGGCGCCGAGACCGCCCCGGCCGCGGAGAGCAACCACGCCGGCTACCTCGCCGTCGGGGTCTGGCACTCCTGGTTGGCCACCGGCGACGAGGCGCTCACCACCGAGCTGTGGCCGGCGGTGCGGGCCGCGCTGGACCTCGTCGTCCGGATGCAGCTGCCGGGCGGTGCCATCGGCTGGGCCCTGCGCCCGGACGGCACCCCCGACGACCTGGCGCTGCTCACCGGGAACGCCAGCCTGTTCCAGGCGCTGCGCTGCGGGCTGGCCCTGGCCGAGCTGACCGGCGAGGCGCAGCCGGACTGGGAGCTGGCCGTCGCCGACCTCGGCAGTGCCCTGCGGGAGCGGCCGGAGTCCTTCGCCGACCGGTCGCGCTACTCGATGGACTGGTACTACCCCGTGCTGGGCGGCGCGGTCACCGGCACGGCCGCCGGCGACCGGCTGGCGGAGGGCTGGGACCGGTTCGTCGTCCCGGGGCTGGGCATCCGCTGCGTCGCCGAGCGGCCCTGGGTGACCGGCGCCGAGACCTGCGAGCTCGCGCTGGCTCTCGTCGCCGCCGGCCAGCGCGACGCGGCGCTGGAGCAGGTCGCGGCGATGCAGCACCTGCGCGACGACGACGGCGCGTACTGGACCGGGTACGTCTACCCCGACGACGCCCGGTGGCCGATCGAGCGGACCACCTGGACGGCGGCCGCGGTGGTCCTGGCCGCCGACGCCCTCTGCGGCGCGTCGTCCGCCGCCGGGCTGTTCGCCGATCCGTGGGCGCTGCCGCCCGCGGGAACGCGGGAAGTCACGCCGGACACCGATTGGCTCCCCGGGTCTGCGGGCAGGGTCTCCCCATGACCACGCTGCCCGAGACCCAGACCGAGGCCTCCGGCCCGCCGGACGCCGAGGTCACGGTGGTCATCGCCAGCCGCAACCGCCGCGCCGACCTGCTCGCCACGCTGCCCCGCCACGAGGCCCCGGTGGTGCTCGTCGACAACGCATCCACCGACGGCACCGTCGCCGCGGTGCGCCAGGCCCATCCCGAGGTGACCCTCCTTCCGCTGGACCGCAACGAGGGGGCCCACGGGCGCACCCTGGGGGCCGCGGAGGCGCACACCCCGTTCCTCGCCTTCGCCGACGACGACTCGTGGTGGGCCCCGGGTGACCTGGCGCGCGCGGTGGCGATCATGCGCGCCCATCCCCGGCTGGCCCTGCTCAGCGCCCGGATCCTCGTCGGCCCGGACGAGCGGCTCGACTCCGTCTGTGCGGAGATGGCCCGGAGCCCGCTGGGCACGGCACCGGATCTGCCGGGCCCCTCGCTGCTCGGGTTCGTCGCCTGCGCCGCACTGGTCCGCACCGAGGCCTTCCAGGCCGTCGGCGGCTTCGACCCGGTCGTGCGCTTCCCCGGCGAGGAGGAGCGGGTGGCTCTGGACCTGGCCGGCGCCGGGTGGGGGCTGTCCTACGTCGACGAGGTGACCATCCACCACCACCCCTCCCCCAGGCGCGAGGCGCCGGCCCGCCGGCAGGCCGGTATCTGGCGGAGCCGGGTCCTCACCGCGGCGATGCGCCTGCCGGCCGGCGAGCTGGTCCGGACGACCGGGCGGGCGGTGCTGGCCGGCCGGCCGGGGATCGAGGGGCTGCTGCGGGCGGCGCCGGACCTGCCGGCCGCGCTGCGCCGGCGGCGGCCGGTTCCTCCTGGCGTGCTGGCCGACCTGCACCGCCTCCAGGGGAGCCGGTCGTGAGAACGGACCCTGCTGCCCCCCACCACTCGGAGAATGACCCCGTCCTCCCCGCGACGGGGCCAGGAACGCTGCATGAGGGTCAGACGGATCCGCGGGTCGCCGTCGTCGTCATCACCCATCAGCGCCGGGACGAGCTGCTGCTCGCCCTCGAGCGCCTGGTCGCCCTGCCCGAGCACCCGCACGTGGTCGTGGTGGACAACGGCTCGACCGACGGCACCGCCGACTCCGTCCGGGACCGGTTCCCGCAGGTGGAGCTGATCGCCAGCCGGGAGAACCTGGGCGCCGTTGGCCGCAACCTGGGGGTGGCTCGTCTCGAGACCCCGTACGTCGCCTTCTGCGACGACGACACCTGGTGGGAACCCGGCGCCCTCCGCACGGCGGCCGACGCCCTCGACGCCCACCCGCGGCTGGCGGTCGTGACGGCGCGGATCCTGGTGGAGCCGGGAGGCACCGAGGACCCGATCGTCGCCGAGCTGCGCGACTCCCCCGTCCGGGGCGCCGACTGGCTGCCCGGGCCGGCGCTCGGGTCCTTCCTCGCCGGCGCCTCCGTGCTCCGGCGCGAGGCGTTCGAGGAGGTCGGCGGGTTCTCCGAACGGCTCTGGCTGGGCGGTGAGGAGGAGCTCATGGCCGGCGACCTGGCCGCTCGCGGCTGGGAGCTGTGCTACCTGCCGGCGCTGACCGTCCACCACCAGGCGAGCACCGCCCGCGACCCGCACCGGCGGCGCGCCGACGGCATCCGGAACACCCTGTGGACGACGTGGCTGCGCCGCCCCTTCCGCCCGGCGCTACGGCGCACGCTGCACCTGCTGCGCACGGTGCCCCGCGACCGGGTGACCCTCCGCGGGCTGCTGCAGGCGGCCCGCGGCCTGCCGTGGGTGCTGCGGGAACGGCGGGTCCTACCGCCGCACGCCGAGGCACGCTTCGCCGCCCTGGAGGCGGCCCAGCAGAAATCCTCCGCCCGCCGCTACGTCAGCTGAGCGCCGAGCGGGCGGGGGCAGCACCCGACGGCTTCAGCGGGCGCAGTCGATGCAGGTGCGTGCGGCCGGGCGGGCTTCCAGCCGCTCGGGCGCGATCGGCCGGCCGCAGCCCTCACACCGGCCGTAGGTGCCGGCCTCCACGGCGGTGACGGCGGCGTCGACGTCGGCCAGCCGCCGGCGGGCGTGCTCCAGCAGGGCGGCCACCTGCTGCCGCTCGAAGGCGATCGTGGCGCCCTCCGGATCGTGCTCGTCGTCGGCGTTGGACGCCCTGGCGGCGGCGACCACCTCGTCGAACTCCCGGGTCAGCGCGTCGATCTGCGCGAGCACCGCCGCCCGCTCCGCCCCGAGCGGATCAGCGCTCACGGCGCAGCAGGCGCAGCGAGCCGGTGTCCGGCAACTCGGTGAAGTCACCGGACTCCAGCACCCGCCGGTAGACGCCGTAGGGCGCCTGCCCGCCGTCGGCCGGGTCGGGGAAGACGTCGTGGATCGCCAGGGTGCCGCCCACCCTGAGCTTGGCCACCCAGGCGTCCTGGTCGCGGCGAGCGGACTCCTCGGTGTGGCTGCCGTCGAGGAAGAGCAGCGCGAGCGGGGCGCCCCACAGCGGGGCCAGCGTCTCCGACCGGGTGACGACGGCGATGACGACGTCCTCGGCCCCGGCCTCGGCGATGGTCCGGCGGAAGCGCGGCAGGGTGTCGATCCGCCCGACGGCGGGGTCCACCAGCGAGGGGTCGTGGTACTCCCAGCCGGGCTGGTGCTCCTCCGAGCCGCGATGGTGGTCGACGGTGACCACCTGCCGGCCGGTCTCCCGCGCGGCGGCGGCCAGGTACAGCGCGGACTTGCCCATCCAGCTGCCCACCTCGAGCAGCGGCCCGGGGACGGCGACGGCGCGGGCCGCCTCGTACAGGGCGGCGCCCTCATCATCGGGCATGAAGCCCGGGGCGGCCTGGGCGGCGGCGAGGAGACCGGCGCTCGGGGGCGGTACGGGCGGGAGCATGGGGACAGCCTCGCTCATCGGGCGAACCGGGCACGCAGCACAGTCAGCCCGCGCTCGGTGGCGGCTCCGGCCTGGGTGTCGGCGGCCTTCGCGAAGAAGGCGCCGGCAGCGGTGGTCACCGGGACGGCGAGCACCAGCGCGATGGCGCCGACCATGGTCCGGATGACCTCCTCGGCCAGCGCCGAGGAGGTCACGATGACCTGCCAGGGCTGGGAGTAGACCTCGAAGAGCAGCAGCAGCGGGAGCGCGGCACCGGCGTAGGCGAAGACGATCGTGTAGACGGTCGAGGCGATGTGGTCGCGCCCCACCGTCATCCCGCGGGTGTAGAGCTCCCGCCAGGTCATCGACGGGTCCACCTCGTGCAGCTGCCAGATGGCCGACGCCTGGGTGATCGTGACGTCGTTGAGCACGCCGAGGCCGGCCACCACGATGCCGGCGAGCACCAGGCCGGAGAAGTCCAGCGTCGGGTCGAAGCTGTTCAGCTGCGCCGTCTCCTCGCTGGTGAGGCCGGTCAGCCGGGCGGCGGCCACGGACAGCGACCCGAGGACGGCGACCAGCGACAGCCCGAACAGCGTGCCGACCAGCGCGGTGGTCGTCCGGGCGGAGAAGCCGTGGGCCAGGTAGAGGACGACGAACATGATCGCCGCCGAGCCGACCAGGCTGACCAGCGCAGGCGAGTCGTAGGCGAGCAGCCCGGGCAGCACGAACTGCAGCAGCACGAAGAAGGCGAACGCCAGCCCGACGAGGGAGGCCAGCCCGCGCAGCCGGGCCACCAGGCCGACCACGACCGCGAAGCCGACGGCCAGCGCGATCATCGGGGTGTCCCGCTCGTAGTCGAAGAACTGGTACGACGGGCCGCCCTCGGCCCCCGCGTCGCGGGTCAGCACGAGGGTGTCCCCTTCGGCCACGCCGTTGGCGACGACGTCGGACTGCAGGTCGAGCTGCGTGAAGTCCCCGGCCCCGTCGCCGTCGAGGACCTCCACGACGACGGACGCACAGGTGACGGGCACACCACCCGGGTCCCCGCACTCGACCCTCTCCACGGAGATCACACGTGCGTCGGGATAGGTGGTGCCCGGCGGCAGGTAGGTGGCCGCCACCTGCTCGGCGCGGGTGGGCTCGCCGTCCGGCCACAGGGCGACCAGTCCGATCACCGTGGCCAGCGCGGCCGGGACCAGGATGAGGAGCATCAGCCACACGGCGCGGCGCCGGCGGCCGAGGGCCTCCGCGGTGGGCGGAGGCGCGTCCGGGTCCGGACCGTGGCTGTGGGCGTGGGTGGACGACACCCGGTCAGGCTAGGAGCCCGGTCGCCGCCGGCCCGCACCCGACACCTGACTACGAGTGCCCGGCCGCCCGCTCACCGCCGGCCTCGGCGATGGTGAACCGGTACCACAGGCCGGTGAGCTGGAGCGGGCGGGCCACCGACGGCGGCGGGTCCACGAGCACGGTCTCGATGCCGCGCGGCACGCCGAGCTTCTGGACCTGGACCAGCACTGCGAGGCCGGCGGAGCTCATGAACGTCACCCCGCGCAGGTCCAGCTCGACCCGGCGCAGCGAGTGCTCGGCCAGGAGCACGTCGGTGACGGTGCGCACGAGCGGGCGTCGGGCGGTGTCGGTGAGTTCGCCGGTGATGCTGAGCCGGGCGGTCTCCCCTTCGACGGTGTGCTCGACGGTGGGCTCCTCGTCCGCGACGGAGCGGTCGGGCGAGGCCTGCGGGGTGGCGCTGGTCGTCTCCTCCACGGGCTCTTCCTGCCCCGCCCGGCGCCGGTTCACGCCTGCCGGAGGGAGTTCCGCGTCATGGACGGGGGAGCTCCTCGTCCGATGCGGCGTTCACCTCGGCACCCGAGCGAGGCGCGTCGGCGGAGGTGATCGTCGGGCGGCAGGACGAGCTGGCCTGCGCCCGGGCCGGCCTGGCGCGGCTCCGGGACGGCGATGATCCCGATCCTGGCGACGCCTACCCTAGGGGGGTATAGTTCAGCGCGGCATCGCGACCCCGCGGCGCCGACAGGAGGGACGACGTGGAGACCACCGAGGGCGGCTGCAGCGGCCACGACCACGCGCACGGCTACATCCACCGCAAGGACGACTACCTCAAGCGTCTGCGGCGGATCGAGGGCCAGGCTCGCGGCCTGCAGCGCATGGTGGAAGACGAGAAGTACTGCATCGACATCCTCACCCAGATCTCGGCCATGACGAAGGCGTTGCAGGCCGTTTCCCTCGGCCTGCTCGAGGAACACCTCAGCCACTGCGTCGTCGACGCCGCCCGAGCGGGCGGCCGCGAGGCCGAGGAGAAGGTCCGCGAGGCCACCGACGCCATCGCCCGGCTCGTCCGCTCCTGACCATCCACCTCCCGGGAGGAACCCCATGACCACCACCGCCAGCTACACCGTCACCGGTATGACCTGCGGGCACTGCGTCACCTCGGTCACCGAGGAGGTCTCGCAGCTGCCCGGTGTCACCGGTGTGGAGGTCGATCTCGCCACCGGCGGGCTGACCCTGACCAGCGCGGAGCCGGTCGACGAAGCTGCCGTGCGCGCCGCCGTCGAGGAGGCCGGATACGAGGTGAGCGGCCGCTGACGCGGCCGGCGCCATGAACACACCCACGAAGATCGCCGCGTTCGCCGTCGGCCTCGTCGCCGTGTTCGGCGCGGCCGTCGGCGTGGGCTCCGCGGTCGGCCCGGTCGGCCTGGGGGACGACTCCCCCGCGGCCGGGCATCCCGCGGCCGACGCGAGGCACGGGGACGGCGGCCACGTGACCGCCGCTCCCGCGCCCGCGGACCTGCCGGCCGGGCTCCAGGTCGCCGAGGACGGCTACACCCTCGACCTGGCCACGGACACCGCTCCCGCCGGCTCCGCCACCCCCGTCGCCTTCACCGTGCTGGGCCCCGGCGGCTCGCCGGTCACCGGGTACGAGGCCGACTCCGAGGTCGACCTGCACCTGGTCGCCGTGCGCCGCGACCTCACCGGCTACCAGCACGTCCACCCCGAGCTCGGCGCCGACGGCGTCTGGCGGGCCCCGCTGGCGCTGGAGCCGGGCAGCTGGCGGCTGTTCGCCGACTTCACCGCCGCCGCCGACGGCGAGAACCGCGTGCTCGGCGCCGACCTCGCCGTCCCGGGCGGCTACGAGCCGCAGCCGCTGTCGGAGCCGTCGACGATCGCGGAGGTGGACGGCTACACGGTCGTGCTCACCGGCGGACTGACGCCGGGCTCGGCGTCGGAGCTGACGTTCAGCGTGAGCCGCGACGGCGTGCCGGTCACCGACCTGCAGCCCTACCTCGGCGCCTACGGGCACCTGGTGGCCCTGCGCGACGGCGACCTCGCCTACCTGCACGTCCACCCCGCCGGGCACGAAGCGGTCGAGCCCGCGCCCGGACCGCACGTCGAGTTCGCCACCACCGCCCCGTCGACGGGTACCTACCGGCTGTTCCTGGACTTCCGGCACGACGACGCGGTGCACACGGCCGCGTTCACGGTGCCCGCCGGAAGGGCTCCCGCCGCCTCGCACGAGGAGCACGGATCATGACCACCGCACCCGCGGGCACCACCAGCGACGTCGAGCTGCTGATCGGCGGGATGACCTGCGCCTCCTGCGCCGCCCGGGTGGAGAAGAAGCTCAACAAGCTCGACGGCGTCACCGCCACGGTCAACTACGCGACCGAGAAGGCGAAGGTCAGCTTCGGTGACGGCGTGCGCACCGAGGACCTGATCGCCACGATCGAGAAGACCGGCTACAGCGCGCGGCTGCCCGAACCCCCGCGGCCCGGGCTCGCCGAGGAGGCCGAGGCGGACCCGGCCGACGCACCGGTGCGCGCGCTACGCACGCGGCTGGTCGTCTCGGCGCTGCTCAGCGTGCCGGTGATCGCGATGGCCATGATCCCCGCGCTGCAGTTCGAGTACTGGCAGTGGCTGTCGCTGACCCTCGCCGCCCCGGTGGTGGTGTGGGGCGGGGCCCCGTTCCACCGGGCGGCCTGGACCAACCTGCGCCACGGCGCGGCGACCATGGACACCCTGGTGTCGCTGGGCACGCTGGCCGCGTTCGGCTGGTCGCTGTACGCGCTGTTCTGGGGCACCGCCGGCGTGCCCGGCATGACACACCCGTTCGAGCTGACCATCGCCCGCACCGACGGCAGCGCCAACATCTACCTCGAGGCCGCGGCCGGGGTGACGACGTTCATCCTGGCCGGCCGCTGGTTCGAGGCGCGGTCCAAGCGCCGGGCCGGCGCGGCGCTGCGCGCACTGCTGGAGCTGGGTGCCAAGGAGGTCTCGGTGCTGCGCGGCGGCACCGAGCAGCGGGTCCCGGTCGGCGAGCTGGGTGCGGGCGACCTGTTCGTCGTCCGCCCCGGCGAGCGGATCGCCGCCGACGGCGAGGTGACCGAGGGCTCGTCCGCCGTCGACGCCTCGATGCTGACCGGTGAGTCGGTGCCCGTCGAGGTCCGTCCCGGCGACCCGGTCACCGGTGGCACGGTCAACGCCGGCGGCCGGCTGGTCGTGCGCGCCACCCGCGTGGGTAGCGAGACCCAGCTGGCGCAGATGGCGCGGCTGGTCGAGGACGCGCAGAACGGCAAGGCCGAGGTGCAGCGGCTGGCCGACCGGATCTCCGGGATCTTCGTGCCGGTCGTGCTCGCGCTGGCCGTGGCGACCCTCGGCTTCTGGGTGGGCACCGGCGCCGGCCTGCCGGCCGCCTTCACCGCCGCGGTGGCCGTGCTGATCATCGCCTGCCCGTGCGCCCTGGGGCTGGCCACACCCACCGCGCTGATGGTGGGCACCGGCCGCGGCGCGCAGCTGGGCATCCTGATCAAGGGCCCCGAGGTGCTGGAGTCCACCCGCCGGGTGGACACCGTCGTGCTGGACAAGACCGGAACGGTCACGACCGGCCGGATGACGCTGCTGGACGTCGTCCCCGCCGCCGGCGAGGACGCCGCCCGGGTGCTGCGGCTGGCCGGTGCGCTGGAGTCGGCGTCCGAGCACCCGATCGCGCAGGCCGTGGCCCGGGGCGCGACCGAGCGCACCGGCGACCTCCCGCCGGTGGCCGACTTCGCCAACCTCGAGGGCCTGGGCGTCCAGGGCATGGTCGAGGGCTCGGCGGTGGTCGTCGGCCGCCGGCGCCTGCTGGCCGACCGGGCGATGTCGCTGCCCGCCGACCTCGACCGGGCCGTCACCGAGGCCGAGGGAGCCGGCCGCACCGCGATCGCGGTCGGCTGGGACGGCGCGGCACGGGGGGTGCTCGTCGTCGCCGACGCGGTCAAGCCGACCTCTGCGACCGCCGTCGCCCAGCTGCGCGCCCTCGGGCTGACGCCGATCCTGCTCACCGGCGACAACGAGAGGGCCGCGCGGGCCGTCGCCGCCCAGGTGGGCATCGACGAGGTGATCGCCGAGGTGCTCCCGCAGGACAAGGTGGCCGTCGTACGGCGGTTGCAGGACGAGGGCCGCACCGTGGCCATGGTGGGCGACGGCGTGAACGACGCACCGGCGCTGGCCCAGGCCGACCTCGGCCTGGCCATGGGGACCGGCACCGACGTCGCCATCCAGGCCGGCGACCTGACCCTGGTGCGTGGCGACCTCCGGGTGGCCGCGGACGCGATCCGGCTGTCCCGCCGGACGCTGGGCACGATCAAGGGCAACCTGTTCTGGGCCTTCGCCTACAACGTGGCCGCGCTGCCGCTGGCCGCCGCGGGGCTGCTGAACCCCATGATCGCCGGTGCGGCCATGGCGTTCAGCTCGGTGTTCGTGGTGTCCAACAGCCTGCGGCTGCGCGGCTTCTCGCCGCTGCCGGAGAACCGGGACGCGACCCTCGCCGTCGCCGGTGGACACCCAGCCGGTGCTGCGACCGCGGGCCGAGCGGGGTAGTACCTGCCGACAGTCTGGCTCTGAGTGCCACGGCACTCAGAGCCAGACTGTGCACGGACCCCGCACGTGGTGGCCCTTCTCCCCCGCGCGCAGTCGGTCGCTGCCCACCATCGTCGGCAGAGACCGACCGTCCGCACATCCACGTCCCTGCCCGGAGGCGTCACGGTGAACAGTGCCATCGACCGCACTCGGTGACGAGCTGCCCGCGGGATCTCCGGCACCGGTCTCGCCGCCGGCCTCCTCCTGCTCGCGCGTCCCGCCGCGGTCGCCGCGGCGGTCGACCCGCGGTTCTCGCACGACCGGCTGTGGCATCGCCCGCGTGCTCGGCGCGCGGCCGGTCGCCCAGCACGCGCTCGTGCTGACCCGGCCGGACGGGGCGAGCCTGCGGCTGGCCGCCGCGGTCGACGGCCTGCACGCGGCCAGCATGCTGCCGGTCCTCGCCGTGCCCCGCTACCGCCGGGCCGCCGCGGTCACCGGTGGCCTGGCCGCGGCGTCCGGGCTGGCCGGCCAGTCCGTCGCCGGGTCAGGACGCCGTTAGGAGCAGGACCTTGCCCACGTGGCTGCTGCCCTCGAGGAGTGCGTGCGCGTCCGCGGCCCGGCTCATGGGCAGCCGCCGATCCACGACCGGCCGGATCACGCCCTTCTCGACATCGGGCCAGACCTCGGCGCGCACGGCGGCGACGACCTCGGCCTTGCTGCCCGGGCCGGTGGCCGGGCGGCCACGGAGCGTGGTGGCCCGCACGGTCCCCCGCTTCCGCATGAGGACGCCGAAGTCCAGCTCACCCCGCGTGCCGCCTTGCATGCCGATGGTCACCAGCTGCCCGCCGGTGGCCAGGACGTCGACGTTGCGCCCCAGGTAGGCGGCGCCCATGTTGTCCAGCACCACGTCGGCACCGTGCCCGTCCGTGGCCTGCCGCACCTCGGCCACGAAGTCCTGCTCGCGGTAGTTCACCAGGATCTCGGCACCGAGTTCCCGGCACGCGTCCAGCTTCGCGGCGCTGCCGGCCGTGGTGGCCACCCGGGCACCGGCGCGGGCGGCCAGCTGGATCGCCATCGTCCCGATGCCGCTCGAGCCGCCGTGCACGAGGAACACCTGCCCGGCGCGCAGCCCGGCGAGCATGAATACGTTCGACCAGACCGTGCAGGCCACCTCGGGCAGTGCGGCGGCGGTCGCCAGGTCCACCCCGGCGGGCGGCGGCAGCAGCTGCCCGCTGGGCACGGCGACCCGTTCGGCGTAACCGCCGCCGGAGAGCAGCGCGCACACCTCGTCGCCGACCGACCACCCGGTCACCTCCGGGCCGACCTCGCTGATGACGCCGCTGCACTCCAGCCCGAGGATCTCGCTGACCCCGGGCGGCGGCGGGTAGTTCCCCTCCCGCTGCATGATGTCGGCGCGGTTGACGGCCGCGGCGACCACGTCGACGACCACCTCCCCCGGACCGCACACGGGGTCCGGCGCCTCTCCCCAGCCGAGCACCTCCGGGCCGCCGTGCTCCGACATCGTCACCGCGCGCATCCACCGCTCCTCACTGCACGTGCACCTGTCCCCCTACCGGCCCGGCCGGAAGGTCACTCCGCGGCGGCACCTGCGGTGCTGCCCTTCGCCTGCTCGCTGCTGGGGCCGCCGACCCAGACGGTCTTGGCGTTCATGAACTCGTACATCCCGACCTCGGTCAGCTCCCGGCCGTAGCCGCTCTGCTTGATCCCGCCGAAGGGCAGCTCGGGGTAGCTGGCGGTCATCCCGTTGATGAACGCCATGCCCGAGGCGATGTCGCGGACGAACTGCGCCCGCTCGTCCTCGTCCTCGCTCCACAGGTTCGACCCCAGCCCGTAGACGTGGCTGTTGGCCAGCTCGATCGCCTCCTCCAGCGAGTCCACGGTGTACAGCGCGGCGACCGGGCCGAACACCTCCTCGGAGTGCATTCCCATCTCCGGGGTCACGCCGGTGACGAGGGTGGGCTGGTAGAACCAGCCCGGCCGGTCCACCCGCTCCCCGCCGACGACGACGGTGGCCCCCTTGCTGCGGGCGTCATCGACGTAGCCCTCGACGTCGCGCAGCCCCGACTCGGTGGCCAGCGGGCCGACCTGGGTCTCCTCGTCCATCGGGTCCCCGACGGTCAGGGCGGCGATCTTCTCGGCGAACAGCCGGGTGAACTCCTCGACGACGTCGCGGTGCACGAAGAACCGCTTGGCCGCGATGCAGCTCTGCCCGTTGTTCTGGTTGCGGGCGGTCGTGGCCACCTCGGCAGCGGTGTCCAGGTGTGCCGAGGGCATGACGATGAACGGGTCGGACCCGCCGAGTTCCAGCACGGTCTTCTTCAGCGCGTCCCCGGCGATCGCGGCCACCGACTGCCCGGCCGGGCCGCTGCCGGTCAGCGTCGCGGCGATGACGCGGTCGTCCCGCAGCACCCGCTCCACGGTGCCGGAACCGATGAGCAGGGTCTGGAAGACGTCGGCGGGGAAGCCGGCCCGGCGGAACAGCTGCTCCAGGTACAGCGCTGTCTGCGGCACGTTGCTCGCGTGCTTGAGCAGCCCCACGTTGCCGGCCATCAGCGCCGGGGCGGCGAACCGCATCGCCTGCCACAGCGGGAAGTTCCACGGCATGATCGCCAGCACCACACCCAGCGGCTGGTGGACCACGTAGGCCTGCTGCGCACCCACCGCCTGCGCGTCCTTGACCTGCGGCTCGAGGAACTCCGGCCCCCGCTCGGCGTAGAACCGCAGCGCCGTCACGCACTTGCCGGCCTCCGCCTTCGCCGATGCGAGCGTCTTTCCCATCTCGGTGACCATCAGCTCCGCGACCGCGTCGATCTCGTCCGCCAGCACATCGGCGGCGGCCGACAGCCAGCCGGCCCGCTCCTGCGGTGCGGTCAGCCGGTAGTCGGCGAACGCGGCAGCCGCGCGGGCGAGCTTCTCCTCCAGCGCCTCGTCGGGAAGCGCGTCGTAGGTCTTGAGCGTCTCCCCGGTGGCCGGGTTGATCGTGGCGATCGCCATGGTGTTCTCCCGTGTGGGTGTCGTGGTCCGGCAGCGGGTGCTGCGGAGGTCGGCGGGTGGGGATCAGCTGTGCTGCTCGCGCAGCAGGTTCTTCTGCACCTTGCCGGTGGAGGTCTTCGGCAGGTCGCCGCGGACGAACCGCTTCGGCACCTTGAACGAGGCCAGCCGGGACCGGACGAAGTCGGCCAGTTCCTGGTCGGTGACGTCCGCCTCGGCCCGCAGCGTCACGTAGGCCACCGGGACCTCACCCCACTTCTCGTGCGGTTCGGCCACCACGGCGGACTCGGCGACGGCGGCGTGCGCGTCGAGGGCGCGCTCGACCTCCACCGAGGAGATGTTCTCGCCCCCGGAGATGATGATGTCCTTGCTGCGGTCCCGGATCTCCACGTAGCCGTCCGGGTGGACGACCGCGAGGTCACCGGTGCGGAACCAGCCCCGCTGCCCGTCCGCGTCGGCGAGGGTGACCGCCGCTGTGGCCTCGTCGTCGCGGTAGTAGCCGAGCATCACGTCGTTGCCGCGGGCGACGATCTCCCCGACCGTCGTGGCGTCGCGGGGCACGTCGGCACCCTTGTCGTCCACGACGCGCAGCGGATCCGCGACCACGTTCCCCACACCCTGCCGGGCCTTGAGCTCCGCCTGCTGCTCGGTGTCCAGGTCGTCCCACTCCGGATGCCACTCGTTGAGCGCCAGCGGACCGTAGGTCTCGGTGAGCCCGTACAGGTGGGTGACGTCCATGTTCAGCGCCGACATGCGCGCCAGCAGGGTGGGCGTCGGGGGCGCTCCGCCGGTCTGCACCTCCACCCGTGGTTCCACCGGCCCCTCGGCCGCCTCGTCGGCGTTGAGGATCATCGTCAGGACGGTGGGCGCCGCGCTGAAGTGCGTGATGCCCTCGGTGCGCAGCAGCTGCCAGATGCGCGCCGGCTCGATCCGCGGCAGGCAGACGTGGGTGGCGCCGGCGGCCGAGACGGCCCACGGGAAGCACCAGCCGTTGCAGTGGAACATCGGCAGGGTCCAGAGGTACTGGCTGGTGGACCCCAGCCCGGTGTGCATCGCCATCGCCAGGGCCTGGAGGTAGGCCCCCCGGTGCGCGTACATCACCCCCTTCGGCCGTCCCGTGGTGCCGGACGTGTAGTTCAGGGCGAGCAACCCGGTCTCGTCCGCGCAGGGCAGCGCCAACGGTTCGCCGCCGGCCAGCAGCTGCTCGTACTCGCTGTCCCGATCACCGGCCAGCACCAGCGGGACGCCGACCGCCGCCGCCACCTCGGTCGCGGTCGCGGCGAACTGGGGGTCGGCGACCAGGAGCGAGGCCCCGGAGTGCTCCAGGACGTATCCGAGCTCCCCGGGGGAGAGGCGGGTGTTCAGCGGAACGATCACCGCGCCGGCCCACGGGATCCCGTTGTGCAGCTCCAGCATCGTGGCGCTGTTGGCGCACAGTGCCGCCACCCGGTCGCCGGGTGCGATGCCACGCGCGGCCAGCCCACCGGCCAGCCGGCGGGACCGGTCGGCGAACTCCCGGTAGGTGGAGCGACGGTCCCCGTCGATGATCGCGGTGCGATCGGGGAACACCCGCGCCGACCTCTCGAGGTACGCGGTGGGGCTGAGCTGGCTGAACGTGAACGAGGCCATCCGGATCTCCTGGGGGGTCGGCGGGAGCGGATCGTGTGGAGCCTGGGTCACACCCTGCCCGGTCCAGGTGCAACCGGCTCGGGGGACGCCGTCCCAGCGGGACCGAACCCGTACCGGCGGGCGGGGTTGTCGACCAGGACGGCGTGCCGGACGGCCGGGTCGGGCACCCACCGCTCCAGCCGCCCGCGCATCCCGGCGGCGTCGGGCACGGGCAGCTGGACGCCCACGTGCGGCCAGTCGCTGCCCCACAGCAGGTTCTGCGGGCGCACCTCGACGAGCGCGCGGACCCGGGCGGCGATCGCCTCCTCGTGCCGTTCCCACGCCTCGGCGAACGCGGCGCCGCCGGCCTCGGCGTCGACCCCGGGCGGCAGCAGCCGCTCCAGCCCCGACAGCGTCACCCAGATCCGGTCCTCCTCCAGCAGCTCCAGCACCAGCCGGACGGCGGGGTCGTCGAGTCCCACGTCCGACGGCAGGTAGCCGAGGTGGTCGAGGACCACCGGCGCCGGGCAGCGGCGGACGGCGTCGCCGAGCCGGTCGACGTGCCGGCGGACGTCGGTCCAGACCTCCACGTGCCAGCCCAGCGGCGCCACCGTCTCGCCGACCTCCACCAGGGACTCGACGGGCACACCACCGGGGTAGCCGTCCTGCACGCGGGTGCCGCGCACACCCACGGCGTGCATCTCGGCCAGCTCCTGCGGAGACGTGCCCGGCGCGACGCACGCCACGCCGCGCAGGGCGTCGGGCCGGGTCCGCAGCGCGGCGAGCAGGCACCGGTGGTCGTCGCCGTAGGCGCTGGGCTGGACCAGCACCCCGCGGTCGCACCCCGCGGCCCGCAGGTGCTCCGCGTGGTCGTGCACGTCGAACGCCGGTGGGTCGTAGGCGGCGCCACCGACGAGCCGGGACATGTCGACGCCGTCGGCGACGAAGACGTGGCAGTGGGCATCGATACCGCTCATCGGCGGTCCTCCGAAGGCTCGGCCGGGCCGTCGCCGGTGCGGGCCGCGGCCAGCTCGGCCAGCACCGGCAGCAGGTGGGTGCGGAACAGGGGGTAGTTCTCCGCCATGGGGAAGTGCCCGATCCCCGGCATGGTCCCGCCGCGGGCGCCCGGGATGGCCGCCAGCGCCGCTGCGGTGCCCTCGGGGCTGCAGGCGTGGTCGTACTCGCCGGTCAGCAGGTACACCGGGCACCGTGCGGTGTCGATGTCGCCGGCCCTCCCGCGCAGGTCCAGGTCCTCCGAGTAGAAGAACGTGTCCCCCCGGTAGATCCCCGGCCCGCCCTGGCTGTAGGTCCACCACACCTCGCGGCGGGCGACCTCGGGGCTGGACGGCGACATCAGGCTCGCCGTCCAGGAGGCGACGGCCTGCTGGGCGTTGATGTCGGGGTGCAGCGGCCAGTCCTGGAACCGCCCCTCGACGTGCAGCGCACCCGACAGCCCGATCACCCCGGCCCAGCGTTCCGGGTCCCGCCGGGCCAGCTCGATCACCAGCGAACCGGCCATGGAACAGCCGAGGACGACGGGCCGGTCGAGTTCCAGCGCCGCGCAGACGTCCTCGACGAGGGCCACGTACCGGTCGGTGGTGAGCAGGTACTCCTCGGTCCACCAGCCCTCCGGCGGCAGCGACCGGCCGTGCCAGGGCAGGTCGAAGGCGACCACCCGGTGCCGGCCGGTCACCTCCGGGTCGGTCAGCAGGTGCCGGAACTGGCGGCTGTCCGACCCCGCGGTGTGCAGGGCGAGCAGCACCGGCCCGCTGCCGGCCTCCTCGAAGTAGACGCGGTAGTCGGTGCCGGACGACCGGAGGTGGACGTACCGGCCGACGACGTCCTCGATCACCGCCGGATCACCTCCCCGCGCGCCGCCCGGTCGTGGAGCCTCGCGAGCTCCACCAGCCGGGTGATCACCCGCAGGTGCCGGATGAGCTGCTCGCGGCCGGCGACCACCTCGAGGCCGTCGGCCGCCTTGGTCAGGGCCAGCAGGTCGTGCCGGCGTGGCGCGGCGCCGGCGTCCACCAGCTCGCGCCAGGCGCCGACCGGCCCGCGCAGCTCCAGGTCTGCACCGGGGGTGCCGTCGTCGACGGAGACCGTGCCCCGGTCGTAGCGGAGCAGGACGTCTCCCTCGTCGTCGGCCACCAGGCGGGCGGTGAAGACGGAGAACCGGCCGATGTGGGCGTTCTCCGGATCGGCGGCCACCGCGCGGGCCCAGCCGGCCAGCCACTCCCGCCCGGTCATGCCGGTAGCCTCCCGAGCACCCCGGCGATGCCGGCGAGCTCCGGCGACACCGGTTCGAGCCGGTCGAGCACGCCGGCGTCGTGGCCGGTGAGGACGTGCTCGACCGCCCCGGAGGCGAGCAGGTCGCGGACCGTCTGGAGACCCTGGTATGCGCCGGGCAGGTCGGTGACCGCGATGAAGGGCATGTCCCGTTCCAGCTCCTCGGTGAAGTGCACGGCGTCGGAGGCCAGCAGCACGACGCCCGCACCGGTCCGGACGGTGACCATGGCCTGCCCCGGCGTGTGCCCGCCGACCTCGGTGACGACGACGCCCGGCGCCACCTCCACGGAGCCGGTGAACCGGCGCAGCCGGCCCTCGGCCTCGGCCCGGGTCAGGGCCGCCACCTCGTCGGCCTCGGTGAAGTGCCCGATCAGCGGCTTGGCGGCCATCGGGGAGGTCCAGAAGTCGACCTCGGCACCGCTGACCACCACCGTCGCCGCGGGGAAGAGGTCGACGTTGCCGATGTGGTCGTAGTGCGCGTGGGTGACGACCAGGGGATGCGGCGCGGCGGTGTCCACCCCCAGCCGCCGGTACGCCTCGGCGGGGTCGACCAGCACCGTGCGCCCCCGCGCCTGCGCCGGCCCGCGGCCGAAGCCGGTGTCGACCAGGACGGTCGTGCTCCGGCTGCGCAGGATCCACAGGTAGTAGTCGACAGTGAAGTCGGCGTCCGGCTCGCCGTACTGGGCGTAGTTCAGGAACACCTCGCTCCGCCGCGCCCGGCGGGTGCCGTGCCGGACGACGACCACCTCGTAGACGTCGTCCGGCGTGGCGTCCGCTCCGGCTGCCATGCCCGCCATATCCCTCACCCCGGCCATCAGGCCCCGCGGCCGCCCTCGTGCACGGCGACGGTCGGCTCGAGGCCGTCGGCGCCGACGACCTCGCGCCACGCGTCGAAGCCGGCCTGGAACGCCACGATGCCGGCCTCCGGGAGGGCGATCTCGATGGCCTCGAGGATCTCCTGGGGGCTGACGCCCAGGTCAAGCGCCACCCGGATGTGGCTCTGGATGTGCCCCTTGGACGCCCGGATCACCGTCAGGCTGACGATGAAGATCAGTTCCTTGGTCTTGCGGTCGAGCCTGCGCTGGTCCAGATAGGCCGCGCCGACCAGCCCGTTGGCCGCCTGCAGGACCGGGAAGTCGTGCTTGGCCATGACCTTGTGGTAGTCGAGGACATAGCCCCGGGATCGGGCCATGTCGTCGATGTAGGCCTGCGGGTCGTCGGTCACGGGGTCTCCTCGTCGTCGGTTCCGGGTGGTGCCTGTCGGTCCCCGGTCCCGCTGCGCAGCGGGGCCCGGTTGACCGACTCGTAGTGGCGGGCGATCTCGGTGTGGTCTAGGCCGGCGCCGCCGAGGGCCTCGCGGGCCCGGACCGCCGCGGCGTACGCGGCGTCGGTGACCGGCGTGCTCGCCTCCTGCGCCGCCGCCAGCGACCGGGCGATGCCGAGGTCCTTGATCATCAGGTCCATGGCGAAGCCGGAGTCGTAGCTGCCGGTCAGGACGTGCTTCGGGTACTTGACCTCGGTGGCCTGGGACCGGCCGGTGGAGGCGTTCAGCACCTGGACCATCACCTCCGGCGCGATGCCGAAGCCCGCGGCGACGGTGAGCACCTCGGCGGCTGCCGCCAGGTTCGTCGCCGACAGCAGGTTGTTCAGCGCCTTGGCGGCGTGCCCGGCACCCGCGGCGCCCACCACGAGCACCGCACTCCCCAGCGGCTCCAGGTGCGGCCGGGCGCGCTCGACGTCCTCCGGATCGCCTCCGACCATGATCGACAGCTCTCCGGTGACGGCGCGGGCGACGCCCCCGGAGACGGGCGCGTCCACGTACCCGGTGCCGCGTGCCCGCGCGTCGGCGGCCAGCCGCCGGGTGCTGGCCGGCTCGGAGGAGCCCATGTCGACGACCAGCGCCCCGGCCGGCAGCCGGGCGAGCAGCCCGTCGGTCAGGAGCACCGCCTCGACGACCCGGCTGTCGGGCAGCATCAGGACGACGGTGTCGACGTGGTCCGGGACCTCGGCCAGGGTCGGCAGCGCCCGACAGCCCAGCTCCCCGGCCAGCGCGGCGGCGACCGCGGGGTCGGCGTCGAACAGCACCGTGTCGAATCGGGCGGCATGGCGGCGGGCCATGGGTGCACCCATGCGCCCCAGGCCCACGAAGAGGGTGCTCACGAGCCCGCGAACCGGGTGCGCAGCTCCACCTTGCGGATCTTCCCGCTCGGCGTCTTGGGGAGCGAGTCGACCAGTTCCAGCCGTTCGGGCAGGAAGTGCTTGGACAGCCCCTGGGCCAGGAGGAAGTCGCACACCTCGGCCAGGGCCGGCGTGGCGGCGCCCTGGGGCACGACGACCGCGCAGGCCCGCTCGCCCAGCCGGACGTCGGGGATCCCGATGACCGAGGCCTCGACGATCTGCGGATGCTGGAACAGCAGGCTCTCCACCACGGTCACGGGGATGTTCTCCCCGCCGCGGATCACGATGTCCTTCGTGCGCCCTTCGAGGAGGATGTAGCCCTCCTCGGTGCGCCGGGCGGTGTCGCCGGTGGTGAACCAGCCGTCGGCGTCGATCTCCCGGGCGGTCGCCTCGGGCAGGTCGAGGTAGCCCAGGAAGAGCCCGGGCCCCCGGATCCGCAGCGCCCCGATGACGCCGGGCGCGGCCTCCACCCCCGCCGTGTCGACGATGCTGACGTCGGTGCCCGGCACCGGGACGCCGTCGGTCGCCTGCGCGGCGGCGGGCAGGGAGGGCGCGCAGGAGATCCCGATGCCGAGCTCCGTCATGCCCCAGGCCGGGCAGACGTAGCAGCCGAACAGCTCACCGGCCACCGTCGGGAGGGTCCGCGGCACGGGAGCGCCGGCCAGCACCACGGTGCGCAGGGAGCACTGCTCGTCGTGCGCCAGCTCGGTCAGCACCAGGTCCTGCAGGAACGTGGGCGCCGAGAACATGGTGGTGACGCCCTCCTCCCGGACCACGGCGACTGCCTGCTCGGGCACCCAGCGGTCCAGGTACACCGCCGTGCCGCGCAGGTAGGTGGTCAGCAGGACGCCCCACAGGAAGCCGGTGTGGTGGCCGACCGGCGAGGCGGTCAGGTTGACCAGGGGCTCGCCGAGGGTCTCCCGGCCCACGTGCGCCACCCAGTTCCGCAGCACGGCGGACAGGGTCTGGTGGGTGTTCATGACGCCCTTCGGCTCCCCGGTCGTGCCCGAGGTGAAGCCGACGTGGCAGAGGGCACGCGGGTCGGGCGCGGGCAGCTCCACCTCGGGTGCGTCCAGCAGCGAGGACAGGGGCCGGACGCCGTCGCCGGCCGGGTCGCCGTCGGCCGGATCGCCGGCCACCACGACGTGCCGGACCGACGGCAACCCGCCCCGCAGGCCCTGCACCAGCGCCCGCGGGCTGTTGCTGCCGAACCGCTCCGCCACGACCACGACGGCGGCGCCGGTCCGGCGCAGGATGACCTCGACCTCCCGCTCGCCGTAGGCCACCGGGATGCCGCTGTAGACGGCACCCAGTTCGTTGATCGCGAAGATGAGCGCCGCGAAGTCGGTCGAGTTCGGCAGCATCACCGCGACGAAGTCACCGGCGCGGACGCCGAGGGCGTGCAGGCCGCGGGCGTACCGGGAGGCCCGCTCGTCGAGCTCGGCGTAGGTCGTCCGCCGGGCGCCCGGCGCCCCGCTGATCCGGTCGATCGCCGCCACCCGGTCCGGGTGCTCGGCGGCCGCGGCCGTGAGCAGTGCACGGAGCGGTTCCGCGGCCCAGGCTCCGCTGTGCTCGTAGTCGCGGGCGAGTTCGGCCGTCAGCCGGCTGTCGGGCCGGATACCCGGATGCGCTCCGGCGGGGGTGGGGGACGGCGTGCTGGTTCGCTGATCGGTCACCACGATCGCTCCTCGTACGGGTGGGTGGGGCTCGGATGCAGGGCTCAGCTCGGTGCGGCGGCGGCCGGGGTGCAGGTGAGGACGACCTTTCCGGCGACGCTGCCGGACGCGACGGCCTCGAGGGCGGCACCGGCCTGCTCGAGCGGGTAGGTGCGGGCGACCGGGACGGTGAGCCGCCCGTCGACGTACAGCTGCAGCAGGTGCTCGATCGCGGCCCGCACCGACTCCGGTTCGCGGTCGCGGTAGTCGGAGACCTGCAGCCCGAGGACGGCGAGGTTCTTGACCAGGACGTGGCCGGCCTTGATGGTCGGCAGGTCGCCGGAGGCGAAGCCGATCACGACCAGCCGCCCCTCCCATGCGGTACAGCGCAGCGACTGGGCGAACACGTCACCCCCCACGAGCTCGAGGACCACGTCCGCCCCGCGGCCCTCGGTCAGCGCCAGGACGTCGTCCCGCATGGACGTGCCCGCCATCACCACCGAGTCGGCCCCTTGCTGCCGGGCGAGCGCGGCCCGTTCCTCGTCCTGGGCCACGGCGATCACCGTCGCGCCGAGCGCCCTGGCGATCTGCACGCCGGCCGAGCCGACGCCGCCGCCGGCGCCGGTGACCAGGACGGTCTCCCCCGGCCGCAGACCGGCCCGCCGCACCAGCGCGAAGTGCGCGGTGATGGCGCCCAGCCCGAAAGCGGCCGCGTCGACGAAGGGCACCTCGTCGGGCAGGGTCACCACCTGGGGCTCGGGCACGGCGACCAGCTCGGCGTAGCCGCCGTGCTCGATCTGGGCGAGGACCCGGTCGCCGACGGTGAGCCGGTCGACCCCCTCCCCGACCGCGCGGACGGTTCCGGCGATCTCCTTGCCGGGGCTGAACGGGCGCTCCGGGAGGATCTGGTAGCTGCCGGCCACGACGAGGACGTCCGGGAAGTTGACCCCGGCCGCCGCCACCTCGACGAGCACCTCGCCCGGCCCGGCCACCGGATCGGCGAGCTCGCCGGTGACGAGGGTCTCCGGCGGGCCGAACTCCTGCACCAGTGCTGCTTTCATGCGGGGCTCCCGGACGGGGTGGCGGCCCGGTCGAAGGTCAGCGCCTCCGGTCCGGTCCGCAGCGGCGGATAGGGCAGGGCTCCCGGCGCGGACCGGAGCTGGTCCACGACGGGGACGGGCAGCGCGCTGACGTCGAACCCGGGCCCGGCCACCCGGTGCCCGGAGCGGGTGCGCAGGGTCTGGCTGCGCGCGGCCTCCTCGAGCGTGGCGACGACGCAGCAGCACACGTCCTCGCCGCCGAACCGCTCGCTCCAGTACGCGGCGGGGGAGGCGGCGATCCGCTCGGCGACCGCGGCGATGACCTCGTCCTCCCGGCCGGCGTCGGACCGGAGCTCCGCGGGCAGGTCGACGAGCTCGCAGAAGCGGCGCCAGAAGCGTTCCTCGAGGGGCGCGGCCGCCACGTGCCGGCCGTCGGCGGTCCGGTAGACGTGGTAGCGGGGGCTGCCGCCGGTGAGCAGGTCGCGGCCGGGCTCCGGCCAGGTCCCGCTGCCCGCGTGCGTGGCCAGGTAGCCGTAGGCGAGCGTGCTCAGGTTCGGGGTCATGCCGATGTCGAGGTGGCAGCCCTCGCCGGTGGTCTGCCGCCGGAACAGCGCCAGCAGGATGTTCACCACCGCCGGGTACGTGCCGCCGGCGATGTCGGCGATCACCGTCGGTGGCAGGTGCGGGTCGCCGCGCTCGTCGACGACCACCCCCAGCAGACCGGACTCGGCGAGGTAGTTCAGGTCGTGCCCGGCGCGGCCGGCCGCCGGCCCGGTCTGGCCGTAGCCGGTGATCGAGCAGTAGATGGTCCCGGGGGCGACCGCCCGGAAGTCCTCGTACCCGAGGCCGAGCCGGTCCATCACGCCGGGCCGGAACTGCTCGACGACGACGTCCACCTCGGGAGCCAGCGCGAGCAGCCGGTCGCGGACGGCGGGGTCCTTGAGGTCGACCGCCGCGCTGCGCTTCCCCCGGTTGAGCAGCGCGTAGTTGGCGCTGCTCTCCCCGAGCCGGGGCACGTAGCTGCGCATCTCGTCGCCGTGCGGGGGTCGCTCGACCTGGAGGACCTCCGCGCCGGCCTCGGCCAGCAGCAGCGTCGCCAGCGGACCGGGCAGCAGGGTGGAGAAGTCCAGCACCCGGATCCCGGCCAGGGGCGGTGCCGGCCGGCCGTTCCCGGTGGCGCTCATCCGCCGGCCCCCACCAGCGTGCGCGCCGCCGTCCGGGCGGCCTCGACGGCGCCGCAGGCGGCCCGCAGCGACACCGCGTCCCGCAGCAGGCCCTCCACGGGGTACTCGGTCATGTAGCCGTAGCCACCGTGCGACTGCACGGCGGCCGCCGCGACGTCGATGGCCGCGTCGCAGGCGGGGAGGAGGGCCGCGGCCACGGCGTCCGGCCGGTCGAGGTTGGCGGTGACCGCGGAAACGAGGAGCGCCCGGGCGGTGGCGGCCTGCGCCGACAGCGACGCGCGGACGGTCGGGAGCTCGGTGAGCGGGGCGCCGAACTGCACGCGGCCGGCGCTGTAGGCCAGCGCCGCGGCGGCAGCGGCCTCGGCGATGCCGGCGGCGACGGCGGCCGCGCCGGCGTCCAGGAGGGTGCGGGCCCGCCTGACGTGCGGTCCGCGCAGCACGTCGCCCTCGGGCACCGCCGCGTCCAGCCGGACGCCGACGGTCAGCGCGCCGTCGAGGCCGGTACGCGCGACCGGGGTCCCGAACGAGATGCCCTCCGGCGGGACGAGGACGGCGGTGTCGGCGTCGAGCAGCAGCACCAGCCGGGGCTCCCGGCCGGCCGGGTCGATCCGGTCCAGGGCGCCGGTCAGCCGCCCCCCGGTGAGCGTGACCGACCCCGGGTCGCCCGCCGTCACCGCCACCGGGGCGCCGTCGTGCAGGCCGTCGAGCAGCGCGGGCGTCCGGCGCGCGGCCGCCAGGGCCGGCGCCGCGGCGTGCGCCTGCACCGACGCCCACGCCAGCGCCGGCCACGTGCCCCCGAGCCGGGCCAGGGCGACCAGCGTGGTCGGCGCCGGCGCTCCCCCGCCGCCGTCGGACTCCGCCACGCCGAGCGTCCACAACCCCTGGTCGGCGAGGACCCGGCGGGCGGCGTCGACGTCGTCCGGCCGGTCGTCGCCCACGCGGGCGAGCGGGCCCCCGGTGAGGTCGTCGACGAGGTCGAGGACCGCCTGCTGCTCGTCGTCGAGCCGGGGGCCGGCCCAGGGCCGCCTCACGACCAGAACGTTTCCGGGTCCGGCGTCCGCTTGGCGCCGAAGGCGTTCCCCGTCTCGTGCGCCTCCTTGGTGGCCAGGTAGAGGGTGAGCTGCTGGTCGTGGGCCATGCGCGCCTGCCCCAGCACCCCGGTGTGCCGGGCGGAGAACGCACCCTTGAGCGCCCCGATGGCCATCGGGCTGCGGGTGGCGATCTCCGCGGCCACCTCCTGCGCCCGCGACACCGCCTGGCCGGCCGGGACGACCTCGTTGACCAGTCCCATGGCCAGCGCCTGGGCCGCGGTGTACTTGCGGTTGAGGTACCACATCTCCTTGGCCCGCTTCCGGCCGATGGAGTCCTCCAGGTACCAGGTGCCGTAGCCGGCGTCGAAGCTGCCGACCATGGGCCCGACCTGCCGGAAGACGGCGTTCTCCGACGCGATGGTCAGATCGCAGATGTTGTGCAGCACGTTGCCGCCACCCACCGCGAAGCCGTTCACCGCCGCGACGACCGGCTTGGCGATGGTGTCGATCGCCTCGTACACGTCGATGATCGGCAGCACCTGGGAGTAGTCCAGCGACGTGGTCTCGTCGTGCTCCCCGCCGATGCAGAAGAACTTGTCGCCCGCCCCGGTGAGCACCGCGGCACGCAACGCGGGATCGGTGCGGAACCGCTGGAGGGCGTCCTTGAGCTCCAGCAGGGTCTGCGCCCGCAGCTTGTTGCCGGCGTCCTCCCGGTCGATGGTCAGGGTCAGGACCGGCCCCGAGGTCTCGCTCCGGATGTCGGTGTAGTCGCTCATCGAACCTCTCCGTGCTCGGTGGTGCCCGCGCGGAAGCCTCGGCCGCTCTTGGTGCCGAGGTAGCCGGCCGCGACCATCTGGTGCAGCAACGGCGGCGGGGCGAACTGGGGATCGAGCGTCGCCTCGTAGGCGGACTCGGTGGCGTGCCGGTGCACGTCGATGCCGATCAGGTCCAGCAGTGCCAGCGGGCCGAGCTTGTAGCCCAGCCCCAGCTGGATCGCGACGTCGATGTCCTCGGCGCTGGCCAGGCCGTCGTCGTACTCCTGCACGACGTCGTTGAGGTAGGGCATCAGCAGCCGGTTGACCAGGAAGCCGGGCCGGTCCTTGACCTCCACCGGCGACTTGCCGATGTCCTCGACGAACGCGACCAGGTCGGCCACGACGTCGGCGTCGGTCTGCAGCGCCCGCACCACCTCGACCAGCGCCATCACCGGCGCCGGGTTGAAGAAATGCAGCCCGGCCATGCGGCCGGGGGCGGACAGCGACGCGGCCAGGTCGGTCACCGACAGCGCCGAGGTGTTGGTCGTGAGCACCGTCTCCGGCCCGACGGTCTCCGCGACCCGCCCGAGCAGGTCGACCTTGACGTCGTGCTGCTCGACGACCGCCTCGATCACCAGGTCGACACCGGCGAGGTCGGCGAGGTCGGCGGTGCCCCTGATCCGGCCGAGGACGGCGTCCCGCTCCTCGGCGGTGGTCTTGCCGCGGCTGACCCCGCCGTCGAGGAAGGTGCGCACCGCCTCGGTGCCGCGGTCGATCCGCGCCTGCTCGGTCTCCAGGACGACGACGTCGCGGCCGGAGGCGGCCACGACCTGGGCGATCCCGGCCCCCATCGTCCCGAAACCCAGGACGGCGACCCGCGGGAAGGTCCTCATGCTCGAACTCCGTTCGCTTCGGGTCTCAGGCACCGAAGGCCCTGGTGGTCTCGTAGGTGTAGAAGCCGCGGCCGGTCTTCCGGCCCAGGTCGCCGGCGGCGATCATGCGGTCGACCAGCGGCGGCGGCGCGAAGCGCGGCTCGCGCAGCTGCTCGTACAGCCGCATCGACACCGCCTTGTGCACGTCGAGGCCCACCACGTCGAGCAGCTGGAAGGGACCCATGGGGTGACGGAGCGCGCCCAGCACGGCCCGGTCGATCGACTCCACGGTGCCCAGTCCGGCCTCCAGGGCCCGGATGCAGTTGTTCTCCCACGGGATGAGGAAGCGGTTGAGGATGAAGCCGGGGCGGTCCTTGGTGATGACCGTCGTCTTGCCCACGCCGGCGAGGAACTCCAGCGACCGTTTCGTGGCCTCCGGAGCGGTGTGCCGGCCCTCGGCCACCTCGACCAGCTTCATCAGCTGGGCGGGGTTGCAGTAGTGGGTGCCGACCACCCGCTCGGGGTGCCGGGAACCCGAGGCGATCGACGTGACCGACAGCGTCGAGGTGTTGGTGTGGAACAGCGTGTCGCGGGAGACGACGTCGTCCAGCTCGGCGAAGAGGGTCTTCTTCACCTCCAGGTCCTCGAACACCGCCTCGACGACCACGTCCGCCGGGGCGAGGTCGCGCAGCTCGGTGGTGCCCGACAGGTTGGCCAGGGCGGCCTCGAGCTGGTCCTCGGTGAGCTTGCCGAGCGATGCACTCCTGCGCAGGAAGCTCTCGACGGTGTCGAGGCCGCGCTGCACGGCGGCGTCGTCGAGGTCCCGGAGGATGGTGCGGTGTCCCGCTCGGGCGGCCACGACGGCGATCCCCGCCCCCATGGTGCCGCCGCCGATGACGGCGACGGTGAGCTGGTCCTGGGTCATCGGTCCTTCTTCTTCCTCGCCGGGGCGGGAGTCGGGTGCGGGTGAGCGGTCATCGGGCCGTCTGGCCGCCGTCGACGACGACCACCTCGCCGGTCATGAAGTCCGACGCGGGGCCGGCCAGCAGCAGCAGCCAGGGGGCGAGTTCGTGCGGCTCGCCCATCCGGCGGGCGGGGACCGCGCGCAGCACCCGGGAGAGCGCCTCGCCGTCGGCCCGCAGCCCGGCGTTCATGTCGGTGGCGAAGTAGCCGGGCGCCAGGGCGTTGACCTGGACCCCGTGGCGGGCCCACTCCACGGCCATCGACCGGGTGAAGGCCACGACCGCGGCCTTGGAGGCGCAGTAGGCCGCGTGGCCGGATACCCCCTTGAACGCGAAGTTGGAGGCGATGTTGATCACCTTGCCCGAGCACTGGGCCACCATGTGCGCGCCGGCGGCGCGGGTGGCCAGGTAGGTGCCTCGGACGTTGGTGTCCATGACCCGGTCCCAGTCCGACGGGTCCTGGTCGAGCAGCGGGGTGCTGTCGATGACCCCGGAGTTGTTCACCAGGACGTCCAGGCCGCCGAGCTCGGCGACCGTGGTGTCGACCAGCCGCTGGACGGCCGCGGGGTCGGTGACGTCGGTCGGCACGACCAGCGCCCGCCGTCCGGTGCTCTCGATCTCGGCGGCGACCGACTCCAGCTGGTCCCGGCTGCGCGCGGCCACCGCCACGTCGGCGCCGGCACCGGCCAGCGCCACCGCCAGGGCCCGGCCGAGCCCACGGCCGGCGCCGGTGACGACGGCGACCTTGCCCAGCAGGGGCTGCTGCTCCGGGGCTTGCTGCGCGGCGGTCACCGGAGGGCCCCCTTCAGCCGTCCAGCGGTGTCACGGGCGATCAGGAGCCGTTGCACTTCGTTCGTCCCGTCGTAGATCTGGGTCACCTTGGCGTCCCGGAGATAGCGCTCGATCCCGTGCACGGCCAGGTCGCCGACCCGTCCGAGCACCTTCGTGGCCGCCACGGCGACCTGCCAGCCGATGTCGGTGCAGGTCTGCTTCATCAGCGCGATCGTGCCGCCGGCCGCCCCGCCGGTCCGGTCCACCTCGCGGGCGACGCCGAGGAGCGTGAGCCGGCCGCGCAGGATGGCGCCGCGCATGTCGGCCAGGGCGAAGGCCACGTCGGGCGGCAGGTCGGCGCCGTGCACCCGGTGCAGTGCGGCCAGCGCGTGCGCGTAGGCCCCCCGCGCCAGCCCGACGCCCTGCGCGGCCGCGCTGATCCGGGACTTCGTCACCGAGCTGACCACGATCGCCCAGCCCTCGCCCTCCCCGCCGAGGCGGTGGGAGACGGGTACCGGCGTCCGGTCGAAGAACACCTCCGCGGTGGTGGAGCCGTGCATCCCGGTCTTGGCCATGGGCGCGCCCCGGGAGAGCCCCGGGGCGTCGCCGTCGACGACGAACGCGGTGATGCCGCGCCGGCCGGCGCGCGGGTCGACGGTGGCGAAGCAGATGACCACGTCGGAGCGGTCGCCGGTGGTGATGAAGGTCTTCGACCCGGTGATCGCGTACCCGCATGCCCGCCCGTCCGCGTCCGTCTCGGCCACCGCGCGGGTCCGCAGGGACGAGGCGTCGCTGCCGGCCCCCGGTTCGGTGACGCCGAGCGAGCCGTACCGGCTGCCGTCGACCAGGCCGGGGACGTACTGCCGCGCGAGGTCGGGGCTGCCCGAGTGCAGGATCGGGGAGGCGGCGTGCATCTGGGTCATGTAGACCAGGCTCGTGGCCGGGCACCCGGCGGTGATCTCCTCCATCGCCGCCGCGTAGGCCACCGTGCTGTCCGCGCTCCCGCCGTGCTCCTCCGGCACCAGCAGACCGCCGAGACCGGCCCGGGCCAGCGCCTGGTAGCTGTCGTGGGCGAAGACGTGGTCCCGGTCGCGGGCGGCCGCGCCCGGGGCGACGTGCTCGGCGACCACCTCGCGGGTGCGCGTCCGTACCTCGCGCTCCCGAGGGTCGAGCAGCGCGTCGGCGACCTCCTCGTCCAGCGCGCCGTGCAGCGCGAGGTAGGCGTCCGGCTCGGCGTCGAACAGCGGTTCCCCGGCGGTGCGGGAGCCGGTCATGCCTCCTCCTCCGGACGCGGGGCGGCGGCGAACCGCGGGGGGCGACGGGCCTTGAAGGCGGCGATGCCCTCGGCCGCCTCGGCGGAGCCGGTGACCAGGCCGGCCAGCGCGGTCTCGAACGCCAGGCCGGTCTCGAGCGGCGCGTCGGCTCCGTGCCGCAGCGCCAGCAGCACCGCCCGCACCGCCCGGGGCCCGCGGGCCGCCACCTGGGCGGCCAGCTCCTGCGCCGTCGCCAGCACGTCGTCGACCGGGACCGGCGGCACCGGCGTCAGGCCGAGGGCGTAGGCGCGGTCGGCGGGGATCCGGGCCCCGGTGAGCATGGTGTGCGCCGCGACCGGCTGCCCGACCCTGCGGACCAGCCGCTGGGTGCCGCCGTAGCCGGGCACGAGCCCGAGCCCGGTCTCGGGCAGGCCGAGCTGGGCGTTGTCGGCCAGGACCGCGAACGTGCACGCCAGCACCACCTCGAAACCGCCGCCCAGAGCCAGCCCGTTGACGGCGGCGACCACCGGGACGGGGCAGCGCTCGATCCGCCCGACCACCGCCTGACCGGCGCCGAGGACGTCGTAGGCGTCGTCGGCCGACAGCCCGGCGAGCTCGTCGAGGTCGGCGCCGGCGCTGAAGGCGCGGTGCCCGGTGCCGGTGAGCACGATCGCCCGGGCGCCATCGGCCGGGAGCCCGGCGAGTGCCGCGTCGAGGTCGCGCAGCACCCGGGCGTTCAGCGCGTTGTACACGTCGGGCCGGGTGATCCGGATGGTCGCCACCGGGCCGTCCCGGTCGACCTCGACGACGGCGGAGCCGCTCACGACACCCTCCTGCCGGCGGTGGGAGCAGGCGCGGCGACGGCGCCGGAGGCGAGGAGGCCGTCGATGGCCCCGGCATCGAATCCGGCCTGCCGCAGCACCTCGACCGTGTGCTCCCCGAGCTCGGGGAACCGCTCGTTGCGGGGCTCGGGGATCGACGCCAGCCGGAAGGGGCTGCGCACGCCGTTGAGCACGCCGTCGAAACCGGGGACCGGCAGGATCGCGCCCCGGGCGACCACCTGCGGGTCGGCCGTCACCTCGGCCAGCCCCTGCACGAGGGAGGCCGGCACGCCGGCGTCTCCCAGGACGGCGAGCCACTCGGCCGCCGGCCGTCGCGCGAGGACCCCGGTGATCGCGGCGATGAGCTCCCCCCGGTGCGCACGCCGGCCGGCGTTGTCGCGGAGCCGGTCGTCGTCGGCGAGGGCGGTGAGGCCGACGGCGGCGCAGAACCGCCGCCAGATCACGTCGTTGCCGATCGCGATGACGATGTCCCGGTCGGCGGTCGGGAAGGGCTGGTACACGGCCAGGACCGAGTCGGTCCCCCCGCTGGGAGCCGGCTCCGGCTCACCGGCCAGGTAGGCCGCCACCCGCGGCGCGAGCAGGGCCAGGTCGGAATCCAGGAGCGAGACGTCGACGAGGTCGCCCTGCCCGGTGGCGCGCTGCCGGACGACGGCGGCGGTGACGGCCAGCGCCGCCGCCATCCCGGTGACGATGTCGGAGAGCGCCGTCGAGACGCGCTGGGGGGATCCACCGGCCGGGCCGGTGACCGACATCAGGCCGGACCGGGCCTGGGCGACGAGGTCGTACCCGGGCAGCGCGGCGTCGGGCCCGGTCAGCCCGAGGCCCGACATCGCGCAGTAGACCAGCCGCGGATGGCGTGCCCGGACGTCGTCGGGGGTCAGCCCGAGGGGCGCGAGCTTCGACGGGTTGAGGTTCTCGACGAGGACGTCGGCGCCGGCTAGGAGCCGGTGGAGGACGGCGATCCCGTCCCCGGACCGGAGGTCGACCGCGACGCTGCGCTTGTTGCGGTTGGCCGAGGCGAACCAGGCGGATGCGCCGTCGACGCTCGGCGGGCTCCACCAGCGGGCGTCGTCACCGGTGCGTGGGCGCTCCACCTTCACGACGTCGGCGCCGAGGTCAGCCAAATACATGGAGGCGGTCGGGCCGGCGTAGGACGTCGACATGTCGATCACCCGGAGCCCCTCCAGGGGCGCCTGGCACCCCGCCCCGGTTCTCGTCGATGACACTGTTCCGCACCGCCCCTTCATGTCTCGCGGCCTGGGCCGAAACGTAGGCAGTCGACGCCGCGGGTGTCAATGTCGGACATTTAGGTGATCGCGATCCGCAACACAGCAGGCCCGCTTCCGGGACGCGATCGTGCGAGCCGCGCGGCGCTCACCAGGGGTGATAGGTACGACAGCGTGTCGCAGTCGGCCGTGCCGTACGGACGCGACCGGCAACTGGACGGTGAGTCTTGACACAGCTGCTTAATGACCGACATTATCCCGGCACGCGTTTCCCGACCGCTCGACCGGTGGGCGGTGAGCGCGGCAGCGGAACCCCACAGGGCTCCTCCCGGCGACTCCGCCGGCTCCCGCCACGGCGGGCCCGGCCACCACCTCGACGGGAGTCCCCCGGTCCCGACAGCAGGATCCGCGCTCGCGGAACCTGGCCCTGAGACGGAGGAAGAGGCATGACGACAGCCGCGCAGGCCACCGACGAGCACGAACGGAATCGCAAGCACGCCCAGCGAGGCGCCTTCTACGGGTTCTACGTGGACATGTTCGACATCTACCTGCCGATCATCGCCCTGGCGCCCGCGATCGGGTACTTCATCTCCCCCGATCTCGACGCGTCCACCACGGCCGTCATCACCGGCATGATCTTCGCCGCGACGCTGGTCGGCCGGCCCCTCGGGGCGCTCATCTTCGGCCGCTACGCGGACATGCACGGGCGCAAGAACGCCACCGTCATCGCGGTCGCCGGCTTCGGCATCCTGACGATCGTCGTCGGACTGCTGCCCGGGTACCAGACCTGGGGGATCGGCTCGGTCGTCGTCTTCGTGCTGCTGCGCTTCGTCATCGGCATCTTCGTCGGCGGCGAGTACACCGCGGCCAGCCCTCTGGCGATGGAGTACTCCCCGAAGGAGAAGCGCGGTCTCAACGGTGGCCTGATCATGACCGGCTTCCCGCTCGCCTACGTCTCGGTCGCCGTGATCACGTTCGTCATGCTGCAGATCGCCCCGGCCGGCGACCTCGACTCGCCGTACGTGCAGTGGGGATGGCGCATCCCGTTCTTCATCGGTGGCGCCATGGCCCTGGCCTTCGTCGCGTACTACCTGAAGAGCGTCCGGGAGTCGGAGCTGTTCGAGGGCAGCGGCGGCGGCGGGACCCCGGTGAAGGATCTGTTCACCGGCCAGAACCGCAAGAGCTTCATCCAGGTCTTCGTCCTCATGACCGGCTTCTGGCTCTCCTTGAACACCGTCACCGCCATCCTGCCCGGCCTGCTGGGCACCCAGAGCAACCTCACCCCGACCCAGATCAGCGTGACCCTCATCGTGGCGTACCTCGTGGTGGCCGTCATGTACGTCGTCTGCGCCGTCATCAGCCAGCGGACCGGCCGCCGGCCGTTCCTGATGGTGTGGGGCGGGATCGCCGGCATCGGCGGCACCGCGGTCTACGCCCTCTACCTGGCGACGAAGCCGCAGAACCTGTTCGTGGTCATGATCATGGTCACGGTCATCGCCGTGCTCGTGGTCTCGGTGTGGGGCCTCACGACCGTCTACATCAACGAGCGCTTCCAGACCGGGGTCCGGGCGACCGGCTTCGGGCTCGGCTACAGCCTGGCGGTGGTCATCCCCTCCTTCTACGCCTTCTACCAGTCCGGCCTGTCCGCCTTCATGCCCTTCGAGTGGACGGTGCTGCCGCTGCTGGTGATCGGCTGCGCGTTCATCACGGTCGGGGCGGCGATGGGTCCGGAGACCAAGGACGTCGACTTCGCCGCGGCGACGAAGGAGCCGGCACTCGAGCACTGACGGTCACCGACGCGACGGAGCCCTCCGCAGACGGGTGGCCACATGGAAGACAAACCCGGAACCCACCCCGAGCCCCCGCCGGGCGCCCCGGCCGGGGCGGGCCCTGGCAGACGAGGGGACGCAGTGGCGGAATCCGTGTCGGTGCACGGCAGCATCGGCAAGAAGGTGCTGCGGCCCCGCCAGCAGGTCGAGGACCAGATCAAGGCGGCCATTCTCTCCGGCTCGGTGCGTCCGGGCGACCGGCTGCCGGGCGAGGTCGAACTGGCCCGGCAGTTCGCGGTCAGCCGCACGACCGTGCGCGAGGCCCTGCGGTCCCTGTCCACGCAGAGCCTGATCACCAAGACCCCCGGGGCCGGGGGCGGCAGCTTCGTCCGCAACGTCGACCACTCCGCGCTGCGCAGCGCGCTCGTCGACTCCGTGCACCACCTGCTCGCGCTCGGCACGATCGAGTTCGAGGAGGTCGCGCTGGTCCGGCAGCACCTCGAGGTGCCGGCCGTGCGCCTGGCGGCCGTCCACCGCACCGAGGAGGACCTGCAGGAACTGCGGGACATCGTGGCCCTGCAGAAGTCGATCTCGGTGGAGGATCCCCGGGTGCCGGCCCTGGACGAGCAATTCCACGGGGCGATCGCCCGGGCCTCCGGCAACCGGGTGCTGGCCTCGTTCGTGAGCGCGCTGCACCTCGAGACCGAGCCGGTGCACTACCTCGACCTCTCCCCCGAGGTGGGCCGGACCACCGTGCGCCAGCACCAGCGGATCGTGCGCGCGCTCGCCGACCGGGATCCCGCAGCCGGCGAGGAAGCGATGATCGAGCACCTCACCTACCTGCGCGAGCACCTGCTGGCCTACCAGCAGCGCTGAGCGGCCCGCCCCGCCCAGGGGCAGCAGGCCGCGCTGTCGTACCCGTGCGGCACGGTGCCCGGCATGGACGTCTCCTTCACCGGTTCGGTCTTCCTCGGCATGAGCGTCGACGGGTTCATCGCCCGCCTCGACGGCGATCTCTCCTGGCGCACCGGCGGCGGCGAGGCCGGCGGTGCACCGGACGACGGCGCCGGCGGCGACTTCGGATTCGCCGAGTTCCTCTCCGGCGTCGACGCCCTGGTCATGGGCCGCGCCACCTACGAGTTCATCGCGCCGTTCGCCGACTGGCCCTACCAGGGGAAGCCGGTGCACGTGCTGAGCACCTCGCTGCCGGCCGACGTCGATCCGCGGATCACCGTGCACCGGTCGTTGGGGGAGACGGTGGCAGCGCTGGACGCGGCCGGGTACCGGCGGGTGTACGTCGACGGCGGCCGGACGGTGCACGCGTTCCTCGCGGCCGGCCTGGTCTCGGACCTGACGCTGTCACGGGTCCCGGTGCTGATCGGCACCGGGTTGACGCCGTTCGGCGAGCTGGCCGCCGACGTGCCGCTCGAGCACGTCGGCACGCGCAGCTTCGCCGGCGGGATGGTGCAGAGCACCTACCGGGTGCGGCGGTAGCGCCCTCAGGCCGCCGGGGCGTCGACCGGGATCTCCGGCCCGAGGGCGGCGCCCTGCTGGAGCTCGAGGTCGTCGCCGGACCAGAAGCTGCCCGGGTCGTACCAGTTGCGCGGCCGGTCGCCGCTGAGCAGGCCCATCGCTGTGTACGTGGCGGCCACCAGCTCGGCGCAGTACACCGCCTCGGTGGTGGTCCCCCGGCGCAGCCGGCCGTTGACCCACCCGCCGGCCAGGTGCCGGGTGGTCGGGAAGGGCCGGCCGTCCATGCGGGCGATCGTGCGGAGGACGGCGTTCTCCATCTCCGGGGAAACGCCACCGTCGTCCGCGGGGCCGACGAGCTGGCGGAGCCACGCCCGCTGGCCGTACTTCTGCCGCCAGGTCAGCACGGCGTCGCGCAGGTCGTGCAGCTGGACGCCGCGCTGGTGCCGGCCGGCCCACACGTCGGGCAGCGACCGGCCGAGCTCGGCGTGCCACAGCAGCGGAGGCAGGTCCTCCAGCACCACGGCCATGCCGACGTGGTTGACCGGGGCGTTGGTGAGGGTCTGGATGGCCCGGTCGGCGACCGAGGCGCCGCGGAAGACCCACACGTCGCCGGTGCGGGTGAGGTCGACCGCCTCGTCGAGGGTCAGCGGGGGCACGGCGCTACGTTACGGACGTGCGCCTCTGGAAGCTCCTGGGACTGGCCGGGCTCGCCGGCGTCGCCGCGACCGGCACCGTGCTGGCCCGCAATGAGCGGCAGCGCCGTGCGTACTCGCCCGACGACGTCCGCAGTCGCCTGCACGAACGGCACGCGGCCCTCGCCGCCGTCGCGGAGCCGGACCCCGTTCCGGGAGCCGAGCTGACCGCCGGCCGGAAGCACCGCCTCGCCCGCGTGCTGCGCCGCAGCTGACCGCGGGCGGCTCAGCCGGCCGACGGAGCGCCCGGCAGGACCACGATGCCGTCCTCGTCGGCGCACAGCCACTCTCCCTCGCGGAAGAGGACCCCGGCGAAGAGGACCGGCAGCCCGGTCTGGCCCGAGTGCAGACCGAGCTCGCTCTTGCGCGGGAACGCAGCGAGCGCCCGCACGCCGATCGGCTGCGCGGCGAGTTCGGCGACGTCCCGGACGCAGCCGTGCACGACCACCCCTGCCCAGCCGTTGGTCGCGGCGGCGACCCCGAGGTTCCCGCCCAACAGCGAGCACCGGCGCGATCCTCCGCCGTCCACCACCAGCACCCGACCCTCCCCCGGCCTGCCGACCGCCTCGCGCACCAACGTGTTGTCCTCGAACACTTTCAGCGTCGTGATCGGGCCGGCGAAGGCCGACCGGCCGCCGAACGACTGAAGAACCGGCTCGCAGACCTGGGCCGAGGGGTGGGCGTCGCAGAGGTCGGTGGTGGCGGGAACAGGCACGGCAACTCGCTCTCGGAGGCGACAGGCTCTCGTTATAACCTATAACAGTCGCCGTCACCAGAGGAGGAGTTCATGGCCAGAGGAGCTGGCGAGGACCTCCCCTTCATGACGAAGGGCGACCTCGCCTACGCCCGCATCCGCGAACTCATCCTCTCCGGAGATCTCATCCCGGGCGCCGTGCTGCCGCAGGTCGCACTCGCCCGGACCATCGGCATGAGCACCACTCCTCTGCGCGAGGCGCTCTGCCGGCTCAAGCAGGAAGGCCTGGTCGAGCTCGATGCGCACCGGGACGCCCGAGTACGCCCGCTGGATGCCACCGAGGCCCGCGATCTGCTGGAGGTGCGGGGTGCCCTCGACCCGCTGGCGGCGTCCCTCGCCACGCAGCGCCGGACCGACGCCGACCTCGCCGAGATCGCGGCCGCCCTCGCCGGCCTGGAGGCACTGCCCACCCGCCCCTCCACCGCCCAGCTGGAGAGCCACCACCGGTTCCACGCGGCCATCCACCAGGCCTCCCACAACGCCCTGCTGGTGCAGACGCTGGACGGCCTCTGGGTCAAGAGCGACCGTTACCGGCGGCACGGGCTCGAGACCGGGCGCAGCCAGGCCGAGCGCGATGCCCGGGCGACCGAGCACCGACTGCTGTTCGAGGCCGTCCGTGATCAGGACGCGGTGGCCGCGGCGGAGCTGATGCGCCGGCACGTGGCGAGCAGCCTCGGGGCCCGATCGGCCGATCGGCTGGCCGACGGCGGTGCCGGCACCGACCACCCCAGCCCGTGAGCGCCGACCCCGCGCGGCGGATGCTCGCCGTGCTCCTGCTGCACGCCGCGCTCACCCAGGTGATCACCTTCGTGCTGCGCCCCACGTCGGCCTACCGGGCGCTCGAGCTCGACGTTCCGGCGGCCTGGCTCGGGGCGCTCACCGCGTCCTTCGCCGTCGTCCCGCTGCTCCTCGCCGTGCCGTCGGGCCAGGCCACCGACCGCTTCGGGGAGCGGCGGGTGATGCTCGTCGGCGCGGTGCTCATGACCCTCGCCGCCGCCGTCTTCGCCACCGAACGCGGCGGCGCGGCCGGGCTCGTCGTCGGCAGCGTCGTGCTGGGCACGGGCCATCTGCTCGCCGTCGTGGGTCAGCAGTCCGCCGTCGCCAACACCGCCGGGCCCGGCCGGTTCGACACCGCGTTCGGCTACTACACCTTCGCCGCCTCCCTCGGGCAGGCAGCCGGACCGGCACTGATCACGTTGATCGGCGGTTCGGGCGCGCTCCCGCAGACGGCACCGATATTCCTGACCGCCACCGTGCTCGGCGTCGCGCTGCTGGGGTGCACCGCGTTCCTCCACATGCCTGCCCGCGCCGCGCCGGGATCCGCCCCCCAGCAGGGCGGGATGGGCACGCTGCTGCGACTGCCAGGTCTGCTCCGCGCCCTGCTGGTCAGCTGTGTGGTGCTGGCCGCCGTCGACATCACGCTGGTCTACCTGCCTGCCCTCGGGGCCGACCGGGGCCTGGCAGCGGGCTTCGTCGGGCTCCTGCTGACCCTGCGCGCGGTGGCCTCGATGGCCTCGCGCCTGTTCCTCGGCCGACTCGTCACCCTGGTCGGGCGGCGCCGGCTGATGATCGCCAGCGTGGCCCTGTCGGCGGGGGCGATGGGCGTCGTCGCCGCACCACTCCCCCCGCTCGCCATGGCCGCCGTCGTGGTGCTGCTCGGTCTCGGGCTGGGCGTCGGCCAACCGCTCACGATGTCGTGGCTCGCCGAGGTCGCCCCCGCCGGGCTGCGCGGCCGGGCCATGTCGCTGCGGCTCACCGGCAACCGGCTCGGTCAGGTGCTCATCCCGAGCACGGTCGGACTGGTCGCCGTCGGGGTGGGAGCGGCCGGCGTCCTCTGGGCCACCGCCGCCGCGCTCGCGGTGGTCGGCGTCGCCGCCCGGCGGCTGGCTGTGGACGGCCGCCCCGGCTCCTGAGCGGCCCGGCCTCAGGCCCCGGCGATACGCGCGACGACCGCGTCGGCGAACTCCCCGGTCGAGGCGGTGCCACCGAGGTCGGAGGTGCTGACGCCGCTGCGGACCGTCGCCCGCACCCCGGCGTCGATCCGCGCGGCGGCATCGATCGCCCGCCGGTCGGCGAACCGGGTCCCGAGCCAGTCCAGCAGCATCCCCGCGGACAGGATCATCGCGATCGGGTTGGCCAGCCCACGCCCGGCGATGTCCGGCGCGGACCCATGGGCGGCCTGCGCCATCGCGCGGTCGTCGGAGGCGTTGACCGATGGCGCGATGCCGAGCGACCCGGCGAGCTCGCCGGCCAGATCGGAGAGGATGTCGCCGAACATGTTCTCCGTGACGACGACGTCGAACTCCCGCGCCCGCCGGAGCAGGTGCACGGTCATGGCGTCGATGTGGAAGTCGTCCACCGCCACGTCGGGGTAGCCCTCGCCCACCTCCAGGCACACCCGCTTGAACAGCCCCGAGCTCAGCTGCAGCACGTTCGCCTTGTGCACGATCGTGAGCTTGTTCCGGCGGCGCCGGGCCAGCTCGAAGGCGGCGCGCGCGATCCGCTCGATCTTCGGGCGGGTGAAGATCCCCATCGCGATCGCGACGCCGGGGGCGGGCATGAACTCCCCGGACCCGGCCACGGTGTTGCGGTCGGCGTAGAAGCCCTCGGTGTTCTCCCGGACGATCACCAGGTCGGTGTCCGGCGCGATGGCCGTCCCGCCCTCGAAGCCGCGGGCGGGACGGATGTTGGCGTAGAGGTCGAAGCGCTTGCGCAGCGATCCGCTGGGGTTGAGCTGCGACCGATGCGGCTCGGGGTACGCCGCGCTGTCGTGCGGGCCGAGCAACCAGCCGTCCAGCTCGGCCAGCGTCTCGACCGTGACCGCCGGCAGCGCGCTGCCGTGCGTCTCGATCGCGGCGGCCCCGAGCGGCAGGTCGTGCCACTCGGCCGGCGGGGCGCCGGCGGCCGCGAGGGCGGCGTCGATCGCCCGGACGGCTGCGGGCACGATCTCCGGTCCGATGCCATCGCCGGGCAGGACGCCCAGCCGGTAGGGACGCATCGTGGACATGGCTGTTCTCTCCTCGGCTACTCGGGCGCGGGCCCGGTGGCGGCGGGCTGCTCCATGACCCACCACGTGCGGACGTCGACGAACTCCCGGACCCCGGAGGCGGCCGGCTCCCGGCCGTAGCCGCTGGCCCGGGTGCCGCCGAACGGCGATCGCACATCGGTGGCGACGACTGCGTCGACGAAGACGGCGCCCAGCCGGCCTGCGCGGCGGCCGCGCGGTCCAGTGCCGCATCGACGTCGTCGCCGGAGAAGGGCCGGGTACTCGGCGAGTCGCTCACCCGTCGCCGGGTCGACGGTGACGACGGCGCTCACGCGGGGGTCGCACCGCGGTCGCTGTCGGACAGGTGCTCGAACGTCTCACCGGTGGCGGTGACGGTGCGGGTGACGTCGCGGCCGCCGTAGACCCAGTAGATGGTCATCGAGCCCTGCCCGCGGTTGCGGAAGCAGTGCGGGACGCCGGCCGGGACCCAGGTGGCCTGGCCGGCCACCAGCTCGAACTCGTCGTCGCCGACGACCGCGGTCGCCTCTCCCTCGAACACCAGCACCGTCTCCTCGACGTTGTGCGAGTGCAGCGGGATACCGGTGCCGGGCGAGAACACGGTCATCCCGGTGGTGACCCGGTTGTCCGCACAGTTCCACTTCCCGACGAACGGCAGGGTGGCGACGCCGTTGCCGCGGTCGAAGCGCTCGATCTCCTCCGGCCGCAGCACCATCGACGGCGGGGCGGGCTGGGCTGCGGGCACGGTGCTCATGCGGACTCCTCGCAAGCGTGGGTGACCAGCAGCCGGCCGGGGGTGTTGGCCTGACCGACGAGGACCTGCTCGGCCACGGTGCGCCACCGCGCGAAGTGCGGCGCCGCCTTGTGGGCCGCGAAGGCCGCGGCGTCGGTGTAGAGCTCGTAGAGGAGGAAGCGGTTCTCGTCGCCCTCCACCGAGCAGACGTCGAAGCGCAGGCACCCCGGCTCGTCGCGCACCGACGCCTCCGCGTTGGCCGCGATCCCGGCGAGGAACTCCTCCCGCCGATCCGGCCGCACTTCCATCTGCACCAGCAGGCTGAACATCCGTCGCTCTCCGATCCTCCGGGGCTGTGTATGCGTTACTGTATACAGCATGGCATCCAGTCCGGTGCGGCTCTCCGCCCACGATCTCCGCGCCTTCGGCACCGACGTCCTCGGGTCGCTGGGCGTGCCCGCCGGCGATGCCGCCCTCGTCGCCGACAGCCTCATGCAGGCCGACCTCTGGGGCCACCAGTCGCACGGCCTGCTCCGGCTGCCCTGGTACGCCGCCCGGCTGCGTTCGCGGGCCATGCGCGCGGTCACCGACCCCGCCGTCCTCTCCGACACCGGTCCCCTGCTGCTGCTCGACGGGCGCGACGGCGTCGGCCAGGTGCTCACCGACCGCGCCCGGCGGCTGGCGAGCGAGCGGGCCCGTGCCCACGGCGTCGGCGTCGTGGGGGTCCGGAACTCCAACCACTTCGGCACCGCCATGTACTTCACCCGGCGTGCCGCGGCCGACGGGCTGGTCGCCGTCCTGACCACCAACGCCAGCCCGGCGATGGCGCCCTGGGGCGGGCGGGAGAAGCGGATCGGCACGAACCCCTGGTCGATCGCCGCGCCCGGCCCCGACGGCCGGGTCGTGGTGGTCGACATCGCGAACACCGCCGTGGCCCGCGGGAAGATCTACCTGGCACAGAACCGCGGTGAGCCCATCCCGGAGACGTGGGCGCTCACCGCCGCCGGCGCGCCGACCACCGATCCCGCCGAAGGCGTGCTGGGCGTGATCCTGCCGATGGCCGGGCACAAGGGCTATGCGATCAGCTTCCTGATGGACGTGCTCTCGGGCGCGCTCACCGGCAGCGCCGTGGGTACGGGCGTGCACGGCCCGTACGAGTCCGACCGGCCCAGCGGCTGCGGCCACCTCTTCCTGGCCCTCGACCCGGCCGCCTTCGGCGACCCCGCCGGGTACGAGCAGCGGGTGCGGCAACTCGTCGACGAGGTCAAGGACGTCCCGCTCGCCCAGGGCTTCGACGAGATCTTCTACCCCGGGGAGGTGGAGGACCGCGCCGAGACGGCGAACCTCGCCGCGGGCGGCGTCCTGCTGGCCGACCAGTCGCTGGCCGAGCTGCGCGCGCTGGCCGACGAGACCGGGGTGCACTTTCCGGCCGGAGCGTCGCGATGACCACCGGGACGGCACCGGACTCCCCGGCCGAGGTCAGCAAGGCCGAGCTGGTGCACCGGCGGCTCAGGGAGGAGATCGAGCTCGGCGAGCTGGCTCCGGGCACCCCGCTGTCGGAGCTGTGGCTGGTCGAGCGCACCGGGGCTTCCCGGACACCGGTCCGCGAGGCGCTGCGCCGGCTGGCGGCCGAGGGGCTGGTGGACCTGGTGCCCCGGCAGGGCGCCCGCGTGTCCCGGGTGTCGCTGCAGAGCGTCCGCGACCTGTTCGACTTCCGGGCGCTACTCGAGCCCGCGGCGATCCGCCAGGCCACCGAGGCCGCCGCCTGCGACCCCGCCGTCCGCCGGTCGTTCGCCGCGATGCGTGGCGAGTTCGCCCGCATCCAGCGCCGCGCCGCGTCGCCGGCCCGCGCCCGGGACTTCTACGCGCTGGCCGACCGCTTCGACTGGGCGGTCATCGGGGCGACCCGCAACGAGCACCTGCGGCGGACCATCGGCGAGCTGCGTCCGCACACCGCGCGGCTGCGCAACCTGTCGCACGTCGATCCGGCGCGCGTCGACGTCTCGGTCGTCGAGCACCTGGCCATCTGCGACGCGCTGCTGCGCGGGGACGCCGACACCGCGGCCGCCCTGACCGCCGATCACCTGGCCGACAGCGTCGCGACGATCTTCCGGAATCTCGCCTCCACCCCCGCCGCCGGCCTCGACGTGCTGCGCTGAGGCGAGGCCGTCAGTAGGAGGCCTTGACCGCCAGGACGGGGCAGTGCGCGTCGAGCAGGATGCGCTGCGCCGAGCTGCCGGTGATCAGCTTGCCGGTGGGCGTGCGGCGCCGCATGCCGATCACCAGCAGGCTCGCCTTCACGCGGTCGGCGACCTCGACCAGTTCCTCGGCCGGCACGTGGCCCACCTGCTGGTCGATCTCGAACACGATGCCGGACTGCTCCAGCGTTTCCCGGACGGTCGCCAGCGCCTCGGCCGAGGCGAAGCGGGGATCCACCAGCGAGTCGCCGCGGGTGGTGTTGACGACGTGCAACGGCTCGTCCCGCAGCCGCGCCTCGCGGATGCCGGCGGTGAGCGCGGCCTCGCCCTCGGGGGTGGGGACGTAGCCCACGACGATGGTCATGCGGGCATCCTGGCCGATGGGGACGGGCGCGGCAGCATTGTGCAGCTAACGGTCGTTTCGGTCGTTGCGTCGGCGTGGGTTCAGCGCGCCGACCGGAGCGTGAACCGGCGTTCGGGCCGACCGGCCGTCCCGTACCGCTGGCGGACTTCGGCCTGCCCCTGGGCGACCAGCTGCTCCAGGTACCGCCGGGCGCTCACCCGCGCCAGCCCCGTCCGCTCGCTGCACTCCGACGCCGAGAGCCCGTCGGTCCCCGCCTCGCCCAGCACCGTGCGCACCAGCTCGAGGGTCTCCGGGGCGATCCCCTTGGGCGTGGCCGCCGGGGCCGGGGCGGCGCCGCGGGCAGCGGCGAACACCCGGTCGACGTCGGCCTGCCCCGCCTGGTCGAGGACGTCGAGATCGGCCCGCACCCGCGCGTAGTGCTGCATCCGGTCCTCGAACGCCCGGCGATCGAACGGCTTCACCAGGTACTGCAGGACGCCGCCGTGCAGCGCGCTGCGGATGCTGTCGACATCCCGCGCCGCGCTGATGACCATGACGTCGACCGACGAGCCGCCCGCCCGCAGGCGCTTCAGCACGTCCAGCCCCGTCATGTCCGGGAGATAGACGTCGAGGAGCACCAGGTCCGGCGCCAGCCGGTCCACGGCCGCCAGGGCCTCGGTGCCGGTCGCGGCCGTGCCGACCACCTCGAAGCCCTCCAGTGCGCCGACGAAGCCGGCGTGCACCTTGGCCACCATGAAGTCGTCGTCGACGATCAGCACGCCGATCACGAGCTGACCAGTGCCGGCTCGACGGGCAGCCGGGCGGTGAACGTGGAGACGCCGTCCGAGGACGCCGTCACCTCCCCGCCCCGCCGGGTGCAGACCAGGTGAACCAGGGAGAGGCCGATGCCGCGCTCCTTCGAGGGGAGTCCGCCGGCGTCGCCGGCCGACGACGGCAGCGGCGTCCCGCCCTTGGTGGACACCCCGCGGCGGAACACCTCCCGCTCCATCCCGGCCGGCACCCCGGCTCCGGAGTCGCGCACGACCACCTCCACGTCGCCGTCGACGGAGCCGAGCGCGACCTCCACCCACCGGTGCGCCGACGTCGCGGCGGCGTCCAGGGCGTTGTCCACGAGGTTCCCGACGACGGTGGCGACGTCGGAGCTGAGCTCGCCGTCGAGGACCGGCAGCGCGGACTCCGGGGCGATCCGCAGCTCGACCCCGAGCTCGGCGGCCTGGCTGGCCTTGGCGATCAGCAGCGCCGCCACGGAGGGATCGCGGACGGCGTCGGTGACGGCTCCGGTGAGCTCCGACCGGCTGGAGCTGATCCGGTGGACGAAGCGCACCGCCTCCTCTGCCTCGCCCAGCTCGATCAACCCGGCGATGGTGTGCAACCGGTTGCTGAACTCGTGGGCCTGGGCGCGCAACGTGTCGGTCACGTGCCGGGTCAGGTCGAGCTCCCGGCGCAGCTCGAGCAGCTCGGTCCGGTCGCGGAGGGTGGTGACCGAGCCGATGCGCCGCCCGCGGCTGGTGAGGGGCAGCCGGTTGACCACCAGCACCCGGCCGGCGCTGGCCACCGCGCGGTCCCGTTCGACCTCTCCGGAGAGCAGCACCTGGCGCATCTCCTCGCCCACGCCCAGGTCCTCCAGCGTGCGGCCGAGGGCGTCGCCGGGGATGCGCAGCAACCGGATCGCCTCGTCGCTGATCAGCGTGACCCGGCCACGCAGGTCGAGGCCGACGACGCCCTCCCGGATGCCGTGCAGCATCGCATCCCGGTGCTCCACCAGGCCGGTGATCTCGGCCGGCTCCAGACCCAGGGTCTGCCGCTTGACGCGGCGGGCCACCAGCAGCGACCCACCGATGCCGATCGCGCTGGCCACACCGAGGTAGGTGAGCAGGTTCGGCGTCGCGGCGGCCAGGCCGTCGAGCAGCGAGGGGTAGCGGCGCTGGACGGCCACGAAACCGGCCACCTCCCGCTGCGGGCCGGTCAGCACCGGCACCATCGCGATCGCGGCGGGGCTGGTCTCGTACTCCCGCTCCCCCACCCAGGCCCGGCCCTCGAGCACGGCGCTGTTCCCGAGCGGGAAGCGGGTGCCCAGCTGCGCCGGGTCCGCGCTGGCCAGCACCCTCCGGTCGGCATCGGCCACCACGACCGACGCCGAGCCCGAGACGCTGCGGGTGCTCTCGGCGGCCACGCGGATGTAGGCCTCCCCGCCCTCGGCCACCGCCTCGCGGAGGATCCGGGCGTTGGCCAGCGTCTCGGCGACGGCGAGGGCGCGCCGTCCCTCGGTCTCCTGGGCCCGCTTGGTCGACTGCGCGACGGTCACGGCGGCGACACCGACCAGCACGACGCAGATGATCACCACCTGCAGGGCCAGCAGCTGGCCGGCGAGCGAGAGCCGCCGGGTCATCGGTGTCTCCTGACGGTCGGAGGAGTGGGCGCGGGCAGTCCACCACGCAGGTCACGAGGCCGTGAGCGTGGACACAACGACCACAAAGCTCATTGCGCACGCAAGGGTGACACCACCCACGGCCGTTGCCATCTTCGCCTCACGCGGTGGTTCCCCCCACCCGAGACTCAGGAGGACAAGATGCGCACTGCTTCCCTGCGGAAGCTCACCGTCGGCGCGGTCGCCGCCGGGCTGGTGCTCACCGGCTGCGGCACGACCGCCGAGGGCGGCTCGGCGTCGGGCAGCGGCGAGGACGGACCGGTCAGCGGCCTCCGGGTCCTGGTCCCCAACTCCCCGGGCAGCGGGTACGACACCACGGCCCGCGTCGTCGCCAAGACGATGGAGGACGTCGAGCTGGCCAGCGGCATCGAGGTGTTCAACCTCGAGGGCGCCGGTGGCACGGTCGGCCTCCAGCGGCTCGTGAACGAGGACGGCAACGCCGATCTGCTGATGCAGATGGGCCTGGGCGTCGTCGGCGCCTCGTACACCAACGAGTCCGAGGCGACGCTCGAGGACACCACGCCCATCGCGCGGCTGATCGAGGAGTCCGAAGCGATCGTCGTCCCGGCCGACTCCCCCTATCAGACGCTGGACCAGCTCATCGAGGCCTGGAAGGCCGACCCGGGCGCCGTCCCGGTCGGCGGCGCTTCGAACCCCGGTGGCCCCGACCACCTGACGCCGATGCTGCTGGCCGACGCCGTGGGCCTGGACCCGACCACCGTCAACTACGTCTCCTACGACGGTGGCGGAGAACTGCTGGCCGCGATCCTCGGCAACCAGATCGCCTTCGGCGCGACCGGGATCGGCGAGGTCGCCGAGCAGGCAGCCGCCGGCGATGTGCGCATCCTGGCCGTCACCAGCGAGGAGCCCGTCGAGGGCGTGGACGCGCCGACGTTGACGGACGAGGGCGTCGACCTGGTCTTCACCAACTGGCGCGGCATCGTCGCCGCCCCCGGGATCTCCGAGGAGGAGACCCAGCGCCACGTCGACCTCGTCACCGAGATGCACGACAGCGAGGAGTGGCAGCAGGCGCTGGAGACCAACGGCTGGACCGACGCCTTCCTGACCGGTGACGAGTTCAGCGAGTTCCTCGGCGAGGAGAGCCAGCGCGTCCAGACCATCCTCGGCGAGCTGGGGCTGGCGTGACCTCTGCCGCCCCCGGCAGCACCAGGGAGCAGGGCCGCTCCGAGTTCGGAGTGGCCCTGTTCCTCGGCGCGCTCGGCGTCCTCGTCATCGTCCAGGCGCTGCTCCTGCCGGAGAGCCTGATCGTCCGGGGTCCGGTCGGACCCAAGGCGGTGCCCCTGGTCGTGGGAACCCTGCTGGTGATCGTCGCCGTCGTGCTGGCCGTCGACATCGCGCGTGGTGGGCGCGGCGAGCCCGAGGGCGGCGAGGACGTCGACCTGACCGGCCGCAGCGACTGGGCCACCATGGCACTCCTGGTCGCGGCGTTCGCGGCCAACGCGCTGCTCATCGAGAGCTTGGGCTGGCCGATCTCGGGCGCGATCCTCTTCTGGGGAGCCGCCTTCGCACTCGGCAGCCGGCACTACGTCAGGGACGTGGTGATCGCGCTCGTGCTGTCGGTCGGCAGCTGGTACCTGTTCGTCCTCGGGCTGGGCATCGCCCTCCCGGTCGGCGTGCTGCGGGGGATCCTCTGATGGGCGCGCTCGGCGAACTGCTCAACGGGTTCGGCACCGCCCTGTCCCCCGAGAACCTCCTGTACGCCTTCCTCGGCGTGCTGCTGGGCACCGCCATCGGGGTCCTGCCCGGCATCGGGCCGGCCATGACGCTCGCCCTGCTGCTCCCGCTGACCTACGCCCTGCCGGTGACCAGCGCGTTGATCATGTTCGCCGGCATCTACTACGGCGGCATGTACGGCGGGTCCACCACCTCGATCCTGCTGAACACGCCCGGCGAGAGCGCGTCGGTGGTCACCGCCATCGAGGGCAACCGGATGGCCAAACGGGGGCGGGCGGCCCAGGCGCTGGCCACCGCCGCCATCGGGTCGTTCGTCGCCGGCACCATCGCGACGCTGCTGCTGGCGTTGCTGGCGCCGACCGTCGCGGAGATCGCGCTCCTCATCGGTCCGGCGGACTTCTTCGCCATCATCGTCCTGGCCTTCATCGCGGTGACGTCCGTGCTCGGCAGCTCCCGGGTGCGCGGCCTCGCCGCCCTGGGACTCGGCTTGACGATCGGCCTGGTCGGGATCGACGCGACCTCGGGTCAGCAGCGGCTGACCTTCGGCATCCCCGAGCTGGCCGACGGCATCGACATCGTGATCGTCGCGGTCGGGCTGTTCGCCGTCGGCGAGGCCCTGTGGACCGCCGCGCACCTGCGCCGGGCACCGATCCAGATCATCCCCGTCGGCAGCGGCCACATGAGCCGCGACGACTGGCGGCGGTCCTGGAAGCCGTGGCTGCGCGGCACCGCGATCGGCTTTCCCTTCGGCGCCGTTCCGGCCGGCGGGGCGGAGATCCCCACCTTCCTCTCCTACGTCACCGAGCGGAAGCTCTCCAAGCACCCCGAGGAGTTCGGGCACGGCGCCATCGAGGGCGTGGCCGGACCGGAGGCCACCAACAACGCCTCGGCCGCGGGCGGCCTGGTCCCCCTGCTGACACTCGGACTCCCGACGACCGCCACCGCCGCGATCCTGCTGGTCGCCATCCAGACCTACGGCATCGAGCCGGGACCGCGGCTGTTCGACACCGAGCCCGAACTCGTGTGGGGCCTGATCGCCAGCCTCTTCATCGGCAACACGATGCTGCTCGTGCTCAACCTCCCCCTGGCACCGCTGTGGGCACGGCTGCTGCGGATCCCGCGTTCGTACCTCTACGCCGGGATCCTGTTCTTCTCCGCCCTGGGCGCGTACGCGGTCAACGCCTCGCCGTTCGACCTCTTCCTGCTCCTGGCGATCGGTGGCCTGGGCTTCATGATGCGGCGCTACGGGCTGCCGGTGCTGCCGGCGATCATCGGCGTCATCCTCGGGCCCTTCGCCGAGGAGCGGCTGCGCACCGCGCTGCAGATCAGCGACGGGGACCTCGGCGGGCTCGTCACCCCGCTCTCGGTGACCGTCTACGTGATCGTCGTGCTCGTCCTGCTCTGGCCGCTGGTCCGCCGGCTGCTGCCCGGCAAGGCCGCGGTGCCCGTCCTCTCCGAGGCAGCGCACGAGGTCGAGGAGTCGCACTCCCACCACGGGCTGACCGAGTCCGTGTCGGCCGAGCGGGGCGTCGGCGGCGAGGACCGGACGCCCTGAGCTCCGCTGCCGGGGAGGGCGCGTGCACCCGCCCTCCCCGGCCGTCGCTCACCGGGCGGCCGAGCGCCCGTCGACGGCGTTGCCGGCCGGATTGGACCGGAAGACGTTGCCCTCGGTGGGGCCGACCGGCTCGTCGGCCATCGCCAGCCGCCGCAGCAGCGGCTCGACCAGCAGGTCGTAGACGCCGGGCAGCAGCCGGAAACCGGCGGTGATCAGCGGGTTGAGCAGCCCCGCCTGCACGACGCGCCGGGGCCGGTCCAGCGTCGAGAGGATGATGCCGGCCGCCCGCTGCGCCGAGTAGACGGGCGGCGGGGGTGACCCGTGGACCCCGGCGTACGTGGCTGCCTGCACGTAGATGGGCGTGTCGACCCCACCGGGCTGCACGATGGAGACCGAGATGCCGGGCTCGTCCCGGGTCTCCTGCTGCAGCACCCGCGCCAGCGCCAGCTGCCCCCACTTGGCGACGGTGTAGCTGCCCAGCAGCGGGGTCGTCACGGTGCCGAGGAGCGAGTTCACGATCACCAGGTGTCCGGCGTGCTGCCGGCGGAACACCGGGAGCACCTGCCGGGCCACCGTCGCCGTGCCGTTCAGCGACGTGGCGACGACCCGCTCGTAGACCTCCTTGGGCACGTCCTCGATCCGGCCGTAGGCCATCACCTGGGCGGAGTGCACGACGACGTCGAGCCGGCCGAACTCCGCCACCGTCGCGGCGACGACCCCCGCGACGGCCTCCTCGTCGAGCACGTCGGCCGGGCAGACCCGCACCGCGGCCGCCCCCGCGGCTCGCACCTCCTCCGCGGCCTCCTCCAGCGACTCCCGTCCGCGGGCGACCAGCACCACACGGGCGCCGCGCTCGCCGAGCTGCACCGCGGTGGCCCGGCCGATGCCGCTGGAGGCGCCGGTGACCAGGGCGGTGAGCGGGCGTCGGGTGCCCTCGGGGATCGACACGGGTTCTCCTCGCCAGCAGAGGGGCGCCGCATCCCCGGCCGCCCGATGTCGGTCGCGCACTACCCGGTCGTGCCGCCGGTCATGCCGTCGAGCCGGGCCAGACACGCCAGCAGCCAGCCCGGACCGACCCGGTCGGCCCGGTCGGGCAGCCGCGCCCGCAGCCCCCGGTCGGCGGTCACCACCAGCGTCGGGGAGTCGAGCTCCGCCACCGCTGCGACCAGCGCGTCGTCGCCGCTGCCGGGCGCCCGCACCACCGGGACGCCGTCCGGCGCCGCCACATCCCGCGCCGCCCCCTCCACGACGGCCACGACGCCGGTGCAGGTCAGCGGCGTGCCCTCCGGCCCCTCGACGGTGGCACCCGGCAGCCCGGCCAGCCGGCCCAGCAGCCGGCCGGCGGCCCCGGCCCGGTCCCGCCACCAGCCGTCGGGACGGCTGCCCACCACGTTGGCGACATCCACCACGACGAGCACCGCGCTCCCCCCTCCCCCCGACTCCTACGCTGCGGCGCATGTGCCGCAACATCCGCCCGCTGGCCCATTTCGAGCCGCCCGCCGCGGACGACGAGATCCGCGCTGCCGCGCTGCAGTACGTCCGCAAGATCAGCGGTACGGCCAAGCCGTCGCGGGCCAACGGCGAGGCGTTCGACCGCGCGGTGGCCGAGGTGGCCGCCGCCTCGGCCCGGCTGCTGGAGAGCCTGGTGACCACGGCACCGCCCAAGGACCGGGAGGTCGAGGCGGCCAAGGCGCGGGCCCGGTCAGCCGCCCGCTTCGGCAGCTGACCGCCGGCCCGTCGTCGGTCAGTTCTCCGACGCCGGCCCGATGTCGTGCGGGTCGGGCGTGCGGAACGGCGGTTCCTCCGGCGGGTCGGTCTGCGCGTCGCCTCCCTCGGCCGGTGGGCGGGTCGCCTCGGCGGGACGGTCGGGTTCCTCCCCGGCGGGGCCGTATCCCTCCGCGGGTGGGGGTGCGCCAGGCCCCGGGTCAGCGGCGGGGATGCCGTCGTCAGGACGGCCGAGGTGCGGTTCGAACGGGCTCGACATCGACATGGTCCGGTCCCTACCCCGCGACGGCGTCCGCATCCCATCCGGCTCGCGGGCGGTCCGCTGCCGCACCATGTCGGGCCGGGTGCCCGACGGCCAGGAGAGGGTCACCTAACCTGCAGGGGTGACGACTGCGACGGAGGTGGGGTCGCCGGCCGGCTCGCGGACGGATGCCGGAGCCGAAGCAGGGGCGCCCTGGTCGCCGGTCGAGCTGCTGCCCGCGCTCCTCGTCGCCGTCCTGGGCGTCGTGCTGCTCGCCCCCGGGCACGGCCTGTGGTTCGACGAGCTCTTCACCGCCGAGGTGGGCCGACTGCCGCTGGGCGACATCCTCACCGCGATCACCACCGGAGTGGGTACCACCAGCTACCTGGCCGACGTCCCGCCGTCGTACAACGCCCCCTACTACCTCGTCATGTACGTGTGGCACGCCGTCCCGGGGCTGGGCGGGGACACGTCGCTGCGGGTGCTCTCCCTCCTGGCCACGGCGGGTGGGCTCACCCTGGCCACCCGGGCGCTCACCCGCCTCGCCGGCCGGGGCACCGGCCTCCTCGCGGGCCTCGTCCTCGCGGCGAACCCGCTGGTGCTCGAGCAGGCCGTGGAGGCGCGCAGCTACGGGCTGGCCGTGCTCGCCACCGGGGCGACGGCGCTCGGGCTGGCCCGCTGGCTGCAGGAGGCGCCCCGGGGACTGCTGCTGTTCGGGCTCGCCGGGGCCGGCATGGGGCTGGCTCATTGGTACGCGGTCACCGTGCTCGCCGCCTTCGTCACCGCGGCGGTGCTGCTGCGGCGCCGCCGCGCGATCCCGGTCGTGCTCACCGGGGCGCTGGCCGCCCTGCCGCCCGTGGGTTTCGTGGCCCTCGCGGTGCTCAACGGCACCGGTGCGCGCAACGCCGAGCACCTGCGCGACACCGACGGCGGGCTCGTCGGGATGGCCGCGGAGGCGTGGGCGGGCGGGCGCACCCCGCTGCTCTACCTCACCCTCGTGCTCGCGCTGGTCGGCGCGGTCCGCGCCCGCGGTGCCCGCGTCGTCGCCACCAGCTGGGTGGTGGTGCCGCTGCTGCTGCTGCTCGCCGCCGAGCTCGTGCGGCCGGTCTTCCTCCCCCGCTACCTGCTGGCCGGCCTGCTGGGGCTGGGCGTGCTCGCTGCCGCGGGGGCGATGTCCCTGCCGCGCGTGGCCCGGGTGCCGGTCGCGGCCGTGCTGGTCGGCTGCTCGCTGCTCGCCGCCGCGCCGCTGGCGGAGCGGGGACCGCGCGAGCGGGCCGACGAGGTCGTGGCGCTCCTGACCGAGCTGCACGAGGCCGGCGAGCCGATCGTCGCCGCCGACCAGCGCTCGGCGATCGGCCTGGACCACTACGTGCGCACGTCCGCCCCGCAGCTGCGGCCCGACGTCGTCCTCCCCCCGGACGACGCCCCGGCCGACGCGGACCGGGTGTGGCTGGTCCGCCGCATCGTCCGCGGCGAGCCGATACCCACCGACGACGACGCGATCCTGCGGGACGCCGGCCTGCGCATGGTCCGGCAGTACGAGTTCCCCGCGGACAAGACGTTCCTGGCCCTCCAGACGTGGGCGCGCTGAGCCCTTCCGTTCAGCGGCGGGCGCGCAGCGCCCAGGACAGCGACCGGGCCGACTGCCGCAGCCGCGCACCGGGCGTCCAGGCCGACCGCCCGACCGGACGCTGGTCCCGGACCACCGGCACGCTGGTCGTCGTCCGGCCGGACCGGCCGACGGCGAGGACCACGCTGGGCGCGCCGCGCTGCTCCACCGCCGCCACGACGGCGGCGCGCACGGCCGGGCCCATGGCGAGGAAGGCGCCGGCGTCCGGGGGCAGCCCGGTGAGCGCGGCGGCCACCCGCCGGTGCAGCGTGCCGGTGGCGCGGCGCAGCGGGGACTCGTAGCGACCGCGCCGGCCGGCGAAGACCGCCGCCACGTCGCCGGCGGCCAGCCGGTCCAGCAGCAGCGGGACGGCCTCCGGCGGGTCCTGCAGGTCGGCGTCCAGGCACACCCACACGTCCGCGTCGGGCTCCTCCGCGAGCCCCCGGGCCAGCGCGGCGTGCTGACCGACGTTGACCGTCAGCCCGGTGACCGCGATCCGCCCGTCCCGCGCGGCCAGCTCGCGGGCGACCCGGGCGCTGTCGTCCGGGGAGGCGTCGATGACCAGCCGCAGCCGCCAGTCCCGGCCGGGAAGCGCGGCGGCCAGCCGGTCGGCGAGCTCGGGCAGGGTTGCCTCGTTCCCGTACACCGGCACGACCACGGCCACCCGCGACCCGGTGCCCGCGTCGCTCACCCGGCCGCCCAGGTACGTGCCAACCCCTCGGCGAGGTCGACCGTCGGCGACCAGCCGAGCAGCCGGCGGGCCAGCGCCGGGTCGCAGACCCAGTCCGCGGTGTCCCAGCCACGGCCGGGGTGCGCGCCCGGCACGGTCGCGATCGGCCGTCCGGTGACCCGCTCGGCGACCGCCACGAGCTCCTCGGTGCTGGTCTGCACGCCGGTGCCGATGTTGAGCACCACGCCCGGCGGCAGGCCGTCGTCCACGGCGGCCCGGAGGCACGCGTCGACGACGTCACCCACCCAGACCCAGTCCCGCCGGCTCAGCCGGGCGGGCAGGTCGACGGTGCCCCCGTCGCGGGCCGCGGCCATCACCACCGGGACCAGCCGGGTGGGGTGGTCGCCGGGCCCGTAGACCTGGAAGGCGCGCAGCACCGCGGCCCGGATGCCCCGCTCGGCGGCGGCCGCCTGGAGGAGCAGCGAGCCGGCCGCCTTGGTGGCGCCGAAGAAGCCGCGCGGTTCCAGGGGCGCGTCCTCCGCCAGGGGGCGGGAGGCGGCGGCGTACTCGGTCGACGAGCCCAGCCGGACCACGGTGCGGCAGCGATCGGGCAGCGCGTCGACCAGCCAGGGGCTGGTGTTGACCGCCACCGTGGCCGCCCGTTCGGCCGGCGTGCCCTTGGCCCGCCCTGCGGCGAGGCTGAACGCGACGTCGGGGTCGGCCGCCCGCACCGCGGCCGCAGCGGCGACCGGATCGGCGAGGTCGACGTCGCGGCGGGTCAGGCCCGTGACCTGCCAGCCCTCGTGCTGCAGCCGTGCCACCAGGTGCCGCCCGACGAAGCCGCCGGCACCGGTCACCAGTGCTCTCACGCCGGCTGCGCCACCTGGGCCCCGGGCAGCCCGGCGACGGCCGCGGCGAACGCATCCCGGAGCTCCAGGGCCCGCTCGGCGTCGGCGCGGCGCAGCTCGTCCAGCCCGGCGAGCAGCCGGGGCACCTCGACGAAGGGGTCGCGACCGGCCATGTCGGCGGTGAACGCACGGCGCAGGAAGGTGAATCGAGCACCGATCCGCACCAGCTCGGCGGCCAGCAGGTCCCCCGCCAGCGGGAAGCCGTGCCCGGGCAGCGTCAGGCCGCCCACCCCGAACGGCATCGGTACCTGCGCCCGCACGTCGTCGACCGTGCCGTCGACGAGCGGCCGGAACAGCTCGGTGGACCGGCGGTCGATGCGCAGGTCGTTGAGCCCCACGTAGATCCGGGCGAGCGGCCGCCGGACGAGCTCGCCCACCCGGTCGACGGCGTCCTGGGTCTCGACGAGGATGCCCAGGGGGATGCGGCCGGCGACGACGTCCAGTGCCCGGTCGACCTCCTCGGCCGACCGCACCATGGGCAGGAGCAGTTCGTCGGCCCCGCGGTCGACCGCCTCGGCGACCTCCTCGGCGGTCCACGGCCCCAGGCCGTTGATCCGGCAGAGCAGCCGGCCGGGGGTGGCCGCCCGCACCCGCGACAGGTCCGCAGGGGTGTCGGCGTTGATCTGCGTACCCTCACCCGCTTGGCGGTGCAGCTTGCCGCGCCGCTCCCAGTCGACGACGAGCCCTGCCGCACCCGCGGCGACCACGTCGCGGCCCCAGGCGGCGTCGGTGGTGAACAGGAACAGATCCATGCCGGGTAGCTTAGGCTCTCCTAACTGATCGGCTCGACGGCCCGTCGGCGCGTCGGGCCCGCACCGGCGGGACCGACGACGACGGCCGGCCCGGCACCCCCCGCCGCATCGCCCGCGGCGGGGAAGGCGACGGCCGCACCGGACACCTCGATACCGACGTCCTGACCGACCGAGGGCAGGTCGGCGCCCTCCAGACGGGCGGTGACGGAGCACCCGCCGGGGAGGTCGAGGCGCACCCGGGAGTCGTGGCCGTAGAAGTCGACGCTCCGCACCCGTCCGCGCGGCACGGCGCCGACCGGAGGGACCAGCCGGAGCTGCTCCGGGCGCAGCAGGATGCGGGCCGGGCCCGGGACGGCGGCCCCCGTGACGACCAGGCTGCCCAGCACCGACTCCGCGCGCCCGTCCCGGACGTCGGCGGCCAGGACGACCGACTCCCCCACGAACGCGGCCACGTCGAGGTCCGCCGGGCGCTGGTAGAGGGTGCGCGGGTCGCTCAGCTGGACCAGCCGTCCCCCGCGCAGCACCGCGACCTGGTCGGCCATCGACAGCGCCTCCGCCTGGTCGTGGGTGACCAGCAACCCGGTGGCCCCGGCCGCGGTCAGCGCCGCGCTGACGGCCTGCCGGGTCTCCTCGCGGAGGGCGGCGTCGAGGGAGGAGAAGGGCTCGTCGAGCAGCACCAGGGAGGGCTCGGGCGCCAGCGCCCGGGCCAGCGCCACCCGCTGCTGCTGGCCGCCGGAGAGCTGGTGCGGCGACCGGTCGGACAGGGCGGCGTCCAGACCGACGAGGTCCAGCAGCTCGCGGACCCGGCCGGAGTCGCGCCGCTGCTGCCGGGGCAGGCCGAAGGTGATGTTGCCGGCCACGGACAGGTGCGGGAACAGGCCGCCCTCCTGCGGGACGAACCCGATGCCGCGCTTGCGGGCGGGCACGCCCCTCCCCGCACCGGCCACGACGCGGTCGCCGAGGACGACGGTTCCGCTGTCGGGGTCGTCGAACCCGGCCACCAACCGCAGCAGCGTCGTCTTGCCGCAGCCCGAGGGGCCCAGCAGGGCGACCAGGCCACCGGCCGGCACGTGCAGGTCCACCCCGGTGAGCACCGGGGTGGCACCGAAAGCCTTGGTCAGCGCGGTCACGGTGAGGGAGCTCATGGGGTCAGACCTCGTCGGGTGTCTCGGGACAGCAGCACGGTGGCAGGTACGGACAGCAGCACCATGACCACCGCGTACGGGGCGGCGGCCCCGTACTCGAAGGCACTGCTCGCCGACCAGAACGCCGTGGCCAGCGTCGTCGTACCGGTGGGCGCGAGCAGCAGGGTGGCGGTCAGCTCGGTGACCACCGCGAGGAAGACCAGCGCCGCCCCCGCGCCCATCCCGGGCGCGAGCAGCGGCAGGGTGACCCGGCGCAGCCGGTCGGCGCCCGAGGAGCCCAGCGACGCCGCCACGTCGTCGTACAGCGGCGGGGACTGCTCGACCGCCGCCCGGACGGGAACGACCGCCCGCGGGAGGAACAGGATGGCGTAGGCGGCGACCAGGACCGGCACGGTCTGGTACAGCCACGGGGTGGCCCGGATGCTGAGCGTCACCAGCGCCAGGGCGACGACGATGCCGGGGACCGCGCTGCCGACGTAGGTGGCCCGCTCCAGCAACGTCGCCACCCGGCTCCGGGCGCGCACCGCGAGCCAGCCGGTGGGCAGCGCCATCGCCGTGGTGACCAGCGCCGCCGCGGCGGCCAGCGCCAGCGTGCTGGCCGTGGTGGCGGCGAGCTCGGCCGCGTCGAGGCTGCTGGAGGCGCCGGCGAGCAACCAGTACGCCATCCCGCCGAGGGGAACGAGCAGAGCCGCGGCCACCAGCACGGCGAGCGCGGCCAGCGCCGGGACGGTCAGCCGGCGCAGCGCGGTCGGCCGGACCGGGCGGACGGCGCCGCGACCGCTGCCGGCGTAGCCGCGGGCTCCTCGCAACCGCAGCTCCCCCACCAGCAGGAACAGGCACAGCAGCACGAGCACCCCGGCGAGCATCGTGGCCGCGGGCCCGTTGAAGGTCGCCCGGTACTGGTCGTAGATGGCGGTGGTGAAGGTGGGATACCGCAGCATCTGCAGCGCTCCGAACTCGGCCAGCACGTGCAGCGCCACCAGGAGGCTGCCGCCGAGCAGTGCCACCCGCAGCTGCGGCAGCTGCACCCGCACGAACACCGCCCAGCCGGACAGGCCCAGTCCGCGGGCGGTCTCCTCGAGCGCCGGGTCCAAGCCGCGGAACGCGGCCACCGCGGGCAGGTAGACGAACGGGAAGTAGGACAGCGAGACGACCAGCAGCGCTCCGGCGTAGGTGTCCAGCCCGGGTAGCAGCGATATCCACGCGAAGCTGTTCACGAACGCCGGCACCGCCAGCGGGGCCACCAGCAGGACGTGCCAGGCCCGCCGGCCGGGGACCGTGGAGCGCTCGACCAGCCAGGCGGCCCCCACCCCGAGGACGGCGCACACGGCGACGGTGCCCAGCACCAGCCGGCCGGTGTTCCAGAGCAGTTCGGCGACCCGTGGTCGCAGCACCAGCTCACGGACGCCGGACCAGCCGACCTCGACGGTGTAGCCGGCGATGTAGCCCAGCGGCAGCAGCGCCAGGGCCGCGACGCAGACCGCCAGCGCCACGGTGACCGGGGACCGCCGCAGCCGCCGGCGTCCGCGCGCGGACGCACCGGAGCCCCGGGGCGCCGGGGGTACCGGCGCTCCGGGGCTCGCGGTGCCGAGCGTGGGAGCGGTCAGAGCAGGCCCACTTCCTGCATCAGCTCGGTGACCTGCGGGGCGTCGAGGGCGCCGGGGTCGACCTCGGGGGCCTCCAGCTCGGCCAGCGGCGGCAGCACGTCGGCCGACTCGACGCCGGTGCCCACCGCGTACTCCAGGGCGTCGCTGTCGGCCAGTCGCTCCTGGGCCGCGCGGTCGGTCAGGTAGGCGACCAGCCGCTGTGCCTGATCGGGCTGGTCGGAGGAGGCGAGGACCCCCGCGCCGGAGACGCTGAGGAAGGCGCCCGGGTCGGAGTTGCCGAAGTAGTGCAGCTCGGCGTCGTCACCCACGAGGCCGCCCTCGGCCTGGTCGCGGTACCAGTAGTAGTGGTACATGACCCCGAGGTCGATCTCGCCCTCGTCGACCGCCTTCATCACCGCGGTGTTGCTGGCGTAGATCTCGGCGTTGCGCTCCAGGCCGGTCAGCCACTGCCTGGTGGCGTCCTCGCCCTCGAGGGCCAGCACCGCGCTGACGATGGCCTGGAAGTCCGCGCCGCCGGCCGCGACGCCCACGCGCCCCTCGTACTGCGGGTCGGCCAGTTCGAGGATGGAGGTGGGCAGCTGGTCCTCGCTGACCGCCTCGGGGCTGTAGGCCAGCACGGTGGAGCGGGCGGCGAAACCGACCCAGTTCCCCGACGACGGCCGGAACTGCTCGTCGACCTGGCCCAGGGCCTCCTCGTCCAGCGGCGCCAGCAGGCCGGCCTGGTCGACGACGTCGATGGCCGGGCTGTTCTCGGTGAGGAAGACGTCGGCCGGCGAGGCGTCGCCCTCCTCGACGATCTGGTTGGCCAGCTCGGAGTCGTTGGCGTCGCGGAACTCGAGCTCGATGCCCGTCTCCTCGGTGAAGTCGGCGAGCATCGTGCGCACCAGGCTCTCGTGCTGGGCGCTGTAGACGGTCAGCGTGTCGGCGTCCGAACCACAGGCGGCCAGCGACGCCGAGAGGGTGAGGGTGGAGAGGGCGCCGACGGTCGCGCGGCCGAGCCTGGTCACGAAAGTCCTCCTGCAGATAGGCAAGGCACACCTAAGCATGCGCGCTCCCGCCCCGGCCAGCCGCCAGGGTCGCGTGGGCCGTGGGCTACAACGGAGCACATGCGCTCTCCCGACGCCGACGGCCCGCGCCTGCGCCGTGCCCGGTTCGCCGACCTGACGCCGTTCGAGGTGTACGCGCTGTGCCGCCTCCGGGTGGACGTGTTCGTCGTCGAGCAGCAGTGCCCCTACCCGGAGCTGGACGGCCGCGACGTCGAGCCGGCCACCGAGCACCTGTGGCTCGAGGACGGCGGCGCGGTGCTGGCGACCATCCGGGTGCTCGACGACGGCACCTCGCGGGCCATCGGCCGGGTAGCCACCGCGGCGGCCGCGCGCGGCCGCGGGCTGGCCGCCCGGCTGATCCAGCAGGCGATCGCCGACTACGGCGACGGCAAGCTCACGCTGGGCGCCCAGGCCCACCTCGAGGAGTGGTACGCGCGCTTCGGCTTCCGGCGCAGCGGCCCCGGCTACGTCGAGGACGGCATCCCGCACCTGCCGATGCGGCGCGAGATGTCGTGACCGGACGCCGCCACCGGCACGGGTCCGCCGCGTCCGCCCAGGTCGCACGCCCGGTCGGCGGCCATCCCGGACGCCTCCGTCCGTCGGCGGACAGGGCCCGCCAGCCGTAGGTCCGCGAGCTCGGCCGCGACCGGCCCCACCGGGGCACCCGCCTCCCCGGTCCGCGCCGGTGCTGTGGACGGGGAAGGTGCTACCCCGCTCGCTGTGGTCATCTCCAGGGCGCCACAGGTTCTCGTCCGAAGGTCTGCCTCTGAGTGCAGATGCACTCAGAGGCAGACCTTCCGGGGAGCACGTCCCGACGGGGGGAAGCGCGCCGGGACGGCCAGGACGGCGAGTGCCCGCGTCGCCGGCGGGCGCTCCGACGCAGGCCCCTTGACGGCAGGAACAGGAGGCTAGACCCTGTAGCCGTGGCTACGGCACCAAGCCGGACGGATCGCGTGGCACGCCGGCGTGCCGCCGTCGTCGCCGAGGCACTGGAGCACGGCCAGGCACTGATGGCCGCGGACGGCGTCGGCGCGTTGAGCGTCTCCGAGGTCGCCCGGCGGATGGGCATCCGCGGCCCGTCGCTCTACAAGTACTTCCCCTCGCGGCACGCCTTCTACGACGCGCTCTTCGCCCGAGGCCTGACCGCGCAGCAGGCGGCGGTCCGTTCCGCGGTCGACGGGCTCCCGCGGGGAGTCCCGCGGATCCGCGCCGGGGCGGCGGCCGTCGTCCACTGGGCGGTCGAGCACCCCGCACTGGCCCATCTGCTGCACTGGCGCCCGGTGCCCGGCTTCGAGCCCTCGCCCGCCGTCTTCGCGCCCTCGGTCGACGAGATGGCCGATGTGCGGGCGGAGTTCGCCGAGGCCGTGCGCCTGGGCCAGCTCCACCCCTCGGCCGACTCCGACGACACGGTGCGCCTCTACACCGTCGTCCTGAGCGGGCTGATCTCCCAGCAGCTGGCCAACCAGCCCGGCGCGCCCTTCGCCGAGGGCGTGTTCAGCCGGCTCACCGACGCAGCGATCGACCTGTTCCTCTCCGCCTACGCACCCTGAGGAGTCGCCATGCAGACCCTGGACCGCGACGAGGTCAGCACCGTCGCCGCCGCCCCACCCGAGAAGGTCTACGCCCTCGTCGCAGACGTGACCCGCACGCCCGACTTCAGCCCCGACCTGGTCAGCTGCCGCTGGCTGGACGGCGCGACCGGCCCGGCGGTGGGGGCCCGCTTCGAGGCCGTCAACACCACCGCTGCGGGCCGGCGGTGGAGGAACCGACCGGTCGTCACCGCCGCCGACCCGGGCCGGGAATTCGCGTTCGTCCGCACCGAGCCCTTCGCCGGGACGATCGCCTGGCGGTACCGCTTCGAGCCGGTCGACGGAGGCACGCGGGTGGTGGAGAGCTACGACGTGGAGCGGCCGGTGACGCGGGTGGGCTGGTTCGTCATCGAGAAGGTGTTCCGCGCCGGAGACCGCCGGGAGGCACTGCGGGCCGGCATGGTGACGACCCTGGAGCGGCTGCGCGCCGCGGCCGAGGCGCCCGCCGGGAGGACCGGCAGGGCACTCGGGAGTGACGGATCAGACCGGCTCGGCGCAGAGGATGGTGCCGGGCTCACGCGGTCGCCACGTTCGCCGTGCTCACCCGTCGACCGGCGTCAGACCGGCGCCGTCGCGACCACGGGCGCGGACGCCGGTGCGCCGATGTCCTCAGCGGCCTCGTCGTTGCTCGTGCCGACGAGCAGGATGTAGGCGAACACCGCGGCGATCACCAGCAGGATGGCCAGCGGGATGAGGATCCGGCCGCGCCGCCGTCCCTCCGGGGAGGCGCCAGCCGCCTCGGGTCGGTCGTCGCGGCCGTGGTCGTCGGGATGCGACATGCGAAGCCTCCTGGGAATCGGGGAGCGGCCGGGTGACCGCCGTCCCCGGCTCCATGCCCACGGCGTCGGCGGTCACTCCTCCCGACGCGCACAGGCAGTCGAGGACGGGGACGATCGGACCATGACCACTGCCACCTGGAACGGCCTCGTCGTCGCCGAGTCCGACGACATCGTCACGATCGAGGGCAACGCCTACTTCCCGCGGGACGCGGTGCGCGACGACGTCCTGCGACCCTCGGAGACGCACAGCGTGTGCCCCTGGAAGGGCACGGCGTCCTACTTCAGCCTGGAGGTCGACGGCCAGGTCAACCGGGACGCGGCCTGGTGCTACCCCGAGCCGAAGGACGCTGCCCGGGAGATCGCCGGGCGCGTGGCCTTCTGGAAGGGCGTCGAGGTGCGCTGACCGCCCTCAGCGGGCCGGGCGGCTACCGGCGAGCTCGCGGGCCGACGCTGCGGCGTCGGAATCGAGCTGCCGGGCGACGGCCTCGGTGAAGGAGTCGTAGGCCTGCTGCGGGCTGCCGCCGAGGGCGGCGGCGATCTGGTCCCAGTCGGCGCCGCCGCGCAGCGCGGCGCGGATGCCGACCAGCTGGCTGTCGTGCGCCTTGCGGGAGACGACCTCGCCGAGGGCCAGGAGCTCCAGGGCCTCGTGGACGTCGAGCTGGGTGCCGGTGTCGCGGAGGGTCGCGGCCCACGGGTCGTCGTCGTCGCGGACGGTGTTGAGCGCGGTGTCGCCGTTGTCGCGGCGACTGAGGAAGTCCAGCCGGGTCGCGGCCGTCGTCAGCGAGAACTCCGCCTCGAGGGCCTCGGGTGTGATGCTCATGCGTCCAAGCTTCCCCTCCCGGCTCGGCGTGCCAAACCCGCGGACGGGGCGATCTCGGACACGCCGAGGGCCCGCACCCTCCGTGCGGGTGCGGGCCCTGCGGTCCCCTCCGGGGTGAGGGGGTGGTGCTCAGCTGCTGACGCCGACCGCTTCCTTGGCCAGGGCGGCCAGCTGGGTCTGCGCGGCGCTGGCCACGTTGGCCCGGTTCTTGTGGGCCTCCTCGTAGCTGATGACGACGCGGATGTCGTGCGGCGTCTTCAGGTCCTTGATCGCCTTCACGGCGTCGCCGACGGAGAGATTGTCGTAGTTCTTGATCGGCAGCTCGTCGGCGGAGACGTCGCCGAGCTCCTCCCGGGCCGTCCGGGCGGCCTTGGCGACATCCTTGTCGCCCTCACGGTTCGCGACCTGCTCGGCCCGGCGCAGCGAGGCGCTGCGGCCGGCGGTCAGGGTCTCGCGGACGGCGTCGGTCAACGCGGCGGCCCGGTCGGTGACGGCGGAGAACCGGTCGGAGGTCTCCTCACCGGCGTGCTTCACCGTGTCGACGGCGTTGTTGACCGTGTTGGCCCAGAAGCGCACCGGCGCGTTGACGCCGCGGGCGACGGCACCGGCGACCTTCTGCACCGGGGTGGCGACGAGGGCGGCGGGGCCGCCCAGGGCCTCCTCGGCGAGGACGACGGTCAGCCACTCGACGGTCGCCTTGTGGGCGTCGACGAGCTTCTCGGCGAGCTGGCGGACCTTGGTCTCACCGGCGGTGTCGGCCAGCACCTTGAGGTAGGTGGCGCGGTCGAGCAGCTGGTGCTCGAGCTGCAGGTCCTGCAGCAGTGCCTCCTCGACCGAGGTGGCCTGCTCGAAAGTGGCCTTGAGAGCGGCGGAGAGCCGGCCGACCACCGGGGTGACGACGTCGGGGACCCCACCCACCGCGCGCAGCTGCTCGGTGATCTCCAGCGAGCGGGCGGCGGCGTTGTCGGCGTTCTGGGTCAGCTCGCGACGGACGGCGTCGGTACGAGCCTGCGAGATGCGGGTGCGTGCGATCTGCTCCTCGGTCTGCGTGAGCAGGGCGAGGGCGCGCAGCTGGTTGATGATCTTGGCGTTGTCGTCGGTCACGAGAGATGCAGCTCCAAGGACGTGGGGATGACCTGACGGTCTCTTGCATGCCCCACATCCGCGGAGTGCTAACTACTGCAAGCAGATTGCTAGCAGTGAGCCTCGTCACCCGGACGGGTGAATCCGCCGCGGGGTGGCCCAGACAGTTGCGCTCTGGGTCGCCCCGGACTCGGAGCACAACTGCCCGCAGAGCCCTCAGCCGGCCTCGGCCACGACCCGCTCGAGCGCCGGCGACCGTCGCGGGCGCACGTCGAACCGCAGCACCGGCTGGGTCATCTCATCGGTGACCTCGTACGGCGGGCGCGGGGCCAGGCGGACCGGACGGGGCGGCAGCGTCGAGGGCGGCATGGTCTTGCCGCAGCCGACGCAGTAGCGGCCTCGCTGGTGCACGGCTCCGCAGTGCGCACAGGTCATGAGGACTCCTCGGGGATCGGTACCGACACGGACAGGGGGACCCTGGCAGCACCGACCGGCGATCGGCACCTCGTTTCGACGGGAGTGACGAGCCGTTACGCGACCGTCATGAACGACCACGTTCCGCATCAGGTCGCTGCCGCCGCGGCCGGCGGATCAGCGGCCGGACCAGCGGGGCGGCCGCTTCTCCAGCCGGGCGGCGATGCCCTCCTTGCGGTCCTCGCTCAGGTAGGGGTTGGGGCCGACGTCCAGCCGCAGCCCCTGCCAGAGCGGCAGCTCCAGCGCCTTGATCGCGGTCTCCTTCATGCGGCGCACCGAGATGGGCGCGTTGGCCGCGATCCGGGCGGCGAGATCGAGCGCGATCGGCAGCACCTGATCCGGCTCGACCAGCCGGTTGACCAGCCCCCACCGCTGCGCCTCGGTCGCGTCGACCGGATCGCCGGTGAACAACAGCTCGAGCGCGATGCCGACCGGGATCCGCTTGGGCAGCACCACCGAGCCGAAGTTGGCGCCCATGCCGATCGCGGCCTCCGGCAGGGCGAAGCGGACTGCCGGCGAGGCGATCCGCAGGTCGCACGCCAGGGCCAGCTCGAAACCACCGGCGACCGCCGGACCGTTGAGCGCGGCGATCACCGGCACCGGCGTCTCGGTGACCACCTCGAAGACCGCCCGGGCCGGCCGGTCCATCGGCGGGCGGAACCGCTCCCCCCGCTCGTCGGCGGCCCGGATCTCCTTGAGGTCGAAACCGGCGCAGAACGCCGGCCCCGTGCCGGTGAGCACCACCGCGCGGACGCCGTCCTCGACCACCCGCAGCAACTGCTCCACCAGATCGGCCTGCAGCTCGGTGGAGAGCGCGTTGCGCCGCTCGGGCCGGTCGAGGGTCAGCACCCGGACGTGCTCCCGGTCCTCGACGAGGAGCCCGGAGTCGTGACGCTGCGGCTTCTCATGCCCGCACCCTCACCCGGACGGCGGCGGTACGGCAAGCCGGACCGGCCGCGGCCCGGGCTCCGGATCGGGACTTCGCTCCCGGGGGGAGCAGGGTCCCATCCAGCCGCGATCGTCGAGGGTCGTCCACCATCGGCAGGACCGCGGGGTGCCGGAACCGCCCACGGCGAACGGCCCTGTGATCCCGCGCAACGATCGACCGCACCCGTCACATCCGCCCCACCCGTCGGGGACCATGGGCGGACCAGTCCGTCCGACCCGGTAGACAGGTGACATGGAGATCACTGCCGACATCGAGCTCGGTGATGTCGACGCGCCGTCGACGGCGGTCTCCATCGAGCTCACCGCCACCCCGGTGCTCAGCTACGCCCTGGCGCACAACCGGTTGCCGGTCGTCTCCCGCCTCGCGCTGACCGCCGACCGGCCCCTGCGCGGGGCGACGGTCCGGCTGTCCGTGCGGGATGCGGAGGGATCGATCGCCCAGCCCGTCGAGCTGCTCGCCGACATCGACGCCGGCCGCACCACCGTGCTCACCGGCATCGGGCTGGTCATGGACCCGGCGGCGATGCTGCACGTCGAGGAACAGCGCCCCGGCGTCGTCGACGTCGAGGTGGAGCTCGACGCCGAGCTGCTGGGCGAGGCCACCACGCCGGTGCAGGTGCTCGCCGCCAACCAGTGGCTGGCCACGCCGCTGCCGCTGGCGCTGGAGATGCTCGCCGCCCATGTGCTGCCCAACCACCCGGCGGTCACCGGTCTGGTGGCCGAGGCCGCCGAGCTGCTGGAGCAGCGGACCGGCAGCGGTGCGATGGTCGGCTACGCGGCCACCGCCGAGCGGGTCGACGAGGTGGTGCACGCCCTCGCCGACGCCCTGCGCCGCCGCGGCGTCCGGCACTCCGAGCCCCCGGCCAGCTGGTCCGACCTCGGGCAGCAGGTGCGCTCGCCCGGCGACGTCCTCACCTGGCGGGTGGGCACCCCCCTGGACACCGTGGTGCTCCTCGCCGCCGCGTGCGAGCAGGCCGGCATCCGACCGCTGCTGTGGCTGGCCGAGGGGCACTCCTTCCTCGGCTACTGGCGGGAGGAGCGCAGCTCCGAGAGCGCCGCCACGACGGACGCCGCCCCGCTGGTGAACCTGGTCGACCTCGGGCTCATCGGCCTGGTCGAGACCACGCTGCTCACCGGTTCGGCCTCCGCCGACGAGGACCTGCACCGCGCCGCCTACGACGGCTGGCTGACCGGCGAGCTCGACCGTGTCCTCGGCGTCACCGACGTCCACCGCGCCCGGCGGGACGGCATCCTGCCGCTGCCGGCCCGCGCCCGGACGCCGGAGGGCCTGCTGCAGGTGGTCGAGTACCGGCCGGCCGAGCACAGCGCGCCGGCCTTCCCCACCGGGACGACGCCGCAGCAGCCCGGCAGCCGCCCCGAGGCGCCGCCCCGGGTGCAGCAGTGGAAGAACGCGCTGCTCGACCTGAGCCTGCGCAACCGGCTGATCAACTACACCGAGCGCGCCGGCCTGCCGCTCACGGTGCCCGGCACGGCGCTGCCGATCCTGGACAACTTCATCCACGACGGCACCCCGGTGACGCTGCTGCCGGCGGACCAGCTGGCCGCCGTCCAGAAGGAGCGCGGCCTCACCGGGGCCGCGGAGCTTCCCGCCGAGCAGCTCACCGAGCTGCTGGTCGAGCGGCGCGAGGTGCACGCCGAGGTCACCTCCGGCGGCTACCTCCCCCGGCTGCGCAACCTCGCCTACCGCGCCAAAACGGTGCAGGAGGAGACCGGCGCGAACAACCTGTACCTGGCGCTGGGCTCGCTGGTGTGGGAGCTCGACGGGCGGCCGCTGCGCTCACCGCTGCTGCTGGTGCCCGTCGTCCTCGCGCCCGTGGGGCGCACCGGCTCCTACCGGCTGTCGCTGGACGAGTCGGGGTCGAGCACCCCCAACTACTGCCTGCTGGAGAAGCTGCGCCAGGTGCACGGGCTCGTCGTCCCGACGCTGACCGAGGCGGCCGAGACCACGCTGGAGCTCGACCGGGCACTGGAGGCCATGCGGGTCGCGCTGGTCGGGCACGGCCTGCCCTACCGGGTGGAGGCGACGGCGGACCTGGCGATCCTGCAGTTCGCCAAGTACCGGCTGTGGAAGGACCTCGACGAGCACTGGGCCGACCTCACCCAGAACCCGCTGGTGCACCACCTCGTGCACGAGCCGAACGAGCCGTTCCTCGACCCGGCCCGCGACTCGGCGGCCCACGTGGACCTCGACGACCTGGCCGCCCGGCTGCCCGCCGCGGCCGACGCCTCCCAGCTGCGGGCCGTCGCCGAGGCGAGCGCCGGGCGCACGTTCGTGCTCGAGGGCCCGCCCGGGACCGGCAAGTCGCAGACGATCACCAACCTGCTCACCCGGGCGGTCGCCGACGGCAAGCGGGTGCTGTTCGTCGCCGAGAAGCGGGCCGCCCTGGACGTCGTGGCCCGGCGCCTGGATGCCGTCGGCATGGGCATGTTCGCCCTCGACCTGCACGACAAGGGCTCCCGCGCCTCGATGGTGCGCGCGCAGATCCGGGTGGCGCTGGAGCACGCCGTCGCCGTCGACGAGCAGGGCCTGGCCGCGGAGTCGGAGACGCTGCGCTCGGCCCGCCGACAGCTGGCCCGCTACGCCGACCGCCTGCACACCCAGAACGCCGCCGGGCTCTCGCTGTACACCGCGCGGACGGCGGAGCTGACCGCTGGGACCGACGTCGAGCCGCTGCCGGTGCCGCTGCCCTTCGTGGCCAATGCGCCGCCGGAGGTGCTGACCGCGGTGCGACGGGCGCTGGCCCTGCTGCCCGACATCGCCGACCTCACCCGCCCGTCGCCGCGGCACCCGTGGGCGTTCGTCGACTCGCCCGAGGTCGACCTGCCGGCGGCCCGGGAGGCCGCCGCCGAGGTGGATGCCGCGGTGCGCGAGGTGGGGTCCGACCCCCAGCTCGGCGGCGTGCTGCGGCACGTCCGCACGGCGGAGGACCTCGACTCGCTGGTGCACCTGCTGTCCGGTCCCCCGGTGGGCCTCGACGTGCTGGACGAGACGTTCAGCGGCCGGTGGACGACGGCGACCGGCGCGGTCCTGGGCGAGGTGGCCGCGTTCGCCACCTTCCGGCATCCGGGGCTCGACGTCGCCTCCCCCGACGTGCTCGGCCTCCCGCTGGCCGAGGTCTACGTGGCCGCGCAGACGGCGGCCGCGTCGAGCTGGTGGGGGCGCCGTCGCCGGCTGACGGCCGTGCGCGACCAGCTGGCCTCGTGCCTGCGGCCGGGCGCGAAGGTGAGGCCCAAGGACGTGCCCGCGCTGGTGGAGAACCTCTGGCGGGTGCAGACCGCGGTGCAGGCGGTCGCCGGCCGGGCCCGCGCCGTGCCGGGCCTGTCGGCACCGGAGGGCTGGAACCCGTTCACCGACCCCGGGCTGCTCGAGCGCGAGGTCGACTGGCTGCGCCGCGCCGGTGCCGCCGTCGACGGGTCCTCGGCCTTCCACGTGGCGCTGCGCAAGCTGATCGTCGCCGGGATGCCCACCGGGCCCGAGGCGGCTGCGGCAGTCGCCCGGCTGCGGGACGCCGTGACCACGCTGCTGCGGGTCTGCCGCAGCTCGTCGGACCAGCTGGCGACCTGGGCCGGGGACGACGGTCTGGTGCTGCGCTGGTCGATGACCCGGCCCGAGCGCGGCACCCTGACTCCGCCCGGGTCCGGCGGGAACGGCTCGGTGCTGATGTCGCTGCGTCGCTGGGTCTCCTTCCTCGACACCCTGGAGCCGCTGCGCTACGCGGGCCTGTTCGACGCACGGACGCTGCTGATCACCGGCGCGATCGCCGCCGACGACGCGGTGCGGGCGCTGGACCGCGGGCTGGCCGTGGCGTCGGTGGCCGAGCGGCTGGACGCCACCGGGCTGGACGGCTTCGACCCCGAGGCCCACGAGGCGGCGATCACCCGGTTCACCTCGGCGTCCCGGGCGGTCCGCGAGCACCTGACGGCGGCGCTACCGGCCGCGGTCCTGGGCGCCCGGCCCTTCGACCCGGCCATGGGCACCGGGCAGGTGGGCGCCCTGCAGCGCGAGCTGGCCAAGCAGCGGCGCGGCCTGGGTGTGCGGCAGCTGCTCGCCCGGTACGGCGAGCTGATCACCGCCGTGATGCCGTGCGTGCTCGTGTCGCCGGACTCGGTCGCCCGGTTCTTCCCGGCCGCGGCGAACCAGTTCGACCTCGTCGTCTTCGACGAGGCCTCGCAGATCCGGGTGGCCGACGCCGTCGGCGCGCTGGGCCGGGCGAAGGCCGCGGTGGTCGTCGGCGACTCCAGGCAGATGCCTCCCACGTCCTTCCTCGAGCCGGCGACGTCGTCGTCGGACGACTCGGTGGAGGTCGTGGAGACGGCGGTCGAGGACGAGGAGTCGATCCTCAGCGAGTGCGTGCAGGCGCGGGTGCCCCGGCACTGGCTGTCGTGGCACTACCGAAGCCAGGACGAGTCGCTCATCGCGTTCTCCAACGCCCAGTACTACGAGAACCGGCTGTCGTCGTTCCCCGCGCCCACGCACGGGCGGGCCTCCGCCGAGCCCGACGGCCGCGGGGTGTCGCTGGTGCGCGTGCCCGGCACGTTCCACCGCTCCGGCGCGGGCCGGCTGCTGCGCACGAACCCGATCGAGGCCAAGGCGATCGTGGCGGAGATCCGGCGGCGGTTCGACGCGGTGCCGCAGTGGGAGGGCATCGATGCGGTGCCCTCGATCGGCGTCGTCACCTTCAACGCCCAGCAACGCTCCTACATCGAGGCGCTGCTGCGCGACGCCGACGACGACCGGCTGGCCGCCGCGCTCGACCGCTCCGACGGCGAGGGGCTGTTCGTCAAGAACCTGGAGAACGTGCAGGGCGATGAGCGCGACGTCGTCTTCTTCTCCACCGGCTTCTCCCCCACCGCCGACGGCACCCTGCCGCTGAACTTCGGCCCGCTGAACCGGCAGGGCGGCGAGCGGCGGCTCAACGTGGCTATCACGCGGGCCCGGCGCCAGGTCGTCGTCTTCTCGTCGTTCGACCCGGCGCAGCTGCGCGCCGAGGAGACCTCCTCGGTCGGGATCAAGCACCTGCGTGCCTATCTGGACATGGCCGAGCAGGGCACCGACGTGCTGCCGCGCTCTCCGCGCTCGGCCGCCGTCGTCGACCGGCACCGCGAGGAGATCGCCGCGGCGCTGCGCGAGCGCGGGCTGGTCGTGCGCACCGACGTCGGCCTCTCGGAGTTCCGGGTGGACCTGTCGGTCTCCCGGCCCGCCGACCCGGCGACCCCGGTGATGGCGGTGCTGCTGGACGGCCCGGCCTGGGCCCGCCGGGGCACCGTGGGCGACCGCGACGGCCTGCCGGTCGAGGTGCTGGGCGACATGCTCCGCTGGCCGGTGGTGCAGCGGGTGTGGCTGCCGACGTGGCTGGCCGACCCGTCCCCCGTCGTCGACCGGCTGGGAGCCGCGGTCGACGCGGCGCCGGCGTCGCCGGTGCCGGTGGCCGAGCCGCTCCAGCTGCCGACGGCGGCCGTCGAGTCGTTCAAGGGCGTCGCGGCGCTGCGCTCCTCGGTGACCTCCATGGCCGTGCCGGCGACGCCGGCCCGACCGGCCCCGAAGGCGGCCACCGCGAAGAAGGCGGCCGGTCCGGCGGCGCTGGAGGGCGAGACGCCGTTCGTGCCGTGGATCCCGAAGACCGCCGGGGAGAAGTCTGTGCTGGACGAGCTGCCGGCGTCCAAGGCCGCGCGGGCGGTGCGCCGGGTGATGACCGCCGGGGTGAAGGCCGAGGGGCCCGTCCACGTCGACCGGCTGGCGAAGCTGACCGTCGGCGCCTTCGGGCTCAACCGGGTGACCGAGGCGCGCAAGCAGCTGCTGCTGTCGCTGCTGCCGCCCTCCGCCGTCGACGGCGACCACCTCTGGCCCGAGGGCCTGGACCGCGCGAGGTGGACCGGCTTCCGCCGGCAGGTGTCGAGCACCGACCGGCCGATCGAGCACGTCGCGCGGGAGGAGATCGCCAACGCGATGGCGGCGCTGTGCCGGGCCGCGGCGGGGATGCAGCGCGACGAGCTGCTGACCACGACCGCGGCGGTGTTCGGCTACAAGCGCCGGGCCCCCTCCGTCACCCCCGTGCTGGAGAAGGCGCTGGCGTTCGCGGTGGACTCCGGCCGGCTCACCGAGCAGGACGGCGGACTGCTGACCTGCTGACCGGCCCGTGCCCGCATGTGCCGTCACACGTGCGGAGGGAGCTGAACGGTCGGATGGCTGTTCACTCGGGCGGTGTCAGGAAGACGCAGGTGGGACCACTGGCCCGGACGAGTCGGCGGTCGAGGGTGAGCAGCGGGACATCCAGTTCCTCCGCGAGCGCGACGTATGCGGCGTCGTACGCGGTCACCGTCGGGTGCAATGCCCACACCCGCGCGGCGAGACTGGGAAAGCCGAAGGTCGTCACCCGGATCCCCGGCAACACCTCGTGTGCGAGCGCTGCCACGTCACGGCTGACCGAGTCGGCGAGCACCGAGCGCCGCAGCACGTTCGAGACCTCGATCAGCATGTGCGCGGGAGCCGCCAACGGCTCGCTCCTCAGGTAGGCGCTCGCCCACTCACCGTCCGGTCCGTCGTCCACCAGCGCGGCGACCACTGCAGAAGAGTCGACCACGAGTGTCACGCGCGGTCGGCATCCCTGGCAGCCAGGATCTCTGCGGCCGGAAGTCGGCTGCCGGTCGCCCGCACGCGCGCTCGGACCCGATCCCACAGCTGCGCAGGATCCGGTTCCCCGGCCAGCCCCACCAACTGGGCCCGCACGTACTCCTGCAGGGACATCCCGGCGCGCGCCGCCCGAGCAGCCAGCTCGTCCCGGGTCTCGTCCGGGACGTCGCGGATGGTCATCGAGACGGTCATGCCATGCACACTAGCAGTGTCACATGCATTCCGCTGCTGCACGGCACTCATGGGGACGTCTGACACCGCGGCGAGCAGACCGGCGTGCTGCTCAGGATCTGACCCCTGCGGGGGGTGCAGTTCGGCACCGGACCGGCCGTTCCCTCCTGCGAGGACATCCGAACGGGGAGGGAACGGTGCGCATCACCTGCCGGGCCACGGTGCCCGCCACCGAGAGCCAGATCGTCAGCCAGGTCCAGGAGGTCCTGGACCGACGCGGTTCCATGGCGCACGCCCCCGTCAGCCTGGCGGTGACCGACTCGGTCGCCCTCGGCATCGCCGGCTTCTTCGTCAGCCGCACCGACTCCGGGCAGGTGCTGGAGCGCTTCTTCCGGGGTGGCGACGTCACCAGCGCCGCACTGCTCGAGGCGGTGGCGTTCGAGCAGGGCTACGCCTCGGCCGAGCAGCACGCCGCGCTGCACTGCCTCGCGGGCTGGGTGCGCGCCCGCGTGCACGAGCGCGGCGCCGCCTGACCACGGCCGTGCTACCTCCCTCGGTCTCAGCGGAGCGTGACCGAACCCGTCCGGTTGGGCACCAGCTCGACCCACGTGTTGCCGGCGGCCAGCGTCACCGGGCTGCCGTCGGCAGCGGTGAGCAGCACCGGCTCGGTGGCCGACGCCTTCGACGGCGGCTGATGCCCCCCTCGACGACCTGTTCCCACACCAGGTCGGCGACGCTCAGGCCGGTCTGCGGCCGGGCGGCGAGGGAGTTCTCGATCTTCACCGCGAGCGCGGGCCGGGTGATGTCGGCGCCGGCGCTGTCCACGCCGGTCAGCGGCCAGAGCACCGGTGGTGGCGGGGGCGGTGGCGGTGGCGGGGGCGCGGAGGTGGTCGTCGACGGCGCGGCCGCGGGCGCGGTGGCTCCGGCTGCGCACCCGGCCAGCACCACGACGAGGAGGAGTGCGCCGACCAGGCGGCCGGCGCGGGAACCAGCGGTGCGCCGGGGTGCCGGCTGGGCGAGAAGGGTCACGTGCGCGCTCCCAGGTCGACGGCCGGTGGCCGCCGGGCGGGGCCGGCCGTCGACGCTAGGGCGCTGCCGGGCCCGAGCCGTCCCGCCGCACCGGCCGGGCAACGCTTCGAGCTGTGGCCGTCACCCGAACCCGGCGGGCGGGGCACGTGCTCTCGTGGGAGGAGCGCGCCAGCCTCAGGTGCGGGCGACCGCGAGCAGTGTGATGTCGTCGGTGCGCGGCGGGTCCAGCGCCCCCAGCACCGCGTCGAGCAGCGCCTGCGGCTGCACCGGGCCCGAGCTGACGGCCTCCTGCAGCGCCGCCATCCCCGCGTCCAGCCCGCCGGCGCCGCGCTCGACCAGCCCGTCGCTGAACAGCAGCAGGCGGTCCTCCCCGGCCAGCCGCAACCGGGTCTCGCGGTAGCCGGCGGCATCCAGCAGACCCAGCGCCGGGCCGCGCCCCTCGTGCAGGAAGCGCGCGCCGTCGGCTGTGGCGTGCAGCACCGGCAGGTGCCCGGCGCTGGCGACCACGACGTCTCCGGTCGCCGGGTCGACCTCGGCGATCACCGCGGTGGCCAGCTCGCCCGGCAGCAACGCGCCGATGACCTCGTTCAGGCCGTCGAGGGCCGCTCCCGGGCCGGGGGCCCGCAGCAGGTGCGCCCGTAGCGCATGACGGAGCTGAGCGGTGATCGCGGCGGCGGCGAGACCGTGCCCGGCGACGTCGCCGAGCACGAAGGACACCCGCCCGCCGGGCAGCGGCACCAGGTCGTACCAGTCGCCGCCGACGACGTCCTCGGCGCTCGGCAGGTACCGGGCGGCGAGCGCGACGCCGGGGATCTTCGGCAGCTCCTCGAGCAGCAGCGTGCGCTGGAGGGCGGTGGCCAGGCGGTTGTCCTCGGAAGCGCGGTTGACCGCGGCCTCGGTGAGGAGGGCGGCCAGGGTGCGGGCCGCGGCCACCTCGTGATCGCGCCACGGCTGCGACGTCCCCCGCACCGTCTCGCTCCACGCGTCGAACGACCGGCGCGGGCTCAGCCGCAGGCCGCCGTCGTCGGTGGGCGCCAGCTCGGCGGCGTACGGGTTGCCGCCCCACGTGACCTCGCGCAGCGTCTCGGGCCGGAACCACGCGAGGAAGTCCCCGCCGCCGACAGGCACGGCGAGCACCCCGGCGGCGCGGTCGACCAGGTCCGCGGCGCCCGGTACCACGCGGGAGGCGGCGTCGGTGGCGGTCACGTCCGCGGCGAGGAGCGCGCCGACGAGCTCGGCGACCCGCTCCGGCGGCGGGGTCGTCCCGAGCAGGCGGAGCTGACCGTCGAGCCGCACCGCGGCCCCGGCCGCGGGCAGCAGGTCCAGGACCGTGACCTCCCGCTCCGTGAGCGCCGCACCGAGCGCCCGCGGGGTGCGACCGACGGCGGCGGCGAGGTCGACGGCGCGCTCGGCGACCTCGACGACGCCTCCCTGCTCCCCCTCCGCGACCACGGTGCGCAGCAGCAGCGACGCGGTGCGGCCGAGGAACTCCGCGGCCGTGCGGTCGGCGTAGGAGGGCCGGTTCGGTCCGGCGTAGTGGTGGCAGGCGACCAGGCCCCAGAGCCTGCCGCGGTCGATGAGCGAGATCGACATCGAGGCGGCCACGCCCATGTTGGCCAGGTACTCCAGGTGCACCGGGGAGACGCTGCGCAGCATCGATCCGGAGAGGTCCAGCGGCCGGCCGGTGCGCGGGGAGGTGGCCGGCTCCAGCGGCACCCGCTCGTAGCCGGCGTCGGGGATCAGCCGCATCCAGTTGGTGGCGTAGAGGGCGCGAGCCTGGGCCGGGATGTCGCCGGCCGGGTACCGGAGGCCGAGGAACGGCTCGAGGTCGGCGCGGCGGTCCTCGGCGATGACCTCGCCGTTCCAGTCGGCGTCGAAGCGGTAGACCATCACCCGGTCGAAGCCGGTCAGCGCGCGCACGTCACGGGCCAGCACCTCGCCGAGCTGGTCGAGGGTGGTGGCGGCCGACAGCCGCTGGAGCACCGTGGGGAGGCGGCGGTGCCAGTCGGCACCGGCCTGTCCGGCGCCCTCCACGGGCTCCCACTCGGTGAGCAGCAGGCCGTCGGCCCGGTGCAGGACGACGTCGACGCCGGTTCCGCCCACCTCGACGTGCAGCGGGTTGACCTCGGCGGGGTCGCCGGCCAGCCCGTCGCGCAACCGGTCGGTGCCGGCGGGGTCGAGCAGCTCGGCGAGCGAGGCACCGCGCACCGCACGGCCGAACAGACCCTCGGCGTTGGCCGAGGCGATGACGACACGCAGGTCGAGCTCGGTGACGGCCAGCAGCACCCCGTGCGGCTGGACGGCACCGGGTACCGCGATCGGCTCGTCGGCGCAGCGCGCCAGCGCGTCGTCGATGGTCCCGGATCCGGCAGCGGGGCCGGTCACCGCCGGGACGTCACGTGGCGTCGCTGCCCGCGGCGGCGGGCAGCTCGGCGGCCGAGTCCACGATCGACACCACCGAGTCGAGTTCGAGCAGGTCGAGGGGCAGCCGGACCGGCCGGTTGCCGCGCGGTGCCACCACGTGCAGGAGCACTCCGCCCGCGGCCGCCCGGCGGGCCAGCACGATCAGCGTCCGGGCGCCGGAGGAGTCGAGGAACGTGGTGGGGGTCAGATCGACGACGAGGGCCGACGGCGACCCCGCGAGCACGGCGTCGGCGGCCTCGGTCAGCTGCGGCGCGGTCGCGATGTCCAGCTCACCCCGTACGGTGAGGGCCGGCCGCCCGGCAACCGTCGTCCGTGCCACGTCGAAGGTCACCGTTCACCGCCCTCACCTGGTCGTCCCGGCGTCCGAGGGTAGGCCACCGGATGGAAGGAGGCTGACCGGCCATGAACATCGACTTCAGCGTGCAGCTGCCGACCGACGCGCAGAGCGTGCCGCTGGTCCGCGGGCTGCTGCGGCAGGCGCTGGAGCACCTCCACGTCACTCAGCCGGTGATCGAGGAGATCACGCTGGCGCTCACCGAGGCCTGCGCGAACGTGGTGGACCACGCGGCCGACCACGAGGACTACCAGGTCGACGTCTCCATCGACGAGCAGCTGTGCACGATCAGCGTGCTGGACGACGGCGCGGGCTTCGACGTCGCCAGCGCGACGGAGACCGATCCGGCCCCGACCGACGACCGTGGCCGCGGCCTGATGCTGATGCGGGCGCTGGTCGACCGACTGCGGTTCGTGGAGGGCGACGACGGCCGGCACCGGGTCACGTTCGAGAAGCGGCTGGTCACCCAGCCGCGGCTGCGGCTGCGGCTGCTCGAGCCGCACTGACCACCGGGCGCGGCGCCACCACCTCGGCCAGCGCCTGCCCCCACCGGCGCGCGCGGTCCTCCTGGCCGTCGGCGAGCGGCCCCTGCGCAGCCGTGAGCAGGAAGTGCTCCGGCGGTGCGGCCGCGGTGGCGCCCAGACCGCGCACCAGCGCCCGCTCGATGCCCATGGCGCCGTCGCCGGCGAACCGGGCCGGCTCGTCGGGGCGCAGGTCGAAGACGGCGACGTGCACCCCGCGCGGCAGCGTCACCGCGTCCAGCCACTCGCGCAGCCCGTACCGGCGTGCGGCCGGCCTCGCCGGCGGGTGCCCCGGCCCGCCGACCACCAGCAACCGCACGTCACCGGCCACGGCCGTGGGTGCGTCCTGCGCGCAGGCCACGTCGACGGGCAGGCGGGTCGCCAGCCCCTGTGCGACGGCCATCGCGATCAGCCGCGTCTCGGCGGGCACCGACTCGAAGACGACCAGGGCTCGGGCCATGGACCACTCACCGCCTCGCGCGACCTCAGGGGCCGCCGAGGGTAGGCCCGGGGATGCCTCCGTGGGGCAGATCACGGCGCGATCTCTGCCCGGTTCGTCTCCCGCCGGAGCGCGTCGTCGACGATGGGCGGCGTGAGCAGCACTCCCGGCGATGACGCGCTGGACTTCCCCGCCCAGGTCCGCGACGCCGTCCGCCGGCTCGACGGCGTCGCCGAGCGGACGCCGCTGCAGCGAAACGCCCGCCTCTCCGGGCTGACCGGTGCCGACGTGTGGCTCAAGCGCGAGGACCTGCAGGTCGGCCGCTCGTACAAGATCCGCGGCGCCTACAACACGATCAGCCGGCTGGACGCCGGCCAGCGCGCCGCCGGGGTGGTGTGCGCCAGCGCGGGCAACCACGGGCAGGGTGTCGCCTACGCGTGCCGGGCGCTGCAGGTGCACGGACGGGTGTACGTGCCCGGGACGACGCCGCGGCAGAAGCGGGAGCGGATCGCCGCTCTGGGCGGGGACATGGTGCAGCTGGTCGTCGTCGGCGACTCCTACGACGAGGCGGCGGCCGCGGCCGCGCAGGCCGCCGCGGCATCGGGCGCCACCCTGGTGCCGGCGTTCGACGCGCTGTCGACGGTGACCGGCCAGGCGACGGTCGCCGTCGAGATCCTGGAGCAGCTCGGCGCCGCGCCCGACGTCGTCGTGCTGCCGGTGGGCGGCGGCGGGCTGCTCGCCGGCTGCGCCACCTGGCTGCGGGTCGCCTCCCCCACCACCCGGCTGGTGGGCGTGGAGCCTGCGGGTGCGGCGAGCATGGCCGCCGCCCTGGCCGCGGGCCGGCCGGTGGACCTGCCGGAGCTCGACACGTTCGTCGACGGCGCTGCCGTGCGCCGTGCCGGCGCCGTCACCCATCCCCTGGTCCGCGACTCCGGCGCCGAGCTGGTCGCCGTCCCGGAGGGGCAGATCTGCACCGAGATGCTGGACCTCTACCAGGCCGACGGGATCATCGCCGAGCCCGCGGGGGCACTGGCCCCGGCCGCGCTCAGCGGTGAGCTGGTTCCGGTCGAGCCCGGCCAGACCGTCGTCTGCCTGCTCTCGGGCGGCAACAACGACGTCAGCCGGTACGCCGAGGTGGTCGAGCGGTCGCTGGTGCACCGCGGGCTCAAGCACTACTTCCTCGTCGAGTTCCCCCAGGAGCCCGGCGCGCTGCGCCGCTTCCTCGACGAGGTGCTCGGCCCCGACGACGACATCGTGCTGTTCGAGTACATGAAGCGCGACAACCGCGAGACCGGCGCCGCGCTCACCGGTATCGAGCTGGGGGCGGCCGACGGCCTGGCCGGGTTGCTGGAGCGGATCGAGGCCAGTCCGCTGCGGATCCAGCACGTGGCGCCGGGGACGACGGCCTACCGTTTTCTCGTCTGACCCGCTCCTCCCGGCGCCCGATCGGTACGGCTGAGCCCGCTGGGGCGCGTGGGGGCCCGGTGGCGCTCGGCCTGACGTCCTCGAGGCCGATCGTCCGTCTCAGAGCCACGCGGGCGGCGGTGGGACGTCGCCGGTGAGACCGGAGGCCTCGGAGCGGGTCAGCCAGGCGGCGACCGCAGCCACCGGCCCTCCGACCCGCGTACCGCCGTCGCCCCAGGTGCGGTCGACGTCGGTGGCGACGACGGTGACGTCCGGGGCCTGCCCCCTCGCGGCGAACAGCCCGAGCACCTCGTCGACGAGCGCGGCGCAGAAGTCGTCCGGGAGGTCGGCGAAGGAGAGCCCGGCGCGCAGGTCGGTGCCGTGCACCCAGATCTCCTTGGCCCGCATCCACGGCACCACCGAGGCCGGCACGGTCGCCCCCTGCCCGTTGCGCACCTGCGCCGTCCACGCGTCGGCGGGCATGGACTCGATCGCCTGGGCCAGCCGCGCGCACGCGACGACGTAGTCGCCACGCAGCTCCGCCGGGGGCCGCGCGGCGGTGGCGGCGATGCCGGAGTCGCGGACCTCGCGGGAGGGGTACATCGGGGTCTCGACGCCGGTGCGCGCCCAGGTCAGCAGGTTGACCAGCGCGTCGGCGTTGCGGGCCAGGTGCGCGACGACGTGGGCTCGGGACCAGCCCTGGCACACCGATCCCCCGGACAGTTCGTCGTCGGTCAGCCGGTCGACGATGCCGGCGACGGCCAGCTCGCCGTCGGCCCACCACTGCAGCACGACGTCGGAATCAGGGCTCTGCGGCGCAGTGGTGTGGGTCACGGTCGCCGAAGATAGCCCTGCCGGTGTCAGCCCCCGAGCCCGTCCACCATGTTCATGACCGTGCGCATCTGCGGGCCGAGCTTGGTGGCGTAGTCGGCGTCGTCGGTGCCGAGGTACCCCCACCAGTCCCAGCAGCCCTTGGGGTTGTAGATGACCGGGCCGCCGTCGCGCCGGGCCTGCGGGTAGAGGACCACGAACCGGTTGGTGTCGGCGTAGGCGTTCAAGCCCGAGGTGCGGGCGAAGAGGTCGCCGATCTGCTCGGCCGTCTGCTGGCAGCCGTGCAGCGCGACCACCACGTCACACGTGGCCCCGCGGGTGCAGGCGCCGGGGGTGTAGACGTAGCCGGTGCTGCCCATGCCGATGGCCGGGCCACCGGTGCGGGTGACGTCGCCGTTTCCCGGCCGCGGGGCGACCGCATACCGGTTCTGGTCGAACGGCCGGAGCGTGCCGCGCGGCGAGCCGACGCCGGGCGCCTTGACCGAGCCGAACATGGTGCGCAGCGCGTCGGCCTGCGTGTCGTAGGGCGAGCAGTCGTTGATGTAGGGCGGTGCGGTCTGATCGCACGGCACCGGCCCGAGCGGACTGATCCAGCCGTGGCCGGCGGCGACCTGGTCGCGGTAGGTCAGCGGCACGTCGTAGTGGTGGTAGAACTCGGCGAGGTCGTCGGCCACCGGCCGCACCACGGTGGGGTCGAGCGTGCCGTGGAAGAAGTACGTCGGTGAGTGCGCCAGGTTCGCCAGCGGGTCGATCTTCCCTTCCGCCGCGTACCGCTCGGTGGTCTCGTAGATCACCGGCATCGGCGTGGGGACGGTGGAGACGGTGCACGACTGCAGCGCGACGGCGACGCTGTTCATGGCGCACCAGTACGGTCCGGCGCTGAAGATCGCCGCCCCGGCGACGCGGCCCGAGAAGGCGACCTGCAGCTGAGTGGCCATGTAGCCGCCGGAGGAGATGCCCGCGACGTAGGTGTCGTCGATCCTCAGGCGCGGCAGCCCGCCGTCGTCCGACGCCTGTTTCGGCACCCCGGTGGCGGGTGCGGCGAGCCCGGCCAGGGTGAGCAGGACGGCGCCGAGGACGACGGCGAGGCGTCGTCCCGGCCCGGACGGTCTACGGGTGTCCATGCCGGTCCAACGACCCAGCAGCCTGCCGGTCACGGGAGGACGCGGATCGGCTTCCCGGCGAGGAACGCGGCGACGTCCTCCACCGCCTCGCGGTAGAAGAGCTCGTAGGTGCCGCGGGTGACGTAGCCCAGGTGCGGGGTGAGGACGGCACGGCGCAGCTCGCGCAGCGGGTGGTGGCGCGGCAGGGGCTCGGTGTCGTAGACGTCGATGCCGGCTCCGGCGATGGCCCCGCGGCGCAGGACGTCGACGAGCGCGGCCTCGTCGACGATCGGCCCGCGGCTGGTGTTGACCAGGACGGCGGTGTGCTTCATCAGCGCCAGGTCGTCGGCGCCGATGAGCCCGCGGGTCCGCTTGGACAGCAGCAGGTGGATGGTGACGACGTCGGAGGTGGCGAACAGCTCGTCGCGCTCGACCCGGCGGGCGCCGACCTCGGCAGCCCGCTCGTCGGTGAGGTTCTGGCTCCAGGCGACGACGTCCATGCCGAAGGCACCACCGATCCGCGCGACCCGGCTGCCGAGCCGGCCGAGGCCGATCACGCCGAGGGTGGCGCCCTCGAGGTCGCCGCCGACGGTCTGCTGCCAGGCGCCGGCGCGCATCGCGGCGTCCTCCTGCGGGAGGTGCCGGAGGCTGGCCAGGATGAGCGCCCAGGTGAGCTCGACGGTGGACGCCGCCTGCGAGGCCGTGCCGCAGACGGTGATGCCGAGCTCGGTGGCGGCCGCGACGTCGATGGACTTGTTGCGCATGCCGGTGGTGACCAGCAGCCGCAGGTCGGGCAGCCGCTGCAGTACCTCGCGGCTGAACCGGGTGCGCTCCCGCATGGCCACCACGATGTCGAAGGACCGCAGGCGCGCGACGATCTCGTCCGGGTCGGCGACCGAGTCGTGGAACTCCACGATCTCGGCCGCCGCCGGCAACTGCGACCAGTCGGTGAACTCGGCGGCGGCCGACTGGTAGTCGTCGAGGACGGCGATGCGGTGCACGCCCCCGGTCTACTACACGCGGCAGGTCAGCGCGTTCCGGCGTCCGGCGGGCCGGCCGCGTTCGGCGACGTCCCTGCGCCCGGCACCCCGGCGCCGTCGTCGCTCATCTCGCCCTGCGCGGCGCGCGGTGACTGCTCCGGCGCGGCGCCGACCTGGTCCTTCTCCCGCACCTCGCCGGGGAGGCCGTCCTCCTCCGACGGGTCGTTCGCGCCGCCGTAGGGGCGGCCGGTCATCGATCCTTCGGTCATCGCCGTACTCCTCTCGGACCTGCGGTCTCCCGGGCCGGTCAGTGACGCTTGGTGCCGCCGCTCTTGCCCTTGTTCGTGAAGTTGGAGATCGCGTCCTTGATCTTCTTCTGGTTCTGCGGCTTCTTGGCCTCGTCCATGACCTTCTTGGCGACGCCGGCCTTGGCGAACTTGCTCATGAGTCCCATGCGTCCTGCGGTGCCCGCTGGAGCCGCGGCGAACCCTCGGCGGCCCGATCGTCATCCCGCAGTCACGCCGGGCGGCGGCCGTCGGCCTCCGGTTCGGCGTCCGGGCCGCTGCCGGGGTCGCGGGCCAGCAGGTAGGTGGCGGCCCCGAGGACGATGCCGGCGACCGCGGACAGCACGACGACGACCGGCGTCCCGATGTCGCCGAGCACGGCGGTGACCAGGTCGCGGGAGCGGGACGTCGGGTCGGCGAGGACGACCCCGACGAAGACGGCGACCAGCAGCCCGGCGCCGGCCGCCGCGATGTGGGCCAGCTTGCCGGTGAAGCCCAGGCGGGCGCTCACGCTGCGGGCGGCCTTGACGATGCGTCCGGCGCGCAGGATCCGCAGGGCGCCGACGGTGCGGACCAGCCGCAGCACCTGCGCCGGGCCGAGGGCGAAGACCACCGCGACGACCACCACGACGGTGAGCGCGATGAGGCCGAGGTGCCCGCGGATCCAGGCGCGCTTGCGCTCCGCGACGGCGAACAGGATGCCCGTCTCGGCGACCAGGACCAGCCCGCTCACGATGTCGATGACGTGACCGGCGGTGCCGAGCGCGCCCTCGGCGACGGTGAGGAACATGGCCGGGATCGAGGCCAGCGCCGCGACGAGCACCGGAACGGCCAGCCGCTCCTGCCAGTGCTCCTCCCGCGTCTTCACCGTTCGCCACGCTATCGCGGTGGTGGCCGCGCACCGCGACAGGAACCCGCTCGTACGCGGCGATGACGGCCCGGATGCGGTCCCGGGCGACGAGGTCGAGCAGCACGCTGCTGACGGGCATTTTCAGGGTCTCGCGGCTGAGGCGCGGCTCGGTGGCGATCTCGGCGTCGGACCACTCCGGACAGGGCCGGGCACGCGACAGCGCCCCCTCACCCGGAAGCCGGGGAGGGGGCGCTGTCGTACGTGCTCAGGTCAGCGCATGCGGCCCTTGCCGCCGCCGCTGTTCTTCTTCTGGAAGTCCGAGATGAACTTCTTGATCTTCGCCTGGTTGTGCGGCTTCTTGGCCTCCGAGATGACCTTCGCCGCGACACCGGACGCGATGAGCTTGCGGATCATGCCTGCCATGGTGGGCTCCTTGGGGTTGCGTCGGACTCCTACCTGCCCTGCCGGGCGCGTGCCCAACCACCGGACCGCGGCGCTCGCCCGGCCGTGTCGATCACTAGATGTTCGAGGTCAGAAAAACAGCGCCAGGGGCGCCCCGCGGTGCGGGGCGCCCCTGGCGATCCGACTTCGTTACTGGAGGGAGACGGTCACTCCGCCGGAGAACGCAGAGTCGTGGAGTTCGACCGAGGTCGGCGTCGTACCGGCCGGGACGTCGAACACGACCTTGCTGTTCAGCGTGTTCCCGGGATTGATCTCCTCGTAGATGGACGAGGAATCCTCGAGGTAGATGGCCGCCTCGGTGTCGGCCGAGAACTCCTGGCCCTGGGCGTTGAAGAGCTTCGCGTTGTCACCGAAGAAGCTCTGCGCCGAGTCGCCGACGTTGGTCACAGCGACCTCGACCACGCAGAACTGCCCCTGCGCGTCGGTGCCGAACGTCGAGTTGCCGATGCGGGTCAGGCTGCAGTCGACGCCAGAGACGACGAAGCTGAAGTCGCCGTCCGCGGCTGCCTCTCCGATTCCCGGGTTCGACTCCTCGGGTGCCACCTCCTCGGGTGCCGCCTCCTCGGCCGGCGCGACGGGAGCATCTGCCGCCGCAACGTCGGACGAGCCCGAGGCTGCAGTGCCGGTGTCACCGCTTCCGCCGTTGGTCATGTTGGCGATGATGGCGATCGCAACGATCACCGCAAGGACGATGAACCACTTCTTCTTGTAGAACGGCGTCTTCGCCGGCGGCTGCGGAGCCGGTGCGCCGAAAGGCTGCCCCTGAGGCATCTGCCCGTACGGCTGGCCCTGCGGTCCGCCGTACGACTGATCGCCCTGCCACTGCTGGGCGCCCTGCGGCGGAACCGGCGGTGGCGCATAAGGCGGCTGAGTCACGTGTTTCTCCCCGTCGATCAGGTCGTTGAGGCCGTCGTCGAGGACCGACACGTATCGATCGCTCTCTGACCTCGCCGCACCGGACGGTGCCACAGGATCAGTTGCTTAACGCGCTTTACGACTCCGTTTCGTCTCTCAATCAGCCCAGGCGTAACACGAACCTCAGGACTACCCGTGCAGCCGCTCGGACGACACCCCAGGAAGCCGAGCGGCCCCTCACCAGGTGTCCACATGCCCCCTCCGCCTCGCCGGCCGGGGCGAGGTGGCGACCTCGCGGGTGAGCGTGGCGATCCAGCGGCGGGTGCCGGCCGGGTCGATGACGTCGTCGATCTCCCAGTGGGCGGCGACGTTGAGCCCGCGGCCGTTCTCGTATGCGGAGGCGACGGCGGCGTCGTAGAAGGCGGCGCGCTCGGCGTCGTCCTCGATGGCGGCCAGCTCCCGGCGCATGCCGAGGCGCACCGCGCCCTCCAGGCCCATCGGGCCGAACTCGCTGGTCGGCCAGCCGACGGTGAACCGCGGCACCTTGAGGCTGCCGCCGGCCATGGCCTGGGCGCCCAGGCCGTAGGCCTTCCGCACCACGACCGTCCCGATCGGCACGGACAGGTTGGCGCCGATGACGAACAGCCGGGAGAAGTGCCGGACGGTGGCGGTCTTCTCCGACTCCGGGCCGACCATGAAGCCCGGGGTGTCGCACAGCGAGACGACCGGCAGCCCGTGCGCGTCGCACAGCTGCAGGAAGCGGGCGGCCTTGTCGGCGGCGTCGGCGTCGATGGCGCCGCCGAGGTGGGTGGGCACGTTGGCGAGCACCCCGACCGGCGCTCCTTCGACCCGCGCCAGGGCGGTGATCATCCCGTGCCCCCAGCCGTCGCGGAGCTCGAGCACCGACCCCTCGTCGGCCAGCGCCCGCAGCAGGGCGCGCATGTCGTAGGCCCGCTTGCGGTTCTCCGGCACCAGGTGGCGCAGCGCCCGCTGGTCGGGGGCGGTCCAGTCGGCCACCGGCCCCTGGAAGTAGGAGAGGTACTGCCGAGCCGCGGCGACGGCGGCGGCATCGTCGGCGACCCGGACGTCCACCACCCCGTTGGCGTGCTGGACGTCGATCGGGCCGATGTCGTCGGGATCGACGACGCCGAGCCCGCCGCCCTCGATCATCGCCGGGCCACCCATGCCGATGGTGGCGTCCTCGGTGGCGATGACGACGTCGCAGGTGCCCAGCAGCGCGGCGTTGCCGGCGAAGCAGCGGCCGCTGGCGATGCCGACGGTCGGCACCAGCCCCGACAGCTTCCCGAACAGGGTGAAGGCCATGGTGTCCAGCGCCGAGACGTGCGGAGAGTCGACGTCGCCGGGCCGCCCACCCCCGCCCTCGGCGAAGAGGACCATCGGCAGCCGCCGCTTCTCGGCGAGCTCGAACAGCCGGTCCTTCTTGAGGTGTCCGCGCATGCCCTGGGTGCCGGCCAGCACCGTGTAGTCGTAGGAGACGACGACCGCCGCGCTCCGGTCCCGGCCGACCAGGCCGCCGTTGACGTCTGCCAGCCCGCCGACGACACCGTCGGCCGGGGTGCGTTCCTGCAGTTCCTCCTTGCTGCGGCGGCGCTCCTGGGCGGCGAACACCAGCGGGCCGTACTCCAGGAAGCTGCCCTCGTCGACCAGATCGGCCAGGTTCTCCCGCGCGGTCCGCCGGCCCTGCGCGTGCCGCCTTGCGACGGCCTCGGCGCGGTGCTCGTCCAGGCCCATCCCGTGCCGGCGGCGCACCTCGGCGAGGTCGGGGCGGTCGGCATCGAGGTCGAGGCCCTGCGCCGTCTCCTGCTCGCCGGGCTCGGAGTGCGCCACGTCGGCGAGCAGCTGGCCCTGCCGGACGGTGTCGCCGACCCGCACCGCGATGCTGCGCACGGTGCCGCCGGCCGGGAGCGCGACGACGTGCTCCATCTTCATCGCCTCGAGGACGACCACCGCTCCCCCGGGCTCGACGGTGCTGCCGGCCGTCACCTCGACGGCGACGACGGTGCCCGGCACCGGGGCGCGCAGCCCCTCGCCCTGCTCGACCTCGACGGTGTCCCCGGCCAGCTCGGCCAGGTGGTCGTCGACGAACGTGGTGGTCGCGCCTGCGATGTCGGGGTGGGTCAGCAGCGCGCGGAGGAAGCCGGTGTTGGTGGCGACGCCGTCGACGTGGATCTCCGCCAGCGCGCGGTCGAGGTGGCGCAGCGCGTCGGCGAGGCCGCCGTGCCGCTCGTGCACGACCACCTTGGCCAGCAGCGGGTCGTAGCGCGGGCTCTGCTGCGCGCCGGGGCGAGCGGCGGTGTCGACCCGCACGCCCGGACCGCCGGGCAGCACCAGGCCGGTGATCGTCCCGGCCGACGGGACGACGGCGCCGTCGGCGGTGAGCGTCTCGGCGTTCACCCGCGCCTGCACCGCCCAGCCGGCCGGGCGGGGTGCGCCGTCACCGAGGCCGAGCTCGGCGAGCGTGGCGCCGGTGGCGACCCGCAGCTGCAGTCGCACCAGGTCCAGGCCCAGCGTCTCCTCGGTGACGGTGTGCTCGACCTGCAGCCGCGGGTTGCACTCGAGGAAGACGGTCCGCTCGGGCCGGACCAGGAACTCGACGGTGGCCAGCCCGCGGAGCCCGACCTGGGTGGCCAGGGCCGCCGCCGACTCGTGCAGCTGCTTCCGGACGGCGTCGGCGAGGTCGGGCGCCGGGGCGATCTCGACGACCTTCTGCCGCCGGCGCTGCAGCGAGCAGTCGCGGTCGCCGAGGACGACGACGTCCTCCTGCGCGTCACCGAGCAGCTGCACCTCGATGTGCCTGGCGCCCTCGATGAACTCCTCGGCCAGCAGTTCGCCGGTGCCGAAGGCTACGCGGGCCTTGTCCGCGAGCTCGTGGATCGCGGTGGCCACGTCGTCGCCCCGGCGCAGGATCCGGGTGGCCCGGCCGCCTCCACCGAACCGGGCTTTGAGCATGACCGCGCCGGTCTGCTCGAGGAGGCCGGCGACGGTTGCCGGGTCGCCGTCGCCGCCCCGTGGGACGGGGACGCCGGCGGCAGCGGCGGCGTCCCGGGCCGCGGCCTTGTCGCCGAGCACGGCCAGCGTGTCCGGTCGCGGGCCGACCACGGTGAGCCCGGCGTCCGCGCAGGCGTTCGGCAGGTCGGTGCTCTCGGAGAGGAAGCCGTAGCCCGGGTGGACCAGGTCGCAGCCGGTGGCGAGCGCCGCCCGCACGATGTCCGCGGCGTCGAGGTAGGCGGCCGGGCCGCTGCCCGCGAGGACGTAGGCCTCGTCGGCCGCGGCGAGGTGCGGGGCGTCGGGTTCGTCGGCGGCGGTGACGGCCACCGAGGTCATGCCCTCGGCGGCCGCCGCCCGGGCGATGCGGACGGCGATCTCACCGCGGTTGGCGATCAGCAGGCGGGCCACCGGGCGATGCTCGCAGACGCCTCCGACGGCGCTGTGGCGGTGGTCACCCGCACACGACGGTGCCGCGACCGGTCCTGCCGGCCGCGGCACCGTCGTCGGTCCGCCCGGTTGCTCAGGGCGTGCTGAACGCCCGGTCGCTGATCCGCTGCACCTCCCCGGCGCTCGGCATGCCCAGGAAGCCCGCCACGCTCCACGCGGAGGCGTGGAGCTGGCCGTCCTCGACCTCCAGCCCGGTCGGCATGGTCACCTGGATGGTGGTCCGCTCACCGTTCGGCAGGATCTCGGTGATCTCACCGATCGTCGCCGGGTCGAAGCCCTCCGGCGGCTCGTCCGGGTTCATCGGCGCATTCGCGATCACATTGGAGACGTAGACCTTCCCGTGGTCGACGGCGACGCCGGTGACGGACGTGAGGTCCTCGATCACGCGCACGACCTCGCCGTGCCGGTCCAGGACGTAGACCCGCCCTGCCCCGGGGACCTCGGCGCCCAGCGTGCCGACGTAGATGTGATCGCGGGGGCCCTCTGCGATCTCGGTCGGGACCGGATCGCAGCCGACGGTGCCGGGGTTGTTAGGGGCGGTCTCGCAGCCGGGCACGTCCGTGATGACCGGCGGGACGAAGAACGTGCTGATCTCCCCGCTGCTCCGGTCGATGGAGAGGACGGCGTTGGCGCCGGCGTCGCTCACCAGGATCCGCTTGTCCTGGACGAGGACCGAGAACGGGTTGGACAGCGTCTCGACGGGCTCCTCGGTGCCCTCCACGAACTGCTGCTGACCGTCCGGGTTGTGCTCGAGCTCGTAGGCGAGGAGGTCGAAGGAGCGGACGATCTTCCCGTTCGGCTTGGCCTCCAGGAGGACCTGGCTGGGAACGCCCTCCACGGGCGGGCCGAAGGTCTCTCCCACCGCGACGTAGAGGCGCCCGTCCTGGTAGTCGACCCCCTGCGCGTTGCCCAGGCCGGTAAGCAGCGTCTCGACCCGGCCGCGCCGTGGGTCCACCGACGACACCTCACCGCTGTCGGACTCGGCGACGACGAGTCGATCGCCGGTGTAGTCGCTGAGCTGGCGTGGCCCGTCGAGCCCGCCCACGACGGTGGTGATGGGTCCGCCGTCGCCGTCCTCACCGCCTTGCGCGTTCGCCATCGCCGGCGACACCGTCATCAGCGCCGTGACCGCAGCCGCCCCCACGGCCGTCCTGCTGCACCTCATGCGTCTCTCCCTGCATCGGAGTTCCCCGAGAACGCACGGGAAAGTGCCAGGGAGTTCCCGGCGTCAGCCAGGCCTTTGCTCCTCCCCCCGCCGGGCTCCTGCGAGGCGTCGCTCCCTGTAGCCACCCCCGAGCCATCGGTCGGCCTGGCCGGTGCCGGGATCTGGCTCAGCCGCAGGCCACGCCCCCACCGGCCAGCGTGACCGTCACGGCGCGGTTGGCCGCCAGGTCGTCCGGGTCGTAGCCGGGGAAGTCGCTGCCGAGCCCGGTCACCGTCATCCGGCCGGCCGGCACCCCCAGCTCGGCGAGGACGTCGGCCACGGCCTGTGCCCGCTGCCGGCTGAGTTCGACCTGGCCTGCCTTGTCGCCGACGTCGGCGGTCGTCCCGGTCAGCGCGGCCGTGAAGCTGCCGGCCCGCACCCTGTCGGCGAGGGGCTGCAGGGCGGCGAGACCAGCCGCCCGATCGAGGAACTCCGCGCTGTCGGCGACGAAGGCGATGTCGTCCTCGCCCAGCGTCACCGTCCCGCAGACCGGCCCGGCGCCGGGGTCGACGGGCGTGACCGCGGGAAGCGTGCCTCCCGGCCGGCCGCTGAGCGGCGTCGGGTCGACGAGCACCTCGGCCGCACCGGCGGCCTCGGCGATCGCCGTCCAGATCGCGATCAGGTTGATGCGCTGCGGGAGCGGCAGCGGCTGCTGCGGCGCCACGACGTCCCCGAGGCCGGCGAGGACGACATCGATCCCGCGCAGGTCGGGGAGCGCGCCCGCGTCCTCGAGCCCGGCGGCCAGGGTGGTCGGGTCGGCGTCGAGGAGCGCCGGATCGGCGTCGAAGTCCAGCGCGCCTGCGGTGGAGAGCCCGGAATCGACGACGACGAGCGTCCGGGTCCCGGTCGCGGGATCCAGGGCACGGGCGGCGAGGTCGAGCGCGGTCAGCAGGTCGGTCTCGGCCGTCTTCGCCCCGGCTCGGGCGAGCATCTCGTCGATGAGCTGCCGGTTGCGGTCGCGGTCCTGCTCCTGGACGACGGAGTTCTCGTCCCGCGCCGCCAGCACGCCGGCGCCGTCGAGCACGAACGGTTTCCCGTCCGCCACCACGATGGACAGCTGCGACTGGGCGACGAGCGCGGCCTCCCGGGCATCGGCCGCCGCACCGGGAAGCGCCGGCGGCGGGGTGTTGCTGCGGGCACCGACGACCAGCGCCAGGCCGCCGGTGGGTTCGACGCTGTCCGTGCAGGCCGCGGTACCGGCGAGCAGGGCGACCGACGCGACGACCGCGGCGAGCCGGTGCAGGGCCGGGAATCCGGGCACGAGAAGTCCTTCCGTCAGTGCGCGCCGGCGTGCCGGCCACGGCCATTGCCGTTGCCGTTGCCGTTGCCGTGGGTCGGCGCGAACAGCTCGACCGGCGCAGCCGGCCAGGGGGCGAGCGGCCCGAGGGGGCCCGGCGTCGCCGGACGATCCGCGGACTGCCCGCGTCCGGAGACGAGGTTGTTGGTGGTGGCCGGGTCGCCGAGGAAGCCTGCGATGTGGATCCGCGCCAGCTCCTTGAGCTCCGCGATCTCCGCGTCGACGCCGGCTGCGGCGGCTGCCGTGCGCGCCGCCGTCCGCTCGACCTCGGCGCGGGCGTTGGTCGCGAGGCGCTCCGCCTCGACCGCCTTCCGCTCGGCGTCGGCGGCCGCGCGCTGCTGGGCGGCGAGGTCCCGGCGGAGGGTCAGGTAGGCCGTCATGCGCGGGTGGTGGTCGGAGAAGCCGATCCAGAACGCGAGGATCCCGGAGCCGACGTACAGCGCGGCAAGGAGGACCGCGGGGAGCAGCGGGTCGACGGCGGACGCTGCCGCGGCGGTGCCGCCGAAAGCGACCTGGCCGGTCGCGGCGGTCGGATCCTGCACCTGGGTGCGCACGTAGAAGGTCGCCGCGCCGAGCGCCAGCCAGCCGAGGGTCATGACCGCGATCGCCGTCCGGCCCAGGCCGCCCTGGCCCTCGCGGAGGTTGCGCGCCGTCCGGCCGACGACGTGCATGATCCCGACCGCCGCGGCGGCCAGCGCGATGGTCAGCGTCCAGACCATGTAAGCCTGCTGACCGGTCATGCCGGCGAGGGTGACGTAGAAGGCGGCCAGGTCGCCGGCGGTGGCGAGCAGGAGCAGCAGGATGCTCACGAACCGCCAGCCGCGCTGTGGCGTGAGCCCTTCCAGCGCGTCGACCGACGGGCGCGGCCGGCGCCGCCGGTCGGTGCTCGCGCCGGTCGCTGCCTCGGCGGGTGCCAGCAGCCGCTGCTCGAAGATGCCGACCAGTCGCTGGGTGGAGTCGCGCTCGGCCCTCGTGGCCTCGGCCTTCCCACGGGCGGCGACGGCGGCGGCCTCGTACCGGCCGGCGGCCAGTTGGGCGACGGCGTCGGTCTCGGCGGCAGCCACCTCGTGGTGGGCGATCCACTGCGGGCGCAGCGTGTCGATCCAGGCGTCGAGGGCGTCGCCGTTGCCGGCGTCGAGCGCGCCGCCGGCGTGCAGCTCGGTGACCGCCTTGTGGACGGCGTCGCGGGCGTCCTGAGCGGGCAGACGGGGCGGCAGCGGCGGGTCGGCCGGATGGCGGAAGGCCCACCCCTCGGCGCCGTCGACCGCGCGGCCCGGGAGGGCGTCCTGCGTGCGCTTCCGGCTCATGCGGCGGCCCCGGGTTCGCGGGAGGCCGGCGTGAGGTCGTCGGTGAGCGCCCAGGACGGCGGTGCGGCGAGCGTGCTCGCCCAGCTGCTGACGAGGGCTTCGCGCTGCGGGTGGCGGCGGATGAGGGCACGCCGGTAGACGGCGGCGAGCCGGTCGGCGTACTCGACGAGACGGAGCACGCGGGAGCGGGCGACGTCGGCCCGGTTCTGCCGGCGGGCCTCCAGCTGCGCCTCCTCGGCGAGGGTGGCGTCGAGCCGGAGCTGGGCTTCCAGCTGGGCGGCCTTGGCCGCGTCGGCGATCCGCCGGTGCTCGGTGGCGCGCCGCTCGCGGACGAGTTCCACGGGCACGTCCCGCTCCCCCGGCTTGCGGCGGGTCAGCTCCTGCTCGGTCGGCCGGACGGCGGCGCGGATGGCCGCCTCGGTGCGGACGGCCAGGTCGCGCTGCAGGGCGGTGAGCTGGCTGTCGATCTCGGCCAGCCGGACGTCGATGGCGCGGATGTCGGCGTAGTACTGGGTGCGCTCGTGCTCGCAGGCGTCGTCCCGGCGGGCGACGAGGTCGCGCAGCACCGGAGTCGTGTCGGCGTTCAGGCCGATGGGCAGGCCCGCGCGCCGGTCGCTGCGGGCGATCCACATGAGCCGCCAGCGGACGGGCCAGAAGACGGGCAGCGAGCGGTACGACGGGTCGAACCGTTCGCCCTTCGATGTCGTTGCAGCCACAGCGTGTCCCCCCGTGGCGGGCCGCACCCCCGCCGGTCTTCCGTGGGGTGCAGACGCAACGAGTCGTGCCGCGTCGCAGATCCCCCCGTGGAACGCTCCCGTCGTGCGACTGATCGAAGCCTGCATCGGCAGAATTCCGGTGACGGTGTGCAACCAGAGGCTAGGAGCGCCCGCCCCTCGTGAGGCCCGTTCGTCACGGAAAGTGCTGGTATCCCCCTCCGAAGGGTGAGGAACGGGGCCGCCGGGTCACCCGGACGCGCGACCGCCGTTCCCCCGTTCGGGACCACCGCCCCGCGTCACACGAGCCGCAGGGCCGCCCGCTTGAGCCGGACGATCAGCCGCATGCCGCCGGAGCGGGTCAGTTCCAGCTGCCGCTGCCGCAACTGGGCGCCGAGCTCCTCGAGGCGCTCCTCGCCGAGCGCGTGCGACTGGGGGAAGATGCGCTGCTCCTCCTCCATCGTGTGGTGGCGCAGCGTCTTCTCCAGCATGCGGACCTCGGTCGTGAACTCGGGATCGTCGGTCGCGGTCCGCATCACGGTGGCGAGCTGGTCGTCGATCTGGCGGTGCTCGGCGTGGGCCAGCGAGAGCAGCGGTGACACGTCACGAACGGCGGGGTAGAACAGCTCGTCCTCGATCTGGGTGTGGATCTCCAGCTCGCGCAGCAGCCGATCGCGGAGCTCCTCCCGTCGCCCGAGCTGCTCGCCGGTGGTCTCCGCCAGACCGCGGAGCAGGCCGCGCAGCACGTCGTGGTGGGCGATCAGGACCTCGTCGGCCTTCATCGGGACGCCTCCTGGATGGCGGTGACCGCGGTGGCGGTGCGCCAGTCGGCCCGCCGGCGGACTTCGACGCGCCCGTCACGGATGCGGGCGTCGAAGCAGGGCAGCGAAGCGGTGGAGGGCCCCTGGCTGGGTTGTCCGGTGGTGAGGGAGAACCGCGAGCCGTGCCAGGGGCAGACCAGCTCACCGCGGTGCAGCCAGCCCTCGCCGAGCGGGCCGGCCTGGTGCGGGCAGCGACCGCCGACGGCACGCACCGCACCGTCGGTGGCGACGAGCACGACGGGCATGCCGTCGACGTCGACCGGCACCGGTTCACCCTCCGGTAGGTCCGCTTCGGCGGCGACGTCGACGAAGCGTCGTGGTTCGTAGCTGCGGACGGCGTGGTCGGTGCCCATCCCGTGCCGGTAGGCCAGCACGCCGCCGAGCCAGCCGCTGGCGAGGGTCATCGCGTAGCCGGTCGCGGCGGTGACGCGGGCGCGGGTGGCCCGGCCCCGCTTCCGGTCCGCCAGCGACCAGGTGTAGAGCCCGAGGGCGGCGCTGTTGAGGCCGGCGTGCACGAGCCCGACGCGCCGGGCCTGGTCGTGGGCGTGCTGCCAGTCGGTGAACCCGGTGGCGGCGGAGGCGACCGCGCCGGCGACGCCGACCTGCACGGCGGTGCGGGCGGCCGGCCCGGAACCGGTCCCGCCGCGGCCGGTGGCGTCGAGCACGTCGAAGGCAAGGGCCGCCGTCCAGGAGCCGATCGGCACGGTGACCAGCGCCGGGTGCAGCGGGTGTCCCAGCCAGACTCCGTGCAGCACGTCCTGCAGTGGGCGGGCGTAGCGCCCGGTCAGCAGGAAGGCCAAGGACACGCTGTGCTCGATCGGATAGCTGGGGGCGTCGAGGACCTCCCAGCGCTCGACGGCTCGCAGTGCCCGCTCGAACAGCCCTCGCACCCTCACCGGCGCACGCCTCGTCGACCCATCCGGACCCCGTTCCCCACCGGCGGTGGTGGGAAACAGCCAGGTGACAGCCGTGCACTGGTGAACGGCTCTGACGAGCAGCGGTGTGCCGACGAGGATCTCGGTGCCGTCGGGCCGGTAGGTGTGCCATCGGCCCTGGCGATCTCGCTCGATCCGGAACCCGTGGTGGACCTTCGTGTGATGCCGTTCGCAGAGCAGGGCACCGTTCTCCAGCGAGGTCTCCCCGCCGAAGATCCAGTGGATGAGGTGGTGTACCTCGCACCAGTGCTTCGGCGCCCCGCAGCCGGCGAAGACGCAGGTGTCATCGCGCAGCTCGATCGCCCGGCGGAGGTGCGGCGGATAGATCCGCTTGGTGCGGCCCACGTCCAGCGGGAGCCCGTCCCCGTCGACCAGGACGGGGACGACGCTGCCGTCGCAGGCGAGCTGCCGCGCCTTCGCGGCCGAGATCAGGCTCCCGAACGCGGTGGTCGCGCTCGCCGGGCAAGGAGCCGGGTCGAGCAGGTCGCCGGGCTGGATGGTGACGACGACGGTCGGCTTCACCGTGCGCAGGAACGGCAGGACGCCGGAGGACAGCTGGTTGTCGGCGAGCTGGACCAACGCGTCGGCGAGCTGCTGGGCGCGGGTGCGCCGGTCACCCTTCGGACGGTCGGCCTGGACGATCGCCTCGAGCGCCGCCTGCAGCTTCTCCCCGCCGACCGCATCCAGCTGGCCCCGGATCATCAGCGTGCCGTCGGCGAACGACGAGAGGGTGAGCGACCGCTCCTCGGTGGGATCGGGCTCCGGGCCGTCGGGATCGAGGCGGGCGAGGTAGTGCTGCACGACCCGGCCCAGCTGCTTGATGTCACGGGAGACGGCGACCGCGGTGAAGACCTGGTCCAGTTCCGTGAGGTCCAGGCCCTGCTCGAGCGCCGCCGCCCGCCGGCTCTCCTTCACGGCGGGCGCGATCACCGAGACGTGGTCGGCCGACACCGCCCCCTCGGCGAAGGCGGCGGCGAGCGCCGGCAGGTGGTCCAGGGCCCGGCCGTTGCGGACGAGCTGGCCGGCGGCCGCGGCGCTCAGCCGGCCGCGGCCACGGAGCCAGGACTGCATGGACTTCGCGCCGTCGTCCTCGGACGCCTGCTGCAGTTCCGCGGCCCGGACCCGGCGGGTGAGCTGGGCGTCGATGCGGTTGCGCGCCTCGAGCAGCTCGGTGATCTCGTCCAGCTGCTGCCGCGGCGGAAGTGTCCGGACGTCGTCCGCGGCCAGCGCGTCGAGGGCCGACTGCAACTCGCTCACGACACCTCCTCGCCATCCGAACGCATGTACGAAGCCTACTGCCTCCGGCCGACCTGCCGCGACACGAATCCGCAGGTCAGCCGCCTGTCCACGGATCGTCCGGTCGTGCTGCCCGGCGGGAGGTCGTAGCGTCCGCAGGCATGGCAGAGCGAGCGTTCCGGACGGTGCTGGAGGGCGGTTCGTACTTCGAGGGCCCGCGGTGGCACGGCGGTGCCTGGTGGGCGTCGGACTTCTACCGGCACACGGTCAGCCGGGCGGCGCCCGGGGGCGGCGAGACCGTCGTCGCCGAGGTGGAGAACCAGCCGTCCGGGCTGGGCTGGCTGCCCGACGGGTCGCTGCTGGTCGTGTCGATGAAGGACCACCGGCTGCTCCGCCTCACCGACGGCGAGGTCTCCACGCACGCCGACCTGTCCGACGACTGCGGCGGGCACCTCAACGACATGGTGGTCGACGCGTCGGGGCGGGCGTTCGTCGGCGACTTCGGCTTCGACCTCATGGGCGGCGGCGCGCCGGCGTCGGCGTCGATGAAGCGGGTCGACCCCGACGGCACCGTGACCGTGGTGGCCGAGGACCTGCGGTTCCCGAACGGCTCGGTCATCACCCCGGACGGCGGGACGCTGATCGTCGGCGAGACGTGGGGCAACCGCTTCACCGCCTTCGACATCGCCGCGGACGGGTCGCTGTCGGGCCGGCGGGTGTGGGGTTCCTTCGGGCCGGAGCCGGTGGGTGGCTCGATCGAGGAGCTGCTGGGCCAGGTCGTCGTCGCGCCGGACGGCTGCACCCTGGACGCCGAGGGGCACATCTGGGTCGCCGACGGGTTCGGGTCGCGGGTGCTGCGGGTGGCTCCCGGCGGCGCGATCGTCGAGGAGATCAGCGCCCCGGACGGCATGGGGGTCTTCGCCTGCGCGCTGGGTGGGGACGACGGCCGCCAGCTGCTCATGTGCTGCGCGCCGGACTTCTACGAGCACACCCGCGCGCCGGTGCGCGAGGCGGTGCTGGTGACGACGGAGGTCGCCGTCCCGCACGCCGGGCTGCCGTGAGCCCTTCTCGCCGTCGGCGACACCAGCTGTGAAGGGCCCGGCCGCGAGCGGCCGGGCCCTTCACCATGGGGGCGGCGCACGTCCGGTGGTTCGAGCTGGGCGGCCCCGACGAGCTCGACAACGGACTGGCGCTCTGCTCGCTGCACCACAAGCTCGTTCGACCGCGGCATGCTCGGGCTGGACGACGACCTCGCGGTGGTGGTGTCGCAGCGCTTCTCGGTGCGGACGGCGACCGGGCGCTCGGTCCACGACCTGCACGGGCACCTGCTCCGGCCGCGCCGCGGCACTCCCCTGCCGGCGGAGCGGCACGTGGCCTGGCATCGCGAGCAAGTGTTCCAGGGCCTGGCGCTGGTCGGCTGATGACCGATATCGGCCTCCGGACGGCGCGTGCCGGCCGTTCGTCCGCGCCCTCCGCGCAGCGCAGCTGCCGACTGCGAGCCGGACCGGCCCGCCGAGGGCACCCGCGCCGCCTTCTGTGGCCCCGGGGGAAGGCTCGAGAAGCGTCCCAAATGGTATCTACCGCGGTATCATCGCGGGATGGCCATGACTCTTCGACTCGATGACCAGGAGACCGACGCGCTGCGCCGGAGGGCGGAGCTGGAGGGCCGCTCGATGCAGGAGATCGCCCGGCAGGCGGTGCGCGACTACATCGAGCGCAGCAGCAAGCGCGAACTGCTGGATCGGGTGCTCGACGACGAATTGCCCCGCTACGCCGAAGCCCTCGAACGCCTCGGCCAGTGATCCACCTCGACCTCGACGACCTGCTGCACGTGGCCGCCCGCACCCTGGGCGACGTGCAGGTGCGGGATGCCGGACTGCTGGAATCCGCTTTGGCGCGGCCGCGCGCCACCGCGTTCGGTGAGGACGCCTACCCCTCGATCCACGAGAAGGCGGCGGCACTCCTGCACTCCCTGGCCCGCAACCACGCACTGGTGGACGGCAACAAGCGCCTGGCGTTGGCGGGGACGATCGCGTTCTACGGCCTCAACGGCCTCCGGCTGACCCTGTCGAACGACGAGGCCTACGACCTGGTGATCGCGGTGGCTGCGGGAGACCTCGACGCAGTCGAGCCGATCGCCGCCCGGCTGGCCGCAGGCACCGAGCGCTGGGCCTGACGCGGGCCGCCCCCTCGCCATCGGATGGTCCACCGGTCAGCCGGCCGAAGCGTGGAAGCGACGGTGGAGGTCGGCCGGTATCCGGCCGCGGTCGCTCACCTCGATGCCCCGCGTCCGCGCCCAGGCGCGGATCTCCGCAGCCAAGGCGGGCCGGGCCGGCACCGGCCGGCCGGGAGCGAACGAGCCCTCGACCGCCTCGGTGGCACGGGCGGCGCCCAGTTCGGCGAGGCAGGCGCCGAGCCAGCGGTAGGTTCACTTCTGCGCCAACGGGCGGGTCTCGCAGAACACGACCGGCACCGACGGGAAGCGGGCCTGGGCCTCCGCCAGCGCCTCGGCGATCCGGGCGCCGGGGCTGTGCGGCAGCTTGAACAGCCGGCTGTAGCGGTCCTCCACCACGACGGCGGCCCGCGGCAACGCCGTCAGCTCGGCGAGGGCGTAGGTCAGCTTGCCCGACAGCAGGCTGCCCGCGAGGTCCTCGAGGGTCTTGCGCTCGACGGCGGCCACCACGTTCCCCGCGAGCTCGACGGCGTAGTCCCCGGCGGCGAGCCGCTGCCGGCGGGTGGTGGCCTGCTGGGAGCCGAAGGCGTACGGGTACTTCTCGCCGCTGTCGACCAGGATGTCGAGCACCTGCCCGTGAGCCCGAGCGGTGGGCAGGTGCACACCCGGGCGGGCCTGCTTCGCCGTCCGCGGGGACTGCCAGAAGATGACCTCACGGCCGCGGGCCCGCGTGATCACCAGCTGCGAGCGGTTCTCCCGCCCGCGGGCCAGCACCAGGTCGATCGCGGGACCACGGCGGGAGCAGGAGCGGACAGGGTGACGTTCCACGATCTCCGCGTCGTCCGGCCACTCCTCGGCCCGGTGGCAGTACACCTTCGCCGCCCGCGGCCACGGCTGCTTGGCCTTGACGACGACACCGGCCGGACCCAGCGGGATCCGCACCAGGTAGGGCAGCGTCGAGTCGGGGTCGGGGTTGCGCGCCACCAGCAGGTCGTCGACCACGGCTCCAGCCTGGCACGGCGCCGTCAGGATCTTGCGACGCCGTCCGGACGGACGCTCGACGACTACCTGGCGACCAGCGGCCCCATATCTAGACGGACGGGGCCCGCCCGGGGCTCGGCGACCGAGATGTGCGGCGGCGGCCCGGGCGACCGGGAACCGGGCGAATTCACCGACGACACCCAGATGGCCCTCCTCGTGGCGGCGTCGTTGCTGGAGCGCGGCGGCCTCGACGAGGCCGACCTCTTCGACCGGTTCCACACCTGGGCGGCCGCCGGACCGCCGAACATCGGCACCCAGACGCGCGCCGTCCTGGGATCCGGCCGGGCGTGGGACGTCGCCGCCACCGACCACTTCGCGGCCACCGGCCGCGCGGCCGGCAACGGCTCGCTGATGCGGACGACGCCGGCGGCGATCTGGTTCTCCCGCTTCGGCACGGCGGCGACCATGGACGCCGCCCGGCGGATCTCCGCACTCACCCACGGCGACCCGTCCGCGGGCGAGGGCTGCGCGATCTTCTCCGAGCTGGTGCGCGTCGCACTGGAGGGCGAGGACCCGCTGGCGGCGATCCCGGCGGCGCTCGAGCACGTGGCGCCCGAGCACCGCGACCGCTGGGCGGCGGTGCTCGCGCCGGTCTGTTTCGGCATGGGCGCGATCCCGATGCGCTGGGCGTCGGCGGTGCACGGGCGGGTCCTCGGCGTCGGCGACCGGGTGTGGCGGGGGAACGACCTTCAGGAACTGTCGGCGCAGCTGGACGGGAAGGAGCCGGTGCCGTTCGAGGCCGGCGTCATCTCGCGGATCGGCCCGACGGAGGTGCTGCCGGGCATCTGGGCGGGCAACCTCGACGGCGCCCGGCACAGCGAGAGCGACTTCGCCGTCATCTCGCTGTGCAAGCTCGGCGAGCCGTTCGGGCACGAGGTGCACCGGATGGCCTACGTCGCCGACACCGACCACAACGCGGACCTGGACGCCGTGCTGGCCGACGTCCTCGACGACCTGGCGGCGCTGCGCGCCGAGGACCGGAAGGTGCTGGTGCACTGCCACGGCGGCGCCTCGCGCACCGGGCTGGTGCTGCGGGCGTGGCTGGTGCGGGAGCAGGGGATGTCGCCGGACGAGGCGACGGCGCACGTCGTCGAGCGCTGGCCGCACCTGGGGCTGTGGAACCAGAGCTTCACCGCGGCGCTGGAGCGGGTGCGCCGGGGCGGTTGACGGACCATGTCGCTGGAACGACGCTGTCCGCATGAAGCTGGTGACGTCGCAGCAGGCCGCGGACCGGATCGGGGTGTCGATCCGGCAGGTGCAGCGGCTGGTGGCCGGCGGCTCGCTGGTGGCGGTCGGCATCGACCGCATCGACGCCGGATCGGTCGACTCGTGGCTGGCGCAGCGCGACGGCAGCCGGCTGCGCGCGTGGGAGGAGCCGACGGCGTGGGCGGCGGTCGCGCTGCTGGAGGGGCGGCCCGCGCCGTGGCTCGGGCAGTCCCAGCGCTCCCGCCTGCGATCTGCGCTCGCCGGCGCGACCGCCGCCGAGCTGACCGCCCGGACCCGCAACCGCGCTCAGGTGTGGCGATTCTCCGGAAAGCCCAGAGCGCTCGACCGCCTGGCGCGCGAGGTGATCGCGTCGGGCGCGACCCGCGGCGTCGGCGGGCTCCCCGCGGCGGCCGACCGGCTCGACGGGTACGTCGACCATTCGGCGCTGCAGCGGCTGGTCACCCGGTCCCACCTGGAGGCCGACCCCGGAGGACGTGTCACCCTGCGCGCGACGGGCATGCCGGCCGACGTGGTCGCGGCGCTGGCCGGCGGCACGAACCAGGTGCTGGCCGGTCTCGACCTCGCCGGTTCCAGCGACGCACGGGAACGTTCGGCCGGCCGGCGGCTGCTCGACCGCGCCAGGGCGCGACTGCGTGGCTGAGATCCTGCGGCCGTCAGGCCGTGCGCGCCGCCGTCCGGTCCGGGACGGCGTGCGTCCGGAGCCCGGACGGAGCGCTGTCGTCGAGCTCGGCCCGGCCACGGCCGGCGGCCTTGGCCTCGTAGAGGCCCCGGTCTGCGCGGCGCATCAGCTGGGAGGCGCTCTCGCGGGGATGGTGCTCGGCGACCCCGCACGACATGGGGATGTCGGGGTGGGCGGCGCAGATGCGGCGCACCAGCGCGAGGGCCGCCTCGCCCGTCGTCCGCGGGAGCAGCAGGGAGAACTCGTCCCCGCCGTGGCGGGCCAGCACGGCGCTGGCCGGCAGCTCGCGCCGCCAGGCATCGGCGACCCGGCAGAGCATCCGGTCGCCGGCCTCGTGGCCGGCGGTGTCGTTGACGGCCTTGAAGCGGTCGAGGTCGAGGAGCACGGCAGACAGTGGCTCGCCCGTCCGGTGCGCCTCGGCCATGAGTTCCTGCAGCGCGTCGTCGAAGCCCCGGCGGTTGCACAGGCCGGTGAGTGCATCGCGGCTGGCCGTGGACGCCCGCATCACGAGCCTCCGGGTGACGACGCCGAGGGCGACGAGCACGAGGTCGAGGCCCAGCGCGGTGGTCAGTGCAACGCCGCCGGTGACGAGGAGCGCGACGGTGGTGCTGGAGACGGCGACCACCAGGTGCGCCAGCGCCTGCCGGCCGGAGAAGAACAGGTGTGCGTCGACGACGACGAAGGCGGTCAGCGTCGCGGCGGCGAGGGCGGTGACCGGATCGGGGCTGACCAGCACCGCGATGGTGATCAGGACGGTCGCCGCGATCACCGCTACGTGGAACGCCGGCCGCGGCCAGCGCGCCGCCCGCCGCGCGGCGACGGCGGAGCCGGCCAGGGCGACGAGCGACAGGCAGAGGAGGATCCACCGGCCGGCGCCCGGTTCGGCGCCGGCGGTGATGAACAGCCCGGCAACACCACCGAAGGCGTAGAAGGTGGCCAACGTCTGCGCCATGACGCGCGTCGTCGCCACCTCGGGCGCTCGGGACCGGATCACCACAAGAGCGTCGGCCGACGGAGCAGTCGACTCAATGCCCCGAACGGACGGGTTTGATCCCGGGGCCATCCACGGTGCGTCACTCCCCCGAAGGACCGGGTGAATCCGCTGGCCCGACCGGGTGGTCGACGTCGGTCGAGGTTTGGGCACGAGGACTCCCGCCGCCGGTGGCGCCGTCCGGGCGGGCACCGGTCACTCGTCGGGATCGGCCAGGACGTCGGTGCACCGTCGGCACGTGCGACCTCCGTTCGCACCGTCCCCGCGACGAGAGGACGCGAACCATGGCACGGCCTACCGACAGAACCGGAGGCGGCGGCTGGGCACCCGATCCGCCAGCGGCCCGTCCTCGTGGACCCCGTAGCCGAGCCAGGCCCGCTCCCGGGCGACGACCGGTCCGTCCGCGCCGATCTGGCGGCATCCGGGCGAGCACTCCCCCGTCCTCGCGGAGACGACGAAGCAGGTGACGTTCGGCCAGCCGGCGGCGGTGCAGAACTCGCCGATGTCGGCCAGCACCCGGGACGCGGCGATCGGCGCCAGGTCCGGCTGCAACGCTCGAGCGAATTCCCCGTACGTGACCGGTCGGTCGCCGGTCCTGGCGAGCTGCTGCAGCAGCCGCAGCCCGTCGACCATGCGGCGCTCCCGCCCGGCCGGCCACGCCATGCCCTCGAGGTAGCGGGACAGGACCGGGTTCATCCGCGCCTCACCGTCGTCCTTCCGCGCCCAGAGCGGGCCGCCCATGTGGCCGAGCAGGACCTCGACCCGGCCGCCGGAGCGGCGGTACAGCAGGACGCCGGAGCTGCGGACGGGTGGCACTCCGTCAGCCTGGCAGAAACCGTCGGGCGGTCCCTGCCAGCAGACGGGGCACCGGCCGACGGAACGGCAGATTCCGCCGAGCGGGCGGCCGGTCAGCGCGTCTGGTCGCCCTCGTCCGGCCGGGGCCGGTGTGCTGGACGCCGCTGGGAAGCGGGCTCCATCCGCTGGGTGGTATCGAGCTCCTCCGTCTCCGGGGAGGCGTGCCGCCCGAGCCTGGGGATCTTGAACTCAGCCGTCTCGTCGAGCAGGTGCTTGCCCACGCCGCCGTCCTTCCGTAGAGGTCTTCTCCAGCGTACGGACGAGTTCCGGTCCGCCGCGGAGCTTCCGAGAAAGGCCTGGCGGGTTGTGACCGGCGGGACGGGTGTGACGGTCGGCGGGGCGGCGGCGCTGCGATCCCCGTGGTGAAGGAGCTGCGCCCGCCTGGGCACCGCCGATCACCAGCTGGCACGGGCGCCCGGGATTCGCTGTCCGGTGACACTCCTGACTTCGTGAGTGCCGTGCGCGGCCCTGACGCTACGGTGCCGTACAGCCCGGGTCCCCGTTCCCGCGACCGAGGGTTCCCCGAAGCCCTGTCCTATCGCTCTCTGATCGCCGAGCGGAGAGTGCTCAGGGCCTTCCGCAGCGGCGTCGGCGGAACGTCACGCAGGTTGAGCGGTGCATCGGTGAGCTCCAGGAGGCGGATCTCCCCGGCTGTCACCTGCTCCGGAGGCAGCGGCAGCGTGGCCACGCGCAGGTGCGCGTGCATCCACGTCGTGAGATCTGCCTCCGCGATCGGCGGCTGACCTGGCCGGGACAGGCACGCCGCCAGCGTCAGGCGGAACGTCGAGAAGTTGCGATTGCCGCCCAGGTGCATGGTGGCCACCCGGCCCCGCAGCGTGTTGGTCGAGCTGACCCCGTTGGGGCGAACCCCGCCCGCACGCCCGGCGTAGACCAGCCCGGGCGGAACGCGGTGACCGAGTCCGGCGGAGAGGTCGCGGGCGCCCTCGGTGTCGGCCCACCAGCTGTAGAGCCCGGGCCGGTCGGACGACGTCCGCCCGGCGGCGAGGAACTCCTCCGGGGGTACGGCGTGGCGCTCGTCCAGCAGCGAGGTCACGTCCGGAGGTCCGGGGACGTCGACCGCCGACTCATCCGGGCTGCCCGGCGAGCTGCCGTACCACGCCAGCCGCCGGCCGAGTCCGAGGCCGGCGAGCGGCTGGGTCAGCGTGGCACCGACATTCGCGAGCGGGCGGATCAGGGGCTCGCAGTAGGCGCCGCCCGCATGTGCCTCCACGGTCATCCCGCGGAGGGCGTGCCGTTCGCCGAGCTGCGCCACCACCCAGTCCGCCCAGGCGCTGCGGTACCGGGCTGACTGCTTCGGCAGGTAGGCGTCGTAGGACGCGATGACCTCGTCGGGGTGGAGCAGGCCGAACTTGGCGCTCAGCACGTACCAGGGCTTGCCAGAGCGGGCGGCGAGATCGCGCGCCTTCCGGAAAGCGACCCCGGTGAACAGCTCGGCTGCGGGCGCCGGGCCGGGAGCCTTGGACCCGGAGCAGCCGACGAGGACGACCCCGGCGCCGGGATCGTCCGCCGCGGCGCTCCCGACGGGGCGGTCTGATCTCACCGGGGACGGGGCCTGGGTCCGCGCATTCGTCGTCCGGACCGTCCCGGTGGTCTGCCGACCACTCCTCCACGAACTCGTGCGGAAGCCGAGTCGGCCGAGGATGTCGAGTGCACGGTGCGACGTGAATGTCGACCGGTCCAATCCGGTGGCCAGGCCGAAAACCTGTTTCGGGGGCCAGCGGATGCCGTCGACGTCCACCCAGTGCGTGCGCACGTCTTCCGGGGCGCACCCGCGCAGCGCCGCCCGGACCACATCTGCATCCAGTGAGTACCGGACACCCTCGTGCGCGAACTCCACGACTCTCCCCTCAGCCGGCGTGCGCCGGGGCGCGTCCACCGGTCTGCGTGAGCCGCTGGACCACGGCCTCCCCGCCGACGCGCCGGATCAGGTCCAGGTCCCCGCAGACGACGAGCAGGTCGCGGGCGCGGGACAACGCGACGTAGAGCATCTCCCGCGCGCGGGCCTCGTCCCGGAAGCCGTTGACTGCCAGCACGACGGCCGGCCGCTCGAGCCCCTTGAAACCGAGCACGTGGCCGTAGAAGACGTCGTCGTCCTGCCAGTACGTGGCCCAGTAGGCGTCCTGGCCCTCGGCCTGCCGTTCGACCTGCACCGGGTGGCGCCGGTGCGTCGTCAGCAGCGCGACCGACTCGGGCGGCCACCCGTCGTCCAGCAGCGACTCGGCGACGTCGTCGGCCGCCTCGACGGCGTCCTCGGTCGGGCACTGGACGAAGCGCACCGGCGCACCGGAGGAGCCCCGGATCCGCATCTGCTCCGGCGCGAGGCTGGAGAAGGTGCCGGCGATCTGCTTGGTGTTGCGCAGGTTCTCGTTGAGCGGGATCGGCATCAGGTCGACGGTCGGCCGGCCCTGCCGCGCGAAGATGCGCTGCCCCTCGTCGGAGAAGACGTACAGCGAGCCCGTGTCGGGGTCACGCAGCGCCGCCAGGACGGCGTCCCACCAGCTCTGGGCGAAGTCCTGCCCCTCGTCGATGACGATCGCGTCGAACCGCTCGCCCGCCGGGAGCTCCGCCGCCAGGGACACCATGGCCGAAGGCAGGAACTCCTCCCAGTAGCGGCTGTCGTCGTCCGAGCCCGGCTCGACGCCCAGCCGATGCCGAGGTTGTGGAAGGTGCCGACGTAGACCGGCCGCTGCCGCTTCGGCAGCCTCTCGACGCGGCGCCTCAGAAATTCCGCCAGGCCGCGGGAGTAGCACATCAGCGCGACCCGCTGCCCGTCCGCGGCGAGGCGGCGGGCCTTCTCCACCGCCAGCCAGGTCTTGCCGGAGCCGGCGCCGCCCCGGATCTCCACCCGGTCGAAGGACACCAGCAGGTCGAGGACCTTGGCCTGGTCCCTGGTGAGCAGGTCGCAGGCGGCCTCGCGCTCGGCGAGCTCCGCCAGCAGGTGCTGCTGCGGGATGGCGGTGCCGGCCAGGCAGTCGACGAGCGCCTCGACGTCCTCGGCCGTCGGAGGCTCGGGCTCGTCCCGGACCTTGTCCAGTGCCGCCCTGATCCGGGCGGCGGCGTGCGGGACGTCGGTCGTGTCGATCGCCATCCAGCGGGCGAGGCCGGGCGCCATGAAGTCGGACGCCAGCGTGGTGGCCGGCAGCGCCACCAGGTGCGCCGCCCGTGGGCGGCTGGCGGTCCAGCGGGGGTGCTCGGCGAGGTAGCCGCACAGGAGGTACTTGCAGGCGACGGCCTGGTCGACCGGGTGGATCACGCGGTCGGTGCCGTCGCCGGCCTGCCGCCACTCCCCCCGCTGCAGCGTGACGTGGCCGCCCTTGACCTCGATGGCGGCGACGCCCACGCCCGGCCAGGCGACGACGACGTCGGCCTCGCGGTCCTGCGAGCGGTCGCTCAGCCGGACGTTGCAGAAGAGGGCCGCGTCGTTCGGCAACTGCTCGCGCAACGTCCGGACGAAGAGCTCCTCGGAGGCGTGACCGAACTGCGGGTCGTCGGGGAACAGGCGTGCGGTCACGCGCGCACCCCGGTGACCGGGAGCGCCTCCGAGAACACCGCCTCGCTGATGATCCGCACCCCGAGGGCGCGCGCCTTGCTCGCCTTGCCCGACTGGGAGTACGGGTCGGCGCACACGAGGACCCCGGTCTGCTTCGACACCGAGGACATGGGCTGGAGCCCCGCGTCCCGGGCGGCCTGCTCGAGTTCGTCGCGGGTGCGGCTCATGGCGCCGGTGAAGACGATCCGGTCGCCGGGCGCGAAGACCTCCGCCCGCCGGGGCAGCGAGACCTGAGCGCCGCTGCGGACGACCGACAGCGCCAGGTCGACGTCCCTGCTGCGCATGCCGAGCAGGGCCGCCACGCGGTCGAGGTCTGCGCGCTCGCCGTCGGTGACGACACCGTCTGCGTACGCGGCGGTGGCGAGCGCCTCGAGGTAGATGCGGTGGGCGGCCGTGACGTGGTCGGGCCCGCAGCCGAGCTCGCCGGCCAGCGACACCAGCTGGTCGGCTTCGGCCACGCTGACCAGCCGGTCCTCCAGCACCTGGTCGAGCACGGTCAGGTACGGCGCCATGCTGGGCGGCGCATCATCGAGTGCCGGGAGGGCAGCCACGAGACCGGCCAGGTAGCCGTCCCGCTCGCGGACGGCGGCGGTGGCGGCGTCGCGGGGCAGTGTCCGGCACGGCGGGCACGTGCTGCCGTCGGCGTACGCGCTCGCGGCAGTGACCAGGTCGCTCCAGCCGCCGTCGAGGGCCTCGAAGCCGCGGTAGCTCCCGTCGTCGGCGAAGTCGACCCGGACCCCGGCACCGGCCAGCGACCCACCTCCGAGGTCGGAGGCGAGCATGGCCAGCATCAGCTCCGCGGTGGCGCGGGCGTCGTGCAGCGCGGCGTGCCCGTGGACGAGCGGGATGTCGAGGAAGCCGCAGAGCGCCTGGAGCGACCTCGTGCCCGACCCGAAGAACAACGGTGCGAGACGCATGGTGCACAGGGACGGCGACAGGGCGGTCGGCTGGCCGGCGCGGCCGAACTCGCGGGCGAGGAAGCGCAGGTCGAGCAGCGCGTTGTGCGCGACGAGCACCCGCCCGGCGAGCAGGGAGCGCAGGTGCGCCGCGACGTCGGCGAAGGCCGGCGCGTCGACGACGTCGCCGGCGCCGATGCCGTGCAGCCCGGTCGGGCCGACGTCCCGGCCCGGGTTCACCAGGGTCTCGAACTCGGCCTCGACCTCACCGCGGTCATCCAGCAGGACGACACCGATCTCCACGACCCGGTCCGCCCGCGGGGACAGGCCGGTGGTCTCCACGTCGACGACGGCAACGGTCACGACGGCTCCTTCGCACTCGCGGCCGGACGTCGACCGAAGGGGGCGGACGCCGCGGACCATGACATGGAGGGACGACGGAACCGCGGGTTTCGTGCCGAGCAGGTCCGCTCCTGCCACACCAGCCCCAGGATCACCTCGGCAATCCGACGGGGGGGCTCATCGCCAACCGGGAGCGTTACGGGAGCACTGGACGCCGGCCCCGAGGAGGACTCAGCGAGAAACGACCCGGAGGCGGGACGCGATCGCCTCGACGTCGAGGCCGCCGGCCGCCACGTCCATCACCAGCGTGAACGCTGCGTCATCGTCCAGGTCTGGGGCGAGGCCGTTCAGGTCGAGGAAGACCACCGTCGCCAGCCAGCCCAGTCGCTTGTTGCCGTCGACCAGCGCGTGGTTCCGGACGACCGAGTGCAGCAGGGCCGCAGCTTTCAACGGAAGCGTCGCGTAGGCGTCCTGGCCGAACGCCTGGGCACGAGGACGGCCGGCGGCGGAGTCCAACAGTCCGACGTCCCTGACCGGTCCTGCACCCAGTGCTCGGGTCAGGCCCAGCAGGTCCTCCAGGTCGAGGTACTCGACCTCTTTCACGCCGTACCGAGGCGATGCAGGACATCGCCCCACTGCTCCACCAGCCGCGCGGAGCTCTCCTGTACCCGCGCGGCGTGACCGCTGCGCGCATGCCGCTCCAGGACGGCGCGCCGGACGATCTCCTGCCGCGAGGTCCCCTCCGCCTCCGCGAGGGCTGCGAGCGCCTTCTCCAGCTCGTCGTCGATGCGCAGCGTCATGGCCATGAGCGCCATGGTACCGACGTGATACCACCTGCGACAGCGCTTACCTCCCTGCTGCTCCCCCTGCCGCCCGGCCATGAATGCCCCCGATCAGCCCGCCGACTGGCGATAGCGACGGAGCAGGTCGGCCGGGATCCGGCCGCGGTCGCTGACGTCGATGCCCTGCGTCCGGGCCCAGGCCCGGATTTCGGCGGACGACGCGGGCCGGGCCGGCACCGGCCGGCCGGGGGCGAAGAGCACGCAGATCGCCGCCGACGGCATCGGGCTGTGCCACGGCGAGCTCTCCGACATGCGCGGCTCGATCGGCGAGGTCGCCCAGCCGCTGCTCGTCCAGGCCCGCTGAGGAAGCGCTCGGCCGGCCGGCCGGGTGTACGTCGAGCGGCCTGGCACGCTCCGTGGCGGCAGCTCGGCTCGACCGCACCAGCCCCTCTTCGCCGTTGCCCCAGGAGGCCCGGATGACCCCGCGCATGCACCGCTCGCACCGCGTCGCCGGCGCGCTCGTCGGCTCCGCCGTCGGCGACGCCCTCGGGGCCCCCTTCGAGTTCGGTCCCCCGGGGCGGTTCTCCACCCGCTTCCGCTCCCCCGCGCGCGGCGCGAAGACCGAGATGTGCGGCGGCGGCTCGCTCGGCTGGGAGCCGGGCGAGTTCACCGACGACACCCAGATGGCGCTGCTGGTGGCCACCTCGCTGGTAGAGCGGAGCGGGCTCGATGAGACCGACGTGTTCGACCGGTTCCGCGCGTGGGCGGAGGCCGGGCCGCCGGACATCGGCAACCAGACGCGCGCCGTCCTCGGCTCCGGCCGGCCGTGGGACGTCGCCGCGGCTGAGCACTTCGCGCACTCCGGCCACGCGGCCGGCAACGGCTCGCTGATGCGGACGACGCCGGCCGCCATCCGGTTCTCCCGGGAGGGGCGCCAGGCGACCATGGACGCCGCCCGGCGGATCTCGGCGTTGACCCACGGCGACCCGTCGGCGGGCGAGGGATGCGCGATTCTCCACGAGCTGATGCGGGTGGCGCTGGACGGGGGCGACCCGCTCGCGGCGATACCGACGTCGCTGGAGGCGGTGCTGCCCGAGCACCGCGAGCGGTGGGCGGCGGTGCTGGCCCCGGACTGGACGCCAGGCCAGGCCACCGAGTCGAACGGCGCGGTGTGGCCGACGCTCGGCCAGGCGGTGTGGGCGCTGCGGCACGGGCGGGACTTCGCCGAGGTGCTGCGGCTGGTGATCGACCTCGGCGGGGACACCGACACGGTGGCGTGCGTCGCCGGCGGGCTGGCCGGCGCGGTGTACGGGATGGGCGGCATCCCGAGCCGGTGGGCGTCGGTGGTGCACGGGCGGGTGCCCGGCCACGGCGACAAGGTCTGGCGGCTGGCCGACCTGCAGCAGCTGGCCGCCGCACTGGATGGCGGGGTGCAGCAGAACTACGACCCCGGCGTGATCCCGCGGATCGGCCCGACCGAGGTGCTGCCCGGCATCTGGGCCGGCAACCTCGACGGCGCGCGCTACAGCGAGGAGGACTTCGCGGTCATCTCGCTGTGCCGGCTCGGTGAGCCGTTTCCCCACCCGCTGCACCGGATGGCCTACATCGCCGATAACGAGCACAACGCCGATCTCGACGTCATGCTCGCCGACGTCCTGGACGACATGGCGGCGCTGCAAGACGAGGGGCGCCGGTTGCTCGTGCACTGCCACGGAGGCGCTTCCCGCACCGGGCTGGTGCTGCGCGGTTGGCTGGTGCGCGAGAAGGGGATGTCGGTCGAGGAGGCGACGGCGCACGTCGCCGAGCGCTGGCCGCACCTGGGCCTCTGGAACGACAGCTTCACCACCGCGCTCGAGCGCCTCGCCGCGAAGACGAACTGAGGAGAAACATGGCTCTGCCCACGTGCCCCGTGTGCGACAGCGGCGACCTCGACGGCGTCGAGAAGTTGCGCGACGGGCGACTCGTCGTCCGATGCCTCGACTGTGACCACGAGTGGGTCCGCGGCGAGAAGCCGCCAAGGCCGGCGCCTCCCGTCTCCGCTACCTACGAGAGCCTGAAGGCCAAGTTCCCCACTAAGGACGACGTCCCTGCGAAGGCGCAGCAGCGGGTGGATGCCCTCGTCGCGCGGTTCCTTGCGGTGACCCCGAGTCCCGAATCGCACAATGCGCCGTACCGGCAGAAGTACCAGCAGATCTTCAGCGAGCAGGGCTTGAAGGAGGCCGCCCCGGAGGACCTCAAGGCCTTCGCGAACAACACCATCCTGGCGCACCCGGGCAACATGTCGGTCTTCAACGCCGCCTGGAACGAGATGGGCACGGCGAAGGCGGCCGACCGGGTGCGCGCGACGATCGAACACTTGCTCCGCGGCCCGAATGGCACCCGACTGGAAGACCGGTTCACCGACCTCGTCGAAGAGCGCAGAGGACTTGGGATGACCGGCTTCAAGGAGTCGCTGCTGACGCGCGTGTTGTGCATCGTCTACCCGGATCGATTTCTGCCGATCCTCAAGTACTCGACTCCGTCGGGGGGCAAGAAGGAGATCGCCGCCTCCGTGTACGGCCTCGATCTGCCGGCGCGCGAGAAGGTGTCCTGGACGATTGGCCGGCTGGTCACCTGGAGCAATGACCTGCTGGTCAGCGTTCTCCCGCCGGCCTTCGACGACCTGGGTCACGCCGCGGCCTTCCTGTGGTGGGCCAAGGATCAGACCGGCACGGGAACGGTGTGAAGGAACCGGAAGCGCCGAACGCACTGGACCGGGCGGTCCACCGAGTCGGCCGCCAGCACTGATGGGGCGCCGTCTGAGCGCATGCGGCGATCGCAGCTCACGTCACATGTTGGTGGGCCAGTCGGGCGGTTGCTGTTGCCGGTCCGCGTAGGCGAGCTGTGATGGACTCGACGTGCGGGCAGCCGGTGCAGCCGTCACCCGGGCAGCCAGTTCCTCGACGGACAGGCCGCGGTCGTAACTCGCCAGCAGGTTCAGGCGTTCGCCGTTCGACGTCACTGCCAGCCGTGCGCCAGATGGGCCACCGGTTTTCCCATCACGGGTCAGGGCCCAGACCTCGTTGGCCGGAAGGGCCGCGAGCTCCGAAGCGGGAGGCTGGGCAGGCAGCTCCGCGTACTCGTTCCCGGGCACGAGCGCCCGGCAGTTCCAGTGCGAACGGAAGAAGTGCATCGACAGAGCGGCTGCGATGACGCGGTAAGTGAGGGTCTCGGCCGTGGTGGGCGGCCGCTTGGCGCCGACGGCGAGGCGGTAGCGCGAGAGGACAGCTGCGACAGCGCGGCTGACGCCGTCCGGCATCAACGACAACTCCCGCACCTGGTCCAGGAGGACCGGCGGCTCCTCGTGGCCCCCTGGCGCACCGTGGGCGTGGATGGAGCCGCCGCGGTCGATGTCGACCCGAAGGTTCGGTCACCTGATCGACAGGCAGTCGTAGTGGCCCCCGGCCGGACGGGTCTCGTACACCCGGTGGCCCGGCACCCGCCAACACAGTTCAGCGGCCACGTGCCAGGAGAACGGCAGGCTACAGACGGTCGATGTGCACCGGTAGCTCGACGGTCACCTGGAGCTCCTCACGGTCGCCATCTCGACCAGTCGGCACAGCGCGTTGACCTGGCGGAGCTGCTCCGGAGTGCGCACCGCGGCATCGAGCAGCTGCTCGCTCATCACCACGACCGCCAGCGCCTTCGCCCGCGAGACAGCGACGTTGAGCCGGTGCAGGTCGTAGAGGAACGAGACGCCGCGCGGGGCGTCCTCCGCGCTGGTCGACGTCATCGAGTAGATGACGACCGAAGCTTCCTGGCCCTGGAACTTGTCGACCGTCCCGACCCGCGCGCCGTCCGGCAGCAGCTCGCGGATGAGTCCGACCTGGTTGTTGTACGGCGCGACGACCAGCACGTCGTCGGCGGCGACCGGCCGCTCGACGCCGACAGCGTCCACCCATCCCACGCCCTGCAGCGAGCGCCACAGCTCCGCGACCGCCGCCGCTTCGTCGGCGCAGGCCGCCGCCGACGGCTTCCCGTGCTCCACCAACTGGACGGCGAGCCCGCTGCCGGAGACGGCTGCCCCGTCCAGGACGGCGATCCGCTCGCGTCCGGCCGCTGACTCCAGCCGCCCGTCGTAGGCCAGATCGGAGACGAATGCCGTCAGTGCCGGGTGCATCCGGTAGGTGCGGTCGAGGAACACGCCGCGGTCCTCGGGCACGGTGGCGTGGCCTTCCAGCAGGTGCTCGAGGGCCGAGCAGCCCGAGTCGCCAGGGTGCAGCGCCTGGATGGGCTGGGCCAGCTGCTGCGGGTCCCCGAGCAGGACGAGCGACTTCGCCGAGCGGGCGACGGCGACGGCGTTCGCCAGCGAGAACTGCCCGGCCTCGTCGACGATGAGCACGTCGACGGCCTCGGCCAGGTCGGAGCGGCACCAGAACCAGGAGGTGCCGCCGACCAGCGACACCGAGCCGCTGAGCAGCCGGTCGGCGACGTCGTCGCCGTCCTTCGACCACTCCACGCCCGGGGCGCCACAGGACTGGCGTTCCTCGCACTTCTGCAGCGCCGGCCGGCCGACCGCCGTCAGCACGTTGCCGATGACCGCGTGGGAGGTGGCGGTGACGCCGACGGTCTTCCCGGCGTCGAGCAGCTCGCGGATGAGCCGTGACGCCGCCCGCGTCTTCCCGCTGCCCGGCGGCCCCTGCACGGCCAGGACCTCCCCGTCCAGCGCGAGGCCGATCCGGACGACGGCGTCCCCGGCCTCCTCCCCCGGCAGCCGCCGGGTGTCCGAGGGGACGACGCGATCGAGCAGCGCACGCGCGAGCGAGGGTCGGCCGGCGAGGACGTCCTCGGCCGTGGCGGCGATCGACTCCCGCATCGGGCGGTCGTCGAGCGGACCTTCCGGCCCGAGACCACGAGGGCCGGCGGGCGGTTTGGTGCTCTTGACCACGACCCGGCCGGCGACGGGCTCGATCTCACGGACCTCACCGACCCGGACCCGGCTGTCGACGTCGAAGGCTTTCGAGCCGACCGAGAGCTTCGTGTCCTGCGGCGGGAAGGTGAACGCGTAGAGCTTGCTCCTCTTCTCGGCGCCGATCTCACCGCCGCCGGACAGGCCACCGATCGCCGTCCGGTCCTCGATCAGTTCTTCGTCCTCGAGGTCGCCGCGACTGAAGAACTCCCACCAGCCGGGGCGGGCCTCGCGGCGGTGCCACTGCACGAGGTCGCCGAGCAGTTCCTGCCGGCGCTCCTGGAGCCGCTCGACCAGCGCCAGTTCGGCGACCTCGGCGTCCGACCGTGGCGCGGGACCGGTCACCTCGGGCACGGTGGGGCGCGACTGGGGGCCGTGCAGCGCCTCGAGCTCGGTCCGCTGGGTCTCCAGCCAGTCGTGCAGCTCGCGGGTGGAGTCGACGTCGTCCTTGTTGTAGTCCTCGATCGACTGCAGGCGGGCGGGATCGCGGTCGGTCAACCACTTCTCGTACTCGACGACGCTGGACATGGCATCGGCGACGTCGCCGGTGTGCTCGCGCCCGTAGAACGCCTCTACCTTCTTGATGGAGTAGGAGTCCTTGCTGATCCGCATCGACTGGCGGACGACGGGATAGAGGTCGACGAATCGCTGGGCCCGCAGCAGCTGGTCGAGCTCGGCTTCGCGGACGCCGTACCGGGCGGTGAGCCGCTTGAGCGCGCTGACCTCGTAGGCGGCGTAGTGGTAGACGTGCATGCCCGGGTCTGCGCGCCAGGCATCCACGATGCGATCGAGCAGGTCGGCGACCATGCGGCGTTCGGTGTCGCGGTCGTGCGCCCACAGGGCGGTGAAGTCTCCGGCGCGGTCGCCGAGACCGGCGAGGTACTCGAGCCCGTCGCCGTCCCCCGAGAGCGGGTCACCCTCGAAGTCGAGGTAGAGGTCGCCGGGGCTGGGTTCGGGCAGTCGCCGCAGGCCCTGCGCCTCCTGCGGCGGCAGGAGCGTGCGGGTGGGGATGCCGGCTTCCCGGCCGCGCAGCTGTTCCCGGGCCTGCTCCCGCAGGCGTTCGCGGGTCCCGCGGCTGATCCCGGAGGCCTTGAGGACCTCGTCGGAGGCGTCGGCGAGCTGCTCGAGGGTGGCGACGCCGATCTCCCGCAGTGCCGCACGGTGGTCGCCGCGCATGCCGGCGACCAGGCTGAGGTCGTCGCCGGCGCGCAGTTCGCCGGCGCAGCGCGGTTGCCACGCGCACCGGTCGCAGTAGGCGACGGGGACGGCTTCGGTGGGCGGGACGTCGGCGGCGAAGCCCTCCAGCCGAGTGCGGGCGCGGCGGGCGTAGGCGGCGACGTCGACCAGCCGCCACGGGTGCCGCTCGCCGTCACCGGTGACCACGGAGATGTGCTCGGGTTCGCGGCCCTGCAGGATGGCGAGCCGGTCGGCGTAGGTGGCCATCTGCAGCAGGGCCGGCACCTTGATGCGGCGGGCGAGCTTGGCGTCGGCGACCTCGTAGGACCACTCCCCCAGGTCCGAGGGAGCCTCCGTGCGGAGGAGGAAGTCGGCCTGGCCGCCCCAGCGGCCGTCGGAGAGCGTGGCCTGGTGGATGACGTCGTAGCCGGCGCGCATCGCGTCGAGGGTGGCGGTCTCGCTGCGGGCGTCCTGGAGCCGGGCGACGCGCAGGCCCGCGGCCTCCAGCGACTCGAGGTAGCGGAGTTCGTGGGCGATCCCGAGGTCGGCGACGAGGACCGTCTGGTCGCTGGGACCGTCGACCGGCGCCTGCAGGCGGCCATCGGCCACCGCGAGGTTCAGCGCGGTGAGGTGGTGACACTCCTGGTGCCGGGTCAGGTCACTGGGGCTGAGCACCAGCCGGGCGTCGACGCGCTGCATGGCTCAGTTCCCACTCGGATCGAGCGCGACGGACATCGGTGAGTGCGGCAACGTTCCCCCGTGGTGCTGCGAGTCGGTCCTTCGGAACCCTGTCACGGACGGCGCCGCCCGGGGAACGGCGCGCTCATAACCACTCGACCAGGCCGGCGCTCCGCCTGCTGCGGTCGTCGACGCCGGGTCGGGCGTGCAGAGCCGCCAGCAACCGCGGTAGCCCACTCGGCGTACGCGGCCAGCGGCGGGCGTTGACCAGCAGCAGGCCTGCATGTTCCTCGACGTCCAGCGGAGCGAAGTCGACGATCTTCTCGGTGACCACGACGCGCCTGTTCTGCCGGGCCCAGCGCGCGATGTCGGCGTCCTCGTGACCCACCAGGTCCGGTAGCTCGACGACGGCGACGACGTCGTGGCCCTCAGCTCGCAACTGCTCGGCAAGCCGTCGCGGGTACATCTCGTCGAGCAGCAGCCTCACCGGCTCGGGCCGGCCAGGATCTCCTGCTGGCGATGCCAGGCCGCCTCCAGTTCCTCGGCGGCCCGCCCGTTCGCGGCGATCCTGGTGTCGATCTCGGCCGGGTGGTCGGCGTAGTAGGCGACCGCAGCACGCACCTGCACCTCGGTCAGCGAGGTCGTCTCGACGACCGCGGCAACGACGTCCTGCGGTCGCTCCTCCTGGATGCCACGGATAGTCCGGATCACCTCGTCGACGTCCGGGCCGGCCACCAGACCGGCCCGCCGGCCGCTCGGGCCGTCCCGGAAGGTGATCCCCGGATGAGCCTCCCGGCGCAGCGCCTCGTCGAGCAGCCGTTCGATGGTGGAGGAGACCGAGGCGCCACGCCGCCCGGCCAGATCAGTGAGGCGACCGAGTACGTCGTCGGACAACCGCACGGAACGAGGCGTCGCCATGACTACATCGTAGTCGTGGCGGGCCTTGGTCGGTACGGAAACAGCTGAGGCTCTGCCAGGTTCCCGATCGCTCGTGCGCCCGAACCGCCTACAGCTCCCAGACGTGGTCCGGGTCGTCCAGCGCCTTGCGTACCTGGCTCAGGTCACCGATGTCGGCCAGGGGTGACGACTTGGCCAGGTCGACGATGCCCTCGAGCGCGGCCGTGGTGGCTGTTTCGTCACCACTCGCCATGGCGACGTCCAGGTGTCGGAAGAGGCCGTCGATCGTCGTGGACCGCTCCGCGAACACCTGCTCGAAGTAGTTCTTGAGCAGGGAGCTCGCCTCGTGCATGCGAGCGACCTCGACCGTCGCGTAGGCGTCGATCTTCGTGCGCTTGGTCTGTTCCTCCTTGCGCAGGCGGAGATAATCCCGGGTGCCGTCGATGACGTTGTTGAGCGCCCCGAGGGCGTCGGCCGCGCGCAGCGTGGACGCGGCGGGCGGGAGGACGACCCCCTCCACCGGCTTCTTGGCGACCGTCACTTCATCTCCTTGTACTTGAGGATCACGCTGGTCATGTCCGAGTTCATCCGCCCGTCCTCGGCGATCAGAGGCACTGCACAGATGTCTCGCACCGCCCGCGCCAGGGAGTACGTGCGCTTGAACTCGCCGGAGTGCTGCTTCGAGTCGAAGTCCAGCTGCTCCAGCGTGGAGAGTGCCTCCTGAGCTCGCTGCACGAGTCCGGCAAGGACGTCGCTCACCTCTTCGACGCGAGTGTCCAGCGTGTCGAGAGTTGAACGGAAGGCCGCCTGGTCCTCGACCGCGATGGCCACCTTCGCCTCGTAGTCCTTCGCGTTGGTCATCGCCTTCTCGCCCTGGCCGTTCAAGGTCAGACCACCGATGAGCATGGTCGGTCCGATGGTCACCACGCCGAGGGCGGCGGTTCCGAGGGCGACACCTCCCCCGCCGGCGGCAAGGGATCCGCCGCCCAGGTAGGCCATGGTGGCACTCTGCGCAGCGGCGCCGGACAGCGAGCTGATGGCGGTCCCGGTGCTGGCCGCACCCAGAGCAGTGACCGCGCTCGGGATGCCCGCGGAGGCGCCGGCTCCGGTCAACGCGGCCATGCCGGCGCCCTTGAGCCAGTTGACGTCCGCGGTCAGGGCCCCGGCGAAGGCGTCGATCTCTCGCTGCTCCGCATCGATGCCGTCGAGCAACTGCGCCGCACCGTGCTTGACCTGCTGGCGGTGGCGCTCGACGAACGCGGCCATCCGCTCGATCACCAGCCGCCGGGCCTGCTCCTGCTGCTGGCCGTACTGCTGGATGCGCTCGTTGCTCTTCCCGACGCGCTCCTCGGTGCGAGCCGTCGACTCGTCATACCGCTTCTGGGCCGCCCCGGCGGTCGCCCCGGCGTCCTTCATCTTCAGAGCGCCCATGACGCCGGTGGCCAGTCCACCGACCCCCGTGCCGGTGCCGAGCCCGATGAGGACGAGAGGGATGAGGGGTAGGACCACCGGTTGGACCTCCGAAAAGAATTGGTCGTAATCACGCCCCCGTGACACCACGTCGTCGGAGGGAGATGAGGGGGACAGTCGGGCACGGGGCCCCGGCGTGAACCCGTAGCCACGCCAATCGGTCGTCGCGGGCGCGCATCTTGCTCCACAAGCGACCCATTGGCATCACGCTGCACCGGCTTCCGCGCCCGCATCAGAGGCAGCGGGTAGGAAGACGGAATGGGTGACACCACGGGGGGCCGACAACATGCCGTCTGACGCCGAACGGGGTGCCACCGCATCGGCTCAACCGGTCGCGACCGACGTCACTGCCGCGAAGATCCTGAGCTACGCCCTGGCCCACAACCGCGTGCCGGTGGTTTCGCGCCGGCCACGCTGCAGCCAGCAACGTGGGCCGGGATTCCAGCGGCAGGCCAGCGCAACTGATCTTCCCTTGGAGCACGTGGCTCCCGAAGAGATCAGCAACGCGATGGTGGCGCTCTGTCGGGCCGTAGCGGGCATGGCCCAGGACGAGCTGTTCGCGCAGACTCTCGACGTCTTCGGGCTGCGCCGGCGGACTTCTGCTCAAGTTGCGGTGTTGCATGCGGCCTTGGCGCGCACCATCGCCTCCGGGCGTTTGGCGATGCAGCCCACGGGTCTGGTGCTCCCCGGATGAGCCGGGAAGTGCGTTCGCACAGAGCTCCACGAGCCGGTGACCTGCCGGCCGGGCTCTACGAACACCTGGTTACCGATCGGCTTCTGCAGTCATTGGCAGAGCTTCCGCCAGAGCTCGTTGACCTCGGCGGACTCGACCCTGCGGACGCCCACGAGGCGCTGACCCGCCACATCACCGACCTGACCAGACGGGCGTTGCGGGCGGCCGGCGGCTCCGACGCCGCTGCCGTCGCCCGCCAGGTTGCGCTGGCCAATCGCATCGTCACGGTGATCAGCGAACTTTCAGCGGATGCCATCGCTCCCGACGAGCCGGTCGCGGATCCTCCGCGCACCCTTCTCGCCGTCGCGGAACCCCGAGCGGTTCCCGGCCCCGTGTCCTTCCCCGAACGTCCGGCCACGCCGCTATCCACGAGCGCCCTCTTGGTGAACGGCCGCGGACAGCCTCGGATTGGCTTCGAGGTGGCCCGGGAGCTGTCCTCGGCTAACGACGTCGACCTGCTCTGCGCATTCATCAAGTGGCAAGGTGTGCGCGTGCTGGAGAAAGCACTGCTCGAACTGCAAGAGCGCGGCGGTCGGCTCCGGGTTATCACCACGACCTACATGGGCGCGACCGACCAGCGCGCTCTGGACCGTCTCGTCGAGCTGGGCGCCGACGTCAAGATCTCCTACGAGACGCGGACGACGCGGCTGCACGCTAAGGCCTGGCTCTTCCGCCGCGCGAGCGGCATGTCGACCGCCTACGTCGGCTCCTCGAACCTGTCCCGGACGGCGATGACAGACGGCCTCGAGTGGAACGTCCGCCTGTCCAGCGTCGAGCAGGGGCACCTGCTCGACACCTTCGCTGAGACATTCGATAGCTACTGGGCCGATCCGTCGTTCGAGACGTACGACCCCACCCGAGACGGCAATCGGCTTCGCACCGCGCTCAGCGCGGAGCACAGAGGCCCGACGGATTTGCCCATCGAGATCACGTCGCTCGACGTCCGGCCGTTCGGCTATCAGCGCGAGATCCTCGACGAGCTCGATGCGGAGCGCACTGTCCACAACCGGTGGCGCAATCTCGTGGTGATGGCGACGGGAACCGGCAAAACCGTGGTTTCCGCGCTGGACTACAAGCGCTTACGGGCCGCAGGAACCGCCGACCGCATCCTCTTCGTCGCCCACCGGGAGGAGTTGCTGGCACAGAGCTTGTCGACCTTCCGTCACGTGCTGCGCCAAGGCGACTTCGGTGAGCTGTACGTCGGTGGCCAGCGCCCCCGGGAGTGGCGCCACGTCTTCGGATCGGTCCAGTCCTTCGCCCAGCTCGACCTAGCGGAGCTGGATCCGGCGCACTTCGACCTGGTGGTCGTCGACGAGTTTCACCATGCGATGGCCACCACCTACCGTCGCCTTCTTGAGCACCTCACCCCCAGGGTCCTCGTTGGGCTCACCGCGACGCCCGAAAGGACGGACGGCGCCGACGTGCGCGAATGGTTCGACGGCCGCACCGCGGTGGAGCTGCGGTTGTGGGAGGCGCTGGAGCAAGGGCTGTTGGCGCCGTTCCAGTACTTCGGCATCCACGACGACGTTGCCCTGGAGCAGGTGCGTTGGAGGCGCGGACGCGGCTACGACACCGCCGAGCTCACCAACATCTACACCGGCGACGACCACCGGGTACGGCTGATTCTCCAAGCGATCCGTGACAAGGTCGACGAGCCTGCCAGGATGCGGGCGCTGGGCTTCTGCGTGAGCATCCAGCACGCCGAGTTCATGGCGCGCCGCTTCACCGACGCGGGAATCCCCAGCCTCGCTGTCACCGCGGGAACCTCCCGTGAGGACCGCGCAGCGGCTCTCACCGCCTTGCGCGACCGCACGGTCAACGTCCTGTTCACGGTGGATCTGTTCAACGAGGGGCTGGACGTGCCGGCCGTCGACACTGTGTTGTTTCTCCGGCCTACGGAGAGCGCCACTGTCTTCCTGCAGCAGCTCGGGCGCGGCCTGCGATTGTCCGAGGACAAGTCGTGCCTGACGGTTCTCGACTTCATCGGGGCGCAGCACCAGGAGTTTCGCTTCGACCTTCGGTTCCGCGCTCTCACCGGCAGCTCCCGGCGAGGGCTGCAACGAGACGTTGAGCAGGGATTCCCGCTGCTTCCGGCCGGCTGCCACATTGAGCTGGACCGGGTGGCGCAGCAGCTCGTATTGGAAAACATCAAGTCGTCGCTGAACGTCTCCTGGAAGGGACTCACCGCCGAGGCTCGTCGTCTCCAGCGGCCGACGCTGGCCGGGTTCCTGGAGGAGGCCGGCGTGGAGCTCGAAGACCTGTATCGCGGCAGCGGTCGCAGTTGGCTAGATCTACAGCGAGCGGCGGGTTGGGACGATGGCGTCGCCGGGCCCGACGACGCCGCTCTGGGTGCGGCGCTCGGCCGCATGCTTCACGTGGACGACGACGAACGGCTGCGGTTCTTCCAGTCGATCACCGCGGACGAGTTCGAGCTCAATGACCGGACCCGCCGCCTCGCAGCGATGCTGCACTTCTCTCTTTTCGGCACTCGAACACCGTTCAGCGGAGTCGAAGCGAGCCTGGAACGGCTACTGGCTCACCCGGGACGCGCGGCCGAGCTCCGCCAACTGAGCGGTGTGCTGCACGACCGAATCCACCGTGTCGCACCGGCTCTGGAGATCGCCAGCCCTCGGCCGCTGCACGTGCACGCCCGATACAGCCGGGACGAAGCCTTGGCTGCGTTCGGGATGGAGAACCTCAACGGCACCTTCGGTTCGGGAGTGCGATGGGTTCCGGACGATCGGGCCGACGTCTTCTTCGTGACGCTGGTGAAGTCGGAAGCGCACTTCTCCCCGACGACTTTGTACGCGGACCACGCCATCTCTCCGAGGCTGTTCCAGTGGGAGTCGCAGAACAACACGGCCGAGGGCTCCGCGACTGGGCATCGGTACATCAACCACCGCAAGCTGGGCACCTCGGTGCACTTGTTCGTCCGCGAGACAAAGACTTCGGACGGAACGCTGGGCACGCCGCCGTACCTGTACGCCGGCCCGATGACTTACCTGTCGCACACCGGTGAGCGACCGATGCGGATCCTCTGGCAGCTCGATCATGCGCTTCCTGCGGACATCTTCCACGCGGCCAAGGTCGCCTGACGGCCTCAGCTGGCCGACCGCGGCTGGATGATGCTGCGGTCCTGTCAGTACGAGGACCCGAGGGCGCCGTCCGCACCATCACGGCCTTCCTGAGTACCGCGAGGCGTCTCCAGCGGCTGACGAACGACGCGCGGTGATCGAGACACGCGAATCCTTGCAGCCAGGTTCCAGTCTGCGACGCTCTCTCCGTCGCAGCATGGGACCCGTGACGATGCTCTTCGAGGTCGACGGCCGCTCTGCCCGTCCCGCCGCAACCCACTCACTCAGAGAAGTGGACCTGGAGGAACGCGCACACCTCCAGGAGTGGGTGCTCGATCAGCCGCAGGTTCTCGGCGACGACGTCCTCATCGTGACGTCCGAGTTCGACCGGTGGACGGGCCAGGACGGCACACGCGCACGCGACCGGCTCGATGTGCTCGGGCTCGACTCCTCTGGCCGGCTCGTGGTCGCCGAGCTCAAGCGCGACGACTCCGGCGGTGACGTGCACCTCCAGGCGATCACGTATGCCGCCCTCGTGTCCCGATTCACGCTCGAGACGCTGGCCGACGCCTATGCCCAGTACCGCACCAGGCGGGGGGAGCCTCTCACCATCGCCGAAGCAGCGGACCGCATCGCCGAACATGTCGGAGGCGACCTCGATCCGGACGTGCTCCGCCGGCCCCGCCTGGTGCTCATCGCCGGCTCGTTCCCTCGCCAGGTGACCCACACTGCGGTGTGGCTGTCGGAGATGGGCGTCGACATCTCCCTGATCTCGGTGACCGTGTGGCGGGTCGAAGGGCGTCTGGTCGCCGGCTTCACCAAGGTGTACCCCACGGCCGAGGTCGAGGAGTTCACGCTCGCCCCGGTGCGCGCCGAAGCACGGGTGGCCACCGAGAAGGCCGCAGAGCGCAGCCGCACGGCCAGCACTGTGCGCCGCCTGGTGGATGCGGGCCTCCTTGAGGATGGTGAGGTCCTCACGCTGCTGCCCACTCACGGGACGACGGCCGCGACGAGGGCTGCGATCGCATCCTGGGTCGCCGAAGCCCCCGAGCGTGGGCGCGCTTCATGGCAAAACGATCCGCAGGCCCCGCTCGTGTGGGCCGCAGACGGGCAGTCCTGGAAACCGACGACCCTCGCCCGGCACATCCTCCGAGAGGCTGCCGGAGTGGAAGCCTCGATCCAAGGGCCCGCCTGGTGGACTACTGAAGGCGGGGTCGATCTGACCGAACTCGTCAACGGAACATCCGACCGCCGTGATTGGTCCGACCTGCACCGATACCTGGAGGCACTTCCGGCCGGCCGATGGACGACGTACGGCGATCTCGCCCAGCTGGTGGGCACGGCCGCGCAGCCTCTCGGCAATCACGTGATGAAGTGCTCCGACTGCACCAACGCCTACCGCGTCCTGGGCAGTACTGGCCGCCGCTCCCCCGGGTTCAGCTGGTCGGACCCGGACCGAACGGAGTCCGTCGAAGAGGTGCTAGCGGCGGAAGGTGTCCGATTCGTGAATGGCGCGGCCGACCCTGTGCAACGTTCGCGCGTGGAGGAACTTCGCCGCCTGGTAACCGCCACTCAGTAATCCGCTGAGAAGCACCGTCAGCGGGCAGGTGGCCGCAGGTCGATGACATCGGCTTTGCCGATCTCGTCGTCGCTCCTGCGATCGAGGAGCTTCAACAGATCTTCCTGCCGCGGCTGACCGAACGCCAACCGGTACATGGCCAGGTCCCGCTTGAGTCTTTCGTAGCGAGGCCCGTCGAGACTCAGCGCATATGGGTAGACGTGACGCTCGATCTTGGCCTCGCCGTCGTACACCCAGTACGGCACGAAGTCGCCCTGGTCCTTCGTCGCAGCATCGGCGGCGTCATAGGCGGCCTTCCACGGGTCGGCGTCGTCAGCCCGCAGGGCTTCGGCGCGGTGCGCGGCGGCGACGTTCCGACGGACGGCGTGGCCTCCGAAGCGGTGCACGCGGCCTTCTCGCTGCTCGAAGTCCACTGGGTTCGCCGGGGTGTTCCAGTGGACGATCGCCGAGCACCACCAGTGGAAGTCGATGCCCTCCTGCCCGGCCGATGTGGTCGTCAGCACGAACGGCCAGAACGGGCTGTTGAATGCCGTCCGAACGTCCTGCTGCCGGATCTGGACACCCTCAGCAGCATCCGTGGAGACGCCCCGAGGTGAGCCGTAGCGCAGCGCGAACCGGCTACGGAGGCGCGGGCCGTTCTCGTCCAGCGGGTAGTACGGCGCGTAGGCGGCCGGCCGCAGGCCGACCGCACGGACCACGTCGTCGATCAGCGCCATCAGCGTCGGGCCGTTCAGCGGGACGTCCGATATCGAGCTCCGCAGGTGGTGGAGGTACTCGTCCAGGACCGCCTGCAGGTTGCCGGCCGCGCAGTAGTCGAGGACGACGCGCCAGTAGGTGTTGTCATCCTCGCCGCGGTCCAGCAGCAGCGTGGTCTCCAACCGGTTGAAAAGCCCACGGAGGTGAGCCGCGAGGTGCGCCGCCGCCTGCCAGTGCTCTTCAGGTGCCACGGAGTCGCCTTCTCGCAGCACCCTCGACACCGCGCGCCAGGCGATGTTGCCCGGGGAGTGGGCGGCGATCCGCACGATGTCCTGGAGGGCGTCGTCACTACCGCCCAGATGGGGTGCCGTCGACCGGGCCGCTGTGGCGAGGGCGACGTCGACGTGCGCCGCCAGGCCGGCATGGCCTTCGGCAGCCGGGCGGTCCGGGTCCTGCTGGGTCTCCGGGGATCCTCCGGACAGCGCGATGAGCAGGTCGTCGCGACCCATCCCCGGCACAGCGCCCGGCCAGCCGAATACACCTGTCCAGGCCGGCGCGTCCCGCTCCGGTACCTGGGGCTGTTCAGCAGGGACCTGCGCCATGACACGCCTGCGGACCACCTCTTCTATGTCCTCCCGGCGCAGCGTCTCGTCGGGACGAGACCGGGCGACCGCTAGCGGGTCACCCAGGTCCGCGATCACAGGGTGCGGCCAGAACAGGGCGAGAGCGCTCATCGCGGCGGGACGGTCACCGTCGAGTCGGTAGTCAAGACGGCTGGCAACGGCCGCCCGGGCGCGCGCCGAGTTGTCCGTCAGGCGCCCGTCCACCAGCCGACGCTCCGCCTCGTAGCTCAGCAGACCGGCGATGGCAGTAGGGGTAGCCGACCAGGACGAGAAGACCAGTCGCTTGGTGATCCCGGCGTGGTCGGCGAACGGCTCCCCCAGCTGGAAGTAGGGCATCGACGGAGGAAGCCAGAGCAGCTGCCACCAGCCCTGACCGACCGTCTCGTCTGCCAGCTGGCGGAGGCGGGCGTTCCCCATGTCGATCTCGTGGAACTTCGCAAGCGCGGATGCGTCGAGGTGCTGCGTCCGCGCCACCAGCGTGCGGAGCCGCTCTGCTCCGTCGTCGCTCAGCGCCTTCTTCAGCTTCTCGCCGAGCAGGTAGCCGTCTGTGAAGTTGACGAAGTACGGCGCTGACTTCCAGTACTCGAGCGTCGCGTTCCCCTCGACGGCCGTGGCGAGTTCGCGGAGCCGGACGTAGCCACGGACGTCGTCGGCCTGCAGGTTGGTGATGTCCCGACGTCGCTCCTGGACCATTTCGCCGGTGCTCAGCCGCGGGCGCTCGGCACGGGTCATGACGGTGGTGAGCAGCTCGCGGACCCTCGATGCCGCCTCGGCTGCCGCGCCACCGCGGGTGAGCGCGTCGCGGTAGGCGGTCAGACCTTCCTGCACCGAGCTGAGCCAGCGCGGGTTGCCGTTGAGGAAGCGCAGGGTCTCGAGGAAGTCCTTGTGGTGGCTTTCGCCCGACGTCACCGTCTCCTTGTCGAGTGTGAACGGCTTGTACGGCGTGGCCGACAAGAGGAGCACCTTCGACTGGCCGTAGTCGAACAGCTCTCGGGCGAGCTCGGCGCTCTCGCCGCCTTCCTCGACGGACAGCAGGCTACGGAAGCGCTGGAACTCGTCGAGGATGACGAGGTCGGGTTGCAGCGACTCGATCGATGCCTTGGCGAGGCAGCTCCTCAACTCGCCGATCAGCTTCGTCGAGCGGTCTTTGAGGTCGTCGGGAAGCCGCTCCTTGCGGCCGACATCATCGAAGATCCGCTCTACACGTCCCTGTAGTCCGCTCGTCGCGAGACCCTTGGCGAACGCATCGGCGATCACCGGGTCGGGGCCGTCCTCGAGCGACGAGGCCACGTACCTGACCACGTCCTCGAAGCGGGCGAACGTCCGGGTGGTGGCCTGCAGCGCGCGGATGGCGCTGCGTCGCCCCCAGCCGGACAGGTCCCACTGCTGCTCGAGAAGGAGGTAGATGAGAGCCCGCTCCTCGGCCTGCCCGGTGCGCCAGCCGCTCTCGAAGCTCGTGCCCGGCGTGAACGCCACGAGGTTCACCGGCTTGGCCAGTGCGGCGGGAGCCGTGGCCTTCAACGCCGCAGAATGCCTCGCGAGCATCGTGAGCCGGGTGGACATCTGGGTGGCCCGGCTACCGGTGACCTCGAGCCGAGCCAGGTTCTGCCGTGCGATGTCGGCGTTGGAACAGATGTAGACGATGTCGATCCGGTCGACGGAGGCGTCGTCCTGGAGCTGTTCCAACGTCTTCGCGATGACGCCACGGGCGACCACGCTCTTGCCGAGCCCCGTCTCGTCGGCGACCAGGAAGCGTCGTGTCGGCTCAGGATCGGTGAAGAAGCGACGTGCGACGTGCTCCACGGTGTCGCGTTGGAAGTCCTTCAACCCGGCCAGCACGGGACCGGCGTCAAAGCGCGTCACGCGGCGTCCTCCCGCCGGACGGCGTCGACCACGTCCCAGATCTCGGCGAAGCCTGGTGGCAGGACGGAGGGCTCATTCGTGCTGACGCGAAGCTTGCCGACCAATCGCGCGAGGTCATCGAGGCGGTCCGGGTGTTCGACCAAGGCGCGCATGAGCAGCTCCAGCAGTCCCGGGGCCTCGAACGACGAGCCCGCTGAGGGCGAGCCTTCGCCATTCTGGTCGGCACCGAGGGCCCACGCGGGCTGGCCCATGCCGAGCAGGAGTGCGAGGAAGCGGAGAAACTTCTCCGGGCTGTTCACCTGACGAGCGACGATCTCGTCGAGGCGATCAGCGGGGGCCCCGATCAGCTCCGCCAGCACAACAGCGCTCGCTCTCACATCACCCACCACTGCCGTGATCACGACGAATGCGCAGATGTCGTCTATCTCCAGCGGGCTGAATGTGGCGCGCACGGTTTCCCCGACCGGGATCTCGGCAGAGAGCTCTGGCACCGTCACCAAGCCGACGGTGAGCCGGGTGGCCTCGGATGCGGCACCGGTGTCCGGCCCGTCGAGCTCGACCCGATAGCGCTCGCCGTCCGGCTTGACCGTGGCGATGAAGGGTTGTGATGCCAGGTCGATGAGCAGGTGGTCAAGCGACTGCGCGATGTCGTCGTCCTCGACCGCCGGCTGGGGTGAATGCTCACTGAGGATGCTGCGGAGCCCGCCGTCTTCGGCCGTCAGCCTCGCCACCCCCAGCTTGGCAGCGGATCCGACCAGCGACACCAGGATTTCGACGTTGCCGCCGAACGCCGCCTCCGTCGCATTGGGTGACCCAACCCGGATCCACGCCCTCCGGTTGTAGGTCAGCACATAGCACTTGGCGTGCAGACCGGTGAGCCCGGTGGCCGTAGGCGCTGCCCCTTCACCGCGGTTCTCGACCTCGCTGGTGAGCGGGTCGAGCACGAACGCCCTGTGCTCGGCGAGCGTCACCGGCGGGAGAGCATCCAGGGTCTCCTGGCGGCTTATCACGGTGGCCGAGCGGCCGCCCGTGACTGTCGCCAGGCCGGTCTCCGTGCAGAACGGCGAGATGACGACGTGGTTGTCCCCCACGAAGAAGTCGTCGGCCAGCCGCTTTCCGCGCCCCAGGACGTCGAAGGAGATCTCGTCGACGTACTCCGGCAGCTCCCAGTCCGTGCGTCGGAGGTCGTCGGCGAGCCCCTCCAGCCGAGCGAGGCGTTCCATCGGCAACGTCGCCAGGCTCATACCGGGGAGAGCCCGGATCAGTTCGACGAGAGGCTTGTTCTGGGTGTTTGCCTTCGGACCGATCCAGCCGTCGAGCTGCAGGCAGAGGTCCCAGCTCCGGTCTGCCGTCAGGTTGCGGCTCGGCACGAGGAGCCGCATGTGGACGTCCTCCGTGTCGACTGCCGTGTACCTCAGCACCCAGAGCTTGGGGTGGAACAGGTATCCGGCCTTGGGACGTCGGACGGCGTGGAGGACCGGCTCGAGGAAGGAGAGGATCGGCGACCGCGACGGCGGCAGCGACACCATGCCGGCCTGGTGGAAGACGTCGAGCCGGTCGCCGGCCGTCCGGACCGCTTCCATGAGCGCGATCGGATCGCCCGATTCGGCCAGCCGGCGTGGGAGGAAGGACAGGGGTACCGATAGCGCCGTGTCGAGGTGCAGCGTGAACGTCGTGGCGACGGCGTAGTCGAGCTCGAAGCCCTCCGGCGCTCGGAGGGCGTCGAGCAGCAGCGCGCGACCGTCAGGCTCTAGCACCGGTCACCTTCAGGCCGGCGTGGATGTCCCGGATCAACGTGGCGACGTTGCCCCACCGGTAGCCAAGACGCTGGCTTCCCGAGGCGCCCGCCCAGTTCCGCAAGAGCTTCTCGTTGCGCAGGCGCGACTGCGGGCCCTTCACCGCGCGCTCGCGTTCGACGACCAACTGACGGAGCGACCCGTTGTCGGCGATGCCGTCGAAGTCGCCTCGGACGAAGACGTCGAGCCAGTCGCTGATGAAGCGGCGGGCACGGGCATTGGCGACGATGCGTGGGTTCTGCTCGAGGATGCGTTGCCACATCGCAGCCGTGTCCCAGGAGGCGCGGAGTGGGTGCGATGATGCGGCCCCCACCCAGTCCCGCAGCTTCTGGCGATATCGCTCCACGGGTTTCTGTTCACGGGTGAGCTTCTCTTCCTCGTACCACTCCGCGATGAGCAGGTTGTAGAGCAGCGCGGCGCCGTGCATGGCGAGCGAAAAGAGCTCTGCGTCATTGACAAGCGCGCGCATGTACGGGTCCGCCGTAGACAGCGCCGGGTGTACCCACGGCCAGTCGATGCTGCCGACGGGGAGAGTTGACTGCAGCAGGTGGGTGAGGTAGCTGCCGGGACTGGCCGAGGCGATCTGTTCGGCCAGCCAGGCGGCTTCCTCGTGCGTCAGGTGGACGCCCCCTGGGATCTCGTCCGGGAAGCCCGGCGGAACGGGCGGTAAGGAGGGCACCCATCTTCCCAAGGCTTGCCTGGTGACGTGTTCGCCCAGGTCGTCCTCATCCGCGACCAGTTCGATGGCGTCGCGTGCGATGCCGTACCGCTCCAGCGCGTGGGCATAGATCACCGAGGGCAGGTTCTTCACCGCCGCTCCGGCACGGGCGCCGATGATGCCGAGCTCAGCAGGTGCTGCCTTCTTCAACGCCACGAGGGCGCGGCGCTCGATGGCGTCCATCGACAGCGGGTACTTCCAGTGCGCCGTCTTGTCGGCCGTCTGGGCGCACCACGGCACAATCAGGAAGTATCGAGCACGCGTGAGCAGGACCGACGTCCCCGGGAAGAGCAGGTCGGAGAAGGCGTCCCGTGCCTGGCCGATGCCCAGCTCGTCGCGGCTTTCCGTCTCCTCGAACAAGCGAAGGATCTCCCGAGTACGTCTTTGGTCTTCGGCGGAGAAGTCGAGCCAGGCGAGTCGCGACATCAGGCAGCCGTATCCGCATCGGACCCCGGTACCAGTTGCCGGGGCTGCATGGTCTTCGAGGCCATGTAGGAGAGGGCGCGGCGAACGACGTCACGCTTGCGGCGCAAGTCCTTGAGCCGAGGTGAGTTGCCGTCGCTGAGAGGCTCGAGTCGGTTGAGCTCCGCGGCCAGCTCCGCTTCGAGGGCGACGACGTGGTACCAGAGGGTCCGATCGATCGACAGATCCAGCATCTGTCGAGCACGGGCGGCGGAGATGCGAGCGGTCAGGTCGATGACGATCTGCTCAAGTGGCGCGTCACCGGCCCCGCCGACCGCAGCTCCGGTGGCTACTGCAGCTCCAGTGGACGCCATCCCGCCTAGCAAGGCGATACCGCCCACCATGCCACCGGGACCGAAGGTCGCGAGAGCACTCGTGATCGCCGCCGCACCGGCCAAGCCAGCCGGGGCAGCAAGGGCGATGCCCAGCGGTCCAGCCACCAGCAAGGCGACCCCGCCGACACCGAAGGCGATGCGCGTCCAGGGGATCCCGGAGCTGTCCTCGAGCACTCCCCTGACTTCTTGGATCGCCTTGCCGATCGTCGTCCCGCTCTCGGGCTGGACGCCGATCTCGATCGCCATGTCGCGCAGCGCCGCAGTGGGCGCTTTGCCCGGGTTGATGTCATACGGCTGGACCAGGTTGGACATCGCGCAGAGAACCAAGGGATCGATGGCCGCGTCGAGGTCCCAGTCGCGATGGGCTCGCGGCGGCTTCCCGTCGCCCAGGCTCTCGACCACGGTCGGCACCGGCCGCCCCTCGTTGACCAGCATCAGCTTGAGCCGGTTGGCCATGTCCTCCTGCACGAGGCGGAGCGCCGGCTCGTAGCGCTCGGCGACCTTGCGATCGTCGATCATCCGTCGGACGTGGTGTGCGAATGCGAGGAAGAACACCGCCTGCTCGACCGGCGCGGGAATGCGCAGTTCGATGCTGCGCTCGACCGGGACGATGCTCTTGTCCTGAGACCCGTACATCGCCTCCCCGACGAGGGTGCGCACGGAGGGGTGGTGGAAATAGGCCTTGGCGTAGTGGCGTGGCCCGACAGCTACGACGAAGTCCTGCGCAGCGGGGAACGTGCCCGCGAGGCCGCGCCCCGCCGTCACGACATCTCCTCGCCCGTAGACGTTCGCCCAGTCCTCGACGAGGCCGTACGGGAACCGCTTGAGGAGCCTCTCGCACTTCTCGTGGATGAAGGTCGAGCCAGCTGGGCTGCCAAGGGTGACCAGGCGCCGAACTCGCAGGGACGGTGGCAGGTGGTCGAGGAGATCGATCGCTACGACGGAACCCAGGCTGTGCCCGACGAGCACGAGATCGCCTTCAGCCGGGAGCGCTTCGAGGACGCGGCGCAGGATCGCGCCCCGCAATCCGTCGTTGTCGATGTAGCGATCGACCTGGCCGAGCTGGCCCAGCCGCAGGTCGACAACAGCCCTCTGCACCACGTCGACGACGACTTCTGGCACCGCCTCGAGGCCGGCAGTCCACGCATCAGGATCGTGGCCGATCAGCCGGCTGACCCGTGCTTGCCGGCGCTCGTAGTCTCGCCTGCGAGCGTCCTCGTCCTTGGCCGAATACGTACGCGAGGGCATGGACGCCCGGACTCCGTCGGTCTCGAGCAGGTCGCTGTACCGCGGCGCGACTGTCTGGGACTTCTCTAGCGGCTCGTACCCCGCCTCGACCAGACCGCTGTTCAGCTCTTTCAGCCAGGCCCCCTGCGGATCGCCATCGCCGACTCCGTGCAGAAAGACGAGCACCGCAGACAACCAAGGGCTCCTTCACTCAAGATGCTTTCCCCGCCGCCGGAGAGTGCCACGCGGTACCGACGCGGGCGGAACCGCCACGCACAGGGCCGACCGGGTTGAACTCGGAGGAATCGAGCGTCCGGCCCTCAGCGGGCGCAGCCGCCCGACCGCGCAGCTCAGTGCGTGTCCGGGAATTGAGTCAGCGGGCCAGTCGGCGTGACATGGTCATGATCATCGCGGTGTGGATCATGGCCTCGCTGGTGTCGATGCGTCGCTCGTAGTCGCGTACGCAGCGGCGGTACTTGCTGATCCAGGCGAAGGTTCGTTCCACCACCCACCGTCGGTGCAGCAGCTTGAAGCCGACCTGGTCATCGGCACGCTTGACGATCTCGACGGTGAATGCCAAGACCTTGGTGGCGAAGGTGACCATCCGCCCGGCGTATCCGGCGTCGGCCCACAC
>NZ_JASNNW010000008.1 GCF_030165005.1 Blastococcus capsensis
GGCTCACTGGTGCACCATCCTTCCGTCACCGATCTTGGTTGGGTCGGTGATGCGCCCGAGGTGCCGCCTCGTCATCGCCCTGCTCGCTTGACGCTGTTGATGTCCAGCATGAGATCTGCGAGGCGAGGCGGTTGCCCGGGACGTGCCGACCGTCGACAGGGCTGAGCGCCAGCGAGCGCCGATCAGTGAGCGAACCGGCAGCCACGTTCCGGCTCCACCGGCACCACAAGTGGGCGCCTCCCCACTGGGACTAGCAGCGAGGAGGCTGACGTGAAGTCTGCCAGCAACACCCTGCCCGATGAAGCACTCAACGGCGTGACCGGCGGCCTGGACTGGGCGCGTGATGATCACGCGGCCTCGGTGGTCGACGCGCGCGGCCGGGAACTGGTCCGGCACAGTGTCGAGCACAGCGCGGCCGGGCTGCGCGAGTTGATCGACGTCTTCAGCCGCGCGGGCTGCCATGAGGTCGCGATCGAACGCCCCGACGGCCCGGTCGTCGACGCCCTGCTCACCGCCGGGCTGACGGTGGTGGTGATCAGCCCGAACCAGGTGAAGAACCTGCGTTCCCGCTACGGATCGGCCGGCAACAAGGACGACCGGTTCGACGCCTACGTGCTCGCCGACACGCTGCGCACCGACCGGGCCCGACTGCGCCCGCTGACCCCCGACAGGGCCGACACCGTTGCGCTGCGCCGGACCTGTCGGGCCCGCAAGGACCTCATCGCCCACCGGGTCGGGGCCGCCAACCAGCTGCGCGCGCATCTGCGCAACGTCTTCCCCGGCGCTATCGGTCTCTTCGCCGAGATCGACAGCCCGGTCAGCCTGGCGTTCCTGACCCGCTTCGACACCCAGGACAAGGCCGACTGGCTCACTCCCACCCGGCTCGGCACCTGGCTGACCAAGCAGGGCTACCCCGGACGTACCGACCCCGCCGTGCTGCACGCCCGACTGACCGCCGCCCCGCGCGGCGCCACCGGCGCCGAGGCCGACGCCAACGCGGCCATCACCCGCGCTCTGGTCGCCGTCCTGTTCGGCTTGCTCGAGCAGATCAAGGCCCTCACCGCCGAGATCGACGCGCAGCTGGCCCGCCACGCCGATCAGCACATCTTCACTGGCCTGCCCCGCTCGGGACGAGTCCGCGCGGCCCGGATGCTCGCCGAGATCGGTGACTGCCGCGCGCGCTTCCCCAGCCCCGAATCGCTGGCCTGCCTGGCCGGCGCCGCCCCCTCCACCCGCCAGTCCGGCAAGATCCGCGCCGTCGGGTTCCGCTGGGCCTGCGATAAGCAACTGCGCGACGCGGTCTGCGACTTCGCCGCCGACTCCCGGCACGCCAACCCCTGGGCCGCCGACCTCTACAACCGCGCCCGCGAACCGCGCCCGCGCCCGCGGCCACGACCATCCGCACGCCGTGCGCATCCTTGCCCGCGCCTGGCTCTACGTGATCTGGCACTGCTGGCAGGCCGGCGAGGCCTACGACCCGGCCCGCCACCACGCCCCGCAACGCGTCCTCACCAACCAAGACAACATCAACCAAGCAGCGGCTTGACACAGGGCTTCTCATGCGACCACCAGGCTCACCGCGACGATCCCGGCGAGGCCGGCCGCCCCGGCCGCGAGGAAGGCACGCGAGGAGGGCAGCACCTCCGGCAGCACCCGGAGGCCGGCCTCCATCCCGCGGCCGGCCAGGCCGTCCTGCATCCGTCGGGCGCGGTCCCAGGAGCGGGTGAGCACCGCGGCGGCGAGCACGCCGGACGAGCGGTAGGACCGGCGCAAGGACGAGTGACCCATCCGCGCGGTCTGCGCCTCGCGGATGGTGCGCAGGCTCTCCAGGAGCACGAACAGCAGCCGGTAGACGACCGACGCCACCTCGACGACCGCATCGGGCACGTGCAGCCGGCGCAGCGCGGGCAGCAGGTCCGACATCGGCGTGGTGGTGGCCAGGAGCAACACGGCCGCGCTGCCGGCGAGCGCGTGCCCGGCCAGCGAGCCGGCCCGGGCCGCGGCGTCGGGCGCCCAGCCGATCCCGTCGCCGTCCACCGCCACCACCGCGGTCAGCGCCCCGACGGTGATGAAGGCCAGCGGCAGGCGCACCGCCCGGCCGAACGTGCGGGCCGGCACCCGGGCCGGGCCGAGCGCCAGCCCGACCGCCACGAGACCCACGAGCAGGCTGCCGGGCCAGGCCGGCAACAGGAGGGCGCACACGACCAGGCCACCGCAGAGGAGCAGTTTGTCGTCCGGGGAACGGCGTCGCCAGGCGCTGGCCCAGGCGGCGTCGTCGACCGCCAGGCCGGTCACGGCGCCGGGCTCCCCGGCGCAGCCTTTTCCTGCGCGAGCCGCCGGCCGCGCAGCCGGCCGAGGACGTAGCCGAGCACGCCGCCCCCGATCGCTGCCTGGAGGGCGAACAGTCCCGACTCCACCTCGCCGGCGGGGCTGAACACCGACTCGAACCAGGGCGTGTAGCCACCGGCCTCGAGGTCCTCGGTCACGGCGGCGTCGGTGCCGCCGTACTCGGAGGCGCCGCCATCGAGGAGCAGCGGGATCGCGAACAGCGCGACGACGGCGAGGACGAGCAGGACGTTGACCAGTGCGCGGCGGCTCATGCGGCACCTCCGGCGGTCGTCGCGGGAGCGGGTCGCAGGACACCGAGCCGTTCCAGCTCGGGGCGGGCGTTGACCGTCAGCACCCGGAACAGCAGGACGCCGAGCACCCCCTCGCCGATCGCGAGCGGGATCTGGGTGATCGCGAAGATGCCGAGGAACTTCGCCGCGGCGCCGGCCAGGCCGCTGCTCGCGTCGGGGAAGGCCAGGGCGAGCTGCAGCGACGTGGTGACGTAGGTGGCCAGGTCGGCCAGCACCATGCCGGCGAAGACGCCGGGCAGCAGCCCCCCGCCGAGTGCCCGGACGAGCCGGTAGGCGCCGTACCCGACCCAGGGCCCGACGACGGCGAAGGCGAACGCGTTGGCTCCCAGCGTGGTGAGCCCGCCGTGTGCCAGCAGCAGCGCCTGGAAGAGGAGGACGACGGTGCCGAGCAGCGCCATCACCGGTGGCCGGAACAGGATCGCTCCGGCGCCCGTGCCGGTCGGATGGCTGGAGCTGCCGGTGATCGAGGGCAGTTTGATCGCGCTGAGCACGAAGGTGAAGGCGCCGGCGGCGCCGAGCAGCAGCGTCGACTCCGGGTTCTCCCGCACCTCCCTGACCACGGCGCGGGCGCCGTGAACTACGAACGGTGCGGCGGCCACGGTCCAGCCGACCGCGTGGGCGGCGGGCAGGAACCCCTCAGCGATGTGCATGCAGCAGCCCTTCCGGGAGCCGCGCGGCCGCGGCGACGAATCGGGTGGCCATCCCCGGGGAGCCGGCCCAGTGCAGGTGCAGGTAGGAGGCGTGCACGCCGCCGGTCACGAAGCCCTCCGGAGCGGCGGACGACCACTGCCAGGCCGGCGTCGCGCCGGCGCCCGGCTGGGCGGAGGTGCGGTGGAACTCGTGACCGCGCACCCGGGCGCCCGCCGGGGCGAGCACGGAGTCCGACGGCGCGACGGCGGCGCGGTAGCCCAGCGTCAGGCGCGGGGACATCGCCGTCCGGACGTCCAGGACACCGCACATCGGCATGCCGTCCAGCTCGCGGGCCAGGTAGAGCAGCCCCGCGCACTCCGCGGCGATCGGTGCGCCCCGGGCGGCGAGCGCTCCGACGTCGGCGCGCAGGCGCTCGTTGGCCGACAGCTCGGCGGCGTAGACCTCGGGGAACCCGCCGCCGACGACCAGACCCGCCGTCCCCTCGGGGAGCGCCTCGTCGCGCAGCGGGTCGACGACGACCACCTCGGCCCCGGCGGCCGCCAGCAGCTCGGTGTTCTCGGCGTACCCGAAGGTGAACGCCGGGCCACCGGCCACCGCTACCCGCGGGCGGCCGGGCACCGGCTCGACCTCGGCCGCCGGGTCCCACGGCGAGGCGGAGAGCGGGGGAGCGGTGCGCGCGAGAGCGAGGACGGCGTCCAGGTCGACCCCGTCGGCGACGACGTGGGCGAGTCGGTCGACGGTCGCCACCGCCTCGGTCGAGCGCTCGGCAGCGGGGACCAGGCCCAGGTGCCGCGACGGCGTGTGCAGCTGCTCCAGCCGGCGGATCGCGCCCAGGACGGGCATCCCCGCGGCGCCCAGCGCCTCCCGGAGGATGGTCTCGTGCCGGTCGCTCCCCACCCGGTTGAGCACCACTCCGCCCATGCGCACGGCCGGGTCGAAGGTCGCGAAGCCGTGCACGAGCGCGGCCACGGACCGGGCCTGCGAGGAGGCGTCGACGACGAGGACGACCGGGGCCCGGAGCAGCGCGGCGACGTGCGCTGTGGAGGAGAAGCCCGGCTCCACCGAGGGGTGGGTGGCACCGTCGAACAGGCCCATGACGCCCTCGATCACGGCGAGGTCCGCGGACCGGGCACCGTGGAGGAACAGCGGCGCGACCCGCTCCTCGCCGACCAGCCACGGGTCGAGGTTGCGGCCCGGTCGCCCGGCGGCCAGCCCGTGGTACCCCGGGTCGATGTAGTCGGGGCCGACCTTGTGCGGGGAGACCGCGAGACCCCGCGCGGTCAGCGCGGCGATCAGGCCGGTGGCGATCGAGGTCTTGCCCGCGTTGCTCGACGGCGCGGCGAGCACGATCCTCGGGACCCGCCCCACCCCGCTCACCACTCGATCCCCCGCTGGCCCTTCTGACCGGCGTCCATCGGGTGCTTGACCTTGGTCATCTCGACGACCAGGTCGGCGGCCTCGACCAGCTTCGGGTGGGCGTCCCGGCCGGTGATCACGACGTGCTGGTTGCCGGGCCGGTTCGCCAGCGTCTCGACGACCTCGTCGACGTCCACCCAGCCCCACTTCATCGGGTAGGTGAACTCGTCGAGGACGTAGAAGCGGTGCGCCTCGACGGCGAGGTCCCGCCTGATCTGCGCCCAGCCCTCGGCGGCGTCGGCGGCGTGGTCGACGTCGGTGCCCTGCCGGCGCGACCAGCTCCAGCCGCTGCCCATCTTGTGCCAGACCACCGGCCCGCCCTCGCCCGTCTCGGCGTGCAGCCGGCCCAGGGCGGTCAGCGCGTTCTCCTCGCCGACCTTCCACTTGGCGCTCTTGACGAACTGGTAGACGGCGATCGACCAGCCCTGGTTCCACGCGCGCATGGCCATGCCGAACGCGGCGGTCGACTTGCCCTTCATCTCGCCGGTGTGCACCGCGAGCAGCGGACGGTTGCGTCGCTGCCGGGTGGTCAGGCCGTCGTCCGGGACGGCGGTCACCTGTCCCTGCGGCACTGGTCCTCCTCGCCGGCGCTCGGCGGCCGGGCACCTCGGCATGCTCTGTCCACCGGCGGGCTCGCGAGCTCGCTCACCTATGCCGCCTTCCGTGCGGAGCGGACCGTGGCCGCGAGCGAGTCGGCGGCCAGTTCCTCCAGCCGCAGCGTCTGCGCACCCAGGAGCGCACCCAGCGTGCCCGCGAGTCCGAGGCGCACCGGCCCGGACTCGCAGTCGACGACGACGCTCGCGGTGCCGGCCGAAGCGAGCAGCGCGGCCGCGGCGTGCGCGTCGGCGAGGTGGTTGCCGCCGCGCGCTCCGGTGGCCCGGCCGTCGGTGACGACGACGAGCAGCGGACGGCGCTGCGGGTCGCGGACGCGCTCGACGCGGAGGACCTCGTGCGCGCGGAGGAGGCCGGCGGCGAGCGGCGTCCGGCCGCCCGTCGGCAGGTCGGTCAGCCGTGCGGCCGCGGCCTCCACCGACCAGGTCGGCGGCAGCGCGAGCTCGGCGTCCCCGCCGCGGAAGGTGACCAGCCCGACCTTGTCCCGCCGCTGGTAGGCATCGAGCAGCAGGGACAGGACGGCGCCCTTCACCGCGCCCATCCGTGAGCGCGAGCCCATCGAGCCGCTGGCGTCCACGACGAACAGCACGAGGTTGCCCTCGCGGCCCTCGAGCGTGGCCTGGCGGAGGTCCTCGCGGGCGATGCGCAGCCCCGGGCCGGTGCGCCCGCGGGCCACCTGGTGGGGAGCGGCGGCGAGCACCGTGTCGGTCAGGTGCAGCTTGGTGACCGTCCCGGACGGGCGGACCGAGCCGACCACCCGGCCGCGCTCGCTGCGCGCGCGGGACCGGCGGCCCGACGCGCCGGCGCCGATACCCGGCACCTCGAGGCGGCGGATACGGAATGGGTCGGTCGGTGCGGCCGCCGCCCGATCCGGCGCCGGTGTGGCCGCGGTGGATCCGCCGCCCTCGCCCCGCGGAGCGGTCGTCGGCTCGCCCCCGTCTTCCTCAGGCGAAGGAGGCTTTGCCTGCGTTTCGACGTCCGATTCGCAGGCATCGCTTCCTTCGCCTGCACCGCCCGGGCCGTGGAGGCCGTCATCGGGGCCACCGTCGTCGGAGCCACCGCCGTCGGGGCCGTCGCCGGGGCCGTCGCCGGGGCCGTCGCCGGGGCCGTCGCCGGGGCCGTCGTCGTCCGGCGGGGGCTCGTCGGCCGGACGGGCGTCGGAGAGTGCCTGCTCGAGGGTCTCGTCGTCGAGGCCGGGGGCGTCGAAGGGGTTGCGCCGGCGCCGGTGGGGGAGCGCGAGCCGGGCGGCGACCCGGACGTCGTCCTCGGTGACCTCGTCGCGCCCGCACCAGGCGGCGTGGGCGAGGGCGGCCCGGGCGGTGACCAGGTCGGCGCGCAGGCCGTCGACGTCGAAGGCCGCGCAGACCGCGGTCACCTGGCGCAGGGCGCCGTCGGAGAGGACGACGTTCGGCAGGCGGACGCGGGCAGCGGCGATGCGGTCGGACAGCGACGCCTCCTCGGCCGCCCACTCGGCGGCGAAGCCGGCCGGGTCGGCGTCGAACGCGAAGCGGCGGCGGACGACCTCGGCGCGCAGCTCCGGGTCGCGGGGGGCGGCCACCTCGACGGTGAGGCCGAAGCGGTCGAGCAGCTGGGGGCGGAGCTCGCCTTCCTCCGGGTTCATCGTCCCGACGAGCAGGAAGCGGGCCGCATGCCGCACGGACACGCCTTCCCGCTCGACGTAGGCGGTGCCCAGCGCGGCGGCGTCCAGGAGCAGGTCGACCAGGTGGTCGTGCAGCAGGTTGACCTCGTCGACGTAGAGCACGCCCCGGTGCGCCGCCGCGAGCAGGCCGGGCTCGAAGGCCTTGACGCCTTCGGTCAGCGCCCGCTCCAGGTCGAGGGCGCCGACGACGCGGTCCTCCGAGGCCCCGACCGGCAGCTCGACCAGGCGGGCCGGGCGGCTGTGCCCGGGGGCGCCCGCGTCGTGCGGGCCGTCGGGGCAGCCGGGGTCAGGAGCAGCCGGGTCGCAGGCGAAGCGGCACCCCGCGACGACGTCGACCTGGGGCAGGACGGCGGCGAGCGCACGCACCGCCGTCGACTTGGCGGTGCCCTTCTCGCCCCGCACCAGCACGCCGCCGACGGCGGGGGAGACGGCGTTGAGCACCAGGGCCAGCCGCATGTCGTCCATGCCGACGACGGCGCCGAAGGGGAAGTTCACGAGTCGCTGACCGGGTAGCCGCGCATGGCGCAGTCCTCTCCCCGGGTGTCCACGCCCGGAGGTGGCAGGAGGCGACGGCGGGAGTTCCTGACTCACCGGGTGACCGGCTCACAGTGGCGGGACCGTACCGGAATCTCACCGGGCTTCCTCCACTGCCGTCGCGTGTGGCGCGGTCATCAGATCACAGCCGGTCGCGGCGCCGACAGCCCCCCGGATGAGCGGGCGGTCGCACGCCGCCACGGGCACGCCGCCGATCGTCGTCCGGGGGGCTCCCTAGGATCGGCCGACATGCATGCCGCCGCTCCGGGACGAGCCCCTGTTCCGACCGGGTCCCCGGTCGTCGTCGTGGGCATCGGCGCGGACGGCTGGAACGGCCTCCCGGCGGCCTCGCGGGCGGCGGTCGGGCGGGCCGACGTACTGCTCGGCAGCGCCCGTCAGCTCGCCCTCGTCCCACCTTCGGTCGAGGTGGAACGGGTGCCGTGGCCGTCCCGGTTGAGCGAGGCGCTCCCCGGCCTGGTGGCGCAGCTGGCGGACCGTGCGGCGGTCGTGCTCGCCAGCGGCGATCCGATGCTCTCGGGCATCGGCACCACACTCACGCGGCTGCTCGGGAGCGAGCGGGTGCGGGTGCTTCCGGCACCGTCGTCGGTGTCGCTGGCCTGCGCCCGGCTGGGCTGGGCGGTCGAGGACACGACCGTGGTGACGTTGGTCGGGCGCCCGGTCGAGCTGCTGCACCCGCACGTCCAACCGGGTCGTCGACTGCTCGTGCTCGGGTCCGACGGCGGCACACCGGCCGAGGTGGCCGCGCTGCTCGTCGAGCGCGGTTTCGGGCCCAGCGTGCTCTCGGTGCTCGGGGACCTGGGCGGCCCGGACGAGACGGTGGCCTCCGGGACCGCCGCGGACTGGGCGCGGCCGTCGCCCGCCCTCGCCGTCACCGCCGTCGAGTGCTCGGCCGATCCGGGGATCGTGCCGCTCCCGACCACACCCGGACTCCCCGACGACGTCTACGAGTCCGACGGCCAGCTGACGAAGTCCGACGTCCGCGCCGTCACCCTCGCCCGGCTCGCGCCGGTGCCCGGCCGTCTGCTCTGGGACGTCGGGGCCGGGGCCGGCTCCATCGGGATCGAGTGGATGCGCGTGCACCCGGCGTCCCGCGCCGTGGCGGTGGAGGCCTCGGCCGAGCGGGCGGCGCGGATCGCCCGCAACGCCCAGCACCTCGGCGTCCCGCACCTGGAGGTGGTGACCGGGCGTGCCCCGGAGGCGCTGGCCGGACTGCCGCGGCCCGACGCGGTCTTCATCGGGGGCGGGGTCACCGTGCCCGGGCTGCCGGAGGCCTGCTGGGACGCGCTGCCGTCCGGCGGCCGGCTGGTCGCCAACGGGGTGACGGTGGAGAGCGAGGCCGTCCTGGCCGGGTGGTTCGGGCGGGTGGGCGGCGACCTGGTGCGGATCGGCGTGCAGCACGCGGAACCGGTCGGCCGGTTCACCGGCTGGAAGCCGGCCATGCCGGTGACGATCTGGTCGGTGACCAAGCCATGACGGTGCACTTCATCGGAGCCGGCCCCGGGGCGGCGGACCTGATCACCGTGCGGGCGGCGCGGCTCATCGCGAGCGCGCCGGTCTGCCTCTACGCGGGGGCGCTGGTGCCGCGGGAGCTGCTGGACACGTCCCCACCCGGCGCCCGGCTCGTCGACACGGCGAACCTGGACCTCGACGCGATCACCGCCGAACTGCTGGCCGCGCACGAGGCCGGCCTCGACGTGGCGCGGCTGCACTCCGGCGACCCGTCGGTCTACAGCGCGATGGCCGAGCAGATGCGCCGGCTCGACGCGCTCGGCGTGCCCTACGACGTCGTCCCGGGCGTGCCGGCGTTCGCCGCCGCCGCGGCCTCGCTCAAGCGGGAGCTGACCGTTCCCGGCGTGGGCCAGACGGTGATCCTGACCCGGACGTCGGCCCGCTCCACGCCCATGCCGCCGGGGGAGGACCTGGCCACGCTCGGTGCGTCCCGGGCGACCCTGGTCCTGCACCTGGCCGTGCAGCGGATCGCGGAGCTGGTGCCCGACCTCGTCCCGCACTACGGCGCCGACTGCCCGGTGGCCGTCGTCGCGCGCGCCAGCCGGGACGACGAGCTGATCCTGCGGGGCACACTGGCCGACATCGCGGCGCAGGTCGCCGACGCCGGGGTCAAGCGGACGGCGGTGGTGATCGTCGGCGCGGTGCTGACCGCGGGGCAGTTCCCCGACAGCCACCTGTACTCGGCGACGAGATGCCGTTAGGCGCGGCCCACCACGGTGCCCGCGCGGTCGATCACCACGACGTCGACCGCGACCGGGGCGCAGCGGAGCACGCCGAGCGCCGTGTCCCGGGCGCCGGCCGCGACCAGGTCGCCCAGCGGCAGGCCGGCCGCCTGGCACTGCTGCAGCGCGTCAAGTGCGGTGTTCGCGCCGCGCACCCCCTCGACCAGCTCGGGCGACCCGCCGGCGCCCCGGACCCGCGCGGCCAGCGACTCGGTGGACACCTGCGAGCGGCCGGAGTGCAGATCGAGGTGACCGTCGGCGAGCTTGGCCAGCTTGCCGATGCCACCGGCGATGGTCAGCCGGGGCACCGGGTGGCGGCGCAGGTACTTGAGCACGGCGCCGGCGAAGTCACCCATGTCGAGCAGCGCGTCCTCGGGCAGGCCGTGCAGCTCGGTGACCACCCGCTCGCTGGTGCTGCCGGTGCACCCGGCGACGTGCTGGTGGCCGGCGGCCCGCGCCACGTCGATGCCGCGGCGGATCGAGTCGATCCACGAGGAGCACGAGTACGGGACGACGACGCCCGTGGTGCCCAGGATCGACAGCCCGCCGAGGATGCCGAGCCGGGGGTTCCAGGTCCTGTGCGCCAGTTCCTCGCCGTGCTCCACGGAGATCTCGACGACGACGTCGCCGGTGCCGCCGTGGCGGGCGGCGACCGCGGCAACGTGCTCGCGGATGAACTGCCGGGGCATCGGGTTGATCGCCGGCTCGCCGACCGCCAGGGGCAGGCCGGGCTTCGTCACCGTGCCGACGCCGGACCCGGCGCGGAAGGTGACCCCGGTGCCGGGCTCGCCGACGGTGACGCGGGCCGACACGAGGGCGCCGTGCGTGACGTCCGGGTCGTCGCCGGCGTCCTTCACGATGCCCACGGTCGCGGCGCCGTCCGCCAGAAGCTCCTTCGCCAGCGCGAAGGACGGGTGCCTGTCGTTCGGCAGGTCGATCATCACCGGGTCGGGGAACTCGCCGGTGAGCAGCGCGGTGTAGGCGGCGGTGGTCGCGGCGGTCGCGCAGGCGCCCGTCGTCCAGCCGTAGCGCAGTCCGGTGCTGCGCTCCCTGCCCGCCTCGGTCACCCGATCAGCATGCACGGGTGGTGCGGGTGACCGGGCGGGTGCTCGTGCTCGGGGGGACGGGCGAGGCCCGGCGGCTCGCCGACGCCCTGGTCGCCGAGGGCGTCGACGTCGTGAGCTCGCTGGCCGGGCGGGTGGCGAAACCGGTGCTGCCGGTGGGCGAGGTGCGCATCGGCGGCTTCGGCGGGGCCGAGGGGCTGGCCACCTGGCTGGCGGAGAACCCGGTGGCCGCCGTCGTGGACGCCACGCACCCCTTCGCGGCCGGCATGACGGCCAACGCCGCCGCGGCCGCCGACCTCACCGGCGTTCCGTTACTGCGACTGCAACGAGCGGGCTGGACCGCCCAGCCCGGCGACGACTGGCGGTGGGTGGACTCGCTCGAGGCCGCCGCGGCGGCCGTGGCGAGCGTCGGCTCGGTCTTCCTCACCACCGGCCGGAAGGGGCTGGGCGCCTTCGCGGGACTGACCGCCCGCTGCCTGGTGCGCTCGGTCGACCCGCCGGGACCACCGCTGCCTGCGCGCACCGTCGTCGTCCTCGCCCGCGGACCGTTCACCGTGGCCGAGGAACTCGAGCTGATGCGACGGCACGAGGTGGAGGTCCTCGTCACCAAGGACAGCGGCGGGTCGATGACCGCGGCCAAGCTCACCGCCGCCCGTGAGCTCGGGCTGCCGGTCGTCCTCGTCCGGCGCCCGCCCGTACCGCCCGGCATCCCCACCGTGGCGACGGTCGACGAGGCGCTGGCCTGGGTCGCCGGCCGGCCGTGAGCGCGGCCCGCCGCCCTCACCGGCCGAACACTGTGCACCAGAGAGCAGATCTTGGCCCGAGAACTGCCGGTGTGCGCACACCGTGGCGAGCTCGCCAGTGCTGCGCCCGGCGCCCTGAAGGAGCCTTGTCCCCGAGTGGGCCGCTCTGGGACACAGGCGGCCTCTGGTTCGCCCCACCGGGTCGTGGTCCTTCACTACCGTATACCTCAGGGGTATCCTCATCGGTATGCCCGACACGGTTACCACTATCAAGGTGCCCCGGAGCCTGCGCGAGCGCATCGCCGCACGGGCAGGTCAGCAGCGGATGACCGCCGCCGAAGTGATCGCTGAACTGCTCGACGAGGCGGACCGGCGTGCGCGGTTCGACGCCGTCCGCGAGGCCTACGCGAGCACGGATGCGTCCTACCGCGAGGAGACCGAGGCATGGGACTCCTTGGCTGACGACGGTCTGCACCCGTGACGGACAGGGCTCCCTTGCTCGAGCGTGGCGCCATCGTCTGGGTCGACTTCGACCCGACCGCGGGGAGGGAGCAGCGGGGCACCCGACCGGCCCTGGTGGTGTCCAGCACGGACTACCTGGCCAGCGTCCGCGATCTGGCGATCGTCGTCCCCATCACGTCAGTGGACCGGGGCTGGCCCCACCACGTGCTCGTCGAGGGCGACCGCACCGGCCTCTCCAAGCCGAGCTTCGCCATGACCGAGCAGCCGCGGACGATCTCGACGACTCGGATCGCGCGACGAACGGGGATCGCGGATGCCGGCACCATGCGAGGCGTCGACCAGTGGCTCCGCGACTTCCTGGGCATGGGCCACGGCCCTAGCCGCGAGTGACCCGAAGTGGGCCGCTCAGTGCATGCCCGGGCCGCGGTCCACGTCGCAACGGCCGGACGAATGTCGGCGGCCGGGGTTTCACCTCGCGTCGGGGTGGGTGCGGGGCGTCCACACCGCCCCGGTCGCGGAGACCCGCGTCTGCGACGAGCCGATGATCAGCAGGCAGCGCATGTCGACGGTCTCCGGGTCGAGGCCGGCCAGCGTCGTGACGGTGAGCTGCTCCTCGGGCCCGCCGACGTCCCGGCCGACCACGACGACGGTGTCGGCCGAGCGCGTCTCCAGCAGCACCTTCTGCGCCTCGCCCAGCTGGTGCGGCCGGTGCTTCGACCGCGGGTTGTAGAGCGCGATCACCAGGTCGGCGGCGGCGGCATGCCGCAGCCGGTCGACGACGACGTCCCAGGGCTTGAGGACGTCGGACAGCGACAGCACGCAGAAGTCGTGGCCCAGCGGAGCGCCGGCCTTGGCGGCCACGGCCTGCGCCGCGGTCAGCCCCGGCACGACGCGTACCTGGACGTCCGAGAACTCCGGCCGGTCCGCCACCTCCAGCACCGCGGCGGCCATGGCGAAGACCCCGGGGTCACCGCTGGAGACGACCGCGACCCGGCGGCCGCCGCGGGCCAGCTCCAGGGCGTGCGCGGCGCGCTCGGCCTCCACCCGGTTGTCGCTCGGGTGCCGGCGCTGGCGCGGGTTGACCGCCACCCGGTCCAGGTAGGGGCCGTAGCCCACGAGGTCGTCGGCGGCGTCGAGCGCGGCCGCGGCCTCGGGCGTCGTCCAGCTGCGGGAGCCGGGCCCCAGCCCCACGACGACGACTTCGCCGGCGTGGGGCTCTTCGGCGGCCGGCCGGTCGGGCACCGGCATGTCGCCGGTCAGCGGGCTCGGCATCAGGGCCAGGGAGAAGTACGGCACGCTCGCCGGGTCGACGTCGGCCAGCGGCATGGTGCGCTGGCGGTCGGTGGTGGCGCGTTCGACGTAGAGCGCGCGGTCGAGGACGCCGGCCCGGTCGAAGGCCTCGCGCACCTGGGGGAAGGTGCGGCCGAGCTTCATGACCGCGGCCGAGTCGGTCGTCGACAGCCACTCGGCGAGCTCGTCGGTGCCGAGCGTGCCGGGCAGGACGGTGAGCACCTCGTCCCGCTCGACCAGGGGCCGGCCGACCGCGGCCGCCGCGCCGCTGACGCTCGTCACGCCCGGGACGACCTCGGTCGGGTACCGGTGCGCCAGCCGCTTGTGCATGTGCATGTAGGAGCCGTAGAAGAACGGGTCGCCCTCGGCCAGGACGACGACGTCGCGTCCGGCGTCCAGGTGCGCGGCCAGGCGGGCGGCCGCGGCCTCGTAGAACTCGTCGATGGCGCCCTGGTAGCCGCCGGGGTGGTCGGTGACCTCCGTGGTGACCGGGTAGACGAGCAGCTCCTCGACCTGGCCCTCGCGCAGGTAGGGCTGGGCCAGGGCGCGGGCCACCGAGCGGCCGTGCCGCGCGGCGTGGAAGGCGACGACGTCGGCCGCGCCGATCAGGCGGGCGGCCTTGACGGTGACCAGTTCCGGGTCGCCGGGGCCGAGCCCCACCCCGTACAAGCGGCCGGTCACTCCACATCACTCGCGATCGCGTTGACCGCTGCCGCCGTGATCGCGCTGCCGCCGCGGCGGCCCCGCACGACCAGGAACTCGAGGTCGGAGGCGGCGAGGGCGTCCTTGGACTCGGCGGCGCCGATGAAGCCGACCGGGATGCCGATGACGGCGGCCGGCCGAGGCGCGCCGGCGGCGATCATCTCGAGCAGGTGGAACAGCGCGGTGGGGGCGTTGCCGATGGCGACGACGGCGCCGTCGAGCCGGTCGCGCCACAGCTCCAGCGCGGCGGCGGTGCGGGTAGTGCGGAGCTCGGCGGCGAGCCCCGGGGTGCGCGGGTCGTTCAGGGTGCAGACGACGTCGTTGTCCTTGGGCAGCCGGCGCCGGGTGATGCCGCTGGCCACCATCTGCGCGTCGCACAGCACCGGTGCGCCGGCGTCGAGCGCCTCGCGCGCCCGCTGGACGACGGCGGGGGAGCAGGCGATGTCCTCGACCAGGTCGACCTGCCCGCAGGCGTGGATCATCCTCACGGCCACGCGGGCGACGTCGTCGGGCAGCCCGCCCAGCTCGGCCTCGGCGCGGATCGTCGCGAACGACTGCCGGTAGATCTCGGCGCCGTCCTTCTCGTACTCGTAGACCACCATCGGGCGGGAAGGCTACGTCGGCGGCCTCGACCCGTCCGCGCCCGGTCAGCCCGTCCGCGATCGTTCGAGTTCAGCGGTGATGCGCGGCAAGGATCAGGATCTCGGTGCCGTCGGGGCGCCAGGTGCGCCATCGGCCGTCGGCTTGGCGTTCGATCCGGAAGCCGTGGTGGACCTTGGTGTGGTGCCGCTCGCACAGCAGGGCGCAGTTCTCGAGGTTGGTCTCGCCGCCGTCGATCCAGGTCACCAGGTGGTGGACGTCGCACCAGTGCGCGGGGGCGTCGCAGCCGGTGCTCTGCACACTCAACGACGCCGCAGCCGCGGTCGCGGTAGTCGATGGCGCGGCGCAGCTGGGGCGGGGAGACCCGCTGGCGGCGGCCGTAGTCCAGGACCTGGCCGTCGGGGCCGATGACGATGCGGCTGATGCCGCCGTCACACGCCAGCCAGCGGGCCCGGGCGGCGGAGATCATCGTCCCGAAGCCGGTCTGGGCGGCACCCGGGCCGGTGGCCGGGTCGACCAGGTCGGTCAGATCCACCCGGACCACGACGTGCGGCTTCTGGATGCGCAGGATCGGCAGGCCGCCGGCGGCGAGGGCGTTGTCGGCGAGCTGCACGAGGGCGTCCCCCTGCTGCTGCGCGCGGGTGCGGGTGTCCCCGGCCGGGCGGGAGGCCTGCACGATCGACTCCACGGCGGTCTGGAACTTCTCCCCGCCCACGGCGTCCAGTTCTCCGCGGAAGGACAGCGACCCGTCGGCGTGCCTGGTGAAGGTCAGCCCCCGGCCCCCGGCCCTCGGTGGGATCGGGTTCGGGCCCGTCGGGGTCCAGCCGGGCCAGGTAGTGGGCCACGACCTGGCGCAGCTCGGCGTGCGGGCGGGTGGCGGCGACCTCGGCCAGCGCGGCGTCCACACCGGCCAGGTCCACGCCCTGGGCTGCGGCGGCGGCCAGGTTGGCCGGTGCCACCACCGGCGCGACCGCGGCGACCGCCTCGGCGGGAACCGCCCCGGTGCCCGCGGCCTGGGCGAGGGCGGGCAGCTGCTCCAGTGCCCGCCCCGAGGCCACCAGCCGGGATGCCGCAGCCGGTGAGAAGCGGGCCTGCCCGCGCAGCCAGGACGGCATGCTCTTGTGCCCGTCGTGCTCGGATGCCCCGGTCAGCTAGCCCTGGCGCACGCTGCGGGCGATCGCGGCGGACAGCCGGTTACCGGCCACCAGCAGTGGGCCCAGCCGCTCGATCAGCTGCGGTCCGAACGAGCCGGCCAGGTCCTCGGCGGCCAGATCGTCCAGCGCCGCGGCCAGCCGGGCCAGCGCCTCGGACGCACTGCTCGAACAAATGTACGAATACTACTGCCGATCGATCACGACCGCAGCACGAAGTCGCAGCTCAGAAGCTCATCCACGGAACTGAGGCGGGCCTTGACAGCGGACCGGCGAGCTCATCGAGCCGCCGCGCCGTCAGTCGGCGGGCTCGTCGATCCGGTAGCCGGAGCCGGTGGCGACCACGTCCACGACCGCGCCGCCGGGTCGTCCGCAGCGCCGCTCGCACCCGGCCCAGTGCTGCCGCGCCCCACCGGCCGGCAGGGAGCGGGTCACCACGGCGGCGGTCGCGTCGGCGCGGACGTCGGCGCGCGACTTGGCGCAGCCGGGCAAGCCGGCGCACGCGGTCACGCGGGTCCACGCGCTGGCCGGGTCGAGCACCAGCCCGGCCTCCGCCAGCAGCGCGGCCGCCGACCCGTCGGCCAGGTCAGACACGACGACCCCGCGCCACGGCGTCAGCTGGATCTCCGCCGCGAGGTCGGCCAGCAGCGCGAGGTGAGCGACGGTCAGCCGACCCAGGGGCACCACCGCGGCGAGCGCCGTCCGCCCGTCGTCCTGCCGCACCGCGCCGATCGGCCGGGTCCGCGGCTCGGCCGGCACCTCGACCCGAGTGCCGACCGGTGCACCGTCCACCCGCTCCGCCACCCGCGCCGGTCCGTCGGTCAGCTCGGCCAGCCGCCAGGCGGTGCCGCCCTGGGCCGCGCGCTCGCGCAGGAAGGCGCGGGTGGCGGCGAGCGCGAGGCCGACGGCGCCGTCCGGCGCCGTGCGCACCCCGCTGTCGACGCCGGCCAGCAGGAGTGCCACGGTGCGGTCGTCCAGCGCGAGCAGCCCGACGTCGGCACCCAACCCGGCGACATCGCCCCGGCCGTCGTCGAAGGCGGCGAGGTACCGGCCGGGCAGCGCGGCGAGTGCGGGCTCGGCGCACAGCGCGGCATCGAACTCGGTCACCCAGGGCCGGACGTCGAGCAGCCCACCGGCGCGGCCGCTCAGCACACTGGCGAGCAGGTTCCGCACGCGTTCGTGCGTCTCGCTGGGCAGCAGACCTGCCTCGGCGAGCCGGCCGCCCAGCTCCCGCCCCGCGTCCGGTGGCAGCCCGCGCAGCTGCAGGTTGCCGCGGCTGGTGAGCTCCACCGCGCCGTCGCCGAGCTCCCGTGCGGCCGCGCCGACGGCGCGGAGCTGCGCCGCGGTCAGCGCGCCACCCGGGACGCGGATCCGTGCGAGGCCGCCGTCAGCGGCCTGATGAACCTGCAGCGCACCGGGACAGGCATCGACGCGGATGCGGGAGGGGCCGATTGTCCGGGAGGGGCCGATCGTCATGGCGGTGGCGAGGCTACGTCCTGTCGTCCCAGGCGGTCGACGCGCCGGTGGGGGACGTCGGGAATGGCGCACTCGATGGCGCTCGACTTTGCTGGACACCTCGGATGTGCCGGGGAGCCCGGCTTACCGGCGCCCCCTGTGCCGTGACGAGAGGCGATGCCGCGTGAACTTCGAGAACACCTTCACGTACGACTTCTTCCAGTACACGATCGTGTCGCACGTATTCACGCTCGGCTACGCGGCCATGGCCGCAGGACTCGCCTACTTCCTGCTCACCAGCAAGAACTCGCTGCCGCGGTACCAGCTGTCGTCGACGCTCTCTGCGGTGGTGATGGTGTCGGCGTTCCTGGAGCTGCTGGTCATCTCGCTCCAGTGGCGGAGCTCCTTCGCCTGGGACGGTGCGGCGTACAGCCAGTCGGCAGCGCTGTTCTCCAACGGCTACCGCTACATGAACTGGTCGATCGACGTGCCGGTGCTGCTCACCCAGCTGCTGATCGTGCTCGGCGTCACCGGGGCGGCGTTCCGGCGTGGCTGGATCACCTTCACCGTGGCCGGGTTGGCCATGGTCTACACCGGTTACGTCGGCCAGTTCTACGAGGTGGAGCGGAGCGCCCCCTTCTGGGTGTGGGGCTCGATCAGCACCGTCTTCTTCCTCGTCCTCCTGGTGCTGGTGTACCGCACGATCCACGGCAACCTCGACCGGCTGCCGCAGGAGGTGCGGTCGCTGGTGCGGGGAGTGTGGTGGCTGCTGCTGTTCTCCTGGATGCTCTACCCGGGCGCCTACCTGATGCCGGCCATGTGGGACTCGGCCGACGGGGTGGTGGCCCGGCAGATCACGTACACCGTCGCGGACGTCACCTCGAAGGTCGTCTACGGGATCCTGCTCGCGGCCATCGCCCGGAAGATCAGCAAGCACGAGGGTCACGACCCGGCGACCGCCGCCGACGTCACCATGCCGCGCGGCGGGGTGACGGACACGGCCGCTCCGGGTCGCATCTGACCGGCGGCACGCGTCACCCAGTGCGCTGCGCCGCGGGTCGCGGCGCTGACCACCCGGCTCTCGGTAGGCGTCGTCCTGGCCGTCGCGCTGGTCGCCGTCCTGGCGCCGGACCAGGTCGCCGCCTGGGGGCCGGCCCTCCTGTCCGCCGGCATCCTCCTCGGCCTGCCGCACGGTGCGGTCGACCACCTCGTCCCGGACTGGGTGGCCGGGCGTCCGGGACGGGCGGTGCGCCCGGTGCTGCTCGCCGGCTACGCGGCCACCGCGGCGTCGGCGTGGTGCGCGCTGCACCTGGCGCCGGTCGTGAGCCTGCTGGCCCTGCTCGCCGTCTCCTGGGTGCACTTCGGCACGGGGGAGGTCGCGTACGACGCCGAACGGTCGGCCCGGCCGTCCCGGTCCGCGTGGCGGGACGTCCCGGCGGTGCTGGGTCTGGGCGGGCTGCCCATCGCCGTGCCGCTGGCCCGGTGGCCAGGGGAGTCCGACCGCGTGCTGTCCGCGTTGTCCCCGGGGCTCCCGGGAGTGCTGACGGGCGGTGTCCGCCAGGTGCTGCTGGCGGTCGTCGGCGTCGCCGTCCTGGCAACGGTGGTCGACGCGATCGTCCGTCGGCGGCCGCAGTGGGCTGCCGAGGTCGTCCTCCTGACCGGTCTGTTCCTGGTGGCCCCGCCGGCCGCGGCCTTCGGGGCGTACTTCGGAGGCTGGCACGCCGTCCGCCACATCGGCCGGTTGCTCCTGCTGGACCCGCGGAACGCGGCCGATCTCGCCCTCGGCCGACTGCGCGGACCGGTGCGCCGCTACGCCGCCGCAGCGGCGATCCCCACGGTGGTGGCGCTCGCCGGCATCGTGCTCCTGGCCGTCGCCGCCCAGCGTCCGGGTTGGACGGCCGCCGCGCTGGCCGTCCTCCTGAGCCTGACCGTGCCCCACATGGCCGTGGTGGCGGTGCTCGACCGGCGCGCGCATCGCGGTCCGGGCGTTCCGCCCGGTGGGTCACCGGCCCTGCCCCGGTCGGCCGGTGCCGACATCCGGTGACCTCCGCTCCTCAGCCGGCGCCGGGACGGTCATGGCGGAGAAGGCTGTTTCCCGGCGCTCGGTCTGCCGGCGGCCGGACCAGCCCGGCGACGACCGGGAGCGCTCCTCTTCCCTCCGGTGCGCCGTCCGGATGCGAACGGTGGGTACCGCCTCACGCTGCACACCCACCCCGGTAGCGTCCGGGCCACGACACGGCAGTGCAGCGAGGAAGCCGGTGCGATTCCGGCGCGGTCCCGCCACTGTGAGCCTCCGGGCCAGCCAGACACTCCGGCTGCCGTGCCCGACGATCCGGGGCGCGGACCCCGAGTGAGGCAGTGCATGTTCACCCTGCTCTCCACCAGCGACACCGACCTCCTCTCGGCCCGCGCCAGCGGCGCGGACTGGCGGCTGGGCAACCCGGCACGGCTCGACGACGCGGGCATCGCCGCGCTGGCCGAGGGCAGCGCGCTGGTCGTCGTCCGCATCCTCGGCGTCCGCCGGCAGTACGAGGAGATGCTGGCCCCGCTGCTGGCCGGCCCCGCACCGGTCGTCATCCTCGGCGGGGAGCAGGTGCCCGACGCCGAGCTGATGGAGCTCTCCACCGTGCCGATGGGCGTGGCGACGGAGGCGCACGGCTACCTCGCGCAGGGCGGCCCGGACAACCTCGCCCAGCTGCACCACTTCCTGTCCGACACCGTGCTGCTCACCGGCGAGGGTTTCGAGCCGCCGTCGGTGGCGCCGGAATGGGGGTTGCTCGAGCGCGGGACGCCCGCGGAGGCGACTGATGCGGTCGACCGAGGAGCGGAGCGAGTCCGGAACGGCGGCACGGACACCGGGGGCGGGCCGACCGTCGCCGTCCTCTACTACCGCGCCCATCACCTCGCTGGGAACACCGGCTTCGTCGAGGCGCTCTGCGGCGCGATCGAGGACGCCGGCGGCCGGGCGCTGCCGATCTTCACCTCGTCGCTGCGGTCGGTCCCGCCCGAGCTGCTGGACACCCTGCGCGCCGCCGACGCCCTGGTGGTCACCGTGCTCGCGGCCGGAGGGTCTCGCCCGGCCACCGCACAGGCCGGCGGGGACGACGGTGCCTGGGACGTCGGCGCGCTCGCCGAACTCGACGTCCCGGTGATCCAGGGGCTGTGCCTGACCCGCTCGCGCGCGGAGTGGCTCGCCGACGACGACGGGCTCTCGCCGCTCGACGTGGGCAACCAGGTCGCGATCCCGGAGTTCGACGGCCGGCTGATCAGCGTGCCGTTCAGCTTCAAGGAGACCGACGTCGACGGGCTCACCCACTACGCCGCCGACCCCGAGCGGGCCGCCCGGGTGGCCGGCACCGCCGTCGCGCACGCCCGGCTGCGGCACACCCCGCCGGCCGAGCGGCGGATCGTCGTGATGCTGTCGGCGTACCCGACCAAGCACGCCCGCATCGGCAACGCCGTCGGCCTCGACACCCCGGCCTCGGTGGTCCGGTTGCTCGCCGCCATGGCTGCGCAGGGCTACGACATCGGCCCGTTCGACGGGCCCGAGGCGCTGCCCGGCGTCGCCGGGCTCGACGGCGACGCGCTGGTGCACGCGCTCATCGCGGCGGGTGGGCAGGACCTCGACTGGCTGACCGAGGAGCAGCTGTCGGGCAACCCCGTCCGGATCCGTGCCTCCGAGTACCGGGCCTTCTTCGACACCCTGCCGCCCGACCTGCGCGAGGCGATGGTCGAGCACTGGGGCGATGCACCCGGCTCGCTGTTCGTGGACGGGGACGACATCGTCTTCGCCGCGCTGCGGGCCGGCAACGTCGTGGTGATGGTCCAGCCGCCGCGCGGCTTCGGGGAGAACCCGATCGCGATCTACCACGACCCCGACCTGCCGCCGTCCCACCACTACCTGGCGGCGTACTGGTGGCTGCGCTCATCCTTCGGCGCGCACGCCCTGGTGCACGTCGGGAAGCACGGCAACCTCGAGTGGCTGCCCGGCAAGACGGTGGGCCTGTCGGCCTCCTGCGGTCCGGACGCCGCGATCGGCGACCTGCCGCTGGTCTACCCGTTCCTGGTCAACGACCCGGGGGAGGGCAGCCAGGCCAAGCGGCGGGCGCACGCCACGCTGGTCGACCACATGGTGCCGCCGATGGCCCGGGCCGACACCTACGGCGACATCGCCCGGCTCGAGCAGCTGCTCGACGAGCACGCCAACGTCGCGGCGATGGACCCGGCCAAGTTGCCGGCCGTCCGGGCGCAGATCTGGACGCTGCTGCAGGCGGCCAAGCTCGACTCCGACCTCGGCCTGAACGAGCGTCCCGAGGACGACCACTTCGACGAGATGATCCTCCACGTCGACGGCTGGCTCTGCGAGATCAAGGACTCGCAGATCCGCGACGGCCTGCACGTGCTCGGGACCCCGCCCAGTGGCCAGGACCGGGTGGACCTCGTGCTCGCGATGCTGCGGGCGCGGCAGATCTGGGGCGGCTCGGTGGCGCTCCCGGGTCTGCGGGAGGCGCTCGGGCTGACCGAGGACGGAACCGCCGGGCTGCATGCCACGGACGCCGTCGAGGCGCAGGCGGAGGCCCTGGTCAGCGGCATGGAGACGCGAGGCTGGACCGCGGACGCCGTCCCCGGGGTCGTGCACGAGGTGCTCGGCCGGGAGGACGACGCGGTGACCGCCGTCCTGCGGTTCGCCGTCGACGAGGTCGTGCCGCGGCTGGAGCGCACGACCGACGAGCTGGACGCCACCCTGCACGCGCTCGAGGGCGGCTACGTCCCGGCAGGGCCGTCGGGTTCGCCGCTGCGCGGGCTGGTCAACGTGCTGCCGACCGGCCGCAACTTCTATTCGGTCGACCCTCGGGCGGTGCCCTCGCGGCTGGCGTGGGAGACCGGCCAGGCGATGGCCGAGTCGCTGCTCGACCGGTACCGGGCCGACACCGGCGAGTACCCCCGCTCGGTCGGGCTGTCCGTCTGGGGCACCTCGGCCATGCGCACGTCCGGGGACGACGTCGCCGAGGTGTTGGCGCTGCTGGGCGTCCGGCCGGTGTGGGACGAGGCCTCGCGCCGGGTGACCTCGCTGGAGCCGGTGCCGTCGGACGAGCTGGGCCGGCCCCGGATCGACGTCACCGTGCGGATCAGCGGCTTCTTCCGGGACGCCTTCCCGCACGTGGTGACCATGCTGGACGACGCGGTGACGCTGGTCGCGGGGTTGGACGAGCCGGACCATGCCAACTACGTCCGGGCGCACGTCGAGGCCGACCTGGCCGCCCACGGCGACCGGCGGCGGGCCACCACCCGGGTATTCGGGTCCAAGCCGGGCGCCTACGGGGCCGGGCTGCTCTCGCTCATCGACAGCCGGGACTGGCGCGGGGACGCCGACCTGGCCGAGGTGTACGCGGTGTGGGGCGGGTACGCGTACGGCCGAGGGCTGGACGGCGTGCAGGCGCGGCCGGACATGGAGTCGGCCTACAAGCGGATCGCGGTGGCAGCGAAGAACGTCGACACCCGCGAGCACGACATCGCCGACTCCGACGACTACTTCCAGTACCACGGGGGGATGGTGGCGACGGTCCGCGCGCTCACCGGCTCGGCCCCGAAGGCGTACATCGGCGACTCGACCCGGCCCGAGCACGTGCGCACCCGCTCCCTGTCCGAGGAGACCGCGCGGGTCTTCCGCGCCCGCGTGGTTAACCCGAAGTGGCTGGAGGCCATGCGCCGGCACGGCTACAAGGGCGCGTTCGAGCTCGCCGCCACCGTCGACTACCTGTTCGGCTACGACGCCACCACCGGCGTCGTCGCCGACTGGATGTACGAGAAGCTCGCGCAGACCTACGTCCTGGACCCGGAGAACCGGGAGTTCATGGAGAAGTCCAACCCGTGGGCGCTGCACGGCATCGCCGAGCGGCTGCTGGAGGCGGTTGACCGGAAGATGTGGGCCGAGCCGGACCCGGCGCTGCTGGCCGACCTGCAGCAGGCCTACCTCGACACGGAGGGTGACCTCGAGGAGGGGCCGTCACCGGTGTCGGTCACCCGGTGACCGGAGCTCCTGCGCTGACCGTGTGACCGTCCCGATGGTGGCGGTTCTCCGTGGCCGGGCGGGCAGCGCCGAGGCCGAGGGAGACGGACCGGTGATGCCGGCACCCGCCGCGCCATACCGGAAGGATGGAGAGGCACTGGTCAATCACGAGACCAGGGCCTCTCCGCGTGGGGTGAGTGACGGGGCTCGGACCTGCGAGTGAGGCCGGTCGCGGGCCCGGTGACCCGACGAGATGCTGCCGGACCTGATGTCGCCGCGGCGGGTCAGCTGCGAGGCCGGTGCGCCGCACGCGCAGGAGCCCGCCGCGGCTGTCATCGCGCCGGCCCGTCCTGAGCTGCCGGCCGAGAAGCTCGCGGAGTGGGCGCAGCTCAGGGCGCATCGGCCCTCGCCCCGCCGGCCGACGTGACGGCCGCGGGGAACGCGGCCGCCCCAGGGTCGAAGCGCTGCCAACCGCCCGGGCGCGGACCCCTGCGCCCGGCGACGCCGCCGAAGTGTCAGTACCGCGTGGTGAGGCGGATGCCAGTCATCACAGAGGACGGCGTACGCGTTCGCACGAACGGTGAGCCCGGGCCTTCTCGGCACCGCCTACAGGGCTGCGCCGGTTGGCAGGTCGGCGTGCAGCAGGGCGTAGAGGATGCCGGCGGCCAGGCCGAACCACAGGTGGCCGACGAGAAACTCGATGACGTCGTGGCGGCCGTAGTGGCGGTAGAACACGCCGGGCGGTGGGACGGGGTCGGGCATGTCGGGGTGCAGGTCCGGCCAGGCTCCGACGACGATTCCGCCGACCAGGCCATGGATCGCGCCGGTGAGCAGGCCCCACCAGGCGAGGTGGTCGTTGTGGGCGACGGCCTGGAAGAACGTGGCGTACAGCAGCACGATGGCGATGGCCAGCACGGCGTGGCCGGCCCAGCCGACGACCCGGCGGTAGCGCCGGGGGGCGCGCAGGATGGCCCCGCCCTCGGCGAAGATGTCCTGCCGCACACCGAGCCCCGCCGCGCGCTGCAGGTAGGTCGGGGCCTCCATGAGCTGGGCGGCGATGAGTCCCGCGGCGGCGGCGGCAAGCGGGTCGATGCTCACCGGTTCCAGCGGGTACGGGACCCAGTCATCGTGGCGTCTTCCATCAGCGGAGCCGCGCTGGCCGGCGGCGGGTCAGCCGCCAGCCGAGGGTGCCGGCCGAGGCGATCGCGGCGCTTCTGGCCAGCGCGGGGTGGAAGCCGACCAGGCGGGTCCAGCTGCTGCGAGGCAACGCGAACCGGACCACCCCGCCGTCCACGGCTCCGCTACCGGGCGACGGCTCGGTCAGGTTGCTCTGGCCTCCGTCGGGCACGTCGCGCTGTTGGCGGGCGAACACCTGCCCGCCGACGGCCAGCAGCCGGTCGGTCAGGGTGGGGCTGAGCCGCTGCAGCATCGCCAGCTGGGCGGCGGCGCCGACGTAGATGTCGCGCCGCGGGTGGTCTGCGGCGAAGACGATGGCCTCTGCGACCGCCTTGGCTTGGTACACCGGCGGGATGGGCGCAGGTCGCACGCCCATCCACGATCTCGCGGAGCCGTAGAAGGGGGTGTCGATCGAGGCCGGCAGGATCGTGGTGACGCGCACACCGGAGTTGGCGTGCCGCTCCTCCAGCCGCAGTCCTTCGTAGAGGGCGTTGACCCCGGACTTGGCGATGCAGTACGGAACCATCAGGGGGACCGCGCGCACCCCCAGCCCGGAGCTGACGCCGATGATCGTGCCGTGCCCCTGCTCACGCAGGATCGGGAGGACCGCCTTGACCCCGTACACCTGGCCGCGCAGGTCTACGTCCAGGATCCGGTCGATTGCCTCGACGGGCAGCGTGTTGATCTCCCCGTAGCCGGAGACCGCGGCGTTGTTCACCCAGACGTCGATCCGGCCGAAGCGCTCCCGGGCCCTCTGCGCGAGGTGCTGCACCTGCGGCCACACCGCGACGTCGGTGGGCACGACCAGCGCCGTGCCGCCGGCCTGGGCGACCTCCTCGGCGGTGGCGTGCAGCGCCGGCTCGCCGCGGGCGGCCAGCACGACGGCTGCGCCCTGGGCGGCGAACTGCCGGGCGGTTTCCCGTCCGATGCCCGACGACGCCCCGGTGATCACTACGACCCGCTGGCTGGTCACGTCCACGGCGGGCCTTCTCTGCTCGGCCGGCTCGGGGTGTGGCGGCTCCGGTGGCACGGTCAAGACGGGCGGGCGGGGTCCAGGACGCGGTCGAAGACGGCGCCGGTGGCCTGGGCCTGCACGTACTTGTCCACGATGTCGACCGCCCAGTCCTGGGCCGTCCACTTGCTCGGCTGGTACAGCCCGAGCGCGGTGTTGAGCAGGACGTCGCCGGTGTAGACGACCGCGAACACGGTGTTGACCGCCTTCTGCCCGCGCAGCCCGTTGGCGGCGGCGACGCCGTACGCGGTGCCCCACATGCCGCCGAGGGCGAAGTGGGTGGTGTAGTTCAGCCGCCGGCGCCCCTCGGGGGTGGTGGGGTGCACGGGCAGGACCTTCTCGGCGAAGTCCGCCGGGGCGTAGCTCTCCTGGCGCTGGGTGAGCGGCATCTCGACGAGCTTCTGGAACGCAGTCATCACCACGGTCCCGGCCAGCCCGGCGAGCACTCCCCGGGCCAGCACGGTCCCGGTCGACGGTTCGTTGTTCTGCTGCATGTCTGTTTCCTCCGAAGTGGTTGCGGTTGGGGATGCTCGGCCGGCGCCATGGGCGGTGCCGGCAGGGGCGATCAGGGCTTGAGGACGACCTTGATGCAGCCGTCCTGCTTCTTCTGGAAGATCTCGTAGCCGTGCGGGGCCTGCTCCAGCGGGAGCGCGTGGGTGGTGAGGTCTTCGGTGCCCAGCGGGTCGCCGTCACCGGTGAGCGCGGGCATGATCTCCTCGACCCAGCGCTTGACGTGCGCCTGTCCCATGCGGATGGTCACGCCCTTGTCGAACAGGTCCATCATCGGGAACGGGTCGGCCTGCCCGCCGTACACCCCGATCAGCGAGATCGTCCCGGCCCGGCGAACCGACCCGAACGCGGTGCGCATGGCGGCCATCCGGTCCACACCGATCGTCTCGGTCGCCTTGCGGGCCAATGGGTCGGGCAGCTTGCCGGCGGCCCCGAGCAGGGCTGCCTGGAAGGGGGAGCCGTGGGCTTCCATCCCGACCGCGTCCACGACACCGTCGACACCCCGCCCGTGAGTCATCTCCATGATCGCCCCGGGGACGTCGTCGGCCTTGCTCTGGTCGATGACCTCGATGCCGTGGCGTCGGGCGAGCTCCAGTCGCTCGGGGACGCTGTCGACGGCGATGACCTGCTCCGCGCCGAGGTACTTGGCGACGCGGGCGCACATCTGCCCGATCGGGCCCAGCCCGATGACCGCGCAGGTGCTGCCGGCCTCGATGTCGGCGTACTTCACTGCCTGCCAGGACGTGGTGAGCACGTCGGAGAGGAACAGGAACCGTTCGTCGGGGTGCTCGTCGGGAACCTTGATCGGCCCGAACTGGGCCTGCGGCACCCGCAGGAACTCGGCCTGCGCACCGGGCACGGACCCGTACAGGGCGGTGTAGCCGAACAGGCGCGCGCCCTTGCCCTGCTCGGTGACCTGGGTGGTCTCGCACTGCGCGAAGAACCCGTGGGTGCACATCCAGCAGTGCCCGCAGGAGATGTTGAACGGCACGACCACCCGGTCTCCAGGCTTGATGTGGCTGACCTCGGGGCCGACCTCCTCCACGATGCCCATGGGCTCGTGCCCGATGATGTCGCCGGGCTTGAGGTACATCCCGAGCACGTCGTAGAGGTGCAGGTCGGAGCCACAGATCGCCGTCGAGGTCATCCGCACGATGGCGTCGGTGGGCTCCTGGATCTGCGGGTCCGGGACCGTCTCCACCGACACCTTCTGGGTGCCCTGCCACGTCAATGCCTTCATCTGGACTCCTCGACCGATCGGTGCGGAACGGACCGGGTGCGTCCGCCGGCGGTACCGAGCCGGCCGCCGCTGCTGCTTTACCCGCCTGCGGCGTCTGTACCCCTCGGTACAGTCCGAATCCGCCCAGACGTCCGGGCGATGTCGCCGTTCCTGGATCCCGGGCACCCCGCTCACCGCGGCCGGCCCTCTATCCAGGCCCGCCCCCTTGCGGCCTCGGGTCGCGCGTGGGTGAGGTCTCACATGTAGAACGCCCACATCGGGTAGTGCCTGCGTTGACCGAACGCCCCGCCACCTCCCGACCGAGGCCAGAGCCGAATGCCGGAACCGACCACCCGCCGCGGGAAAGACACCAAGGGACGGATCGTCGAGCTGGCGGCCGGGCTGATGTACGAGCGGGGCGTCAGCGCCACCAGCATCGAGGACATCCTGGCCGCCTCCGGGACGGGCAAGAGCCAGTTCTATCACTACTTCTCCAGCAAGGAGCAGCTCATCGCCGAGGTGCTCCGCCACCAGCTCCAGCAGGTCCTGCGGGAGCAGAGCCGGTTCCCGCTCGACACCTGGGAGAGCATCTCCGCCTGGTTCGGAGCCCTGGTCGACATGCAGCAGAACCAGCGGGACTACCGCGGCTGCCCGCTCGGCTCGATCTCCAGCCAGCTGCTGGACCACGGTGACCTGCTCCGCAGCCAGGCTGCCGAAGCCTTCGCCCACTGGGAGTCCGCCCTGAGCGGCGGGCTCCGGGCCATGCAGGCCAGCGGGCTGCTACGCGACGACGCCGACCCCGACACTCTCGCAGAGTCGACGATCGCGGTGCTGCAGGGCGGGTACCTTCTCTCCTCGACCAAGCGCGACATACGCCCCATGCGCAACGCGCTCGCCATCGCCCTGAGCCAGCTCCGGTCGTACGCGCCTGATGTGCGCCGGTGATCTGCACGCGGAGTTCGAGCGGTTCGACGACGGCACCGACATCGCGCTCGACGGCCCGCGGGTAGCTCGCAGTGCGGTGCGTCCCACAGCCCGGGCAGGCCCATGTCCGCGGTGAAGATCACCTGGGGGACGTGGCCGTTCGCGCACGAGCACAAGGCGCCCTCGGCTGCATGATCCCGTCGTGTCCGAGGCACTGACCCAGGCCACTCACGCGGCCTGATCGCCCCTACCGACCAGAGTCAACTGAAGTCTCGGCAGTCCAGGCCGGCGTCGACCCCGGAGTAGGCGTTTCGTTGGTGTGTGCCGAGTCCCTGCCTGGTGTGCCCGGGGGGCCGTCGTACCGTGGTGGAGGAGGTGTGGTCATGGGGGCACGGCTCTGGACGGCGCTGCTGCTGTTGGCCGCCGTCTTCGCCATGCACGGCGTGCGGTGCGTGGCCGCAGAACCGGCCCTGGCGCATGGGTCCACGTCGCTCGACGCCGTTGCATCGATCGGTGCCCCTGCGGCGGCCATCCATGTCGGCGCCGTCACCGCCGAGAAGCCCGCGCACTCGCACGCTGCGGCCACGCACGGGTCGCGAGATGTAGCAGCTACCGTGTCCACCGACCTGCCAGCCCCGTGGCACGACGCTCACGTCTTGGCTATGTGCCTCGCTGTCCTGCTCGCGGGGTTGACGATTCTCGGTGCCCTGACGCGAGTCCGCGGCATGGCGATCCCGCTCGTCCGCGGGTCACCTCCACCTCGCCGCTGGCTCACCGGGTGGGTGAGGCAGCCCCGACCCCCCGATCTCTCCGCGCTCTGCCTCCTGCGGATCTAGGCCGAACGGCTTGCACCCCGACAGCTCCCGCTGTTCCGGGGTCTCGCACGCATGCCTACATCCCTCAGAACAGGAGACCTAACGTGACCCGCACCAGCATTCGACTCGTCCACCTCACCGGTGGACTGATGGCCGCCGTCGTCGTCCTCACCGGCTGCTCCGGTACCGCCGGCAGCTCAGCCGCCAGCAGCAGCGCCACCGACGAGACCCCCGCCGATCAGAGCGCGGAGTTCAACGACGCCGACGTCGCCTTCGCCCAGGGGATGATCCCGCACCACGAGGGCGCGCTCATGATGGCCGAGGTCGCCGTCGACCGTGCCGCCGACCCCAGGGTCGTGGACCTGGCCGAGCGCATCGAGGCAGGTCAGGACCCGGAGATCGACCTCATGACCGGCTGGCTCGAGGAGTGGGGCCAGCCGCTCGAGCAGGGGTCCGGCCACATGGGCGGCATGGACCACGGGTCCGAGGACATGGGCGGTATGGGCATGGACATGGAGGACATGCCGTCCGCTGGTTCCGACTTCGACCGCATGTGGATCGAAGCCATGATCGAGCACCACGAGGGTGCTGTGGAGATGGCGCGGACAGAGGTCGAGGACGGTCGCGATCCCGAGGCCATCGATCTCGCTCGGGTGATCAGCGACACCCAGACGCAGGAGATCGAGGAGATGCGACAGCTGCTCTCGGAGCTGGACGGCTGATCCGTGCCCCGGGGGTGCGGCGCCGCGGAAGCGCCGCGCCCCCACCTCCTCCCCGACCACGCGATCCGGACGGCGGCTGTCGTGGTGCCCTCCTGCCCGCAGCCGCATCGCGGTCGCGCACGAGGAGTACATCCAGGTGACCGCTGGGGGGAAGCCGCGATGGTCAGTCCGGTCATGGACCTGACGGAGGTTCGCGGTCGCCGGGGCTGGGCCCTTCCTGGCCTCCGGTCACCCCGGCTCGCGCGTCGACTACGCCGCCGACGGGGCTGATCGAGTCCCGACGGTGGTCGTACCTCTGCCCGAGACCCGCGGTATGCGGAGCCGATCCGGCTGCAGTTGGCGGCGCGTTCGGACGGAGCCGGGCCCGGCAGGCGGCACGCGGCGCCGTTGTACTGGTCGCTCACAGGACCGACGTGCCGAGGCCGGTGGCGCCCAGCCAGGCCCGGAGCCAGATCATCAGCGCGTCCCACCAGCCGGTCAGCAGCAGGATCCCCAGGGCGATCATCAGGGCCCCACCAACTCGCATGACCGTAGGGGCGTGCCGGCGGGCCAGGGCGGAGAAGGCCAGGGCGCGCCGGGCACCGAGGGCGACGAGGACGAAGGGGACGCCCAGTCCCAGGCAGTAGGCAAGGGCGAGGATGGCGCCGCGGCCGGCCGAGGCCTGGGTGTAGGCCAGCGTGTTGACCGCGGCCAGCGTCGGGCCCAGGCAGGGCGTCCACCCGAGGCCGAACACGACGCCGAGGACGGGGGCGCCGGCCAGGCCGGCCGGGGGGCGGTGGTGGATGCGGCGTTCGCGCATCAGCCAGGGGATCGCGCCGAGGAAGGACAGCCCCATCGCGATCACGACGACACCGGCGACCCGGGTGAGCACCGGGGACCACTCCAGCAGCAGCCGGCCCAGGCCGCCGAAGAGGGCGCCGAAGGAGACGAAGACGGCGCTGAAGCCGGCGATGAACAGCAGGGATCCGGCCAGCACCCGGCCGCGGCCGGGTGCAGTCGGGGCCGCCGTCGGTGCGGGGGTGGGGCCGGTCTCGGTCGGGCAGCCGGCCGACGTCGCACCGGCAGCCTCGCCGCCAGCAGGCTGCGGAACTCGGGGCCGGCCGGCGGTGGCCTGGGAGCCGGCGAGTCCGGCGACGTAGCTGACGTAGCCGGGGATCAGCGGCAGGCAGCAGGGTGAGGCGAAGCTGATCAGCCCGACCAGCGCAGCCACGGCGATGGCCAGCAGCAGCGAGCCGTCGGTGACGATGCCGGCGAAGGTCGCGGCGAGCTCGTTCACGTCTGGTCCTCGGCCAGCAGCAGCTCGACGGCGGTGCGCAGGTCATGCCCGCGTACCTGGCCGGTGTAGACGGCGGCGACCCGGCCGTCGCGGTCGAGCAGGATGGTGGAGGGGACGACGTTGGCCGGAAAGCCGCGGAAGGCCATGGCCACCTCACCGCGCGGATCGAACACCGACGGGTAGGCCACGCCCAGTTGCTCGACGAAGGCGATGGCCAGTTGTCGCTGGTCCTTGACGTCGATGCCGAGGAACTGAACGCCGCGGTCGGCGACGTCGGCGTGCACGGCCTGAAACTCCGGGGTCTCCACCCGGCACGGCACGCACCAAGACCCCCAGAAGTTGATCACGGCGACGTCCGAGGCCAGCGACGAGGAGTCGAACGGCGTGCCGTCGAGGAGTTCGCCCGAGAACGCCGGCGCCGGTGCCCGCTGGTCCTCGGCGATCACCGTCGCCGTCGGCGTGGGCTCGGTGAACTGGTACTCCCCGGTGGGGGCGGCGGTGTCGTTCCCGCCGGTGGAGCAGCCGGCCAGCGTCCCTGCGGCGGCGCTGGCGGCCAGCAGCAGGGTTCGGCGGCTGAACGGCCGGCTCATCGACGTGCCGCCGCGGTGGAACCCGAACGGCGACGGCGGATGGCTGTACGACTGAGCTGTTCCCTCACCACATTTCTACTATGGCAGGTCGTAGCAGCGGTCTACTATCGGGCGTAGTTGCGCCGTCGTGGTGCCGCACAGCCCGTTGGAGGCACCGATGTCGGAGCTGCTGCACCTGCTGGCGCTGCTGGCCTGCCCGGTCGGCATGGGCGCCATGATGTGGTCGATGAGCCGCGGCCACGGATCGACGCCGCAGCCGGCCGAGGTCAACCACGCCGAGCTCGCCGGCCTGCGTGCCGAGATCGACCAGCTGCGCGCCGAACGATCGGTCACCGGCGGCGACCCGAGGCTGGGCGAGCCGAGCCGATGAGCGGCTCACTCCCCGAGGTGCTGTCCGGGTTGGCCCAGCTGTGGTCGGCTCTGCTGATCGCCGTCCGAGCGGCTCTCCTGGTGATGGGGTCCTCGGGCGGCGTCGGCCGCCCTCGGGTGTCGGCTGCGCCGGGATGACGCCGGCCTGCGCTGCACCGGGGACGATCGGCCCGCTCCACTATCGCCGCTAGTACTGTGGCGGGAAGCTGTGCCGCGGCCGACGGGCTGCTCAGCTGACCGGGTCGCGCAACGGCGCGGAGGGATGTGGAGGTGGCGGTGCGGCCGTTCGGTGAGCTCGAAGCCGCGGTGATGCAGGTGCTGTGGCACCGCGGGGAGCCGGCGACGGTCCGCGAGGTGCTCGCCGAGCTGGCCGCCTCGCGATCGCTGGCCTACACGACCGTGATGACGGTGATGGACAACCTGCACCGCAAGGGCGCCCTGCAACGGGAGATGGCCGGTCGGGCCTGGCGGTACAGCCCCACCCGCACCCGGGCGGAGCATTCCGCGGCGATGCTGCAGGAAGTACTGAGCGCGGCCGGGGATCGGGACGAGGTGCTCATGCACTTCGTCGCCGACCTCGACGCCGACGCGGTGGCCAGCCTGCGAGCCGCGGTGGAGGCGGCCCGGCAGGCGCAGACGTCGTGATCACCGCAGTCGCGCTGCTGACGTTCGCCGTCCTGCTGGCGGTCGGGGCCCCCCGGATCATCGGGGCGGGCTGGTCGGCCCGCGCTCCGCGGTTGGCGATCGCGACCTGGCAGGCGACGTCGGCCGGAGTGCTCGTGTCGGTGCTGCTCGCCGGTCTGACGCTGCTGGTCCCGGCCGGCGCCATCAGTGAGGGCCTGGCGGCGTATCTCGACGCATGCGCAGCGACCATCGCGGCGGTGTACGACTCCCCAGGTCAGCTGTCCGCGGTGCTGGCCGGCGTCCTGCTGTCGGGCGGGATGTCCCTGCGGTTGACCTGGGTCGCTGCGCGCAGCGGGCTGCGCAACCGACGGGAGCGGCACGGGTTGCGGGCGGCGATCCTGACCGGCGCCCGCCGGGAGTCGTCCCTCGGCGCGGTGGTGCTGGATTCCGACCACGCGGCCGCGTTCTGTCTGCCCGGCCGGGCTCGCACCGTCGTGCTGACCACCGCCGCCCTGCAGACGCTGTCCGCCGGGGAACTCGCCGGCGTGCTCGCCCACGAGGAGGCGCATCTGCGCGGCCGCCACCATCTCGCGGTGGGCGCGGCGCGGATACTCAGTCGGGCCTTCCCGGGGGTGCCGCTGTTCACCCGGGGGGTGGCGGAGATCGAGCGGCTGGTGGAGATGCTGGCCGACGACGCCGCAGCCGGGCAGGTGAACCGGGTCGAGGTCGCCTCCGCCCTGGTCACCCTCGCCGGGATGCGCGCCCCCGCCGCGACGCTGGCGGCCGCCCAGGGTGCTGGCGTGCTGCGGGTGACGCGGCTGCTGCGGCCCGCCGATCCCATCCGGCCGCTGCACCGGCTCGCCGCCGCTGCAGCGGCGGTCCTGGTGGTGACCGGACCGGTGGCGCTGGCCGCCTGGCCGCTGATCTCCGCGGTGGCCAGCGGGTTGTGCGTCCTGCCCGGGGCCGACTGGACCTGAGTCGCACCTCTGCGAAAACGGTCTACTATCGTGCCTAGTACCTTTGTCCTGCCTCCGTGGGGAGCTCATGTCACCGTCCGTCCTGCCGATCCGCTCCGCCCGATCCGCTCGGCCTGCCCTTGGTATCGCCGGTCACCCGTGGCGACGTCGGGTGCTGCTCAGCGCCGCCGCGGCCGGCGCCCTGATCCTCGCCGGCTGCGGCACCGACGCAGCTGCCGGGGACCAGTCCGCGAGTGACGGCGAGGCGCACAGCCACGACGACGGCACCCATCCCCATGGCGACGACGTGACCCTCGAGCACGTGCACGGCCTCGGCATCGACCCAGCCGACGACACGCTCTACGCCGGCACCCACTACGGGCTGGTGCGCATCTCTCCGGACGGGGAGCTGACCCGGATCGCCGACCGGGTGCAGGACTTCATGGGCTTCACCGTCGTCGGTCCCGAGCACTACCTGGCCAGCGGCCACCCCGGCGCGGGGCAGGACGGCCCGGGAAACCTCGGCCTGATCGAGACGACCGACGGCGGGCAGACCTGGGAGACGCTGTCCCTGGCCGGTGACGCCGACTTCCACGCCCTGGACGCCGCCGACGGCGTGATCTACGGCTACAGCGGCGGCCGCCTGCTGGTCAGCGAGGACGGCGTCGACTGGGCCGACCGCGGCGAGATGCGGATCGCCGACCTGGCCGCCGATCCGACCGATCCGCAGCGGGTGTTGGCGACCACCGAGGCCGGCCTCGTCCTCAGCGAGGACGCCGGGAAGAACTTCACCGCCGTTCCCGACGCGCCTCTCCTGGTGTTGGCCGACTTCGCCCCCGACGGCGACTCCACAGTCGGCGTCGCTCCCGACGGCACCGTCTACGGCAGCACCGACGGCGGGCTGACCTGGGCCGAGCGCGGCACCGTCGACGGCGCGCCGGAGGCCCTGACCGTCGACGGGGACGAGGTCTACGTCGCCGTGGGCGGGGCCGTCCTGGCCTCCACCGACGGCGGGGCGACCTTCACCGAGCTGTACCGGGGCCGGTGATGCCGGCGCGGCTGGCCGGCGGACTGCTCGCCGCTGCCCTCCTGGCCGGCTGCGCGACCACCACCGAGCCGACCACCACCGAGCTAACCACCACCGAGCCGGCGGCCGCTGAGCCGGCGCCGGCCGTGCCCGCCTGTGAGCAGCTGCCCGAGAACACCACGCCGGCCGGCGTGGACGCGCTGCCGCCGCTCACCTTGGCCTGCCTGGGCCCCGGTCCGGACGTGGTGCTGGAGCGGTTGACCGGCCGACCCACCGTCATCAACCTGTGGGCGACCTGGTGCGGCCCCTGCCGGGAGGAGATGCCGCTGCTGCAGGAGGCCTACGCCCGGCACGGGGATCAGGTCCGGTTCCTCGGCGTGGACGTCCAGGACGACCCCGACGCCGCGCGCTGGTTCCTCGACGAGCTCGGCATCGACTATCCGCACGCCGTCGACCGCGACGGCCGGCTGCTGCGGGAGCTGGGGGTGCGCGGGCTGCCGGTGACCCTCGCTCTCGACGCCGAGGGTCGCATCGCCGGCCGGTCGGTAGGCCAGCTCACCGGCGAGGAGCTCGAGCGGTTGATCGGCACAGTGCTGTCCTCGGAAGGGCGTTAGCGCCCTGAGCGTGCAGGTCAGGTCACGCGGTCCGACCATCGCTCCGGCGGGGCTGTGGGGTGTGTGTCCAGCAGGGCGGCAGCCACCAGCCGCTGGCACCACTCCGGATGGGAGAGGGGCAGTCCGTGGTCGGCCATCGGGTGGACCACCGAGGTCACACTGGGCCGGGTACGCGCGAGTTCGGTGGCCCGGCCTGGGACGAGCGCGGGATCGCATGCTCCGAGGGCGAGGGTCACCGGGATCTGCGCGCGGCGGAGATGCTCGAGCGCGTCGACCCAACCGGCGTCGCGGATGAGCCCGTTCATGGACGCGGAGTAGCTGCTCCAGGTGTGCTCGACACCGGAGCGCGCCACCGGGATCGGCAGATCGGGACGGTAGGCGACGGCCATCCAGGAGGCCGCGGTCCGGTGGCGGCACATCCATGCGCAGGCGGCGCGTGGTAGCCGTCCATCCCCTGCCAGGAGGGACTCCAACCGCCCGAGGCCGGCGACGTGCGCATCCGCCTCGGCGCGGCTGCGGTACAGAGGTGCTGCGAAGGTGACGACGGAGCGCACCGTGTCGCGGTGTTCAGCCGCCCATCGCAGCGCGAGCAGGCCGCCCATGGAGTAGCCGGCGACCACGGTCGGCCTGTCCTGCAGGCCCAGTCCGGCCAGGGCGTCGTCCAGTACGGCGAGGTGAACTCCGGCATCTGTCGGGGCGGTGATGTCCATGGAGCGGCCGAAGCCGAGCAGGTCCGGGATGACCACGGTCGCCTGCTCGGCGAGCCGGTCGTAGACCGCGCCGAAGCTGTTTCCGGCGCCCGCCATGCCGTGCAACAGGAGGACCACCGATTGCCCGGAGCCCATGGTGCGGACGTGCAGCGGTCCGGCCGTGAGCTCGTGGCCACCGCCCGACGTCCACGCGGTCACGGCCGCCGACCGTCGATGCCGCCGGCCCCACCAGCCGAGGCCGGCGGTGACGCCGGAGACCGCCGCGCAGAGGGCTCGACGCCCACGGGAGGGATCTGCGTCAGCCTGCCGCAGACCGCCGATGGTCAACGCGGCCACCCACTCGCCGCCATGCGGCTCCGATCCGGGTTCTCCGCTTCGGTGTCGGTGAGCCGGGGCGGCTGGAACCGGTTGAGCCGTGCGGCGTTGAGCACGACGCTGATGCTGGACAGCGCCATCGCCGCAGCGGCGATCATCGGCGAGAGCAGTGCCCCGGTGACCGGGTAGAGCAGGCCGGCGGCGACCGGGATTGCGACAGTGTTGTACCCGAACGCCAGCACCAGGTTCTGCCGGATGTTGCGCATGGTCGCCTTCGACAGCGCGATAGCGGTGACCAGGCCCTTGAGCTCGCCGGACATCAGCGTGACGTCGGCGGCTTCGATGGCGACGTCGGTGCCCGTGCCGATGGCGATGCCGACGTCGGCCTGTGCCAGTGCCGGGCTGTCGTTGATCCCGTCGCCGACCATCGCCACCAGCCGGCCCTCGTCCTGCAGGGTGCGGACCTCGGCGGCCTTCTGGTCGGGCAGGACCTCGGCGAGGACCCGGTCGATGCCGACCTGGCGGGCGACCGCGTCGGCGGTGCGCCGGTTGTCGCCGGTGATCATGGCGACCTGCAGGCCGAGGTCGCGCAGGGCGCGGATGGCGGCGACCGAGTCCGGTTTGATCGTGTCGGCGACGGCGACCACGCCGGCGGGTCGGCCGTCGACGGCGACGAACATCGGGGTCTTGCCCTCGTCGGCGAGCCGGTGGGCGTGGTGTTCGAGCTCTCCGGTGGGGATGTCGGCGTCGGCCAGTAGTGCGACGTTGCCGATCAGTAGTTCGTGACCGTCGACGGTCGCCCGGATCCCCTTGCCGGTGACCGAGTCGAAGGCGGCCGGCCGGGCCAGGTCCAGTCCCCGCTCGCGGGCGGCGGCGACGATGGCGGTGGCCAGCGGGTGCTCGCTGTCGGTCTCGGCAGAGCCGACCAGGCGCAGCAGGCCGGTCTCGTCGTGGCCGGCGGCGGTGACGACGTCGGTCAGCGCCGGCATACCGCGGGTGATCGTGCCCGTCTTGTCCAGCACCACCGTGTTCAGCTTGTGCGCCGTCTCCAGCGCCTCCGCGCTCTTGATGAGGACGCCGGAGCGGGCTCCCTTGCCGGTGGCCACCATCACCGACAGCGGCGTGGCCAGCCCCAGCGCGCAGGGGCAGGCGATGATCAGGACGCTGACGGTGGCGACCAGGGCCAGCGTCAGCGCCGGTCCGAAGATGAACCACAGCACGAACGTGCCGAGCGCGACGAACACCACCGCGGGCACGAAGTAGCTGGCGACGACGTCGACCAGCCGCTGGATCGGCGCCTTCGAGGACTGTGCCTCCTGCACCAGCTTGATGATCTGGGCCAGGGCCGTCTCCGAGCCCACCCGCGTGGCCCGCATCGTGAACGCGCCGGTCTGGTTGACGGTGGCGCCGATGACCTCCTCGCCGGCGCTCTTGCGGACCGGGACGCTCTCGCCGGTGACCATCGACTCGTCGATGGTGGAGGCGCCTTCGACGATCTCGCCGTCGACGGGGATCTTCTCACCGGGGCGGACCCGCAGCTGGTCGCCGGCGCGGACCTCGTCGACGCCGACCTCGACCTCCTGGCCGTTGCAGAGCACCCGGGCCGTGGCGGGGGTGAGCTCCACCAGGGCGCGGATCGCGTCGCCGGTGCCGGCTCGGGCGCGGGCCTCGACCAGTCGGCCGAGGAGGATCACGGTGATGATGAAGGAGACGACCTCGTAGTAGACCTCGCGCACGTCCTCGGGCAGGAGGTCGGGTGCGATGGTGGCGACGAGGCTGTAGCCGAACGCGGCGATGGTGCCCAGCGTGATCAGGCTGTTCATCTCGGCGCTGCGGTTGCCCAGGGCTCGCCACCCGGTGGCGTGGATCGGCCAGCCGACCCAGACGAACACCGGCAGCGTCAGCAGCAGCTGCACCCAGGGGTTCTCCAGCAGGTCGGGCACGTACTGCTCGCCGATGAAGTGCGCCACCATCGCCGCGTAGAGCACCGGCAGGGTCAGGACCGTACCCACGGCGACCCGGCGGGTGAGGTCGCGGACCTCCTCCCGGTGCGCTGCGGCCTCGGCGTCCTCGGTCGGGGCGGCGCCGGGTTCGGCCCGCAGCCGGGCGGGGAACCCGGTGGCGACCGCGACCGCCTCGGTGAGCGCCTCGACGTCGACCAGCGTCGGGTCGTACATGATCACGGCGCGTTCGGCGCCGAAGTTCACTTCCGCGGAGTCGACGCCCCCGATGGCGCGCAGCTGGGCTTCGGCGCGGGCGACGTCGGTGGGCAGGCTGCGCAACGCACCCGGCAGCAGAAACTCCGCCCGTTCGCACTCGACGGTCCCGTCCATCCGGGGTCCGACCCCGACGGCGCGGGCGGTTTCCCGGTTCTCCTGGGTGACTCCCCGCGCCGCCTCGACGACCTCGTCACCGCCCTGCTCCGGTGAGGACAACGGGGCCTGGGCTGCCTCTGCCTTCCCCCGCGGCCCCTCATCCCCGTCAGGGGACTCGGCCACCAGCGTGCCGTGCAGCATGTTCATCCCGCAGGCCCAGCCGTACTCGCCCGGCTCGTCGATGGCCAGATCCATGGTCGTGGTGCCGAACGCCGCCAACGAGGCGCTCTTACGCAGATCGGGGAAGACCACGCGAGCGGTGCAGTCGCTGTTCTCCTGACGATGGAACCGCAGCCGCACCGGAGTGCCGGCCTGGACACGGATGAGGCTCGGCGAATACCCGCCCTTGACGGTGACGTCCACGACCTGCCGCCCCGCTTCCAGCTGCGCGTGCGTCGCCTTGCGGGGAGCGAAGAAGTACCAGGCCAGCGCGGCGATGAGCGCAACGCCGCCGAGGACGACAACAAGCTCACTGGTGCTCATGGATGGGCCTCACCGTCGTCGAAGCGTTCCCGAGCCTTGCCGAGTCGTCGCACCTGCGTCGTCGAGAAGCTCCGGCTTCCGGCTTCTGCCGTGCCCGAGCAGGAGGCGGAGCAACCCCGGCACAAGTGACGTACTATGAGCCATAGTAGTTCGAGCGGATGGCAAGTGTGCCCAAGGAGCGGAGGAGCGCAACATGGTGAGGTCTTTGCTGGTGGCCGCGCTGGTCGCCGGGAGCGTCGCCGTCCCCGCCGGGGTGGCTTACGCCCACCCTGGAGCTGGCAGCGAGGGCTCGGATGCGTCCACCGGAATGGCGCGGATGCACGGGCTGATGCAGCAGGGCAAACCCGGGATGGCCCGGATGCATGAGTTGATGCAGCAGGGCAACCCCGGCATGTCCCAGATGTGCGAGCTGCTGCACGAGGGCGCGCCCGGTCGCCTCTGACCGAGCCCCGGCCGCGGGTACCGGCCGAAGACATCCGGCAGGAGCGCTCCCCGGGAGCGCCCCTGCCGACTGAAGGAAGGAGTGGTCGGTGGATCACGACGGCGGAATGATGGACGGCGGAATGATGATGGGGATGATGGGCGGCTGGATGCTGCTGTGGGCCCTGGTCGGGCTTGCCCTGCTGGTGGCGGGGGTGCTCGCGGCCATCTGGCTGGTCAAGCACCGCTCACCGGCCCGAGATGCAGGTCCCGCCTCGGAGGAGGTGCTCCGCCGGCGCTACGCCGCCGGGGAGATCGACCGCGAGGACTACCTGCGGATGCAGCGAGATCTGTCCAGCGGCTGATGTCCGGCCGGTGGTCTGTGGCAGCCCCTGGCGCCCGGGGCCTCTACGGGGCGGTGGCCAACCGGGTGAGGTCTTCGGCGTACTGGTCCGGCGTCGTGCCCCCGGTGTACACCACCGACCGGCCACCAGGACCCCAGGCGTACACGGTCCCGGCGTGGTCGACCCCGTAGTCCCCGTGGGTGTGCCCGTCCCCGCCGTGCCCGCCGTTCCCGTCGTCGTGCGGGTGGATGATCGCCGCCGACGGGTCGGCCACCTGCTCGCTCTCGGGCAGGTAGAGCTCGCGAAGTGCCGCGGCGGTGGCCTCGTTGCCGCCGATGAGCCCGGTGAACTCGGGATCGAACCGGTCCAGCCACTCCCGCAGCGCCTCGGGGGTGTCGCGGGCCGGGTCCTCGGTCACGAACACCACCTGGACCCGGTCGCGGACCTCGGGAGTGAGCATGTCCCGCGCCAGTGCCAGGTCCGCCATCGTGGTCGGGCACAGGTCCGGGCAGTGCGTGTAGCCGAAGAACAGCAGCGTGACCTCGTCCTCGGGGCGGTCGCCGACGTCGAAAAGGTCCCCGCTGGTGGTCGGCAGCGTCAGGTCCGGGCGGGGTTGCCCCTGCTGCACCAGCGTGCCGTGGAAGCCGTCGTCCTGCACCGTGACGCGGGCCCCGCCCGCCGGCGAGTCCTCCGCCGCTCGGCCGGCGTGCCCGCAGCCGGCCAGCAGCAGCCCGCCGACCAGAACGGCAGAGCCGAGGGTGGCTCGGACCGGGACTCCTCGCACGGGGACCTCCTGAACTGCTGGCCGGCCGGGATCGGCACTCGCGCCACTCTACTAGCCGACATCGTAGGTTGCGGTCGCCCGTCGACCGCGCCCGGCCGGCCCCGGGGCGGCCCGGTGAGGGGACTGGGGGGGTAGGTGTCGCGGGGCCGAGGGCGGGCATCGCAGCGGCGTGGGCGACTACCTGATCGTGCTAGGGCTGGCGGCACTGCCCGCGGCAGGGAACTTCGCCGGGGCGCTGCTGTCGGAGACTCTGGATGTCTCCGAGCGGATGCTCAGCCTTGCCCTGCACCTGGCTGCCGGGATCGTGCTCGCCGTCGTCGGTCTGGAGTTGATGCCCGAGGCGCTGGCGGCTTCCCCGGCATGGGTGCCGATCCTGGCGTTCGTCGCCGGTGGCGCGTTCTTCGTGCTGCTGGACCGGGCGCTGGGGTTCGTCCAGGCCCGGCTCGATCTCGGCGAGAAGGCCAGCGGGCCGCTGGCCATCTTCTCCGGGGTCAGCCTGGACCTGTTCAGCGACGGTGTGATGATCGGCACCGGCACCGTGCTCAACCCCGCGCTGGGTCTGCTGCTGGCCACCGGGCAGGTACCGGCCGACCTGCCCGAGGGGTTCGCCGCGGTCGCCTCCCTGCGCCGCGCCGGGCTCAGCCGGACCCGCCGGCTGCTGCTGGCCGCCGGGTTCACGATCCCGATCCTCATCGGCGCGACTCTCGGGTACTTCGCGCTACGGAACGCCCCGGAGATCGTCACCCTCTCGGTGCTCGCGCTGACTGGCGGCGCGTTGGCCACGGTCGTGGTCGAGGAGATGATCCCCGAGGCCCACGAGGGTGAGACCTCCCGGCTGGGTGCGATCTTCTTCACCGCAGGGTTCGCCATCTTCGCGGGGATCTCGGCCTACGTCGGCGCCTGACGACTGGCAGCGTATCCGCCGCTACCTCGTCGAGCAGGACCTCGTGGAACGCGCCCAACGCCTGCTCGTCGAGGCCGGCGGACTCTGACGTCACCGGTCAGCCCGCAACTCGGTCCTGGGGCCGTTCCGCTGCGGCGGTCATCTTCCGCTGCGCCAGCTCCATGCGGCGACAGTGGCGTCGTCCACGAGGGTGGTGTGCCGTCCCCGAAGTGCCCGCCGATCGAGGGGCGTCCGGGCCCCGATCGCTGCCGCGGGCGGCGCCGGAACGGAGAGAGGCCCTGGTCAGCGAACTGACCAGGGCCTCTCCCGGGTGGGGTGAGTGACGGGGCTCGAACCCGCGACACCCAGGATCACAACCTGGTGCTCTACCAGCTGAGCTACACCCACCGTGTCTCCGCCCGGACGCAGAGCGCCCGGAGGGAACGGGCCCACGATACCGGAGGCCGGGCGGCGGTCCGCCGGGGGAGTCGCCGGGGTCAGGCGTGTCCGGCGTCCCCGGCCGCCAGCAGGTCGGCGAACGAGCCGACCACCGTGTCGGAGGCCTTCTTCGCCTGGCCGCTGCTGGGCCCGGGCGCCGCGACGAACAGCGTGCGCCGGTAGTACGCCAGCTCCCGCACCGACTCGATGATGTCGGCCAGGGCGCGGTGGGCGAGCCCCTTCGGCGGCTGGGCGAAGTACACCCGCGGGAACCAGCGGCGGGCCAGCTCCTTGATCGAGGAGACGTCGACCATCCGGTAGTGCAGGTGGTCGTCCAGCTCCGGCATGTCGCGGGCCAGGAAGCCGCGGTCGGTGCCGATCGAGTTGCCGCACAGCGGGGCGGTCCGGCGCTCGGGCACCCAGCGCTTGATGTAGGCCAGCAGCTGCTGCTCGGCCTCCGCGACGGTCAGCGTGGAGGCCCGGACGGCGTCGGTGAGCCCCGACTTCCGGTGCATCTCGACGACGACGTCGTCCATGCCGTCCAGATCGGCGTCGTCGGCCGAGATGACCAGGTCCAGGCCCGGGTCCAGGACGTTCAGCTCCGAGTCGGTCACCACGACGGCGACCTCGATCAGCTTGTCCTCGACGATGTCCAGCCCGGTCATCTCGCAATCGATCCAGACCAGGTGTCCCGCGCTCTCCGCCACGTCGCCCGACATTACGCACCGTGTGCATCGCACGCCCCGAGCGGTCCGCGTGTCCGTCTCCGTCGCACCGCCCGGGACGGCGCGGCGCGGAAGGCTCGGATACGGCCGCATCCTCGCTAGGGTCGCCGGAACACCCGCCGTCAGGAAGCAACGCCTGTGTCCACTGCCTCTGCCCCCACCGCCCCTGCCGTGCCGCAGGCGCCGGGCACGCTCCGCGCCGGCCTGGCCCACCCGGTGGCCCTGGTCCGATGGCTCTGGGTCGCCTACATGACCCCCGGCCGTCCGGGCCGTCCGACCACCCAGCTCGAGCTGCGCTGGATCTACACCGCCTGGCTGGCCGCCTTCCTGCTGAAGATGCTCGGGTCGTCCTGGGACGTCTCGTGGCACTTCATGTGGCTGCGTGACGACCTCGCGCCCCCGCACCTGCTGAACACGGCGGGCACCGCGGGCGTCGTGATCCTGGTGCTGTTCCACAGCTACAGCGGCTACGGCGTCGACCAGCGGGCGCTGCGGCTGATGCAGGTGGGCATCGGCACCTTCCTGGTCGCGATCCCGGTCGACCTCGTCAACCACCGGATCAACGGCCTCGACATCACCAGCTGGAGCCCCAGCCACGCGCTGCTCTACCTCGGGACGGCGGTCATGCTGGCCGGGGCGCTGCGCGGCTGGTGGCTGTACGCCGCACCCGGGCGTTTGCGCGAGCTGATCTCCCTCGGCCTGTGGCTGTTCTTCCTCGAGAACACCCTCTTCCCCAACCAGCACCAGGAGTACGGCGTCCTGTCGCTGGAGGCCTACGAGGCCGGCCGGACGACGGCGGAGCCGTCGCTGCTGGACTTCGCCGCCGCCCAGGGGCAGTCACCCACGATGTTCATGCTGCCGGTGCCCTCCTGGGTGCACCCGGCATGGCTGATCTGCGCCGGCCTGCTCTCCCTGGTGGTGGCGCGCAAGGTGGTCGGCCTCCGCTGGACGGCGACCGTGGTCGCGGTCGTGTACCTCGGCTACCGCGGGGTCATGTGGCTCGGCCTGGTCGCGATGGGCTTCCCGCCCTCGGTGCTGCCGGTCGTGCTGGTCGTCGGCGCGGTGCTGATCGACGTCGCCGTCACCCGCCGCATCCCCGGATGGGCGGCCGGGCTCGTCGTCACCGCCGGGGTGTACGGCACCGCCTTCCCGCTGGAGATGCTCGGCCTGCTGCCCCCGTGGAGCTGGTGGTCGGCGCTGCCGGTCACCGTCGCGTTCACGGTGCTGTGGGCCGCGGTGGACGCGCTGGCCGCCAGTTCGTGGCTGGCCCGCTGGCGCACCGCCGACGAGCCGGTCGTCGCGCCGGAGCGCGTCGCCGTCTGACGCCGAACCGGCGCGGAGCGCCGGTGCGGTCGCGCCGATGACGTAGCGTCGGGCGTGGCTGCGTCACGGGGGCGCTCGCCGCGCCGGAGGACGCACCGCGCGCGTGGGGCGGCCGACCGCAGGATCCGACCGCCCGGAGGACGACGACGTGCTGGCCCTGATCCCGGCGCCGCTGCAGACGGCGGGGGAGCGTGCCTTCTTCGCCGAGCTCGCCCGGTGGGACACCGGCGGCTCGGTGCGCGCGGCCGTGGTCGCCTCCCTGCCGCTGGTGGACGGGCCGCTGGGCCGCCGTCAGTCCGACGCGGTCCTGCTGGTCCCCGAGGGCATCGCGGTCATCCGGGTCGTCGAGGTGGTCCGGCAGTCCGGCGTCGTGACGGCCAAGCCCGAAGGCAGCTGGACGATCGCCGCCGACGGCGGGCCCAGCCAGGTGCTGCAGCTGGCCGGGGGCGGATCGACCCCCCTGGACGGGCTGATGCGCGCCGGCATGGACACCGCGGTGAAGCTGCGGCGGGCCGGCCTGGAGCCCGGCCGGATCGCCCGCCTGACCGTGCTGGTCGGGGAGGTGACCGGCCTGGAGCCGGCCGACGGCGACCTCGGCGAGGGCGACCACGTCGCCACCCTGGACCCCCGCTCGCTGCTGCTGGCGATCGCCCGGGCCGCCCGGCACGCCGGCGTCGGCAACCCGCGGCTGTGGACGACCGCCGACGTGCGGGCCGCGCTACAGGCGCTCGAGTACCCCGGCCGGGGGCCGTCGGTGGAGGAGCTGAACGGGGAGGCGTTCCCGTACTCGCCCTACGTGCTGCGCCGCCCGCAGCTGCTCACCCCCGCCGCGATGAACGCCGCGCCGCTGGTGACCCCGCCGGCGCCCGAGGCCGCGGAGCCATCGCCGCCGCCCACCCCGTACGCCGGTGATCCGCTGAGCGCCACCGGTGTCGCACGTGCCGTCGCGGCCTCGGTCGCCTCGGCCAACGCCGCCGCGGTGGCGGCCGCGGCGCCTGCCGCCCCGGCGCCCGGCCTCACCGGGCAGCGGGACACCGTGGAGGTGGACGGGGAGCCCACGCCGCCGGCCGGGAACGCCGGCATCGGGGGGCTCTTCGGCCGCGGCGGGGACAGCCCGGCGGCGACCGACGACCCCGTCCCGCCGTCGCCCCCCAGCACCGCCGTGCTGCCGGCGGCGCCGCGCGCCGAGGAACCCCCGGTGCGGCCGCCGCTGTCCCCGGCCTGGGGCGCGACGGCCTCGGGTCACGGCGCGGAGGACGGCCCGTCGGAGGGACGTCGCCGGCCCGGCTGGGTGATCGCCGCCGTCGTCGTCGTGCTGGTCGTGCTCGGTGCGACCGTCGCCGGGCTGCTGCTGGGCGACGGCGGGGACGTGGGTTCCGGCCCCGGGACGACGGTGACGGCGACGGAGAGCGCGCCGCCCGGTCCCGCACCGGGTGAGGTGCGGACCGTCGACGGCACCGCGTACACCCTCGAGGTGGTGCAGGTGGACGGCACCTGCGCCGGGCACGCGTACGGGCAGGTGGCGGAGTTCCTCGCCGCCACCGACTGCACCGGGCTGTCCCGGGCGCTGTACTCGGCGAGCGTCGACGGGGCGCCGGTGGTCGTGTCGGTGTCGCGGGTGGCCATGGCCGATGCGGCGACCGCGCGGGAGCTGCGCGAGCTCACCGACACCGACGGCAGCGGCAACGTCAGCGATCTGCTGCGCGAGGGCGTCACCTACGACGGTGGCCCGGCGAGGCTCTCCTCCATGCAGTACGCCAGCGCGGTGTCCGGCCCCACCGTCACCGTCGTCGAGAGCGCGTGGGCCGGTCCGGCCACCGCGGGGAGCATCGCGGCGCTCGACAAGACGGCCTCCGACGGCCTGGCGTTGCCGGTACCGCCACCGCCCGGGGGTTAGCGGAAGGGGCCCCGTCCCTCTCACCACTCGCAAGCTCGCGGCGAGCCTCCGGACGGGGCCTCAGCCGGTCGCCGCGGCCCAGGCCATCCGGCGGAGCAGCTCGCCCGTCGCCGGCCGCCCGAGCCGGCCGGCGCTGTGCGGCGTGGAGTTGATCAGACCGAAGACGGCGTGCGCGCGCACCCGGCAGGCGGCGGCGTCTGCGGCAGGGTGCAGGCGCGCCAGCACCGCCACCCACTCCTCGACGTAGCGCCGCTGCAGCCGGCGCACCTGGGCGGCGTCGGCGTCGGCCAGCGACGGGAGGTCGCGGTCGTGGACGACGATCAGCGCCGGGTTGTCGAGGGCGAACTCCACCTGGAAGTCGATCAGCGCACGCAGCTGGTCGGCGGGGTGGGGCCCTGCCTCGGTGATGCGATCCCGGGCGCCGTCGGCCAGCCGCTCGCTGATCCGGACCAGCATCTCGGCGAGCATCGCGTCCTTGCTCGCGAAGTGCCGGTAGATGGCCGGACCGGTGACCCCCACGGCGGCGCCCACGTCGTCGACCCCCACCGCGCGGGCGCCGCGCTCGGCGAACAGCTGCGCCGCGGCCTGCAGGATCTGCTCCCGGCGGGAGGGGCGTCGGGTGTCGGCGATCAGCGCCGTGTCGCGCGCGGACCGGCCGGGTCCCGCCTGCGCCCGGGCCGCGGTCATGGCACGGATGCTAATGGCGACGTGAACGACCGTTCACCCCCGAGGTGGTGGGTGGACCGCAGCTGTGAACGACCGTTAACCTGCTGGGCGTGGACGCACCGGTGCTGCCCCGGACCCTGACGGCCGACCCGTCCGCGGCCGCGCGCAACGCCGCCGCGCACGCCGAGCTGGTCGCCGATCTCGCCGGCCAGCTGCGGCGGGTGGCGCTCGGCGGCGGTGAGCGCGCCCGCGAGCGGCACACCGCGCGCGGCAAGCTGCTGCCGCGCGAGCGGGTCGACGCCCTGCTCGACCCGGGAAGCCCCTTCCTCGAGCTCTCGCCGCTGGCCGCCCACGGTCTCTACGACGGCGACGCGCCCGCGGCCGGGATCATCACCGGGATCGGCCGGGTCGCCGGCCGGGAGTGCGTCGTCGTCGCCAACGACGCCACCGTCAAGGGCGGCACCTACTACCCGATGACGGTGAAGAAGCACCTCCGGGCGCAGGAGGTGGCGCTGCACAACCGGCTGCCCTGCATCTACCTCGTCGACTCCGGTGGCGCCTTCCTGCCGATGCAGGACGAGGTGTTCCCCGACCGCGAGCACTTCGGCCGGATCTTCTTCAACCAGGCCAACCTCTCCAAGGCGGGGGTCGCCCAGATCGCCGCCGTCCTGGGGTCCTGCACCGCCGGCGGCGCCTACGTGCCGGCCATGAGCGACGAGGCGGTCATCGTCCGGGAGCAGGGCACGATCTTCCTCGGCGGGCCGCCGCTGGTGAAGGCCGCGACCGGCGAGGTCGTGTCGGCCGAGGACCTCGGTGGGGGAGACCTGCACAGCCGGGTCAGCGGGGTCACCGACCACCTGGCCGACGACGACGCGCACGCTCTCCAGATCGTCCGCCAGATCATCGGCACGCTGGGCCCCCGCGAGCAGCGGCCGTGGGATGTGGCGCCGGTCGAGGAGCCGCAGTACCCGCCGGAGTCGCTGTACGAGGTCGTGCCGCCCGACCCGCGCACGCCCTACGACGTCCGCGAGGTCATCGCGCGGCTGGTCGACGGCAGCCGGTTCGCCGAGTTCAAGCCGCTCTACGGGCAGACCCTGGTCACCGGCTTCGCCCGGCTGCACGGGCACCCGGTCGGGATCATCGCCAACAACGGCGTGCTGTTCGCCGAGTCCGCGCTCAAGGGCGCGCACTTCATCGAGCTGTGCGACCGGCGTAGGATCCCGCTGCTGTTCCTGCAGAACATCACCGGCTTCATGGTCGGCCGCGACTACGAGGCCGGGGGCATCGCCAAGCACGGCGCGAAGATGGTCACCGCCGTCGCGTGTGCCCGGGTGCCGAAGCTGACCGTGGTCATCGGCGGGTCCTTCGGCGCCGGCAACTACTCGATGTGCGGCCGGGCGTACTCGCCCCGGTTCCTCTTCGCCTGGCCGAACTCCCGCATCTCGGTGATGGGCGGCGAGCAGGCGGCCTCGGTGCTGGCCCAGGTGCGCCGGGACGGGCTCGACGCCCGCGGCGAGGAGTGGCCGGCCGAGGACGAGGAGGCGTTCAAGGCGCCGATCCGCGACCAGTACGAGTCGCAGGGACACCCCTACTACGCCACCGCCCGGCTCTGGGACGACGGCGTCATCGATCCCGCCGACACGCGCACCGTGCTCGGCCTCGCGCTCTCGGCCTGTGCCAACGCGCCGCTCGAGGACGTCGGCTACGGCGTCTTCCGGATGTGACGGGCGTGATCCTCGGCACCGAGTCCCCTTGGTTCGGCAGCGCTCTGGCAATGAGTGCTTCTGCACTCACTGCCAGAGCGCTGCCGATGGAACAGTGAGGCGAGGCATGTTCGACACCGTCCTGGTCGCCAACCGCGGGGAGATCGCCGTGCGGGTGATCCGCACGCTGCGCGAGATGGGTATCCGGTCGGTCGCCGTCTACAGCGACGCCGACGCCGGGGCGCTGCACACCCGGTTGGCCGACGTCGCCGTCCGTCTCGGCCCGGCGCCCGCGGCGCAGAGCTACCTGTCGATCGAGCGGGTGCTGGCCGCCGCCGCGGAGACGGGTGCGCAGGCGGTGCACCCCGGCTACGGCTTCCTGTCGGAGAACGTCGAGTTCGCCCGTGCCTGCGAAAAGGCAGGCATCGTCTTCATCGGCCCGCCGGTCGCGGCCATCGAGGCCATGGGCGACAAGATCCGCGCCAAGCAGACCGTGATGGCCGCCGGCGTCCCGGTGGTGCCGGGCCGGAGCGAGCCCGGCATGAGCGACGCCGAGGTCGCCGAAGCCGCCGTCGCCGCAGGCTTCCCGGTCCTGCTCAAGCCCAGCGCCGGTGGCGGCGGCAAAGGCATGCGGGTGGTGCGGTCGGAGGCCGAGCTGCCCGAGGCGATAGCCGGCGCGCGGCGCGAGGCCCGCAGCTCGTTCGGCGACGACACGCTGCTGGTCGAGCGCTACGTCGGCAACTCGCGGCACATCGAGGTGCAGGTGCTCGGCGACACGCACGGCACCGTGATACACCTGGGTGAGCGCGAGTGCAGCCTGCAGCGCCGGCACCAGAAGGTGATCGAGGAAGCGCCCTCGCCGCTGCTGGACACCTCGATGCGGGCGTCGATGGGCCGTGCGGCCGTTGAGGCGGCCAAGGCGGTCGGCTACACGGGCGCGGGCACGGTGGAGTTCATCGTCGACGCCGACCGGCCACGGGACTTCTTCTTCCTGGAGATGAACACCCGGCTCCAGGTCGAGCACCCGGTCACCGAGGCCATCACCGGCCTGGACCTGGTCGAGCAGCAGATCCGGGTGGCGGCGGGTGGGCGGCTGCCGATCGACCAGAGCGACGTCTCGCTCGACGGGCACGCCATCGAGGCGCGGCTGTACGCCGAGGACCCGGCCCGCGGATTCCTTCCGCAGGCAGGCACCGTGCTCGGCCTGCTCGAGCCCGCGGGCCCTGGCATCCGGATCGACAGTTCCCTGGCGGTGGGATCCGTGGTCGGCACCGACTACGACCCCATGCTCGCCAAGGTCATCGCCTGGGGCCACGACCGGGAAACGGCGCGGGCCCGCCTGGTCGGCGCGCTCGGGCGGACCGCCGTCCTCGGCGTGAGCACCAACGCCGCGTTCCTGCGGGCGCTGCTCACCGACGACGACGTCGTCGCCGGCCGGCTCGACACCGGGCTGATCGAGCGGCGCGGTGAGGACCTCACGGCGGCCGAGCCGGTGCCGGAGACGGTGCACGCGGCGGCCGCGCTGGCCCTGCAGCTGGAGGCCGAGCCCGTCGGGCCGGTCGTCGACCGCTTCGACGTGCCCGACGGCTGGCGGCTGGGTGAGCCGGCGTGGACCGTGCGGCGCCTGCAGGCGCCCGGCGGCGAGCCGGTCGAGATCCGGCTCCGCGGCCGGGCGGCCACCGCCGAGCTGGAGCTGGCGGGCGGCGTGGTGCCGGCCCGGGCGGTCCGGCACGGGGACGACCTGGTGGTGACCATCGGCGACTCGACCATCCGGTACGCCGTCGTCCACGCGGGCGGGTCGGTGTGGCTGGCGGCCGACGGGCGGGTCACCGAGTTGCGCGAGCAGGAGCGGCTCGCCTCGTCCGCGGCGGGTGCCGCGGCCGGGAACGGCGTCGTCACCTCGCCCATGCCGGGCACGGTGACGGTGGTGCAGGCCTCGGTCGGGGACGAGGTGGAGGCGGGCACCCCGCTGCTCGTCGTCGAGGCGATGAAGATGGAGCACGTGCTCACCGCCCCGGTCGCGGGGACGGTGGCCGAGCTCGGTGTGACAGCGGGCCAGACGGTCGCGCTGGACGAGCGGCTGGCGCTGGTGACCCCGGTCGCCGCGCCTGAGCAGCAGGAGAACTGATGTTGGACTACCGGCTCAGCGACGAGACCGAGGCACTGCGGACGACGGTGCGGGAGTTCGCCCGCGAGGTGATCGCCCCGCAGATCGGCGAGTTCTACGAGCGGGACGAGTTCCCCACCCAGATCGTGCGGCAGATGGGGGAGCTCGGGCTGTTCGGGCTGCCCTTCCCGGAGGAGTACGGCGGCGCGGGCGGCACCTACTTCGACCTGTGCGTGGCGCTGGAGGAGCTGGCCCGCGTGGACAGCTCGATGGCGATCACCGTGGAGGCCGGCGTCTCGCTCGGCGCCATGCCGATCCACCGGTTCGGCACCGAGGAGCAGAAGCAGGAGTGGCTGCCGCGGCTGTGCAGCGGTGAGCTGCTGGGCGCTTTCGGGCTCACCGAGCCCGGCGGCGGTTCGGACGCCGGCGCGACGCGGACCACCGCGCGGCTGGAGGACGGGCAGTGGGTGATCAGCGGCTCGAAGGCGTTCATCACCAACTCGGGCACCGACCTGACCGGGCTGGTCACGGTCACCGCCGTCACCGGCACGCGGCCCGACGGTGGCAAGGAGATCTCGGCGATCATCGTCCCGTCGGGCACCCCGGGCTTCACCGTCGGCCAGCGGTACTCGAAGGTCGGCTGGAACGCCTCCGACACCCGCGAGCTGTCCTTCGACGACTGCCGCGTGCCCGAGGAGAACCTGGTGGGGGAGCGGGGCCGCGGGTACGCGCAGTTCCTCTCGATCCTCGACGAGGGCCGCATCGCCATCTCGGCGCTCTCGGTGGGTCTGGCGCAGGGCTGCGTGGACGAGTCGGTGAAGTACGCCGGTGAGCGCGAGGCGTTCGGTCAGCCGATCGGGAAGAACCAGGCGGTCCAGTTCATGATCGCCGACATGGAGGTCCGGGCCTCGACCGCCCGGCTGGCCTACTACCGCGCCGCGGAGAAGATGCTGCGCGGTGAGCCGTTCAAGCGAGAGGCCTCGATCGCCAAGCTCTACAGCTCCGAGGTCGCCATGGACAACGCCCGCTACGCCACCCAGGTGCACGGCGGGTACGGGTTCATGAACGAGTTCCCGGTCGGCCGGTTCTACCGCGACGCGAAGATCCTCGAGATCGGCGAGGGTACGAGCGAGGTGCAGCGCATGCTCATCGCCCGGGACCTCGGCGTGGGCTGATCGGTCAGCTGGGCGGTTACCGGCGCTGCTCGGAATCAGGCTGGAAGTGGGCCGTTCGGGCCGGCGTTCCGCTCCCGCGCACTGAGTCGGTGAGAATTCCCGGGTCGCTCTGCAGAACTTCCGAGGGCAGCGGAACGCCGATCAACGATGTGGCCTCGTCTGCGGCGGGCGTTTCCGGTGACGCCTCTGACGCAGGGCCCTCTTCGGGACCGGTCATGCCAGCTCTGCCCGCTCGATGCGTTCGCGTGCCGCCCGTTGGAGCTCTGCGAGTCCCTTCGTGTCCCCCTCGGCGCTGGCCATGAGCTCGGGATCGGGGGGATAGAGCGCGTCCCAGTCGGGGCTGTCGGCTTCGCCGCCCCGACGGTCCGGCTGGTTCGTGACGCTGACGATGCGACTCACGACTCGTCCACCCTTCTCAGAAGGTCTTCACGATACTGCCGACCACGATCGTGGTGGCGGCGCAGAAGAGCAGAAGCGCGGCGGCCCGCAGCCTTCTCGCCTTGGCGAGCAGTCGGATTTCGTCCTTCTCGTGCAGCTCCAGCCGGGTGTTCAGCAAGCGCATCCGGGTCAGTGTCGGATCGGCGGCCAGATAGCGGTCTCGAAGTTTGCGGGGAGCGATGCCCTTGTCCACTCGTGGCCACAGGCCGTGGACGGCTGCACCGCCAGCACCGACTGTGACCACCTGCCCGATGAGCCCAGGGATGCTCGGTCGACTTCCGACCAACGCGACGAGGACGCCGGCCGCTCCCAGCAAGAGGCCCAGACGCGTGTCGATGCTCTGGGCGCGCTGGCGGTAGGAGTCCTCTTCCCGTGCCAGGGCCGACTCGACGACGTCGAGTGACGGGACTCGCGCTGGGTCGATCGAACTGGGGAGGCTCATGGTCGACACCCTGACGTTGCCACGTCGACATCGTGTCCCCACCCACCGACAACTTGCGGGTCGACCTTGCGGAACTCGTACGCCTTGCTGCAAGACTGCCTGCAGGTGACGACGGGGGGCGCGCGTGGGGTACGACGACGTCTCAGCCGGGCTGAGCGCTGCTGCACGTTCGGTCTGGGCCAAGACCAGCCGCGACCCGGACACGCGCGAGGTGTGTGACTGGATGCCGCTGTGGCAGCACCTCGACGACACGGCGGCGGTGGCCGGCCGGCTCTGGGACGACTGGCTGCCCCGGTCCGTGCGCCGTCAGATCGCCGGCTGCGTCGGCGGGGACGAGGAACGCGCTCGCCGGCTGGTCTGCTGGCTGGCCGGCCTGCACGACGTGGGCAAGGCGAGTCCGGCCTTCGCCGTCCAATACCCGGACGGCGCGCATCGGATGGCCTCGGCAGGTCTGGACACGGTCCGGTCCGCCTGGGGTCCCGAACGCCGCGAACTGCGCCACGAGCTGGCCGGGCACATCTGCCTCGTCCGCTGGCTGACGGCCCGGTACGGCTGGCGACGACCGGACGCCGACCGGCTCGCCGTCGTCGTCGGCGGGCACCACGGCGTTGCGCCCACAGCGACGCAGCTGACTGCCGGCGGCAAGCGGCCCGACCTGCTGGGTGACGGCCGCTGGACGGAAGTGCAGGTCGAGTACCTCGATCGGCAGGCTGCCCGGCTCCTGGACGACGGCGATCTCGCGGCGGTGATCCAGCCGGCCAGACCGGTGCAGGCACTGATGACCGCCCTCGTGATCGTCGCCGACTGGATCGCCAGCAACGAGGCGTTCTTCGGCTACCGGCGGAACGAGCCGGCTGCCGCACGGGTGGACCGGGCGTGGGCCCGCATCGACCTTCCGGCACCGTGGACGGCGGTCGAGCCGACGGCTGACGCCGGTGAGCTGCTCGCCCAGCGGTTCGGCCGCCGCGGTGCCCGCCCGGTGCAGGCCGCGGCCGTCGAGCTGGCCGCCAGCACCGTCGAGCCGGGGCTGCTGGTGATCGAGGCGCCGATGGGGGAAGGCAAGACGGAGGCAGCGCTGCTGGCCGCGGAGATCCTCGCCGCCCGCACGGGTGCCGGCGGCTGCTTCGTCGCCCTCCCTACCCAGGCGACGACCGACGCCATGTTCGCCCGTGTCCGGCACTGGCTCGACGAGTTGCCCTATGAAGGCGCGCGGTCGGTCTTCCTGGCGCACGGCAAGGCGTCGCTGAACGAGGACTACCGCGAACTGCTACCCAGAGGGCGGCACACCTCGGTGGCGATCGATGCCGACGACGACGCGCCGGGGCGCCGGGGCGAGGCGACCGGCTGGGCGCCGGTTCAGGCGGTGTCCGCGGTCGTCCACCAGTGGCTGAGCGGGCGCAAGAAGGGGGTGCTCGCCTCCTTCGTCGTCGGCACCGTCGACCAGACGCTGTTCCTAGCCCTGAAGAGCCGGCACCTCGTGCTGCGTCACCTAGCACTGGCCGGCAAGGTCGTCGTGATCGACGAGGTGCACGCCTACGACGTCTACATGGGCTCCTACCTGGACAAGGCACTGCACTGGCTGGGTGCCTACGGCGCCCCCGTCGTGCTGTTGTCGGCCACCTTGCCGCCGGCTCGCCGGGAGGAGCTGATCTCGGCTTACCGGTCGGGGCGGCAGGCCGGGGAAGAGGCCATCGAGATGGGTGGCGACGCGTACCCGGTGCTCACCGCGACCGATGGCCAGACGGTGATCCGCCGGCCGACCGCATCGGCCGGACGGCGGACCGAGGTCACGCTCGAGCTCCTGGATGCCGCGGATGACGAACTGGTGGCCCTGGCCGACCGGCTGTCCACCGAGCTGCGGGACGGCGGCTGCGCCCTCGTCGTCCGCAGCACGGTGGCCCGGGCACAGCAGGCCGGTCGCTACCTGGCCGAGCGCTTCGGTGCCGATCGGATCACCGTCACCCACGCCCGCTTCCTGGCAGTCGACCGGGCGGCCAACGACCGCGAGCTGCTGCACCGGTTCGGCCCTCCGGGCCCGGGCGTCGACCGCCCTTTCTGGCACGTCGTCGTCGGTACCCAGGTCGTCGAGCAGTCGCTGGACGTCGACTTCGACCTGCTGATCACCGACCTCGCCCCGGTCGATCTCGTGCTCCAGCGGGTGGGCCGGCTGCACCGACACGCCCGCGGCGAACACCAGGCCGACCGACCGGCGCCGCTGCGCACCGCGCGCTGCCTGCTCACCGGCGTCGACCGGGTGTCGACCCCGCCGCAGGCCGAGCCCGGCACGGCAGCGGTCTACGAGCAGGACGCGCTGTTCCGCTCCATGGCGGTGCTCTCGCCGCACCTCGACGGCGGCCCACCCCTGGTGCTGCCCGACCACATCGCCCCGCTCGTGCATCGGGCCTACGGCGACGAGGAGATCGGCCCGGCCGAGTGGCGCGAGGCCATGGTCGACGCGCGACGGAAGGCACAGGCCAGTGCGGCTCGACGGCGGCAGACGGCGGAGACCTTCCAGCTGAGGGAAGCCTCGGGGAGCCGGGCGATTCTCGGCTGGGTCGACGCCGGCGTGGGGACGGCCGACGAGGGGCCGCAGGGCGAGGCACAGGTGCGCGACGGGGAGATGACGCTCGAAGTGCTCGTCGTTTGCCGCACGCCCGACGGTCTCGTCGTCCCGCCGTGGGTGACGCCGCACGGCGGCGAGCTGCTCGCCACCACCCTGGCCATCGAACCTCGGCAGGCCCGGATCGTGGCCTCCTGCGCGCTGCGACTGCCCGGCTCGCTGACGCGCGACCCGCGCCGTCTCGACGCGGTGATCGCAGAGCTGGAGCAGGATTACATATCCGCCTGGCAGGCCTCGCCGCTGCTGGCCGGTCAGCTGGTCATGGTGCTCGACGCGCACGGCCGCCGCGAGCTCGTCGGTCAGCAGTTGCAGTACACCCGTGCCCTCGGCCTGGAGGTGGTCCGACCGTGACCGATGTGCCCAGTTTCGACCTGACGGCCGAGCCGTGGATCCCGGTTCTCGACCTCGACGGCCGGGAGCGCGTGCTCACGCCGCTGGATGTGGTCCAGCAGGCGGATCGGTTGGCGACGATCGGCGGCGAACTGCCGACCACCGGGTATGCGCTGACCCGGCTGCTGCTGGCCGTCCTGCACCGGGCCGTGCAGGGGCCCCGGGACGGCGAGCACTGGCGGCACCTGTGGGAGGAGCCTCGGCTGCCGGTCGGTGCGGTCGCCGAGTACCTGCAGCACTGGCGGGACCGCTGGGATCTCCTACACCCGCTCACCCCGTTCCTGCAGACGGCCGAGCTGCGTACTGCCGACGGCAAGCACTCGGGGCTGAGCAAGCTGATCGCCGACGTGCCCAACGGAGCACCGCTGTTCACCACCCGTGCCGGGCGCTCCCTCGCGCGGATGGGCCACGCCGAGGCGGCACGCTGGCTCGTGCACGCGCAGGCCTGGGACATCTCCGGCATCAAGACCGGCGTGCTGGACGACGACCGCACCAAGAAGGGCAAGCTCTACCCGCTTGGCGTCTCCTGGCTGGGACGCACCGGCGGCGTCTTGGTGGAGGGGCGCACGCTGCGCGACACGCTGCTGCTCAACCTGCTGCCCTACCGGGACGAGGAGCTGCCGCTGGGTTGGGGACGGCCGGACGGCGACCTGCCCACCTGGGAGCGTGCGCCGCTCCGCCCCGGTGTCGAACCGGATGTCTTTGGCCAGCCTCGCACCCGGCCGGCCGGCCCGGCCGACCTCTACACCTGGTCCGCACGGCGTATCCGGCTCGTCGCCGACGAGGACGGCGTAATAGGGGTGGTACTGACCTACGGCGACCCTCTTGCGCAGCAGAACGCGCACACCTTCGAGCCGATGACGGCCTGGCGGCGCAGCCCCACCCAGGAGAAGGCGCTCAAGCAGCCGCTGGTCTACATGCCTCGGCGGCACTCGGTGGAGCGCGTGTTCTGGCGCGGGCTGGCGGCCCTGCTGCCGGTCGCCGCGAGCACATGGACCGGAAGAGAAGCGGCCGACTTTCTTCCCCCAACCAGCCTGAACTGGTTATACGTCGCGCAGAACCAGGACTGGCTGGACCCGGCGTTGCCGGTGCGCGTGCGCATCGTCGGCGTGGAGTACGGCGCCCAGGACTCGTCGGTCGAGGAGATCGTCGCCGACCAGATGTCCTCGCGGGTCGCCGTGCTGCGCGCGGACGAGGGCACCCTCGGCGAGCAGGCCGTCGTCGCCGTCAGGCGCTGCGAGGAAGCGGTCAAGGCGCTGAAAAACCTGGCCGGCAACCTCGTCCGTGCCGCGGGTGGGGACGGCGACGGACCGCGCGCCCGCGCCGAGGAGATCGCCTTCGCCGCGCTCGACGCACCCTTCCGCCGCTGGGTGTCCGGCCTCGAGCCCGGCAGCGACCTCGGCGAGGTCCAGCGGGCGTGGCAGGTCGACATCGCCCGCATCGTGCGGCAGCTGGCCGAGGAACTCGTCGAGCAGTCCGGCCCGGCAGCATGGCGGGGCCGCGTCGTCCTCGGCCGGCACGTCGACGCAGGCCTCGCCGACGCTTGGTTCCGGGCCGCGCTGCGCACCGCCCTGCCCCTGGCCCATCCCGACGAGCCGTCTGCCCATCCCAAGGAGGCGTCATGACCGACACCCGCCCCGCTCCGCCGCGCGTCTCCTTGGAGGATCTGGTCGGCGACCGGGTGAGCGGACTGCAGGCTCGCTACCTGGCCGGCAGCAGCAGCGGTGTCGGCGACCTGGCGGCACTGCGCCGGGCGGTCACCGGGATGCCGGGGGAGGACCCGCGCACCTGGGCACTCACCGTGGCCGACGTCTCGCCGTGGGCCCGGGACGACGAGCCGACCGCGGCCGAGCTGGCCGCGCATGCCGCGCTGACCCTCTACGCGGTGCACCAGCAGTCACACGGTCGGGCCATGCACCTCCGTGGCCGCGGACTGGGCAGCGCGGTCAGGACGCTAGGACAGCAGACGAACGCCGAGGACGCGGTGCGACGGCGGTTCGAGGCGCTGGGCACCGCGGCCACGTTTCCCGAGCTGCTGCACCACGCCCGCGGCCTGGTCCGGCAGCTCCGGTCCGCCGGAGTGCCGCTCGACTACGGCCGTCTGGCTCGTGACTTCCTGCACTGGCAGGACCCCGGCCGCATCGCGTCGGTCCGCCTCCGGTGGGGCCGGGACTACCACCGCATCCGTACCGATGCAGCCACCACAGAAACAGCGACCACCGATCCGTCCCCGAGCGAGGAGAAGCAGTGAGCCGCACCTACATCGACGTCCACGTGCTGCAGACAGTGCCGCCGAGCAACCTCAATCGTGACGACACGGGCAGCCCGAAGACCGCGTTCTACGGCGGGGTGCGGCGGGCCCGGGTCTCCAGCCAGGCCTGGAAGCGAGCCACTCGGCGCGCCTTCGACGACGTGCTCGACCCATCCGTGCTCGGGGTGCGCACCCGCCGGGTGGTGGAGCTGGTGGCCGAGGAGATCCGCCGGCAGGACGCCGGCATCGAGGAGGCGACCGCGTTGACGGCGGCCGAGGGGGTGCTCAAGAAGGCGGGTATCGCCCTCAAGCCGGCGCGGAAGAAGGATGCGCCGCAGGAGTCGGGATACCTGCTCTTCCTCTCCCGCCGGCAGGTGAGCAGCCTGGCTGCCGCCGCGCTTACCGAGCACCGCGGCGAGGGCTGGCCGGCCAACGTCAAGCGGTTGGCCGACACCGAGCATTCAGTGGATCTGGCCCTCTTCGGCCGCATGGTCGCCGACTCGACCGACCTCAACGTCGACGCCAGCGTGCAGGTCGCGCACGCACTCAGCGTGCATGCGGTCGAGGAGCAGTTCGACTACTTCACCGCGGTCGACGACCACAAGGCGGCCGACGAGGAGGAGGACGCCGGCGCCGGCATGATCGGCACGGTCGAGTTCAACTCCTCCACCCTCTACCGCTACGCCACCGTCGATGTGGCGGGGTTGGCGGAGAACCTGGGCGATCCGGCCGCGGTGCGTGCGGCGGTCGAGGCGTTCGTCGGCTGCTTCGTCACAAGCATGCCCACCGGCAAGCAGAACACCTTCGCCAACCGGACCCTGCCCGACGCCGTCTGGGTACAGGTCCGCGACGACCAGCCGGTCAACCTCGTCGGCGCCTTCGAGGAGGCGATCGTGAGCACCACCGGCCGGGTGACGGAAGCGGTCGATCGCCTGGCGCAGCACGCCGCGGCGCTGGAGCGGGCGTACGGCATGGCCCCGGTTGCCAGCTTCGCCGCCGGACCCAAGGCAGCGCCGCTCGGGGAGCCGCGTCCCTGGCCGGAGGTGGTGACGGCGGTCGGCGATGCCGTCGCGTCGCGCCTGGGCGCCGTTCCGGCATGACGGTTCTGCTGCTGACTCTCACCGGCCCGCTGCAGTCCTGGGGCTCGGCCAGCCGCTTCGTCCGGCGCGGCACCGAACCCGCACCGACCAAGAGCGGTGTGGTCGGCCTGCTGGCGGCGGCGCAAGGACGGCGCCGCGCGGACCCGGTCGAAGACCTGGCCGCCCTGCGGTTCGGCGTGCGGATCGACCAGCCGGGGCGACTCGTCCGCGATTTCCAGACCGAACGGCGGGCGGACGGGACGTCGCTGCCGCTGAGCTACCGCTTCTACCTGGCCGACGCGGTGTTCCTCGCGGGCTTGGAGGGTGATGCCACGTTCCTCGAGGGTCTGGCCGACGCGATCCGGCGTCCGGTGTTCCCGCTGTTCCTCGGCCGGCGGTCCTGCCCACCCGCCGGTCCGCTGCTGCCACTCGTCCTCGACGGAACGTTGGAGGAGGTGTTCAGGGACCGGCCGTGGGCAGCCGCCGCTTGGTATCGCCGGTCGCGCGAGGTCCGGAATCTGCCCGAGGTCCGGCTGGAGACGGCCGTCGACGCGCAGCCGGCGGACGTCGGAGCGGTGTCGGTGCGCGACCACCCGGTGAGCTTCGACCCGGAGCTGCGCCAGTACGGCTGGCGGTCGGTCGCGCACGGTGCGGTGACCGTGCCGGGGCCGGCAGCCGGCCGTGCGGTGGCCACGGCGCGGGGCGGCGGGAGCGGGACGCACGACCCGATGGCGGTGTTCGACCGGTGACCACGTACCTGAGCAGGGTGGAGCTCAATCCGCAGCGACGTGCCGGACGAGGCCTGCTCGGCTCGCCCCAGGCGATGCACGCTGCCGTCCTGTCCGCCTTCCCAGGTGCACTCGCCGACCGGACCGACCAGCGGGTGCTCTGGCGGCTGGATCCCGTACCGGGGGCGGTGCACCTGTACGTCGTATCACCGGAGCAGCCCGACTTCACGCACATCGTCGAGCAGGCCGGCTGGCCAACGCTGCAGACATGGCAGAGCCGCGAGTACGACCCGTTCCTGGATCGGCTCGCCGCAGGTCAGTCGTGGGCCTTCCGGCTGACCGCAAACCCGACCAGGGCCCGCCCCGCTGCCGAGGGACGGCGGTCACAGCGCTTCGGCCACGTGACGGTGGCCCAGCAACAGCGCTGGTTGGTGCAGCGGTGTACGACGGCGGGATTCGACGTACTGGCGGCTTCGGAGATGGGGGACCCGGCGGACGGTGTCGTCGTCCGCGAGCGAGGCACAACCCGCTTCCGGCGAGGGGACGGCCAGGTGACGCTGACGACGGCTTCGTTCGAGGGGATGCTCACCGTGACCGACGCCGGGGCGCTCCGAGCCACGCTGACCGGCGGGCTGGGGCCGGGAAAGGCGTACGGCTGCGGGCTGCTCACGTTGGCCCCGGTGCAGTGATGCGCAAGATTCCGGGGCCACCGCCGCCCTCCCTGCCGGAGCTGGTACGGGCGGAAGACAGGCTGACGTTCGTGTACGTCGAGCGGTGCGTCGTCCACCGGGACGCCAACGCGATCACCGCCATGGACGACCGGGGAACCGTGCACATCCCGGCGGCCGGACTCGGCGCCCTCTTGCTGGGGCCGGGTACCCGGATCACCCATCAGGCCATGGTGCTGATCGGACAGAGCGGGGCAACGGCGGTGTGGGTGGGAGAGCGGGGCGTGCGCTGCTACGCACACGGCCGCTCGCTGGCGCGATCTTCCCGGCTGCTGGAGGCCCAGGCCGAGCTGGTGACCAACACCCGGTCACGGCTGGCGGTCGCGCGGCGCATGTACGGCATGCGGTTTCCCGGGGAGGACGTCGAGGGCCTCACCATGCAACAGCTGCGGGGACGGGAAGGTGCACGCGTCCGGCGGACCTACCGGGAGCACTCCGCCCGCACCGGTGTTGAGTGGAAGCGACGGGACTACAACGTCGAGGACTTCGCTTCGGGGGACCGCGTCAACCAGGCGCTGTCGGCGGCGAACACGTCGCTCTACGGAGTCGTCCATGCGGTGATCGTGGCGCTGGGCTGCTCGCCGGGACTGGGCTTCGTGCACACCGGCCACGAACTGTCGTTCGTCTACGACATCGCCGACCTCTACAAGGCCGAGATCAGCATCCCCGTGGCGTTCGAGGTCGCGGCGAGCCCCACGGAGGACATCCCCGCGGACGCGCGTCGGGCGGTACGAGACCGGCTGCACGACGGCAAGCTGCTGGAGCGTTGCGTGCGGGATGTCCGCCGGCTGCTGCTCACGGACGACGACTCGCCCGCCGATGCGCTGCCCGACGCCGATGTCGTCTACCTGTGGGACGAGGCCGACGATCCCGTGGCCAGCGGCTCCGGGTACGGGACGGACTTCTGATGGTCGTCCTCGTCCTGTCCGCCTGTCCGGCGGGGCTACGAGGGCATCTCACGCGGTGGCTGCTCGAGATTTCGGCGGGGGTGTTCGTGGGCCACGTGTCCGCTCGTGTGCGTGACCTCATGTGGCTCAACGTCTGCGAGATGACATCGGGCGGCCGGGCGCTGATGGTCTTCAGCGTGCCGGGGGAGCAGCGGATGGATTTCCTGGTGCACAACCACCATTGGACGCCGACGGATTTCGACGGCCTCACGTTGATGATGCGGCCGAACAGCGAGGCGGCGGCTCCTGCGGTCACGGAGAATCCGCCTGCGGCAGGCTGGAGTGCCGCGAGCAAGCGTCGCAAGTTCAGACGCGGCCCCGTCCGGTAACGTTTCGAGCCGAGAAACCGAACCCAGAACCACCACTTCGCGACTAAATGGGCAGGTCGAAAAGTGTGCTCCCCGCGTCCGCGGGGGTGAGCCCGACGAGCTGAGGAGCCCGACATGACCCCCACCGTGCTCCCCGCGTCCGCGGGGGTGAGCTCACAGCCGCAGTGCCCGTCAGGCCGGTGTCGTCGTGCTCCCCGCGTCCGCGGGGGTGAGCCCACCAGGTTGGCGATGGGCAAGTGCACGCCCAGGTGCTCCCCGCGTCCGCGGGGGTGAGCCCTCCTGCATGTTGTCTCGGTAGACAACGATGCCGTGCTCCCCGCGTCCGCGGGGGTGAGCCCTGGTGGCAACCGTGCGCGACTACGGCCCCGATGTGCTCCCCGCGTCCGCGGGGGTGAGCCCGGGTCCTCGTAGACGCCGTGGAAGTGACGGGTGTGCTCCCCGCGTCCGCGGGGGTGAGCCCGGGGCGAGGGCGCGGGCACGCTCGGCGGCCAGGTGCTCCCCGCGTCCGCGGGGGTGAGCCCCGAGCCCGCTGTCGGTCAGGTCGATGCCGGGCGTGCTCCCCGCGTCCGCGGGGGTGAGCCCCCCGACGGCATCCGCTGCCGCTTCGCTCGCGTGTGCTCCCCGCGTCCGCGGGGGTGAGCCCTGGGGGATGTTCGCCCCGGAGACCCCCAAGTAGTGCTCCCCGCGTCCGCGGGGGTGAGCCCGCCGGACGCCGACCCGCGGCGAGAGGGACCACGTGCTCCCCGCGTCCGCGGGGGTGAGCCCGGGACGCCATCGAGAAGATCAAGGCAGCCCGCGTGCTCCCCGCGTCCGCGGGGGTGAGCCCTTCTGGGCCGCTTCCCACCTCGACCGCAACAAGTGCTCCCCGCGTCCGCGGGGGTGAGCCCGAGCTGCTGCGCACCGGCTCCCTCGAGGTCAAGTGCTCCCCGCGTCCGCGGGGGTGAGCCCCCATTCGACCTCGCCGCCGTCGCCCTCCTCATGTGCTCCCCGCGTCCGCGGGGGTGAGCCCACCAAGCCCTACGGCGAGCACGCAGGAGGTGGGTGCTCCCCGCGTCCGCGGGGGTGAGCCCCTCCGCACCGAGGCGTTCCAGCAGTTGCCGGGGTGCTCCCCGCGTCCGCGGGGGTGAGCCCATCATGGACAGCGTCGGCCCGGACACCGGTGCGTGCTCCCCGCGTCCGCGGGGGTGAGCCCGGCTTCTTGACGACGACCCCCGGGAACGTGATGTGCTCCCCGCGTCCGCGGGGGTGAGCCCCCCAGCGCCCCCACGGTCGGCGAGCTCGCCGCGTGCTCCCCGCGTCCGCGGGGGTGAGCCCCTGCGTGAAGCGCACCCCGCTGGCCAGGACCAGTGCTCCCCGCGTCCGCGGGGGTGAGCCCTTGATGCTGATGGCGAACCCGATCGGTCTGGTGTGCTCCCCGCGTCCGCGGGGGTGAGCCAATACGGGGCCAGCCCGGTGCGCGGCAAGGTATGTGCTCCCCGCGTCCGCGGGGGTGAGCCCGCAAACTCGAAACCGCCGCCGCCCGCGCCCTCGTGCTCCCCGCGTCCGCGGGGGTGAGCCCTCCTGCTCGCAGGCGGCCTCCATCGCTTCCTTGTGCTCCCCGCGTCCGCGGGGGTGAGCCCTTGGTGGCGATCGCCGGGTCAGTGGTGGTGGAGTGCTCTCCGCGTCCGCGGGGGTGAGCCCACCTCGTAGTCGTCCCCGACGACCCACGTCGGGTGCTCCCCGCGTCCGCGGGGGTGAGCCCTTGTGGAGCGGCTCGTCGTCCAGCGTCAGGACGTGCTCCCCGCGTCCGCGGGGGTGAGCCCGGGTCGCGGATCCTGTTCGGAGCCCGGGAGCGGTGCTCCCCGCGTCCGCGGGGGTGAGCCCAGCAGATCCGCGGACGTGGAGGCGATGTCGGCGGCTCCCCGCGTCCGCGGGGGTGAGCCCCGGGGGGCGGTGCAGGCCTACGCCGCCGAGCTGTGCTCCCCGCGTCCGCGGGGGTGAGCCCGGGCGGGCATCAGCGTCGGGCCTTTCGGACGAGTGCTCCCCGCGTCCGCGGGGGTGAGCCCTCCGTCCAGCGGCGGTCCCACTCGTTGAGCAGGTGCTCCCCGCGTCCGCGGGGGTGAGCCCGGTTACGGAACCTCGCGGCGACTGTCCGACCGGTGCTCCCCGCGTCCGCGGGGGTGAGCCCCCCCGCCGCGGCGACGTCGCCGCGATCGCCGAGTGCTCCCCGCGTCCGCGGGGGTGAGCCCTGTCGGTCCACAGGTCGTCGTGCACGTCGCCGGTGCTCCCCGCGTCCGCGGGGGTGAGCCCGAGCTGCTGTGCGCCACCACGATGTAGAGGGCGTACTCCCCGCGTCCGCGGGGGTGAGCCCATCTCCAGCTACGGTTTCAACTCCGGTGGTGGGTGCTCCCCGCGTCCGCGGGGGTGAGCCCTGGCCAGCCCAGGCGCGCAGCTCACGGCCAGCGTGCTCCCCGCGTCCGCGGGGGTGAGCCCGTGGTCTTGGACATCGCGTCTCCTCGTCTGCTGTGCTCCCCGCGTCCGCGGGGGTGAGCCCCGCACCCGTCCCCCCCGTTACGTGCTCGTCGAGTGCTCCCCGCGTCCGCGGGGGTGAGCCGTCGTCGTATGTGCTCACTGGTCGATCTCCTTCGTGCTCCCCGCGTCCGCGGGGGTGAGCCCATCGCGCCGCCCGCCCTCCCGGCTGCCCGCGGGTGCTCCCCGCGTCCGCGGGGGTGAGCCCCGGTCTACGGATTCGCCACGGGCGGACCGGTCGTGCTCCCCGCGTCCGCGGGGGTGAGCCCAGCACGGCAGCGCCAAGCTAAGCGACGAGGACGTGCTCCCCGCGTCCGCGGGGGTGAGCCCAGGCCGCTCGCGGCCAGGATTCGGACCTGTGCGTGCTCCCCGCGTCCGCGGGGGTGAGCCCAGCGTCGCCAGAAACGTGGACAACCCGGGGGAGTGCTCCCCGCGTCCGCGGGGGTGAGCCCCGGACGCTGGCCTGCGGCGGTGCCCCCAGGTCGTGCTCCCCGCGTCCGCGGGGGTGAGCCCTCCGAGGGTCGGGCGTCCGGGTCCACCATCGCGTGCTCCCCGCGTCCGCGGGGGTGAGCCCCGCCGCGACTTCTTGGTGCGCCGCCGCCGGCTGTGCTCCCCGCGTCCGCGGGGGTGAGCCCACGCCCGTCTGCTCCGGGTCCCCGTAGGGCGCGTGCTCCCCGCGTCCGCGGGGGTGAGCCCCCGCACGACACGATCGTCCACGTCTCGGTGACGTGCTCCCCGCGTCCGCGGGGGTGAGCCCCGTTCCCCCGGTGGCTGGCTCGGCCGCAAGAAGTGCTCCCCGCGTCCGCGGGGGTGAGCCCGGCGGCTACATCTACGTGGTCCTGAGCTGGCCGTGCTCCCCGCGTCCGCGGGGGTGAGCCCCGGCACTACCTTGCGGCCAAGAGGGCAGGAGCGTGCTCCCCGCGTCCGCGGGGGTGAGCCCTTCTCGAAGCCCCCACCGGTGGGCGCCAGGATGTGCTCCCCGCGTCCGCGGGGGTGAGCCCTCGCCCGGATGGGTCCCGAGGGGGCGCCGCTGGTGCTCCCCGCGTCCGCGGGGGTGAGCCCGACTGGCTGCGCGACCTGATGACCGTGCTCGGGTGCTCCCCGCGTCCGCGGGGGTGAGCCCAGCATCCAGTTCTACCGGGTAGGTGTCAGGATGTGCTCCCCGCGTCCGCGGGGGTGAGCCCCAGTTCTGGGAGCCTTCTGCGGGCAAAGGGATGTGCTCCCCGCGTCCGCGGGGGTGAGCCCGCCGGCGGCGGCTTCGCGCTCGGCGCCCTGGCGTGCTCCCCGCGTCCGCGGGGGTGAGCCCCGCCGGTACGCCCGATGACCGACAGCGGACCCGTGCTCCCCGCGTCCGCGGGGGTGAGCCCACCGTCAGCCCGTCCGGGCCGGCGTCGATGACGTGCTCCCCGCGTCCGCGGGGGTGAGCCCGACGTTGCCGCCGGACGAGTTGATCCCATCCAGTGCTCCCCGCGTCCGCGGGGGTGAGCCCGACCCGCCGAAGTCGTTGAGCCGCTCGATGTTGTGCTCCCCGCGTCCGCGGGGGTGAGCCCCTGCAAAAGTCGCCCCCGCTCTCCTTCGGGAGGTGCTCCCCGCGTCCGCGGGGGTGAGCCCCCGGTGTCGGACAACGCGGTCGGCTACCTGCTGTGCTCCCCGCGTCCGCGGGGGTGACCCCCAGTCCCGGTTGCCCTGCCCGTCCAGCTGGTAGTGCTCCCCGCGTCCGCGGGGGTGAGCCCTCGTCGGGGGTCTCCGACGTCCCGTAGCGCCAGTGCTCCCCGCGTCCGCGGGGGTGAGCCCTACGACGCCGCCCCGGCCACACCGCAGCAGATGTGCTCCCCGCGTCCGCGGGGGTGAGCCCTTCGACGTGGCCGACTGGCCCCAAGGGCTGCTGTGCTCCCCGCGTCCGCGGGGGTGAGCCCAACACCGCGCTGGCCGGCAACCCGGTGACCGTGTGCTCCCCGCGTCCGCGGGGGTGAGCCCATCTACGTGAACCGGGTGGCGCTGTGAGCACGGTGCTCCCCGCGTCCGCGGGGGTGAGCCCCGCGGGCCGACGTCGACTGGCTTCCGCAGATCGTGCTCCCCGCGTCCGCGGGGGTGAGCCGCGCCACAGCAGCTCATGCCGGTCGCCGTCCGCGTGCTCCCCGCGTCCGCGGGGGTGAGCCCTGACCGTGAACGCGCTCGCCCACACCGGGATGGTGCTCCCCGCGTCCGCGGGGGTGAGCCCGCGATCGTCACCGTGTCGCCCGGTTCGGTTGAGTGCTCCCCGCGTCCGCGGGGGTGAGCCCCGCCGGGTCAACGCCCGCATCGACGAGCTCGCGTGCTCCCCGCGTCCGCGGGGGTGAGCCCAGCCGGGACGGCGTCACCCCGTTCGTGATCACGTGCTCCCCGCGTCCGCGGGGGTGAGCCCGTGATGCGCGCAGCCCGCCCGCACGGCGGCGCGTGCTCCCCGCGTCCGCGGGGGTGAGCCCCGCGGCACCGAGGCCCACGCCTTGGCCGAGGAGTGCTCCCCGCGTCCGCGGGGGTGAGCCCAAGCAGCTGTCCCCCGACGCCCCGACCACGACGTGCTCCCCGCGTCCGCGGGGGTGAGCCCGAGCAAGAGTTCTCCGGCGACGTCGACACCGTATGCTCCCCGCGTCCGCGGGGGTGAGCCCCATTCGGGCAGCTTGGGCGGGGTGGCCGGCAGGTGCTCCCCGCGTCCGCGGGGGTGAGCCCCGGTCAGCGAGCCGGCCGCGGAGGGTCACCGGGTGCTCCCCGTGTCCGCGGGGGTGAGCCCGGTAGGGAGGGGCATTCAGGCCTGCTGTGCCGGTGCTCCCCGCGTCCGCGGGGGTGAGCCCACATGGTCGGACAGGGCGACCCGCACCAGCAGGTGCTCCCCGCGTCCGCGGGGGTGAGCCCTTCTGCCGGGTGGTGAACAGTCCGACGGGGGTGTGCTCCCCGCGTCCGCGGGGGTGAGCCCCGACGCCCAGCCCATCGTCCTGGGCTACACCAGTGCTCCCCGCGTCCGCGGGGGTGAGCCCCTCGGGGGTAGCAAAGCCGCATCCACACCGGCGTGCTCCCCGCGTCCGCGGGGGTGAGCCAAGACCAGCCCCCACATGGCTGCGAGGGCGAAGTGCTCCCCGCGTCCGCGGGGGTGAGCCCACTACGAAGACCGGGCGGCGACGGAGCGCGCTGTGCTCCCCGCGTCCGCGGGGGTGAGCCCCTGTACCGAATCGTGGAGGAGTATGGGAAGACGTGCTCCCCGCGTCCGCGGGGGTGAGCCCTTGGTCAGGTTGTCCCGCGCTGCCTGGTCGGCGTGCTCCCCGCGTCCGCGGGGGTGAGCCCACCACGCCGGGCAGTGACCCGCACGCCGGATAGTGCTCCCCGCGTCCGCGGGGGTGAGCCCCGCGCGTCCCGCGGCGGACCCGGGACACCGTTGTGCTCCCCGCGTCCGCGGGGGTGAGCCCAGGTCGTTCTTGTTGTCCGGCTCGTAGTCCGCGGTGCTCCCCGCGTCCGCGGGGGTGAGCCCGGGCGCGTGGTCCCGCCGACGATGAAGTAGCGGTGCTCCCCGCGTCCGCGGGGGTGAGCCCTCACTCATGCGGCGATGCGCGCGGCGGAGATGGTGCTCCCCGCGTCCGCGGGGGTGAGCCCGCCGTCGGCGTCGAGTTCACCAGTCAGGACGGGTGCTCCCCGCGTCCGCGGGGGTGAGCCCGCCGTCGGCGTCGAGTTCACCAGTCAGGACGGGTGCTCCCCGCGTCCGCGGGGGTGAGCCCTTCTGCCGGGTGGTGAACAGGCCGACCGGCATGTGCTCCCCGCGTCCGCGGGGGTGAGCCCTACGGCTACAAGACGTTCGACGACGGCGCCGGGTGCTCCCCGCGTCCGCGGGGGTGAGCCCCAGCCGGCGTCGCGGACGAAACCGCCGCTGGGCAGATCCTCATGGCCCTTGACAGTCCCGGCTGGTGGCCGTCACCGCCACCAGTCCTGGTCCCACCCAGGAGACGACGGTCGCATGCCCAGAGCGTCGGCGGCCCGGGCCTGCTGCTGGTCGTAGGTCAGCAGCTCGGTCTGTTCCAGTCGTTGAGCGGTGATGAGGTAGATGGCATCAGATGTGCTGACCCAGGTACCGGGGAGCCGTAGTCGGCCCGCCTCGCGCAGGACGGAGTCGTCCACAGCCAGCAGCTCGACCCTCGCCAGCAACCGTTCGACGACGCCGTAGTCCGCGCCGATCCGGGTGGCGAGCCGGAGCAGCTCACCGATGAGCAGCGAAGAGCTGAAGAGCTCGTCGTCGGAGGTGAACCGGGCGCGCATCTCCAGGGTGCCTGTTTCGGCAACGACGAGCTTGGCCGCCGCTGAGGCGTCGAGCGCTGTCACCGGTCGCCGCGCACCTCGGTCAGCAGTCGACTGAGTGGCTCGGCCACCTGCATCGGAGGCGGCAGGTCGTCCAGGTCGGCGCCTCGGACGGTGGCGGGGGACAGGCGGCCCTGTGTCCGGAGCCGCTCGACGGCCGTCAGGTTCGGCGGTACCAGCTCGGCGACCGGGACGCCGTTGGTGGTGATGCGGATGCGTTCACCCGCAGAAGCCCGGCGCAACAGTTCACCGCTCCGGTTGCGCAACTCGCGCTGGCTGACCGTCTCCATGGCCGCAAATGTAGCACTGGCTGCTACGGCCTGGGCGCGCAAGTCGGTGGCGACATGTCGAGATCCCCACCACGACCGGCAAGCTGTACCTGGCCACGGTGATCGACCTGCGCAGTTGGCATGTGAGGCGAACCTGCGCGTCTTGTGCTCCCCCGTCCTTACGCGCCAAGTCGTGCCACACGACATTCCCACCGCCGCGCTCACTTGCGCGTTCTGCGCAAAGTTACCCGTCGGTCCCGGTTGCTCTGCGCAGAAAGCTCGTCAAGGCTGCCCTTGGTCGTCTCCCAACGGCGGGGGATCGGCAAGGAGGCTTCCCGGTGGACGTACAGCTGCTCCTCGCACTCGTGCTCGGCATCGCGACCATCGTCGTGATCGTCCTGCGCACCCGTCTCGACGCGTTCGTGGCGCTCCTGATCGCCGCGCTGGTCACCGGCTTCATCGCCGGCTCGCCGGTCGGGGAGACCATCGGATCGATCACGACCGGCTTCGGCAACACGCTGGGATCGATCGGCATCGTCATCGGGCTGGGGGTGGCGATCGGCAAGATGCTGGAGGTTTCCGGTGCCGCGGATCGGCTGGCCCGCGGTTTCGTCCGGCTCCTCGGGAAGGGCCGGGAGCACTGGGCCATGGCCGGTACCGGCGCCGTGGTGTCCATCCCGGTGTTCTGCGACTCCGGCTACGTGATCATGAACCCGCTGGCGCGGTCGATCGCCCGGCGGATCAACGGGCGCTACGTCGTCCTCGCCCTCGCGCTGGGCTGCGGGATGACGCTGACCCACCACCTGGTGCCGCCCACGCCGGGCCCCCTGGCCGTCGCCGGCATCCTGGGCGCCAACATCGGTGCCCTCATCCTGGCCGGTCTGGTCTTCACCCTGCTGCTGATGCCGGTCGTCATCGCTTACGCATCCTGGATCGGCCCGAAGCTGGAGGGCGAGGTCAACGAAACCGTCCGCGAAGCCGTCTACGCCGGCAACCGGGCGACCAGCGAGGTCGCCGGCGGCCGGGCGGTCGGCGGGGCGGCGGCCACCGAGACCGGCGGCCCCACGAGTCCACCCCTCGGTGGTGAGCCGCCGTCCGACGAGCCGCTCAGCCACCAGCTCGGCGAGACGCCGGAGGGGGAGCGGCCGCACCGGGTCGGCTTCCTGGTCGCCTCGCTGCCGCTGCTGGTACCGCTGCTGCTCATCGTGCTCAACACCGTCGCCACGGCGATCGACCGCAACGCCGTCGGCGCGCTGGACCCGGGCCAGGAGTACACCCCCGAGGGCGCCGTCGCCGCGCTCGCCTTCATCGGCAACCCGGTGATCGCCCTGCTGGTCGGTATCGTCCTGGCCGTCTACCTGCTGCTGCCGCGTTGGACGCCGCGCAAGCGCGTGCACTCCTGGCTCGCCGACGCCGCGGCGTCGGCCGGGCTGATCATCCTGATCACCGGCGCGGGTGGCGCCCTCGGCCAGGTGCTGCGCGACTCGGGAGTCGGCGACGAGCTGGCCGAGGCCATCTCCCAGCTGTCGCTGCCCAGCGTCCTGGTGCCCTTCCTGATCGCCTCGCTCGTCCGTCTCGCACAGGGCTCGGGCACCGTCGCGATGATCACCGCGGCTTCGGTCTCGGCGCCGCTGGTCCTGGCGCTCGGGCTCTCGCCGCTGCTGGCCGCGCTGGCCTGCACCGCGGGATCGATGGTGTTCAGCTACTTCAACGACTCCTACTTCTGGGTCGTCACCCGGTTCACCGGGCTGGACGGCACAGCCGCGCTCCGCGGGTGGTCGGGGATCACCACGGCCGTCTGGGCGGCTTCGCTGCCGCTGCTGCTCATCGCGAGCCTCTTCCTGTGACCGTCACGTCCGATGGGTGACGTGCTCGTCGTCGCCGACGACCTGACCGGTGCGAACGCGACGGCCGCGGACTTCTCCTCCGTCGGCCTGCGGGCGGCGACGGCGAGCGCCGCCACCGGGGCCGAGGTGGTCACCGGCATGGCCTCCCGCTTCGACGTGCTGGTGGCCACGACCGACAGCCGGCACTCCCCACCGGACGAGGCTGCGGCGCGAGCGCGCTCGGTGGTGCGCGCCGGGTGGCCGGCCCGGCTCGTCTGCAACCGGATCGACACCACGTTGCGCGGCAACGTCGGCGCGACGACGGCGGCGGTGGCCGACGAGGTCCGGAGTCTCACGGGGGCGCGGGTGGTGGTGCTGTGCGCGCCGGCGCACCCGACGGCCGGACGGCACACGATCGGTGGCACCCAGCTACTCGACGGACGCCGGCTCGAGGAGACGGAGGTCGCGCGGGACTCCCGTACGCCGATGCGCACCTCCGACGTCCTGGAGATCCTGCGCCAGCAGACCGACCTGACCGCCCACCTGGTGCCCATGGCCGTGGTCACCGGCCCGGCCGAGAGCCTGGTCGGCGACATCGGGGCGGCTCTCGACGGGGGCGCGGAGATCCTCATTGCCGATGCGATGACCGAGGAGCACCTCGCGCGCATCGCCACCGCGGCGGTGACGGCGTCCGAAGGTCGCGACGTGGTGTGGGTCACCAGCGACCCCGGCCCGTCCTCGGTGGCGATGGCGCGGGCGCTGGGCCTGGGCCGGACGTCGCACGGTTTCCCGCTCCTGGTGGTCTCGGGGTCCGCGACCGAGCTCACCCGCAAGCAGCTCCAGCAGCTGGTCGCGGAGCGGGGAGCAGTCGTGCACCGGATGCCGTCGCTGCCGGGGAGCGCCGTTCCCGACGTCGAGGCCGCGACCGCCGTGCTGGCCGAGGCCCTCGCGCAGGCGGCCGCCGACGACATCGTCGTGTTCGCCACGGTGGTCGAGGACTCCGACGTGCGGCCGATGACGGCAGAGGACGCCGCCCGCATTCCGCGGCACCTGGCGACGGCGGTGCGCCGGGTGGTGGAGGAGCACCCGGTGGAGGGGCTGTTCACCACCGGGGGTGACGTGACCGCCGCGGTGCTGGCCGAACTCGGCTCGCACGGCCTCGAGATCTCCGGTGAGGTGGTTCCCCTCGCGGTCGCGGGGACGCTCGTCGGCGGACCGTGGGAGGGCATGCACATCACCACCAAGGGCGGGCTGGTCGGTGACGTGGGCACCACGGTCACGTGCCTGGACCACCTCCGGCAGACCGTCGAGCTCGACCGCCGCCGGGTCGCATCCGCCGACTCCCGACCCCTGCACCGACCACCGCCGGCCCCCACGAAGGAGAGACAGACATGACCCGACACGTACTCGCAGTCACCATCGGCGACCCGGTGGGCATCGGCCCGGAGATCACGGCGCGGACGCTGGTCGATCAGGCCGGCGCGGCCGACCACCACGGCGTCGCCGTGGGGGATGCCGCCGCCCTGCGTCGCGGGGTGGCGGCGATGGGCCTCGACGTGGAGGTCCGCGCCGTGGACGGTTTCGACGTGGAGCCCGCCGCGGGGGTCATCGACATCGTCGACACCGGCGTCCTCGGCGACGACGTGCCCGAGTGGGGGAAGGTGGACGAGCGCGCCGGCCGGGCCGCGATCGCCGCCATCGAGACCGCCACGCGCGCCGCCATGGAGCGGAAGGTGGCCGGCATCGTGACCGGGCCCATCAACAAGGAGGCCATCTGGGCCGCGGGCTCCGAGCACCTGGGCCACACCGAGATGCTGGGCGAGCTGACGGGCGTCACGCAGCAGGACACCATGTTCGTCGTCCGCAACACCGCCCAGCCCGGCCACCACCTGCGGATCTTCTTCACGACCCGGCACGTCGCGCTGCGCACGGCCATCGACCAGATCAGCAAGGAGCGGGTCGAGGACTCGATCCGCAAGGCGCACACCGCGCTCCAGGTCTTCGGCGTCGAGAACCCCCGCCTTGCCGTCGCCGCGCTGAACCCGCACGGCGGGGAGAACGGCAACTTCGGCGACGAGGAGATCGTGCACATCGGCCCGGCCTGCGAGGCCGCCCGCGCCGACGGCCTGGACGTGCGCGGACCCATCCCGGCCGACTCGGTGTTCCACCAGGGGCTGGTCGGCAGGTACGACGGGGTGCTCTCGCACTTCCACGACCAGGGACACATCCCGGCGAAGACCTTCGATTTCGACGGCACCATCTCGGTGACGGTCGGGCTGCCGATCCTGCGGACGTCGGTCGACCACGGCACGGCCTTCGACATCGCCGGCACGGGCAAGGCCGGTCACGGCACGATGCTGTCGGCCTACCTCGCCGCGGTCGACTACGCGCCCTTCGTCGACAACATCCGCCGAACCTACGGTTCCTGACCGCCGGACCGGCGGCCATGGCCGAGACACGGAGACGCCGCTCGACGGAGGAGCGGCACGAGGCACTGGTCACCCTGCTGCGTGGCGGCATCGAGGGAGTGGAGGCGCTCGCCGACCGGGTCGGGGTCTCCGCCTCGACGGTGCGCCGGGACCTGACCCAGCTTCAGGAGGACGGCCGGATCGCCCGCACCTACGGGGGTGCTCTGGTCCGGGAGGTCTTCCACGAGCGGTCCTTCGGCGACAGCACGCGCCTGTTCGCCGACGCCAAGGCAGCCATCGCGACGGCGGCGGTGGAACTGGTCCCGGCGGAGGCCAGCGTCTTCGTCGACGCGGGCACGACCTGCCTCGCCCTGGCCCGTGTCCTCGCCGACCGCGGCCCGCTGACGGTGGTGACCCGTGGCCTGGAGGCGGCGTTGCAGCTGGCCAGGGTGCCGGGGCTCCGGGTGATCATGGTGGGCGGTCAGGTGCAGCCGCTGAGTCACGGCGTGGCGGGCGCTCTCTCCGAGGTGGCCCTCGGGCGCCTCGCGTTCGACATCGCCTTCCTGGGCGCCGACACCCTGCACCCCGAGAAGGGGCTGGGTGAGCCGACCGTCGAGGAGACCTACGTCAAGGAGCTGGTCGCCGGACGGTCGGGGCGCGTGGTGGTGCTCGCCGACTCCTCCAAGTTCGTCCCGGCGAACCCGCCGGCGTGGACGCACCTGGGTGGGGAGTGGAGCGTGCTCACCGACGAGGCGGTGGATCCCGTGACCGTCGCGCGGTTCGGACGACGGGGGGTCAACGTCGTCCCGGTGCGCTGAGGTGCCGGACGGCGAGCTGCGCCGCGACCTGCTCCAGCAGCGGCCCCGCCTCCGCCATGCTGCGGTCGGGATCGGCCTCGATGTCGGCGAGGGCGTAGGCGGCGTCGATCCCTGCCCCGCGCAGCTGCTCGTCGCTGAGCAGGTTCCGGCCGCACACCGCGACCACCGTGGGGACGCCGGCGTCGCGGGCCCGCCGGGCGACCCCCACCGGCGCCTTGCCGTGCAGCGTCTGCGGGTCCAGCGACCCCTCGCCGACGATGACGAGCTCGGCCTGGCGCACCTGGTCGCCGAAGTCGAGCAGGTCGAGCATCAGCTCGATCCCCGGCCGGAGCGTGGCGCCCAGGATGGCCATGGCCGCGAACCCGACACCGCCGGCGGCGCCCGCCCCGGGAGCCTCCCGGACGTCGCGCCCGGTGGCCTCGGCGACCAGGTCGGCCAGCCGGCCCAGGTTGCGGTCCAGCCGCTCGACCTGGGTCTCGTCGGCGCCCTTCTGCGGGCCGTAGACGGCCGCGGCCCCGGTCGGCCCGGTCAGCGGGTTGTCGACGTCGCAGGCCACGACGATCTCCGCGTCGGCCAGGGCCGGGTGCAGGCCGCCGAGGTCGACCCGGGACAGCTGCGCGAGCGCCCCGCCGCCCGGGCCGATCTCGCGGCCGTCGGCGTCCAGCAGCCGGGCGCCCAGGGCCTGCAGCATCCCGGCGCCACCGTCGGTGCAGGCGCTGCCGCCGATGCCGACGACCACGCGGCGCGCCCCGTCGGCCAGCGCGGCTCCGATCAGCTCACCGGTACCGCGGCTGGTGGCGGTCAGCGGCGCCGGCCGGCCACCGGGCAGCCGGGACAGGCCGGACACGTCGGCCATCTCCACGACCGCGACGTCCCCCCGGCGGCCGTAGGCGGTCGGCACCGGCTCACCGGTCGGGCCCGCAGCCGTCACGGCCACCCGTTCGAAGCCGGCCGCCACGGCCGCGGCCAGGGTGCCGTCCCCGCCGTCGGCCACCGGCACCGCCCGGACGTCGAGCCCGGGCACCGCCGCGGTGAGGCCGGAGCGGACCGCCTCGGCGACCTCGGCGGCGGTCAGCGACCCCTTGAACTTGTCCGGAGCGACCAGGACGCGCGTCATGGCTGGGATCGTGCCAGCCGCCTTCCGCCGGCCACGTGGTGGCGTCGGCGGGGTCACCGGCGCTCGAAGCCCCGCCCCCGCTCCCACTCGGTGACCGTCGCGCCGTAGGCGTCCCACTCGGCGCGCGCCGCGCTCACCAGGGCGTCGACGAGTCCGTCGCCGAGACCCTTCCGGGCGACCTCGCTGCCGTGCAGGAGATCGGCGGCCTCGGCCAGCGACGCCGGCAACGCCGGGGCGTCGGGCCGGGGCCGGCCCCGCACCGGGTCGGGCAGGGGCAGGTCGTTCTCGAGGCCGTGCCGGGCCGCCAGCAGCACCCCGGCCAGCGCGAGGTAGGGATCGGCGTCCCCGCCCGGCACGCGGTGCTCCAGCCGCAGCGAGGCCCCGGACCCGACGAGCCGGAGGGCCGCCAGCCGGTTGTCCGGCCCCCACGCGACCGAGGTGGGCGCGAATGCGCCGGGCCGCAGCCGCTTGTAGGCGTTGACGGTCGGCGCGAACAGCAGGGTCAGCTCGCGCAGGCAGGCCAGCTGACCGGCCAGCATCCGGCGCAGGAGCGGGGACTCGCCGTACGGCCCGTCGCCGGCGAGGACCGGCGCGCCGTCGGTGTCGTGCAGGCTGACGTGCAGGTGGCAGGAGTTCCCCTCGGCGGCGTCGTACTTGGGCATGAACGTCAGCGCCATGCCCTCCTGCGCGGCGATCTGCTTGGCGGCCGTCCGGTAGAACGCCGCCGCGTCGGCGGCGGCCAGCGCCTCGCCGTACCGGAAGACGATCTCGTACTGGCCGGGAGCGCACTCGCCGCGTGCGGACTCCAGCCGCAGCCCGGCCGCGACGGTCTCCCGGCGGAGCCGCCGGGTCAGCGCGTCCATCCGCTCCAGCCCCACCAGTGCGTAGTCCACGCCGGTGCGGCTGGCCGGGGTGAGCCGCGACCACCCGGCGGCTTCGGCAGCGGCGTAGGACTCGAGGAAGACCCGGAACTCCAGCTCCACGCCCGCCAGCGGGACCAGCCCGTGCCCGGCCAGTGCCTCGACCTGCCTGCGCAGCACCTGCCGCGGCGCGACCTGGACCGGTGCGCCCCCGGGGTGGCGGGCGTCGGCGAGCACCAGGACGGTGCCGGGGTCCCAGGGGAGCGGGCGCAGGGTGGCCAGGTCGGGCACGAGGACCATGTCGCCGTAGCCGGTGCCGTCGGGATCCAGCTCGGACGACGGAGCCGTCACCGACATGTCGACGTCGGTGGTGAGCAGGTAGGTGCAGGCGCCGAACCCGTCGGCCACGGTGCTGTCCAGGAAGTGCCGGGCAGACAGCCGGGTGCCCAGGAGCCGGCCGGCGAGGTCGGGCAGCGCGAGGACGACCTCGTCGACCAGGCCGGCGTCGACCTGGCCGCGGAGCTGATCGAAAGTCGTCACGCCGGCACCCCCGCGGGCAGGGCCGCCGGGACCGGGGCGGTGGCCAGGGGGTTGGCCACGCAGCCGTGCACGACGTCGGGCGCGGCGTCGCGGTCGGCCCGGTCGTGGAACCCGCCGCCGGTGAGGTGCTCCCGGTTCAGCGCGATCCGCTCCACCTCGGGGGCGAGGAGGCCGAGATCGTCGAAGGCGTCGGCCAGGTCGGGATGGTCGGCCCGCCACGACAGCAAGGCGTCGCGGACGACGGACCAGAAGGTGTCCTCCGGGAGGCCCAGGTGCTCCTCGGCCACGCCGGCCAGGAACCGGAAGTGCCCGGCCAGCACGGCGCTGATGATGCTGTGGGCCATCTCCTGCGCGGGCCAGCGCACCAGCACCCGGTCGGCCCGCTCCGACAGCCCCGGGTAGGCGTGGCCGGGCAGCAGCGTCACGTCCTCGGCGAAGTCCTTGACCAGGACCCGCACCGGCACGTCTCCGGTGTCGTAGACGACCACGGTGTTCTCGCCGTGCGGGCAGAAGGCCACCCCGTGGCGGGTGAGGCAGAGCAGCAGCCCGGGCAGCAGCGCGTCGCAGAGGCGGCGCAGCCACTCCCGCGGAGCCAGCCCCGAACGGCCGACGACCTCGGTGAGCACGGCCCGGCCGGCCGGGTCCACGTGCAGCAGCGCCGCCAGCGACCGGGCCCGTTCCCCCGGCCGCAGGTGCGCGGCGACCGGCTCCCGCCAGACCGCGCCCAGCAGCTCGCGGTAGCGGTAGGGCGCGTCGTCGACCTCGTCGTAGCGGTCGTGCGCCACCACGACGCTGGCCACCTCGCCCAGCAACCCGAGCCCGGTGGCGCGCAGCTCAGGGTCCCCGGCCGGCAGCGTCGCCAGCCATGCGCTCACGTCCGGGGCGGCCGCGGTCGCGCGGGTCCCGAGGCCCCGCCACACCAGGGTGTTGCGCATCAGCAGCGGCGTCTTGACGTCCCGGTGCCCGGGGGCGACCAGCGTCCGCACGGACTGGACCGGCCGGTAGTCCACCGGCCCCTTCCCGAGCGGCACCAGCCGCCGGTCGGCCAGGTAGCCGGCGAACAGGGTCCGGACGACGGTCTCGTCCTGGTAGGGGTGGACGGGCAGCCACACGTAGGCCGCGGGGTCGGTGACCTGGCCGGCGAGCGTCGCGGCGAACCGCTCCCGGGTGACCGGGTCGAGTTCCTCGGCCAGCAGCCGCTGCTGGTCGAGTCCCGGGACGCCCTGGTACGCGGCGACCGACCGGTGCGCGGCGTACCAGCGCAGCGCCACGGTGCCCCGCGCCTCGGGGGCGTAGCGGTCGAGGTCCGCGGCGTCGAAGCCCAGGCGGCCCTTGTTGAGGACCAGCACCGGGTGGCCGGTCAGGTGCTGCTCCAGCTCGGCGTAGGGCAGGTCGGCCAGCTCGCCGGCCGGCCGGCCCTCGGCCAGCAGGCGGGCCTCGGCCGCCTGCGTGGCGGTCAGCTCCCGCACCACCTCGGCCGTGGTCGGGCCGTCGAAGCCCAGCACGGAGCGGGCGTCGAGGACCAGGCGGACCGGGTCGACGGCGGGCTCGTCGCCGCGGGAGACGCCGGCGGGGTCCACCCGCCACGTCCCGAAGCCGCCCCGGCGGGCGCGGAACCGGTACACCGGCGCGTCGGGCAGCTCGAGCCGCCAGCCTCCCGGGCCGTCGGGGACGGGGACGAACAACTCCTCGTAGGAGAGCTCGGACAGCGCCTTGGCGACCAGCAGCCGGCCCGCGTCCTGCCAGGTCGAGGTGGTCACGTCAGGGGATTGGTTCATCGCGGACCTCCGGAACGGGGGTGGGTACGAGGACGGCCGGGGTCGGCGCGCCGGGGACGGCGGAGGGGACGGCGGCACCGGGGGCGTTCGGCGGGGCGGCCGCGGTGGCCACCGAGCGGAGCGTGGCGAGCGCGGCCACGGCCACCAGCAACGCGGTCGCCACCACCAGCGGCCCGGGCAGCGCGGCCGCCGCCGCGGTGGTCGCCAGCACCGGGGCGGCCAGCAGCGCGCCCGAGCGCGCGGTCTCCACCGCGGCGAAGCCGGGACCGGCGGTGCCCACGGCCGCGAACACCCGCACGTCGACCGCCACCGCCAGCAGCCCCAGGCCGAGGCCGAAGACGACGCGGCCGGTGGCGAGCGCGGGCAGCGAGCCGGCCCCGGAGAGCGCGCCGACGGCCTGCAGCGCCAGCCCGGCGCCGGCCACCAGCGCGCTGCCCGGCAGCAGCCGGGGCCCCGACCATCGGCTCAGCGGCCGGGCCACGGGCAGGACCGCCAGCGCGGCGAGCGCCGGCAGCAGGAACAGGACGGCGGCCGCGGTCAGCGACCCCCCGCCGCGGAGCACCAGCTCGGTGAAGAAGGGGCGCGGGACGGCGATGCCCAGGTCGACGAGGACGGCGACGGCGGCCACGGCGGCGAGCGCGCCCGCCCGCAGCCGCCGTCGGGGAACGCCGCCGTCCGGAGCCGGTCCGGCGGCGTCCTCGCCCGCCGGTCCGGGCACCGCGGCAGGAACCGCCGGGGCCTCCGCAGGCCGCCGTCCGGTCACCGCCCGCCAGACGCCGACGGCGAGCGCGACGTCGGCGACGGCGAAGGCCGCCAGCCCGAGCCGGGGCTCCGGCAGCGCGAGGACCCCGGCACCCACCGGCGTGGCGAGCACGGCTGCGGCGTGGAAGACCGCCGCGTAGACGATCACTCCCGACAGCCGATCACCGGGCCGGCCCCGGTCGGCGACGGCCACGAGCGCCGGATAGGCCAGGACCATCGAGCTCCCCGTGGCGACCGAGCCGGCGGACAGGGCGGCGAAGGCGGGGAACGAGGGGGCCAGCGCGAGCGCGAGGTCGAACACCGCCGAGCCGAGGAGCCCGGCCACGATCAGGTGCGGCAGGGGCCATCGGCGGGCGGCCAGCCCCCACAGCGGCAGGGCCAGCAGCCCGGCGGTCCGGCAGACGGCGAGGTAGGTGCCGGTCGCGGACAGGTCCGCGATGCCGAACAGGTCGCGCAGGAGCCTGGGCCAGTACGGCGTCAGGGCGGTCTCGGCCACCAGTTGGAGGGCGACGACGAGCGCCAGGACCGGGCGGGCGGCCCTCACGGCGCGCCGAAGGTGGTGAACGCGCCCTGCTGCGGCTCCTCCACCAGGGGTCGGCCGGTGATCGCCCCGAGGATGGTGGCGCTGCGCCAGGCACCCAGGCCCAGGTCGGGCGCGCCGACGCCGTGCGTGTGCGTCTCGGCGTTCTGCACGTAGAGCGCCCCGGAGCAGCGCAGGGCCACGCGGTGGTCGGCACCGATCCGGTAGCGGCCCTGCTCGTCGAGGTCGAGCACCGGTAGCAGCGGGTCGAGCAGTGCCGGCCGGCGGGCGGCGTGGCCGGTCGCCAGCACCACGCCCCCGGTCGGCACGGAGAAGGTGCGGTCCTGCTGCACCTGCCGGCACTCCAGGACGTAGCCGTCCCCCTCGGAGCGGGCGGCCTCGACGGCGACGGCCGGCTGCAGCACCGCGTCGACCCGGCGTCCGCCGACGGTGCGCTCGTAGAGCAGGTCGTAGATCTCGGCGATCGTCGTCGTGCTGATGCCCTTGTACAGCTGCCACTGCGCCGGCAGCAGCGCGTCCCGCGTGGGCTGCGGAAGGCCGTGGAAGTAGCCGGTGTAGTCGGGGGTGAAGTGCTCCAGCCCCAGCTTGGAGTACTCCATGGGCGCGAAGGCCGGCGTCCGGGTCAGCCAGCGCAGCGACGTCCCGGTCTCCGGCTGGGCCCGCAGCAGGTCGAGGAACACCTCCGCACCCGACTGCCCGGAGCCGACGACGGTCACCGAGGCGGCCTCGTGCAGCGCCGGGCGGGCGTCGAGGTACTGCGCGGCGTGGACGACCCGCTTGCCCAGCAGGTCCTCGAACGGCGCCGGGACGACGGGCTCGGTGCCCACGCCGAGGACGACGCTGCGGGCCCGCAGGGTGCGGCGGTCCCGGGTCGTGGTGTCGGTGACCGTCGCGACGAAGGCGTCGCCGTCCCAGGCGAGGGCGTCCACGCGCTGCCCGAACCGGCAGCTGGGCAGCGACTCCGCCACCCAGCGCAGGTAGTCGTCGTACTCGGACCGGGGGACCTGGAACCGTTCGGCCAGGTAGAAGCGGAACAGCCGGCCACGGGTCTTGAGGTAGGCGAGGTAGGACCAGCGGCTGGTCGGGTCGACCAGGGTGACGAGGTCGGCCAGGAAGGGCACCTGGAGCGTCGCACCCTCCAGCAGCAGCCCGGGGTGCCAGGACAGCCCCGGCCGCTGGTCGAGGAAGACGGCGTCCAGGTCGTTGACGCCGTCGGCGAGGGCGGCCAGGGACAGCCCGAAGGGCCCGAGGCCGATCCCGAGCAGGTCGTGGGTCCTCACCTGCGCACCTCACGCAGCGGGTTGGGGATCTGCACGTACACGGACTGGGCGGCGACCGGGCCCTCCAGCTCGTCCCGGCCGTCGATGCCGGTGAGCAGGTTGGCCTTGACCGGCAGCCGGTCGGCCTCCAGCAGCAGCGCGGCGGCCGGGGAGGGGTCGGGGCCGGCCAGCTGCCGGTGCAGCACGTCGGCGAGCACGCCGAGCAGGTCCAGCTCGTCGGCCAGCCCCGCCCCTGCCAGCGCGGCGGCGCAGCCGAGCAGGTTGTTGACCCCGAGGTAGTACACGACCCGGTCGGTGACCAGCTCGTCGTCGAAGACGAGGCCGGAGTGCTGCCCGATCCCGGGCAGCAGGGCCTCCAGCCGTGGCACGCGGGAGGCGGCGGCGTACCAGCCCTGGTTGTCGCGGTACCAGCCGCGGTCGGGCAGGCCGTCGTCGTCCAGCCCGACGAGCACGTTCTGCAGGTGGGCCTCCAGGCCGATGCCGTAGCGGCCGTGCAGCCACAGCAGGGGCGTCGCGACGGCGTCGAGCCACCGCCGGTACCACCGGGCCGCGGCCTGGGGCACCGTCAGGCCGGTCCGCTCGGCGACCCGGTGCACCAGGTCGGCGGCCGGCGGGCGGCCCCGGTCGGGGCGCGCGTCGAGGAGCGCCCCGGCGCACGCCACCCGGTCCGCCGGCCGGAACGGCTGGTCACGGATCACCGTGTCCAGCCCGATCGGCCCGCCGGGCCCGTCGACTCCCACCCAGGCCGGGTCACGGACCAGCCCGAAGCAGGGGTGCGCGGCGACCAGCGCGGCGCCGAGGCCGGCGTCGACCAGCTCGGCGGTGCGGACGCCGAGCCGCAGCTCGCCGCGCAGGTTCTCCCGGCGGCTGTTCGTGACCCGCAGTCCGAGGCTCAACTTGAGCATCACGGGCGCGTCCGGGTGGGCGACGGTGCGCAGGGAGGAGGTGGCCCACCACGGGGGCCCCGCGGGGCCGAGGTCCACCAGGTCGCCGCGTTCCAGCAGGGCCGCCGCCCCGGGGCGTGCCGCCAGCCGGGCCGCCTGCCACGGGTGGGCCGGGACCGGGACGAAGCCCGCCGGTACCGCGAGGTTCCCGGCCAGCCCGCGGAGCAGGGTGGGGACGTCGCCGGTGGCGCTGCCGGTCGCGACGACCGCCCGCCGGGCGGCGAACCAGTGCAGCGGGAAGCGGCCCCGCGCCTCGGGCGCGTAGGTGACGTCCTCGGCGTCGGGCAGGCCGTCGTGGCTCTTGGTCATCGGGTGCCAGGGGTGCCCGGCGAGCAGCCCCTGCTCGGCGGTCAGCCACCGGGGCAGTCCGGCCGGCGGCCCGGGTTCTGCGGCCCGCAGCGCCGCGTAGCCCGCGGCCCGGCCGGCCGACTCGGTGATCCGGGCGCGGGCGTCCTCGGCGTGACCGGCGGGCAGCCCGGCGCGGGCCGTGGCCTCGGCGGTGAACCAGCCCGCGACGGCGTCGACGTCGAGGATCGCGCCGTCGGGCGTGGTGACCGCGCCCAGGTCGTGCCGGCCGCTGGGGGAGCGGCGGACGACGTCCACCACGAGGGCCCGTCCGGTGGCCGGGAGGTCCACGCGCACGGGGCCGGGGCCGGGCACCGGGGCGCCGGTCTCCCGCAGCCAGCAGCGCACCAGCACGTCGAGAGCCTCGGCCCTGGCCTGCCGGGCGGGGGAGGGAAGGGGCGGGGCGGCGGTCATGCGGCCTCCTCGGCGGAGCCGGCGGCGAGGACCAGGTCGATCAGCGCGTCGACGTCGGCCGGTGTGGCCGCCGGGTTGAGCAGGGTGAGCTTGAGGTGCACCCGGCCGTCGAGCTCGGTCCGCCCCACGACCGCGCGCCCCTCCCGCAGCAGCCGGCGGCGAACGGCGGCGTTCAGTGCGTCGCCGCCGCGGTGGCGGAACACCACGGTGCTGAGCACCGGGGTCGCGGCGAGCTCCAGCCGGGGCTCCTGCAGCACCCGCGCCGCGGCGTACGCCGCGAGGTCGCAGCAGGCATCCACCATGGCACCGAGCCCGGCCCGCCCGAGGGCCCGCAGCGTGACGGCGATCTTCAGGACGTCGGCGCGGCGGGTGGTGCGCAGCGACCGGCCGAGCAGGCTGGTGTACCCGGCCGCCTCGTCGTCCGCCGGGTTGAGGTAGGCCGCCCGCCGGTCGAGCGGGGCGAACGCGGCCACCTCCCGGGTGAGCAGCACCCCCGCGGCGGCCGGCTGCCAGCCGAACTTGTGCAGGTCCAGCGAGACGCTGTCGGCCTGGTCGAGGCCGGTCAGCAGGTACCTGCGACGGTCGGAGAACAGCAGTCCACCACCGTAGGCGGCGTCCACGTGCAGCCAGCCCCCGTGGGCGCGGACCAGCTCGGCCACGGCCGGGAGCGGGTCGATGGACCCCAGATCCGTGGTGCCGGCCGTGGCCACCACGACCGGGCGCTCGCCCGCCGGTGCGCCGTGGAGCAGGGCGGCCAGCGCGGTGGGGTCCATGGCGTGGCCATCGCCCACCGGGACGGGGACGACGGCCGGCAGGCCCAGCAGGTGGGCCGCCCGCTCGACGGAGAAGTGCGCGGCGGCGCCGGCGTACAGGCGGACCGGTCCGGGTGCCGCGTCGCGCGCCAGGAGGAGCGCGGTGTAGGTCGACCCCGTCCCGCCGGTGGTCATCACCCCACCCCCGCCCGGAAGGCCGGCGAGCTCGCCCAGTGCGGCGACCACCCGCTCCTCGAGCACCGTGGCGGCGGGGGCCTGGTCCCAGCTGTCCAGGGACTGGTTGAGCGCACTCGCGGCGAGGTCGGCAGCCACCGCGACGGGCAGCGGGGGGCAGTGCAGGTGGGCCGCGCACGCGGGATCTGCCGGGTCCGCGGCGCCGGCGGCGACCGCGGCGACCAGGCCCGAGAGCGCGGCCCGGTCGCCGATCCCCAGCGGCGGCAGGACGCCGCCGGCCAGGGCGGCGTCGACGTCGGCGGCCACCTGCCGGGGACCCCCGGCCGGGACGGGGCCGCCGCGCGCCGCCCGCCCGGCGGCGAGCGCGTCGAGGGAGAGGGCCACCAGGTCGGCCAGCCCCTGGTCCGCGGGGCCGGCGAGAGCGGTCGGCAGGGGGGTGGGGAGCGCGGTCGTCATGCCCGGTGCCCCCGCCCGGCCTCGGCCAGCGCGGCATCCAGCCGGTCCAGCACCTGCCCGGCCTCCTCGTCGGTCATCACCAGGGGCGGCAGCAGCCGCACGACGCTGTCGTGCCGCCCGCCCAGCTCGACGATCAGCCCGCGCCGGAGGCACTCGGTGCGCACCGCGGCCGCCAGCGCCGGCGCGGCCGGGCGGGCGCCGGTGCGGTCGGGCGCGGCGTCGGGTTCCACCAGCTCGATGCCGATCATGAGCCCCCGGCCGCGGACCTGGCCGATCGACGGGTGGATCTTCGCCAGGCCCTCCAGTTCGGCGCGCAGCCGCCGGCCCAGCGCCTCGGCGCGCTCGGGCAGCCGCTCGGCGCGCACGTACCGCAGGGTTGCGGCGCCGGCGGCCATCGCCAGGGTGGTCCCGCGGAAGGTCCCGGTGTGCGCCCCGGGCGCCCAGGAGTCGAGGTGGTCGGCGTACACGACCACGGCCAGCGGAAGGCTCCCGCCGATCGCCTTGGACAGCACCATCACGTCCGGCTCGACGTCGGCGGCCTCGAACGCCCACATGGTGCCGGTGCGGCCGACGCCGGTCTGCACCTCGTCGGCGATCAGGGGGATCCCGCGTTCCGCGGTGATCCGCCGCATCTCCCGCAGCCACGGCAGCGGGGCCGGGATGACGCCGCCCTCGCCCTGCACCGCCTCGACGATCATCGCCGCGGGCGGGACGACCCCGCCGTTCGGGTCGTCGAGCAGCCGTTCGACGTAGCGCGCGGACACCTCTCCGGATGCGTCCCCGAGCCCGAACGGGCAGCGGTAGGCATAGGGATAGGGGAGGCGGGTGGCCTCGGCGGCCACCCCCGCCATCGGCTCCTTCACCGCCACGCCGCCGGAGGCGGCCAGCGCGCCGGCCGTCATCCCGTGGTAGCCCCCGGTGAACGCGGCCACCCCGATCCGCCCCGTGGCCGTGCGGGCCAGCTTGAGAGCCGCCTCCACGGCGTCGGTGCCGGCCGGGCCGCAGAAGTGCACCTTGGCGCGGCGGGCCAGCCCCGGCGGGAGTGCGGCGAACAGTGCGTCGGTGAACTCGTCCTTCTCCGGTGTGGCGATGTCGAGCGCGTGCCAGGGGGCGCCCCGCTGGATGACCTGCTGCACCGCCTCGACCACGACCGGGTGGTTGTGCCCGAGGGCCAGCGTCCCGGCTCCGGAGAGGCAGTCGAGGTAACGGCGGCCGTCCGCCCCGGTCACCGTCATCCCCTGGGCATGGACGGGCACGATCCGCAGGTTGCGGGCGTAGGTGCGGGCGGCGGACTCGCGGGCCGCCTGGCGGGCGAGGACCCCGCTGGGCTCGGGGGGCGCGGTGCGGTCGATGGCGAGGCTCACGGGACGACCTCCAGGGCGGGAGCGGGGGCGGGGGCGGACGGGACGGACCGGGGAAGGGGGTGCGGGTGTGCGACGACGTCGCGGGTGGCCGGCGGATGGCCGAGGAAGGACTGCAGGGCGAACTCCCAGCCGTAGGCCCCGGCCTGCGGAACCACGACCAGGTCGCCGGCGCGGACCCGGTCGACGACGACGTCGCGGACGAGGACGTCCTCGGAGGTGCACAGCTCGCCGGCGACCGTGACGGCGGTCCGGTGCGCCTCGGGGCGGGGCAACCCGGCGGGCCAGTCCTCGACCGGCAGCACGGTGAGGGGGAAGGGGAAGTCCTCGGTGCCGGGCAGGGCGAAGCCGCCGATGCCGCCGCGCACGAGGACGTACGTCGTCCCGTAGGACCGTTTGACGTCGACGACCTCGGCGGCGTACCAGCCGCAGTCGGCGACCAGCCAGCGGCCGGGCTCGAGGGCGACCTCCACCCCGGCCGGCGGGGAGAGCCGGTGCAGCTCGTCGCCGAGCAGCTCGACGTCCAGGGGTGACTGCCCGCCGTAGGCGACGCCGAGACCGCCGCCGACGTCGATCCAGCGCAGGTCCACCCCGCACTCCCGGGCGGTGCGGGCCGCCCACTCCAGGCACCAGCGGATGTAGGCGGCGTGCGCTCCGGCGTCCCGGTTGCCGCAGACGGCGTGGACGTGGAAGCCGACGACGTCCAGGCCGGGGAGGGAGCGGGCCAGCGCGACGGCCTCGGGGACGTCGGCCTCGGGGATGCCGAACGGGGCCGGTCGGCCGGCCATGGCCAGCGTGCCACGCACCCCGACGGCCGCCGGGTTCACCCGCAGCCCGACCCGCACGGTGCTCCCGCGCTCGTCGGCCAGTGCGGACAGCCGGGCCAGCTCCAGCGGGCTCTCGACGTGGACGACCTCCGTGCCGGCGTCCAGCAGCGCACCGAGCAGGCCGGTGGTCTTGGCCGGCCCCGCGGCCAGGAGGCGGGGTGGCCGGCCGGCAGAGAGGAGCGCGGTGCGGGCCAGGTCCACCTCGGCGCGCGAGGCCACCTCGAAGCCGTCCAGGCCCGCCGGTCCGGCCAGGGCGCTCAAGACCGCCGGGAAACCGTTGGCCTTGACGGCGAAGAACAGCGACGCCCAGGGGGGCAGGGCCGCCCGCAGGGTCCGGGCGCGGTCCGCGGCGATCTGCGGGTCGTAGAGGTAGCCGCTGACCGTGCCCGACCGAGCGCGGGCGAGGAGCTCCGTGCGGAGCGACGGCGGAAGGGCGGCCGCTGGGAGGGCCTGCGCGCAGGTGGTGTCGGCGGCCGACGGGGGGAAGAGCATCGAACCTCCTGGCCGAGTTAGGTAAGGCTCACCTTACCCTTTGCCGAGGGTGTCTGTCGCCGGGGGTGCTCCGTGCGAGAAGCCGGTCGGCGAGCGCGCACGCTGGTGCGGGCGGGCCGGCGGATCCGCCGAGGAGCGGTCGCGGTGGAGCAGGTGCGGTGTTCCGTCGGGCACCCGGTCCCGGGATCGGGTGCCCGACGGTGCCTGCCACGGCCGGCCGGTGGGCGGCCGTGGCAGGCGAGGTCCGCGGCCCGTGGCGTCAGGGGCCCGTGGGGGTCACAGGCAGTTGGTGCCGGCGAGCTCGGCCTCCACGTCGTCCAGGACGATCCCCGCGCCGATCGGCCCGATTCCCAGCATCCACTCGTCGTCGTCGACCTCGAAGGCGCAGTCGGGCACGGCCTCCAGGAAGTCCCACACGGCGGTGACGCTGCCCTTGGTGGTCGCCCCCGGGTCGCCGTAGGCGGTCGAGAACACGATGTCCGCGTCGGCCTGGTCGATGAGCTCGGGGCTGATGTAGACCATCGAGTACTCGTCATAGGGCAGCTCGGGAAGGGTGAATCCGACGTCGGCGAGGATGCTGCCGGAGAAGGTCTCGGGGCCGTAGATGCGCGTCTCGTCGGGGAGGAAGCGCACGATCGAGGCGCTCGCCCCGTCCGCGCCGAGAGCATCGCCGATCTCCTGGGCCCGGCTCTCGTACTCAGCCAGCGCCTCCTCGCCCTCCTCGGCCATGCCCAGGGCTTCCGCCGTGGTGCCGAAGATGGCCTGCCAGCCCTCCTCGTAGTCGGTGAGGACCGTGGGGGCGATCTCGCTGAGCTGGTCGTAGATCTCCTCGTGCCGCACGGAGGAGGAGAGGATGAGGTCGGGTTCCAGCGCTGCGATGGCCTCGAGCTCGGGCTCCTCGATGGACCCGACGATCTCGATGCCCTCCGTGCGGTCACCCAGGTAGTCCGGCAGACCGCCGGCGACATCGGACTGCACCGACCCCACGGGCGTGACCCCCAGGGAGAGGGCGGTGTCGAGGTGCGGGGTGTCGAGGGTGACGACCCGCTGGGGTTGGGCAGGAACCTCCGTCGTCCCCATGACGTGGGAGACCGACCGGGTCTCCACCGCATCCTCCTGGGCAGAGGTCTCCGGGGTGTTCTCGGAGGAGGAGCCGCAGGCGCTGAGGGCGGTCACAACGACTGCGGCGGTGGCGAGCATGCGTAGGCGCACGGGGCGCACTTCCTTTCGGCGGCACGAGCCGCGCGGACGAGGGGCGGGGCTCGCAGCCGTCGTCGACATGCCGCGGGCTCCAGGGCCGTGGAACATGCCTATTAGGCCAGGCTTACCTCAGTCACTGTCGCCCGGGTCTCCCGCACGCGAACGATTGGCGACTCGACGGAGCCGCAGGTCGCCCGCCGCGGTCACGCGGTGACGTCGACCAGCACCTTGCCGACGGCGCCGTCCTGCACCGCCCGGTGCGCCTGCGCGGTCTCCGCCAGCGGAAAGACGTGCAGCGGCAGCCCGGCGTCCTCGCCCACCCGGACGGCGCCGTCGGCGACGGCGGTGGCGACGTCCTCGATGCCGAGCACCTTGGCGCGCTCGGGCTCGGTGTACACGAGCACGAACTGCCAGCGGGCGTTGAGCCCCATCTGCGCGCGCACCGGCACGGTCACCTCCGCGCCACCGTCGTCGGCGTACATGGCGACCGCCCCGTGCGCGCCGATCACCTGCGCGTCGATGCCGGCGTTGACCGCGGCGGACACCTCGACGATCGCGTCCACGCCGTCGGGCGCGACCTTGCGCACCTCGGCGACGACGTCCTGCTCCTGGTAGTCCACGACGTGGTCGGCGCCGGCCGCGGCGGCCAGCCGTGCCTTGCGCGGACTGCTCACCGTGGCGATCACGGTGGCGTCGGACCAGCGGGCGAGCTGGACGGCGGCGTTGCCGACGGCGCCGGCGCCGCCCTGCACGAGGACCGTGTGGCCGGTCAGCGCGCCGGGGCCGAGCCGGTCGGGCAGCGACTCGGCGACGGTGAGGCAGCGGTGCGCGGTGAGGAACGGGATGCCGAGCGCCGCGCCCAGCTCGAACGACGGATCGGCGCCGAGGAGGACGGCGTGCCGCGCGGGCACGACGGTGAACTCGGCGGCCGTGCCCCAGGGGCGCTGCCAGGCGGCCTCCCAGACCCACACCCGCTGACCGAGCATCGCCGGGTCGACGCCCTGGCCGACGGCGTCGACGGTGCCGGAGCCGTCCTGGTTCGGCACCTGGCCGTCGGGACCGGGCTGGGCGTTGGTGCGGGATTTCCAGTCGGTGGGGTTCACGCCGGAGAAGGCGACGCGGACCCGGACCTCGCCGGGTCCGGGGTCGGGGGCCGGTCGTTCGACCAGCTCGAGGACGTCGGGACCACCGGGCCGGGTGTAGGTGATGGCACGCACGGGCCGTCACTACCCGGGGCGTTCGGGCTCAGTCGATCCGGCGGCGACCCCGGCGCGTCGCCGATGGTGGCCGCCACCCGCAGCGCGTGGATGTGGCCGGCCTCGTCCGGCCGCCGTCCGGACGGGTGCGCCCGGCGCTCGTCGGCGACGAGGCCGGGTCGCCCCTTCAGGACGCCGTCGGCGCCTTTCCGGCGACCCGCGCCGGCAGTTCGGCCTGCACCCGGCGCCAGTGGTAGACGTACAGCGGTCCGGCGATGAGCAGCGTGGTGCCCGAGCCGACGACGTCGAGGATCTCGTGCCGCCGCTGCGAGTCCGCGGCGAGCTGCTCCTGGCGCCGGATCTCCTCCTCGTCGAGGCCACTCGGGCCCCCGGGGGTGTCGACGGGGTAGTACCCGTAGAAGCCGGGGTCGGGGTAGAAGATGCCGACCGCGCTGCGGACCAGCTGTACCGCCGCGAAGATGCTGACGACCAGGGTGATCAGGCAGACCAGGTACAGGTACACGTTGCGCAGCGTCAGACGATCGTTGACGGCCACCACGGCTCCTCTCCCGAGCACGCCGCCTGCGCAGGCGGCTGGCCGGATCGTGCCGCACGTGGCCCCCGGAGCCGGCCCGACGCTGCGAAAGCGTTATGAGCCGTCACCCGGGCGGTGAGTCGTCGTCGGTGGGCCACTCGGGGAGCGGCAGATCGGCGAGGGTCAGCAGCGACTCCACCGTCTGCTCGACCACCTCGTCGGTCGGCGGCACGCCGCCGGGGGAGGCCATCAGTCCCCGCACCTGCGCGGGGTCGACCTCGGTGCCCACCGCGTCCTTCACCCAGCGGGCGAAGCCGTCCGCCTCGGCGTCGGTGTCGACCGGCACGGAGGCGTCGGGCTCGTCGAAGTACACCCGCGGCTCGTAGCCGAGGAAGAAGCGGCCGCCGGAGGCGTCAGCCGCGCGGTAGTCGACGGTCGCGATGTCGCTGTCGTGCACGTCCACCATGAGGAACGGCACCGCGGTCGGCCGCCCGGTGCGCCAGCGTCCCTCGCTGTACACGAGCGTGCCGAAGTAGCCCATGCACCGAGGCTAGTCGCCGGGCCGCCGCGCGCCGGGAGCCTCGTCAGCCCCGCGGCGTTCCCGCTGGAACGCCTGAGCTGCCGGCACTAGGCCAACGAACCCGGGGGCAGGTTGACCACGATCGCCTCCTGGCTGCTGCGGGCGAGGACGACGACCGCCTCCTCGCTCCCCGGGTTCTCCTCGCGGTGCGGGGTCCACGGCGGTACGAACACGTAGTCGCCCGGCTCGGGGGTCAGCCGGACCTCCTCGCCGTCGCGGGCGAAGACGAACACCGGCCGGCCGGAGACCACGTAGATGCCGGTCTCGGAGTCGCCGTGGTGGTGGTTGGCCGAGGCGGTGCCCGGGGCGACGTGCGCCTCCCCCATCCAGACCTTCTCCGCCCCGACGCTGTTGCCGGACACCGCTTCCCTGCGGGTCATCCCGCTGCTCTGGCCGGTGTCGCCCGACAGCTCGGCCGCACGGACGTGGCGCAGCGGCCGGTGCCAGTGGTCGGTCGCGTCGGAGGAGCGGTCCTGTCCCATGTGCGGACGTTAGCGGACCGGTCGACGGTGAGCGCCGACGCCCGGCTCGTGGCTGCGGAACCGGGCGGCAGCGCCCACGCCCGGCTGCGGGGCGGTCGCTCAGCGCGGAGTGACCGACAGGGTGAGCCGGGCGCGGGCTTCGTCGGAGCGGGCGGTGGCGATCCGTTCGGCCGTCGGCGTGCCGTACTCCGTCGTCCGCTGGCGGGCCGGGCGGCCGATGGCGGCGGCCATCGCCTCCAGTTCGGCGATGGTCTTCAGCGAGCCGTTCTCGCTGCCGGCCATCCGGCTGATCGTCTCCTCCATCAGCGTGCCGCCGAGGTCGTTGGCCCCGCCCTGCAGCACCGCCTTGGTCCCGGCGTCGGCGAGCTTCACCCACGAGGTCTGGATGTTGTGGATCCGGCCGTGCAGCAGCAGCCGGGCCACTGCGTGGACGGCGCGGTTCTCCCGCACCGTCGGACCGGGGCGGGCGACCCCGGCCAGGTAGATGGGGGAGTTGTGGTGCACGAAGGGCAGCAGCACGAACTCGGTGAACCCGCCGGTCTCGTCCTGCAGCCCGGCCAGGGTGCGCAGGTGCCCGACCCAGTGCGCGGGGGTGTCGACGTGGCCGTACATCATCGTCGACGTCGTCGGGATCCCGACCTCGTGCGCCGTCCGGATGATCTCCAGCCAGGTCGCCGTCGGCAGCTTGCCCTTGGTCAGCACCCAGCGCACGTCGTCGTCGAGGATCTCCGCCGCCGTCCCCGGGATCGAGTCCAGGCCGGCGTCCTTGAGCCCGGTCAGGAAGTCGCGGAACGACAGCCCGGTGCGGGCTGCGCCGTTGACGATCTCCATGGGCGAGAAGGCGTGGAGGTGGATGCCGGGCTGCCGGGCCTTCACCTCGCGGGCCAGGTCGAAGTAGGCGGTGCCCGGCAGGTCGGGGTGGATGCCGCCCTGCATGCAGATCTCGGTGGCCCCGGCCGCCCACGCCTCGTCGACCCGGTCGCCGACCTGCTGCATCGACAGCGTGTAGGCGTCGGCGTCGGTGCGCCGCTGGGCGAAGGCGCAGAACCGGCAGCCGGTGTAGCAGACGTTGGTGAAGTTGATGTTCCGGTTCACCACGTAGGTGACGTCGTCGCCGTTGACGTCGGCGCGCACGGCATCTGCGAGCGCTGTCAGCGCGTCCAGATCCGCGCCGTCGGCGCCCAGCAGCGCCAGGTACTCGGCGTCGGTCAGCCCCGCCGGGTCCCGCTCGGCGTGCCGCAGCGCGGCCAGCACCTCGCGGTCGCCGGCGGCCAGCGCGGTGGAGTGCCCGTCCCGGGCGGCCGTGGTGCGGTCGCGCAGGTCGGCCCAGTCGCCGTACACGGCATCGAAGTCGCTGCGCCGGTCGCCGGTGCGCCCGACGGTGTCCACCTCGACGTGCAGGTCGGTGCGGCCCACCCCGGAGCCGACAGCCGTCCACGACTCGTCGGGCTCCTGCCACGGCAGACCGGCGGGGATCCGGCCCTCGACCGCCAGCCCGTCGGCGCCGGCCAGTGCGGAGACGTGCGGGCGCACCCGCGGGTCCAGCCACGGCTCGGGCTGCAGGACGTAGCCCGGCTGGGCGGCCAGCCGCTCGCGCAGTTCGAACCCGGCGTAATCGGACAGCTTGGCCAGTTCCTCCAGGTTCGGCCAGGGCCGCTCCGGGTTCACGTGGTCCGGCGTCAGCGGTGAGACCCCGCCCCAGTCGTCGACGCCGGCGCGCAGCAGCAGCCCGAGCTCGGTCGAATCGCTGAGATTGGGCGGCGCCTGCACCCGCGCCTTCGGGCCGAGCAGCAGCCGGGTGACGGCGACGGCGGCGACGTACTCCTGCAGCTCCAGGTCATCGTGGGCCTGCATCGCCGTCCGCGGCTTCGCCCGGAAGTTCTGGACGATGACCTCCTGCACGTGTCCGTGCCGCTTGTGCGCGTCCCGGATCGCGCCGACGGCGCCCACCCGCTCGGCGTAGTCCTCGCCGATGCCCAGCAGCACACCGGTGGTGAACGGGACGGCGGAGCGCCCGGCGTCCTCCAGCACCCGCAGCCGGACGGCGGGCTCCTTGTCGGGGGACCCGAAGTGCGGACCGCCCGGCTCCGACCACAGCCTCGTGGCCGTCGTCTCGAGCATCATCCCCATCGAGGCCGAGACCGGCTTGAGCCGCTGGATCTCCTCCCACGACAGGACGCCCGGGTTGAGGTGGGGGAGCAGCCCGGTCTCCTCCAGCACCCGGATCGCCATGGCACGCAGGTAGCCGAGCGTGGAGTCGAAGCCGTGCGCCTCCAGCCACTGCGCGGCGACCGGCCAGCGGTCCTCCGGGCGGTCGCCGAGGGTGAACAGCGCCTCCTTGCAGCCCATGGTCGCACCCGCGCGCGCGACGTCGAGCACCTCGTCCGGGGAGAGGTAGGGGGCCCTGCCGTCCTCGCGCAGCTGCCCCGGCGTCGTCACGAAGGTGCAGTAGTGGCAGCGGTCGCGGCACAGGTGGGTGAGCGGGATGAACACCTTGCGGCTGTAGGTCACCACGCCGGGCCGGCCGGCCGAGGCGAGTCCGGCGTCCCGCACCCGGCCGGCGGCGGTCAGCAACCGGTCCAGCGGCTCACCCACGCCCAGGCCACGGGCGTGCAGCAGCGTCTCGGCCTCGACCGCGTCGAGGGTCACCCCCCGCTCGGCGCGCACGAGGGCACGGCGGACGGCGGACCCGGACGGTGCAGGCAGTGCGCTCATAGCGGGGACGACGCTAGTCGCCCCTGCAGGCATAGGAAGCTATGCCTATGGGTTCGGTGCCACATCCATAGGCATAGCTTCCTATGCCTATGGGGGCTGGGCGGGTTCTCAGATGTCGCGGCGGGAGAACGACAGCGCGGTCAGGGCCCACACCACGGCGATCCAGACGGCGGCCCACGCCAGGTAGGCCGCCGTCAGGGGGGCGTCGCTCAGGAACGGGAAGCCGCCCTCCGGGCCCATCTGGACCAGAGCACCGGGGTCCTGGAAGGCGTTCATGGCGCCGCGCCAGAGGCCGTCGGTGGGCACCAGGATCCGCGACACCGTGCCCACCCGCTCGACACCCTCGTTGCCCAGCGCCCCGCCGATGCCGCCGACGACGCCCGCGACCCAGGTGGCCCCGAAGAGCCCGACCGCGACGATGCCCGAGGCCATCGGCGAGACGACGCTGGACAGCAGGAGGGCCAGGGTCAGCAGCACGACGGTCTCGGCCGCCAGCAGCGCGAGCCCGGTGGCCGGCGCCGGGGGCCAGTAGCCCACCACCGCCCGAACGATGAGCAGCTGGCCCAGACCGGCCAGGACGACGTAGCCGCAGCCGAACGTGACCAGGCCCAGCCACTTGCCGAGCAGGACCGAGGAGCGGCGGACCGGCCGGGCGAGGAGCGCCAGTGCCTGTCCCGACTCGACCTCCCCGGCCAGCGTGGGCCCGGCGAGGAACGCCGTGCCGATCGCCGCGATCAGGCTGAACCCGAACATGATCAGGTTGAGCAGCATGGAGGCCACGAGGCGGGCCTCGCCGCTGGTCATGGTGCCCAGATCGGTGTCCAGGCCGATCAGCTTCGAGAATCCCCAGCCGCTGAGCGCGAGCAGCGCCACCGTCAGCACGAGCAGCGCCCACACCACCCGCCGCCGGAACGCCTCGCGGAGGGTCAGCCCGGCGACGGTCAGCGCGATCACGTGTCCTCCTCGCTGGCGCTCGTCAGCCACGTGACCGGCGATGCTGTGTCCTTGCGTGACCTCGCGAGCTCGGTCACGTGTCCTCCTCGCTGGCGCTCGTCAGCCACGTGACCGGCGATGCTGTGTCCTTGCGTGACCTCGCGAGCTCGGTCACGTGTCCTCCTCGCTGGCGTTCGTCAGCCACGTGACCGGCGATGCTGTGTCCTTGCGTGACCTCGCGAGCTCGGTCACGTGCCCTCCTCGTGGCGCAGGACGGCGAGCAGCCGCTCCTCCAGGCTGATCCGCACCGGCTCGACGGCGTGCACCCGCACACCGAGCGCGACGAGGTCACGCACCAGGTCCGGCACGGTGACGCCGTCGTCGTCCGACGAGAGCTGCACGGTGAACCAGTCGCCGCTGCGGGCGAGCGCCCCGGCCGCCCGCATGCGGTCCTCCGCCCGGGCGTCGACGCCGGCCAGCCGCAGCCGAACCTCGCGCTGGCCGAGCAGCTCCGCCAGCGTGCCGGAGGCCGCCACCCGGCCCTGGTCGAGGATCACCACCCGGTCGCAGACCCGTTCCACCTCGCCGATGAGGTGGGAGTTGAGCAGGACGGCGACGCCGCGGGCCTTCAGCGAGAGCACGATGTCGCGGACGTCGACCCGGCCGATCGGGTCCAGCGCGCTGGTCGGCTCGTCGAGGACGACCAGCTCCGGGCGGGCGACCAGCGCGACGGCGAGCCCGAGGCGCTGCTGCATGCCCTTGGAGAACCCGCCCACCCGGTCGCCCGCCCGCTCGGTCAGCCCGACCAGGGCCAGGCATTCCCGCCGCTCGGCGGGAGGCACGTCGGCACCGGCCAGCTTCACGTGCAGGTCCAGCACCTCGGCCGCGGTGAGCCAGGGCTGGTAGCGGAACAGCTCGGGCAGGTAGCCGACGGCGGCGCGGGAGCGCGGGTCGGCGGCCCGCCGCCCGAGCAGCAACACCTCCCCGGCGTCGGGGCGGACCAGGCCCAGCAGCATCTTGATGACGCTGGTCTTGCCGGCGCCGTTGGGGCCCAGCAGCCCGAGCACCTCGCCGCGCGCCACGGTGAAGGAGACGTCGTCGACGGCGGTCCGGCGTCCGTACCGCTTGCGCAACCCGGAGCACCAGACCGCCGGGGACGGCGGCAGCCCGGCGAGCCCGTCGGCGGTCACCCCGCGGACGGTAGCGGCGTCAGCGGAGGTCACGGGCGACCGACAGGAGCTCGTCGGCGCTGAGCGACCCGGCGACGCCGGTCACCACGCCGTCCTCGACCCAGACCACCCCGGCGAAGAGCCCGTCGCGCGAGGTGAGCACGGTGGCCTCGGCGCCGTCGACGTCGGCCGTCGAGCTGGTCACCAGGTCCACGGGGACGGGCAGGGGCAGCGTGGCGGCGTCCGTGGACAGGTCGCGCAGCTGGTCGGCGAGACCGTCGGGCAGGCCCGGGAGGGACAGCAGGTAGTCGCGCACCGTCTCGAACGGCACGCCCTGCGAGTAGGCCGTCGGTGCGTCGGACCGTGCCACGACGAGCGTCGGCACACCGGTCGGCTGCGACCAGATCGCCGCGACGCCTGGACCTGCCTGCAGCCGCAGCTGGCTGCCGTCCAGGCCGGGGGGTGCTGGCGGCAGGACCTCGCCCTCGGCGGCCGCCGCCTGGGCGGCCCTGGCCGCGGAGAAGGTGAAGGTGGCGGTCACCCGGTCGGCGGCCAGGTACGCGGGGTCGCCGGTCACGCCTTCGGGCAGCTCGCCGACCTCGGGGACGGCGAGGCCGGTCCGCTGCTGCGCGGTCGCGGCGTCGGCCACCTGCTCGGGCTCCGGTGCCTCGGTGAACTGCAGGTCGCCGTACGCGGATAGGTCGGGCACCTGGACGAGGTCGGTGGATGTGATCTCCACGGGGTCGACCCGCTCGGCCTGGAAGATCGGCAGCCAGTCGTTGGCCGCCGCCACGCCGGCTCCGGTCACCAGGACCACCGCGCCGAGTGCGGCGACCGCGGGCCGCCGCACCGCCGTCCCCCACCGGCGGCGTGCGGCAGCGGCGGCCGGCCGGCGCACGGGCGGAGGCGCGGCCGCCGAGAACCGGGCCCAGGCGGCGTCGGTGTCGACGGTGCCGGACGGTGCCAGGGCGGCGCCGACGAGCTCGGCGTCGGCGCGGGCGCTGTCCAGCGCGCGCAGGCAGGCCGGGCAGGAGGCCGCGTGGGCGCGGTCGTCGTCGGTCACGCCGGCCGGCTCGTCGACCAGTCGGCGCAGCACGCCCTCACTCGGGTGACGCATGGCGGTTCAGCTCCTCGAGCAGATGAGATTCGGCGCGGCGCACGGTGGTGCCCACGCTTCCTGGGGACAGATCGAGTGCGGCCGCGACCTCGGCGTAGCTCAGGCCGCTGTGCCGGAGCACCAGTGCGGCCGCCTGCCTGTGCGGCAGCCGGGCGAGCGCCGCGCGGACCGAGCTGCGCTCGTCCCGGGTGATGACCAGGTCGGCGACGTCGGGGACGACGGTCGGGCCGTCCCCGGCGAGCTCCTCGCGGGCGCTGCGACGGCGGCCCGAGCGGAGCAGGTTCAACGCGGTGTGGGTCGCGGCGACGGTGAGCCAGCCGCCGGCCTCGTCGGCCGGCACCGAGGAGCGGCTGAAGGAGAGGAAGACCTCCTGGGCGACGTCCTCGGCCTGGTTCCCGGAGCCCAGCACGCGCGCGGCGACGGCGACGACCCGCGGGTAGTTGTCACGGAAGAGTTCCTCGAGGTCGGTCCGCACGTCGACCCGCTCCTGTGACATGCCGACGCCCCGCTCAGTCCGCGCCGCGCCGCGCCGCCCCGGGAAGGGCACTGGCGCGGGAGCCGATGGCCGTACGAGTTCCACACCGGGTAAGCACCGCCGCCACGCCGGATGTGACAGCCCCCGGCAGTTTCCTCCCGCGGGCGGTCACGGCCGGGTGATCGGGCGACCGGACCCGTGGACGTACCGGCCGCGGAGACGCAGCAGCGGACGGGCGTCCGGGTTCACCACCGGCACGTCCTCCACGGCCAGGAAAGCGATCACGTGGTCGCCGGCCTCGACGAGTCGCTCCAGCCGGCAGTCGAGCGCGGCGAGCCCGCCCACGAGCACGATGGCCCCGCTGCCGGCCGCCCGCGTCCACGGGACCGCCTCCAGCAGGTGCCGTGCGCTGGGCCGGCCGGCGGAGGAGAACCGGGACGCCACGATCGCGTGCTCCACGGCCAGCACGCTCAGCCCGCACCGGCCCACCTCCTCCAGCACCTCGGCCGGATAGCCGCCGGCGGCCAGCCCCACCGCGACCAGCGGCGGCGATACCGAAACGCTCATCACCGAGCTGACCGTCGTCCCGACGTCGTCGATGTCGTCCCGCACGGTGAGCAGGCACACCCCGGCGGCGTACTGGCCCAGGGCGGCGGCGTATTCGCGGGCGTCGACCGGCATGGCGGCCAGTCGACCACACCACCAGGACGACCCGGCGTCGGGCGCACCACCGCGGAGGCGGAGGACGCCGGCCTGCCGCACCGGGTGGTCGAGTACCCGATCGGCAGCGTGGCGGGTGCGTCGCTGTTCGCCGACGGGTACGGGGGGCGAGTCGGGCCGGGGCGACCTCACCCCGGTGACGGCGACATCGCGGGCCGTGCTGGAGTGAACGGGTGCAGCTCGACGCATCTCCCTGGCGGCGCTACATCGCCCTGGGCGACTCGTTCACCGAGGGGCTCAGCGACCCCGATCCCGACCGTCCCGGTGAGTTCCGCGGCTGGGCCGACCGGCTGGCCGAGCACGTGGCGGCCGCCGCGCCCCGTGCTGACGTCGAGTACGCCAACCTGGCGATCCGCGGCCGGCTGCTGCCCCAGGTGCTCGCCGAGCAGGTGCCCGTCGCGCTGGACGCGCAGCCGGACCTGGTGAGCCTGGTGGCGGGTGGCAACGACCTGCTGCGCCCCGGGAGCGATCCCGACGAGCTGGCCGCGCAGCTGGAGGGCGCCGTCGTCCGGTTCCGGCAGGCCGGGGCCGACGTGCTGCTGGCCACCGGCGTCGACCCCCGGCAGACGCCGATCCTGCGCCGGACCCGCGGAAAGGTGGCGGTCTTCAACGCCAACGTCTGGTCGGTCGCGGCCCGCACCGGCGCCGCCGTGCTCGACCAGTGGGGTGCGGCCTGGATCCAGGACTGGCGGATGTGGGACTCCGACCGCATCCACCTCGCCGCCGAGGGGCACCGCCGCACGGCGCTGGCCGCGGCAGCCGCGCTCGGCCTGCCCGGTGCCGACGGCGAGGACTGGCGGACGCCGCTCCCACCGCAGCCGCCGCGGGCGCTGCGCGCGACCCTGGCCGAGGAGGCCGCCTGGGTGCGCGGCTTCGTCGCACCATGGATCGGCCGCCGGCTGCGCGGCCGGTCCTCCGGCGACGGCCGCGCGCCGAAACGGCCCGTGCCGCTGGCGCTGCCCCGCGGGTGAGGTGCTCGAAGGGCCCGGTCCGGAGGTTCGCCACGAGCTCGCGCGTGGTGAGGAAGGTGACGTGCTGGAACGGCCCTCCTGCAGGGGACCCGCCGCGAGCGTGCGAGCGGTGGGGGGGCAGGAAGGTCCTCCTAGTCCTCGGGGTCGGCCAGCTCGTCGAAGAGCGTGCCGGCGGCGACCGGTCCGGTGTCGGTCAGGTCGTGCGCCTCGGGGCTCGAGGGCGTCCGCTGACGGGGCAGCGCGGGTGGGGCAGCCGGCGGTTCGGGCAGCAGCTCGCCGGCGACGTCCTCGGCCGGGATGTCGGTGACCTCGCCGATGAACACCTCCGCCGGGCTGGGCAGCGGGGCCGGGCGACCGAATGCGTAGCCCTGCGCCATGGCGCAGCCGTGGTCGAGCAGCCAGGCGGCCTGGTCGAGGTCCTCGATGCCCTCGGCGATCACCTGCAGGCCCATGCCGCGGCCCAGCTGCAGCAGACCGTGCACGAGCGCGGCGGTCGAGGGTTCGGTGACGACGTCGGCGACGAACGACCGGTCGATCTTCACCGTGTGGATCGGCAGCCGGTGCAGCGCGGTGATGGCGGAGTAGCCGGTGCCGAAGTCGTCCAGCGCCAGGGTGACGCCGGCGTCGGTGACGACCGCGACCGCGTGCAGCGTCGCCTCCGCGGCGAACAGCGCGGTGGACTCGGTGATCTCCAGCTCCAGCCGGTGCGGGGGCAGCCCGGACTCCTCCAGCGCCGCCGCGACCAGCTCGCTGAACCCGTCCTCGGCCAGGTGCCGGGCGGAGACGTTGACGTGCACCCGCAGGTCGTCGGCCCACGTGGCGGCGTCCAGGCAGGCCCGGCGCAGCACCCACGCGCCGAGCTTGGAGGTGAGGCGGTTGTTCTCCGCGGCGTCCAGGAAGGCGCCGGGGGGGAGGAGCCCGCGGGTGGGGTGCTGCCAGCGGATCAGCGCCTCGTAGCCGAGCAGCGTCTCGTCGGCCAGGTGCACGATCGGCTGGTAGAACAGCCGCAGCTCGTCGTGGTCGAGGGCGTGCCGCAGATCGGTCTCCAGCTGCAGCGCGTCGACGTCGCTGTGGGTGAGAGCCCCCTCGTACACCTCGACGCGGGCGCGGCTGCCGTCGGCCTTGGCCTTGGTGAGTGCGCTCTGCGCCTGGCGGAGCAGGTCGTCGGGCGTCATGTCGACGCCGAGGGTGAGGCCGACGCTCGCCGACAGGGTGATCTCCCGGTCGGCGACCACGAAGGGCTCGTCCAGCACGCTGAGCAGCCGGTCGGCCAGGGCGCGCAGGCCGTCGAGGTCCTCGACGTCCTCGGCCACCACGAGGAACTCGTCGGCGCCCAGGCGCACGGCGGTGTCCTCCACGCGGGTGCTCCACCGCAACCGGTCGGCGAACTGGCTGAGCAGCAGGTCGCCGGCCTCGTGGCCGAGCGCGTCGTTCACCGCCTGGAAGCGGTCGATGTTCAGGTGCACCAGGCCGACCTGCAGCCCGCGGCGGCGGGACAGCGCGACGGCGTGGCGCAGCCGGTCGGTGAGTGCGCGGCGGTTGGGCAGTCCGGTCAGCGGGTCCATGAACGCCCGGCGGACGGCGTCCTCCTCCGCGCGGCGCCGGTCGGTGACGTCGACCAGCGAGAGGACGACGAACCGCGGCGTCCCGTCGTTCTGCCGCACCACCTCGTGCGATTGCACCACCCACAGCTCCGTGCCGTCGGACCGGCGCAGCCGGCGCTCGCCGTCGAGCAGCAGGTTCGGGTCCAGCGGGGGCTCGCCCGGAGCGGGCACCAGGCCGAGATCGCCGACCGGTGGGTCGTCGGGGTGGGCCAGCAGGTCGACGTGCCGGCCGGCCAGGCTCTCCGCGGTGCGGCCGGTGAGGGCGCACATGCGCGGGTTCGCGACCAGCACGTGCCCGTCCAGGTCGACCATGGCCTTGGCGATCGGGGCGGCCATGAACAGCGCCTGGAACAGCTGTCCCCGGTCGGCGAGCAGCGTGTCGATGGCCCGCAAGCGCTGCCCGGCGGCGCCAGGCGTGCCCGGGGAGCGGGGCATCTCTGATCCGGGAAGGCTCACCTGGACAGAGTCATGCATCGCAGGCAAGAAGTGACGGAACCGGATCACGGAGAGTCGTGATCGACCCGTCACAGTCTGTCGCATCCGGGCTCACTCGCCCCACGGGTCGCGCCTGTCCGGCCGATCTGCCACACCGTCCGGGAATCCGGGCCGCTTCCCGCGTGCTGCTCAGCACACATCGACGAGAGGGAAGTACGTGGAGAAGCGGATCGGGTTCCTGTCCTTCGGGCACTGGCAGTCGATCCCGGGGTCGCAGGTGCGCACCGGGCGGGACGCCCTCGTGCAGAGCGTGGAGCTGGCGGTGGCCGCCGAGCAGCTCGGCCTCGACGGCGCCTACGTGCGGGTCCACCACTTCGCCCGCCAGCTGGCGTCGCCGTTCCCGCTGCTCGCGGCGATGGCGGCGCGCACCAGCCGGATCGAGCTGGGCACCGGGGTCATCGACATGCGGTACGAGAACCCTCTCTACATGGCCGAGGAGGCGGCCGCGACCGACCTGCTCGCCGATGGCCGGCTGCAGCTCGGCGTCAGCCGGGGATCACCGGAGACGGCGCTGCGCGGCTCGGAGGCCTTCGGCTACGTACCGGCCCCCGACAGCAGCGACGCCGAGCTCGCGCGGCAGAAGACGGGCCTGTTCCTGGCCGCGATCTCCGGTCAGCCGATGGTCGACGCCGACCCGCGCATGACCGGTGGCGCGAGCGGCAAGCTGCCCGTCCAGCCGCAGTCGCCGGGGCTGGCCGAGCGCATCTGGTGGGGGTCGGGCACCCGTGCCACGGCGGAGTGGACGGCGCGGCAGGGGCTGAACCTGATGAGCTCCACGCTGCTGGTCGAGGACACCGGGGTGCCCTTCGACGAGCTGCAGGCCGAGCAGATCGAGCGCTACCGGGCCGCCTGGGCCGAGGCCGGCTGGGACCGGGAGCCCCGCGTCTCGGTGAGCCGGAGCGTGCTGCCGGTCGTCAGCGACCTCGATCGGCAGTACTTCGGCAACGGCCGCGACGGCGAGGACCAGGTGGGCATCCTCGAGGGGGTCCGCGCCCGCTTCGGCAAGAGCTACACCGGCGAGCCCGACGTCCTCGCCGAGGAGCTGGCCAAGGACGCCGCCGTCCGCGAGGCCGACAGCCTGCTGCTCACGGTGCCGAACATGCTGGGCGTGGAGTACAACGCGCACCTGCTGCAGACGATCGTCGAGCACGTGGCGCCCGCGATCGGCTGGGTCCACCCGGACCAGCGACCGGCCGCACCTGACCGACTCGCCCCCGACCGGGCATAGGAAGCTTTACCTGCGGATGTGGGCCCGGATGCGCAGGTAAAGCTTCCTATGCCTCACGGTGGGCGGGCGGGTCAGCGCAGGTCGAAGCCCAGGTCCAGCACCGGGGCGCTGTGGGTGAGCGCGCCCACGGCCAGGTAGTCGACGCCGGTCGCCGCCACCTCGTGCGCGCGGTCGAGGGTGAGCCCGCCGCTGGCCTCCAGCCGTACACCGGCCGGCCTCGCCAGCGCCACCGCCGCGCGGGTGTCGGCGATCGAGAAGTTGTCCAGCAGCACCAGCTCGACCCCCGCCGCGATCGCCTCGGCCACCTGGTCGAGCGTGTCGCACTCGACCTCCAGCGGGACCCCGGGAAACTGCGCACGCACCGCGTCCACCGCCGCCGTGATGCCGCCGGCCGCGGCCACGTGGTTGTCCTTGACCAGCGCTGCGTCGCCGAGCGCCATGCGGTGGTTGACCCCGCCGCCGCAGCGCACGGCGTACTTCTCCAGCACCCGCAGCCCCGGGATGGTCTTGCGGGTGTCTCGGACCGCCGCCCCCGTGCCCGCCACGGCGTCCACCCAGCGCCGGGTCAGCGTGGCGACGCCGGAGAGGTGGCCGACCAGGTTGAGCGCGGTGCGCTCCGCCGTCAGCAGTGACCGGGTGGGCCCGGCGACGGTGAGCACCGGCGCGTTCGTGCGAGCGGCCATGCCGTCGGCCGCGTGCAGCGTCACCTCGACGTCGCCACCGCCCACGATGCCGAACACCGCCGCGGCCACCGGGACGCCGGCCAGCACGCCCGGCGAGCGGGGCACCACGTCACCGGTGGCGCGGGCGCCGGCCGGGACGGTCGCGGCGGTGGTGACGTCAGGGCCGAGCGCGAGGTCCTCGTCCAGGGCCCGCCGGATCACCAGCTCCACCGCCGCGGGATCCAGACCGCCGTCGCTCAGGACGTCGGCGAGCTCCGCGCGGAGCGGGAACCACTCGGGGCCGGTCATGCCACTCCCTGGGTCTGGTCGGTGCCCGGCGCGGTGAGCGGCACGGTGCGGGTGCGCAGGTGGCCGGAAGCGTCGATGCGGTGGGCCAGCCGTACCTGCCACTCGGGTCGCGGGCCGGGGGCGTCGACGCGCCGGTGGCAGCCGCGGCTCTCCGGGCGGGCGAGCGCCGCGGTGGCCAGCAGGGCCGCGACGGTGTGCACCGCCGTGGCCTCGACGGCGGCGAGGTCCAGCGGGCGGCCTGCGGGCAGCCGGTCGGCCGTCGTGAGCGTCGCGGTCAGCTCGGCCAGACCGTCCGCGGTGCGCACCACCCCGGCGTACCGGCTGGTGGCGGTGCTGATGCCCGCCCGGGCGGCGGGGTCGATCGCGCCGCCGGCGGAGGACGGCGTCCGCTCCGGTTCCGCCGGGGCGCCGGGCGGCAGTTCGGCGTCGAGGACCGCGGCGCAGCGGCGGGCGGCGACCAGCCCTTCGGTGATCGAGTTCGACGCCAGCCGGTTGGCCCCGTGCACGCCCGTGCAGGCGACCTCCCCGACGGCGTAGAGGCCAGGGACGCCGGTGCGGCCGTCGAGGTCGGCGAGGACCCCGCCGCAGGTGTAGTGCGCGCCCGGGACGACCGGGACCGGCTCAGTGGTCAGGTCGAAGCCGGCCTCCCGGCAGGCGCGGAGGATGCCCGGGAAGCGGCGGGCGAGGAACTCCACGTCCAGGCCCGTCGCGTCGAGGAAGACGCAGTCCTCTCCGGTGGCGGCCAGATGGGCGGCGATCGTGGCGGAGATGACGTCGCGGGGCGCGAGGTCGGCCAGCGGGTGGACGCCAGGCATGATCCGCCGCCCGCCGCCGTCGACCAGGACCGCCCCCTCACCGCGCACGGCCTCGGAGACGAGCACCTGCTGCCCCGTGGCGCCCGGGCCCTGCCAGAGCACGGTGGGGTGGAACTGGACCATCTCCACGTCGGCGACCTCGGCCCCGGCGCGCAGGGCGAGGGCCAGCCCGTCGCCGGTCGCGCCGGCCGGGCTGGTGGCCGCGGCGTAGGCCTGTCCGTATCCACCGGTGGCCAGGACGACGGCGTGCGTGCGCAGGTCACCGGCGCCGGTCAGGGTGCCGTCGGCGGCGACGCGGGCGACCCGCAGGCCGACCACCGTGCCGTCGCCGGCGTGCAGGGCATCGAGCGCGACGGTGCCCTCGTGCACCTCGACCCCGGCGTCCACCAGCGCTTCGACCAGGGTCCGGGTGACCTCGGCGCCGCTGGCGTCACCACCGGCGTGCACGATCCGATCTCGGCTGTGGCCGCCCTCGCGGGTGAGCGCCGGGCGGCCCTGCGGGTCGAGATCGAGCCGGGCCCCGAGGTCCTGCAGCAGCCCGATGGCGGCCGGCGCCTCGGCGACGAGCGTGGCCACGGCGTCGGTGTCGCAGAGCCCGGCGCCGGCGGCGAGCGTGTCCTGCAGGTGCAGCGCGGCGTCGTCGTCGGCACCCAGGACGGCGGCGAGGCCACCCTGCGCCCAGCGGGTGCTGCCGTCGCCCAGCGACCCCTTGGTGACGACGGTGACCCGCCGACCGGATTCCGCCAGCGCGAGCGCGGTCATCAGGCCGGCGGCGCCGCTGCCCACGACGACGACGTCGGTGACGACGGTCCAGCCGGCCCCCGGCAGGGGGAGCGCGGGGACGACGGCAGGGGCGACCGGCGCGGTGCGGCGGGGCCCCACGGTCACTCGCCGACCAGCGACGGCGTGCCGAGGGCGATCATCGCCTCGACGGCGGAGCGGGCGCGGGCGGCGACTCCCGCGTCGACGGTGACCTCGTCCCGGCCGTCGCGCAGCGCGCGCAGCAGCTTCTCCGGCGTCGACATCTTCATGTACGGGCACTCGGCGCGCGGGTTGACCGGCTCGAACGCGGCTGCCGGGTTGGCCTGGCGGAGCTGGTGCAGCATGCCGATCTCGGTGGCGACCAGCACGCGCTTCGCCGTCGTCCGCTTCGCCTGGTCGAGCATCGCGCCCGTGGAGAGGACGTGCACCCGGTCCTCGGGCAGGTCGCCCTGGCCGACCATCCACAGCGCGCTGGTGGCGCAGCCGCACTCGGGGTGCACGAGCACCTCGGCGTCGGGCGCGTCCTCGATGCTCTGCCGCAGGTCGGTGGGAGAGATGCCGGCGTGCACGTGGCACTCGCCCATCCAGATGCGCATGTTGGTCCGGCCGGTGACCCGCTGGACGTGCGCGCCGAGGAACTGGTCGGGCAGGAAGAGGACCTCGCGGTCGGCGGGGAGCGACTCGACCACCTCGACGGCGTTGGAGGAGGTGCAGCAGATGTCGGTCTCGGCCTTCACCTCGGCGGTGGTGTTGACGTAGGAGACGACGGCGGCGCCGGGGTGCTCGGCCTTCCAAGCGCGCAGCTGGTCGGCGGTGATCGTGTCGGCCAGCGAGCAGCCGGCGGCGGCGTCGGGCACCAGGACGGTCTTCTCCGGGGCGAGGATCTTCGCCGTCTCGGCCATGAAGTGGACGCCGGCGAAGACGATCGTGCTCGCGGTGCTCGCCGCGGCGATGCGCGAGAGCGCGAGGGAGTCGCCCACGTGGTCGGCGACGTCCTGGATCTGCGCGGCCTGGTAGTTGTGCGCCAGGACCACGGCGTCGCGGTCCGCGGCCAGCCGGCGCACCTCGTCGCGCCAGTCCTGCCACTGGTCCGGCGTCCACGCGGTGGGAGTGGGGGCGGGGAGCGTTGCGGTCACCGGGACCTCCGGAGGAGTAGGTTTCATACCAACAGGCGAAAACCAGGACGGCGAGAACCTAGCATGGGCGCCATGGCTTCCGTGTGGTCCTCGCCCGACCGCCCGGCCTATCCGCACCAGGCGCTGGCGGTGGTGCTGCAGGTCAGGGCCGCGCGGCTGCACGTGATGCTGTGGCGCCGTGCCGCTGAGCCGTTTGCCGGCGCCTGGGCGCTGCCGGGTGGTTCGCTGCTCCCGGAGGAGACGCTCGGGGCCTCGGTGGGCCGGCAGCTGGCGTCCAAGGTCGAGGTCGCGCAGCTCGCCCACCTCGAGCAGCTGGAGACCCGCAGCGACCCGCACCGCGATCCGCGCAGCCGCACGGTGGCGACCGCCTACCTGGGGCTGATTCCCAGCGGCCTCGACCCCGTGCTCCCCGAGGACACCGCCTGGCACCTGGTCGACGGGCTACCGGAGACGGCCTTCGACCACGGCTCGATCGTCGGGTCGGCGCTGGAGCGGCTGCGGGCGAAGCTGTCCTACACGAACGTCGCCTTCGCCCTCGCGCCGCCGACCTTCTCCATCGCCGAGCTGCGCGAGATCTACGTGGCCGCACTCGGCTACGAGGTCACCGCCACCAACCTGCAGCGGGTGCTGCTGCGCCGCGGCGCGCTGGAGCCGACCGGGGAGATGGCCGCCTCCGGCCGGGCCGGTGGCCGGCCCGCGACGCTCTACCGCTTCGGCACGACGGGGCTGGAGGTCACCGACCCCTTCGCAGTCCTCCGGCCGCCGTCGTCCCGCGGTCGCTGATCACCGCCGGCCGAGGCGGCCGGTGCCCGGCGGTCAGCCGGGGCAGGCCGGCAGGCGGGGTAGGAGCGGTCGGCCGAGCGGATCCAGCAGCGTGCAGCTGACCCCCGCGACGAGGTCGTCGCCCGGCTCGACCACCTCCTGGACGGGCCCGGTGACCTGTTGGACCGGCTCGGTCACCTGCTGGACGGGCTCGGTCACCTGATCGACCACCGGCACAGGAGCGGGGGCCGGTGGCGGCGGAGGTGCCGGCGCGGGTGCCGGCCGGGCCGCCTGCTGGGCCGGGGGGCGCCCGGTGTCGCTGCCGGCCGGCGGCGGGGCGGCGTTCCCGCCGGAGGGGGCGGGCGGGGGCGCGCCCGGACCCGCGGGCGGCGCCGGTGGCGGTGTGCTCTGGCCGACGGTGTTCCCGGAGGCCGGCGTCATGTCCGCCGCTCCGATGGCCGGGCCGGGAGCGGCCGGGGCCCGGTGGTTGCCGGACGGCGGCGGGACCGGGCCCGTCGTGTTGCCGGTGAGCGGCAGGCTGTCGACCGGGATGCCTGCTGCGTAGGCCCGGGCGAGCGCGAGGACCTGGGCGACGTACTCGTCGGAGTGGTTGTAGGCGAAGACGGCGCGGCGCTGGCCGGCGTCGGTGCGCAGGTCCTTGCCGGCCACGCAGAGGTAGTGCGCCGCGGCGAGCGCCGCGTCGTCGATGTCGAACGGGTCGGTGCTGCCGTTGCCGTCGGCGTCGATCGCGTAGGACCGCCAGGTGGTCGGGATGAACTGCATGGGGCCGACGGCGCGGTCGTACCGGGTGTCGCGGTCGTGGACGCCGTCGTCGGAGTCGGCGATGTAGGCGAACTCAACGCCGTCCAGCGCCGGGCCGCGGATCTCGGGCGTGGACGTGCCGTCCGTCTGCAGGACGGCCCCGCCGAACCGGCCGTGGTTGGACTCGATCCGGCCGATGCCGGCCAGCAGCGACCAGTCGATCCCGCACCCCGGCTTCGCGCTCGCCATGCGAGCGGCCGCCACGCGGTAGGCGTTCAGTGCGACCGTCGGGATGCCGTTCGCGGCCAGCCCGCTCACGGCCTCCGGGGTGGCGGGCTGGGGCTGGGCCACCTGTGCCGGTGCTGCTGGGAGAGTGATGGCCCCGGCCGGCGCACCGTCGGACAGCGCGGGCACCGACCACGCCGGCGAGGGGTCCTCGTCGGCGACGGGCCTGGTCTGGCCGGTCGGGACCGTGCGGTCCGGTTGGACGGTGCCTGCGACCAGGCCGGCCGTGCCCAGTACGACGGCGGCCACCATCAGCCACCGGCCGGGTCGTGCACCCGGGGGTGTGCCCCGGCCGCCCGGCTCCGACCCGCCGACACCGTTGTCCGTGGTCCTTCCCACCAGCCGCCCCTTGCCGCCGTTCGAGCCCGGTACCTGTGATCCCCCGTGACAGACGGCGGCGGGCATACCCGTGCAGGTGACGGTCAACCGTCGATGTGACAGCGGCGGATGGGACGGTCGCTGGTGGCACCGAGCGCGCCCGGCACACCCGCCTCCACCAGGCCGCCCACGGCCCAGGGGACTCGTGCGAATCCCTCGGCGGAGGGACCACCCTTCACGAACCCTTCGCCACCCGGTGGGGAGGGCGCTCGGCCGGGCGTCAAGTCAAAGCCATTCGAAGTCGCTCACGTACGGTGCGTTCGGTGACGACCTTGCCGACGTGGGCGGTCTACGCCGTGAGCTTCGGTGCACCGGCGCTCGCATTCCTGGGCGCACTGATCGGGCACCTTCTCGGGCGCAAGGCTTCCACCGAGCTGGACGTCTGGCGCCGCCGCGAAGAGACGATGCGCATGCTTCGCTGGGCTTCTGAGCAGGCCACGTCCGAGGAAGATGCGAAGGCGAGAATGGGACTTGCGGTGCTGGACGCCCTCAGCGACTCCGAGCTCCTCCAGGATCCTGACCAGTCCCTGGTCGATGCGGTCCTGGACTCCGTCCTCGAAGAACCCATTGAGGAGATCGAGTCCTCTGGCAGCGACGTGGAGGTCGTGGAGGTCGACAGTGACTCGGGGGACTGAGACAGTGGGCACGACAACAGAGGGAGGCGCAGCGATGCCGAAGGTAGTCAAGGTGACCCCGGCACAGGTCAATGCTGCGAAGTTGAAGGTCAAGCGTTCGGCTGTCAGCGGCAAGATGGTGGACAGCAGCGTCTACCGGATCGCCAACGCCAAGCGGGCAGCGGGCCATGGGGCCTCGGCCCTGACGCAACGGCCACAGTAGGCGGCTCGCGGCCACAGACGCCGCCCAGCCTTGTTGCCTGCTCGGCACGAGCCCATCCAGCGCGTGCCGTACGCACTACGTCTCGGCGATCGCTTGGCGCAGGCGATCCAGAAGGGTGCCCGAAGCGATGCCGCCCGCCTGCCGAGCCTTGCTTCCGTAGTGATCTTTGAGCCCCGTAAGGCGCTGCCGGGTCGCCACGAGATCGTCGTAGGGCCGGTCGAACATGACTTTCATCCACTCCGGCACCGCGCCCTCACAGCTCGACTTGACAAGCGCGCCCGGCAGGGATCGAACCTGCGGCCAAGTGCTTAGAAGGCACCTGCTCTATCCGCTGAGCTACGGGCGCTCGAGCTCGATCATCGCATCGCTCCGCCGCCGAGGCGCCGCCGCCGGTCATCGCGTCGTCCACAGGGGGGAGGTGCCTCCACAGATCCCGGAACGGGCTGCTCACCGGCGGGCCAGGCGGTGAGGGTCGACGACACACCGGCACCGAGCCGGCCGCGCCGCCCGGCGCAGCACCCCCTGAGGAGCACCGTGAACGACACCATCGTCACCGTCGTCGGCAACGTCGCCGACGACCCGCGCCGCAAGACCACGCAGAACGGCGCGGTGACCAACTTCCGCATGGCGTCCACCGCCCGGCGCTTCGACGCCGCCACCCAGACGTACGTCGACTCGGGCACGTTCTGGGTGGACGTCGAGTGCTGGAACACGCTGGGTGGCAACGTCTCGGCCTCGGTCAGCAAGGGCGACCCGGTCATCGTCCGGGGCACGCTCACCACGCACAGCTGGGACTCCGACACGGGTCGCCGCAGCAAGCCGCAGATCAAGGCGTTCGAGGTCGGCCACGACCTCACCCGCGGCAGGGCCGTGTTCCGGCGCGACCGGTCCGAGCGCGCGCTGGAGCGGACGGACGGCGTCGACACCGCGACCGGTGAGCTGCACCCGCAGGCCGACGAGCCGGCCCAGGAGTACCCGTCGTCCGAGGAGTTGCGGGCCGGCCGGGACTACGTGGGGGAGGGGGAGACGTTGACCTCGGCGGAGGACCCCGACCTCTCGCAGGAGCCCGCGAACGCGTAGTTGCGCCGGGCTGGGAGGATCGGAGGCCAGCACGTACGGAGTGGGGGCGCGCGGCCCCCGCCCCCCCCCCCCCCCCCCCCCAACCCCCCCCCCCCCCCCCCCCCCGGGGGCGGTAAAAGAAAAACAAGGGC
>NZ_JASNNW010000009.1 GCF_030165005.1 Blastococcus capsensis
CGCGTGGTGGGGCGGGGTTGGGTGTATCGGTGCCCAGCCCGTCGGGTGGGGGGCCGCGCCCCCGCGCCCCCACTCCCCGCTCGCAAGACGACGGAAGGCTCCGAGGCCCAGTGGCTCAGTACATCTACACGATGGTCCGCGCGCGCAAGGCGCACGGCGACAAGGTGATCCTCGACAACGTCACCCTGTCCTTCCTGCCCGGCGCGAAGATCGGTGTCGTCGGACCGAACGGCGCCGGCAAGTCGACCGTGCTGCAGATCATGGCCGGCATGCAGCAGCCCTCCAACGGTGACGCCACGCTGGCGCCGGAGGCGACGGTCGGCATCCTGCTGCAGGAGCCGCCGCTCAACGAGAACCTCGACGTGCGGGGCAACGTCGAGGAGGCGGTCAAGCCGCTGCGCGACGCGCTGACCCGGTTCGAAGAGGTCAGCGCCGCGATGGGTGAGCCCGACGCCGACTTCGACGCGCTCATGGCCGAGCAGGGCGAGCTGATGGAGACCATCGAGAACCAGGACGGCTGGGAGCTCGACGCCCGGATCGAGCAGGCCATGGATGCCCTCCGCTGCCCGCCCGGCGACGCCGACGTCACCGTGCTCTCCGGTGGTGAGCGCCGCCGCGTCGCGCTGTGCCGGCTGCTGCTCGAGGCGCCCGACCTGCTGCTGCTCGACGAGCCCACCAACCACCTCGACGCCGAGAGCGTCGCGTGGCTGGAGCAGCACCTGGAGAAGTACGCCGGCACCGTCGTCGCCGTCACCCACGACCGGTACTTCCTCGACAACGTCGCCCAGTGGATCCTCGAGCTCGACCGTGGCCGGGCCTACCCCTACGAGGGCAACTACTCCACCTACCTCGAGACCAAGGCCGCCCGGCTCCAGGTCGAGGGAGCCAAGGACGCCAAGCGCGCCAAGCGGCTCAAGGACGAGCTCGAGTGGGTGCGCTCCGGCGCCAAGGCGCGTCAGGCCAAGAGCAAGGCGCGGCTGGCCCGGTACGAGGAGATGGCCGCGGAGGCGGACAAGTTCCGCAAGCTGGACTTCGAGGAGATCCAGATCCCACCGGGCCCGCGGCTGGGCAGCGTCGTCGTCGAGACGAACAAGTTGACCAAGGGTTTCGGCGACCGCATGCTGATCGACGGCCTGTCGTTCACGCTGCCGCGCAACGGCATCGTGGGCGTCGTCGGCCCGAACGGCGTCGGCAAGACCACGCTGTTCAAGATGCTGGTCGGTGAGGAGAAGCCCGACGACGGCGAGATCAAGGTCGGCGAGACCGTGAAGCTCTCCTACGTCGAGCAGAACCGCAGTGGCATCGACCCGAAGAAGACGCTGTGGGAGGTCGTGTCCGACGGCCTCGACCACATCAAGGTCGGCAACGTCGAGATGCCCTCGCGCGCCTACATCGCCGCGTTCGGCTTCAAGGGCCCGGACCAGCAGAAACCGGCCGGCGTGCTGTCCGGCGGTGAGCGCAACCGGCTGAACCTGGCGCTCACCCTCAAGCAGGGCGGCAACCTGCTGCTGCTCGACGAGCCGACGAACGACCTGGACACCGAGACGCTGACCAGCCTCGAAGGCGCACTGCTGGAGTTCCCCGGCTGCGCCGTCGTCGTCAGCCACGACCGGTGGTTCCTCGACCGCGTCGCGACGCACATCCTCGCGTACGAGGGCGACTCGAAGTGGTTCTGGTTCGAGGGCAACTTCGCCGACTACGAGAAGAACAAGGTCGAGCGGCTCGGCCCGGACGCGGCCCGGCCGCACCGCGCGACGTACCGCAAGCTCGCCCGCGACTGAGAAAGGACCCCCTCGCCCCCCGGCACTCGCGAGCTCGTGCCGGGGCCCTGCGAGGGGGCCGTTCCAGCACGTCACCTGCGGCCAGTCCGGAGCACCCGCTCCGGGCCGGCCGTCGGCGTCTCGCGGCCGGTGCGGGGTGCCGAGGTCACCGCGCGGTGGCCCGTGGCACGCGGGACGCCGGGGAGTCGCCGACGAACTGTCCGGACCGGGCCAGGAGCGCGTCGCCCGGCGAGTTGCCCGCTGAGCCGCGTCACGCCGTCCGGACCCGCCCTCAGCCGTCGAAGGTCGTGACGAACCGGCGCTGTCCGAGGGTCTCGACCGCCCGTGGGCGGTGGCGATCGCGGACGTAGGCCACCGCCTCGGAGGCGGGGACGCCGTCGAGCACGGCCAGGCACGCGAGCGCCGTGCCCGTCCGGCCGGTACCGCCCCCGCACGCCACCTCCACCCGCTCGAGCGCGGCCCGCTCCCAGGCCTCCGACAGGGCGCGGTGCAGTCCCGCCGGATCACGCGGCAGCCGGAAGTCCGGCCAACGGACCCACCGGCTCTCCCAGGCCAACGGGCCCGGTGGCCGGCCCGACAGGTAGACGCCGAACTGGGGGAGGGGCCCCGGCGGACGCGCGGCCCGCAGCCCGCGTCCGCGGACCAGGCGGCCGGACGGAAGCGTCAGCACACCCGGTGCCGTGGCGCCCCACGGATCGTCCACGCTCCGAGGCTGGAGCGCGCGGCCCGGGGCCCGTCACGTCCTCCCAGCCGGATACGGCAGGGTGGCGGCGTGAGGCACACGGTGCAGGTCCCCATGCGCTGGTCGGACATGGACGCCTACCAGCACATCAACAACGTTGCCTTCCTGGGCTACTTCGAGATGGCACGGGTGGAACTCTTCTTCGACCAGCCGACGCACGATCAGCGGACCGGCATGCGCCGCGGCCTGGTCGTCGCCTCCCACGAGATCGCCTACAAGCGGTCGGTCGTCTACGACGCCGAGCCGCTCGAGGTCCAGCTGTGGGTGTCGGGTATCCGGGCCGCAGCGTTCACCTGCCACTACGAGTTGTTCGACCACGGCGCCCTCGCCGTCACCGGCAGCACGCTCCTCGTGCCCTTCGACTTCGCGCTGAACCGGCCGCGCCGGCTCACCCCCGAGGAGAAGGCGTTCCTCGGCCGATGGACCGACGAACCGATCGGCGCCTGACGCCTCGATCGGCCGTACCGTCGGGCACGGGGCAGGGCTCCGGGAAGCTCTGGCTCTAGTACCTGGGCACTCAGCGGCAGAGCTTCGCAGAAGCCCTACGTGTCAACCGGTGGGGCTGGGCTCAGCCGTTGACGATCCGGAAGACCGGGCGGTCGGCGCCGGTGGGCGCGCCCCGGCGGGCGGCCTCCTCCTCCGACACCGGCCGGACCGCCGCGCCCTCGGTCACCAGCGCCCCGCCGAACACCGCCGCGTTGATCCCGCCCCGCTGCACCATCGCCTTGACCAGCTTCAGCTCGGTCAGCCGCTCCAGGTGGGTGCACGGCGGGCAGCGCTTCATCCCGAACAGCAGCGCATCGCCGACGGCGAACCAGCGGCCCACCAGGGAGGCGAGGTCGACCCCGGCGGTCACCAGGTTCCGCCGGGTGTCCGCGGTGGTGAAAGCCGCACCCACCTCGGCGGCGACGGCGGCGACGTCGTCCCGGTCGATCAGCGTGAGCTGCTTCTCCAGGGCGGGGTACTGCGCCCACGTCCCGCCGCCCAGCGCGTAGCGGTCGCCCTCCAGCCCGGTCCCGGGCAGCAGCCGCGCGGACGGCCGGCGGCGCATGGGTGCCGCGGCCGCGGGCGTCGTCCAGATCTCCAGCAGCGAACCGGTGTCCACCGGAGCCTCCACGGTCAGCCGGCAGCCGGGGCGCGGCGGCCCCCGGCCGGAGGGACGTCGTCGGCGCCACGGGCGTCGAGCGCCTCGCTGACCGTGTGCGCCATCTGCAGGAGCTGCACCAGCAGCGGGGTCACCGTGGTGCGGAGCCCGCGCACGCCCCGGGCGGAGCCACCGCGCGCGGCCTGTGCCTGGCGGATCCGGTCGGCCCGTTCGGCCAGCACCGGGATGAACCGCAGCGCCATCGAGATCACCAGCCCGATCCGGGCGGGCCGCACGCCGACCAGCCGCAGCGGCGCGCACAGCCGTTCGATGACGGCGACCATCTCGGTTACCCGGGTCGTCGAGGTCACCACCGCCGCGGCCAGCACCAGGGCGAGCAGCCGCAGCACGGTCACCGCGGCGGTCGCCACGTCGCTGAACAGCGCGTGGAACACGAACAGGCCCACGAGCCACCACAGCACGGTCCGGGCCTGCCGGGCCAGCGTGGCCACCGGCAACCGGGCGAGCAGGAGGCCGACGGCGAGCACGCCGGCGAGCGCGGCGCCGACCACGGGGAGGCTCGGCCGGGCGAAGAGCACGACGGCCAGCACGGCGAGCGCGAGCAGTTTGGCGCCCGCAGGGAGCCGGTGGACGACGCTGCGCCGCGGCACGTAGAGGGAGAGGGTCACCGTCGCTCCATCAGCACGCGGTAGGCCGCGACCGCGGCGCCGGGCGGGGCGTCCTCCACCACCCGGCCGCCGTCCACCACCAGCACGCGGTCGAAGCCGTCGAGCAGGTCCAGCTGGTGGGTCACCACGATCACCTGCTGCTCCAGCTCGCCGATCACCCGCGCGACCCGCCGGGCGTTGATCAGGTCCAGCAGCGTCGTCGGCTCGTCGAAGACGACACGGGCCGGGCGCATGACGAGCACCCCGGCGATGGCCAGCAGCTGCTTCTGGCCGCCCGACAGCAGGTGTGCCGGGTGGTCGGCGTGCCCGGAGAGCCCGTAGCGGGCCAGCACCTCGGCCACCCGCTCGGCGCGTTCGTCGGCCGGCACGCCCTGGTTCTCCAGTCCGTAGGCGGCGTCCTCGGCCACTGTCGGGTACACGATCTGCGCGTCGGGGTCCTGGAACACGAAGCCCACCCGCCGGCGCACCTCGCGCAGCTGCGTGGCGGTGTCGAGACCGTCGACCAGCACCTGGCCGGCGGTGGGCACGACCAGGCCGTTGAGCAGCCGGGCGAAGGTGCTCTTGCCCGAGCCGTTCGCGCCGACGACACCGATGCGCGCCTCGGTCAGGTGCAGGTCGACGTCGCGGAGTACCGGACGGTCGCCGTAGCGGTGCGACACCCCCCGCAGCTCGATGCCGCGCGCGGGGTCGGCGACCGCAGCGGACCGCGGCTCCAGCCGACCGAACCTCACCGGGTGGCGAGCGCCTGCCGCGGTCGCTCGATCACCGGGTAGCTGCGGCGGACCTGGGCGGCGATCGCGGCGGCGAGGAAGGCCTTGATCGCGTCCCCGATCAGGAAGGGCAGGGCCCCGGACACGACCGCCGCGCCCAGCGAGAGGTTCGCGACGGCGGCGAGCACCGGTACGCCGATCAGGTAGATGACGACCATCCCGCCGAGAACGTTGAAGAGCACGCCCCACGCCACGTTGTAGCGGGACCAGAACCGCTCGGTCAGCCAACCGATGACGAACGCCGCGATCGGCCAGCTGTACAGGTAGCCGGCGGTCGCCCCGGCGAAGACCGCGAGCCCACCGGAGCCGCTGGCCAGCAGCGGCAGCCCGATCGCCACCAGCACCAGGAACAGCAGCACGGACAGGAAGCCGCGGCGGGCGCCCAGGACGCTGCCGGCCAGCATCACGCCGAGGGTCTGCGCGGTGATGGGCACCGGACCGATGTTGACCGCCGGCAGGGTCCCCAGCACGGCGATGATGGCCGCGAAGAGGGCGATGTAGGCCAGGTCCCGAGTCTTCATGTGCGTCTCCTGCGTGCGCCGGCGGTCAGGCGCCGCCGTCCCGCGTCACCCGCGGCAACGTACCCGACCGCCGGGAAGCTCCCGGGTACCGGCCGGTGCCCTCAGGCCTGCAGCCACACCGCGGCGTCGTCCGGCAGGGTCCCGCGGTCGACCGGGACGCTGCTGAGCAGCACCTGGCCATCGGGCAGGGGCACCGGCTCGCCGGAGAGGTTGAGCAGGCAGACCAGCCCACCGGGACGGCGGAAGGCGACGCATCCGTCGGGTGCCTGTAACCAGTGCACCTCCTCGCCCGCGAAGGCGGGCGAGGAGCTGCGCAGCGCAATCGCAGTTCGGTACAGCGACTGCATCGAGTAGGCGTCCACGCGCTGGGCCTCGGCGGTCAGCGACCCCCAGCCGCTGGGCATGGGCAGCCAGGTCTCCGCCCCGGACGAGAAGCCGTAGGAGGGCTCGGCGCCCGACCACGGCATCGGGGTGCGGCAGGCGTCGCGGCCGCGCTCCGTGCGCCCGGACCGCTCCCAGATGGGGTCCTGCAGCGCCTCGTCGGGCAGGTCGACGTCCGGCATGCCGAGCTCGTCCCCGTTGTAGAGGTACACCGCCCCGGGCAGTGCCAGCTGCAGCAGCGCCGCCGCCCGCGCCCGCCGGATGCCCAGCTCGCCCCCGCCGTAGCGGGTCACGTGCCGGGGGACGTCGTGGTTGGACAGCACCCAGCAGGCCGGCGCAGGCGATCCCGCAACGGTGGCCAGCGAGTCCTCGACCGCGGTGCGGATCTCCTTCGCCGTCCACCCGGCGGTGACCAGCTTGAAGTTGAACGCGAGCTGCAGCTCGTCGGCACGCAGGTACCGGGCCAGCCGCTGGTCGTCGCGCAGCCACACCTCGCCGACGGCCATCCGACCGGGGTACTCGTCGATCACCGTCCGGATCCGTCGGTGCAGCTCGTGCACGCCCTCGGAGTCGAACCGCTCGTCGCCCGGCGCGTGGTCGGCCAGCAGACCGGTGTCGTCGAGAGGCACCATGTCCGGCAGCCCGTCGGGCTTGGCCATGCCGTGGGCGACGTCGATGCGGAACCCGTCGACCCCGCGGTCGAGCCAGAAGCGCATCGTCTCCTCGAGGTCGGCCACCACCTCGGGGTTGGCGAAGTTCAGGTCCGGCTGCTCCGGTGCGAACAGGTGCAGGTACCACTGGCCGTCGGGCAGGCGGGTCCACGCCGGTCCGCCGAACACCGACGGCCAGTTGTTGGGCGGCCGGCTGCCGTCGGCTCCGCGGCCGTCCACGAAGTGGTAGCGCGCCCGCTCCCGGGAGCCCGGAGCCGCGGCCAGGGCCGCCTGGAACCACTCGTGGTCGTGCGAGCTGTGGTTGGGCACCAGGTCGACGGTCACCCGGATGCCGAGGGCGTGCGCCTCGGCGAGCAGGGCGTCGAACTCGGCAAGGTCGCCGAAGACCGGCTCGACGTCCCGCGGGTCGGCGACGTCGTAGCCGTGGTCGGCCATCGGCGAGGGGTAGAACGGCGTGATCCACAGCGCGTCGACGCCGAGGTCGGCCAGGTAGGGGAGGCGCGAGCGGATGCCGGCCAGGTCACCCACCCCGTCGCCGTTGCCGTCGGCGAAGCTGCGGATGTAGATCTGGTAGAAGACCGCGTCCCGCCACCAGTCGGCGTCGGTGGTGGACGGGGTGGGCGTCGGCTCCGGGCTCACCGGGCTCCTCGGTGGAAGGACCCCCTCCTCCTCACCGCTCGCACGCTCGCGGCGGTGCCCCGGAGGGGGTCGGATGATGGGGGCAGGACGTCCTTGATCAGCGGTTCTGCATGCTGTGCGCCGCCATCTCCAGGTAACCCCACAGCGTGGCGTCCTGCTCGGGCGGGAGCTCCAGGGAGTCGACGGCGTCGCGCATGTGCGCCAGCCACGCGTCCCGCTCGGCCGGACCGATGGCGAACGGCGCGTGGCGCATCCGCAGCCGCGGGTGCCCCCGCTCCTGGGAGTACGTCGTCGGCCCGCCCCAGTACTGCTCGAGAAAGCCGCGCAGCCGCGTCTCGGCGCCCTCCCAGTCGTCCTGGGGGTACATCGGGACCAGTACCGGATCGGTGCGCACGCCCGCGTAGAAGCGGCCGACCAGGCGACGGAACGTGGGCTCGCCGCCGACCTCGTCGTAGAAGGTCCGCGCCGACCGCCTCGACTCGCTCATGCCCCGGATCCTCCCTCGCTCCCGACCGCGGCGTCCGTCCCGCTCCGTGTCCGCCGATAGGCCGACAGCGCCGGAGCGACGGCGATCATTCCGAGCCCGCCGGAGAGCGCGACCACGACGCCCGGCGAGAGTCCCTCGGCCGCGAGCCCGGCGGCCAGGGCGCCGAGGCCCTGCACGCCGGCCAGCCCGCTGGCCGCGACGCCGAACGCCCGCCCGCGGTAGGCACTCGGGACGGCCTGCACGAAGGCCACGTTGAGCGGGATGGACCAGGCCGCGCCCAGCCCGGAGAAGAAAAGCATCCCGACCAGCACCCAGAACGGCAGCGCGCCTGGTCCGGTCACCGCCGCGACCAGCCCGCCTACGAGCACCGGGATGAGCGACAGCAGGACCAGGGGGACGACCAGCCGTTCGCGCCGGTCCGGAGGGACCAGCCGGGCGATGACCAGCCCACCGATCGTGACGCCCAGCGGGTTCGCGGCCAGCAGCACGCCGACCGCCGTCGCCCCCTGGCCGAGCGAGTCGACCAGCGGGGCAGCGATCCCCTCCGAGGCGTAGACGAACCCGGTGGTCACCCAGAGCACGGCGACGATGGCCAGCAGCCGGGGGCTGCGGCGGATGAACCGCACCCCCAAGGCGGTGTCGCGCCACAGGGATCCTCGGAATCCGCCGCTCTCGGCGATCGGTGCCGGGCGTGGCTGCAACCGCGCCCACAGCCAGACGGCGGAGACCACGAACGTGGCCGCGTCGACGAGCAGTGCGGCCGAGGGGTTGAGCACCGCCACCAGCGCCCCACCGGCGAGGAAGCCGGCGACCTGGGCCAGCTGCAGGGTGATGCCGGTCAGCGAGGTCGCCACGGCGTACCGGTCGCCGTCGAGGACGTCGGCCATGAGCGCCGAGCGGGCCGATTCGAACGGCGGTGCGCACAGGCCCACCACGAACAGCAGCGCCAGCAGCACCGGCAGGGGCGTTCCCGGGATGGCCATGATCGCGACCAGGCCGGCGCGCGCGGCGTCGGCGCCGATCAGCACCCGGTGCCGGGGCAGCCGGTCGGCCAGGGTGGACAGCAGCGGACCGCCGACCAGCCAGGGCAGGTGGCTGATCGCGAAGGTCAGCGCCGCCAGCAGCGGGGAGGAGGTGCGGTCGTAGACGAGGACGGTCAGGGCCACCCGGGCCAGCTCGTCACCGGCCGCGGAGAGCAGGAACGTGCCGAAAAGCGGGCGGAATTCGCGGACGGCGAAGACCTCGCGGAACGTCGCCTGCCGCAGTGTCGCGCCCTCGGGAGGTCCCTCCGGCGCCCCAGCGGTCAGCGGGGCCCCGTTCCGGTGGCGGAGACGCTGCCGAGCAGGGGCAGGGGTGTGCGGATCCCCTCGGCGACGAACCGCTCCTTGAGCCGCATCCGGAGCTCCCGCCCGACCCGCCACTGGTCGGTGTTGGTGGAGCGGACCATCAGCCGCAGGAAGACGCCCTCGGTGGTGATCTGCTCGACGCCCAGCGACTCCGGCTCGGCCAGCAGCACGCCGGTCCACTCGGCTTGCGCGTACATGGCGTCGGCGACCTCCTGCATCACCGTCCGGGCACGTTCCAGGTCGGTGTCGTGCGCCACGGGCATGTCGATCACCACCTGGGCGTAGCCCTGGCTCTTGTTGCCGACGCGGAGCACCTCGCCGTTGCGCACGTACCAGACGACGCCGTTGACGTCGCGCAGCCGGGTGATCCGCAGGCCGACGGCCTCGACGGTGCCGATGGCCTCCCCGAGGTCGACGACGTCGCCGACACCGTACTGGTCCTCGAGGATGATGCCGATCCCCGCGATGAAGTCCTTGATCAGGTTCTGCGCGCCGAAGCCGAGCGCGACGCCCACGACGCCGGCGCTGGCCACGATCGGCGCCAGGTTGATGCCCAGCTCGCCCAGCACCAGGACGACGGCGATGCCCAGGACGACGATGGAGGCGAAGCTGCGCAGCACCGAGCCGATGGCTTCGGCCCGCTGGGTGCGCCGGGCGGTGATCTGGTCGACCGGGTCGCCCGGCTGGGGAACCCGGTTGCGCAGCGGGCGCAGGATCGTGGGCATCGCGCCGGTCGCCGTGCGATCGGTCAGCCGGTGGATGGCCCGGTGGGCGAGCGCACGGGCGACCACGGCCAGCACGACGACCAGCAGGATCCGCGCCGGGGTGGCGATGAGCGTGTTCGCGTTCTCCGCGAGCCAGTCCAGGCCGGACCAGTCGTAGACCTTCTGGCAGAGCCAGTAGTCGGCGCAGTCGGGCACGGACGCGCCGTCGTCCACGGCGAGCACAGCGAGTGATCCGGTCATCACCGGAATCTTCGCAGGTGCCGGTGACAGTCTTCCGGGAGGCGACGATGTGTGTCCGAAGACTCACCTAGCGCAAGGTCACCGCGCGAGTCCTGTGTGCGCGGCCAGGAACGCCAGCTGGTCGGCGGCCAGGCCCACGGTCCGGCTCACCGCCCGTGCGCCATGCCCGACCGACGTCTCGCGGCGCAGCACGACCGGGGCGTCGGAGGCGGTGGCGTGCTGCAGCGCGGCGGCGAGCTTCCGTCCGTGCAGGGGGTCCACCCGGGTGTCGGACTCGAAGGTCGTGAACAGCACGGCCGGGTAGGCCGTGCCCTCGCGTACCGCGTGGTACGGCGAGTAGCCCAGCAGCCAGCCCAGCTCCACCGGGTCCTCGGCGGTGCCGTACTCGTCGTTCCAGGTGCGGCCCAGCCCGAACCGCTCGTACCGGACCATGTCCAGCAGCGGCGCGCTGCAGACGACGGCGGCGGCCAGATCGGGGCGCTGGGTCAGCGCGGCACCGACGAGCAGCCCGCCGTTCGAGCCGCCCATGACCGCCAGCTGCTGGTGCGTCGTCCAGCCGCCCGCCACCAGGTGCTCCCCGGCGGCGGCGAAGTCGTCGAACACGTTCTGCTTGCGCTCGCGCATCCCCGCGCGGTGCCACTCCTCACCGTGCTCCGAGCCGCCGCGCAGGTTCGCCACCACCCAGATCCCGCCCGCGGCGACCCACGCCAGGGCCTGCGCCGAGTAGGCGGGGGTGAGCGAGACGTTGAAGCCGCCGTAGCCGTACAGCACCGTCGGGCGCGGGCGGTCGGGCGTGCCCGCGCCCGAGAGGACGAACAGGTGCACGGGGGTGCCGTCCTCCGACGTCGCATGCGTCTCGACGACGGTCAGTGCCGGCACCTCGCCGGCCACGTCGGCCTGCTCCCAGGGGGCCAGCTCCGTGGACGAGCCGGCGTCCCAGCGCAGCACCGACGGCGGCGTCCCGTAGTCGGTGTAGCCGACCCAGGCGCTGGGGCCGCCCTCGGGCGGCGCACTGACGCCGGAGATGCTGCCGGCGCCCGGAGCCACCACCTCGGCGACCCGGCCGCCGCCGTCCCCGGCCCACAGCGACAGCCGGTCGGTGGCGTCCACGGCGTGCACGGCGAGCACCTGCAGGCCGCCGTCCGGCCCGTCGACGAGCGCGACGTCGGAGAGCACCGCGCCCTCCTGCTGCGGGATCACGTCGCGCCAGCGCTCCGGCACCCAGGTCGCGGGATCGGCGGGGTCGGCGACGGCCAGCCGCCAGCGCGGGGCGTCGCGGTCGGACATCAGCCACAGCCGGCCGTCGCGAGCCACCCAGGCGGCGGTCTGGGCGTCGACGCCCAGCTGGAGCTCGCGCAGGGGCGGGTGGGGCTCGAGCGTGGAGCCGGAGAGGTCGGCCAGCCAGACGTCGTCCCGCGGCGCGGTGCCCACCGACCGGGAGACGACCAGCCAGCGGCCGTCCCGGCTGGTGCGCACCCCGAAGTAGCTGGCCGGGTCGCTGCCCTCCCCGTGCACGAGGACGTCGTCGTCGGCCGGTGCGCCCACCCGGTGGCGCCAGACCCGGCGGTGGAACTGCTCCTCCCCGGCCGGCACCAGACCCGGGGCCAGGCGGCGCACGTAGAACAGCTGCTCACCCCCGGGCAGCCAGCCGACGGGGGAGTAGCGGCACCGGTCGATCGGGCCGTCGAGCAGCTCGCCGCTGGCGACGTCGAGGACGAACAGCTGCGACTCCTCGTCGCCGCCGGTGGAGACCTGGTACGCCAGCCGGTCGCCCTCCCAGGACGGCGACCAGGCGTCCAGGGTCGTCGTCCCCGCGGGGTCCAGGGTCATCGGGTCGACGAGCACCCGGACGCTGCCGTCGGCCTCGCGCACCCGCAGGACGGCGTGCTCCTGGCCGGGGTCGCGGCGGGTGGAGAAGGCGCGTTCCCCGCGCCACACGGGCACGCCGACGGCGCCGGAGCGCACCAGGTCGCCGAGGCTCGCGGCGAACCGTTCCCGCAAGGGCAGGGACGGGAGCAGCTGGGCGGCGAGCTCGTCCTGCACCCGTGACCACTCCTGCGTGCGGGGATCGTCCGGGTCCTCGAGCCAGCGGTAGGGATCGGCGACGCGGTGCCCGTGCAGGTCGTCGACGAGGTCCAGGCGCGGTGCCTCCGGGTAGCGCATTCCCGGCACGCTAGCGGCGGTCCGGGGTGCCTGCCGGGCGCGGAGCGCGAAACTCGAGTGCGCCGACGACGCGGTCACGGGTCAGAATGGGCCTGCCCGCGGGTCGTGCAGCACCCAGCGGTCCGGGGCGTCCGGAGGTGATCCGTGCCGCGTTCCGCGCCCGGGTCGACGTCGGCGGGTCACCCAGGCCCGCGGCGCGACCCCGTCCCGCCGCTCGTCCCCGTGCCCTCACCTGCCACCACGGGCGCCTCCCTGCTGCTCAACGCCACGTACGAGCCGCTGTGCGTGGTGTCCAGCCGGCGGGCGATCGTGCTCGTCCTCGCCGAGAAGGCCGAGTCGGTCGACGTCACCGCCGAGCTGGTGCACGCCGAGAGCCTGAGCGTCCCCGTCCCCGTGGTCGTCCGCCTGACCCGCTACGTCCGGGTGCCGTACCCGGCGTCGGTGCCGCTGTCCCGGCGCGCGGTGTTCACCCGCGACGGGCAGACCTGCGTCTACTGCGGTGGCTCGGCCACGAGCATCGACCACGTGGTGCCCCGCAGCCGCGGAGGTACGCACACCTGGGACAACGTGGTCGCCGCCTGCCGCCGGTGCAACCACACCAAGGCCGACCGGTCCCTGGCCGAGCTGGGCTGGAAGCTGCCGCACCCGCCGAGCACGCCGAGCGGAGCGGCGTGGCGGCTGCTCGGCCACCGCACGGTGGACCCCCGCTGGCGGAACTGGCTGAGCATGCCGGAGAAGGTGGGCGAGCGTGCGACCTCACCGATCGGCACAGCAGCGGCGCGGCCGACGAGCGCCGGCGAGGAGGTGGCGTAGGGGACCGCAGGAGTCCGGCGCCTCCGGTGATGGCGCGACCTCGTCGGAGATGGCGCGGCGGTCATGGGCTCAGGTGACGTCACCGCGCGTCGACCTGCTCAGCCGACGAGTGCCGGGCGGCGGCCGGGTCGGCCGGGCTGGCCGGTTACTGGTCGACGTACGTGCTGGCCGCCGCGGTGACGGACGGCGCAGGAGTGGCTGACGCGCGCTTGCGGGTGGGACGACGCCCAGCAGTAAGTGCCGACCAGGCGTGGTTCGTGCGCGCGTTCGTGACATCAATACGCATGTCAGGCCCCCGGTTGCTCGGCAGGAACTGATGGCTGTGGCCACGTCTCATGTCACACTCAGGTCACGCCGGGTCTCATCCGTATCGCGGCGCGCGTCATGCACGCAGATGGACTGACCGGTGACGTTACGTTCCCGCGGCAGTCAGCGCCGTTGGGGCGCTGCGGTCGCCGGAAGGTGTCCCCCATGTCCAGCTCCACCCTGTCCCGCCGGCCGCCGGTGCAGCGCCTCGGCCTCGTCGGCATCGGTACCGCCCTCCTCCTCGTCGGGATCGCGTCCCCCGCCGGCGCGGCGACCGACGTCACCATCCCGCTCGAGCCCACCGAGGTCGAGCTGGGCGCCTTCCCGGTCGAGAACTTCGGCGCGATGGACCCCATGGCCGACCCGGCCACCGCGCCCGCCGTGACGCCCGTGCTGGTCCAGTACAGCGGCACGATCACCGTGGATCTGCCCACGGAGCTCGACGACTCCGCCGTCGGGGCCGAACTGGTCTTCGACGACGACGGTGACGGCATCCCCGAGGCGACGTACTCCTCCAGCGTGGCGTCCACCGACCCCTACTACCTCACCATCAGCGGCCAGGGCACCGGCAGCATCCAGGTGACCCTGCCGGCCGACGACCCGGTTGCCGGCGACGCCGCCACCTTGTTCCTCGAGCCGCTCACCACGGACCCGGCGGACCTGTCTCCTGCGTTCACCTACTACGACCCGGTGTTCTACGAGCTCGCGTTCGACGTCTCCGCCCTCCCTGCGGAGAACGTCGCCCCCGAACTGCTCGCCGTGTCGCAGGTGCCGTGTGGGATCTCGTCCAGCACGCGCTGCGCCTTCCCGACCCCGGTGACAGCCGGCTCGACCGTCACGCTGGACCTGACCGCGGCCTCGGCCCTGCGTGAGCTCGGGCTCACCGACCTCACCGGTGTGCAGGTCGGCATCGCGCCGCTGGACGCCGACGGCGTCCAGACGGGTGCCGCGGCGGAGCTCCCGGCCCAGGTCACGGGGTCGACGGCGACCTTCGTGCTCCCGGCCGACACGGCAGCCGGCTCGTACGGCCTCGTGGTCGCTCAGGCGACCCCGTCGGGCGGCGTCTCGGTCGTCATCGTGGAGCTCACCGTGGTCGCTGAGGTCGCGGTCGCCCCGCCGGCGGCCGAGCCGGTCGTCAACCCCGGGCTGCACTCGAACACCGGCGTCGAGGCGGTCGAGGCGGGCTCCACCGGGACCGTCGCGGTCGCCGCAGGTGCCGGGATGCTGCTGCTCGCGGGGGCGGGTGGCATCACCGTCGCCCGCAGCCGGCGTCGTCCGGCGGTCGAGGGCGGGACGTGCGGGGTCTGACGCGGCCGGGCCGGCGCGCCGCTGCCGTCGCGGCGATCACCGCCCTCGGCATCGCCGGGGGCACGGTGCTCGCCGTCGGCCTGGCCGACGGCGACCAGCCGGCCGCGGCCATCGGGTCCGTCGACCCGGTGGCCGCGGCCACCGCGGCCCCGCCTCGTGAGGAGGCCCCGCAGCCGGCGCTGCCGCCGGCGGGGATCGTCCTGCCGACGCCGTCCTCGGACGTGCACGTGACCGTCCCCGCGCTCGGTATGGACCTGCCGGTGCTGCCGTTGACCCCTCGCGGCGGGGCGATCGACCCGCCCACCCTCACCGCCGCCTACTGGATCGAGCCGTACGGCGATCCGGTCGGCGCGGCAGGGGAGAGCGACAACACGCTCTACCTCGCCGCGCACTCGACCGGCACCGGCGAGTACGGCTTCGACCCGCTGATGGAGACCGACGGCGGGGGCAGCACGCTCGCCGCGGGGGACGTCGTCGAGGTCAGCACCCCCCAGGGGACGGTCAGCTACACCGTCGAGCGCACGAAGCGCTACGCCAAGGGTGAGCTGCCCGGCGCGACCGAGGTGTGGGAGGCGGCGCCGGGGCGGCTGGTGCTGATCACCTGCTTCCAGCGCGGTGGCGGCCGCGCCTCGACCGAGAACCTCGTGATCTTCGCCGAATCCTGATCGGGTGACGCGGGGCGCACGCTGGGTTCCCCTCGTGCGCCCCGCTCGCCGGCACCTCGCCGAGGCGGCCGACGGATACGCCGGTGGCCAGCACGCCGCCGGTCCGCCGCGACTGCTCGATCCAGTCCTGCCACGAGTCGACGAGCTGCCGGCCCTCGCCTGCTCCACCACCCGGGCCACGCCGGCGGGGTAGCGAGATGCACGCAGCGCAACGGGTTCCCGTCGAGGGGCAGCAGCCGGTCGGCGTCGTCGTCGGTGCCGACGAACCGGTGGCGGAAGCCGGCCAGCGCGTCGCCGGTGTCGACTTGCTCGGCGGCCGCGTGGGCGACCGGGGTTCACGTCGTCGTCCCCTACGCAGCCGGCGTCGTGGCCGTGCCCCGATCCGGTGCGGAGGCGAGCCATGCCCGGATGCCGTCGCCGAGGTCGGCCAGCGCGCCGGCGACCAGAAGATCCGGGACGGCCGGCCCAGGGACGCGGCCGGAGGCTGGCGTCCGCAGGCCCCGATAGCGTGCGGAGCGTGACGCAGTTGCACGACCTCACCGCACTCGAGCAGGCCGCCGCCGTCCGCGCGAAGGAGGTGAGCCCCACCGAGCTGGTGGAGCACGCGCTGCACCGGATCGACGCCCTCGACGCCGACCTCGGCGCGTTCATCACCGTGACGCCCGGGCGGGCGCGCGCTGCCGCGGCCGCCGCGGAGGTGCGGCTGCGCGAGGGCGGGGAGCTGCCCCCGTTGCTCGGCGTCCCGACCGCGATCAAGGACCTCAACAACACCGCCGGCGTCCGTACGACGTTCGGCTCTTCGGCCATGGCCGGCTTCGTTCCCCGGGTCGACGACGCCGTCGTCATCCGGCTGGCCGGCGCCGGGACGATCAGCGTCGGCAAGACGAACACGCCGGAGTTCGGCTTCCCCTGCTGGACCGACAACGACCTGGTCGGCCCCGCCCGCTCACCGTGGGACACCTCCCGGCTGGCCGGCGGCTCCAGCGGTGGGGCCGCGGTCGCCGTCGCGGCCGGGTTCGTGCCGTTCGCCCAGGGCAGCGACGGAGGCGGCTCCGTGCGCATCCCGGCGAGCATCAACGGGCTGTTCGGCATCAAGCCCACCCGCGGCCGGATCAGCAACGCGCCCTACGGCAGCGAGACGACCGGTCTGGGAACCAACGGGCCCCTGGCCCGCACCGTGCGGGACGCCGTCGCGATGCTCGACGCGATGGCCGGCCCGGAGGTCGGTGATCCGTTCTGGGCCCCGCCGCTGCCGGCGGGGGAGACCTTCCTCGGGTGGGCCGACCGGGAGCCGGGCCGGCTCCGGGTCGGCCGGTTCGTGCAGTCGGCGGTGCCCGGGGTGGAGCTGGAGCCGGAGGTCGCGGAGGCCCTCGATGACGCCGCCCGGCTGCTGGAGGGCCTGGGCCACACCGTCGAGGACGCCCCGTCCGGCCTGCTGGACCCGACGGTGCTGCCGTCCTTCGAGCGGGTGTGGGCGCTGAGCGCGACGACCCTGCCGGTGCCGCCCGACCGCGTCGACCAGCTGCGGCCGCTCACCCGGTGGATGCGCGACCGCGGGCTGGCGATGTCGGCCCGGGACGCGATGGAGGCGATGTTCGCCCTGCGGCTGTTCTCGCGGCGATTCATCCGCGCCACCGCCGGGTTCGACGTCCTGCTCGCACCGGTGCTCACCATGACCCCGCGGCCGATCGGCTGGTTCCAGGCCGACGGGGAGGGCGCGCCCGACTTCGAGCGGCAGAAGCGCTATGCCGCCTTCACCGCGCTGTTCAACGTCACGGGCCAGCCCGCGGTCAGCGTGCCGCTGCACTGGACGGCCGATGACCTGCCGGTCGGGACGATGCTGGTCGGCCGCCCGGCGGACGAGGCGACGCTGGTCTCCCTGTCGGCACAGCTGGAGGCCGCCCGGCCCTGGGTGCACCGCCGCCCCGCCGTCTGGGGCGACACCCGATGATCACGAGCGACTGCCGGTAGGTTGTCCCCGTGTTCGACGCTGAGTGGTACCTCGTCTTCGCCGGCATCCCCCTGGCCATCACCGCGGTGCTGGCGCTGCTGACCCTCCGGCCGGGCAAGGACCGGCGCCCCCGGTACAAGCCGGGCCAGCCCTGGAACTACGGCCCGGTCTGGTACGAGCCGCACCCGGCGCACGTCGGCGGGGGCTCCGAGCACGGTCCCGCGCCGACGCACGGGCCGGCGTCCGTCCCGGGCAGCGGCACCTCCGCTCTGGGGTCCTCCATGTACCCCGAGCAGCCCGGGGAACGACCGCTGGAGACCGAGGGCGGCGCCGGCCCGGCCGTCGCCTCCGCCGGTGCCGACCGGCCGCACGGTGGCGCCACCGCCGCCCGCATCCCGTCGCCCGCCGGTCCGCTGGGCGGCGCCCGTGGGACCTGGTGACGAGGCCCCGGTGAACCTTCCTGACGTTCCGACGACCCCCTCCGGAGACCGGCGATGAGCAGCGCGCTCGACACTTCCTCCTACGACACCGCCACCGAGGCGACGGCGCCCTCCCGCAACGAGGAGGCGCCCGTCGACCGGGTGTTCAGCTACCAGGAACTGGCTCGGCTGGACGAGGCGCTGACCATGTCGTCGCGCGAGACGGGGCTGCGGTTCACGCTCTACGTCGGCGAGCTGCGCACGCCCACCCGCGCGCACGCCGAGGAGTTGCACGCCCGCTCCGGCGTCAGCCCGGCCGATGCGGTGCTGATCGCCGTCTCGCCGGGGCAGCGGGTGGTGGAGGTCGTCACCGGTGCGGGGGCGGCCCGGCGGCTGCCCGACCGTGCCTGCGCCCTTGCCGTCCTCTCCATGACCAGCGCCTTCGGCGCCGGTGACCTGGTGGGCGGGATCGTCAACGGGCTGCGCCAGCTGTCCGACCAGGCCGGCCACCCGGCGGGGCTGCGGCCAACCCACTGAGCCGGAGGCGCCCTGCGAGGCGCTCCGACGAGTGGGAGCCGGAGGTCTCCGCGAGGAGGAGCGGGTAAGGCTCAGCGGCGGGCGGGGACGGCACCTGGTCGCGGTGTCGGCCGGGTAGGCCGACGGATCACATGGCGTCCCGCTCACGGGCGCGCAGCGCCCGGGCGATGCCGTCCCGGCCCTCGAACACCAGCCGGCGCAGCGCGGGGGGCTGCTCGGCGTCGGCCAGCCACGCGTCGGCGGCCGCGATGGTGCGCGGCTCGATCACCGGCGGGAACAGGTACTGCACGGTGTTCTTGGCGATCTCGCCCGGACGGCGCTCCCACACGGGCCGCACCTCGGCGAAGTAGCGCTCGACGTATCCAGCGGTCAGCTCTCGCTGCGCCGGGTGCCAGAAGCCGGCCACCACAGCCTCGTGGACGGCGTTCGGGATGGTCTCGTCGTGGAAGGCCTGCCGCCAGGTTGCCTCCTTCGATCGCGCCGAGGGCCGCAGCGCACGTGCCGTGGCCGCCCGCCGGATACCGGTCGCGGTGGCGTCCCGCCCCGTCTCGGCGTCGATCTCCGCGTCACCGGCGGCACCGATGGCCACCAGCCCGTGCAGGAACGCCCAGCGGGCGTCGGTGTCCACCTGCAGGCCCTCGACGACCCGAGAGCCGTCGAGCAGGCCGCGCAGCGCGGCGGCGTGCTCGTCGGAGCGCGCGGCGCTGGCCAGCGTGCGCGACCACAGCAGTTGCTGGTCGCTGCCGGCCGGGGCCGCCTCCAGCGCGGCGAGCGCGTGGTCGGCCAGCTGCGCCCAGCCGGTGGGGGCCCAGGCCGGGTCGGCGTAGGAGGACAGCGCCGTCTGCACCCGGGCCAGCAGTGACTGGAGAACGCTGCTCTCGATCTCCGCACCGATTCCGGCCAGCACCAGCTGGACCCACTCGCGGGCGGGCAGCTCGGCGTCGCGGGTCATGTCCCACGCCGCCGACCAGCACAGCGCGCGGGCGAGCGGGTCGGGGAGGGCGCCGATCCGGGTGCGCAGCGTGGCCAGCGACCGCTCGTCGAGCCGCAGCTTGGCGTAGGTGAGGTCGTCGTCGTTGACCAGCGCCAGGTCCGCGGCCGGGTGCCCGACCAGTTCGGGCACCTTGGTGCGGGCTCCGGCGACGTCGAGCTCCACCCGGTGGCCGCGGGTCAGCCCGTCGGGGCCCTCGTTGTAGAGGCCGACGGCCAGCCGGTGGTTGCGCAGCACCGGGTGCTCGGCGACCGCCGTCTGCTCGATGGTGAAGGAGGCGTACCGGCCGTCGTCGGTGAGCTCGTACACCGGCCGCAGCGTGTTCACCTGGCTGGTGCGCAGCCACTGGTCGGCCCACTCGGACAGGTCGCGCCCGGAGCTCTCCGACAGCGGGCCGAGCAGGTCGGCCAGCGTGGTGTTGCCGTACTCGTGCCGGCGGAAGTACCGCTGCACGCCGGTGAGGAACTCCTCGCGTCCGACGTAGGCCACCAGCTGCTTGAGGACCGAGGCGCCCTTGGCGTAGGTGATGCCGTCGAAATTGACCTCGACCGCGGCGACATCGGGGATGTCAGCGGCGATCGGGTGGGTGGAGGGCAGCTGGTCCTGCGCGTACGCCCACGCCTTCTCGGTGTTGGCGAAGGTCGTCCACGCCGTCGTGTACTCGGTGGCCTCGGCCTGGGCCAGCGTGCTGATGTAGGTGGCGAACGACTCGTTGAGCCACAGGTCGTCCCACCAGCGCATGGTCACCAGATCGCCGAACCACATGTGCCCGAGCTCGTGCAGGATCGTCTCCGCGCGACGCTCGTAGCGCGCCCGGCTGACCTTCGACCGGAAGACGTAGTCCTCCAGGAAGGTCACGGCCCCGGCGTTCTCCATGGCGCCGGCGTTGAACTCCGGGACGAAGAGCTGGTCGTACTTGTCGAACGGGTACGGGTAGTCGAACACCCGGTGGTAGAAGTCGAAGCCCTGCTTGGTCACCCGGAAGATCTCGTCGGGGTCGAGGAACTCCGCCAGCGAGGCGCGGCAGTACAGGCCGAGCGGGATGCCCTCGTGCAGATCGGTGACCTTGGCGTAGGGGCCGGCGATCAGCGCCACCAGGTAGGTGGAGATCCGCTTCGTGGGTTCGAAGTGCGCCAGCTGCGACCCGCCCTCGCCGGCCTCGATGGTGCGGCCGCCGGTGTTGGAGACGACCTGCCAGTCGAAGGGGGCGGTGACGTGCAGGGCGAACGTCGCCTTCAGGTCCGGCTGGTCGAAGCAGGTGAACATCCGCTTGGCGTCCGCCGGCTCGAACTGGGTGTACAGGTACACCTGGCCGTCGACCGGGTCGAGGAAGCGGTGCAGCCCCTCGCCGCTGTTGGAGTAGCGGCAGTCCGCCGTCACCACGAGGGTGTTCTGCTCCGCCAGCCCGGGCAGCGGCAGCCCGCCGTCCTCGGTGTAGGCGCGCACGTCCAGCTCGGCACCGTTCAGCGTCGCCGAGAGCACGGTCTCGGCCACCAGGTCGACGAAGGTGTCGGCGCCCGGGCGGCGGCAGGCGAACTCGACGGTCGTCGTCGACCGGAAGGTGTGCTCGCCGGGATGCCCGGCGCCGTCGGTGACGTCGAGGGAGATGTCGTAGCTCTGGACGGCGAGCAGCTCGGCGCGCGCGGCGGCATCGGTGCGGGTCAGGTTCGGTACGGCCACAGCGGCAGCTTGTCATGCGGGGACGACGGTCCGCCCGCCCGTGCGCAGGACCCCCCGGGGAACAAGCCCACCCCCAGCTGGCTTCCCACCAGCAGAGACGGCCCCGGGCGCTCCCAGCCCGGGCCACGGAACGAGGAGAACGCATGACCGACGCAGTGCAGAGCGCCCCCACCAAGGCCCGCGTGGACTTCTGGTTCGACCCGCTGTGCCCGTGGGCCTGGCTGACCAGCCGCTGGGTGCTGGAGGCGGCCAAGGTGCGCGACATCGACCTGCACTGGCACGTCATGTCCCTCGCCGTCCTCAACCGCGGGCGGGACCTGTCCGAGGACTACCTGGAGATGATGAAGCAGGCGATCGGGCCGGTCCGCGTCGCGACCGCCGCCGCACAGCAGCACGGCGACGAGGTGCTCGGCGACCTCTACACGGCCATGGGCACGCTGCGGCACCACGAGGGCCGCGAGCTGGCGGACATCATCGCCCCCGCCCTGGAGCGGGTGGGTCTGCCGGCGTCGCTGGCCGAGGCCGCCACCTCGACCGAGTACGACGAGGTGCTGGAGAAGAGCCACCACGCGGGCATGGACCCGGTCGGCGACGACGTCGGCACGCCGGTCATGCACATCGACGGGGTCGCCTTCTTCGGCCCGGTCATCAGCAAGGTGCCCACCGGCGAGGAGGCCGGCAAGGCGTTCGACGGCGCGGTTCTGCTGGCGAACCTGCCCGACTTCTGGGAGCTCAAGCGCACCCGCACCTCCGGCCCGGACATGGACTCCGTCCCGGCCGACGCCCTGGAGCTCACCCGCTCCCGCTGAGGGAGGACCCCTCGAAGGGCCCCGCTGCCCCCCGCCACTCGCAGGCTCGCGGCGGGGCCCTGCAGCGGGGCCTGACCGCTACTAGGGGGCTGCGGCGGGACCGCGCCGGGCCACGGCGTGCGGCATGCTGTCGGCGTGCCGCACCCCACCCGCCAGCGCATCTTCATCTCCGGGGCCAGCTCCGGCCTGGGTGAGGGCATGGCCCGCCGGTTCGCCGCCCTGGGCCGCGAGCTCGCCCTGTGCGCCCGACGCGTCGAGCGGCTCGAGGCGCTCCAGGCGGAACTGCGCTCGGCGCACCCAGGGGTGCGGGTGGAGGTCGCGGCCATGGACGTCGACGACGCCGGATCGGTGGCCACCGTGTTCCCCGAGCTGGCCGACCGGCTCGGCGGGTTCGACCGGGTGATCGTCAACGCCGGCATCGGCAAGGGCGCCTCGGTGGGCACCGGCGGGGCGGCGGGCAACCGCGCCGTCCTGCACACCAACGTGCTCGGCTCCCACGCCCAGTGCGAGGCGGCGATGGAGTTGTTCCGCCGCCAGGGGATGGGTCACCTGGTGCTCATCTCCTCGGTGGCCTCGGTCCGTGGCATGCCCGACAGCCGCACCGCCTACGGGGCGAGCAAGGCGGCACTGAACGCGCTGGCCGAGGGCATCCGCTCCGATGTCTACGGCGCGCAGATCGTGGTCTCCTCGATCCTGCCCGGCTACATCGCGACCGACATCAACGTGGGCCGTCGCGGGCCGCTCACCGTGGGCCTGGACAAGGGCGTCGACGCGCTCGTCCAGGTCATCGAGCGCGAGCCGGTGCGCGGCTACGTGCCCGAGTTCCCGTGGCGCCCGGTGGCCGGCCTGCTCCGGGTGCTGCCGCTGTCGGTGCTCCGCCGGGTCACCGGTTCCTGAAAGGACCTCGTCCTCCCCATTCTTCGCAAGCCCAGGGCGGTGCCCTGGACGAGGCCACTGGACCGCTCGCAGGCTCGCGGCGAGCCTCCGGACGGGGCCTTACCAGCTGATCCGCATCGGCCGGCTCCGGGCGTCCCGGGCGCCGTCACCCACGCACTCGGCGGTCCCCGCTGCGATCCGCTGCGCCGACCACGCCACCGCGCAGGCGTCCAGCGCGTCGACCAGCGGAAGTTGTGACGGAGCGGTGGCCAAGGCGTCGAGCACGTCCATGACCGGCGCCAGCGCCCGGATCCGCTGGGCCTGCCCCCGCGGACGGGCCTTGCGGTCGCGCACCCGATCGTCGAGCGCCCGGAACGCCAGCTCCGGGTGCACCTCGAGCACCCGGTGGGTCGGCGGGTCGCCCAGTGCGTCGTCCAGGGACCGGATGGCCGGGACCAGGTTCCAGGTCTGCGCGGAGATCGACCGTCCGGAGGCGGCGACGGCGAGCCTCCGGGCCTCCGCGTAGGACGACGCGGCGAGCACGGGCCGCACCGGCGCCGGGAACACCGTGGCACCGGCACCGGAGAGCCGCCGGCGCGCCGCGACGTCGCACCCGCGGATCCCGCCGTCCGACAGCCCGATCGGCATGTCGATCCCCACGACCTCGACATCGGGCACGGCGAGGACGGCGGCTGCGTCGTCCAGGTCGAGCAGGGTCACCCGGCGGCCGTCCAGGACCGCACCGACCCAGCGACCGCGCCAGCCGTCGACCCCCAGGACCGCCACGACGGGAGCCTGTCAGACTCGCCGGCATGCGCGTCTTCATCGGCACCGACCACGCCGGCCTGGAGTTCAAGGAGCACCTGAAGCAGGTGCTCGCCGATGCCGGTCACGAGCCGGTCGACTGCGGCGCCTTCGAGTACGACGCCCAGGACGACTACCCGCCGTTCTGCTTCGAGGTGGGGGAGCGGACGGTCGCCGAGCCCGGCTCGCTGGGCGTGGTGATCGGGGGCTCGGGCAACGGCGAGCAGATGGCCGCCAACAAGGTGCCCGGGGTCCGCGCCGCGCTGGTGTGGAACACCGCCACCGCACAGCTGGCCCGTGAGCACAACGACGCCAACGTGGTCTCCATCGGGGCCCGCCAGCACAGCGACGAGGAGGCCGCGGCGCTGGTGCTGGAGTTCCTGAGGACGCCGTTCAGCGGGGACGAGCGGCACGTCCGCCGGATCGGCATCATCAGCGACTACGAGCGCGACCGGCACCGTCCGGCCGGCGGCCTGCCCACCCGGTCCGCGCATCCCTGACCCGTCAGAACGAGTCCGGGCACCACGGCGTGACCGGCCAGCCGAACGCCGCACTGGCCAGCGTGACCGCTCCGGGGCTGACCTCGGTGACGCGGCCGGCCGCCTGGAGCGTGGCGAGCGAGAAGCCACCCAGGTAGGCCGCCGACAGCTCCTCGATGCCGAGCACGATGTCGGGGTCGCGGTCGGTGCGGCCGCAGTACCCGCCGGCCGGGTGGCCGGACAGCCGCCAGCGCCCGTCGTTCCACGGGCAGAACGCGTCGCGCACCTCGAGCACCAGGTCGATCGGTGTCGGGTAGCGCCGGGTGGCCAGCGCCCGGTCGACGTCGACCAGCCGCACCCACAGCCCGTCGACCGGCCTGCTGTGCAGCGCGCGACCGTCGGTCACGAGCCAGCGCAGCGGGTCGTCGGGGGAGGACGCCGGGTACTTCACGGTGCGCATCAGGTCGATCGACAGCAGCAGCTGCCAGAGCGCCGCGTAGGCCGGGGCGCTCGTGGCCCGCACCTCCTCGACGGTCAGCGTGCCGTCGGGTTCGCCGGTGTCGGTCCAGGAGTCCTTCACCCGGTAGGCGGCGTACCCGGTGACCGCGCCGTCGGCCTCCCGGTGCAGCAGGTACCGCCGGGCAGTGGCGCCCTTCCGCTGCGAAGGATCGTCACGCAGCTGCCGGTTCCACCAGCGGTCGTCGCGCGCCATGTTCCCCGGCACGAACCGGTGCACCGCCCGGTGCACGGCCATCGCGGCGGCGCCGTACTCCTCGGCGGTCGCCTGCTCCACCCGGCCCGTGCCCAGGTCGACGTCCGGCCGCAGCCGCAGTCGCTCGGTGCGTCCGGAGAAGCGGGCCTCCACGGTCGCCGGCGCGTATCCGAAGCGGCCGTAGATCGGGTACTCGGCCGCCCACAGCCCGGCCACCGGCTCCCGCTGCTGCTCGTGCAGCTCGGTGAGCTGGCGGCGCATGATCCCGGTGAGCACGCCCCTGCGGCGGTGGGTCGGCGCGACGCTGACCCAGGTGATCCCGGCGCAGGGCACCACGGCGCCTGGGACGGTGAGCGTGCGGCTGTAGATCCCCGAGGTCGCGACCACCCGGTCGCCCTCCCACAGGGCCAGCGACCGGTCCAGCTCGGCGACCGGCGCGGGGCGATCGGCGAAGTCGGCCGGCGGATCCTCGGCGAAGACCGAGTGCATGGCCTGGGTGAAAGCCGGCCACTCGTCGACGGTGATCGGGCGCAGCTGGGAGGAGACGTCGTCGGCCACGGGTGGTGTCTACCGCCCGGGTCCGACAGCGCGCCAACGAGTTCCCGGGTTCAGCCCCGGAGGTGGGCCGGCGTGGCCGAGACGCGGCGGTGCTGGTCCTCGTCGGGAGCCGGCCCCAGCGTGGCGGAGTCGTGCTGGGTGTGGCGGTCACGACGTCGAGGCGGGCGCCGGTGGGCGGCGGACCCATCCCGGTGGCCGGCCGGTTCCTGGTCGGGCTGGCCCGGCTGCCGCTCCGTCGTCAGCTCGGCGCGCATGGTCCCCGCCGCGCGGCCGCGGTGTCCGGCGGCCGGGTCGGTTGGCTTCCCGCGCTAGGGTCGGACGCTCCGACGCCGTCGTCGCCGTGCTCCGCGCACCGTCGGCGTGCCCGACCGACGGAGGCTTCCTGTGCGCTCTCGCGCGTTCCCGCTCGTGCTCAGCGCTACCCTGCTCGCCGCCTGCACTTCTTCTCCTGCGGGGGATCAGGCCGACGAGCCGGAGGAGGCCGCGGTCGCCGAGGCCGCGGTCTCCGCGCCCGACGAAGCCCTGACCGTCGTCGCCGACACGGATCCGGTCGGCTCGGCCATCGGCACCAGCCGGGCGCTGTTCGACGCCGCGGACGTGGCGGTCCTCGCGGCCGACGACGACCGTCCGGGGATGCTGCTGGGAGCCTCGGCGGCGGTGGCGCTCGGCGTCCCGCTGCTGGTGACGGATCAGACTGCGTCCGAGGCGGTCTCGGCCGAGCTCGAGCGCCTCGGCACCGAGACCGTCCTCGTCGTCGGCGAGGCGGCCGGTGCGGTGCCCGAGAGCGGCCCCGTGGTGGTCACCGTCGACGCCGACCCCGACGCCGTCGCCGCCGTGATCGGAACCGACCTCGCAGCGGGTGAACCGGTACCCGCCGACGGTGAGGCGGGGGCCGTGGCGGCCCTCGATGCGGAGGCCCTCGTGGCGCTGCAGCCGGACGCCGGGGCCCCGGAGACCGAGACCGAGGCCGAGACCGAGGCCGAGACCGAGGCCGACGAGACCGAGCCGGGCACCACGGACGAGGTCCTGCCGGAGATCGACCGTCCCGACGCGCTCGAGGACACGGTGGTGCTGGCGACGGGCGTCCCGGAGTCGGTCGCCGGGATCGCGACCGCCCGGGCGGCGGGCGCGCGCGTGCTGCTGACCGGGGGGACGACCGATCCGCGTGCGTCCGAGGCCGTCGTGGAGGCCATGGCGGAGGCGTCGCCCGAGGCGGTCGTCGCGCTCGGAGCGGGTTTCGCCGCCGAGGACGGATTGGACTGGAAGGTCGCGACGGCCGCCACCGGCGTCGAGCTCCCGGGCGGCGGGCAGGTGCTCTTCCCCGGCCGGCTGCTCGTCGCCCTCTACGGGCACCCCGGCACCGGCGCCCTGGGGCTGATGGGTGAGCAGCCCGTGGATGCGGCCATCGAGCGGGCCCGGGCGCACGCCGCCCCGTACGAACCGCTGGTCGACGAGACCGTCGTGCCGGCCTTCGAGATCATCGCGACCATCGCCTCGTCGTCGGCCGGCGCCGACGGCGACTACTCGAACGAGGCCGACATCGAGGTGCTGCGGCCCTGGGTCGAGGCGGCCGGGGAGGCCGGGATGTACGTCGTCCTGGACCTCCAGCCCGGGCGCACCGACTTCGTCACCCAGGCCGAGCTGTACCGGCCGCTGCTGGAGCTGCCGCACGTCGGGCTCGCGCTCGACCCCGAGTGGCGGCTGGGGCCGAACGAGGTGCACCTGGTGCAGATCGGCTCGGTGGACATCGAGGAGGTGAACCGGGTGGTGACCTGGCTGGCCGACCTGACGCGGGAGAACGAGCTGCCGCAGAAGCTGCTGGTGCTGCACCAGTTCCGGCTGGACATGATCCCCGGCCGCGAGCGGCTGGACATGAGCCGCGACGAGCTGGCGATCATGGTCCACGCCGACGGCCAGGGCGGGCAGGGCGCCAAGCAGAGCACCTGGGCGACGCTGCGCCGGGATGCACCCGAGGGCCTGCGGTGGGGGTGGAAGAACTTCTACGACGAGGACATCCCGATGCTCACCCCGGAGCAGACGATCTCCGACGTGGAACCCGACCCGGAGCTGATCACGTACCAGTAGCGGCGGGGCGGTCGTACCCGCCCCGTCGGTCACCGTGCCCACGGCTGGCTCCGTGGTCGCCGTCACAGTCGATCCCCGGTCCCCTGCAGACAGTCACGGGGGCGGGACGATCGAGAACTGGTAGCTCGTCCGCGACGGCGAGCCGCTGGTGCCGTGACGCGCTGACACCGACCCGCGGATGCGGGCGCCCGACCGGGAGCCCCCGGAGCCCACCGCTCCGGGGGCTCCCGTTCTGTCGGTGGACTGTGGTCTCCTGACCGCACATCGACCCGGGAAGGGGATCCCCAGGTGACCAGTGTCGCGCTCGGCCCGACCGACCAGCTCGATCCGCGGTTGCTCGAGCACCGCCGCGAGCTGACCGGCTACTGCTACCGGATGCTCGGGTCGGTGTTCGACGCCGAGGACGCCGTCCAGGAGACGATGGTCCGCGCCTGGCGCGGGCTGGCGGACTTCGAGGGCCGGTCGGCGGTGCGGTCCTGGCTCTACCGCATCGCCACGAACGTCTGCCTCGACCAGCTGTCCGGCCGGCAGCGCCGGGCCCTGCCGATGGACCTCGCCGGCTCGCCCTACCCGCCGGTCGAGGCGTCGCTGGCCGGGCGTCGCCCGGCGACGGCGTGGATCGAGCCGGTGCTGGACCGCCAGGTCCTCCCGGAGGACGGCGACCCGGCCGACCAGGCAGTGGCACGGGAATCGGTGCGGCTGGCGTTCGTGGCCGCGCTGCAGCACCTGCCCCCGAAGCAGCGGGCCGTGCTGATCCTGCGCGAGGTCCTGCGCTGGAAGGCCGAGGAGGTCGCCGGGCTGCTCGAAACCACGGTGGCGTCGGTGAACAGCGCGCTGCAGCGGGCGCGGGCCACGCTCGCCGAGGTCGGTGGCCGCCCCGCACCGCGCACCCTCGACGACGACGACCGGGCGCTGCTGGCCCGCTACCTCGACGCCTTCGAGCGCTACGACATCGACGCGTTCGTGCGGCTCCTCCACGAGGACGCGACGCAGCACATGCCGCCGTTCGAGATGTGGCTGCGGGGCCGGGACGACCTGGCCACCTGGATGCTCGGCCCCGGAGCCGGCTGCCGCGGGTCGCGGCTGATCCAGACCTCGGCCAACGGGACGCCGGCGGTCGCGCAGTACCGGCCGGCCGAGGGAGGTGGTCACGTGCCGTGGGGCCTGCACGTGCTGGAGATCGAGGACGGGCGGATCGCCCACATCTCCAGCTTCCTCAACCTCGACTGCGAGCTGTTCGCCGCGCTCGGGCTGCCGACTGCGCTGAACTGACCGGGCCACCGGCGAGTCCGCCGCGTTCCGCTTCCGCTTGACCCGGAACCGCTGCGCGGCCAGCCTGGGGCGATGACGGCGGTTGTGCTGCCCGTTCACGGGCGATGGACGTGGGATGCGCGTGGTGAGGGACGAGCGGTCCGGGTCTCCACGCACGTCGAGCAGGGGCTGGTCAACCTCAGCTTGTGGCGCGGCGAGACCTGTGTCGGCACGGTGCGGCTCGCTCCCGACGACGTGGCGGGGCTCGTCACCGGGCTGACCGAGGGCCTGGCCACGCTGGCCGCCCGACCGCGGGTGGTCGGCCCGGATGCCACCCGGGTGGCCGACCTGGAGGCCCGGTTGGCGCATCTGGAGCGCCATGGGCAGCCGCTGTGGCGCCGGGTAGCCGATGCGGCCGGTGGCTGGGCGGTGCGGAAGGCGGCCCGCCGGGGGCGACGAGGTCAGGAGCCGGTGACCGGCTCGGTGCGGGGTGGCACCCGCCCGGGCCCGGACCGATCGGCCGGTGCCGGCGCACCATCGCCCAGCGGGCGCCGGACGAAGACCACGGCGATCAGCGCCCCGGCGGCCAGGAGCCCGGCCAGGACGAGCAGGGCGGTGCGGAAGCCGTCGGCGAAGGCCGTCGGGTCGGTGTAGTCGTCCCCGCCCAGACCGGCGACGACCGGGACGACGGCCACCGCGAGCAACCCGGCGGCACGCGCCACCGCGTTGTTCACGCCGGAGGCCACACCGGCGTGACGGTCCTCGGCCGAGTCCAGCACGGTGGCTGTCAGCGGGGCGACCAGCAGGGTGAGACCCGCACCGAAGACGACGGCGGCGGGCAGCACGTCGCACAGGTAGGAGGCCCCCGGGCCGATCCGGAGCATCAGCAGCGCGCCCCCGGTGGCCACCAGCGGGCCGGCGGTGAGCAGGGCGCGGGGCCCGATCCGCTGGGCCAGCGCCCCGACGCGGGCGGAGAACAGCAGCATCAGCACGGTGACCGGGAGCAGCGCGGTGCCGGCCAGCAGCGGGCTGAACCCGGAGACCACCTGCAACTGCAGGACCAGCAGCACGAACATGGACCCGAGCGCGGCGTAGACGAACAGGGTGACGGCGTTGGCGGCGGAGAACTGCCGGTCGGCGAACAGCGCCGGGGGGACCAGGGGGTGCCGCGACCGCCGCTCGACCCCGATGAAGGCGACCAGGGCGAGGACCCCGGCCGCGCCGGACAGCCACACCTCCCGCCCGGCCGCCGGGTCCCCGGCGGCGGTGAGGGCGTAGGTGAGGGCGCCCAGCCCCGCACCCACCAGCGCCGTACCGGTCCAGTCCAGTTGCCGGGCGGCCGCCGGGTCGCGGGACTCGGGCACGTGCCGGGCCGCGACGGCGACGACCAGGACTGCCAGGGGGAGGTTGACGAGGAAGATGGCCCGCCAGCTCCACTCCACCAGCCAGCCGCCGAGGAAGGGGCCGATCGCGCCGGCGACTCCGGCCAGCCCGGACCACGCACCGACCGCTGCCGCGCGGTGGGTTCCGGAGAACGAGGCCGAGATGATGGCCAGGCTGCCCGGTGTGAGCAGCGCCCCGCCGACGCCCTGCAACCCGCGGGCGGCCACCAGGGTGCCGATGTCGGGCGCCAAGCCGCACAGGAGCGAGGCGAGCGCGAACCAGCACACTCCGACGACGAAGATCCGGCGGCGGCCGTAGCGGTCGCTGAGCGAACCGCCGAGCAGGATGAGCGAGGCCAGGGTGAGGGTGTAGGCGTTGACCGTCCACTGCAGCCCGGCGAAGTCGGCGTCGAGATCGGCGCCGATCCGCTCCAAGGCCACGTTGACGACCGTGGCGTCCAGCATGGCCACGCCGGAGCCCAGGACGGTGGCGAGCAGCACCCAGCGCGCCTGAGGCGTGCCCATGCGCAGACCCGTGCCGGCCGCGGGCGGCACAGCCATGAGCGAACCTCCTCCGCCGGCGCCGGACAGCATCAGCACGCTGGTCGCCGCTGTCCAACGCCTGCGGTGGCGAGCCATTCCCCGGCCGCCCGGTGGTGCGCGCGGCCTCGGTCAGCAGCGGCGGGAGATCCGTGTCGGCGTCGGTGAACGAGCGCGCAGCCCGCGCCTCCCGCGCCACGGCCACCCGCTCGCGTCCTGACCGCCACGTCCCGGGCCGTGCCAGTCGCACCCACTCGCGGCGCAGCGCCGCACGGATCCCGTCGGGCACGGGCAGCCCGGCATCGGTCAACTCGAAGACACCTGCGACACCCCTCCGCACGGGCTCCATGACCAACAGCGGAGCGGGCAACTCACCGGCCTCAACCGAGGTCCGCGATCCGGGTCGCGGGATGGAAGGCGGCCCAGGCGAACCAGAAGGTGTCCAGGTGCTCCACCGGCTCCAGCCGGGTGCCGGCCAGGGGGCCGTCGACCGCCTGGCCCAGGACGTTCCACCGGGAACCGGTCCCGGCATCGACGAAGTGGTCGCCGTCCCGGCTGAACCGCAGGTGGTTCCCGTCCACGACCGGATCGAACGCCCCGGTGGCCCCGACCGGGCGGCCCTGGTGCACCCGCTGTTCGTCCAGGGGCGAGCGCAGGCCTTCGACGGCCCAGACGACGACGGGACCGCCGCCGACGATCAGCTCCACCACGCCGCCCTCGACCACATCGGCCAGCGGCACCGCGACCGGGTCCTCCGCCGAACCGAGCCCGGCGACCCGCTGCATGGCCGGCAGCCGGGGGTCGGGCTCCCCCTCGAAGAGGAACGGGGACCCGTCGGGGGAGTCGTAGCCGGTGTAGGGGTTGGCGCCGTAGTCACGCGAGACCCCGGTCTCCCGGCTGAGCACCCATCCGTCCGGGTTGGCCTGTTGCCACTGGGCCCAGGTGACGGTCTGCACGGGGATCCGCTCGAGCTCGGCGCCCGCGAGCACCCCAGCGATCGCCCGCCCCTCGATCTGGGAGAACAGCGACTCGGTCTGCCGGTCGTACATCACCAGGTCCGAGCGGTAGAGCAGGCCCGAGGTGCCGAACGTCAGCACCCGGTCGCCGAGCCGACGGTCGAAGGCCAACGCCGAGTTGCACAGGGGGCAGTACGTGACGACGACGGGCCGGCCGTCGATGCTGTCGTTGACGATCTCGTGCCAGATCATGATCCGCACGGGATAGGCCCGGGCCGTCTCCCCGATGGCGGGGGCGAGCACGGGCTCGTCCGGGGTCAGCCAGTTGACGTCCGCGGCCGGGACGAAGCGGGGCGTGTCGATCGGCGGGATCCCGTCCGGCGGTGGGCCCCCGCTGATCACCTCCGACTCGTCCACCAGCGGGTCGGGCAGTGCGGGGTCGTCGATGCGTTCCAGTGCGGAGGGGACGTCCTCCGGCGGGGAGCCGGTGACCTCCTCGAGCAGTGCGGAGTCCGGAGACACGATGCCCGCTCCCGTACCGGCGCCGGCATCCGTGCGGACGTCGGCGGGTGCGCCGCAGGCAGCGAGCAGCACCAGCACCGTCGCGAACAAGGACGTCCGGCGGCTCACGGGAGGGACTCCACGGTCCGGCGGCTCCAGGATCGGCGGAGCAGCGAGAGCAGCACGACGGCCGTGACCAGAGCGACGGCGATCAGCCCCGGGGCGCCGAGGTCGGCGACCCAGCGGCTGAGCGCGGCCTGCACCTGCACGGCGGCCGACACCACCGGGTCGGTGGCCGACCCGCCGGAGAGCACCCGGATCTCGAACCACCCGTACCAGGCGACGTAGCCACCGGCCAGCACGAGCAGCAGGCCGCTGCCTCGATTGATCAGCGCCCCGGTACGTCGCATCGAACGGACGACGGACGTACGGGCGAGCGCGACGGCGACGCTCAGGGCGAGGACCACCGTCCCCATGCCGACCGCGTAGCTGACGAACGTGAGCCCGACACCGAGCGGGCCGCCGGCCCGCAGGGAACCGGCGGTCACGGCCAGGAAGGGCGCCAGCGTGCAGGACAGGGAGGCCAGGGCGAACGACACCCCGAAGCCGACCTGCGTCGTCCACCGCGACGTCGGTGGTCTGCCGCGACCGGCCAACCCCGGCACGGCCACGCTCCGGCCGGCCACCAGCCACAGCCCGACGACGACGAGCACGAGGCCGATCACCACCGTGAGCACCGGCAGGTACTGCTGCAGCGAGGACAGCACGGGCATCAGGACGAGGCCGACCGTGCCGAAGACGAGGACGAAGCCGGTGGTCATCCCCAGGGCGAAGCGCACCGCCCTGCCCGTGGCTGCCACGCGGTCGCGCTGGGGGGCGGCCACGAGCAGGCCGAGGTAGGCGGGCAGCAGCGCGAAGCCGCACGGATTGAGGGCAGCCACCGCTCCAGCCAGCAGGGCCAGGGTGAGCAGTCCGGGGTCCATGACGGTCTACTCCCGGTCCAGTTCCTCGACCATGGCGCGCAGTTGGTCGCCACCCAGCGAGCCGAGGAAGCTCTCCGTCGTGCCGTCGCCGGCCACGAAGACGAACGCCGGCTGGGCGATCACCCCGAAGCGCTGCCACAGGCTGCCGTCCTCGTCGACGAGGTGCCGGAAACCCCCGGTGCCGGTCTCGTCCACGAAGGCCCGCATGGCCTCGAGGTCGCCCCGGCCGGCCACGCCCAGCACCTCGACGCGGCCCGCGTACTCGGCCGCCACCTCGGCCACCTCCGGCGCCTCCGCCCGGCAGACGGTGCACCAGGGCGCCCAGAACCAGAGCACGAGCGGCGTGGCGGCCAGCTCGGCCGCGTCGAGCTTCCCGCCGTCCACCGTGGTGCCCGAGAGGGCCAGGACCGTGGCAGCCCCCTGCTGCCGACCGTCCGCAACCGTTCCTCCGCCCGGCGAGGCCGGGCTGCTCCCGGTGCCCGGGGTGCACCCCGCCGACACGAGGGCGAGCGCCGCGAGGAAGCAGATCAACCGCCCTGGCGCCCGTCGGTCCCGGCTCATGACGTCCTCCCCTCGCTCGGCGCCCGACTGCTGGAACGACGTGGGCACCCGGTGGCCACCGGCCGGCCGGCGGTCATCCGTGGCGCCTCTCCACCAGGTCGAGGAGCTCCTCCGGCGAGGGGTTGCCCAGCCAGCGCACCCGGCCGTCGACGGTGTACGTCGGGGTTCCGACCAGCCCGGCCGGGAGCGTCCGCCCCGCCGGGCTCCGGCTCAGGTCCACCACCTCGACGGCGGCGCCGGGGTGCCGGAGCAGCAGTTGCGCGACGAGCTCCTCGGCCCGTCGGCAGCTGCCGCAGCCGCCGGCGACGTAGACCTGCAGAACCGGCTCCGGCGTCGGGTGGTCGATCTCCGGCTCCCGCCACGGCCGCGTCGGATCGGTCACCGGACGGCCCGGTCTACGACCGCGCGGACCGGTCGCGGAGCATGGCCCCGACGACCGCGCCGAGCACCAGGCCGAAGACGAGGTGTCCCAGGAGGCTCTGGAGGGTCATGCCGTCGACCACGAAGAGCGGCATCCCCATGCGAGCCGGCATCAGCAGGAGCGGTCCGACCACCCACAGGACGGCGCCGTAGGCCACGCCGAGCAGCGTCGCGCCGACCACGCCACGGAGGACCGGGCCCAGCACCACCGCGAAGGCGATGCCGAAGAAGGCGGAGATCAGCAGGTGCACGACCCAGCCCACCGCGGGGGAGTCGCTGCCGACCAGCCCCGCGACCATCGGGATCATGCCCCCGGCCTGCATCATCAGCCCGAAGACCACCCCACCGGCCAGTCCACCGGCCAGCCCCGCGGTTGCCCGCCGCACGAGGACCTGACCTGTGGTCGTCGGACTCGCTCCGCGCGTCTCGTTCGTCGTCGTCCGCATCGTGGGCTCCCTCCGCGGCGGGCACCCATGGTCCGCCGCGGCTCGAACGTAGGGGCGTGACGCCGGCACTTCTGTGCTCCAGGACACACTTCTCGGCGACCGGTCGTGCGACAGTTGCTCCCGGAGCGGGCGGGAAGGAGAGGCCGGAGCCTGCGCGTCGGGAAGGGCCGGCGGGCAGGACACGGACGTGCCATGAGCGTGGGAGCAGCGGACCGTTCACGGGCGCCGACCGCCCCGGTGTTCTGCCTGTCCGAGGTGGAGATCTTCGCGGACCTCAGCCCGCAGGAGATGGCGGATCTGGCCGCAGCCGCCCCGATGCGCACCGTGCCGGCCGGCACGCTGCTGTGGTCGCCGCACGACTCCCGCACGGTGCTGTTCATCGTGAAGGCCGGGTCGGTGTGCCTCTACCGGTTGTCGCCGGAGGGCAGGCGGTTGACGCTGGCAGTCCTCGGCCCGGGCGCGCTCTTCGGCGAGATGGAACTCGTCGGCCAGCGCATGGGTGACGGGTTCGCCGAGGCCCTCGAGCCCAGCGTCTTGTGCCTGATGAGCGAGCACGACGTCCGGAGCATGCTGCTGGCCGACGGCCGCATCGCCGCCCGGATCATCTGCGGCCTCGGGCGGCGGGTGGCCGAGGTGGAGCAGCGGCTGGCCGACACCGTGCTCAAGCCGGTTCCCCAGCGGCTGGCGGCCGTCCTGTGCCAGCTCGTCGAGACCGCTCCGCAGGGTGGGGTGCTCTCCAACCGCGGGCCGGAGATCCGGCTGACCCACGAGCAGATCGCGGACCTGGTGGGGACCACCCGGGCGACGACCACCAAGCTGCTGGGAGAGCTGCGTGAAGCGGGCCTGGTCAGGCTGCGCCGTGGCGGGGTCGTCGTCCTCGACCGGTACCGGCTCCAGGCCGTCGCCGACCATGGCTGATCACCCCGGGCCTCCCGCACGTCGGTAGGCGTCAGCTGTCACTCCGGCGGGTGCTCCGCGCCGCTGCGGGGAACGGGTCCCTGGGCCAGCTGCCGGCCTCAGCATCTGGATCGGACACGGTGGGTCGGGTGCCCGGCCGTCCCCGCGGACGGTGATCCGCGGGGACGGGCGGATCAGGCGACCTGCTCCAGCGTGGGGTAGTCGATGTATCCGGCGTCGGTGCCGCCGTAGAAGCTCGACTGATCGGCCGCGTTCAGTTCCGCCCCCCGCTCGAGGCGGCGGACCAGATCGGGGTTGGCGATGAAGGCGCGGCCGACCGCGACGAGGTCGGCCCGCCCGTCGGCGAGGAGGGCCTCGAGGTTCCCCGTCGTCGTCTCCAGGCTGAACGCCGGGTTGACGATCAGCGTCTGGGACCAGTTGCTGCGGATCTTCTCGGTGACCGACGGCGGCCCTTCGACGACGTGCAGGTAGGCCAGGCCCAGCGGCTCCAGCCCGGCCACGACGGCGGCGTAGACGTCCTCGGTCTCGTGCTCGACGATGTCGTTGAAGCTGTTGGCCGGGGACACCCGGACGCCGACCCGCTCCGCGCCGACGGCCTCGGCGACCGCGGTCGTGGCCTCGATCAGGAAGCGGGCGCGGTTCTCCGCGGAGCCGCCGTAGCGGTCGGTGCGCTGGTTGGTGCCCTCGGCGAGGAACTGGTGGGGCAGGTAGCCGTTGGCGCCGTGCACCTCTACGCCGTCGAACCCGGCCTCCTCGACCGCGAGCCGGGCAGCCGCGGCGAAGTCGCGGACGGTCTGCTCGACCTCCCCGGTCTCCAGCGCGCGCGGCTCGACGAAGTCCTGCAGGCCCTCGGGGGTGAAGACCTGCCCGGCGGGGCGGACGGCGGACGGCGCGACCGGCAGGCCGCCACCGGGCTGCAGCGACGGGTGGGAGATCCGCCCGGCGTGCATCAGCTGCAGGAAGATGCGGCCGCCGTCGGCGTGCACGGCGTCGGTCACCCGGCGCCAGGCCGTGGCCTGCTCGGCGGTGTGGATGCCGGGGGTGTTCGGATAGCCCTGGCCGGCCGCGATGGGCTGGGTGCCTTCGGTGACGATCAGCCCCGCACCGGCGCGCTGGGCGTAGTAGGTGACCATCGAGTCGGTGGGGACGCCGTCGGCGCCGGCCCGGTTGCGGGTCATCGGGGCCATGACGAGGCGGCTGCCCAGCTCGGTGCGGGCGAGGGTGTACGGGGTGAAGAGGGTCGGGCTCACGAGGTGGTTCTCTCCCGGGAATCGGTCGGTCGCGGTCATCAGCGGTTGGACTGGACGGTCCACTGCCAGCCCGAACAGTGGACTGGTGGGTCCAATTCCCACTAGCATGATCCACATGCACGAGGGCCCGCCCTTGATCTCCGAGGCGCCGTCGACCGCGCGGGGAAGGGCCACCCGGGAGCGGATCGTCACGGCGGCCGCGGCGCTGATGCACCAGTACGGCGTGGCAGGGACCAGCCTCGACGAGGTCCGAGCCGCGACCGGCACCAGCAAGTCCCAGCTGTACCACTACTTCGCCGACAAGTCGGCACTGGTCGGCGCGGTCATCCAGCGGCAGGTGCAGCAGGTCCTGCAGGCCCAGCAGCCGGAGCTCGACGGCATCGATTCGATGATCGCTCTACGGCGGTGGCGCGACCGCGTGGTGGCGATGCAGCGGCAGGCCGGTGCCGTCGGTGGATGCCCCATCGGCCGGCTGGTCGCCGAGCTCGCGGACAGCGAGCGAGGTGCGCCGGTCGAGCTCGTCGACGGATTCGCCACCTGGCAGCGACGACTGGCCGACGGCCTGGGCCGGATGCACCGACGCGGTGAGCTCGATGCCGATCCGGACGCGCTGGCCGCGGGTCTGCTCGCCGCGTTGCAGGGCGGGCTGCTGCTCGCTCAGGCCACTCGCTCGGTGCGTCCGCTGGAAGCGGCACTCGACCTCGCACTCGCCGGGGTGGCAGCGCACCTGGTGCCGGCGGCCCGTCCCGGACCGGTGCCCGGGAGGCCGCATCCGTCGTGATCCGCGGTTCCGGGCCGCTCCCCGTCCACGACCGGGTCGCACGCCCCGGTGGCACCGACCGAGCGGCCCTGGTGCTGGAGGTCTCCGACATGGGTGTGACGGTGAACGACATCGCCCCGGGCATGGTGCTGCCCCCGGTGAACCAGAAGGCGATCGACGACCCGGACTTCCGGGAGGAGCAGGTGCAGAGCATCCCGCGCAAGCGGCCCGCGCTGCCGGAGGAGGTCGGACGCCTCGCGGTGCTCCTCGCCTCCAGCGAAGCTGAGCACGTCACCGGCGCCACCTACGGTCATGGGCGGGGGCCCGATGCGGATGTCGGGCCAGGGCGCCCGACCCAGCACCAGGAATGATCCTCCGCCGGCCGGGGTACAGGGCGCCATCGACGATCGCGCCTGTGCCCTGCCGGCGACATCCCTTCGACGGCCTGGAGGCCCGATGACCCTGACTGCCCCTCCCGTCTCTGATCTGCGCGCCCGGATCCTCGCCGTCCGGTCGCTGACCGAGGCCTTGGCCGCGCCGCTGTCTGCGGAGGACCAGACGGTGCAGTCGATGCCGGATGCCAGTCCGACCAAGTGGCACCGGGCGCACACGTCCTGGTTCTTCGAGGAATTCCTGCTCGGCCCCGCCGGCCGCGCGCCCTACGACCCGTCGTTCGGGTACCTGTTCAACTCCTACTACGAGGCCGTCGGGCCGCGGCACCCGCGCCCGCATCGAGGGCTGATCACCCGGCCGGGCGCCGCCGAGATCGGCCGGTACCGGGCCCACGTCGACGCCGCGCTGGCCGACCTGGTGTCGAACGGGCTGGACGAGGAGCAGGCCGCGGTGGTGGTGCTGGGGCTCAACCACGAGCAGCAGCACCAGGAGCTGCTCGTCATGGACGCCAAGCACCTGCTGGGCGGCCAGCCGTTCGGGCAGGTCTACGCCGCCCGCCCCGCGGACCCCGCTACCCCGTCGCCGGCCCTGACCTGGCGCGCGGTCGAGGGCGGGCTCGTGGAGGTGGGCCACGGCGGCACCGGCTTCGCCTACGACAACGAGGGGCCGGCGCACCGGGTGTGGCTGGAACCGTTCGAGATCGCCGAACGGGCCGTGACGAACGAGGACTGGCTGGCGTTCATGGCCGACGACGGCTACGAACGGCCGGAGTTCTGGCTCTCCGACGGCTGGCAGGCGATCGGCCGCACCGGCTGGCGGGCCCCGGAGTACTGGAGCCAGCAGGACGGGGAGTGGACGACGTGGACGCTGGCCGGACAGCGGCCGCTGGTGCCCGGGGAGCCGGTGTGCCACGTCTCCTTCTACGAGGCGGACGCCTACGCCCGCTGGGCCGGCGCCCGTCTGCCCACCGAGTTCGAGTGGGAGACCGCCGCCCGGCCGGTGGCCCACCTGCGCGGCCAGCTGCTCGATCCGCAGCGGCTGCACCCGGGCCCGGCGGGGCAGCACATGATCGGGGACGTGTGGGAGTGGACCTCCAGCGCCTATCTGCCCTACCCGGGGTTCGTGCCGGTCGAGGGCGCGATCGGTGAGTACAACGGCAAGTTCATGTCCGACCAGCACGTGCTCCGGGGGGCGAGCTGTGCCACGCCTGCCGGGCATGAGCGGCTGACGTACCGCAACTTCTTCCCGGCCTCCGCCCGGTGGGCCTTCTCGGGTCTCCGGCTCGCCAGGTCCTGATCCCGCACCTGCCTTCCCCACCCGCCTGACCCGAGGACGCCTGTGACGACCGCCTGCCCGCCCGACCCGGGGACCCCGGTCTCGAGCACTGCCGCGCTGCAGCTGGAGCGGCACCTGCACCCCACCGCCATGCGACGGGCCCTGGAGGACGACGTCCGCGCCGGGCTCACCGCGTCCCCCAAGACCCTTCCGCCGAAGTGGTTCTACGACGCCAGGGGCTCGCAGTTGTTCGATGCGATCACCCGGCTGCCGGAGTACTACCCGACCCGGACCGAACGCGCCCTGCTGGTCGAGCACGCGCACGAGATCGCGTCCCTCACCCGCGCCGACACCCTCGTCGAGCTCGGCAGCGGGACGTCGGAGAAGACCCGGCTGCTGCTGGACGCCCTGCGCGAGGCCGGCAGTCTGTGCCGCTTCGTGCCCTTCGACGTCGACGAGTCGGTGCTGAGGCAGGCGGGTGCGGCCGTCCTCGAGGAGTATCCCGAGCTGGTGGTGCACGCCCTCGTCGGGGACTTCGAGCACCACCTACCCCTGCTGCCGACCGGGGGCAGCCGGCTGTTCGCCTTCCTCGGCGGCACCATCGGCAACCTGCTCCCCGCCGAGCGCGCAGACTTCCTGCGCACCCTCTCGACCGGCATGGCCCCGGGTGATGCGCTGCTGCTCGGCACCGACCTGGTCAAGGACCCCGGCCGCCTCGTGCGCGCCTACGACGACTCAGCGGGGGTCACCGCAGAGTTCAACCGCAACGTGCTGCGGGTGCTCGCTCGTGAGCTGGATGCGCAGGTCGATCCAGAGGCGTTCGAGCACGTTGCGGTGTGGAACGCCGAGCAGGAGTGGATCGAGATGCGGCTGCGGTCGGTCCGCGCCCAGGTGGTACGCGTGCTGGACCTCGAGGTGCCTTTCGCGGAGGGCGAGGAGCTGCGGACCGAGATCAGCGCGAAGTTCCGTCGTCCCGTGGTCGAGGCCGAGCTCACCGCCGCGGGACTGGAGCTGGTGCGCTGGTGGACCGACCGGAGCGGTGACTACGCACTGTCCCTGGCCTGCAAGCCGGGGCCCTGACGGCTCGGCTGCTCGTGCTGCGGAGGAGGTAGCCGCCGGAACCGGTGGCGATCAGAAGGGTGCCGCCGTGCAGGCGGGCGACGAGGTGTCGGCTGGAGCGGCTCGGGTAGCCGCCGATGCATGAGTCTGACCAAGGGCAGCGGGCCGTTCGGTGCGGCGCCCGCGGGATCGTTCAACTTCGATCCGCGGCCGCCCGAGCACGTCATGTACCTGGAACGGTCGCCGCGGCGCGTGCGGGTCGTTCTCGGCGGGGAGACGGTCGCGGACAGCACGGACGTCCGCTTGCTGCACCCGCCGGGCCGAACGCCCACGTATCTGTTCCCCCGCGAGCACGTGCGCACCGACCTGTTCGAGCCCAGCGAACGCCGCAGGTCCGACCCGGCGATGGGGGAGGGGACGTACTGGAGCGTGCAGGCCGGGGACCGGCGGGCGGTCGATGCGGCCTATTCGTTCCAGCGGCCACCCTCGTCGGCGGCCGAGGTGGCCGGGCTGGTGGCTTTCGACTGGGACTCCGTGGACGGGGTGTTCGAGGAGGACGAGGAGGTCTTCGTCCACCCCCGCGATCCCTACACCCGCATCGACGTGCTCAGGAGTTCCCGCCAGGTGCGGGTGAGCATCGACGGCACCGTGGTCGCCCGGTCGACCCGGCCGCGGATGCTCCTCGAGAGCGGGCTGCCGGTGCGCTACTACCTGCCGCGCGAGGACGTGCGCACCGATCTCCTCGAGCCCAGCTACACCACCACCCGGTGTCCGTACAAGGGCATCGCCCACTACTGGTCGCTGCGGTTGGGCGAGCGGCTGGAGAAGGACCTGATCTGGACCTACCCCGAGCCGTTCCACGACGCCGAGGCGGTGCGGGGGCTGCTGTGCTTCGTCGACGACCGGGTGGACCTGGAGGTGGAGCAGCCCGGTTGAGCGGTGCGGCATGCGCGACCGGCCAGGAGGACGCCATGTCCCTCCTCGACCGTTCAACCGGGCATCCCTCCCCGGCAGCGGACATCGGCACGCGACAGCTCACAGGCCGGATGCCTCGAGCAGACGCAACCAGATCTTGCTGATGGTCGGGAATGACGGCACTGCGTGCCCGGGACCCGTCGCGCGGCGGCCAATGGGTGAACCGGGCGCAGCAGCGCCTCGGAGGGCATGCACGCCAGCACGGGTCAGGGCGGCCGTGCCGGGGGACTTGCGGTGGGAACGGCGAGACAGAGTTCACGGGCGCGCCGGTACAGTCCGCGGTGAAGAGCGGGAGCTCGGGCGCACCGGGCTGAGAGGGCGGCACAAGGCGCCGCCGACCGCATGAACCTGACCGGGTAATGCCGGCGAAGGGACTCGGCGTGGTAGGCATCCCCCTGACAGTGGCTGCCGTGGCTGCCGTGCTCCTGCTGTTCGCCGCGGTCGGTCTCGCGGTCGGCCGCGATCGCGACCTGGAGGAGTTCGCCGTCGCCCGGGGCACGCAGGGCGGTGGAGCACTCGGCCTGTCGTTCTTCGCCTCGGGCGTGGGCGCGTGGGTGCTGTTCGCGCCCCCGGAGGTGGGCGCCCAGGTCGGCCTGGCCGGCGTGCTCGGCTACGCGGTGGCTATCACCCTGCCGCTGGCGGCACTGGCACTGGTCGGCCGGCGGCTGCGTGCTCTCGTGCCGGCCGGGCACAACCTCGTGGAATTCGTGCGGCTGCGCTTCGGACGCGGGATGCACCTGTACGTGCTGGGGATCTCGCTGGTCTACATGCTGGTGGCCCTGGCCGCCGAGCTGACGGCCACCGCGGCGGTGCTGGGTCGACTGAGCGATCTCGACCCGCGGGTCGGCGTCGCGGCCATCGCCGTGGTCACCACCGTCTACACCGCCTACGGCGGGCTGCGCGCCTCCATCCGCACCGACGGGTGGCAGGGCTGGCTGCTCCTGCTGCTGTTGGCCGTGGTGGGGATCGTGCTCGTCCGGGCGCTCCCGGACACCGGTCCGCAGGACGCCGGGCGGCTGCTGCAGATCGACCTGGCCGGCCTGGAAGGCGCCGCGACGCTGGTAGTGGCGGTGCTGGCCACGAGCCTGTTCCACAACGGCTACTGGCAGCGCGTGTGGTCAGCCCGCGACCAGCGGGCCCTGACCCGCGGTGCGGTGATCGGCGCCGCGATGCGGTTCCTGGTGGTGCTACCGGCGGGCCTGGTGGGGCTGCTCGCCGCCGCCGCAGCGGTCGACCTGGGCACTCCGCCCGCACCGTTCTTCGCGCTGCTGGCCGGCTCGTCGCAGTGGGTGCTCGTCGTCGTCCTGCTGTTCACCCTGGCCCTCGTCACCTCCACCGTCGACACCCTGCAGAACGGGTTGGCCGCTGCCGTGGTCATCGAGGCGCCGCGGATGGGGCTCCGCGGAGCGCGCGTGCTGGTGGTGCTGCTCACCGTGCTGCCGACGCTGGTGGCCTTCCAGGGCTTCTCGGTGCTGCGGCTGTTCCTGATCGCCGACCTGCTGTGCGCGGCGACCATCGCGCCGGCCTTCCTGGGGCTGTGGCGCCGGGCGACCCCCACCGCCGCGATCTCCGGAGCCGTGGCGGGCCTGGTCGGCGCGCTCGCCTACGGCCTGGTGGCCGGTGGGTCGCTGAGCGCCGCCCTGGCGCTGGCCACGTTCGCCGGTGGCCTGTCGCTGCCTCCCTTCGCTGCGGCGCTCGCGGCGTCCACCGCGGTCACGGTCCTCGTCAGCCTCCTGGGCCGGCGCAGCACCGACCTGCGGGACCTGTCGGACCGGGTGCTGTCGCTGGACACCACGGGAACGCGATGATCGGCTCCGAGCCGGAGCTGCCCGCTCTGGACGCCCGGCTGCTGACCTGGATCGAGCGGGCGGCGCAGCGGTGGGACGACGCCGGCCCGGGCGACGACGAGGAGGCGAAGTTCGACCGCCTGGCGCTGGAGCTGTTCGCCGACCAGTACGAGCGCAACACTCCCTACCGGCGCTTCTGCCGGGCCCGCGGGGCGGAGCCGGGGCGGATCGCGCGGTGGCAGCAGATCCCGCCCGTGCCGCTGAGCGCCTTCAAGGAGCTCACCCTGTCCTGCGACCCGCCGGAGCGCGCAGCCGCCGTCTTCATGACCAGCGGGAGCACGGACCCGGGCCGGCGCGGGCGTAACCATCATCCACACCTGCGGCTGTACGACGCCTCGCTCCGGGCGAGCTTCCGGCACTGGTTCCTGCCCGACCGGGAGCAGCTCCGGCTGCTGGTCCTCAACCCCCCGTCCGCACAGCAGCCGCACTCCTCCCTCGCCTACTTCCTCGGGCAGCTGGTCGAGTCCTTCGGCGCGCCCGGCAGCGGCTCCTTCGTCGACGAGGAGGGCCTGGACGTCGACGCACTCACCGCCGCCCTGGCAGAGGCGGAGCGGGACGGGGTGGCGGTCGGGTTGCTCGGCACGTCGTTCGCCTACGTCCACCTGCTCGACGCGCTGGAGGCCACCGGCGCCTCCTTCACCCTCCCCGACGGGAGCCGGCTGCTGGACACCGGCGGGTTCAAGGGCCGGTCCCGGGAGATCTCCGCCGAAGCCCTGCGCGCCGCGTTCGGGACCCGGCTCGGCATCCCCGAGGACTGGTGCGTCAACTACTACGGGATGACCGAGATCAGCACCCAGTACTACGACACCAGCCTGCGGCGCGCCTGGCTCGGGCAGGACCGCGGTCCCCGGGTCAAGGCCGTGCCACCGTGGGCCCGCCTGCTCGTGGTCGACCCGGGCACCGGCGGGCCGGTGCCCGAGGGGGAGCGCGGTCTGCTGGTCCACTACGACCTGGCCAACCGCGGCTCCTGCCTCGCCGTGCTGGCCGAGGACGTCGGGCACCTCGCACCTGATCCCGCCACAGGCACACGCGGCAGCAACGAGTTCGTGCTCCTGGGGCGGGCGCAGGGCAGCGAGGCGCGCGGTTGCTCCATCGCCCTGGACGAGCTGCTGGCGGCCAACGAGGGACGCCGGCGGTGACCCGGCTCCCGGCGTCCGATGCGGTGGATGCCTTCTTCCTGCCCCAGCTCGACGCCGCGGAGCTGGCCGTCCTGGAGTGGACGACGAGGCCGGTGGGCACGGTGCCGCTGCGGTTCCCGGTCGTGACGCCGGAGCTGGTCGAGCAGTTGTGCGATCGCCTCCTGCAGGCCCAGGCCGACGAGCTCGCCGAGCGCCCGGTGATGGAGGTGCTCGAAGTCCTGGGCAGGGCGGTGGCCCGGTGGTACGACCCGTCCTGCCCGCAGCGGCGCCGAGCCGAGGAGCTGCTGCCCGGGATCACCGGCTACGCCCCCGAGATGGTGCGCCGCGGGCTGAAGGAACACCTGAGGACCTTCCGCCGGGACCGGCTGCTGCGGTTCCTCGCTCAGGACTTCGACAACCCGCTGGTGCTCGACGGGTTCCACCCGAACCGGGCCGGCGGCCGCTCCCGCGCCTACGGCCCGCGCCTGACGACCCAGTTCTTCGCGGGCAACGTGCCCGGGCTGCCGGCCTGGAACCTGGTCTGCGCCTTCCTGGTGAAGTCGGCGACCCTGGGCAAATCCGCCGGCGCCGAGCCGCTGTTCCCCGTCCTGTTCGCCCACACGATCGCCGAGGAGGACCCGGGCCTGGCCCGGTGCCTGGCCGTCCTGCACTGGCCCGGCGGGCAGGAGGACGTCGAGCAGACCGCCTTCGCCCGCTCGGACGCGGTGATGGCGACCGCGGGCTTGCGCGCGACGGAGAGCCTGGCCCAGCGCGTGCCCGTCGGCATGCCGTTCGTCCCCTACGGCCACAAGGTGAGCTTCGCCGTGGTCGGGCACGAGGCGTTGGCGCTGACCCGGTTCGCCGACACGGCCCGCCGGGTGGCCCGGGACGTGTCCCAGTACGACCAGCAGGGCTGCCTGTCCCCGCACGCGGTGTTCGTCGAGCGCGGGGGAGCGGTGGATCCGCGGGCGTTCTCCGCGGCCCTGGCCGCGGAGATGGAGCGCTACGAGCGGTCCAGGCCCCGGGCCGGTCTCCGGTTCGAGGAGAGCGCCGCCATCGCCGGGGTGCGTGCGCGGTACGAGTTCCGCTCCTACGACGAGGACCAGGGGGTGGAGGTCTTCAGCAGCCGGCACGGGAACGCCTGGACGGTGCTGTTCGAAGAGCGCCCCGAGCGGTTCGAGCCCTCTCCCCTCAACCGGGTGGTGCGGGTGCACCCGGTCGACGGCATCGAGGACGTCGTGCCCCACCTGCTCCCACTGCGCCGCTACCTGCAGACAGCCGGGATCGCGTGCGCCCCGGAGCGCCTCGACGCCTGGGCCTCGCTGCTCGGCCGCTGCGGCGCGGACCGCATCTGCGCGGTGGGGCAGATGCCGCAGCCGGCGGCGGGGTGGCACCACGACGGCCTGGGCAGCCTGGCCTCTCTCGTGCGGTGGACCGACATCGAGGGCGCGGCCGAGGCCGACGTGGAGCGGTACGACCCCGAGTGGACCCGGCCTTCGGGCTCGTCGGACGGGGGGCCGCGGTGAGCGCCGTCCCCGGGGCCGGCGGGTACGCGGGCGGCCTGGGACGCAGCGACCTCCTGGCCGGACGTGTGGCGCTGGTCACCGGCGCCAGTCGCGGCATCGGCGCCGCCGTCGCCCGTGCGCTGGGCGCCCACGGGGCTGCCGTCGTCGTGAACTACCTGCGCGATGCGGCGTCCGCCGAGCGCGTCGTCGCCGACATCGAGGGCTCCGGAGGGCGGGCCCGTGCCTTCCGCGCCGACGTCACCGACCCCGCTGCCGTCCAGCGGATGCTCGCCGAGGTCGAGGACCGCTTCGGACCCGCGGACATCGTGGTCAACAACGCGCTGCGCAGCTACACCTTCGACCCGCTGGCCCGCCGGACGGCGTGGGAGACGACGTGGGAGGACTACCAGCACCAGCTGGCGGGCAGCCTCGGAGGGGCGGTGAACGTCTGCCGCGCGGCGCTCCCCGGCATGCAGGCCCGCGGCGGTGGCCGGATCGTCACCATGGTCACCGACCTCGTCGAGCGGCCCAGCGTGCCCTACCACGACTACACGACGGCCAAGGCCGCCCTGCTCGGCTTCTCCCGGAACCTGGCCGCCGAGCTCGGGCCCTTCGGGATCACGGTCAACTGCGTCGCACCCGGGCTGGTGCACCCCACGGACTCCAGCCGCGCGGCGACGGACGAGCAGCGGGATGCCCTGGAGGAGGCCACGCCACTGCGTCGGCTGGCCACCCCGGAAGACGTAGCCGGGGCGGTGCTCTTCTTCGCCAGTGACTGGGCCGCCTTCGTGACCGGCGCCTGCCTCTTCGTCGACGGCGGCCTGGTCATGCGCTGAGCTCCGACGAGCCGTTCACAGGTTCCGGACGTCGACCTCCACCGCCTCGAAGGCCTTGCGGGCCGCGATCAGGACCGGGTCCCACACCGGGGCGAACGGCGGCGCATAGGCCAGATCCAGGGACAGGATCTGGTCGACGGTCATCTCGTTCCAGATGCAGATGGCCAGGGCGTCGATGCGCTTGGCGGCGGCCTCCCGTCCGACGACCTGCGCGCCGAGCAGTCGGCCGCTGCGCCGCTCGGCGATCATCTTGACCCGGATGGGCCCGGAGCCGGGGAAGTAGCCGGCCTTGGTGGAGGAGTCGACCGAGGCCGTGACGAAGGAGTAGCCGGCGTCGCCCGCCTCCTCGCTGGACAGCCCGGTCCGCGCGACTTCCAGGTCGCAGATCTTGGTGATCGCGGTGCCGATGACGCCGGGGAAGGTGGCGTAACCGCCGCCGATGTTGATCCCCGCCACCCGGCCCTGCTTGTTGGCGTGCGTGCCGAGGGCCACCACCAGCCGCTGCCCGGAGAGGCGGTGGCGGGATTCCACGCAGTCCCCGGCCGCCCACACGCCCTCGACCTGGGTCTGCATGCGGGCGTCCACCGCGATCCCGCCGGAGATCCCGAGCGGGATCCCGGACTCCTGCGCGAGTCGGACGTTCGGCCGCACCCCGAGGCCGAGGACGACGAGATCGGCACGCAGCTCCCGGCCGCCGGCGGTCACCACCGCCCGGGCCCGGCCGTCAGAGCCGGCGTCGATGGCCACGACCTCCTCGGAGAGCAGCAGCTCGATGCCCTCACCGCGCACCGCGTCCGCGATGAATTCGCCGACGTCGGGATCGAAGGTGCCGACCGGGGTGGGGGAGCGGTCCACCACCGTGACGCCCAGACCGCGGACCCGGCAGGCCTCGGCGATCTCCAGGCCGATGTAGCCACCGCCCACCACGACGACGTCGCGCACCCGGCCGCTGTCGAGTTCGGCGCGCAGCGCCACGCCGTCGTCGAGGATCTGCACCCCGTGGACGCCGGCGGCGTCGATGCCTGGCACCGGCGGGCGCATGGGCACGCTCCCGGTTGCGTAGACCAGCTCGTCGAACGGTTCGCGGCCTTCGTCACCGGCGTCGAGGTCCCGCCAGCTGACCTCCCGCCGGTCCAGGTCGATGCCGGTCACCTCGGTGCGAATCCGCACGTCGACGCCCATGGCGCGGTGCTGCTCGGGCGTGCGGGCGATCAGCGCGGCCTCGCTGCCCACCACGCCGCTGATCCAGTAGGGGATGCCGCAGGCCGAGTACGAGGTCGCCCGGCCGCGCTCGAACATGACCACGTCCAGGTCGGGCTGCCGCTTCTTGGCCTGTGCCGCGGCGCTACCGCCCGCGGCGTCCCCACCGATCACGATCACACGTCGTCGCATGCCGCGGACCATAGGCCCGCCCGCCCACTGCCCGGGAGGGAAGGGGCGTCGAGGCGTGGGAGTCCGCCGCTCGATCGAGCGCTGGTTCACGTGTCGTCGTGCATGGTCACAGCCGCGACATCGCCATGGCATCCTTCACGTCAAGCGCCATCCGCCGAAGCCCACGGCAATCGGCGGTAACTGGTGTATCGGCGGAGGAAGCGGCGGCTCGGCGGGCTGTCGGGGCGGTCGATGTGATCACCGATTGCGCACGCCGTCGGTGGATTCTCAGCAGGCCGCCTCGAAGGCGTGCAGGCAACGCGGGGGAAGGCGGCGGAGGAGGACATGGAGGCCCTCGTCGATCTGCTGCGCGCCCTGAGGTCGATCCTGTTCTTCGGCCTGGCCGCAGCGGCGATCGTGCTGTGGCGCCGCCGGCGTGCGGAGCCGGCGAAGTGGGCGGCGATCAGTTTCGCGCTGCTCGTGGGGTCGAACGCCTCGGGACTACTCCTGCCCGACGTGGGCGGGGAGGCCGTGGAGTGGGCCCGGAAGGTGCGGATCGCCGCGCTGGTGATCTTCCCGTACTTCCTGTACCGGTTCGCGGCCGCCTTCACCGGGGGATCGAAGCCGGTGCACAGGCTGGCCGCGGGAGCGACGCTCCTGCTCGCCACCGCCACCTTGGCACTGCCCCCGCTTCCCCAGGCAGGCCAGCCCGTACCGACGTCCTTCAGGTGGTACATCGGGGCGGTCCTCGTCGTGTGGATGACGCTGTCGCTGCTGGCAGCAGCGAGACTCTGGTGGTCGGGCCAGGGCCAGGCGAGCGTGGTGCGCCGCCGCATGCGGCTGCTCGCGTACGCATCGGTCGGCCTCAGCTTCGCCATCCTCATCGCAGGGTCGACCCGGAGCCTCGCCAGCGAGTGGCCCAGCCTGGCCGTGCAGGGCTTCACCCTGGCCAGCGCCGGGTTGTTCTGGGCGGGGCTGACACCGCCTCGATTCCTGCTGGCGTCCTGGCGCAGACCCGATCAGGCCCACCTCGACCGAGCCGTGGAGAGCCTGGTGGCGGCCACCAGCCGCGACGAGATCAGCGAGGCCCTCCTGCCCCACCTGGTACGGGTGGTGGGCGCCCGCGGCGCCGCCCTGACCGACGAGGAGCAGGGCGTGCTCGCCACCTACGGCGACGTACGTCTTCCCACGGCGCCGGGCGGCGGCCTCAGGTTCGACGAGGCTGAGGCCACCGTCTCGCCGCAGCGCATCGACTTCGGCCTCCGGTCCGGCCGGTTGTCCCTGTGGGTCAGCCCTTACACACCCTTCTTCGGGCAGGACGAACTCCACCGGGTGCGGTCGCTGGCCACCCTGCTCGACCTCGCCTTCGAACGCATCGCCCTCGCCGAACTGGAGCGCGAGGCGCAGCAGTCCCTCCTCCACGAGCGGGACTTCTCCCAGCGCCTCATCGAGGCCGAGCGGGAACGCGACCGGTTCGCGGGTCATGTGGAGTTGCTCGGGCGGGTCTCCGAGGCGCTCATGGAGTCCTTGGATCTCTCCGAGTCGCTGTCCCGGCTGGCCGATGCCCTGGTGCCGGCGCTCGCGGACTGGGTCAGCATCCAGGTCCGCCTGGAGCACAACCAGCTCTACGACATCGCCATGAAGCACCGCGACCCCCGCCTGGCGGTCGTGACCCGGGAGGCCGAGCAGCTCAAGAGGGGGCGGGGCTGTTTCACCGAACCCAGCCGGCAGGCAGCTGGCGGTCACAGCGTGCTGCTTCCCTCGGTGGACGCCGAGGAGCTGATCACGCAGATCCCCGACGCCGAGCTGCGATCACTGGTGCAGCAGCTCGGCATGTGCAGCGCGCTCGCCGTTCCCATCCCCGGACGGGTCGGCGTCCTGGGATCACTGCTGCTGGCGAACGCCTCGGGCAGTGGCGGCTTCGGCGAGACGGATCAGGCCCTCGCTGCCGAGATCGGGCGGCGCGCCGGTATCGCACTGGACAACGCCCGGCTCTACGCCGGCCAACGGCACGTCGCGACCGAGCTCCAGCAGAGCCTGCTCACGGCTCCACCAGCGCCTTCGTTCGCCGACATCGCCGTGCGCTACGTCGCTGCGGCGCAGGAGGCGCAGGTCGGCGGGGACTGGTACGACGCCTTCTGCCAGCGGAGCGGAGACCTCCTGCTGGTCATCGGCGATGTGGTCGGCCACGACACCCGCGCCGCCGCGGCGATGGGGCAACTGCGAGCACTCGTGCGGGGAATCAGCTTCACCACGGCAGCGGAACCAGGTCAGGTGCTGACCTCGGTCGACGAAGCCATCGACGGACTGCAGCTGGCCACGATCGCCACCGCTGTCCTCGCCCAGCTCACACCGCACAGCGGTGACCACGGCCCGGACGGCGTCAGTCTGCGCTGGTCGAACGCCGGGCACCCGCCGCCGGTGCTGCTCGACGCAGAGGGTCGCACCCGCCTCCTCGGACCCAGCACGGGCAAGGCGGATCTGCTGCTGGGCATCGACCCCACCGCACCACGCCGCACGGAACAGACCACGCTGCCCGCCGGCTCCACCCTGCTGCTCTACACCGACGGCCTGGTCGAGCGCCGCGGGCAGTCCCTCGACGACGGGCTGGACAGGCTGCTCTCCACCGTCGAGGAACATGCCCATGACGACCTCGAGGGGCTCTGCGATGCGGTCTTGAGCAAGATGGTCCCGGACGCCAACGAGGACGACGTCGCTGTCGTGGCCGTTAGGCTTCCTGCGGCGCGGGCGGGTCGTCGACCGGCATGACGCCGGAGTCGAGACGCGGGCGGCCGGCGGCACCCTGTGGAGGCGACGGCCTGGCGGATCGCCGTCCGGGGCACGGCCTGGAACTCACCGCGTGACCGGTCCCTGACCGATGGAGCGGAGAACAGGGGTCCCGTGGCTGCAACGGGCCTTCCGGAGGTCCCCCAGACCTTCTCCAGAAGGTCTGACACGAAGGTGGCCTGTGATCCTGCGTGGAGCGGGTGACCGGGATCGAACCGGCATGGCCAGCTTGGAAGACTTGGGACTCCGAGCACCATAATTGCTGGTTAATGCCAAGTCAGGCGGATGCCGTGCCTTGCACGTGCCTTAGGACCGCATGTGGCACCAGCACCGGCCTACACCATGTCCCTTGGCCGCCGAGCAGGTGTCTCAGTGAGGAGTCCCGGTGCAATGCCTGGCCACGGACCCGAGGGCCTCTGCATGTCTCAGAGCGTGTCCGGGAATTGGGCGTGTCCGCGCGGGCAGGCAGGCGGACTCCTGGTAGGGCGGTAGGTGTCTACGCCACCACCTACCAGGAGTCCTGGTGTCATCTTCCCCGACTTGCACGTGTGCGTCCTGCCCGGCCAACAGCATCACCGGTAGCGACCGGCGATCGGGGCTTCCGCGCTGCCAGGTGTATCCGTCCTCGGCGACCACCGACGCCCAGTGGGCGCTCATCGAGCCGCTGCTGCCGCCGCCGGGCAACGCCGCCGGGCGCGGTGGTCGCTCGGAGAAGCACGACCGCCGCCTGCTCGTGGACGCCATCTTCTACCTGGTCAGAGGCGGGGTCACCTGGCGTGAACTGCCCCGCGAGTTCCCACCCCGTTCCACGGTCTGGGACGCCTTCACCCGCTGGGTGCGCAGCGGAGCCTGGGCTCGTGTCCACGACGCGCTGCGTGACCAGCTACGGGTACGCCTGGGGCGCCGGCCACAGCCGAGCGCGGCGATCATCGACTCCCAATCTGTGCGCGCGGCGGACACCGTCGCAGGCTCCTCGCGCGGCTACGACGCCGGCAAAAAGATCAACGGCCGCAAGCGACACATCGCCGTGGACACCAACGGACTGCTGCTGGCGGTGATCGTCACCATCGCCGGCATCCAGGACCGTGTGGTTCCCCCGAGAAGCGGCATAGGAACCCCTCCACGATTTCGGGGGACCACACTCGCGGTCTCGTGGAGAACGCAACGGGCTTCGGTGGCTTGACGGTCCTTCGCGTCACGGCCCTCGGTTTCGAAGTCCTCGCCGTCCTCCGCGAGTACGCCGACGGCTACGAGGAAGGCTGACCCTGCGACCGCCCTGTGGAGTTGGGAGCCACTCAACCTCGCCGACGAGGTAGAAGTGCTCCGAAGTCCGCCTCGGTCGGACTTCAGGCGTTATACATGCCACCCTCCCGCGAGGCTGGCCTGAGCCTGCACCGGGAGCCCGGTGACATCCGGGACAGACCCGCGCTCGGGTGTCCCGTAGTGGGGCCGCTCAGGGCGTCGGCCACCACGTCCTCCACGAAGCCTGTAGAGGCACCGGCGACAGTCGCGAGCGCGTCGACGGGAGCAATGCGTCTGCTGCGCAGAAGTTGTCGAAGCGGCGGCGCGGTGGCGGGGGTGACCACTGGCCCAGTGCGCGTGACACGGCACGGCTCCTCTTCGACGAGCACAAGTTGGACCTCGGTCCGCCTCCACCACAGGCCCGCCGTACCGTGCGGAGCCCCGGGCGGGATACGGCGCGATCGGGACGGCGCGGTACGGCACGATCGAGGCATGGTGCTGTTCCGTGTCGCCGGCGAAGCGCTCGAACCGGTCATGAAGACGACCTTCGCGATGGCCGAGATGAAGGAGCGGCAGGACCTCCAGCGCCTTCTCCGACAAAGGCTTGATGTCCTCGGTGACGACCTCCTGTTCGTCGCGGAGGAGTACGGCGCATTTCACGGCTCGCAACGCCGCATCGACCTTCTGGCGATGGACACGACCGGACAGCTGGTCGTCATCGAGTTGAAGAGAACCGCCGATGGCGGTCACATGGACCTGCAGGCGCTGCGCTACGCCGCGATGGTCTCCACGATGACCTGGGACCAGTTGGTCGCCGTCTATGCCGAGCAGCATGACGTGGACGCCGACGTGGCCCGAGAGACCCTGGAGCGGTGGACCGGTGGCGAGCCGGACGAGGACCGCCAACTGGCCGACCGGGTGCGGATCATCCTCGCCTCGGCCGACTTCAGCACGGAGATCACCAGCACCGTGCTCTGGCTGACGCAGCAGTACGCGCTCGACATCGCGTGCGTCCGGCTGGTGCCCTACCAGCTGGGGGCGGAAAAGTTAATCGACGTCCAGCAAATCATCCCACTCCCCGAGGCCGTGGATTTTCAGATTCAGCAGCGTCGCAAGGAGACTGAGAAGGCAGCTGCACTGGACGGCAGGGACTACACCAAGTACGACGTCACGGTCGGCGGGACGACCTCGACCGGGCTCAGCAAACAGACCGCCATCAAGACGATGGTCGTCGGCCTGTCCGGTAGCGGCCTGCCGCGGACTGCGATCCAGGGAGCGACCGCGCCGAAGCGCTGGCACGCCGTTCAGCCCCTCGAGGGCGAGTCCGTCCAGGCCGCCTTCGAGCGCCAGTTCCCGGGCCGCGGCACCGGCTACTGGTTCGACCTCGGCATCAGTGACGAGCAGGGCTCCTGGGTCATGCCGCGCCTGGGCGGGACGAAGACAGAGCACTATCTGTCCGATCTGGTCGCGGCCGCCCCGGGCCATGTGCCGGCCTCCTGGTCGGTCGCGGCAGTCGACACGGTCTGAGCCCAGCCCGCCGGTCGGCCCAGGCGTCAGACGCGGCTCGCGATGGTGTCGTGACTGGCCACCGCCCCGCCGGATGCCGAGCCTGCTGACCCATCGCCGTTGCTAGGGCACACCATGGGCATGAGGTACAACGAGGTATGGAGCTCGACAGCAAGGGCCTGGGGCGGCTGCGCCGGGTGGCCAATGCCCGTGATGTGTGGACCTCCGAGTCTGGCGATTTCACACCCTGGCTGGCTGAGAACCTCGACGTTCTCGCGGACGAGCTGGGCTTGTCGTTTACCTCGGTGGTGACCGAGGTGCCGGTGGGGGAGTTCCGGCTCGACATCGAGGCGCGGACTCCGGATGGCCGCGTCGTCATCGTGGAGAACCAGCTCGAGCGGACCGATCATGGCCACCTCGGGCAGCTGCTCGTCTACGCCTCGGGACTCGAGGCCGCCGCGGTGGTGTGGGTGGCACCCCAATTCCGGGACGATCACCGACGCACGCTGGACTGGCTCAACGAGCGCACCGACACCGGTGTGGACTTCTTCGGTGTCGAGGTCTCGGTCGTCCAGATCGGCGAGACCGGGCCCCGCGCGCCGGTCTTCGAGGTGGTCGCCCGGCCGAATGGCTGGCAGAAGGGCGTCAAGGGAGTCGGAGGAAGCGCGGCTTCTGGCGCGCAGGCCGGAGGGGTGAATGCCCTTCGCCAAGACTTCTACGCCGAGGTTCTGACCAGCGTCGTCGCGGCGCGTCCGGCCGTCAGAATGCCAACGCGCGGCACCCAGAACTGGATTAGCTTCGCCGCCGGCCCGTGGGGCTACTGGTCTCTCTCCGTCGCTCTGGATGGGCGGCTGCGCATCGAGGCCTACATCGACACCGGTGATGCTTCGGTCAACAAGGCGCTCTTCGACGAGCTGCGCGGGAACGCCCAAATCTGGGAGGAAAAGGTCGGCCAGGCCCTGAGCTGGGAGCGGCTGGACGACAAGCGGGCCAGCCGCATCGCGGCGTACCGCGCCGTCACCGACCTGTCAGACCCCGCCGAGCGGGCCACATTGAAGGCTTGGACGCTCGGCACCATCCTCGGGTTGTACGACGCGATGAACGACTGCCTCCGTACCCGCGCCCGTCAGCTTCGCGACGCCATCAATGCACAAGAGCAAGTCTTCGGGCCGGAGGCCACGGACGGCACGTTATCCAGCGACGATCAGCCATGATCACATGACGTCGCTCGGGTCACGTGGCTACGACGGCGGCCTCCGAGTTGAGGAAGATGAGGACCGGCGCAGCATCGTTTCCTGTCGCTGATGTGAAGCCGTGAACGTATGCGCCCACCTGAGGCGCGTAGTGCTGCGTGCGGGCGGCTACTGCCTCCGCCGGAATGGCATCCGTCTTGTAGTCCACGATCACCAGCGACCCGTCGTCCACTCGGTACACAAGGTCGACGAAGCCCTCGAGCACCGTGCCGTCGTCCTGCACCGTGCCGACGTCTGCGCCGTGCGCGGCGACGAGCTCGAGGAAGCGGCGAACGCCGGCGCGGCGCGTGTCAGCGTTGAGGTGGCAGCCCACCGTGCGCGCCGGCACATGATCGAGGCTCTCATCTATCGCAAGGGCCGAGGGTCCTGGCGGCACCGCAACCGCCCGAACGTAGACGAGGTCGCGGGACTCCGATGGCAAGAACCCGCGACACGCGCTGTGGGCCTTCAAGCGAAGCGGCACGGGCGACTGAATGCCTGTCAGGACTTGGCTTTGTCGTGTCGCGCCGTCGTCACGATGTGGCTGGCGGGTGTGATGGGCGGTATGACCGACGACGCCATCTTTCTCGCGGTCGGCGAGCAGCTGACCGCACTCCGCAAGGCCGACTACAGCAGCGAGGCAGTTCTCCAGCAGGTGCTCGCGCAGTTCCCCGAGCTCGTCGCCGGCGTGGGCACTGCGGGGGAGAGCGCGAAATTGCTGCTCGTCCGGCGCGAGATGCCGGTGGTGGCCGCGGACAGCGTCGGCCTGTCCCTCGACCACTTGTTCCTCGACCAGTCGGGCGTGCCCGTGCTCGTCGAGGTCAAGCGGGCGTCGGACACCCGGGCTCGACGCGAGGTCGTCGCGCAGATGCTCGACTACGCGGCCAACGGCGTGGCCACCTGGCAGAACGATCTGCGCGACACCGTCGCGCAGACGGCCGGAGCGACGGACCTCGGCACCTACCTCCAAGAGCAGCTGGGCGTGGAGGACGTCGAGGAGTTCTGGACGACGGTCGAGGACAACCTGCGCGCCGGCAAGATCCGGCTCATCTTTCTGGCCGACCGGCTCGCGCCGGGCCTGGTCCGGATCATCGAGTTCCTCAACGAGCAGATGCGCGACGTCGAGGTGCTCGGCATCGAGATGCCCCAGTACACGGCCCCGGAGGGGCAGGTCGTCTACGTACCGAGGGTCGTCGGTCGCACGGCGGCGGCCGTGGAGGCCAAACAGCACCGGGGCACGCGGGCGCCATGGACGGAGCAGACACTGCTCGACGCTGGGACGGAGGCACGCACGGCCGAGGAGATGGCGCTCGTCCGGCGGCTCATCAACGACGTCAAGGAGCGCGGCGGCCGGTTCGTCTGGGGGGCCGGAAGCACAGCAGGGGTGACCGGCTGGTACCGGGTCGACGGCGAGGACACTCCGGTGTGGAACGTCAATGTGGGAGACGCGACGACGGCCGGCTGGCTCTACCACGTCCTTTCTGAGTACTCGGCGAGGCATCCGGAGCGCGTCGAGGCGTATGCGGACGCCGTCGCCCGGATTCCCGAGCTGGCCGCCAAGGTGGCGCAGATGCGGGTGGGCGGCTGGCGCGGGTGGCCGTCCCTACCGCTCGCCCGCGCAGCGGGCGACGAGCGGGCGATGGCGGCGATCGTGGCGGCCACCCGCTGATTGCCCGTAGCTGTACGACGTCGAGGGCTTCGTCGGACCGTAGACGATGTCGCGGGACACCTGTGAACGGTGCCCGCGACGCCGCGACGCCGCGACGCCGCGGTGGAGCGGGTGACCGGGATCGAACCGGCATGGCCAGCTTGGAAGGCTGGGGCTCTACCATTGAGCTACACCCGCGAGGTGCCCGAACAGCCTAACCGGCGACCGTGGCCACCCGCGCAAACGGCCCGCGGGCTCGCCGCTACGGTCCAGGTGTGACCGACACCACCTGGCTGGACGCCACCGCCCAGGCCGACCTCGTCCGGAGCGGGGAGGCCACCCCCGCGGATCTGGTCGACGCCGCCATCGAGCGCATCGAGCGGGTGAACCCCCGGTTGGACGCAGTGATCCGTGACCGCTTCGACGCCGCCCGCGCGGAGGCCCGCGGCGACCTCCCGGACGGGCCCTTCCGCGGCGTGCCCCTGCTGCTCAAGGATCTGGGCTGCCACGTCGCCGGCGAGGAGACCAACTACGGCACCTCCTTCCTGCGGGACGCCGGGTTCCGGTGGCCGGGTGACAGCTACCTCGCCCAGCGGTTCCGGGCGGCGGGATTCGTCGTCCTCGGCCGCACCAACGTGCCGGAGTTCGGTACGACGATCACCACGGAGCCGGCCGCGAACCCACCGGCCCGCAACCCGTACGACACCAGCCGCTCCACCGGGGGATCCAGCGGTGGCTCGGCCGCCGCGGTCGCCGCCGGCCTGGTGCCCGTCGCGCACGCCAGCGACGGCGGCGGATCGATCCGCATCCCCGCCAGCGAGTGCGGGCTGGTCGGGCTCAAACCGACGCGGGCCCGGATCAGCCAGGGCCCGGACGTCGGGGAGAGCTGGGCCGGCGCCACGACCGACGGCGTCGTCACCCGCTCGGTGCGCGACACCGCCGCCGTCCTCGACCTGATCAGCGGGCGGATGCCCGGTGACCCCTACGTCGCCCCGCCGCTGCCCCGGGCGCTGGCCGAGGAGGTGGGGGCACCGGTGGGCCGGCTGCGCGTGGGCCTGCTGGACGCCGACCCGGGGGAGCAGTACCTGGACGACCCCGCCTGCCGGGCCGCGGTGGAGCGGGCCGGGCGGCTGCTGTCGGAGCTGGGCTGCGACGTCGAGGCGGGGACGCCGGGCGCGATGTTCGACCCGCAGTTCCCGCGGTTCTTCACCACCACCATCTCGGCCGACATCGCCCTCACCCTCTCCGCGCTCGAGCGCGGGGCATTGGGCCGAGCGGTCGAGGACGAGGAGCTCGAGCCCCGCAACGTCATGTACCGCGCCGTCGGCCGGAAGCTGTCCGCGGAGAACTACGTCGGGGCGCGGACGTGGCTCGGCGCCTGGACGCGCCGGATGGCGGGCTGGTGGGCGCCGCGGGAGCTGGGCGGGCAGGGGTTCGACCTGCTGGTGACGCCCACGATCACCGCCCCGCCACCCGAGTTGGGCTGGTTCACCGCCGCGGGGACCGGGGAGGAGGGGCGGCGGATCAACAGCCTCATGCCCTACACAGCCCAGTTCAACGTCACCGGCCAGCCGGCGATCAGCCTGCCGCTGCACTGGACCGACGAGGGCCTGCCCGTCGGCGTCCAGCTCGTCGCGGCCTTCGGTCGGGAGGACGTGCTCGTCCGCGTGGCCGCCGCGCTCGAGCAGGCGGCGCCGTGGGCGGACCGCCGTCCGCCGCTGTCGGCCTGAACCGCACCCGGGGCTTCCGTCGGAGAGCTGACGCCACCCCTGGAAGCCCGGCGGTCTCGTGTCCCGCTCTGACGCCCGCCCGGCCGTGTGCGGCCGCGCCGAGTTCATCCGTCGGCTCGTGAGCCAGGGCCGGCCGGTCGCCCACGTCGGGAATCGACTGACTATCTCCCGGGCGACCGGCCGCGAGAGGCCGGCCCGCCCGAACCACGCTGAAGGAGCGGTGCCGCGCGCTGGGACCACCACCAGAGCGCCGCCTTGAGCCGGTTCGCCAGCCGCAGGGCGCTCTCCGGCGTCAGCAGCCCCAGTGCCATCAGGACGGCGGTGTACCCGCGGTGCTGCCGCCACTGGAGGCGGAGGCTGCGCACCGCGTACCGCAGCCCGGCCCGCCGGTGACCGAGGGCCGCCTCGGCCAGCGCCAGGCGGCCGTTGATCCGCGCCATCCCCTCGCGCGACGTGGCCAGGTCCACGTGTCGCTCGAGCAGGTACCGGCTGGCGTCGGCGATCAGCTGCCACTGCTCGGCGAAGTACGAGTGCCGGTCGATGTGGACCTTCACCAGGGGCGCCTCGGTCACCAGGACGGGAGCGTGCCGGGTGGCCCGGAGCAGCCATTCGTGGTCCTCGGCGTACCCGCCGGGGATGGCCTCGTCGATCAAGCCGACGACGTCCAGCAGCGCCGTCCGGCGGATGAGCAGCGTGGAGGAGTGCACCTCCATGACCCGCGACCTCAGGAACATCTCGTGCGGCACCTCGCGCAGCCCCAGCGTTCGTTCCCGGGGCTGCCCCTGCATCACGGTGATGATCCCGGTCGAGGCGACCAAGTGGGCCGGCGAGCCCACCAGGTCCGCCACCTGGAACCGGAGCTTCGACGGCAGCCACTCGTCGTCGTCGTCGCAGAAGGCGATCAGCTCGCCACGGCTGCCGAGGATCCCGGAGTTGCGGGCGCCCGGGAGCCCCGGCGTGCGTCCGTTGCGGATGGCCCGGAGCGAGCGGCCGGCGGGTACGACGAGATCCGGGGGGAGCGCCGGGTCCGACTGGTCGAAGACCACCACGCACTCCATCGGGCCCCCGTAGTCCTGCGCGAGGATGGTGGTCAGCGCGCGGGCCAGCATCTGCGGCCGGTCACGTGTGGGGACGACGACGGTGACCATCGGCAGGCCGGTGCGCGGGATGGTCATCGGAACATTGTCGGCGCACCCGGTGACCGGAGCCCGGCCCGCCCCCTGCACCAACCCCGTACGTGTTAGCTAGAGGGATGACCACGGGTGGGCGAGCCGTCGTGACGGGCGGGGCCGGCTTCCTGGGCAGCCATCTCTGCGCGCGCCTGCTGGCGGACGGCTACGAGGTCGTCTGCCTGGACAACTTCGTCACCGGCGGGGCGCACAACGTGGCGCACCTGCTGCCCTCGGAGCGGTTCCGGCTGGTCCGGGCCGATGTGACCGACTACGTGCACGTCGCCGGGCCCGTCGACGCGGTGCTGCACTTCGCCTCGCCGGCGTCCCCGGTGGACTACTTGCGGCTGCCGATCGAGACCCTCAAGGTGGGCAGCACCGGAACGCTGCACGCGCTGGGGCTGGCCCGGGAGAAGGGCGCCCGGTTCCTGCTGGCCTCGACGAGCGAGTCCTACGGGGATCCGCAGATCCACCCCCAGCCGGAGACCTACTGGGGGCACGTCAACCCGGTGGGCCCGCGCGGGGTCTACGACGAGGCCAAGCGGTTCGCCGAGGCGCTCACCATGGCCTACCGGCGCACGCACGGGGTCGACACGGCCATTGCCCGCATCTTCAACACCTTCGGCCCCGGCATGCGCCCGGACGACGGCCGGGCCATCCCCACCTTCATCTGGCAGGCGCTGACCGGCGCGCCGCTCACGGTCGCCGGGGACGGCAGCCAGACCCGGTCGGTCTGCTACGTGGACGACCTCGTCGAGGGGCTGGTCCGCCTGCTCCGGTCGGACCTCGCCGGGCCGGTGAACATCGGCAACCCGCACGAGCTGTCGGTGCGGGCGCTCGCCGAGCAGATCCGGGAGCTCTGCGGCGCCGACGTCGACATCACCTACGTCCCCCGGCCCGAGGACGATCCCACCGTGCGCCAGCCGGACATCACGCTCGCGCGCACGGCCCTGGGATGGCAGCCCGAGGTGCCGCTGCGCGAGGGCCTGCTCAGGACCATCGACTGGTTCCGGGGACGACTGCCGGCCCGGACGACGGACGTCAGCGGGTGCTGACCCCGGCGAGGCTGTCGGCCGCGGTGACCACCCGGGGGACACGGGCCCTCTGGCGGGTCAAGGACGCGGTGGCGCAGGTCCACCGGCGGGCCCCGGAGGGCAGCGTGGCCCTGACGTTCGACGACGGCCCGCAGCCAGGCTCGACCGACCGGGTCCTGGACGTGCTGGCCGAGCTCGACGTCCGGGCGACGTTCTTCTGCGTCGGGGCCAACGCGCGCGAGCATCCCGAGCTCGTGCGGCGGATCAGGGCGGAGGGCCACGCCGTCGGCTCGCACAGCCTGACCCACCCGCACCCCCGGGAGACCTCGCTCGGTGACCTCCGGCGGGAGTACGTCCACGGCAGGCGCGCCGTGGCGGGGGTGCTGGGAGCCGACATCCGGCTGTTCCGCCCGCCGCACGGCCACCTCGGACCGGCCGGCTCGGTGCTGGTCCGGCGCCTGGCGGTGAGCACCTGGTTGTGGACCGTCGACCCGCAGGACTGGCGGCCGGGAGCGACGGTGGACGGCATCGTCTCCGTGGCCGCACGCGCCTCCTCGGGTGACGTCGTGCTGTTCCACGACTGGGTCGAGCAGCCCGAGGCCCCCGAGGCGCTCGACCGCTCGGCCACCGTCGCGGCGCTGCCCGCGGTCGTCCGAGCCGTCCGGGAGCGGGGCCTGCGGCTGGAGAGGCTGCCCACGTGACGCCGGTCGTGTCGGTGGTGACCATCTTCCTCGACGCCGAGCGCTTCCTCGACGAGGCCGTCGAGAGCGTGTTCGCGCAGACCTATCCGCACTGGGAACTGCTGCTGGTGGACGACGGTTCCTCGGACGGGAGCACCGCCATCGCCCGAAAGTGGGCCCGGCGGCATGCCGATCGGGTGCGGTACCTCGCCCACCCGGGGGGCGCCAACCGCGGCATGAGCGCCGCCCGCAACCTCGGCGTCGCCCACGCGCGCGGCGACCTGGTGGCCTTCCTCGACGCCGACGACGTGTGGCTGCCGGGCAAGCTGGCCGCCCAGGTGCAGCTGGCCGGCGACCACCCGGAGGCCGGGATGATCTGCGGACCGACGCTCTACTGGCACAGCTGGCGGGCAGCCGCGGGCCGGGCCGACGAGCTCCGGGAGCTCGGCGTGCCGACCGACACCCTCATCGACCCGCCGCGGCTGCTTCCCGGGCTGCTGCGCGAGGAGGTCAACGCCCCGGCGACCTGCACCGCCCTGCTGCGCCGGGAGACGGTGGAGCGGGTCGGCGGGTTCGAGGAGTCCTTCCGCGGCATGTTCGAGGACCGCGCCTTCTTCGCCAAGGTCTACCGGACCGTCCCGGTGTACGTCGCCGGCGCCTGCCACGACCGGTACCGGCAGCACGCGGACTCGGCCTCGGCGCGGGCGGTGCGGGCCGGGACGTTCTCGCCGGTGGAGCTGAGCCCGGCGCACCGCGTCTTCCTGGAGTGGTTCGACGGGTACCTGCGGCGCGCCGGTGAGCGCCGGCCCGAGGTGACGGCGGCGATGGCGGCGGCGCTGTGGCCCTATCGCCACCCGCTGCGCGCCCGGGCCCGCCGGTGGGTGCACCGGGGCCGGTCGCGAGCCGGACGGTGGCGCCGACGGCTGACCGCGGGACGCGGCCGCGCCGGGACCGGGGCCCGGAGGTGAGCGCCCGGCGGCGTCGTCCGCGCACCCCGCCGGCCCCCCGGCCGGTCGTGCACCGGGACCTGGACGCGGGGTCGGACCACGTCCTCCCGGCCGGGACCGGTGCTACCGCCGGCGGGGTCATGCTCGTCCTCTGGTCCGGCGGCGTCCCGGTGGGGCAGTCGGTCGTCCCGGCCGCGGACCTGCGGTCGCTGCCGGCCGACCCCGCGCTCCTCGCCGCCCGGTGCGGCGTGGCCCCGCTGCCCCGGCCCGGCCCGGCGGGGGGCACGGGCCGGGCGGACGACGTCACGGTCGTGATCTGCACGCGCGACCGGACCGACGAGCTCGCGGGCTGCCTGGCCGCCCTCGGCCGCTCCACCGCGCCCCCGCACGAGGTGGTCGTGGTCGACAACGCGCCGTCCTCGGAGGCCACCCGCCTGCTGGTCGAGCAGTTCCCCGGCGTGCGCTACGTCCGCGAGCCCCGGCCGGGTCTGGACGTCGCACGCAACGCGGGGCTGCGCGCCGCGACGACGGAGTTCGTCGCCTACACCGACGACGACGCGCGGCCGCACGCGGACTGGACCTGGCGGATCCGCCGGGCGTTCGACGACGATGCCCCGGTCCTCGGCGTCACCGGCCTGGTGCTGCCCGCCGAGCTCGAGACCGAGGCGCAGGTCCTCTTCGAGGACGAGGCCGGGTTCGGACGGGGGTACGCGCGGCGGGACTTCGACGCCGGCTTCCTCCGCCGCCACCGGCGGTGGGGCGCGCCGGTCTGGGAGATCGGCGCCGGGGCGAACATGGCCTTCCGCCGGGCCGCCGTCGAGGCGGTCGGAGGCTTCGACGAGCGGCTCGACGTCGGGGCCGCGGGCTGCAGCGGGGACTCCGAGATGTGGTACCGGCTCCTGAGGGCCGGGGGGCGCTGCCGCTACGAGCCCACCGCGGTCGTGCACCACCACCACCGGCGCGACCTCGAGGGGCTCCGCCGGCAGATGTACTTCTACATGCGGGGGCACGTCTGCGCGCTCCTGGTGCAGTTCGAGCGGCACCGGGACGGGGGCAACCTCCGCCGCCTGCTGCTCAGCCTGCCCCGGTACTACGGCCGGCGGGTGCCGCGGTTCCTCGAACGCCGGCTGCTGCGCCGTCCCCGGCCGGCCGACGCGCTGCTCGGCCCCCAGCTGCGGGGCGCGGTGGCCGGAGTGCTCTTCTACCTGCGGGCGGACCGACGCCCATGACGGGAGCTGCCATGTCCGACGCCCGCCGGTGGCCGCGCCGGGTCGCTCGCCTCCTCCCCGCGCCGCTGCAGCGCCGGCTGCGCGCCGCCGTGCTCGGCCGGCACCACCGGCCGCCCGTGGGGCAGGTCGACTTCGGCGACCTGCGCCGGACCGCCCCGCTGAGCCGGCACTTCGGCTACGACCGCGGGCTGCCCGTGGACCGTCACTACATCGAGCAGTGGCTGGCCAAGCGGGGCACGGATATCCGCGGCCGGGTGCTGGAGGTGGGGGACGACAGCTACACCCGCCGGTTCGGCGGGGAGGCGGTCACCGCCGCCGACGTGCTGCACCTGCACGGCGGCAACCCGCTGGCCACCTACGTCGCCGACCTCGCCTCGGGGGACGGCCTGCCGGACGCGCACTTCGACTGCCTGCTGCTGACCCAGACGCTGCACCTGGTGTACGACGTCCCCGCCGCGCTGCGCACCGCCTACCGGGTGCTGCGTCCCGGCGGCGTCCTGCTGGCCACCTTCCCGGGGATCAGCCAGCGCAGCGACGACGAGTGGGCCGCCTTCTGGTGCTGGTCGTTCACCAGCCTGTCGGCCACCCGGCTGTTCCACGAGAGCTTCCCCCCGGCCGGGGTGACGGTGGAGAGCCACGGCAACGTGCTCGCCGCCGTCTCGTTCCTGGAGGGCATCGCCGCCGAGGAGCTCAGCGCCGAGGAGCTCGCGATCAAGGACCCGGCCTACGAGGTGCTGATCACGGTCCGCGCGGTGAAGCCGGGAGAGGAGGCGCGGCAGCCGTGACCCCTCCGGTGTCGGTCGTCGTGGTCTTCAAGGACGAGGAGCGCTTCCTCCCCGAAGCGGTGGACAGCGTCTTCGGCCAGCGGTTCGACGGGTGGGAGCTGCTGCTCGTCGACGACGGCTCCAGCGACGCGAGCGCCGAGATCGCCCGGGAGCAGGTCGGCCGGCGACCCGGTGCGGTGCGCTACCTGCAGCACCCGGACGGCGCCAACCTCGGCATCAGCGCCTCGCGGAAGCTCGGGATGGACGCCGCCCACGGCTCCTTCGTGGCCTTCCTCGACGGCGACGACGTGTGGCTGCCCGACAAGCTCGGCGACCAGGCGGCGCTGATGCGCGCGCACCCGGAGGTGGGGCTGGTCTACGGGCCGGTGCAGCTGTGGCACAGCTGGTCGGCGGCGTCCGCCGTCCACGACCACTTCGTCGACCTCGGGGTGCCGCCGGAGACGCTCGTCCCGGCTCCCCGGCTCCTCCCGCAGCTGATCGAGAACCGGTACCAGTCGCCGACCACGTCCGGCTCGATGCTCCGGCGCGACGTCGTCGACCGCGTGGGCGGGGTCGACGTCCGCTTCCGGGGGATGTACGAGGACCAGGTGCTGTTCACCAAGCTCCTGGCCGTCTCCGCGACGTACGTCTCCGGCCGGTGCTGGACCCGGTACCGGCAGCGTCCGGACAGCCTCAGCGCCCGGTTCGAGGACGCCGTGCCCTACCACGTGGGCCGGCTGGTCTACCTCCGCTGGGCGGAGGACCACCTGGCGGCGACGGGGACGACCGACCCGGAGGTGTGGCGGTCGCTGCGGCGGGAGCTCTCCGCCGCGCGGCACCCGCGGCTGACCCGGCTGCGGCACGGCGTGGGGGCGCGGGTGCGGCACGGCCTGGGGGCGCGGCTGCGGGCCCGGCGCGGAGGAGGCGACCGGTGACCCCGCCGCCCGGCGCTCCGGCGGCCGACGCCGGCGGGGACGGCGCCGACCTCGTGCCCGGGCTCGTCTCGGTGGTCACGATCTTCAAGGACCCGGGGGCGTTCCTGGCCGAGGCGGTGGACAGCGTCCGGGCCCAGGAGCACCGGGCCTGGGAGCTGCTGCTGGTCGACGACGGCTCGGTCGACGGCAGCGGCGACCTGGCGCGGGAGTGGGCCGCGCAGGACCCGCAGCGGATCCGCTACCTGCACCATCCCGGCGGCGTCACCCGCGGCAAGAGCACGTCGCGCAACCTGGGCATCTCCGCCGCGCGCGGGGAGTTCCTGGCCCTGCTCGACGCGGACGACGTCTACCTCCCCGACAAGCTCCGCCGGCAGGTGCGGCTGCTCGACGAGCACCCCCGGTCGGCCATGGTCTACGGCCCCACCCGGTACTGGTACGGGTGGACCGGCCGGCCGCAGGACGCCGCGCGCGACCGGCTGGCCGGCCTGGGGGTGCGCCCCGAGGCCGAGCACCCCCCGCCGACGCTGCTGACGAGGTTCCTGTGCGAACCCGGCGTGGTCCCGTGCACCTGCGGCCTGCTCGCGCGGACGGCCGTCGTCCGCCGGCTGGGTGCCTTCGACCGGGAGATCGAGCACCTCTTCGAGGACCAGGTCCTGCTGGCCAAGATCTGCCTCGAGGAGCGGGTCTACGTGGAGGGCCGGTGCGGCGACCTCTACCGCCAGCACGACGCGTCGTCGTCCACGCGGGCCATCGCGGCGGGGGAGTACCACCCCGTCCGGCCCAACCCGGCCGAGGAGACCTACCTGCGCTGGCTGCACGGCTACGTCCGGGCGCGCGGCGTGCGGGACGCCGCGCTGACGCGGGCGCTGCGACGGGCGTCGCTGCGTTACCGGCGGCCGGCGCTCAGCCGCGCGCTCGTGGTTGCCGGCGGCGCCCGCAGCCGGGTGGCCGGGAAGGCCCGGGCGCTGCGCCGCCGTCTCCGGGACGCCGGCGGCTAGGAACGCGGCGCCCGGCCCGACGGGAGCGTCACGAGGGCCAGTCCCGCCGCCTCGGCGCGGCGGACGAGGGCGGGCACGGCGGCCACGGTGGCGGAGCGGTCCAGGGCCTCGTCGGACACCGGGAGCTCGATGCCGTCGTGCAGCAGGACGACGTCACCCGCCTCGAGGGCGGGCACCGCGCCCAGGATGTCCGCCGTCGTCCGCCCGGGAAGCCAGTCCCGGGGATCGCGCGTCCACAGCCACGGGCGCACCCCCGAGAGCGCCGCCGCGGCGGTGGACGGGAGCGCCACGTCGCCCATCGGCGGGCGGAACAGCCGGACCGGGGCCCCGGCGGCCGCCTCGACGGCGCGCCGGCCGCGCCGGTACTCACGCAGCAGCCGGGGGAAGCTCTGGCCGCTGGGGTCGGGATGGCTCCACGAGTGGGAGCCGATGGCGTGACCGTCGCGCAGGATGCGCGACACGAGGCCGGGGTGCCGTTCGGCCCGCCGGCCGACGAGGAAGAAGGTCGCCACCACGCCGTGGTCGGCGAGCACGTCGAGCACCGCCGGCGTGAAGCGCGGGTCGGGCCCGTCGTCGAAGGTCAGGGCGGCGGCCGCCCGGCCCCCGGGGAGGCGGGAGCGGATCCCGGCGAGGCGCTCCCGGTTCACCGGTGCTCCGGGAGCGGCCGGACGGTGAACGGCAGGTCCAGCACCAGCAACCCCTCCGCATCGTCGGGCGCGGCGCCGTCCAGGGCGAACGACACGGCCGCCCGCTCGTCGATGAACTTCTCGTGCGCGCTGCCCATCCACAACCCCAGGGCGTAGTCGCCGGCGTTCAGCACCGGAGGGATCGTGACCTGGGCGCAGTAGCGGCCCGGACCCACCCGCTCCAGGCTGCTCCGATCGGCGAACAGGTCCAGCACGGTGATGCCCCGGCCGGTGGTCACGAAGACGTTGACGACCAGGCCCCGGACCTCCTCGTCGAGGGAGAAGTCGACCTCGACGCGGACCGGCTCGTCGCGGAGCAGCGCCGTCCCGGCCCGGCCGTCGGCCGCCAGCACGCGCACGTTCCCGACCGTCACCGGTCCCGAGCGCAGCGGCGTCCACTGCGCCCCGGGCGCCGACAGCCCCGAGCCGAGGTAGCGGCGGACGATGTCGGCCGTCGGGCCGGAGCCCCGGACCCGGCCGGCCTCCAGCCACACGGACCGCCGGCAGATCGTGGCCAGCGTCTCCAGGTCGTGGCTGACGAACACCACGGTGCGCCCTTCCTGCCCGGCCGCGGCGATCCGCCCGATGCACTTGCGCTGGAACTCGGCGTCACCGACGGCCAGGATCTCGTCGACCACCAGGACGTCCGGTTCCAGGTGGGCGGCGACGGCGAACCCCAGCCGGAGCTGCATCCCGGTGGAGTAGCGCTTGATCGGGGTGTCCAGGAACCGCTCGGTGCCCGCGAACTCCACGATCCGGTCGAACCGGGCGACGATGTCGCGTCGCGTCATGCCCAGGATCGCGCCGTTGAAGTACACGTTCTCCCGGCCGGTGAGCTCGGGGTGGAAGCCGGTGCCCACCTCCAGCAACGCGGCGACGCGCCCGCGCGTCCTCGAGACCCCCAGCGTGGGTTCGGTGATGCCGGCCAGGATCTTCAGGATGGTGCTCTTCCCGGCACCGTTGCGCCCGACGACGCCCAGCGCCTCGCCGTCGCCGACCGTGAAGCTCACGTCCCGCAGGGACCACAGCTCCCGGATCTCCTCGCGCTCCCCGCGCAGCAGCCGCCGCGCCGCGGCGCCGAGCGCCTCCCGGGCGTTGCGCTGCTCGCCCAGGACGTACCGCTTGCTCACCCGGTCGAGCTCGATGCGGTCCATCCCTCAGATCACGTCCGCGAAGCCGCGCGCGGCGCGCCGGAAGTAGCGCACGCCGCCGATCAGCAGCAGGGCCACCGTCGCCGTGGAGACGGCGAGCGACCACCCGGGCCAGGGCGCACCGAGCAGCGACCACCGGCCCAGGCCGATGACCCCGGTGAGCGGGTTGAGCGCGAAGGCGAGTTCCTGCCAGCCCGACAGCAGGGTGCTCGGGTAGGCGACCGGGCTGAGGAACAGCCACAGCTGCAGCAGCGGCGCGATCGCGTGCTGCACGTCCCGGTAGCGGACATTGACCGCCGACAGCCAGAGCGCGACCGCGCCGGCGGTCAGGACCAGCAGCAGCAGCCACACCGGGACGGCGAGCAGCCGCCAGGACGGCTGGACGGCGTAATGCAGCATGAAGACGACGACGAGCGCCAGCGAGACCGCGAGGTCGACCACGGGCGGCAGCAGCGCGCCGACCGGGGCGGCGATGCGGGGAAAGTACACCTTGGTGATGAGCGAGGAGTCCCCGACGAGCACGCTGCTCGCCCGCGAGACCGCGCTGGAGAAGTAGGTCCACGTGACCAGCCCGGTCAGCGCGAACAGCGGGTAGGGGATCCCCTGGCTGGCGATCCCGGCGAGCTCGTCGAAGACCAGCGTGAACGCCGCCACCGTCGCCAGCGGCTGCACCAGCACCCAGGCGGCGCCCAGCGCCGCCTGCTTGTACCGCGACGTCAGGTCCCGGAGGGCGAAGAAGCCCACCAGCTCGCGGGCCTGCCACAGCTCCGTCCAGGCCGGCGTCCGCGCGCGCGAACCGGGGGCGTTGTCGACCCACTCCGCCGACGTGTCGGTTCTGCGCACGCCGAAGCCTAGAACGCCCGCGCGGTCGCGCCGCCGTGTCCGGGCCGGCGGCAGCGGTCGGCATACTGCGCCGATGTCGCCCGACTCCACCAGCAGCGGGACGGACGCCGTCCCCTCGGTCAGCGTGGTGATCCCCACGAAGAACCGCCGGATGCTCCTCCGGACCAGCCTCGCCGGCGTGCTCGCCCAGCGGGACGTCGACCTCGAGGTGGTCGTCGTGGACGACGGCTCCACCGACGGCACCGCCGACGCGCTCACGGCGATGGGCGATCCCCGGGTGCGGGTCCTGCGCCACCCGGCCTCGCAGGGGGTCGTGGCGGCGCGCAACCGGGGGCTGGCCGCGTCGACCGGCGACTGGGTCGCGTTCTGCGACGACGACGACCTCTGGGCCCCGGACAAGCTGGTGCAGCAGCTCGCCGCCGCCGCCCGGTCCGGGCGCGCGTGGGCGGTCGGAGGCGCCGTGGGCTTCGAGTCCGACGGCGCGGTCCTCTACGCCACGACCCCGGCGCCCGACGACGAGCTGGCCGCGCAGCTGCCCTGGCGCAACGCCGTCCCGGGTGGGTGCTCCAACGTGGTGGCCCGGCGACGCCTCCTCGAGGAGGCCGGCGGCTTCGATCCCCGGTTCCGGGTGCTCGCGGACTGGGAGCTGTGGATCCGCCTCGCCCGGCACGGCGCCCCGGCCTCGCTGCCCGCCGCGGTCGTCGGGTACCGCATGCACGGGTCGAACATGTCCACCTCGTCCGAGGGGGTCCTGGAGGAGCTGCGCCTGGTCGAGACCCTCTCGGCCGACCTGCGCGACGGGCGGCGGCTGGACCCGGGCTGGTTCCACTACTGGATGGCCACCTCGATGCTGCGCGGCGGCGACAGCCGGGGAGCGGCCGGCGCCTTCTGGCGGGCCGCGAGCCTCCGGCGCCCGGCGCCGCTGCTGCGGGCACTGGTCTCCCTCACCGTCCCGGTCCGGGGACGGGCCCTGGCCCGGCGCGTGAAGAACCGGCGTTCGGTGCCGCTCCCCACGCCGCCGTGGCTGGCCGACCTGCTGGCCGAGGAGCGGGCCGGCGGCACGGCGGGGGACCGCTCCCACGGGTGAACCGGGGTGGTCGCGGCGCCGGCCGGCCCTAGGGTGGCCTGGTGCGCTGGCTGGTGACGGGTGGGGCCGGCTACCTGGGGGCGCACGTGGTCGCGGCGATGGCCGCCGCCGGTCAGGACGTCGTGGTGCTCGACGACCTCTCGACGGGGGTGCCGGACCGGGTGGCGGGCCACCCGCTGGTCGTGTCCTCCGTCCTCGACCAGGACGCCGTGGCCGACGCCCTCACCGGGGCCGGGATCACCGGCATCGTCCACCTGGCAGCGAAGAAGACGGCGCCGGAGTCCCTGGCCCGGCCGCTGGACTACTACCGACAGAACGTGGAGGGGCTGCGCCGCCTGCTGGCCGCCGCGGCCGCGACGGGGGTGCGGGCCTTCGCCTTCACCTCCAGCGCCGCGGTGTACGGGACGCCGGAGGCCTCCCCGGTCGGGGAGGACGCCCCGTGCCGGCCGGTGAACCCGTACGGCGAGACGAAGGTGGTCGGCGAATGGCTGGTCGCCGACGTCGCGCGCACGACGGGCATGTCGTTCCTGAACCTCCGGTGCTTCAACGTGGCCGGCGCCGCGTCGCGGCTGCTGGCCGACACGCACGGGCAGGACCTCCTCCAGCAGGTGGCCGACCGCCTCGACGCCGGCGTCGCCCCCCTGGTGTTCGGCGGGGACCACCCCACCCCGGACGGGAGCTGCGTCCGGGACTTCGTCGACGTCCGGGACGTCGCGGACGCGTACGTCGCGGCGGCGGAGCTCCTGGCGTCGGGCCCGGCGCCGGGACTGGCGGTCAACATCGGCCGGGGCGCCGGGGTGTCGGTCCTGGAGATGTGCCGGCTGATCGCCGCGGAGGCCTCCTCGGACCTCGCCCCCCGGGTGGTCGAGCGCCGGGCGGGTGACCCACCGGCCGTGGTCGCCGACGTGGACCGCGCCCGCCGGCTCCTGGGGTGGCACCCCCGCCGCGAGGTCCGGGAGATGGTCCGGTCGGCGCTGGCGGGCCGGGCCGGCGGCCGGCCCGCCCCGGGCGCCTAGACTCGGGCGGCCACGGGGTGTGGCGCAGCTTGGTAGCGCACCTGCTTTGGGAGCAGGGGGCCGCAGGTTCAAATCCTGTCACCCCGACCGGGCGAGCGCGCTGCGGCGCATCCCGCCACCGTGCGCGTGCCCCCGACGTCTCTAGACTCGGGGGTCGACCCGGCGTCACCGGACCCCGCGGGCGCCCACAACCGCTGTCTTACCGAGGAGCACTGCCGCTGTGAAGAGCACCATCGAGGAACTGGGCCCCACGCGGGTCCGGATGGCGATCGAGGTGCCGTGGGGGGACCTGGACCACGCCTTCGGTGAGGTCTACAAGGAGCTGGGCAAGCAGGTCCGGGTTCCCGGTTTCCGCCCCGGCAAGGTCCCCAACCGCGTGCTCGACCAGCGGATCGGCCGCCCCGTCGTCCTGGAGCAGGTCGTCCAGCACGCGGTCCCGGAGGTCTACTCCGAGGTCATCCGCGAGAACCAGGTGCGGGTGCTCGGCCAGCCCGACATCGAGGTCACCCGCCTCGACGACGGCGACACCCTCGCCTTCACCGCCGAGGTCGACGTCGCCCCGCAGCTGGAGCTCCCCAGCCTGGAGAACCTCGCCGTGACCGTCGACGACGTCGAGGTCACCGACGAGGAGATCGACCAGCAGGTCTCGGTCATGCGCGAGCGCTTCTCCATGCTCACGGGCGTCGAGCGCCCGGCGCAGGACGGCGACTTCGTCTCCATCGACCTCGAGGCCACGCTCGGCGGCGAGGTGCTGGAGGACGGCTCCACCACCGGAATGTCCTACGAGGTGGGCTCCGGCAACCTCATGGAGGGCCTCGACGACGCCGTCCGCGGGCTGTCCGCCGACGAGTCGAAGACCTTCGAGACCGCGCTGCTCGCCGGCCCGAACGCCGGCGAGATGGCCGAGGTCGCCGTCACCGTCCGCTCGGTGAAGGAGAAGGAGCTGCCGGAGCTGGACGACGAGTTCGCCTCCACCGCCAGCGAGTTCGACACCCTGGAGGAGCTCCGCGAGGATGTCCGGTCCCGGGTGGCCCGCTCGAAGGTGATCCAGCAGGGCGCCCAGGCGCGCGACGAGCTGGTCGAGCACCTGCTCGAGACCATCGAGGTGCCGATCCCGGAGAACCTCGTCGAACGCGAGGTCGAGTGGCGCAACCAGGCCTTCGAGCGAGAGCTCCAGCAGGCCGGCATGGACTGGGACACGTTCCTCCAGATGTCGGGCGTGGAGAACCGCGAGGCCTACGAGGCCGACCAGAAGAAGAACGTCGAGGAAGCGGTCAAGACCCAGTTCATCCTGGACGCGATCGCCGACGCCCGTGAGGTCACCGTCGACAACGAGGACCTCTCGGCGCAGGTCATGGCCCAGGCCCAGCGCAACCGGATGAGCCCGGAGCAGTACGCCCAGCAGCTCCAGCAGGGCGGCAACATCGCCGAGTTCGTCGCCGACGTGCGCCGCACCAAGACGCTGGCCCAGCTGCTCGAGCAGACGACGATCACCGACGCGTCGGGCAACACCGTCGACCTCGAGGCGCTGCGCCCGAAGACGGTCCAGGCGCCGGCAACCGACGAGGCGCCGGGCGAGGACGCCGACGAGGTCCCGGCCGAGGACACCGACTCGCCGGCCGAGGCCGCCGACGAGGTCCCGGTCGAGGACACGCCGACCGAGGATCCCGACAAGGCCTGAGAAAGGACCCCGTCCTCCCCACGATTCGCAGGCTCGCCGCGGGGCCCGGGACGGGGCCGAGCCGCCGACGACGCCGTTCCGCCCACCCGGGTGGGGCGGCGTCGCCGCGTTTCCCGGGCCGGCGCTGCGCCGACGGCGAACACCGCCCGCTCGGGGACTGTCCCGTCGCACCTGCGGGTTAGGGTCGACAGGACTCAGGCGATCGCCGGGGGGTACCGCCTCCCGGAGGGCCGTTCCGGGCCCCGCACCACCTCGACCGACATGCCACGACGCGTCCTACGGAGGTCACCGCACCCGTGAGCACCACCGACCCGAACCTGGCGAGCGCACCGATGATGCGTGGTGCCGGCGGAATGATGAACCTCGGCGACTCGGTCTACGAGCGCCTGCTGCGCGAGCGGATCATCTTCCTCGGCACCCAGGTCGACGACGTCATCGCCAACCAGCTGGCCGCGCAGATGCTGCTGCTCTCCGCCGAGGACCCCAAGCGGGACATCCACCTCTACATCAACTCGCCCGGCGGCTCGGTCAGCGCCGGCATGGCCATCTACGACACGATGCAGTTCATCGACTGCGACGTCGCCACCTACGGGATGGGCCTGGCCGCCTCGATGGGCCAGTTCCTGCTCACCGCCGGCGCCAGTGGCAAGCGCTACGCCCTGCCGCACGCGCGGATCATGATGCACCAGCCGTCGGCGGGTGTCGGTGGTACGGCGGCGGACATCGCCATCCAGGCCGACCTGTTCCGCCGGACGAAGAAGGAGCTGAACGAGCTGCAGTCCTTCCACACCGGGCAGAGCATCGAGCAGATCGAGAAGGATTCCGACCGCGACCGCTGGTTCACCGCGCAGGAGGCCCTCGAGTACGGCTTCGTCGACCACGTCGTCAGCCGCGCGGCCATGACCGACAGCGCCAACCCGGTCTCCGACAACTGAGCTCCCGAGGACAGACGACGATGAGCTTCCAGATGCCCTCCAGCCGCTACATCCTGCCCTCGTTCGTGGAGCGCACGAGCTACGGCATGAAGGAGTCCAACCCGTACAACAAGCTCTTCGAGGAGCGCATCATCTTCCTCGGGGTGCAGATCGACGACGCGTCGGCGAACGACGTGATGGCCCAGCTCATCACGCTCGAGTCCGCCGACCCGGACCGGGACATCACGATCTACATCAACTCGCCCGGTGGCTCGTTCACCTCGCTGATGGCGATCTACGACACGATGATGTTCGTCCGGCCCGACATCCAGACCGTGGTCATGGGCCAGGCCGCCTCGGCTGCCGCCGTCCTGCTCGCGGCCGGCACGCCGGGCAAGCGCCTGGCGCTGCCCTATTCCCGCGTGCTGATCCACCAGCCCTCGGGCGAGGCCGGCGGTCAGGTCACCGACCTGGAGATCCACGCCGCGGAGATCGAGCGGGTCCGGGTGCAGATGGAGGAGATCCTGGCCCGGCACACCGGCCGGTCCCAGGAGCAGGTCCGCACCGACATCGACCGCGACAAGATCCTCACGGCCGCCCAGGCCAAGGACTACGGGATCGTCGACCAGGTGATCCAGAGCCGCAAGCTCAACGCCCTCGCGACCTGACCGGCCGGTACGGGCCGGGACGCGCGTGACGCGTGTTCGGCCCGTACCGTCGGAGGTCTGAGGGCACGGCGGGACACGAGTGGGACGGCCGGGGCGGAACCGGGTGAGTCATTGCCCGACCTCGTCCACGGCGGCAGGTACGTTCGGCGAACACCCGATCCCCGGCCGACAGTGCCGGGAGAAGAGCCTCGCGGGACAGCTTGTCAGCGGGGTCGAGCAGGGGTAGCAAGCAGCGCACATCCAACCCGCGGGTACCTGGCACCAGGACCGGCGACTGTCGAGGTGGAGGTCAGCAGGTGGCACGAATCGGTGAGAGCGGTGATCTGCTCAAGTGCTCGTTCTGCGGCAAGAGCCAGAAGCAGGTCAAGAAGCTCATCGCTGGCCCCGGGGTCTACATCTGCGACGAGTGCATCGACCTCTGCAACGAGATCATCGAGGAAGAGCTCTCCGAGTCGTCGGACCTGAAGTTCGACGAGCTGCCGAAGCCCAAGGAGATCCACGACTTCCTCGACCAGTACGTCATCGGCCAGGACAAGGCCAAGCGGACGCTCTCGGTCGCGGTCTACAACCACTACAAGCGGATCCAGGCCGGCGGTGACCGCGCCTCCCGCGAGGACGCCGTCGAGCTGGCGAAGTCCAACATCCTGCTCATCGGCCCCACCGGCTGCGGGAAGACCCACCTGGCGCAGACGCTGGCCCGGATGCTCAACGTGCCGTTCGCCATCGCGGACGCCACCGCGCTCACCGAGGCCGGCTACGTGGGTGAGGACGTCGAGAACATCCTCCTCAAGCTGATCCAGGCCGCCGACTACGACGTCAAGCGGGCCGAGACCGGCATCATCTACATCGACGAGGTCGACAAGATCGCCCGCAAGAGCGAGAACCCGTCGATCACCCGGGACGTCTCCGGCGAGGGCGTGCAGCAGGCGCTGCTGAAGATCCTCGAGGGGACGACGGCATCGGTTCCGCCACAGGGTGGGCGCAAGCACCCGCACCAGGAGTTCATCCAGATCGACACGACGAACGTGCTGTTCATCGTGGGTGGCGCCTTCGCCGGGCTGGAGCAGGTCATCGAGGCGCGGGCCGGCAAGCAGGGCATCGGCTTCGCCGGCGAGATCCGCGGCAAGCAGGAGATCGAGGACGCCAACGCCTTCGCCGAGGTCATGCCCGAAGACCTGCTGAAGTTCGGCATGATCCCCGAGTTCATCGGCCGCCTCCCGGTCATCACCAGCGTCCGCAAGCTGGACCGTCAGGCGCTGATCAACATCCTGACCCAGCCGAAGAACGCCCTGGTCCGCCAGTACCGGAAGCTGTTCGAGCTCGACGGCGTGGAGCTGGAGTTCACCGACGACGCGCTCGAGGCCGTCGCCGACCAGGCGATCCTGCGCGGCACCGGCGCCCGCGGCCTCCGCGCGATCATGGAGGAGGTGCTCCAGTCGGTGATGTACGACATCCCCAGCCGGGAGGACATCGCCGCCGTGACGATCACCAAGGAGGTCGTCCTGGAGCACGTGAACCCGACGATCGTCCCGCGCAAGCCGTCCCGTGCCCCCCGCGAGAAGTCGGCGTAATCCTCAGCTGACAGCGAGCCCGTTCCCACCTCCGGGGGCGGGCTCGCTGCCGTTCCGGGGCCCGGTTCCGGGACCTGAGCGTGTGCGCGAAGCAGCAGGTCTGGCGCGGGTCCCTGCCGGTCGCTGCACAGCGTCACCCGCGCCGTCCACAGATTCGCCGCTACCGACCCACGGCGCTCTGCCCCGCAGCAGCCTGGGCCCGTGGCGATCGACGTGACGAAGGCCGTCGGTCCGGATGGCTGGGTGGCGGCGGAGGAGCTCTTCGTGCGGGCCAGCCCCCGCACCGTCGGGTCGTGGGTGGCCGACGGGAAGATCATCCGCCTGCGCCCCGGTGTCTTCGCGCTCCCGAGCGCAGCCAGGAATTGGCGCACTCGCATCGCTGCTGCACTCGAGGGTCGCGAGGCCGTCGCCAGTCATGTCACGGCCCTGGCCCTCTGGGAACTGAGCCCGCATCCACCCGGACCGGTGCACCTGACGGTGGAGAGCGGCCGGAGCGGCAGAGGGTCGGCCGGAGTCAGGGTGCACCGGGCGCCTGGCGCCTTCGAGGACCGCCGTCGGGTGGCCGGCCTCGCCGTCACGTCCGCCGAGCGCTCCGTCGTCGACACCTGGGGTCGGCCCGGCCTGCTGGAGCGTCCGGCTGTCCGTGCTGCCGCGATCGAGGCCGTGCGGCAGCGGCTGTGCTCGCCGCGCGATCTCCAGGTCGAACTGGCTCGGCAACCGAGGCTCACCGGGCGTGCCGAACTGGCGCGGCTGGTGGGCCTGCTCGCCGACGGCTGTCGGAGCGAGCTGGAAGTCTGGGGGTGCCTGCACGTCCTCCGCGGCCCCGGCATGCCCGCGTTCGTCCAGCAGCGTCCGGTCAGCGTCGGTGGCCGGACCTTCATCCTCGACGCGGCGTACGAGGACGTGCTGCTGGCCGTCGAGATGGATGGCGCGGCGTGGCACGGGTCGCGCTCTCAGCGGGAGCGGGACATCCAGCGGGACGCGTTGCTGGCCACGGTGGGCTGGCAGACGCTGCGCTTCAGCTTCGACCGGCTGACGCGCTCACCGGACGGCTGCCGCCGCGAGATCCTCGCCGTCCGAGCCGCCCGGTCGGGCCGTATGCGCGGGCGCTGATCGGCAGAACGGAGCGCCCGATCTGCGGACCAGCGCACACCGTCAGGCCTCCGGGGTCTCCGCCAGGACGACGTCGACCCGCAGGTCACCCTCGCCGGGCACGATCGTCAGCAGCTGGATGCGACCGGCGTCGACCAGGTCCGAGCGCACCGCTTCCACCAGCGGCACCTGGTCGGCCGTCGCGGTGACCGTCGCGGTCTCCACGTCGGCGCGCATCGACTGCTTCGCGTCGGACTTGGCCTTGCGCACCGCCGACAGCGCCGCGGCGGCCACGGTCACCACCGCGGGGTCGCCCTCTGCGGGCAGCTCGCCGGCCGACGGCCATGCGGCGCGGTGCACGGAGCCGGTCTGCCACCACGACCAGACCTCCTCGGTGACGAACGGCAGCACCGGGGCGAACAGCCGCAGCTGCACCGAGAGCGCCAGCGCCAGCGCGGCCTGCGCGGAGGCCGCGGCGTCGTCGCTGCGGTAGGCCCGGGACTTCACCAGCTCGACGTAGTCGTCGCAGAACGACCAGAAGAACGTCTCGGCCACCTCGAGCGCGCGCGTGTAGTTGTAGGCCTCCATCGCCGCGGTGGCCTCGTCCACGACGGCGGCCAGCGCGGTGAGCATCCCGCGGTCGATGGGCTCGGTGATCTGCGTTGCCGCCGACGACAGGTCGACCGAGCCGGCGCCCAGCCCGAGCACGAACTTGCCGATGTTGAGGATCTTCATGGCCAGCCGCCGGCCGACCTTCATCTGCGCCTCGTCGAACGGCGAGTCGGCACCCGGCCGGGCGCCGGCGGCGCGCCAGCGGACGGCGTCGGTGCCGTACCGCTCGAGGACGTCGATCGGCGTGGTCGCGTTGCCCTTGGACTTCGACATCTTCTTGCGGTCGGGGTCGACCACGAAGCCGGAGATGGTGGCGTGCGACCACGGCACGGTGCCGTGCTCGAAGTGTGCCCGGACGACCGTGGAGAACAGCCAGGTGCGGATGATGTCGTGCGCCTGCGGCCGCTGGTCCATCGGGAAGACCTTGGCGAACAGCTCCGGGTCGGTGTCCCAGCCAGAGGCCACCTGCGGCGACAGCGACGACGTCGCCCAGGTGTCCATCACGTCGGGGTCGGCCATGAACCCGCCCGGCTTGCCGCGCTGGTCCTCGGTGAACCCCTCGGGCACGTCGGACGACGGGTCGACCGGCAGTGCCTCGTCGGGCGCCAGGATCGGCTCGTCGTGAACCGGCTCACCGGACTCGTCCAGCCGGTACCAGACCGGGAACGGGACGCCGAAGAAGCGCTGGCGGCTGATCAGCCAGTCGCCGTTGAGGCCCTCGACCCAGTTGTCGTAGCGGTGCCGCATGTGCTCGGGCACCCACTGGATCTCCCGGCCGCGGGCGATGAGGGCATCGCGCAGGTCGGCGTCCCGGCCGCCGTTGCGGATGTACCACTGCCGCGTGGTGACGATCTCCAGCGGGCGCTCGCCCTTCTCGAAGAACTTCACCGGGTGGGTGATCTGCTTGGGTTCGCCCTCGAGGTCGCCGGACTCGCGCAGCAGCTCCACGATGCGGGCCTGCGCGCTGAACATCGTCTTGCCGGCCAGCTCGTCGTAGGGGTGCGCGGGCACGCCGGGCGGCGGGTCGGCCAGGATCCGGCCGTCCCAGCCGACGATGGCGCGGGTCGGCAGCTGCAGCTCGCGCCACCAGGTGACGTCGTTGAGGTCGCCGAAGGTGCAGATCATCGCGATGCCCGAGCCCTTGTCCGGCTCGGCGAGGCGGTGGGCGACCACGGGCACCTCGACGTCGAACAGCGGCGTCCGCACCGTCTTCCCGAACAGCGGCTGGTAGCGCTCGTCGCCGGGGTGCGCGACCAGCGCGACGCAGGCCGGCAGGAGCTCCGGACGGGTGGTCTCGATGAAGACCGGGCCGTCGGCGGAGTGGAAGGCGATCCGGTGGTAGGCGCCGGGGCGCTCGCGGTCCTCCAGCTCGGCTTGCGCGACGGCGGTGCGGAAGGTGACGTCCCAGAGGGTCGGGGCCTCCTGGGCATAGGCCTCGCCGCGGGCCAGGTTCTGCAGGAACATCCGCTGGGCCGTGGCCCGGGAGGACTCCGAGATGGTCCGGTAGACGTTCGACCAGTCGACCGAGAGCCCGACGCGGCGCCAGAGCTTCTCGAACTCGGCCTCGTCCTCCTCCGTCAGCTGCATGCACAGCTCGACGAAGTTGCGCCGGGAGAGCGGCAGCTGGGCTCTGTCCGACTTCGCTGCCGCTGCGTCTCCTGGCGGCTCGAACGAGGCGTCGTAGGGCAGGGCCGGGTCGCAGCGGACGCCGTAGTAGTTCTGCACCCGCCGCTCGGTCGGCAGCCCGTTGTCGTCCCAGCCCATCGGGTAGTACACGTGCTTGCCGCGCATCCGCTGGTAGCGGGCGACGATGTCGGTGTGGGTGTAGCTGAACACGTGCCCCACGTGCAGCGAGCCGCTGGCGGTCGGCGGGGGAGTGTCGATCGAGTAGATCTGCTCGCGCGGCGCCTGCAGGGCGGCGTCGCGGTCGAAGCCGTAGGTGTCCTCGGAGGCCCAGCGGGCGACCCACTTCTCCTCGAGGCCGTCGACCGAGGGCTTGTCCGGTACGCCGCTCAGGACTCCCGGGGCGGCATTGTCCGGGGTCGCGATGCGGGGATCCATGCCCCGCATCCTAGGAAGGCGTGGCAACGCGATCGCAGTCGGCGCTGTGGCCGGACCCACGGTCGAGAGGGGAACCGGCGGACGCGGCCCTTCGTGGAACAGGTGTGACCACGATGCGTCTGCTCCTGAACGTCGTCTGGCTGGTGCTGCAGGGCTGGGTGCTGGCGCTGGCCTACGCCCTGGCCGGTGTGCTGGCCTGTCTCCTCGTCGTGACCATCCCGTTCGGCATCGCCGCCTTCCGCCTGGCTTTCTTCGTCCTGTGGCCGTTCGGGCGCACCACCGTGCGGGCCCCGGGCGCCGGTGCGCCGTCGGTCCTGGGCAACCTCCTGTGGTTCCTGCTGGCCGGCTGGTGGCTGGCGCTGCTCCACGTCGTGGCCGGCATCGGCTTCTGCCTGACCATCGTCGGTATCCCGTTCGGCGTGGCCTCCTTCAAACTCGCCGCCGTGGGCCTCTTCCCGCTCGGCAAGCGGGTGGTGCCGGCGGTTCCTCCGCGGGGCTGGAGGCACGCCGGCGGCACCGTCGTGCACGGTGGCGCCCGGGAGACCGCGCTGGTCCGGTGACCGGCCTGGCATCCTGAGCAGGATGAGCAACAGCAGCACCGGTGACCTCGCCCGGGTGGAGCAGGAGCTGCTGGCCCGGTGGCCCGAGAGCCGGCTCGAGCCGTCCCTCGCCCGCATCAGCGCCCTGGTCGACCTGCTCGGTTCACCCCACCGGGCGATGCCGGTCATCCAGGTGGCCGGCACCAACGGCAAGACGACGACGGCGCGGATGATCGACGAGATCCTGCGCGGCTTCGGGCTGCGGGTGGGCCGGTTCACCAGCCCGCACCTGCAGACCATGCGTGAGCGGATCGTGCTCGACGGCGAGCCGGTCGACGCCGGGCGCTTCGTCGAGGCCTACGACGACATCGCGCCGTACGTGCAGATGGTCGACGCCGCCGGCGAGATCCCGATGAGCTTCTTCGAGGTCATGGTCGGGATGGCCTACGCGCTCTTCGCCGACGCGCCGGTCGACGTCGCGGTCATCGAGGTCGGCATGGGCGGCACGTGGGACGCGACCAACGTCGCCGACGCGCGGGTCGCCGTCGTCACCCCCGTGGCGATGGACCACGCGGAGTACCTCGGCCCGGACGTCGCCACGATCGCCGGCGAGAAGGCCGGCATCATCAAGCCCGACGCCGTGGCCGTGCTGGCGCACCAGCAGCCCGGGGCCTTGGACGCGCTGATCCGCCGGGCCGTCGAGGCCGACGCCGTGGTCGCCCGCGAGGGCACCGAGTTCGGCGTGCTCGACCGGAAGGTGGCCGTCGGAGGGCAGCAGATCCGGCTGCAAGGCCTCGGTGGGGAGTACGAGGAGGTCTTCCTCCCCCTGTTCGGCGCCCACCAGGCGCAGAACGCGGCCACCGCGCTGGCCGCGGTCGAGGCGTTCCTGGGTGCGGGGGCGGCCACCGGCCCCATCGAGCAGGAGACCGTCCGCGCCGCCTTCGCGGCCGTCCGCTCTCCCGGCCGCCTCGAGCGCGTGCGCACCAGCCCGACGGTGCTGGTCGACGCCGCCCACAACCCGGCCGGCATGGCCGCGACCGTCGAGGCGATCCGGGAGTCCTTCGACCTCACCCGGCTGGTCGGCGTCGTCGGCGCGGTCCACGGCAAGGACGTCGCCGGGATGCTCGCCGCCCTCGAAGAGGTCTGCGCCGAGCTGGTCGTCACCCAGAACAGCTCGTCGCGCGCCATGCCGGCCGACGAGCTGGGCGCGCTGGCGGTCGACGTCTTCGGCGCCGACCGGGTGAGCGTCTCGCCGCGGCTGAACGAGGCGATCACCGAGGCGATCGAGCTGGCCGAGGCCGGCCCGGACGACGCGCTCGGCGGCTCCGGGGTGCTGGTCACCGGCAGCGTCATCACCGCAGGTGAGGCACGCACCCTGCTGTCCGGGAGCCGGCGGTGACCGCTCCCGACCCGGCCCGCGCGGCGAAGGCGCTGCGCGGGGCCGCGGCGGCGGTGCTCGTGCTGGAGGGCATCGCCGTCCTCTTCGTGCCGCGCGGCATCGCGCAGACCGAGGAGGGGCTCGGCGCCGGCCGCCTGACGGTCCTGCTCGTCCTGGCGGTCCTGCTGATCCTGGCGTCGGGCCTGCAGCGGCGGGAGCGCGGCCTGCTGATCGGCACCGCGCTGCAGCTGCCGTTGCTGCTCACCGGCCTGCTCAACAGCGTCATGTGGGTCGTGGCCGGGGCATTCGTGCTCATCTGGAGCTACCTGCTGCAGGTGCGCAAGCAGCTGATCGGCACGCCGTTCGGCCCGGTGGCGGCGCCCCGGACCGGCGACGCCGACGGCGAGGGCGCGGCCACCCCGTAGGCTCCGGCCCCGTGACCGAACGCACCCTTGTCCTCGTCAAGCCCGACGGCGTCTCCCGCGGCCTGGTCGGCGAGGTGATCACCCGGCTCGAGCGCAAGGGCCTGCGGCTGGTCGCCGCCGAGCTGCGCACGCTGACCGCCGACGTCGCCGAGACGCATTACGCCGAGCACCGCGAGCGGCCCTTCTTCGCCGACCTCGTGCAGTTCATCACCAGTGGTCCGCTGATGGCCCTGGTCGTGGAGGGTCCGCGCGCGATCGAGGCGTTCCGCGCCCTGGCCGGCGCCACCGACCCGGTGAAGGCCGCACCCGGCACGATCCGCGGCGACTTCGCCCTCGAGGTGCAGAACAACATCGTGCACGGCTCCGACTCGCCCGAGTCCGCCGCGCGCGAAATCGGCTTGTTCTTCCTCGACCTGGGCTGACCCGCCTCCCCGGGCATAGGAGGCTTCGCATACGGAATCGGCACCGAAACCGTAGGCATGGCCTCCTATGCCTGGGTGAGGGGCGACGGGCGCTCGGCGTAGCCGGGACGTGGCACTCCGGTCGCGGTCTACCCTGGACCGGTCATGACTGGTGAGACCCTGTACCCCCGCCTCGAACCGCTGCTGGCCCAGATCCAGAAGCCGATCCAGTACGTCGGCGGTGAACTCAACGCCCAGGTGAAGCCGTGGGAGTCCGCGACCGTCCACTGGGCGCTGATGTATCCGGACGCCTACGAGGTGGGGCTGCCCAACCAGGGCCTCATGATCCTCTACGAGGTGCTCAACGAGCGCCCCGATGCGCTGGCCGAGCGCACGTACGCCGTCTGGCCCGATCTCGCCGCGCTCATGCGCGAGCACGGCGTTCCGCAGTTCACCGTCGACGGTCACCGCTCGGTGCGCGACTTCGACCTGCTGGGCGTCAGCTTCGCCACCGAGCTCGGCTACACCAACCTGCTCGAGGCGCTGGACCTCGCGGGCGTCCCCCTGCACGCGGTCGACCGGGACGAGACCCACCCGGTCGTCGTCGCCGGCGGGCACGCCGCCTTCAACCCTGAGCCGGTCAGCGACTTCGTCGACTGCGCCGTCCTGGGTGACGGCGAGCAGGCCGTCGGCGACATCACCGACGTCGTCGCCGCGTGGAAGGCGCAGGGGCGCCCGGGCGGCCGCGAGGAGCTGCTGGCCCGGCTCGCCCGCGTGGACGGCGTCTACGTGCCGCGCTTCTACGCCGTCTCCTACGGGCCCGACGGCGCCATCGCCGCGGTCACCCGCACCCGCGACGACGTCCCGGCGAAGGTCGGCAAGCGCACCGTCATGGACCTCGACGAGTGGCCCTACCCGAAGACCCCGCTGGTGCCGCTGGCCGAGAGCGTGCACGAGCGGATGAGCGTGGAGATCTTCCGCGGCTGCACCCGCGGCTGCCGGTTCTGCCAGGCCGGGATGATCACCCGTCCCGTGCGCGAGCGGACGATCACCGGCATCGGCTCCATGGTGGAGCAGGGGCTGAAGGCGACCGGGTACGAGGAGGTCGGGCTGCTCTCGCTGTCCAGCGCCGACCACTCCGAGATCGGCCAGGTGGCCAAGGAGCTGGCCGACCGCTACGAGGGCACCAACACCGGCCTGAGCCTGCCGTCGACCCGCGTCGACGCCTTCAACGTCACGCTGGCCAACGAGCTGTCCCGCAACGGCCGGCGCAGCGGCCTCACCTTCGCCCCCGAGGGCGGCAGTGAGCGGATCCGCCGGGTCATCAACAAGACGGTGTCCAAGGAGGACCTCGTCCGCACGGTGACGACGGCCTACGCCAACGGCTGGACGCAGGTGAAGCTCTACTTCATGTGCGGTCTGCCCACCGAGACCGACGACGACGTGCTGGAGATCGCCGAGCTGGCGGTCGAGGTGATCCGCGCCGGCCGCGAGGCCAGTGGCCGCAAGGACATCCGCTGCACCGTCTCCATCGGTGGCTTCGTGCCCAAGCCGCACACCCCGTTCCAGTGGGCCGCCCAGGCCAGCGCCGAGACGATCGACCACCGCCTGCGGGCGCTGCGCCAGGCGATCAACGCCGACCGCCGCATCGGCCGGTCCATCGGCCTGCGCTACCACGACGGCAAGCCGGGTGTCATCGAAGGACTGCTCTCCCGCGGTGACCGCCGGGTCGGCCGGGTCATCGAGCGCGTGTGGCGCGACGGCGGCCGCTTCGACGGCTGGAGCGAGCACTTCTCCTACGAGCGGTGGGTCCAGGCCGCGGCCGAGGAGCTGGCGCCCTTCGGTGTCGACGTCGACTGGTACACCACCCGGGAGCGCACCGAGCACGAGATCCTGCCCTGGGACCACCTGGACTCCGGGCTGGACAAGGAGTGGCTCTGGGAGGACTGGCAGGAGGCCCTCTCCGAGGAGGAGGTCGCCGACTGCCGGTGGACCCCCTGCTACGACTGCGGTGTCTGCCCGACCATGGGCACCGAGATCCAGATCGGCCCGACCGGCCGCAGCCTGCTGCCGCTCACCGTCGTCTGATGGCCCGCCAGCCCGAGGGCCCGCCCCCGCCGCCCACCGTGCAGAAGCTGCGCATCCGCTACGCCAAGCGGGGCCGGCTGCGGTTCGCCTCGCACCGCGACCTCGCGCGGGCACTGGAGCGGGCGCTTCGGCGCGCGCAGGTGCCCATGGCGTTCTCGGCGGGATTCAGCCCGCACCCGAAGATCTCCTACATCGGTGCCGCGCCCACCGGGGCCGCCAGCGAGGCGGAGTACCTGGAGATCGGGGTCGCGATCCGTTGCGACCCCGAGGCGGTGCGGGTCGCGCTGGACACCGCGCTGCCGCCCGACGTCGCCGTCCTCGAGGTCGTGGAAGCGGGGGAGGGAACCGGTTCGCTGGCCGACCGGATCGACACCTCCGTGTGGCGCGTCGAGCTGCCCGGGGTTCCCCTCGCGGAGCTGGCCCCGGCCGTCGAGAAGTTTCTCGCCAGCGATGTGGTGACCGTCGCCAAGCGCACCAAGAACGGGCTCAAGGACATCGACGCCCGCCCCTCCGTCGTCAGCGCGTCGGCGATCGAGGGGGCAGGTTGTGCCATACTGCACATGGTCGTCCGGCAGGGAACGCCCGTTGTACGACCCGATGACGTGTTGGCCGCCCTGGCTGCCGTCGCCGACCTGCGCCCGCCGTTGCCCCCACGGGCCGTGCGTGAGGCGCAGGGCCGGCTCGACGACACCGGGACCGTGGCCGATCCGCTCGGTCCTGACCGTGCGGCGCGCACCCGCTGCCAGGGGGAGCACGCGACGGTCTGACCGGCGGATGCCCGGAGGCTGCGCGCCGTCGAGCGGCACGGCTGCCAGACGTGACGCGCCCGATCCGGGCCACCCGGCCCCGGACGCCCAGACCACCGCAGGACCAGCACCACCGCACCCGGCGTCACCGGAGGCGCGCACCACCGCAGTTCGGCTCCTCGCCGCGGCAACCGTCGCGCGGGAGCCGCCCACAGACTTCGCAGGGCGAGCCCGTCCGTCGTACCCCGCGCGGCGGCTCGCCCCGCCCAACCCGTGCTCCTGCGCGGCCGCCAGTCGAACCGATCGGCGCCCGGGAGCACCACACAGGAGGCGAGCCCTCGTGGCTGACACCGACCACACCACCGCGCACGACGACATCCAGGGCGACGACGTCCCGGCGGGCGCCTCGCAGCCTGCCGAGGCCGAGGCCACCGGCATGCCGGCGACCCCCGAGGAAGGGGCACCGGCCGACGAGGAGACGGACGCCGAGACGGAGACGGACGCCGAGACGGAGACGGACGCCTCCTCCGGATCGCCCGCCGAGCCGCAGCCGCCCGCCCAGCCCTCCGTGGACGCCGGCTCCGACGACGCGGAGCACGAATCGGTGCGGTCCCCGTTCGGGGCGCAGTTCAGCTCGCCGGAACCGACCGCCGTCGTCGCCCGCTCCCGCCGCCGGGCGACCCGCCCGGCGGGCGCGGCCGACCCGGACTCCGTCGAGGCGGTCGCCCCCGCCCCCGCGGCGCCGGTCCCGGCCTTCATCAGCTTCATGGCCCCGCCGGCCGACGTGCCGCCGGCCCCTCGCCGGCGTAGTCGCCGCCCGGCGGAGTCGCCCGACCCCGACGCGCTGGAGGAGCCGGCCGAGACACGGCAGAGCGGCGACGAGGAGGTCGCCGAGGAGGCGCCCCGCTCCCGCCGCAACCGCTCTCGCCGCCGCCCGGCCGACGACCAGCAGGAAACGGCCGAGACCACCGCCGAGGACGAGGACGCCGAGGACCAGGACGCCTCCGACGAGGACTCCGAGGAGGGGGGCTCGTCGGCCAGTCGGCGCCGGCGTCGTGGTCGTCGCGGGCGCGGACGCGGTCGCAGCGGCGAGGACGCCTCGGACTCGGACGACGACAACGGTGACGAGCGCCCCGGCGTCGAGGACGCCGACTCCGACACCGACGAGGAAACCGACACCGCGGACGGGACCACGGACACCGAGGACGACGGCGACGACGAGGGCTCGACCGGCTCGGGCACCCGCCGCCGGCGGCGCCGTCGCCGGCGCAGCAGCGGCTCGGCCGCCGATGACTCCGCCGACGAGAGCGACGACGACCGTCCGGAGCGGGCCGGTCGCAACGGCCGGAGCACCAGCGACGACGACGTCCGTGGCATCGCCGGCTCCACCCGGCTCGAGGCCAAGCGTCAGCGCCGCCGGGACGGCCGGGACACCGGGCGTCGGCGCACACCGATCCTGACCGAGTCGGAGTTCCTCGCCCGTCGCGAGGCGGTGGACCGGAAGATGGTCATCCGCCAGCGCGGCGAGCGCACCCAGATCGCCGTCCTCGAGGACGACATCCTCGTCGAGCACTACGTCACCCAGGCGACGGCGACGTCGTTCGCCGGGAACGTCTACCTCGGCCGCGTGCAGAACGTCCTCCCCAGCATGGAGGCGGCCTTCGTCGACATCGGCAAGGGGCGCAATGCCGTCGTCTACGCCGGTGAGGTGAACTGGGACGCCGCCGGCCTGTCCGGCAAGCAGCGCTCCATCGAGCAGGCGTTCAAGTCCGGCGACAAGATCCTCGTGCAGGTCACCAAGGACCCGATCGGGCACAAGGGTGCCCGGCTGACGCAGCAGATCAACCTGCCCGGCCGGTTCCTGGTCTACGTGCCGGGTGGCTCGATGACCGGCATCAGCCGCAAGCTGCCCGACACCGAGCGGCAGCGGCTCAAGGACATCCTGAAGCGGATCGTCCCCGAGGACGCCGGCGTCATCATCAGGACCGCCGCGGAGGGCGCCTCGGAGGAGGAGCTCACCCGCGACGTCAACCGGCTGACCGCGCAGTGGGACGTCATCCAGAAGAAGGCGGAGTCCACCTCCAGCGCCCCGTCGCTGCTCTACGGCGAGCCCGATCTCGCCATCCGGGTCATCCGCGACGTCTTCAACGAGGACTTCAAGGAGCTGGTGGTCCAGGGCGACGACGCGTGGGACACCGTCGAGGCCTACGTCGCGCACGTCTCCCCGGAGCTGACCGAGCGGCTGACCCGCTACACGGGGGAGGGCGACGCCTTCCGCGACCTGCGGGTGGACGAGCAGCTGACCAAGGCGCTGGACCGCAAGGTGTGGCTGCCCTCGGGTGGCTCGCTGGTGATCGACCGCACCGAGGCGATGACCGTCGTCGACGTCAACACCGGCAAGTTCACCGGCTCCGGTGGCAACCTCGAGCAGACCGTCACGCGCAACAACATGGAGGCGGCCGAGGAGATCGTCCGCCAGCTCCGGCTGCGCGACATCGGCGGCATCATCGTCATCGACTTCATCGACATGGTCCTGGAGAGCAACCGGGACCTCGTCCTGCGCCGGCTCACCGAGTGCCTGGGCCGCGACCGCACCAAGCACCAGGTCGCGGAGGTCACCTCCCTGGGCCTGGTGCAGATGACCCGCAAGCGGGTCGGCCAGGGCCTGCTGGAGGTCTTCTCCGAGTCCTGCGAGCACTGCCGCGGCCGCGGGATCCTGGTGCACCTCGACCCCGTGGACGAGAAGCGCCGGGGCGGTGGCAGCAGCGGCGGTGGCGGCGGCGGTGGCAAGGAGTCCGGTAGCAAGGACTCCGGCGGCAAGGACTCCGGTGGCAAGGACCCTGGCGGCAAGGACTCCGGCCAGTCGGGCAGCGGCGGCAAGGACCCCGGCCGCAACCGCGGGGGCGGCAGCAAGGAGACGTCCGACAAGGAGACTGCCGAGGACGGCGCCCAGGGTCGTCAGGCCGAGGCCCCGACCGGTGACGGCGAGGCCTCCGAGGGCGGTCGCGGCGGGCGTCGCAACCGGGGCCGCCGCAACCGCGGCCAGTCGGGCGAGGAGCGCGCGGCCGAGGACGCCGCCGTGCTCGCGGGCGCGGCCGGCTCCGGGGAGGGGGCCGGCGGAACCTCCACCGCGGAGGCGGTGCCCGTGGCGCAGGAGCCGGACGACGGCGAGATCCACGGCGAGCCGGTCGTGGCGCCCGTGCGCCGTCGCAGCGGGTCGGTCGCGACCGTCGAGCCGCTGCCCGAGACCGTGCCGGCACCGGCATCGTCACCGCCGGAGACCGAGGCCGAGGACGTGCTGCCGGCCGGTGAGGTCGGTGCCGTCGAGGTGCCGGAGCAGGACGCGGTGCCGGTCGTCCCGGCGACCACGACGGCCGACGTCCTCCCCGGTGCGGTGGCGCACACGCCCGACGCCGGTGCCGAGGCGGACGATCAGCCCGCCCAGGACGGCTCCGTGGGCGACGAGGAGCCGCCGGCCACGAGCACCCGGCCGCGGCGTCGCCGGGCCGCCAGCCGCCCGGCAGGTCCGCCCGCGTAAGGCCCCGTCCGGAGGCTCGCCCCGAGCGTGCGAGGGGTGAGTGGGACGGGGTCCTTCAACTCGGGTACGCTGGACGGGTTGCTGCGCCACCGCGCGGGCGCCCTCGGGCGCCGCCGGGAAGGTGTGCGCAACCCGTCCAAGCACCCGGCGCCCGTTCCGGTCGTGCGCGCCGGACACAGAGCTTGACGTGAAGAAGCGAACGAGGAGTCAGTGGTGTACGCAGTGGTGAAGGCCGGCGGCAGCCAGCACAAGGTGGCCGTGGGCGACACGTTCACGATCAACCGCCTGCAGGGCGCGGCGGGCGACACCGTTGCCCTCCCGGCCATCCTGCTGGTCGACGGGGACACCGTCACCAGCGATGCGGCGACCCTGGCCACGGTGACCGTGACCGGCGAGATCGTCGAGCACGGCAAGGGCCCGAAGATCCACATCCACAAGTTCAAGAACAAGACCGGCTACCACAAGCGGCAGGGGCATCGTCAGCCCCTGACCAGCGTCGTGGTCCGCGACATCTCGAAGGGCTGACGCCGACATGGCACACAAGAAGGGCGCCTCGTCGTCCCGCAACGGTCGTGACTCGAACGCCCAGCGTCTCGGCGTGAAGCGTTTCGGTGGGCAGGTCGTCAAGGCCGGCGAGATCATCGTCCGCCAGCGTGGCACCCACTTCCACCCGGGCCTCGGCGTCGGCCGCGGCGGCGACGACACGCTGTTCGCGCTCGCACCCGGCTCGGTCACCTTCGGCACCCGGCGGGGACGCAAGACCGTCTCCATCACCGCGGTCGAGGCCTGAACAACGCCCCTGCCCTGCAGGGGACCGCACATTCGCTTCGCGACGAGCGCACGGGCCGGCGGCCCGTGCGCTCGTGGCGCTTGACAGGTAGCTAGGAGGCGGCGCGGACCTCGTCCGCTCGGAACACATGGCCGCTTTCGTCGACCGCGTCACCATCCACGTCTCCGCCGGCAACGGCGGGCACGGCGTGTCCTCGGTGCACCGGGAGAAATTCAAGCCGCTCGGCGGCCCCGACGGGGGCAACGGCGGGGACGGCGGCAACGTCGTCCTCGAGGTCGACCCCAGCGCGCACACCCTCCTCGACTTCCACCACCGCCCGCACCAGAAGGCGGCCAACGGCCGCCCCGGCGCCGGCAGCAACCGGCACGGCGCCCGGGGCGAGGACCGCGTGCTGCGGGTCCCCGAGGGCACCGTGGTCAGCGCCCCCGACGGCCGCGTGATCGCCGACCTCGTCGGTGCGGGCACCCGCGTCGTGCTGGCGCACGGCGGCAAGGGCGGGCTCGGCAACGCCGCACTCGCCAACCCCCGGCGGAAGGCGCCCGGCTTCGCGCTGCTCGGCGAGCCCGGCGAGGCGTTCGACGCGGTGCTGGAGCTCAAGAGCATCGCCGACGTCGGCCTGGTCGGGTACCCGTCGGCCGGCAAGTCGTCGCTGATCGCCGCCATGTCCTCGGCCCGGCCGAAGATCGCCGACTACCCGTTCACCACCCTGGTGCCCAACCTGGGTGTGATCCGGTCCGGCGACACCGTCTACACGATGGCCGACGTCCCCGGGCTCATCCCCGGCGCGTCCACCGGCAAGGGGCTCGGCCTGCAGTTCCTCCGGCACGTGGAGCGCTGCGCCGTCCTGGTGCACGTCGTCGACATGGCCACGATGGAGCCCGGCCGGGACCCCGAGAGCGACATCGAGGCACTGGAGCACGAGCTCGCCGAGTACGGGGGGGACGAGCTGGACCTCGTCGGGCGCCTGCGGATCGCGGTGCTCAACAAGATCGACGTCCCGGACGGCCGGGAGCTGGTCGACCTCGTGCGGGCCTCGCTCGAGGAACGCGGCCTGCAGGTCTTCCCCGTCAGCGCCGCGACCGGCGAGGGGCTGGCCGCGTTCGGTTACGCGCTCGCCGCGGCGGTCGAGGAGCACCGGGCCTCGCTCCCGGCGCCCGAACCGGTGCGGGTGACCCTGACCCCGCGGGCGGTCGACGACACCGGCTTCACCGTCGAGCGGGATCCCGACGACGACGAGGCGTTCGTCGTCCGCGGCGTGAAGCCCGAGCGCTGGGTCCGCCAGACCGACTTCACCAACGACGAGGCCGTCGGCTACCTGGCCGACCGGCTCAACCGGCTCGGGGTCGAGGAGAAGCTGGCCGAGGCCGGCGCCCGCGAGGGCGACGCGGTCACCATCGGCGACGTCACCTTCGACTGGGCCCCGACGCTGCCGGCCGGCACGCTCACCGCGGAGGAGTCCGCCGGGCTCGGCGGTCGCGGCACCGACAACCGGTTGGAGACCACCGAGCGGGTCGGCGCCACCGAGCGGCTCGCTGCGAAGCGCGCCCGCCGGGTGCCGTTCGAGGTCACCGAGGGCGGCTGGACCGACGAGGACCTCGCCGGCCTCGACGACGGTGCGGAGGACGACGAAGCGGACGGCGCCCGGTGACCGGCGCGCCGGCCACCACCACCGCCCGCCCGGAGATCGCCGGCGCCGGTCGGGTCGTGGTCAAGGTCGGCTCCTCGTCGCTGACCACCCTCCCCGGCGGTCTGGACGTCGAGCGGCTGACGGCGCTGGTGGACGTGCTCGCCGCCGTGCGGGCGTCCGGCCGGGAGGTCGTGCTGGTGTCCTCCGGCGCGATCGCCGCCGGACTGGCCCCGCTGGGGATCGACGGGCGCCCGCGTGACCTGGCCACCGCGCAGGCGGCGGCCAGCGTGGGTCAGCTGCGGCTGGCCCAGACCTACGCCGACGCCTTCGCCCGGCACGGGATCACCGTGGGACAGGTGCTGCTCACCGCCGACGACCTGACCCGTCGCAGCCATTACCGCAACGCCCACCGGACGGTCGAGCGGCTGCTGTCGCTGGGCGTGCTGCCGATCGTCAACGAGAACGACACGGTCGCCACCGAGGAGATCCGGTTCGGCGACAACGACCGGCTGGCCGCGCTGGTGGCGCACGTCGCGCAGGCCGGGGCGCTGGTGCTGCTCTCCGACGTCGACGGCGTGTACGACGGAGACCCGCGCACCGGCCCCGCCCAGCTGGTCGACACGGTGCGCGAGCCCGGCGACCTCGCGGCGGTCAGCCTGGGCTCGGCCAGCCGCAACGGCGTGGGCACCGGAGGCATGGCCACCAAGGTCGAGGCCGCCTTCATCGCCGCGCACGCCGGCGTCCCCGTGGTGATCACCTCCACCCCGCAGGCCGCCGACGCCCTGGCCGGCAACCGGGTGGGCACGCTCTTCGGGGCCATGGGCAAGCGGCCCAGCGCCCGGCAGTTCTGGCTGCGCTACGCCAGCCGGCCGCGCGGCCGGCTGATCCTCGACGACGGCGCGGTCACCGCGGTGCGGGAGCGGCACGCCTCGCTGCTGGCCGCCGGCATCACCGGCATCGCGGGGGAGTTCCTCGCCGACGACCCGGTCGAGCTGGTCGGGCCCGACGGCGCGGTGGTGGCCCGTGGCCTGGTGGCCTACGACGCCCGTGAGATGCCGGGCCTGCTCGGGCGCAAGACCGGCGACCTGCCGCCCGAGCACCGCCGCGAGGTGGTGCACCGCGACGAGATGGTGCTGGTCGGACGTCTGCGCTGAGCGCTGGGGCGGGGCTGCAAGACTGGCCCGGTGACGATCCGTCCCATCCGCGAACTCGGTGACCCCGTGCTCCGCACCCCCTCCGACCCGGTCCGGGCCTTCGACGGCTGGCTGGCCGCGTTGATCCGCGACCTGGAGGACACCGTCGAGCACCCCGGCCGGGCCGGCGTGGCCGCGCCCCAGATCGGCGTCGGGGTCCGTGCGTTCTCCTACAACGTCGACGGGGTGATCGGGCACATGGTCAACCCGGTGATCGTCGAGCGGTCCGAGGAGATCCAGGACGGCGACGAGGGCTGCCTGTCGGTGCCCGGTATCTGGGCGCCGACCGTCCGCGCGATGCACTGCGTCGCCGAAGGGTTCGACGTCGACGGCACGCCGCTGCGGCTGGAGGGGACCGGGCTGATGGCCCGGGCCCTGCAGCACGAGGTCGACCACCTCGACGGCAAGGTCTTCCTGGACCGGCTCACCGGGGAGGCGCGGAAGTCGGCGCTGCGCGCCCTGCGCGACCGCTGACGCCTCCTCAGCTCACGACGGGGCCGGCCGTGGTGCACGCGCGGCAGGTGCCGAAGACCTCGACCTGGTGCTGGACGTCGGCGAAGCCGTGCTCGGCCGCGATCTGCCTGGCCCACCGCTCGACGGGCGGGTCGGCGACCTCGACGGTCGTGCCGCACGATCGGCACACCAGGTGGTGGTGGTGGACCGGCGAGCACCGCCGGTAGGCCGCCTCCCCGTCCGCTCCCCGCAGGACGTCGACCTGGCCGTCGTCCACCAGCGCCTGCAGGGCCCGGTAGACCGTCGCCAGCCCCACCGCGTCGCCGCGCTCGCGCAGCAGCGCGTGCAGATCCTGCGCGCTGCTGAATCCGTCGAGGTCGTCGAGCAGGGCGAGCACCGCGCTGCGCTGCCGGCTCGGCCGCCGCGCCGTCCCCTCCGGCTGGTCGGCTCCGCTCACCGGGCGGCTCCCTTCCCGGGCCGGTGCACGGGGGCGGCGTCCGACCCGTGCTCGTCGTAGTGGATGCCCGTGCCGGTCAGGTGCGGGGCGTGCAGGTGCCCGTCGTGGTCGTAGTCGACGTGGTCGCCGTGGAAGACCGGCTGGTGCCCGCAGCCCTCGCCGTGCTCGTGGGGGTGTGCGTCGTGCACGTCGGTCCTGCGCCGGTGCCGGCGGCGGGCCGTCGCGTCCCGAACGGTCACCCCGGTGGTGACGAGCAGGAACAGCGCGATGGCCAGCAGCACGATCGTCCCGCCCGAGGGTGTTCCGGCGTAGAAGGACGTGGTCGTCCCGGCGACGCTCACGACCAGCCCGACCACGCACGCCAGGGCCAGGGTCGTGCGGAAGCTGCGGGCCAGGAGCTGGGCGATGGCGCTCGGCACGATCATGAGGGCGCTGATCAGCAGCAGGCCGACGACCCGCATGGAGAGCACGACCGTGGCGGCGACGAGGGCGGCCAGCACGACGTTGAGCGCGAGCACCGGGAGCCCGACCGCGCGGGCGTACTCCTCGTCGTCGCTCACCGCGTACAGCCGGTGGCCGAGCAGGGCGACGGTGGCCAGCACGACCAGCGCGATGCCGGCGAACACCGCCACGTCCTCGGTGCTGGTCGTGGTGATGGCGCCGAAGAGGTACGAGTCGAGGTTGGTGGCCTGCCCGCGGGGGGCGAGGCTCAGCAGGACGACGCCGCCGGCGATGCCCCCGTAGAAGAGGACGGCGAGGGCGACGTCGCCGCTGGTGCGCCCCCGGGCCCGGACCAGCTCGATGAGCACCGCGCCGAGGACGGCGGCCACCAGCGCCGTCCACACCGGGCTGGTGGCGGTCAGGACGCCGACGGCCACGCCGGTGAGCGCCACGTGCCCGAGCCCGTCGCCCAGCAGGGACAGCCGCCGCTGCACGAGGAACACGCCGACGGCGGGGGCGACGAGCCCGACCATGAGGGAGGCCAGCAGCGCCCGCTGCATGAAGTCGTAGTCGAGGATGTCCACGTCAGCGTCCCTGCTCGGCGGAGCCGCCGCGCCGGGTGGTCACGGTCGGCTGGTCCATCCGGTAGCCGCGCGGCGCCGTGTCGTGCGGGTGGTGGTGGGGGTCCGGTTCGTCCAGGGTGTGGCCCGGCAGCAGGGGGCCGTCGTAGGAGATCCGGCCGTGGTCGACCACGACCGCCCGGGTGAGGACGCCGGCCAGCGGGGCGGTCTCGTGCGTGACGACGACCAGCGTGGTGCCGCCCGACGAGACCCGCGCGAGGACGCCGGCCAGCGCCTCCTGGCTCGCGGCGTCCACCCCGGCGGTCGGCTCGTCCATGATCAGCAGCTCGGGTTCGGCGGCGAGCGCGCGGGCCACGAGCACCCGCCGCTGCTGGCCACCGGACAGCGCGGCGACCGGGTCGTCCAGCCGGTCGGCGAGACCGACCGCGGCCACGGCGTCGGTGACGGCCGCCCGGTCGGCGGCGCCGAGCCGGCGGAACAGGCCGAGGTGGGCCAGGCGGCCCACGCCCACCACCTCGCGGACCGTGGCCGGGACCGCCCCGGTCACCGAGTGGCGCTGGGGGACGTAGCCCACCCGGCCGCGCTGGGCGGGCGGGCGATGACTCAGCCGCCCGACCGGCGCGCCGAGCAGCTCGACGTCCCCGCCGAGCACCGCCGCCAGTCCCAGCAGCCCCCGGGCGAGCGTGGTCTTCCCCGAGCCGTTGGAGCCCAGGACCGCGACCGCCTCCCCGGGGCCGACCGTCAGATCCGCACCGCGCACGATCGGCACGTCGCCGTAGCCGATCGTGGCGTCCCGCAGGTGGATGACGGCCGGTGCCGTGGCCGGTCGGTTCACGAGCAGGACTGGCCCTCGGCCAGCGTGGCGAGGTTGCTGCGCATGACCTCGAGGTAGTCCTCGCCGGCCGACTCGTCGGTCAGGCCCTCGATCGGGTCCAGGACGGCGGTCCGGACGCCGGCCTCGTCGGCGACCGTCTCGGCCACAGAGGGGTCGACCAGCGTCTCGGTGTAGACGGTGGTCACGTCCCGCTCGCCGACGAGCGCGGAGATCTCGGCCATCTGGTCGGCCGAGGGCTCCTGGTCGGGGCTGAGCCCGCTGATGCCCACCACGTCGAAACCGTAGCGGTCGGCGAGGTACCCGAAGGCGTCGTGGCTGGTGACCAGGGTGTCCACCCGGCAGTCGCCGAGGCCCTCGGCCATCTCGGCGTCCAGGGTCTCGAGGTCGGCACGCAGGGCGGCGGCGTTCTCGGCGTAGGCCTGCGCGTCGTCGGGATCGAGCTCGGCCAGCCGGTCGGCCAGCGCGTCGCCGACCGCGGCCAGCCGCAGCGGGTCCAGCCAGAAGTGCGGGTCCGCCGCGCCTTCGTCGTGGGCGTGCTCCTCCTCGGCGTGCTCGTCCTCCTCCTCCTCCGCGTGCTCCGAGCCGCCCGAGGACAGGGAGAGGTCGGCCGCCTCGGCGGCGTCCCACGCGGCCTCGCCGGCCTGCGACCGGGCCGCGTCGTCCACCGCCGGCTGGAAGCCGCTGAGGTAGACGAGCAGGTCGGCGTCGGAGACGGCGGCGACGTCCTGGGGGGTGAGTTCGAGATCGTGCGGCTCGGCGCCGGAGGTGGTCAGGGACGAGACCGACACGAGGTTCCCGCCGACGCGCTCCGCGGCCCACTCCAGCGGGTAGAAGCCGGCGACGACGTCCACCTGGTCGTCCTCCGCGGCGGGGGAGCCCGAGCCGGAACAGCCGGCGAGCAGGAGCAGGGTCGCTGCGGCAGAGGCGGTGGCAGATCGACGCAGACCCGAAGTGTTCATGAGAATCATTCTCGCATAGCCGGTGGTGTGGCGGCGACGGGGTCGCAGGCGCGGGATCGAGCGGAGTTCCACGCGTACCCTTCCGTGCGTGACCGACGTCTCCGGCCTGCCGCTCATCGGTGCCGCCGCCCTGCGTGCGCGGGCGGCCGCACGGGTGCTGCGCACCCTGCCCACCGAGACCAAGGACGCCGCGCTGACCGCGATGGCCGACGCGCTGGTCCGGCGCACCGACGAGATCCTCGCCGCGAACGCCGAGGACGTGGCGGCCGCGGCGGCCGCCGGCACTCCGGCGTCGGTGCTCGACCGGCTGCGCCTGGACGCCGGCCGGGTGGCGGGCGTGGCCGACGCGCTCCGCCAGCTGGTCGCGCTGCCCGACCCGGTCGGCGACGTCGTCCGCGGCTCCCGGCTCGCCAACGGCCTGCAGCTGCGCCAGGTGCGGGTGCCCCTCGGGGTGGTCGGCATCGTCTACGAGGCCCGGCCCAACGTCACCGTCGACGCGGCGGGGCTGTGCCTCAAGAGCGGCAACGCCGCGCTCCTGCGCGGCTCGGCCTCGGCGTTCGGCACCAACACCGCGTTGGTCACCGTCCTCACCGAGGCCGCGGAGAAGGCCGGGCTGCCGGCCGGTTCCGTGGAGCTGCTGCCGGCCGACCGCGCGTCGGTGGGGGAGCTGTTGAACGCTCGCGGCCTGGTCGACGTCGTGATCCCGCGCGGCGGGGCTTCGCTCATCGAGCGCGTCGTCCGCGAGTCGACCGTGCCGGTCATCGAGACCGGCGTCGGCAACTGCCACGTCTACGTCGACGCCTCCGCCGACGCGGCGATGGCCGAGGCGATCGTGCTCAACTCCAAGACCCACCGGGTGAGCGTCTGCAACTCCGCCGAGACGCTGCTCGTGCACCGCGACGTGCCGTTCCTGCCCCGGCTGCTGTCGGCGCTGGTGGAGGCCAGTGTGACCCTGCACGGCGACGAGCCGGCACAGGCGGCCCACGGGTCCGTCGTCCCCGCCACCGACGAGGACTGGGCGACCGAGTACCTGTCGATGGACATGGCGGTGCGGGTGGTCGACGACCTGCCGCAGGCCTTGGAGCACATCGCGACCTGGGGGAGCGGGCACAGCGAGGCGATCGTCGCCGACTCCGCCGGTGCCATCGCCGATTTCACCGCCGGCGTCGACGCCGCCGCCGTGCTGGTCAACGCCTCCACCCGGTTCACCGACGGCGGCGAGTTCGGCTTCGGCGCCGAGATCGGCATCTCCACCCAGAAGCTGCACGCCCGCGGCCCGCTCGGCCTGCCCGAACTGACTTCGACCACCTACGTCGTCACGGGGTCCGGCCACACCCGCTGACGCCTTCCGTCGAGCAGCCACCCATCCCACCGCCCCGAGCAGGAGCCCGATGCCCCGCCAGCAGTCCCCGAACTTCTCGTCGGTCGCGGACGTGAGCAAGCGGCTGTCCACCGCCGGCTACCTGCCCGACGCGCAGATCGCGACGACGGTCTTCCTCGCCGACCGGCTCGGCAAGCCGCTGCTCGTCGAGGGGCCGGCCGGCACGGGCAAGACCGAGCTGGCCAAGGCGCTGGCGACGGCCACCGGGTCGGAGCTCATCCGGCTGCAGTGCTACGAGGGTCTGGACGAGGCCCGGGCGCTGTACGAGTGGAACTACAAGAAGCAGCTGCTGCGCATCCAGGCGTCACAGGCCGACGGCGGGGCCGACTGGGACACCGTCCACGACGACATCTTCGGCGAGGAGTTCCTGCTCTCCCGCCCGCTGCTCACCGCGATCCGGCGCGCGGAGCCGACGGTGCTGCTCATCGACGAGACCGACAAGGCCGACGTCGAGGTCGAGGGGCTGCTGCTGGAGGTGCTGAGCGACTTCCAGGTGACCATCCCCGAGCTCGGCACGATCACCGCCACCCGCCGGCCGACCGTCGTCCTCACCTCCAACGCCACCCGCGAGCTCTCCGAGGCGCTCAAGCGACGCTGCCTCTACCTGGCGCTGGACTATCCGTCGGCCGAGCGGGAGCGGGAGATCGTGCTCTCCCGGGTGCCCGACCTCGCGCCCGGGCTGGCCGACCAGCTCGTGCGCACGGTGCGGGCCCTGCGTGGCCTGGAGCTCAAGAAGTCGCCGTCGATCTCGGAGACCCTGGACTGGGCGCAGACCCTGCTCGAGCTGGGGCTGGACACCCTCGACGAGCCGGCGATGGCCTCGACCCTCGGGGTGGTGCTCAAGCACGCCAGCGACCAGACCCGGGCCGCCGCCGAGCTGCGGCTGAACTGATGAACGCTGCTCCGCAGGGGAACCGGACACACCTCCGGTGTGTGATCGGTGCCTGCGGCGCTGCCGTCCTCCTGGCGGAGCGGCGTTGACCGCGCCGTCGGGGTCGACGGTCGGGCACGGCGGGCTCGCCGGGCACCTCGACGCGTTCGTGCGCGCCGTGCGGGAGGCCGGGATCCCCGTGGGGATCAGCCAGGCCGTCGACGCCGCCGAGATCCTCACCGTCGTCGACCTGCTCGACCGGGAGCAGCTGCGCCACGGGCTCGCGGCGGTGCTGCTGCAGCGGGCCGCCCAGCGCGATGCCTACGACGTGCTGTTCGACCTGTGGTGGCCACTGGGCGACCGGCCGGCGGCCGAGGGCGAGGACGGGGCGGGCGAGCCGGGGGAGTCCACGCTCGACGTCCCCGACGGGGAGGCGCTGGCCGAGGACATGCGCGCCGAGCTGCTCCGGCTGCTCGAGGACGGCGATCCGGAAGCCCTGCGCCGGTTCGCCCGGGACGCCGTCGACCTGCTGGGCCGCGGTCAGCCGGCGCCGTCGGGGCAGTCGTACTTCAGCTACCGGGTCATGCGGGCACTGTCGCCGGACACCCTGGTGGCTCAGCTGCTGGCCGGGCTGCTCGGCGACGCCGGCCGGGGCGGGCTGGCCGAGCAGGTGGCCCGGCAGACCGTGCGCGACCGGCTGGCCGCCTTCCGGGGCGCCGTGGAGGCCGAGGTGCGGCGGCGGACCGCGGCCGAGAAGGGGCGCGACCGCGTCGCCAAGAACGCCGTCCGGCCGCTGGTCGACCAGGTGGACTTCCTCCGGGCGCAGTCCGCCGACCTCGCCGAGCTGCGCCGTGCGGTGGCACCGCTGGCCCGGCGCCTGGCGGTCCGGCTCTCCGCCCGCCGCCGGTTGGGCCGGGAGGGCCGGCTGGACTTCCGCAAGACCGTCCGCGCCTCCCTGGGCACCGGTGGGGTACCCGTGGTCACCCACCACCGGCCGCGCAAGGTGCACAAGCCGGAGCTGGTGGTGCTCTGCGACGTCAGCGGCTCGGTGGCCGGGTTCAGTCACTTCACCCTGATGCTCACCCAGGCCCTGCGCGAGCACTTCACCGGAGTGCGCGCCTTCGCCTTCGTGGACTCCACCGACGAGGTGACCCGCTTCTTCCGCCCCGGCGTCGACGTGGCCGACGCCATCGTCCGCATCGGCCGGGAGGCGCAGGTGGTCGCCTTCGACGGGCACAGCGACTACGGCAACGCCTTCGACGTGTTCGCCGACCGGTGGGCGTCGGCGATCGGGCCGAAGACGTCGCTGCTCGTGCTCGGCGACGGGCGGACGAACTACCGGCAGCCGGGTGTCCCGGTGCTGGCCGGCCTGGTGTCCAAGGCCCGGTCGGCGCACTGGCTGAACCCCGAGCCGCACCGGCTGTGGGGGAGCGGTGACTCCGCGGCCGACCGCTACGGCGAGGTCATCGACATGGTCGAGTGCCGGAACGCCGCGCAGCTGGCCGACTTCGTCACCACGCTGTAACAGGTTCTCGATCCGGGCGACCGAGCCCTGCACCCGCAGCCTCGGGCGCCAATGAACCACAGGCATGCGGCCGGTCACGAGATGCAGTGCTCGACGAGCGCACATGGAAACGCTGAGACAGTGTTGCGGCGCCGTGACGGTGTGCGGTGGCCAGTTTTCGCTCACGTGCCGCCGGGCAGTCCCGGGCTTCTGCCGGCGAGTCCGCAGCCGATCGGCGAGGTGGGCTCCACGAGATGGGACCCACGCATGTCCTCCATGGTCGGAAAGCCCGGGAAGAGGTCCAGCCTCGCGTTGGCGCTCGCGCTGCTGAGTGCGGCGAGCGGTGCGGGTGTGGCAGCCGCTGACACGCACAGCCCGCCGTCGGCCGGCGAGGACGGGCACCACGCGACGGAGAGCGCAGGAGCCGCTGCCCACCCAGAAGAACCAGCGGGTGACGCCCCGCAGACGCCGGCTGCGACCGACGGCCTGCAACCGATCGAGGATCCGCTTCCGCCACCACCGTTGAGCGATCTCCAGGTGGGGGTCGAGTTGGTGGCCGAGGGTTTCAAGAAGCCGACGAACAGCGCCGTCGCGCCCGGTGACCCGGACGCCCTGTACGTCTCCGACCAGTTCGGCCCGCTGTGGCGGGTGGATGTGCGGGACGGCAGCAAGACGATGGTCGCGGACCTGTCCGGCCTGCTGGTGCCGGTCGGGCTGACCATCGAGAGCGGAGCGCACCACGTCCCCGACGAGCGCGGCTTCCTGGGGGTGGCCTTCCACCCGGACTTCGAGAGCAACGGCCTGCTCTACACGCACACCTCCGAGCCGTCGGACAGCGGCGAGCCGACCTTCCCCTCGACACTGCCGCCCGGCGAGCGCGCCGACCACCGCGCCGTGCTACGGGAGTGGACGGTCCAGAGGTCCGCGGACGGTACGCCGAGCCTCGACGTGGACAGCTCACGGGTGCTGTTCAGCATCGCCGAGCCGCAGTGGAACCACAACGGAGGAGAGCTCCTCTTCGGACCGGACGGGATGCTCTACGTCCACCTCGGTGACGGCGGTGGCGCCGACGACCAGAACGAGCAGCTCTGGTGGATCGACCCCGACGACGACGGCACCTACACCCTCGGGCCGATCGCCGGGCACCTGGACGGCGGCAACGCCCAGGATCTGAGCGTCCCGCTGGGCAAGATCCTCCGCATCGACGTCGACGGGCGCGGCGCCCCGCACGGGGAGTACGGCGTCCCCGCGGACAACCCGTTCGTCGGCGTCGACGGAGCCCTGGGCGAGATCTGGGCCTACGGCCTGCGCAACCCCTTCCAGGGGTCGATCGACCGCGCGACCGGTGACTACTGGGTCGGTGACGTCGGGCAGGGCGACGTCGAGGAGATCGACGTGATCCAGCGCGGCGGCAACTACGGCTGGAACGTCCGTGAGGGCGCCTTCTGGTTCGCCCCCCGCGGTTTCGAGCAGGGCAGCGGCACGGTCGTCGAGGAGCCCGTACAGCCGGTTCCGCCGGAGCTGGTGGACCCGGTCGCCCAGTACGACCACGAGTGGGGTGTGGCGGTCATCGGCGGTTACGTCTACCGCGGCCCGGACCAGCCGGCCCTGCAGGGGCAGTACGTCTTCGGCGACCACCACGGCGGCAAGCTGCTCGTCCACTCCGCCGAGGATCCGGCGCGCCAGCTCAGGATCGCCGGTTCCGAGAACAACGAGCTCGGGTTCTCGCTGACGGCCTTCGCCGAGGACGCGCACGGCGAGCTCTACGTGATGGGATCCCCGCACGAGGGCAGTGGTCGCATCGAGCGGATCGTCCCGGCCGGCACCGATGGCATGGTCACAGTCCCTCGCGGCGGTGTCGCGGCCGGCGCCGGGGGTGCCGCCGACGACGGTACCGCGGCCACGGTGGCCGGGGTCGCCGCGCTGGCCGGGGCGACCGCGCTGGTGGGCGTGGGGATCGCGCGTCGTCGCACCGCGACGCGCTGACGAAGCCGATCCCCGGAGGGCTGCGCGCAGTCCCCGTGGCCGCTGGCGCATCCTCGCGCGAGCGGCCACGCGCCCTCTGGGACGTCGAACGGATATGCCGCTCCTGCTGCCGACTGTGCCGGGATCGGGGGGAGAAGTTGTCAGCCGTGTGACGAAACCCGCACCTCGCGAGCGGTGATCTGCGGGCGCTGCTGTTCTGAGCAGGGGCGTCGCCAAGGCGCCGGTGACCGAGCGGCGGATCCGTCAGGCGACAGCCGCCGCTCGACCAATCGACCCAGAGGAGACCAAGTGTTGAGGAAACTTGCAGGAGCGGGCGCTGCGACGCTCGTCAGCGCCGCTGCGATGGCGCCGGCGTCGGCGCTGGCCGCCGACGGGGAGACGACGTTCCGAGTGGAGGTCACCAACGTCACGAAGCAGACCGGGACGAAGGTGGAGACCCCGCAAGGGCCGATGCCGATCCCGCTTTCGCCCGGTGCGTTCGCCGTCTACTCCGGTCAGGACAACCCGGCGTTCACGGTCGGCGCCGAGGCAACCCAGCCCCTCGGTGGGGAGGGGCTGGAGAACATCGCCGAGGACGGCTTCCCGATGCAGCTGGCCCAGCAGTTCAAGGACGCGCCGATGGTGAGTGACAGTGGCACCTTCGCCGATCCGCAGGGACCGAAGAAGGCTTTGGAGCCCGGCATGAGCACTTCTTTCACCGTCACGGCGTCGCCGGGCGAGAAGCTCACGCTGGCGACGATGTTCGTCCCGTCCAACGACGCCTTCTACGGCCCCGCCGACGGCATCGAGCTGTTCGACTCCGGCGGCAACCCCGTCAGCGCGGACGTGACCAGCGCGATCGCGACGTACGACGCGGGCACCGAGGTGAACGAGCCGTTCTTCGGGCCTGCCACCAAGCCCATGCAGCCGCAGCCGGACTTCGGTACCGCCGAGGATTCCGTCGTCCTGCCCGTGGCGGAGATCGAGGGGCAGCCGCAGGTCTACCCGGAGGTCGGCCAGGTCATCCGCGTGGCCATCGCACCGGCTCCGGCCGGGGGCGTCGCCGCCGGTGCCGGGGGTGCCGCCGAGGACGACACCGTCAGCACGGTGGCCGGGATCGCTGCGCTGGGCGGGGCGGCCCTGTTGGCGGGCATCGGCGTCACGCGCCGTCGCACTGCGACGCGCTGACCCGGCGATGCTGAAGCAGCAGGAGGAGCGATTCCGGAGACCGTGGTCTTCGGCGCTCCTGTTCGGGATGGCCGTGGTCCTCGCCGTTGCCGGTGTCCTCCTCCTGCTGCCTCCCGGCCTTCCCGACGCCTCGGTCCACACGCCTCTTCCGGCGGCCACCGCACCGGTCGCCGAGCCGGACGGCCGGCGCGACACGACCGACGGGAACCCGCGCAGCTCGCCCCTCGAACGCGCCCAGCCCATCCTCGAGCACCCGCCTGCCGGCGTGCCCTCGGCTCCGCCGGTGGGTGTGCGCGTCGACGCGATCGACGTCGACGCACGAGTCGTGCCGCTCGGGCTCGATGCCGACGGCCACCTGGAGGTGCCCGACGACTTCTCGGCCGCCGGCTGGTGGGAAGGCGGAGCCGAGCCCGGTGAGGCGGGACCGACGGTCGTGGTCGGCCACGTCGACTCCTACCAGGGTCCGGCCGTCTTCCACCGGCTGCGGGACCTCGAGGTCGGCGACGAGATCGTCCTCACCGTCGAGGGCGGTGAGTCGGTGTCCTACCGGGTGACCGGCACCCAGGAGGTGCCGAAGGACGAGTTCCCGACCGAGGCCGTCTACGGCACCACTCCTGGGCCGACGCTGCGTCTCATCACCTGCGGAGGCCCCTTCGACCGGACCGCGCGCAGCTACCTGAACAACACGATCGTCTTCGCGGACCTGAGCTGATGCCTGAGCATGGTCTCGAGTCCGGCCGGCACGGCCCCTGCCGCGACCCGGCGCGTGGATCCGCCGAGCCGGCCGCGCGGCACCTTCCCGGGGCACGTGGCGGCGGCTGGTCACCGGCGCAGGGCCTGGTCACGGCCGGGATCGGTTTAGCGAAGCCCGATAGAGGTCAGTCTGGGACAATGCATACCGCCCCGCAGCCGGATCGCAGAAGTCGGACCGGACTATGGCTCATCGGCGGGCGCGGCTCGGTGGCCACGACGGCGATCGTGGGGGCGGCGCTCGTCGAGGCCGGGCTGTCGCCGCAGACGGGCTTCGTGACGGCGCTCGAACCGTTCCAGCAGGCGGGTCTGGGCCGCGCCACGGACGTGGTGTTCGGCGGCCACGACATCGCGACCGTCCCGCTGCAGAAGCGCGCGGAGATCCTCACGGACGGTGGCGTGCTGCCGCAGGGCGCCGTCCGTGCAGTGACCGAGCAGCTCGACCGGGTCGACGCGGAGATCCTGGCGGCTCCCGGCGCCGGAACGCCACCATCGGTCGCACTGGAGCGGCTCGTCGCAGACCTGCGCACGTTCCGGAACCGCCACGGGCTCGACCGCGTCGTCGTGGTCGACGTCTCCTCCACCGAGGCGCCCGTACCGGCCCACCCGGCCCACCGGGACCTGGCCGGGCTCCGCCGGGCGCTCGAACGGGGGGAGGACGTCCTTCCGCCGAGCTCCCTGTACGCCATGGCGGCCTTCGAGGCCGGCTGCCCGCACGTGTCCTTCACGCCGTCCACCGGGGCGCGCCTGCCGGCCCTGGACGAGCTGGCCCAGGAACGCGGCCTGCCGTACGCGGGCTCCGACGGCAAGACGGGGGAGACCCTGCTCCGGACTGCGCTCGCCCCGATGTTCGCCACCCGCAACCTCACCGTGCGGTCCTGGAGCGGTACCAACCTGCTGGGGGGCGGGGACGGCGAGACCCTGGCCGACCCCGCGCACGCCGCCTCCAAGCTCGACTCCAAGTCCGGCGTCCTGGGCGCTCTGCTCGGCTACGACGTCGTCGCGCCGCTGCACATCGACAACGTCCCGGACATGGGCGACTGGAAGACCTCGTGGGACCACGTCAGCTTCGAGGGATTCCTCGGTACCCGGATGCGGATGCAGGTGACCTGGGAGGGGTGCGACTCCGCGCTGGCGGCGCCGCTGGTCCTGGACCTCGCCCATCTCCTCGCGCACGCGCACGGGGCCGGCCTGTCCGGGCCGGTCCCGGAACTGGCCTTCTTCTTCAAGGATCCGCTCGGCCGGGTGCCGACCCACGGTGTGGAGCAGCAGTTCGCCACGCTGGTGCGCTGGGCCGAGGGCCTCGGGGGCGGCCGGTGACCCGCTGGGCTGCCGGGCCGCTCATCGAGCTGGTACGGCTACCTGCCGTGCTCAGCATCCCCGGCGACGTCCTGGCCGGCGCCGCGGCGGCGGGACGGCGCGAGCCGCGCGCGACGGCCGGGACGGTGTTCGCCTCCGCCAGCGTCTACCTCGCCGGTATGGCCCTCAACGACTGGGCCGACCGGGACGTCGACGCGCGGGAACGCCCCGGACGCCCGATCCCGTCCGGCCGGATATCGCCCGCCTCCGCGTTCGGAGTCGCGGCCGGGCTGACCGGCGCCGGCCTGCTCGCGGCAGGTTCGGCGGGAGGACGGGACACCCTGGCGGTGTTCGGGCCGCTGGTGGCGGTGGCCTGGTCCTACGACCTCGTCCTCAAGGACACGATGGCCGGGCCGGTCGCGATGGCCGCGGCCCGGTCGCTCAACGTCCTGGCCGGCGCCGGCGGGCACGGCGCCCGGCGGGCGTTGGCCGACGCGCTCACCGTGGGCGCCCACACCGGCATCCTGACGGTGGTCAGCCGGTCGGAGGTCGGCGGCGCTTCCCCTGCGCTGGGGCGGGCCGCGGGTGCGGCCACCGGCATCCTGGCCGGGATGACGGCGGCGCGGGCCTGGAGAACGACGGACGCGCCTGCGGCTCGCGCCGTCGCGCTCGCCTGCGTGGCCCGCTACGCGGTCGACGTGGGCGGCGCCGCGCTGGCCGCGACCCGCATGCCCTCGGCCGCCCGGCTCCAGCAGTTCGTCGCCCGGGGGATCCGCGCCTTCCCGATCCTGGACGGCGCGCTGATCGCCGCGCGCGGACGCATCGGGACCGGGCTGGCGGTGGCCGCCCTGCACCCGCTGGCCGGCCGGCTCGGCCGGCGGGTGGCGACGACGTGACCGCGCCCCTGCGGTTCGCCTACGGGACCAACGGGCTGGCCGACAACCGGCTGCCCGAGGCCGTGGACCTGCTCGCCGATCTCGGCTACGACGGGGTGGCGCTGACCCTGGACGTGCACCACCTGGATCCCTTCTCCCCCACGTCGGACGCGGACGTCCAACGGGTCGCGCAGCAGCTCCGGGCCCGCGGCCTCGCCGTGGTCGTCGAGACCGGCGGCCGCTATGTCCTCGACCCCCGCCGCAAGCACCGTCCGACGCTGCTCGATGAGGATCCCCGGCTACGCCGGGAGTTCCTGCAGCGGGCCGTCGAGATCGCCGCGAACCTGGGAGCCTCGGTGGTCTCGTTCTGGTCCGGTTCGCTGCCCGCGGGAACGGCACCCGCGACGGCCTGGGCCCGGCTGACGGAAGAGGTGGCCGGGTTGCTGCCCCATGCCGAGATGCACGGCGTCCGGCTCGGGTTCGAGCCGGAGCCGGGCATGCTCGTCGACCGGATCACCGGGTTCGAACGGCTCGCCGCCGAGCTGGGGGACCCCGCCGGCCTGGGAATCACCCTCGATCTGGGGCACTGCCTGTGCATCGAGGACGACCCGGTGGTCGACTGCGTGCGCCGGGTCGCCGGCCGGCTGGTCAACGTGCAGATCGAGGACATGCGCCGCGGAGTGCACGAGCACCTCCCGTTCGGTGAGGGAGAGCTCGACGTGCCGCCCGTGCTGGCCGCGCTGCGCGAGGTCGGCTACTCCGGCCTCGTGGGTGTGGAGCTGCCCCGTCACAGCCATGCGGGCCCGGACCTGGCCGAGGCGTCCATCCGGTTCCTGCGGTCGGCCGAGGAGCGTGCCGGCGCGACCCGGGGCGTGGCATGACCGGCGACGAGCTCCGGCAGCTGCTGGACCGGGAGCTGGAGCCGGCGGGCCGGGCCTGGCTCGCCGGGGCGGAGGCCGCGGTCCGGAAGGATCCTCGCGTCGTCCAGACGGCCTTTCCCGCCGCCGGGCGGTCCGTGGGCCGCCGGCTGCTGGCCGGCGATCCACCCACCGGGTGGACGGCCGACGACGCCGCGCGTGCGCTGCTGCTGATCACGCTGGGCGACGCGGCCGGCGAGCAGGTGCCCGACCTGTTCGGCTACGGCGACGCCGACGAGCAGCGGGCCGTCGTCCGCTCGCTGCACCTGCTGCCACCCGTGCCCGGGGCCGCCGAGCTGGTGGCGGCGGCGTCGCGCTCCAACGACCGGCGGCTGGTCGCGGCCTCCCTGGGGCCGTGGGCGCTGGCGCACCTCGACGACGAGGCGGTCGCCCAGTCGGTGCTCAAGTGCGTCTTCCAGGAGGTTCCCCTGACCGGGCTCCCCGGCCTGGCCGAGCGCGCCACCCCCCGGCTGTCGCGAATGCTGGCCGAGCTCGCGCACGAGCGGATCGCCGCCGGGCGGCCCGTCCCCGAGGACGTCTGGCCGCTGATCGAACGGTTCCCGCCCGAGGACACGCTCGCCCGGATCGAGGCCGAGCAGGAGCACCCGGTACCGGAGCGCCGCGCCGCGGCACGAGCCGCGCTGGCGTCCCGACGAGGACAGGAGACCTGATGCGCATCTTCGATCCGCACATCCACATGAGCTCACGGACCACCGACGACTACGAGGCGATGTATGCGGCCGGGGTCCGGGCCATCGTCGAGCCGGCGTTCTGGCTCGGTCAGCCGCGGACGTCGGTGGGCAGCTTCGTCGACTACTTCCAGTCGCTGCTCGGCTGGGAACGGTTCCGCGCGAGCCAGTTCGGCATCCGGCACCACTGCACCATCGCGCTCAACCCCAAGGAGGCCAACGACCCCGGCCTGCGCACGGAGGTGCTGAGCATCCTGCCGCGGTTCCTCGCCAAGGACGGCGTCGTGGCCGTCGGCGAGGTCGGCTACGACTCGGCCACCCCCGACGAGGACGCCGCCTTCGAGGAACAGGTCGCGATGGGCCAGGAACACCGGCTGCCGCTGCTGGTGCACACCCCGCACCGGGACAAGGCCGCCGGCACCCGGCGCAGCATCGACCTGCTGCGCGCGGCCGGCGTGCCCGGCGAGATGGCGGTCATCGACCACAACAACGAGCTGACCGTCGAGGACACCCTCGACTCCGGCTACTGGGCCGGCTTCTCGGTCTACCCGGACACCAAGATGGACGTCGACCGGATGGTGCGGATCCTGCAGCAGTACGGCACCGACCGGATCCTGGTGAACTCGGCCGCGGACTGGGGCCGCAGCGATCCGCTGCGGGTGCGCAAGGTGGCCGATGCGATGACGGCCGCCGGGTTCGACGCCGACGACGTCGACAAGGTCGTCTGGCGCAACCCGGTCGAGTTCTTCGGCCGGAGCGGGCGGCTGGAGCTCGACGAGCCGGCGCCCGACGCCGCGGCGACCTTCGCCGGCAACAGCATCCTGCGCGGCGCCCCGGCCGGGTCCTGACATGCGGCTGAGCCGCGCCGGGGACGGGCCGATCCACCTCGGGTACTGCACGAACGTCCACCCGGCCGAGGACGTCGCCGGGATCGTCGACCAGCTACGCCGGCTGGCGGCGGGGGTCCGCGCCGAGCTGACATGGCCGCGGCTGGGCGTGGGCCTGTGGCTGCCGCGCACCGCGGCGACCGAGCTCGCCGACCCGGCGGCCTGCGCCCGCCTGCGGGAGGTGCTCGACGAGCTCGGCCTCGAGGTGGTCACCCTGAACGGCTTTCCGTACCAGGGGTTCCAGGAGGAGGTCGTCAAGCACCGCGTCTACCGCCCGGACTGGACCGAGGACGCCCGCGTCACGTGGACCCTCGACCTCGCCCGCATCCTGGCCCGGCTGCTGCCCGACGACGTCGCGACCGGCTCGATCTCCACGCTCCCGCTGGGCTGGCGGGAGCCGTGGGACGACGCTGCCGACGTCGCAGCGATCGCCAACCTCCGCGCGGTCGGCGACGCGCTGGCCGCCCTCGAGGAGGAGACCGGGAAGCGGATCCTCCTGGCGATCGAGCCCGAGCCCGGCTGCCGGGTGGAGACCACGGCCGAGGCGGCGGCGGTCGCGGAGCGGGTCGGCCGGCCGCACGTCGGGATCTGCGTGGACCTGTGCCACCTCGCCGTCGAGTTCGAGGACCCGGTCGCGGCGATCGCCGCGCTCCAGGAACGCGGCACGCTGGTGGCCAAGGTGCAGGTGTCCAGCGCGCTGCGGGCGGAGGATCCGGACGACCCTGCGGTCCGGGCGGCGCTCGCCGGGTTCGACGAGGCCCGCTTCCTGCACCAGACCCGCGCCGGCGGGGACGGCGGAATCCGGGCGCGCGCGGACGACTTGGGCGAGGCCCTCGCCGGCGCCGTCCCCGTCGACGCGGAGTGGCGGGTGCACTTCCACGCGCCGCTGCAGGCCGCGGCCCTCCCGCCGCTGGGCACCACCCGGTCCGAGCTGGAGACGGCGCTGCAGCAGCTGGTCGGGCCGGGCCGGGTGCTGACCCGGCACCTGGAGCTGGAGACCTACACCTGGACGGTCCTGCCGCCCGACCGGCGGCCGGCCGGCGACGACTCGCTGGTCTCCGCGCTCGCCGAGGAACTGCGGTACGTGGCCGGGCGGCTCCGCTCGCTCGGCTGGACGAAGGAGGAGGAATGAGCCGTCGCCCGGTGGTGGTGCTCGACGTGGTGGGGCTGACCCCGCGCTTGCTCGAGCACATGCCCGCGGTACGAGCCGTGGCCGACGACGGGTTCGCCGCCGAGCTCGGCACGGTCCTGCCGGCGGTCACGTGCAGTGCGCAGGCGACCCTGCTGACCGGGACGCTGCCCCGCGAGCACGGCATCGTCGGCAACGGCTGGTACTTCCGCGACCTCGGCGACGTGCTGCTCTGGCGCCAGCACGACCGCCTCGTGCAGGCCGAGCGGATCTGGGACACCGCCCGCCGCCTGGATCCGGAGCACCGGACGGCGAACCTGTTCTGGTGGTACGCCATGGGCGCCCGCGCCGACGTCACGGCCACGCCGCGGCCGGTCTACCACGCCGACGGCCGCAAGGACCCGGACTTCTACATCCGCCCGCCGGAGCTGCACGACCAGCTGGAGTCCGAACTCGGCACCTTTCCCCTCTTCAACTACTGGGGCCCGACGGCAGGGATCGCCTCCTCGCAGTGGATCGCCCAGGCCGCGCAGCTGGTGCAGCGCACCCGGCAGCCGGACCTGCTGCTCACCTACGTGCCGCACCTGGACTACGCGCTGCAGCGGCACGGGCCCACCGGTCCGGAGGCGATCGCGGCGGCCCGGGAGCTCGACGCGGTGCTCGCCGGGCTGATCGGCGAGGCGCGGGACCGCGGCGCGGCCGTCGTCGTGCTCTCCGAGTACGGCATCACCGACGCCGCCCGCCCGGTCGACATCAACCGGGCCCTGCGCCGCGAGGGATTGCTGGAGGTGCACACCCAGCAGGGCATGGAGTACCTCGACCCGATGGCCTCGCGTGCCTTCGCCGTCGCCGACCACCAGATCGCGCACGTCTACGTCCGGGACGAGCAGGACGTCCCCCGGGTCGCCGCGCTGCTGGCCGAGCTCGAGGGTGTGGCCGAGGTGCTCGACGCCGAGGGCAAGCGCCGGGCCGGGCTGGACCACGAGAGGTCCGGGGAACTGGTCGCGGTCGCCGCGCCGGACGCCTGGTTCACCTACTACTACTGGCTCGACGACGACCGCGCCCCCGACTTCGCCAAGCTGGTCGAGATCCACCGCAAACCCGGCTACGACCCCGCCGAGCTCTTCCTCGACCCCGCCGACCCGCTGGTCAAGGCCCGCGCCGGGCTCGCCCTGGCCCGCAAGAAGCTCGGCTTCCGCTACACCATGGACGTGGTGCCGCTGGACCCGTCCCCGGTCCGCGGCTCGCACGGCCGGCTGCCCGACGACCCCCGGGACGGCCCGGTCCTGCTCTGCTCGGACCCATCCCTCACCCGCGACCGCATGGCCGCCACCGACGTGCGGGACCTCCTCCTGCGGCTCAACGGCTTTCCTCGGTGACCCCTCCGCTGCTGTGGCGGCGGAAGGCTCCGTCGGCCGATCTCCGCGGCGGTACGCCGCCGTCCCCTTCTGCTGCAGGCCCTGTCCACACCACGGCGGCACAGCTCCTTGCGTTCCGTGACGAATCTTGCGGTCGTGTGACACGTCACAGCGACCGGTTTTCTGGTGTGGGCCGGCGGGCAGGCGCCGAACCGGCCGTGAACCCACTGGCCGGTGTCGAGGTGGCTCGTCCCTGACCAGCGACGGTCCACGGAAGCAGGAGCGCTATGTCCGACATGAGCAGGACCGTGACGAGAAGGTTCAGCGCCGCAGTGGCGCTGGGGTTGCTGGGTACGGCGAGCAGCGTAGGCGCGACGGGGGCGGCGGCGGCGCCCGCGTCGCCGGCGGGTGGTGAGTTCGACCTGCCCGAGGGGTACCAGATCGAGCAGGTCGTCGGCGGGCTGCAGCTGCCCAGCTCCCTGACCTGGGACGACGAAGGGCGCATGTACGTGGGCGAGGCCGGCAGCGGGCTCTTCCCCGAGCAGCTCGCGCCCATCCGGATCCTCGAGGTCGCGAACGGGCAGGCGACGCCGGTCATCGAGCTCGACGAGGCGATCGAGCCTGCGCTGGTCGGCCTGAAGTGGCACGACGGCGCCTTCTACTTCACCCACCGCGCCGACGACCTCACCGGGGCGGTGTCGCGAGCGACGCCCGACGGTGAGGTGGAGTTGCTGTTCGACGGGATCATCGACAGCCAGGCGGAGCACCAGATCAACGACATCGACGTCGGGCCGGACGGCCGGATGTACGTGTCGGTCGGACCGGCCGGAAACGCCGGGGTGATGGGTCCCTCGACCGCTCCCTGGATCATGAAGAGCCCGGGCGTGCACACCACGCCCTGCGAGGACATCGTGCTCACCGGGCACAACTTCGAGACCCCGAACTTCCTGACCGAGGACCCGGACGACAAGGTGCTCACGGGGGCCTACGTCCCGTTCGGGACCGCGACCGAGCCCGGGCAGGTGATCGAGGGCGTGGAGAAGTGCGGCGGCTCGATCCTGACCTTCGACCCGGACAATGCCGAGGAGACGATCGAGACCCACGCCTGGGGCTTCCGCAACCTGCTCGGCCTCACCTGGACCGAGGACGGCGAGATGTTCGCCGTCGAGAACGGCTACGACATCCGTGGGTCCCGCCCGGTGCAGGGCGAGATCGACGCGTCGCTGCGGATCGAGCCCGGCCGCTGGTACGGGATCCCCGAGTACTCCGCCAGCCGTGAGCCGCTGACCGAGCCGAAGTTCGAGCCGCCGGACGAGTTCCAGGTGCCGGTCTTCCTCGGCACCGACGAGCCCCTGGGCAAGATCCTCGGATCGGTGATCGACGTGGAGGCCAGTGGCCTGACCCCGCCCGATCCCGCGTGGATCCTGGGACGGCACACCGTCAACTCGTCTCCGTCCATGGCCGACATCGCGCCGCAGGACTGGGGGGAGTTCGGTGGGCAGATGATGGTCGCCGAGTGGGGGGACCTCGCGCCGCCGACCAACCCGCTGCGCAAGGAGAACGTCGGTCGCCAGGTGGTGGCGGTCGACACCGAGACCGGCGAGATCACGCCGTTCGTGAAGGGCGACCCCATCGCCCGTCCGTTCGACGTGCAGTTCGGCCCGGACGGCGCGATGTACATCGTCGACTACGGCGTCGTGAACATCGACATGGAGCTCAAGCCCCCGTACGCCTATGAGCCGGGCACCGGCGGCATCTGGAAGGTGACCCGGATGCCGGTCGGCGGCGTCGACGCCGGCGGCGGCAGCACCGCCGGTGTCGAGTCGATGGGCCTGTTCCTCCTCGGCGGCACGGCTCTGGCCGGTGCGGCCGTCGCGGGCGCCGTGGTCGTCCGCCGCCGCGCCGAGCACGGCTGACCCCAGCCGTCGGCGCGCGGAGCACGCGCAGTACCCGTGGCCGCTGGCGCGTTCTCGCGCCGGCGGCCACGGGCCTGCTTGCCGCCGGGCACCTCTGGCGTGGCCGGCCACGACCTGCTCGGGATCGGGACGTGGTCACCGCGAATCGACGACCGGCCGGTACTCGAACCCGGGAACCTGTCGACCTGTCGCCATGACGACGCGCCACGGCGACGCCCGGCACCCCGCTGTTCCCATGCGCGGCCGTAACCGATCGGGCTCGGAACCGTTGGTCACGGCGGTGTCGACATGTCGACACCGCCCGACCGCGACGCCGCGGCCGGATCGCGACCGGCTGCACGGGGGAGCCGGTCGCAGCGGCCGCCGCCGCTCCGGCCCCCGGGTCCGGACGGCGGCCCGCCGGGCCGGGGCCCGGTCCTCACGGGGCCGGCTCCGGGGGCCTGCGGATAGGCTCGGACGGTGGCGGGACGACGAGTCGGCGTGATGGGCGGGACCTTCGATCCCGTCCACCACGGCCACCTGGTGGCCGCCAGCGAGGTGGCGGGCCTGTTCGGTCTCGACGAAGTGGTGTTCGTGCCCACCGGTGAGCCGTGGCAGAAGAGCGACCAGGCGGTCAGCCCCGCGGAGGACCGCTACCTGATGACGGTCATCGCGACAGCGTCCAACCCGCGGTTCTCCGTCAGCCGGGTGGACATCGACCGCGGCGGACCGACCTACACGTTCGACACCCTCACCGACCTGCAGGCCCAGCGGCCCGGCGCCGAGCTGTTCTTCATCACCGGCGCCGACGCGCTGGCCCAGATCATGACCTGGCGGGACGGCGCCCGGTGCTTCGAGCTGGCCCACTTCATCGGTGTCACGCGGCCCGGGTACACCTTGGCCGATTCGCACCTGCCCGAAGGCGGGGTCAGCCTGGTCGAGATCCCTGCCCTCGCCATCAGCTCCAGCGACTGCCGCGCCCGCGTGGGGAGAGGCATGCCCGTCTGGTACCTCGTCCCCGACGGGGTGGTGCAGTACATCGAGAAGCGCGGGCTCTACCGCCAGCCGTCCCGGCGGCCCGCGTCCGCTCCCGACGGGCGTCCGGCCGGCGACCGACCCACGTACGACCGTCTCCCGCCCGACGCGCCCGGGAACACCGCCGAGGGCACCGGCGCTGCACCATCACCGACGACTTCTCACCTCCAGGAGGTACCCCGATGACCGCCTCGGCCGAAGCACGGGAGACCGCGCTCGTCGCCGCCCAGGCGGCTGCGGACAAGCTGGCCGTCGACGTCTCGATCGTCGACGTCAGCGAGCGACTCGCCATCACCGACGCGTTCGTCCTCGCGTCGGCCCCCAACGAGCGGCAGGTCCAGGCGATCGTCGACGAGGTGGAGGAGCGGCTCCGGGAGCACGGCGTGAAGCCGGTGCGCCGGGAGGGCGTCGCCGAGGCGCGCTGGGTGCTCCTGGACTTCGTCGACGTGGTGGTGCACGTGCAGCACGCCGAGGAGCGGGCGTACTACGCCCTCGAGCGGCTCTGGAAGGACTGTCCCACCATCCCGTTCGTCGATGCGGCCGCCCCCGCCCCCGAGGGCTCGACCGACGCGGGCTCCCCGTCCGTCGCGGAGACGACCGGCCAGTGACCCCGCCGGCCCTGCCCGAGCTGCCGGTGACCCGACTCGTGGTCTGGCGGCACGGACGGACCGAGTGGAACGCGGCGGGCCGTTTCCAGGGGCAGCTCGACCCACCGCTGGACGACGTCGGCCGCGCACAGGCAGCCCAGGCGGCACCGCACCTGGTGGCGGCCGGACTGGCGGGCCGCTCGACGGCGGTGATCTCCAGTGACCTGGTGCGCGCCGTGGAGACCGCCCGAGCACTGACCGCCCTGCTCGACGTGCCGTTGCGGCAGGACGCCCGGCTGCGCGAGCACGGCATGGGCGCATGGGAAGGGCTGACCCGGGAGGAGGTCGCCGAGCGGTACCCCGGGCAGTACGCCGACTGGATGGCCGGCCGGCCGGTGCGCGGCCGTGGCGGCGAGGATCACGTGGCGGTGGCCGATCGGGTGCTCGCGGCCCTGGTGGAGCTGCCGCCGGTGGACGTGGCGGTCGTGGTGACCCATGGCGGCACGAGCGGCCGGTTGCTCGAGCTGCTGCTCGAACTCGGCCCCGACCACCGGCGCGTGTTCGGTCCGCTCGGCAACTGCGCCTGGAGCGAGCTGGCGCGCCAGAGCGGCCGGTGGCGGCTGGTGCGGCACAACTCGTCGGCCGGCCCGCTCCCGGAGGGCCTCTCCGTGCCCCCCGCGGAGCGGCTCCGAGCCGACCGGGCGCCGGGCGTGGGCGCAGCCGACGGCGGGAACCGACCCGCGCAGGACGCCGACGCCGTGGGCTGAGCGGTCCGCCCGCGTGGCGGGTGCCGGGCCTCTCGCCGGGGGCGACGGCTAGCCTCGCCGCGTGCGCGTCGCCGTCCTCACCGATTCGACGGCCTACCTGCCCCGGGCACTCGCCGACGAGTACGGCATCCACGTCGTCCCCCTCTACGTCGTGCTGGCCGGCCGGTCGGGCCGCGAGGGCGAGGACATCTCGTCGGCGGACGTGGCCAGGGCGCTGTCGTCGCGCGGCCAGCGGGTCTCCACGTCGCGGCCCACGCCGGGGGACTTCCTGGCCGCCTACCGTGCCGCGCTGGAGGCCGGCGCCGACCGGCTGGTGTCCATCCACCTGTCGGCGGAGCTGTCCGGCACCTGGGACGCCGCCCGGGTCGCCGCGTCGCAGGTCGGGGAGCACATCGTCTCCGTGGTGGACTCGCGATCGGCGGCGATGGGCACCGGGTTCGCAGTCCTCGCGGCCGCCCGTGCGGCGGCGGCCGGCGCGGACCGGGACACCGTGGCGCGGGTGGCGCGGGAGGCGGCCGAGGGCACCCGCACGCTGTTCGTCGTGGACACCCTGGAGCACCTGCGCCGGGGCGGGCGGCTCGGCTCCGCGGCCGCCTTCCTCGGGTCGGCCCTCGCGGTGAAGCCGGTGCTCCACGTGGTGGACGGGAAGGTCGTGCCGCTGGAGAAGGTGCGCACGTCGGCGCGGGCGCTGAGCCGGCTGGTGCAGCACGTCGTCGACCACGCGGGAGAGCGGGAGGTCTCGCTCGCCGTCCACCACCTCGCCGCGACCGAGCGCGCCGACCGGCTGGTCACCGAGCTCCGTCAGCGGGTGCCCGGCCTGCGGGAGCTGCACGTGAGCGAGCTGGGAGCCGCTATCGGGGCCCATGTGGGGCCCGGGTCCGTCGGGGTGGTGGTCTCCACGGGTGTGCCTGCGCCCGCGCAGCCGGCGGACGGCGCGGCGGGCGACGATCCCGCGGTGCAGTGATCGGCGAGGTCCCATGGACCGAGCGTGCACCGGGGAGGACGCCCGATGCGGTCCGCCGTCCACAGGAGGGACCGGCGTCCACAGCCTGGTCCTGACGGGCACACGGCCGGACGGCGCTGCCTAGCGTCGCCCGGGTGCGCCTGACCACCCGCCGCGGCGACGACGCCGACATCATCCGCGCCCGCCTGCGGGCGCTGCTCGCTGAGCAGGGCCCGGTCGGCGGGTGGCTCCCGGAGGACCAGCCGGACGAGGGGTGTCCGGCCCCGGCGGGTCCGGTCGAGGAACCGGTGGCCCTCTCGGACGGGGGAGCCGACGACGGACTGCCGCAGGGCGTGGGCCGGCATCGCGCGCCGGGCGTCGGGGTCCGCTGGGGTGCCGGCCCCGCCGGGTCCCGCTCCCTGTGGGTGGCGGCGGTCGCCACCGTCCTGGTGGTGCTCGGCTGGACCTGGCTGGAGCGGCCGCGCGTGGAACCGGCCGCCGCCGCGTCGGATGCCGCCGGCTCCTCCGCCGGTGTACCGGCCTCGCCTTCCGCCCCACCCGGTGAGGCGCCTCCGGCCCCCTCGGCGGTGGTCGTGTCCGTGGTGGGCGAGGTGGCGCGGCCCGGCCTGGTCACGCTCGCCCCGGGGGCACGGGTCGCCGATGCCGTCGCCGCGGCCGGTGGCCTCCTCCCGGATGCCGATCCGGCCTCGGTGAACCTGGCGGCGCTCGTCACCGACGGGCAGCAGATCCCGGTGGGTGTGCCGGCCGCGGCTTCTCCGGTCGGCGGGGTCGCCGGTCCCGCCGACGGGGGACCGGTAGGTCGGGTCGATCTCAACACCGCCGGGGTCGCCGACCTGGACGCGCTGCCGGGAATCGGCCCGGTGCTCGCCCAGCGGATCGTCGACCACCGCACCCGGCACGGACCCTTCCGCAGCGTCGACGAGCTCGACGACGTCGCGGGCATCGGCCCGGCCATCGCGGCGGAGCTGGCCGAGCTGGTGGCCGTGTGAGCGACCGGCGTCCGCCGGCCGGTCCGCCGGCGCCCGGCCGCTGGCACTGGCTCGACCTGCGGCTGTGGCCGGTCGCCGCCGCGGTCTGGGCAGTGGGGCTCGCAGCCCCCTTCCTGGCGCCGCACCTGCTCGCCGCCGGAGCAGTCGGCGCGCTCGGGGCCGCCGCGGTGGTCGGTGTGCGAGGCCGGGGCGCACCTGCGGCGATCGCGCTCGTGGTGCTCGCCGGGGTCACCGCCGCCTCCGGGGCCGCCGCGGTGCGCGGCGCGGCACGGGAGGGCTCGCCGCTCCGTGCCGCCGCGGAGTCCGGTGCCACGGCGGAGGTCACCCTGACGGTCCGCAGCGACGCCCGGCGGCTGCCCGGCCCGGGCGGACCGCGGGTGCTGCTCGACGCCGAGGTCACCTCCCTGTCCGACGGCGGCGCCGTCCATCGGCTGCGGGATGCGGTCGTGGTGTTCGCGCCGGCCGATGGCTGGGTCGGAGCGCTTCCCGGCCAGGTGGTCCGCGTGCGCGTCCGGGTGGCGCCACCGGAGAAGGGCGAGGACGTCGTCGCGGTGCTCTCCGCGCGCGGGCCACCCGAACGCGGCGAGGGCCCGGGCGCCGTCCAGCGGGCGGCCGGCGCGCTGCGGGAGTCGCTGGCGAGCGCCTCCGCGCGCGTGCTCGACCACCGGGCCGGTGGGCTGCTGCCGGGGCTGGTGGTCGGGGACACCCGCCGCATGGACGAGGTGCTCGACGAGGAGTTCCAGCGGGCGGGGCTGGCTCACCTGACCGCCGTCTCGGGCGCCAACGTGGCGATCGTGATCGCCTGCGTGCTGCACCCGCTCCGCCGGCGTGCCGTCGACCGCCGGGTGCAGGCCGGTGTGGCCCTGGTGGCCCTGGTGGGCTTCGTCGTCCTGGCCCGGCCCAGCGCGAGCGTGCTGCGCGCAGGGGTGATGGGCGGGGTCGCGCTGCTCGCCCTCGCCTCCGGCCGCCCGCGGGCTGCGCTGCCGGCTCTGGGCGCCGCGGTCACCGTGCTGCTGTTGGCCGTGCCGGAGTTCGCGCGGGACCCGGGTTTCGCGCTCTCGGTGACGGCGACCGCGGCCATCGTGCTGCTGGCCCCGCCGTGGGCCCGGCGGCTGCGGGCGCGGAGCTGGCCGGCGTGGGCGGCCGACGCCCTCTCGGTGAGTGTCGCCGCCGGGCTGGCCACGGCCCCGATCGTCGCGGGGCTGAACGGCACCGTCAGCCTGGTCTCGGTGCCGGCGAACCTGCTGGCCGTGCCCGCGGTGATGCCGGCGACCGTGCTGGGGCTGCTCGCGGCCCCGGCGGGGCTGGTGTCGCCTTCGCTCGGGAACGCGCTGGTGTGGCTCGCCGGCTGGCCCGTGCGCTGGATCGTCGGAGTGGCCGAGCGCGCCGCGGCCGCCCCGGATGCGGTCGTCGGATGGCCGGGGGGAACGCTGGGCGCCTGTGTCCTCGCCGGCGTGCTGCTCGGTACGGGCTGGGCGCTCTGGCGCCTGCCGCGGCTGCGGCCCCTCGGCGTGGCCGCCCTGATCGGTCTGGTCGTCGTCGCCTGGCCGGTGCGCCAGCACGTGGACGGCTGGCCGCCCGCCGGCGCGGTGCTCGTGGCCTGCGACGTCGGGCAGGGGGATGCGCTCGTCCTGCCGGTGGGAGCCGGGCGCGGGATCCTCGTCGACGCCGGCCCCGACGTGGCCGCGGTCGACCGCTGCCTGGACCGGCTGGGCATCGAGGAGCTGCCGCTGGTCCTGCTCTCGCACCTCGACGCCGACCACGTCGGCGGGCTGGCCGGCGCTCTGACCGGCCGGACGGTCGGAGAGGTCGCCGGCGGGACGCTGCCGCCCAGCGACGACCGCGCCCCGGCGGTCGACGAACTCGTGCGGCAGGCCGGCAGCACCCGCGCCGTCCTGGTTCCCGGTGACCGGCGCACCGTGTCCGGGGTGGTGGTGGACGTCCTGTCTCCCGATCCCCGGCGCGCCACCGCCACCGCGGAGAGCAACGACCTGTCCCTCGTCGTGCGGGTGACGGTGCGCGGTCTGCGGCTGCTGCTGACCGGTGACCTGGGTGCCGACTCGGAGACGCGGCTGCGGCGCGACGGGGTCGATCTGCGCGCCGACGTGCTCAAGGTGCCGCACCACGGCAGCGGGGACGCCGATCCGGCCTTCCTCGCCGCGACCGGCGCCCGGATCGCGCTGATCTCGGTGGCGGCGGACAACTCCTACGGCCATCCGGCGCCGCGGCTGCTGGGCTGGCTGGCCGGCGCCGGCATGCGGGTGCACCGCACCGATCGGGAGGGCGACCTCGCCGTCGTGGGGGAGAAGGGCGACTGGGGCGTGGTCACGCGGGGGAGCAGCGGTGCGGAGGCGGCGTCGGAGCGGCCGGCCGCCCCCTGGCCGCATCCGACGGTGCCCTCGCCGGCGCCCCGGCGGACCGCCGGGAACGGTCGGCGGCGCATGGCACCATGCACCCGTGCCTGCAGCCCCGGTCGAGCCCACGTCGCGCCTGCGGGTGGTCATCGGCGAGGAGGAGCTGCTGCGGTCCCGCGCGGTCGGCGCCGTCCGCTCCGCCGTCCTCGCCCACCACCCCGACGCCGAGGTGCACGAGCTGGCCGCGCTCGGCCTGCCGGTGGGCCAGCTGGCCGACGTGCTCGCCCCGTCGCTGTTCGGCGGCCACCGGCTGGTGGTGGTCACCGGGGTGCACGAGGCGGCCGGTGCGCTGGCCGACTCGCTCACCGCCTACGCCAAGGACCCGGACCCGGACCTCACGCTCGTCGTCGTGCACTCCGGCGGGAAGCGCAACGAGGCCCTGGTGAAGGCGTTCAGGTCCGCGGGAGCCGCGGTCGACGACTGCCCGAAGGTCAGCTCGGTCGGTGACCGCATCGCCTTCGTGCGCAACGAGGTGCGCCGGCTGGGCGGCCGGATCACCCCCGACGCGGTCACCGCGCTGGTCGATGCCATCGGGGCCGACCTCCGGTCCCTGTCGGCCGCCGCCGGCCAGCTCGTCTCCGACTTCGGCGGCAGCGTCGATGCCGACGACGTCGCCCGGTTCCACCGGGGGCAGGCGGAGGTCACCGGGTTCACCGTCGCCGAGCGGGTGCTGACCGGTGACCGCGCGGGCTCCATCGAGATGCTGCGCTGGGCACTGGAGCGCGGGGTCGCGCACGTGCTGATCGCCGACGCCATCGCCGACGGCGTGCGCACCGCCGCCCGGGTGGCTTCCCTGAGCTCCAGCAACCCCGGCGACCTCGCCCGCACCCTCAGGAGGCCGCCCTGGAAGGTCAAGAAGGCCCAGGTCCAGGCGCGGGGCTGGAGCATCGAGGGGCTGCAGCAGGCGCTGGGCGTGGCCGCCGACCTGAACGCCGACGTCAAGGGCGTCGCCGCCAGCGCCGACTACGCGCTCGAGCGGGCGATCCGGCGCATCGTCGCCATCCGGGCCGAGACCGGCCGGGGAGGGCGCGCGCCCGCCCGGCGCTGAGCCGCACCGTCGGCCGGACTCGGCCCGGACGGAGCGCGCTCCGGACCGGCCGGGCGGACCCGTACCGGCCGGGGCGCCTACCGCGCCGGCAGCGGACACGGCCGAGCCCCGGACAGCCATGAGCCCCGGAGATGCGACGAGCCCCCTCCCTGCGGGAGGGGGCTCGTCGGGAGTTGGATCGGGTGAGCCGAGCGCCGAGTCGGCGTCAGCTCACCAGCGCCGCGTGGCTCAGAGGCCGGCCGTCAGCTTCGCCAGACCGGACTTGCGGTTGGCGGCCTGGTTCTTGTGGATGACGCCCTTGCTGGCGGCCTTGTCCAGCTGCCTGGCGGCGGCCTGGTAGGCGGTGGCCGCAGCGGCGGCGTCCCCGGAATCGGCAGCCGTGCGGACGCGCCGGACGGCCGTCTTCAGGGCGGACTTGACGGCAACGTTGCGCTGGCGCGCCTTCTCGTTGGTCTTGATCCGCTTCAACTGGGACTTGATGTTCGCCACGCGTGAGCCTCGGTGTCTCGACAGGAGGGAGTACTTCTGACAATGGTGCTGAAGATCTGCGTCCGGGCATGCGCCACAGGACCGGCCTGCAAGATTACCAGCGTCGCCCCGGCTACCCCAACCCGCGGTCCGGGGACGTACCGCACACCCCCGTGCCCGCCGCCCACCACCCACCGGCCGCCGCGCCCGCTCCCGCTCCCGGGTGGGGACGTGGGACGATGGCGGCACTGTGACGACTCCCGCTGCCACCGATCCGGCCCGCATCCGGAACTTCTGCATCATCGCCCACATCGACCACGGCAAGTCGACGCTGGCCGACCGGATGCTGGAAGTCACCGGAATCGTCGAGGGCCGCAACATGCGCGCCCAGTACCTCGACCGCATGGACATCGAGCGCGAGCGCGGCATCACCATCAAGGCCCAGAACGTCCGCCTGCCCTGGACGCCGCGGACCGGTGAGGACACCACCACCGAGTTCGTGCTGGACATGATCGATACCCCCGGCCACGTCGACTTCACCTACGAGGTGTCCCGGTCGCTGGCCGCCTGCGAGGGCGCCGTGCTGCTGGTCGACGCCGCGCAGGGGATCGAGGCCCAGACGCTGGCGAACCTGTACCTGGCGCTGGAGAACGACCTCACGATCATCCCGGTCCTCAACAAGATCGACCTGCCGGCGGCGCAGCCGGAGAAGTACGCCGCGGAGATCGCCCACATCATCGGCTGCGACCCCGACGACGTGCTGCGGGTCAGCGGCAAGACCGGTGTCGGCGTCCCGGAACTGCTCGACCGGATCGTCACCGACATCCCGGCGCCCACCGGCGTCGCCGAGGGGCCCGCCCGGGCGATGATCTTCGACTCCGTCTACGACATCTACCGCGGCGTCATCACCTACGTCCGCGTCGTCGACGGCCGGATCTCCGCCCGCGAGCGGATCAAGATGATGTCCACCGGCGCCACCCACGAGCTGCTCGAGATCGGCGTCATCTCGCCCGAGCCCAAGCCCGTGGCGTCCCTGGGCGTCGGCGAGGTCGGCTACTTCATCACCGGGGTGAAGGACGTCCGCCAGTCCCGCGTCGGCGACACCGTCACGCTGCAGCACAAGCCGGCCACCGAGTCCATCGGCGGCTACCGCGACCCCAAGCCGATGGTCTACTCGGGCCTCTATCCCATCGACGGCAGCGAGTACCCGCTGCTGCGCGAGGCGCTGGACAAGCTGCTGCTCAACGACGCCGCGCTGGTCTACGAGCCGGAGACGTCGGCGGCGCTGGGCTTCGGCTTCCGCGTCGGCTTCCTGGGCCTGCTGCACCTGGAGATCGTCCGGGAGCGGCTCGAGCGCGAGGCGGGCATCAGCCTGATCTCGACCGCGCCCAACGTCGTCTACCGCGTGATCATGGAGGACGGCACCGAGCACACGGTGACCAACCCCAGCGACTGGCCCGAGGGCAAGATCGACAGGGTTCACGAGCCGATCGTCAACGCGACGATCATCGCGCCCAGCGACTACACCGGCGCCATCATGGAGCTCTGCCAGAGCCGCCGTGGCCAGCTCGGCGGGATGGACTACCTCTCCGAGTCCCGGGTCGAGCTCCGCTACACGCTGCCCCTCGGCGAGATCATCTTCGACTTCTTCGACGCGCTGAAGTCCCGTACCCGCGGCTACGCCAGCCTCGACTACCAGGAGGCCGGCGAGCAGGAGTCCGCGCTGGTCAAGGTGGACATCCTCCTGCAGGGCGAGGCCGTCGACGCGTTCAGCGCGATCGTGCACAAGGACAAGGCCTACAGCTACGGCGTGATGATGGCCGGCAAGCTCCGCGAGCTCATCCCGCGCCAGCAGTTCGAGGTGCCCATCCAGGCCGCCGTCGGCTCCCGGGTCATCGCCCGCGAGACCGTCCGCGCCATCCGCAAGGACGTCCTCGCCAAGTGCTACGGCGGTGACATCACCCGGAAGCGGAAGCTGCTGGAGAAGCAGAAGGAGGGCAAGAAGCGGATGAAGATGGTCGGCCGCGTCGAGGTCCCCCAGGAGGCGTTCGTCGCCGCGCTCTCCACCAACGAGTCCACCGCCTCCGCCAAGCCCAAGTGAGCGAGCTCGCGAGCGCACTCGACGGCACAGCATCCACGAACGCGTGATCGGGCGGCTCGACGCCGTCTGCTGTCCGGTCAGGACCTGCTGCCCCAGCTGGCCCCGGCGCTGTCCTTCCGCCCGGTCAAGGACCAGGCGAAGGTCGCCGCGAAGATCGACCCCCGAGCCGCCCGCAGCTGAGCTGCCGGGCGCGCTAGTGTCCGCGGACGGCCGGGGAACCCCGCCGGGGACGTGGAGGTCGCCATGCTCTTGCGCCGATCGGGGCTGCCCGTCCTCGTCGTCGCACTGTTCGCCGGCCCGGTCCTGGCCGGCTGCGGTGCCGACGAGCCCGACGAGTCCGCCGCTCAGCTGCTCGAACGCGCCAAGACGACCCTGGACGAGGCCGAGAGCGCGCACTTCGTGCTGGACAGCGAAGGGGCCCCGTCCAGCGGCACCCTGCTGGTCGGGGGCGAGGGCGACATCGCCCGGCCGGCGTCCTTCGACGGCACGCTGGAGGTGCAGGCGCTGGGATCCACGCTGGACCTCGAGGTGGTCTCGGTCGACGACACGGTCTACGCCCAGCTGCCGTTCACCAGCGGGTTCAGCGTCATCGATCCGGCGCAGTTCGGGTTCGGCGACCCCGGCGACCTGCTCGACCCGGAGACCGGCATCTCCCAGCTGCTCGCCGAGGCGACCTCCGCCGAACTCGGTGAGGAGCGCCGGGTCGGCGGCGAGGTGGTGCGCGAGGTGACCGCCCAGCTGCCCGCTGAGCTCGTCGAGCAGATCCTCAGCAGCGAGGAGCTGTCCGAGCCCGTGCAGGCACGGTTCTCCATCGCCAGCGACAGCGGCGAACTCCGCCGCGCGGAGCTGACCGGGCCGTTCTTCACCGCCGACGAGGACGCCACGTACACCCTCGAGCTCAGCGACTTCGGGGCCGATGTCGAGATCAGCGCACCGCCCACCGGCTGACCGGTCGTCCGCCGCCCGGGAGGTCCCCGGGTTGATGGCGATCGCGCTGGCCACCCTCGCCGTCCTCGTCACGGCGGCCGACACCTACGTCGTCGTCCTCGCCCTGCCGGACATCCTCGCCGGCGTCGGGGTCGGTCTGGACGAGCTGCAGAAGGCGACGCCGATCGTCGGCGGCTTCCTGCTCGGCTACACCGCCACGCTTCCGCTGCTGGGCCGGCTGGCCGATCTGCGCGGGCGGACGCCGGTGCTCATCGGCTGCCTCCTGCTGTTCGCGCTCGGGTCGCTGCTGACCGCCGCGGCGGAGTCGCTGGGGCTCGCGGTGGCCGGTCGAGGGCTGCAGGGCATCGGGGCCGGCGGGCTGGTCCCGGCCACGCTCGCGCTGGTCGCCGACCGCTGGCCGCCCGAGCGCCGGTCGCTGCCCCTCGGCGTGGTCGGGGCCGTGCAGGAGGCGGGTGCGGTGCTGGGGCCGCTGGCGGGTGCGGCGGTGCTCGCCCTGGCGGACTGGCGGGCGATCTTCTGGCTGAACCTGCTGCTCGGGCTGGGGCTCGCGGCCGGCGTGGTCGTCACCGGACAGGTGCGGCGACCGGACCCGGGAGGGCTGGTGCTGGCCGTGGTCGCGGCGGCCACGCTCGGGCTGCTGCTCGCCGAGCCGGCCGCGCTGGCCGAGGACGTCGCCCTCGGCCTGCTGTACGTGCCCCTCGTTGCGGGGAAGTCGTGGACGGCGCCCCTGCTGCTGGCGACCGTGCTCGCCGCCGCGGCACTGGTGGCGCGCAGCCTGATCCGGCCGGCCGGCGCCGTGCTGCCGCTGCGGGGGCTCGGACGGCTGGCCCGCGAGGTCGACGTGGTCGGCTCGGCGCTGGTCGTGCTGGCGCTGGGCGCGCTGGTCTGGGCGTTCGCCGCCGCCGACACATCCCAGGAGGTCGTCGCCCACGGCTGGGTGCTCCTGCCGCTCGCCGCTGTCGCCGGGGTGCTCTTCGTGGTGCACGAGCGGCGCACGCCGAACCCGGTACTGCCCCTGGCCGCCCTGCGCCCGGTGGGTGCGTGGGGTGCGCTGCTGGTCAACCTCCTGGTGGGGGTCGCGCTCGTCGCCGCGCTGGTCGACATCCCGCTCTTCGCCCGTGCCACCACCACGCCGGGTGACCAGCTGGGCGCCGCGCTGGTGCTGCTCCGGCTGCTGGTCGCCGTTCCGGTGGGCGCCGTGGCCGGCGGGTGGCTGTGCCGGGTGGTCGCGCCGCGCGTGGTGGCCGGCGTCGGCATGGCGCTGACCGCGGTGGCCTTCGTCGCCATGACCGGCTGGGACGAGCGGTCGCTGGACGGTGCGTGGTCGACAGTCGTGCTGCTCGCCGCGGGCCTGGGCTTCGGTCTGGCCATCGCGCCGGTGAACGCGGTGCTGCTGGCCGTCACCCGGGCCGAGGTGCACGGCAGCGCCAGTGCGCTCGCCGTCGTCACCCGGACGGTCGGCATGCTGGCCGGGCTGTCGCTGCTCACCGCCGTGGCGCTGCGCCGGTTCACCGCCGAGATCGCCGCGATCGGCACGCCGATGGAGCTGTGCCCGACGAGCCCCGCCGACTGCGCCGCCTACGACGCCGCGACCGAGACCGCGCTGCTGACCCAGCTGCACACCGTCTTCGCCGGGGCGGCGATCGCGGCGGGTCTGGCGGCGGTCGCCGCGCTCGTCCTGCTCCGCGGCGCGCCGGTCAGGGATCCAGCGCGAGCCTGAGGTCCGCGCGCAGCGCGTCGGCGTCCACCCCGCGGTCGTGCAGCACCTTCACCGCCAGCCCGTCGCCTCCCCGCAGCAGCGCGAGGGCGATGTGCCCGGCCGGCTGCCGGCCCGAGCGGCGCGGCCGGTCCAGCGCTCCTGGGCCGGACGTCGCCTCCACCGAGCTGCGGACCGCCTCCAGGCCGATGCCCACGGCTTCCAGCGCACCGGCATCCAGTTCCGGCCCACCGACGGCGGCGGCGACCGCCTCCGTCACGGCATGTCACCGTTGATTGACAGCCCGCGCGACGGAGGCGCGTGCGAGACTGGGGGAGAGCTGCGACCACGGCTCCCGGACGAGCGGTGCCGTACCCGGTGTGCGACAAGACGGCGCCTGAGGAGCCCGCGATGTCGTGGTTGGTGCTGGTCGTGTCGGGGATGCTCGAGGCGGTGTGGGCGGTGGCTCTGGACCGGTCGGAGGGGTTCAGCCGGCTGTGGCCGACGGTGCTCTTCGCCGTCGCCCTGGCCGCGAGCATGGGCGGGCTGGCCTTCGCCATGCGCGAGCTGCCCCTGGGGACGGCCTACGCGGTATGGGTCGGCATCGGCGCGGTGCTCACGGTGGTCTACGCCATGGTCACCGGTGCCGAGCCGGTCTCGCTCGTGCGGCTGCTGCTGCTCGCCGGGATCGTGGGCTGCGTCGTCGGGCTCAAGGTCGTGCACTGAGCCGTCGCCGGGTGAGCAGTCGCAGCAGGCGACCGCGGCGAGTTCGCACGTGTCGGCGACCGCACCTGCCCACTCGTCCGGGCGGGGGTCTCAGAGCGTGAAGACGATCTTCCCGTTGGTGCGGCCCTCGAGCATCCGCTGGAAACCCTCCCGCGCCTGGGCCAGCGGCAGCTCGACGTCGATCTGCGGCCGGATGCCGGTGACCCGGCACATCTGGATCAGGGCCTCCAGCTCCGGCTTGGTGCCCATGGTGGAGCCGATGACCGATAGCTGGGTGAAGAAGACGCGGTTCAGCTCCGCCCCCGGGTTGAAGCCGGTGGTGGCGCCGGAGGTGACGAGCACGCCACCGGGCTTGAGCGACTTGATGCTGTGGCTCCAGGTGGCCTCGCCGACGGTCTCCATGACGCCGTCCACCCGCTCGGGCAGCCGGGCGCCGGTCTCGAAGGCATGCTCCGCGCCCAGCGCGAGCGCGGCCGTCCGCTTCTCCTCGCTCCGGCCGGTCACCCACATCCGGTAGCCGGCGGCACGGCCGAGCACGATCAACGCCGTCGCCACGCCGCCGCTGGCGCCCTGCACCAGGACGGTCTGGCCCGGGCGCAGGCCGGACTTCACGAAGAGCATCCGGTAGGCGGTCAGCCACGCGGTGGGCAGGCAGGCGGCCTCGGCGAAGGAGAGCTCGGCCGGCTTGGGCAGCAGGTTCCGGCGGGGGACGGCGACCTTCTCCGCCATCGAGCCCTGGTGCACCTCCGACAGCAGCGAGCGCTTCGGGTCCAGAGTCTCGTCGCCCATCCAGTCGGGCGTCGAGATGACCCCGTGGACGACGACCTCGTTGCCGTCCTCGTCGATCCCGGCGGCGTCGGTGCCCAGGATCATCGGCATCCGCTCGGCCGGCAGGCCGATGCCCTGCAGGCTGAACAGGTCGTGGTGGTTGAGCGAGACGGCCTTGACCTGGATCGTCGTCCAGCCGTCGGGCGCCTCGGGCTCCGGCCGCTCACCCACCTCGAGGACGGAGAGCGGGTCCTTCGGGGCGGGGGCGGAGACGAAGGCAGCCAGCATGACCCGGACGCTAACGGAGCCGCTGCCCGGTGGCGAGGCAGGGCCGGGCCGTGCGGCAACGCGCGGGCACCCGGCCGGTCATGGCACCTCGGGCGGCTACGGGATGCCCGGCGGACAGACGTTGTGGTCGTAGGACAGGCGCGAGTTGTCCGGGGCTGCGGTCAGCTCGGCTCGGAGGCCACCGGTCAGCGTCAGACCGCCGGTGATCTCCGCCTCGCGCACCAGGTAACGCCCGACGCAGTGGTACAGCGGAGCCCGCTCGGTCGGGCCCACCCCCGTCCAGACGACGTGCAGATGGGCCGTCCCCTCCAGGGCGGTGAGCCCGTTCCCGCCGCCCTCCGTGCAGACGTACGTGTAGGTGCCGGTGGCGGTCGCCGACTCCAGGGTGGTCAGCTCGGCGGCGGTGGGTACGCCCTCGACGACGCAGGACAGGCCCTCTCCGTACAGGGCGACGTCGACGACGGGTGCGTGTCCCTTCCTCTCCGTGACGGACACGGTCGCGACGAGACCGAAACCGGGGGTGGCCAGCACCGTGCTGGCGAGCGAGGCGGTGTACGGCGGCCCCACCGCCGAAGCCGCGCCGGCCGGGCTGCCCGCCCCCACCCCGATCACCGACGCGGTCAGTGCCGCCACGGTGAGCGCCCGGGTTGCCGTCCTCGTGCTCATGCCATCCTCCTCCGTGCCGGATCGCGGGATCTCCGGGATCCGTGCGAGCGGCAGGCACGCTGACCAGTGCACGAGGCAATTTCGCATCGGAGGCCCGGCTCCCGGGATGTCCGCTGCGACACGCCGTCGTGGTTCCGGGTCGGTACCGCTCCAGCCAGCGGCAGACCGAGCGGCCCTGCCTCACCGAGCGTCGTCCGGAGGCTGGTGGCCACTCCGTCGACCACTCCGTCAGCGGATGACGACCACGAAGTCCCCGCGCGGCACGAACTCGCCGATCACCGGGGAGCCGGGGATCTCGCCGCCCAGCAGCAGGCCGCCGGAGGTCTGCGCGTCGGCGAGCAGCAGCGCCTCGTCCTCCGACACCGCCGACATGTCGGTGTGCGGGTGCACCCAGTCGAGGTTGCGCCGGGTGCCACCGGAGACGAACCCGTCGGCCAGCGCCTCGCGGGCGCCGGCCAGGTACGGCACCGCGGCGGCGTCCACCACGGCGGTGACGCCGCTGGCCCGCGCCATCTTGTACAGGTGGCCGAGCAGGCCGAAACCGGTGACGTCGGTGCCCGCGCGGATGCCGGCGGTCACTGCGGCCCGGCCGGCGTCCCGGTTGAGGGCCACCATGGATGCGACCGCCTCCTCCGACATCTCGCCGGTCGCCTTCATGCGGCTGTTGAGCACGCCGACCCCGAGCGGCTTGGTGAGGGTCAGCGGCGTGCCGGCCACCGCGCCGGAGTTGGTGATGATCCGGTCGACGTCGACGATGCCGGTCACGGCCATCCCGTACTTGGGCTCCGGATCGTCGATGGAGTGCCCGCCGCCGACGTGGCAGCCGGCCTGCTGGGCGACCTCGAGCCCGCCGCGCAGCACCTCCGCCGCGAGCTCGGCCGGCAGCACGTCCCGCGGCCAGCCGAGCAGGTTCACCGCGACGACCGGGGTGCCGCCCATGGCGTAGACGTCCGACAGCGCGTTCGCCGCGGCGATCCGGCCGAAGGTGTACGCGTCGTCGACCACCGGGGTGAAGAAGTCGGTGGTGAGCACCAGCCCCTGGCCGCCGGGGATGCGGACGACGGCCGCGTCGTCTCCGTCGTCGAGACCGACGACCAGTTCGGCCGCCGGGTCGACCGGACCCTGGGCCGAGAGGCCGGCGACGACCGCCTCCAGCTCACCCGGCGGGATCTTGCAGGCGCAGCCTCCGCCGTGCGCGTACTGGGTGAGCCTGATTCGGGCGGGTGCGGTGGTCACGCCCCGAATCTATGCCCGTCCCCCGGGGAGGACGACCAGCCGCGGTGGGACGGGCGCCTCGGGCGCGGGCCGGGCCGGATCCGGCTCGGGACGACGTCTCCGGCCGGCGGGGTGCCGAGGCGAGGGGACGCGCTCCCCGGTGCGCGCGCGTCGCGACGGCTTCCCGGCGACGCGAGCGACCGCGGCCAGCAGATCGGCGTGCCGGCGCGGATCGGGCTCGAGTGCGGCCAGCACCTTTCCCAGCGCACCGCACCCGGCGGCGGCGTAGGGGCCCTCCGGCTGCCGCGCGAGGGCGAGCGCGACGGCCGCGGCCTCCTCGGGCGTGAGGGTGACCGGCGGCAGCGTGGTGGGGGAGTGGGACCCGGTGCGGTTCACGGATCGGAGACTGGCAGGGGACACCGGCAGTTCCGCCGGATGCCGCCGGCCACGTAGGGTGCGCGACGGAGGCGTCAGGGTGTCTGGTGGCCCCCGCGGCCTCTAAAGCCGACGTGGCCGAGTAGCTCGGTCAGGCGGGTTCGATTCCCGTCCGCCTCCGCCAACTCTTCCCGCACATACGCTGCGGGGCGATGAGCCAGAACCCGCAGGGCACCGACCCGCGCCGCCAGGTGCCGCGCACCGACACCCTGCTCGCCGACCCGCGCCTCGCCGGTGCCGGCGAGCGCCTGGGCCGCGGGCTGGTGAAGGACGCCGTCCAGCGGGTGCAGCAGCGGGTGCGGGCCGGTGCGGTCGCCCCGGGGGAGGCCGTGGAGGCGGTCGTGGCCGAGCTGCCGGCGACCGCGTCGAGCCTCCGCCCGGTGCTGAACGCCACCGGCGTGATCGTGCACACCAACCTCGGCCGGGCCCCGCTGTCGGCGGCCGCGGTGGAGGCGATCACCGCCGCCGCCGGGACGACGGACGTCGAGCTGGACCTGGGCACCGGCCGTCGCGGCCCGCGGGGCGAGGCGGCGATCGCGGCGCTGCTCGAGGCGGTGCCGGCCGCCGAGGCGGCGATCGTGGTGAACAACTGCGCGTCCGCGCTCGCCCTGGTGGCGACGGCGCTGGGGCAGGGACGGGAGCTGGTGCTGGCCCGCGGCGAGCTCGTGGAGATCGGTGACGGCTTCCGCATCCCCGAGCTGCTGGAGGCCACCGGCGCGCGGCTGCGCGAGGTCGGGACGACCAACCGGGTGACCGTCGACGACTACCGCGGCGCCCTGGGCCCGGAGACCGGCGCGGTGCTCAAGGTGCACCCGTCGAACTTCGTCGTGCGCGGCTTCACCCGGGCGGTCGAGGTGGGCGAGCTGGCCGGCGCCCTCGACGGTGTCCCCCTGGTGGCCGACGTCGGCTCGGGGCTGCTCCGCCCGCACCCGCTCCTCCCGGCGGAACCGGACCTGCAGACCACGCTGGCCGCCGGCGCCGACCTGGTGCTCGCCAGCGGCGACAAGCTGCTGGGCGGCCCGCAGGCGGGGCTGGTCCTCGGCCGGGCGGACCTGGTCCAGCGGCTGCGCCGGCACCCGCTCTACCGGGCGCTGCGGGTGGACAAGACGACGCTCGCCGCGCTGGAGGCCACCCTGCGCGGCCCGCTCCCGCCGGTGCAGCAGATGCTCGCCGCCGACGTCGACGGCCTGCGCACCCGGGCCCGTGCGCTCGCCGACCGGCTGGCCGGCGCCGGGGTGGACGCCGTCGCGGTGGACGCCGACTCGCGGGTCGGCGGGGGCGGGGCGCCCGAGCACCCGCTGCCCGGCGCCGCTGTCTCCCTGCCGCCAGGATTCGTCCAACCGCTGCGTACCGGCAGCCCACCGGTGGTCGGCTACCTCGAGGACGACCGGACGCTGCTGAACCTGCGGAGTGTTCTGCCCGCCGCCGACGACGACCTGGCCGGCGCGGTGCTGGAGGTGGCGCGCCGGTGGACGTGACCGCTCCTGGCACGTCCGGCATGGACGTCATCGCGACCGCCGGGCACGTCGACCACGGCAAGTCCGCCCTGGTCCGCGCGCTCACCGGCATGGAGCCCGACCGCTGGGCCGAGGAACGCCGCCGCGGCCTCACCATCGACCTCGGTTACGCCTGGACGACGCTGCCCTCGGGTCGCCGGCTGGCCGTCGTGGACGTCCCGGGCCACGAGCGGTTCGTGGGCAACATGCTGGCGGGTGTCGGCTCGGTGCCCGCCGCCCTGGTGGTCGTCGCCGCCGACGACGGCTGGTCGGCGCAGACCGCCGAGCACGTCGCCGTCCTGGACGCGCTGGGCGTGCGGCACGCGCTGCTCGCCGTCACCAAGTCCGACCTCGCCGACCCCGCCCCGGTGCTCGACGACGTGCGCGAGCGGCTGGCCGCGACGTCGATGGGCGAGGTGCCCGGGGTGGCGGTGAGCGCGGTGACCGGTGCGGGCCTGCCGGAGCTCGCCGCAGCGCTGGAAACGCTGCTCGCCGGGCTGCCCGCGCCGCACCACGACGCGCCGGTCCGGCTCTGGATCGACCGCGCCTTCTCGATCCGGGGAGCCGGGACGGTGGTCACCGGCACCCTGCCCGCCGGGACCGTGAGCCAGGGTGACCGGCTCCTGCTCGGCGGCCGCGAGGTGACCGTGCGGGGGGCGCAGTCGCTCGGCGCGGCCGTCGACCGGGTGAGCGCCACCGCACGGGTGGCCCTGAACCTCCGCGGCGTCGCGGTGGAGGACCTCTCGCGGGGCGACGCCCTGCTCACCCCCGGCGCGTTCCGGCTCACCGACGTCGTCGACGTGACCCTCGGCGCAGAGCCGGACGAGCGGCTGCCCGCCGAGCCGGTGGTGCACGTGGGCTCCGCGACGGTCGGCGCCCGGCTCCGGCCGCTGGACGGCGCGGCCGCGCGGCTGCGCTTGAACGCGCCGCTCCCGCTGAAGGTGGGCGATCGGTTGCTGCTGCGCGATCCCGGTTCCCGGCGGGTCCTCGGCGCCGACGTGCGTGACGTCGACCCGCCCGAGCTGCGCCGCCGCGGCGCGGCCCGGCAGCGGGCCGCGGACCTCGCGGCCCAGCCGGAGGGCACCGCCGGGGCGGCCGCCGACCTGGCCCGGCGGCGGATCGTGCGCACCGCGGACTTCGCCGCCATGGGCTGGCCGGTGCCCGCCGGCGCCACCGCCGCCGGGCCGTGGCTGCTGGCCGCCGGGCTGGCCGAGGAGCTGGCGGCACGGGTGCCCGACGTCGTCAGCCGTTACCGGAGGCTGCGCCCGCTGGAGCCGGGCCCGCCGGCGGAGGTGGTGCGCCGGGCCCTCGACCTGCCCGACGCCGAACTGGTGCCGGCGCTGGTCCGGGAGCCGCTGGTGCTGCGCGAGGGGCGGGTCGTCGACGGCGCCGCCGACCTGCCGCCGGCGGTGCAGCGGGCGGTGGACGACGTCCGTGCGCGCCTCGCCGCCGACCCCTTCGCCGCCCCCGAGGCGCCGGACCTGGTGGCCGCGGGGCTCGGCGTGCGGGAGCTGGCGGCGGCCGTCCGCAGCGGCCAGCTGGTGCGCATCGGCGAGCAGGTCTACCTGGCGCCGGGCATCGCCGACGTGGCGCGCGCCCGCCTGGCCTCGGTCCCGCAGCCGTTCACCCTGAGCCAGGCCCGGCAGGCCTGGGGCACCAGCCGCCGGGTCGCCGTGCCGCTCATGGAATGGCTCGACGCCCAGGGCGTCACCGTCCGGCTGCCGGACAACACCCGCCGCCTGCCGTAGGTGCACCTGCGCACGGTCTGGCTCTGAGTGCCAGGGCACTCAGAGCCAGACCGTGCGGGGAACTGCTCCTGCCGGGGTCAGATCCCGGTCGGTCACGGCACCCAGCGGGCGGCGCGCTTCTCCCGGAAGGCCGCGATGCCCTCCTGGCCCTCCTCGCCGGCGAAGAACCGCGCCGAGAGACCGAGCAGCTCGTCGAACGCCAGCTCGGGCTGCCGGCTCTGCAGCAGCCGCTTGGTCTCGGCCAGGGCCGCGGGTGCACCGGCGGCCAGCGCGGTGAGCTGGCCGGCCAGGACGGCGTCCAGTTCGTCATCGGCGGCGACCAGGTCGACCAGCCCGCCGGCGGCCGCGGTGCCCGCGTCGAACACCTCTCCGGTCAGCATCAGGCGGTGCGCCACGGAGGTGGTCATGCGCGGCAGGACGACGGCGGAGATGACCGCCGGCACCAGTCCCAGCCGCACCTCGGAGAAGGCGAAGGTCGCCGACGAGGCGGCCACGACGACGTCGCAGGCGGCCAGCAGCCCGACGCCACCCGCGCGGGCCGGGCCGCGGACGACGGCGACCACCGGCTTGGGGGAGGACCAGACGAGCGACAGCAGCTCGGGGAACTCGCGCACGCCCTGGTCCTCCGACGAGCCGCCGGCCGCCTCCGACAGGTCCATCCCCGAGCAGAAGACGCGCCCGGTGTGGTCGAGCACGACCACGCGCACGGCGTCGTCGGCCAGGGCATCGGACAGCGCGGTGCGCAGCTCGGTGCGCATCCCCCGTGAGAGGGCGTTGCGGTTGGCGGGGGAGTCGAGGATCAGCGTGGCGACGCCGCGCGAGACGGACACCTGCAGCACTCGGTCGGAGGTCACGTCCGGCATCCTGCCGGTCCGCGGCGCCCGGGCGGCACACTGGGAGCAGATGAACACCGTCCTGCCGCTGCTGAACGACACCGGGCTGCCGCCGGGTGCACCCGGCCCCGACCGGCTCCCCGACAGCGCCCGAGAAGGCCTCGGCGCCACGCCGTTCGGGCTGTACGTGCACGTCCCGTTCTGCGCGACCCGCTGTGGCTACTGCGACTTCAACACCTACACCTCCGACGAGCTGGGCCCCGGCGCCAACCGCAGCGAGTACGCCGGCACCGCGATCGCCGAGCTCGAGCGCGCGGCCCGCACCCTGGGGCCGGACCTGCCGACGGTCTCCACGGTCTTCGTCGGCGGCGGCACACCAACGCTGCTGCCCGCCGACGACCTCGCCGCCGTGCTCTCCGCCGCGCGCGGGCTCCTCCCGTTCGCCGACGACGTCGAGGTGACCACCGAGGCCAATCCGGAGACGGTGTCGCCGGCGTCGCTGGCCCGGCTCCGCGAGAGCGGCTTCACGCGGGTGAGCCTGGGCATGCAGTCCGCCGCCCCGCACGTGCTCGCCGCCCTCGACCGGCGGCACACCCCGGGCCGCGCCGTCGACGCCGCGCACGAGGCCCGCGCCGCGGGGTTCGAGCACGTCAACCTCGACCTCATCTACGGAACCCCGGGTGAGAGCGACGCCGACTGGGCCGCCTCGCTCGACGCCGTCCTGGCCTCGCCCGTCGACCACGTCAGCGCCTACGCCCTGATCGTCGAGGAGGGCACCAAGCTCGCCCGGCGCGTCCGTCGCGGGGAGCTGCCCATGCCGGACGACGACGTCCTCGCCGACCGCTACGAGCAGGCCGACGCCACGCTCCGCACCGCCGGGTTCCAGTGGTACGAGGTGTCCAACTGGGCCACCTCCGACATCGCCCGCTGCCGGCACAACGAGCTGTACTGGGCCAACGCCAACTGGTGGGGCGTGGGGCCAGGCGCGCACAGCCACGTCGGTGGCCTGCGGTGGTGGAACGTCAAGCACCCGGCCGCCTACGCCGACCGGCTGGCCCGGGGTGAGAGCCCGGCCCAGGACGCAGAACTGCTCGACGAGGCCGACCGTGCCCTGGAGGCGGTGATGCTGGGCTTGCGGCTGCGCGACGGGCTGCTCCTGACAGCCCTCACCGACACCGGCCGCGACCGGGCCGCCGAGGCCGTGGCCGAGGGCCTCCTGGACCCCGCCGCGCACGCCGACGGCCGCGCGGTGCTGACCGACCGCGGCCGGTTGCTGGCCGACGCGGTGGTCCGCGACCTCACCGACTGAGCAAGGACCCCGTCCTCCCCACCCTCCGCGAGCTCAGGGCGGGACCCGGGACGGGGCCAGCACAGCCAGATCACCCGAAAGAGCGGCATGCCGGCGCCGATCTGGGCTATGGTCCCCGTTCCGGCAACGGCGCCGGGCTGGCGGGGAGGTGATCGGCGATGGGCGCGTACGCGTTCGCCTTCCGGCCGGTGCTCCCGCCACCCGGTGGCCGATCCGGCGCCGCGGTACGCCCGCTCACGGGCGGGATGCTGCTCGCCCTGGCGATGAACCGGCGAGCACGGGGCCTGCGAGGACTCGACGTCCTCCGTCGCAGCCAGGACCGGGCCCCGCCGCACCTCTGCTGACTCCGCCCGGAGCCGCAACCCGCCCGTCCTGACGCGCCACCGACCGGTGACCGCGTCCTTCCGCGTTGCCAGAAGGAGATCCGCATGTCCGCCAGCACCGACGCCATGACCGCCGCTTCGCCCGACCGCTTCCGCACCCTGCTGCAGACCCAGCGGGCCGACTGCGTCCAGCAGCGGGAGGAGGCGCTCGCGGAGTGCGCCACCTCGGTGCCCGACCCGGTCGCCCAGCGCCGCAGCGCCGACCTGCAGCGCCAGATCGAGGAGATCGACGCCGCGCTGACCCGCCTCGACGGTGGCACCTACGGCCGGTGCACCGGCTGCGGCGCCGTCATCCCGGAGGAGCGGCTGGAGCTGCGCCCGTTCGCGTCGACCTGCGTGTCCTGCACCGCCGCCGCCTGACCCCACCCGTCGCCGGGCGGGTCTGGCGGATGCCCCCCTCGGTGGAGCTGAGAGGGCGGGTCCATGATCTTGTCGGTGGTCACCGGCACGATGCCGGCTGTGAGCCATGGCGCGGTGCGGGTGCGCCTGGATGTGACCGACGTCCATGCCGGCATGCTGCTGCGCGCGGCCGGCGCCCGCCGGTCCGCCTGGAACTGGGCAGTCGCGAAGCTGGCCGGCCGGCTGGCCGAGCGGGACCCGGCCCGATCGGCAAGACCGGCGCGCGCACCCGGGTGGAGGCGGCGCGGGTGGCCGCGGGGCCGCCGGGGAGAGGTCGTCCGGGCTCCACCGCTCGCGAGCTCGCGGCGGGACCCTGCGCGGGCGGAGGGCCTCAGAGCGTGTCCGGGAACTGGGCGTGTCCGCGCGGGCGGGAAGGCGGACTCCTGGTAGGGCGGTAGGTGTCTACGCCACCACCTACCAGGAGTCCTGGTGTCATCTTCCCCGACTTGCACGTGTGCGTCCTGCCCGGCCAACAGCACCACCGGTAGCGACCGGCGATCGGGGCTTCCGCGCTGCCAGGTGTATCCGTCCTCGGCGACCACCGACGCCCAGTGGGCGCTCATCGAGCCGCTGCTGCCGCCGCCGGGCAACGCCGCCGGGCGCGGTGGCCGCTCGGAGAAGCACGACCGCCGCCTGCTCGTGGACGCCATCTTCTACCTGGTCAGAGGCGGAATCACCTGGCGTGAACTGCCCCGCGAGTTCCCACCCCGCTCCACGGTCTGGGACACCTTCACCCGCTGGGTGCGCAGCGGAGCCTGGGCTCGCCTCCACGACGCGCTGCGTGACCAGCTACGGGTACGCCTGG
>NZ_JASNNW010000010.1 GCF_030165005.1 Blastococcus capsensis
GGCGATCACCGCCGGATCGGTGTCCCGCCCGGTGACGGCCACCTCGGCGGCGATCGCCCGAGCACGGGGCCAGTCCAGCCGCCCCAGGCACAGCTGCGCATAGGTGGCCGGCAGCACGGTGGTCAGCACCTCGGCGTGCTCCAGCAGGGTGACAGCCGCCGCCCGGCTGCAGTTCTGCACCAGCGCCAGCTCGTCGGGCACGAACTCACTGACCCCCGCGGGGCCGACCGCACCCGCGCCCTCCCCACCGGGTAACGGGTCCGGCGGCGCCGGGCGGGCCGCGGCCAGATCCATCACCAGCTCCGCCCGCAACGCCGCCAACTGCGCCTCGGCCACCACAATCTGCTGGAGCAGCGCCGCCGCCTCACCCGCGCTCCGCCGGGCCGGCAACCACGCCGACAACGGCTCCCCCAACCGCGGCAGCGGATCAGGATCGGCCAGCTCCCACTCCGAAGGCACGTCACCGACCGGCATCACGGTCACCCCGACCGCGAACCCCACACCCGACGACATGCCACGACCATAGGGACGGGGTCTGACACTTTTCCGCCGCTCCTGACGACACCGCCCAGAAGCGCTCCCGATCGCCGCACGGCTGTCCCTGGACGGCAGCGACGGCCATCGCCGTGGACATCTGCGGCTCACGCCATGTCGGGGACGGAAGTCCCCGTACAGCCCTGTAGTCCGCTTCGGGGCGCAGCGGGACGGCACGGGCACGCACCGGGAGACTGGGCCGTGGCTCCTCAGCGGTCCGCCGGGAACCGCCGGCCGACCCTCCGGGGAGGATGGACCCGTGCCCGACAAGCCACTTCCCGATGTGATCGCCCCGGGCCTGGACGTGCTGTTCTGCGGCATCAACCCGTCGCTGATGTCGGCCGAGCTCGGCCACCACTTCGCCCGGCCGGGCAACCGGTTCTGGCCGGCCATCCACCTGGCCGGGCTCACGCCGCGGCGGTTGCAGCCGGTCGAGGACCGAGAGCTGCTGCGCTACGGGCTCGGCGTGACCAACGTCGTCGACCGGCCGACCCGGACCGCGGCCGAGCTCTCCGGCGACGAGCTGCGCGCCGGCGCCGAGGCGCTGGAGCGGCTGGTGGCCCGGTACCGGCCGCGGGCGCTCGCCGTCCTCGGGATAACCGCCTGGCGGGAGGGCTTCGGCCGGCCGAAGGCCCGGATCGGCCTGCAGCCCGAGCAGGTGGGCGGTGCCGACACCTGGGTGGTGCCGAACCCCAGCGGGCTCAACGCCCACTTCCAGCTGCCCGACCTCGCGCGCGTCTATCGCCGGCTGCGGCCCGACGCCGCCGCGGGCAGCGGGTGCTGACCCGACCGACGACGGCGCTCGACGGCCGGATCGTCCACGCAGTGACCAGGCCTTCGACGACGTACGGATCCTGGGCCACGAAGCGCTCGACCACCTCGCGCGGCGCCGTCCAGATCAGCAGCGCCCGGTCGTAGGGGTCGGGGAGCGCACCGGCCGGCAGGAGCTCACCCCGTTCGTGGGCCGCCCGGGCCAGGTGCAGGTGATCCGCGCGCAGCGCGCCCCGCCGCTCCAGGTAGTCCTCGGCCAGCGCGTACTCGAGCACCAGGTGCATGCCGCCACTCCACACCCGCAGCGCCGCGGGGTGCGGGGCGGGCACAATGCCGGGGTGCCTCGCCTTCTGGTCGTCCACCACACTCCGTCGCCGGCCCTGCAGGCCGTCCTGGAGGCGGTCAAGGAGGGCGTGGCGCTGGTCGACGACGTGGAGCTGGTGCTCCGTCCCGCGTTGTCCGCCGGCCCGGCCGACCTGCTCGCCGCCGACGGGGTGCTGCTGGGCACGCCGGCGAACATCGGCTACATGTCCGGTGCGCTCAAGCACTTCTTCGACACCGTCTACTACCCCTGCCTGGAGGCGACGGTGGGGCGGCCGTTCGGGGTGTACGTGCACGGTTCCGACGACACGGCCGGAGCGCTGCGGAGCATCGAGCGGATCACCGGCGCCCTGCGATGGAAGCAGGTGGCCGCACCGCTGAGCCTCACCGGTGCGCCGGGGACTGCCGACCTGGAGGCCTGCCGCGAGCTGGCGGCCACGGTCGCGGTCAGTCTCTGAGGGCCGGGGAGCCGCCCCGCCGGGCAGACGTGCGGGCCCGGTGGTCCGCGGTCACCAGCGCAGGGGATGCGTGGACCGCGAGTGCGCGGTCCGGCAGGCGCGGCAGTTGCCCCACGAGACGATGCACAGCGGGGTCGTGGGTCCACCGCACTCGGGGCACTCCACCGACTGCCCGGCGCTGTCCCGCGCCTCGCTGACGGCGCGGCTGCGCTCCTCGTGGATGGTTTCGTCGCCCCGGCAGGGACAACCGAGATGGGCTTCCGCGCAACGTCCGACGTGGTGGGTCAAGGGTCGTCCTCGGGTCGTGCCGGGCGGTCCGCCTGCGGTCGCCGGTGGCTGCCCCCGGGGGCAGCTGCGCCCGGGGGGAGGAACGCGAGAGGGGGGGCCGGGCCCCCGCCCCGGGGCCGCCGCGGCCCGGGGGGGGTGAACGGGCTGAGGGGCCACGGCGCAGCGCGCCGTGGCCCCTCTCGTCAGGCGATGATCAGAGCGGGCGGACGTTCTCCGCCTGCGGGCCCTTCTGGCCCTGCGTGACGTCGAACTCGACCTGCTGGCCCTCGTCGAGGGACTTGTAGCCGTTGCCGCTGATGGCGGAGTAGTGGCAGAAGACGTCGGCGCCGCCGCCGTCCTGGGCGATGAACCCGAAGCCCTTCTCCGCGTTGAACCACTTAACAGTGCCCTGAGCCATGTCGTTCTTCTTCCGTGCTGGGAGGTGACCGCACAGGTACGTACCGGGTGCGGGGCCGCCGCACCGACCGGCAGGACCGAGAGGAACGTCAGGCAGAGACGACTGCGGACGTCCAAGAACGAAAGCAGAGGCGCAACAGCGACCAGGCAGGACTGTACCCCCTCACCGGTCCGTAGCGGTAGACCGGATGTGGCGGGGCCTCTTCACGGGTGAGGCCGACCCGGCCGGCCGGGCAGCATCGCCGGGCATGACCACGGGTACCGGGCGAACCGGGCTGGGTGCACGACGCCATCCGGTGGCACGTCCACCCGCTGGGAGGTGGCCGGACGGGTGCGCGGCCGGCCTACCTGAGAGGCGAGGTCCTCCACGGCGACGACCGGGGGTTCGTCGCCGACTCGGGACTGGACGCGGTGGCGCAGTACGGGCTGTGAGAGGGAACTGGAGCGTGCCCGACGGCGGGAACTTCTGCTGGCTGGACGTGGCGCCGGCCCGTCACGGGGACGTCGTCGGGGGCCACGAGCACGCCTTCCGCGGCGGCGGCTGGCCGCCGCGGACCGTGTTCAGCGGGCGGCCAGGCGCTTCACCGAGCTCACCACGTACATCACCGAGAGCACGAAGAACAGCGCCCCCACCGCCGCGCGCACCTGGTCGTCGGTGACCGGAGCCCGCCGGGCGACCGGTCCCGCCACGGCGTCGGCCACGGTCGCGCGCCAGCCCTGGAGGCCGGCCTTTCCCAAGGAGATCGCATCCATGGCCGGTCCCTACCCCGGGGCCGTCGCGGATAGCCACGACCACCGGACGCAACACCGCGTACGTCGATGCCGCCAGGGCGGGCAGCGACCTCTCTGGCACGACGTCGTCCCGGAGGTCGCGGGGTCGGCCGCGTGCTGGTGGTCGACCCGCTCAGGTACGGCGACTCCGACCCGTCGGGGGAGTGGCACAGGCCTGGCCACCACCGCCACCGACCGGCCGGCCCGACGTCGTGGCCGAGGCGGTCCTGCGGCTGGGGGAGCGTGCCTGATCGGATGGCCGACGTGTACCCGGCCCGGCGTGCCGGGTAGAGGGCGGAGCATGAGATCTGCACTGGTCAGACCACGCTCGCAGAAGGTCATCGCCGGGGTGTGCGCCGCCCTGGCCAACCGGTTCGGCCTCTCCCGGGGGTTGGTGCGGTTCGGGTTCGTGCTCTTCGGTCTCTTCGGGATCGGTGAACTCGTCTACATCATCCTCTGGTTCATGATCCCCAAGGAGGGCTGACCGGGGTCCGGGACGGGCGGGCCGGCTGTGATTGGCTGTCGGCCGTTCCGCCCGTCTGCGAAGGGACCGCGATGTCGCTGCTGTCGGATCTGGCCGAGGCGCTGGTCACCGCGCGGATCGAGGTCGTCGACCTCACCGCGCCGCTGTCGGCGGAGACGCCGACCATCCAGTTGCCCGAGCAGTTCGCCCAGACCGCCCGGTTCGAGCTGGAGGAGCTCAGCCGGTACGACGACCGCGGCCCGGCCTGGTACTGGAACAACTTCCGCACCGGTGAGCACACCGGGACCCACTTCGACGCGCCCAACCACTGGGTCACCGGCCGGGACGGCGACGACGTGGCGTCGGTGCCGGCTGCCCGGCTGATCGCGCCGGCCGCCGTCCTCGACTTCTCCGCGCAGGCCGCGGAGAACGCGGACTTCCTGCTCGAGGTCGAGCACGTCCGGGCGTGGGAGGCCACCCACGGGCCGCTGCCCGAGGGCGGTTGGCTGCTCTACCGCACCGGCTGGGACGCGCGCTCGGCCTCGCAGCAGGAGTTCCTCAACGCCGACGAGACCGGGCCGCACACCCCCGGGCTGTCGCCGGCCTGCGCGCGCTGGCTGGCCGAGGAGTCCCCGGTGCTGGGGCTCGGCGTGGAGACGGTGGGCACCGACGCCGGCGCGGCGCACTCGTTCGACCCGCCGTTCCCGTGCCACGCGGCGCTCATGGGCAGCGGGAAGTACGGGCTCACCCAGTTGCAGAACCTCGACCGGCTGCCGCCGACCGGCGCGCTGATCGTGGCCGCCCCCCTGCCGATCGTCTCCGGGTCGGGCTCGCCGTCACGGGTGCTGGCGTTGGTCGACCGGGGATGAGCCGCGCGCGGCGGACGGTGGCGCACGCGGTCGGGGAGGCGCTCGTCCGCAGTGGCATCGACACGGCTTTCGGGGTCGTCGGTTCGGGCAACTTCGTGGCGACCAACGCCATGGTCGCCGCCGGCGCCCGGTACGTCGCCGCCCGGCACGAGGGCGGAGCGGCCACGATGGCCGACGCCTACGCCCGCACCAGCGGCCGGCCGGCGGCGCTCACGCTCCACCAGGGCTGCGGGCTGACCAACGCGCTGACCGGCATCACTGAGGCGGCGAAGAGCCGCACCCCGCTGGTCGTGCTGACGGCCGAGGCGACCGCGCCGCGCTCGAACTTCTTCGTCGACCAGCCGGCGCTCGCCCAGGCCGTCGGCGCGGTGCCGGTGCGGGTGGCCTCACCCTCGGATGCGGCCGTGCAGGCGGCTGCGGCGGTGGCCACCGCGCGGGACGAGCGGCGCACCGTCGTGCTGAACCTGCCGCTGGACGTGCAGCAGCAGGACGCCGGGGACGCCGCCGGAGTGGCCGGCCCCCCGCGGGCGCTGCCGACGGCCGACGCGGGTGAGCTCGACCGGCTCGCCGACGCCCTCCGGGCGGCGAGGCGCCCGGTGTTCGTGGCCGGCCGGGGATCGCGCGGCCCCGGTTCCCGCGCCGCGTTGGAGGCGCTGGCCGACCGCTGCGGTGCACTGCTGGCGACCTCCGCGGTGGCCAAGGGGTTGTTCCGGGGAAGTGACTGGGACCTCGACGTCTCCGGCGGGTTCGCCACGCCGCTGGCCGCCGAGCTGATCTCCGGCGCCGACCTGATCGTCGGCTGGGGCTGCGCGCTGAACATGTGGACCATGCGGCACGGACGGCTGATCGCCGACGGCGCCGTGGTGGTGCAGGTCGACGACGAGGCCGGCGCGATCGGCGCGCAGCGCGCGGTGTCCTTCGGGGTGGTCGGGGACGTGCGCGGCGTGGCCGGGGCCGTGACGGCGCGCCTTGGCGACGCCCGGCCCACCGGCTACCGGACCGCGGAGGTCCGGGAGGCGCTCACCCGGCGGCGGCGCTGGCGGGACGAGCCCTTCGCCGACACGGGCGACGAGCAGCGCATCGACCCGCGCACCCTCACCGTCGCGCTGGACGACCTGCTCCCCGCGGAGCGGGTGGTCGCCGTCGACTCGGGCAACTTCATGGGCTACCCGAGCATGTTCCTCGACGTCCCCGACGAGCACGGCTTCTGCTTCACCCAGGCCTTCCAGTCGGTGGGCCTGGGCCTGGCGACCGCGATCGGCGCCGCCCTGGCCCGGCCCGACCGGCTGCCGGTCGCGGCCCTGGGCGACGGCGGCGCGCTCATGGGCGCCGCGGAGCTGGAGACCGTCGTCCGGCTGGGCCTGCCCATGGTGGTCGTCGTCTACGACGACGCCGGCTACGGCGCCGAGGTGCACCACTTCGGCCCGGACGGGCACCCGCTGGACACCGTCCGCTTCCCCGAGACCGACTTCGCCGCCATCGGTCGCGGGCACGGGTACGCGGCGGTCACCGTGCGGCGCCCGGCGGACCTGGACGGCGTCGCGGCCTGGTTGGCCGGACCCCGGTCGGCGCCGCTGCTCGTGGACGCCAAGGTCACCCGGGAGGAGCCGTCGTGGTGGCTGGAGGAGGCGTTCCGGGGCCACTGACCCGGCTGGCGGTGACCGTCCGTCCCCGCGTCACGGCCAGCCCTGCTCGTCCAGCGGCGTCACCGTGACCTGGGGGAGCACCAGGTTGCCCGGTGCGGCGACGATCCAGGCGACGAGGTCGGCGACCTGCTCGGGTCCGAGTGCCTCGCGGCCGGTTCGCTGCGGGTCGGCCGGGTCGGCCGGGTCGGTCGTCCGGCGCTCCGCCGGCTCCCAGGCGCCCCACGAGGTCGCCATCGCCCCGGGGTAGAGCACGCATGCGCGGATGCCGTGCGGCCGGCCCTCGGCGGCGAGGGCCTGGGTGAAGCCGGTGAGCGCGAATTTCGACGAGCAGTAGGCCGCCGCCGATGCCCAGCCGCGCAGCCCGGCCACCGAGGAGACGTTGACGATCGTGCCGCCGCCGGCGCGGCGCATGTGCGGGAACACCGCCTTGCTCAGCACGAACGGAGCGCGGAGGTTCACGGCGAGGACGCGGTCCCAGTCCTCGACCGTCGTGGCCTCGACGGTGCCGGGGACGTCGGTGCCGGCCGCGTTGACCAGGACATCGACCCGTCCCCACCTGGCGACCACCTCCGCGACCGCGGCCTGCGCCGGGGCCGCGCCGGCCAGATCCACCGGCCGGCTCAGGGCCGATCCGCCGCTGCGCCCGATGTCCTCCGCCAGGCCGGCCAGATCGCCGGCGTCGCGTGCCAGGAGTGCCACCCGGTAGCCGTCGCGTGCCAGCCGGTGCGCCACCGCCCGCCCCAGCCCGCTGCTGGCGCCGGTGACGACCGCCACCCGCCGGTCGTCACCGGTGTCCGCCATGTGATCCTCCGACCGTTCGTGGAGCGGGCGGTCAGCGCCGCCCAGCCGGGTCGAGCAGCCGGTCGAAGACCAGTCCGGTGCCCTGCGCCTGGACGTACTTGTCGGCGACGTCGATCGCCCAGTCGCGCGCCGACCACCGGGTGGGGTGGTAGAGCCCGAGCGCGGTGTTGAGCAGCACGTCGCCGGTGTACACGGTGGCGAAGACCGTGTTCACGGCCTTCTGCCCGCGGAGGCCCTTCAGGGCAGCGATGCCGTAGGCGGTGCCCCACATCATGCCCAGCGAGAAGTGCGTCGCGTAGTTCAGCCGCCGACGGCCCTGCGGCGTCTCCGGATCGATGGGGGTGACCTTCTGGGCGAAGTCGGCCGGTGCGTAGCTCTCGCTCCGCTGGGTGAGCGGCATCTCGACGAACTTCTGGAAGGCCGTCATCACGACGGTTCCCGCGAGGCCGGCGAGGACGCCGCGCCCGATGACCCCGGCGGTTGATGTGCGTCTGTTGGCATGCATCCGTGATCCCTACCCGCCGAGGTTCCGTGGACACCCCGACCGCCGGATGAGACCGGCGGCCCCGGGTAGGGAGGCCGCATGCATGCGAGCGCGCTGATCCGGGAGAGCGAGATCCGGCTGGCCGACGGTCGGACGCTGGCGTACGCCGAGTACGGCGATCCGGAGGGGCAGCCGGTGCTCGGCTGCCACGGGTCGCCGAGCTCCCGGCTGGAGCGGCACGTCGAGGATCCTGACGCCTACCGGCGGTGGGGGGTGCGCTTCGTCGTCCCCGACCGGCCCGGCTTCGGCCGCTCAGACCCTCAACCCGGCCGCCGCGTCATGGACTGGCCGGACGACGTCCGGCAGCTGCTCGACCACCTCGGCGTCGAGCGGTTCGCCACCCTGAGCCTCTCGGGCGGGGCGGCCTACGCGCTGGCCTGCGCGCACGTCTTCGGCGACCGGGTACGTGCCGTCGGCATCCTGGGTGGCGCGCCGCCGCCCGACGTCCCGTGGCCCTGGCCCCGGTGGGTGCCCCAGCGGGTGCGCGCGACCGTGCACCGGCCGGCGCAGCTGACGGCAGTGCTGCGGCCGGTGTTCGCCCCGCTGGGGCTGCGCCCGGCCCTGATCCCGCGGTACCTGCAGCTGCGGCTCAACCCGGCCGACCGGCGGGTCATCGGCCGGCCGGCCGTCCGGCGGATCCTGGCCGACACCTTCACCGAGGGGCTGCGGAACGGCACTGCCGCGCTCGCCGAGGACCGCGCGCTGCTGTTCCGGCCATGGGGCTTCCCGGTGTCGACGATCGGGCAGCGGGTGCACATCTGGCACGGCACGCAGGACTGGCAGGTCCCCGCCGTCCTGGGACAGGTGCTCAGCGCGATGCTCCCGGACTGCTCGGGGCACTGGCTCGCCGGCGAGGGGCACTTCCTGGTGTTCGACCACGCCGAGGAGGTCTACCGGAGCCTCCTGGAGTGACCGGTCAGGCCAGCTGCGCCGCCACCAGCGGTTCCAGGGTGAGGCCGGAGTGCCGCTGCTGCAGCATCCGCAGCGCCCACTTGTCGGGGAAGAGCGCCAGCAGCTCGCCGTCGGTCCGCTGCACCACCTCGACCCCGCCCGAGGTGGCGATCAGCGGCAGCGACGCCTCGTCGGTCCGCATGGCCAGGGTGTAGGGCAGCCGGTCCAGCTCCACCGGCGCGTGGAACTCGTGCTCCATGCGGTGGGTGGCGACCTCGAACTGCATCGGCCCGACGACGGCGAGCACGGGGGACCCGTCGCCGCGGCGGTCCGACCGCAGCACCTGCACCACGCCCTCGGAGTCCAGCTGCTCGATGCCCTTGCGGAACTGCTTGTGCTTGGCGGTCTCCCGGCTGCGGACGACGGCGAAGTGCTCGGGGGCGAAGGTGGTGAGCGGGGGATAGCTGACCGGCCGGTCGGCGTAGAGGCTGTCGCCGACGCCCAGGGCGGAGGCGTTGACCAGGCCGACGACGTCGCCGGGGTAGGCGAGGTCGACGCTCTCCCGCTCGCGACCGAACACGTGCTGGGCGTACTTCGTGGTGAACGGGCGCTTCGTCCGGCCGTGCGTGACGACCATGCCGCGCTCGAAGACGCCGGTGCAGATGCGGATGTAGGCCAGCCGGTCCCGGTGCGCGGCGTCCATGCCCGACTGCACCTTGAACACGAACGCGCTGAACGGCTCGCCCAGGTCGCGCACCGCACCTTCGGCGTCGGGCCGGCCGGTCGGCGCCGGGGCGAGGTCGACCAGGGTGTCCAGCAGCGCGCCCACGCCGAAGTTGGACACCGCGGAGGCGAACAGCACCGGCGTGGTGACCCCGTCCAGGAACAGGGACTGCTCGTGGTCGGCGCCGGTGGCGTCGAGCAGGTCGACCTCCTCGACGGCCTGCTGCCAGGCGTCGCCCTCGCGGGCGAGCGCGGCCTCGGGGGACAGGGTCTCCTCAGGTGCGATCGTGGCACCGCCGGCGGTCCGGGTGAACCGGCGGTAACTGCCGTCGGAGCGGTCGAGCACGCCGCGGAAGTCGCCGGCGATGCCGACCGGCCAGGTCAGCGGGGTGGGCGTGAGGCCGGTGCGCTCGCTGATCTCGTCCATCAGCTCGAGGGCGTCCTTGCCCGGCCGGTCCCACTTGTTGATCACCGTGACGATCGGGATGCCGCGGTGCTTGCAGACGGCGAACAGCTTCATCGTCTGGGTCTCGAGGCCCTTGGCGGCGTCGATGAGCATCACCGCGGCGTCGACGGCGGTCAGCACCCGGTAGGTGTCCTCGGAGAAGTCGGCGTGCCCCGGGGTGTCGAGCAGGTTGACGACGGCGTCGCGGTACTCGAACTGCAGCGCCGCCGAGGTGATGGAGATGCCGCGCGCCTTCTCCATGTCCATCCAGTCCGAGACCGTGCCGCGGCGCCCGGCCTTGCCGTGCACCGCTCCGGCCTGGCCGATCACGCGCGCGTGCAGCGCCAGCGCTTCGGTGAGGGTCGACTTGCCGGCGTCGGGGTGGCTGATGACGGCGAAGGTGCGGCGCCGGGCGGCCTCCGCGACGGCCGACCGGGCGGTGCGGTCGGCGTCCGGGGAGGTGGGAGCGGCAGTCACGGTGGTTCTCCTCGCCAAGCGAGGGCGCGCGCCGCTCGGAGGAAGGCTGCGCCCGGGTGGTGCGGGAGGACACCGGGGTGCTCCGCAGGCGGGTGCCGGGGGCCGTCCGCACGCGGGCGGAGCGAGGTGTCCGAGGACTCCACGCTACAGGCGTCAGCCGGTGTAGCCGCCGCGCATGTCCCCGACGATCAGTGGCCGGTCCAGCGTGGACGGTGCCAGCCGCTGCCGGGGCCGGTCTCCCGGGAACACCCCGGCGGCCTGCAACACCGCCTCGTCGAGGAACCGGGTCGCGGGTGCGGCGGACGACAGCGCGAGGGCAGGTGGCCGCGGCCCGTGCTGCGCGACGGCGAATCCCCAGTCGCCGAAGCTGGGCACGTGCACGTGGTACGGCGTGGCCGCCAGCCCGGAAGCGTCCAGCGTGGAGACGGTCCGCCAGAACGCGGTGGGCGTCGAGTACGGGCTCCCGGCCTGCACGGTGACCAGCCCGTCGGGAGCCAGTGCCGCCGAGACCAAACCGTAGAACTCGGCCGAGTAGAGCCGGCCCAGCACGGGGGTGTCCGGGTCGGGCATGTCCACGATCAGCGCGTCGAAGCCGGTCGCGGCGGGGGTCCGCAACCAGCGGAAGGCGTCCTCCTGGACCACCTCGACCCGGGGATCGTCGAACGCGGAGTCGTTGAGGGCGGCCAGCCGGGTGCGCGCCAGCGCGATGACCTGCGGGTCGAGCTCCACCTGCACGACCTCGCGGACCGTGGGGTGGCGCAGCACCTCGCGGGCGGCCAGCCCGTCCCCACCACCGAGGATCAGCACGCGTTCCGGGTCGCGGGCCAGCGCCGGGTGCACCAGCGCCTCGGTGTACCGGTGCTCGTCGACGCTGGAGAACTGCAGGTCGCCGTCGAGGTAGAGGCGCAGGTCGCCGGACCGCTCGGTCAGCACGATCTCCTGGTAGTCCGAGCGCCCGGCGGCGACCACCGGATCGTCGTAGAGCCGCTGGCGTGCCGTCGTCTCGATGTCCTGGGCGCGGACGAGCAGCACCGCCAGGCCGGCCGCGGCCACCAGGAGGGCGGCGGTGGCCGTGCGGCGGGCGCGGGCGCTCATCTGCCGGCGCAGCAGCAGACCGGCCACCACAGCGGCGGCCAGCAGGTTGACCAGGCCGGTGAGGGCGGCGCCGCGGACCTGCCCGGCCAGCGGCAGGAGGACGAACGGCCAGGCCAGGCCGCCGAGCAGCGCGCCGGCGTAGTCGGCGGCGTTGAGGTCGGCGAGCAGCTTGCCGCTGCCCTCGGCGTCGATGCCGGTGCGACCGGTCTGCAGCAGCGTCATCAGCAGCGGCACCTCGGCGCCGACGAGGATGCCGAGCACCGCCGTCGCGACCAGCAGGACGGCGCTGCTGGTGCCGTAGAAGGAGAACGACACGTAGAGGGTGACGGCGCTGAGTCCCCCGGCGACGCCGAGGAGGATCTCCACCGCGACGAAGGTGACCGCGGCGGAGGCGAGGAACGGCTTGACCAGCAACGCCCCCACCCCGAGGGCGGCCACGAAACCGGCGACGATCAGCGAGGTCTGGGTGATCCCGCCACCGACGAGGCTGGCCGACAGGGTGAGCAGCACCAGCTCGTAGATCAGCCCGCAGGCCGCGCAGACGGCGACCGCGGCCAGCAGCAGCGGGCGGGAGCGCACCGCCGTCCGCCCGGCCGGCGGCGAGGTGGCGACCTCGGGCGCGGGGGCGGACACGGGAATCAGGACAGGGCGGCGGCGTTGACCGCGCCGATGGCGACCAGGCTGGCGGCGATGGCCCAGGCCGATCCGCGTATCCGCGGCTCGTTCACCAGGGCGCGCAGCTCGGCCGGGATGACCGCGTCCAGCACCCGCAGGGCCACGGCCTGCAGCAGCACACCGACCAGGCCGTAGACCGCCGTGTCCACCAGCCCCTGGCCCAGGTCGTCGCCGCTGGTCATGATCGCCGTCACCACGATGATGGCCAGCGCGAGGTGGTTCGCGGCCAGCAGGATCGCCGCGTTCGGGTTGTGGTCGAGGTAGACCTGCGTGCGCAGGTTGCCCGGCGTGAGCAGGTCCAGCGCCAGGAAGCCGAGGGCCAGCACGCCCACCCCGATGACGAAGAACAGCAGCGTCCCCACGACGCCCTGGACCAGCAGATCGCCGTCGACGGTGCCGAACTCCAGCGCCTGCCACGTGGTGCTCATGTCGGGTTCTCTCCTGGGATGGGGGACGGGAGGGGAGTGCGGGAGGCGGTCACTTGCCGAACCCGGGGCCGCCGCTGCCGCCGGTTCCGGCGGGAGAGCCGGGCCGGAAGCCCGGTCCGAGATAGGCGAAGAAGCCGCTGCGGTACCGGCCGTCGAGATCCTCGACGCGCACCGTGCTGCCGCCGGCGGCAGCGCTCACGATGACGATGTCGTCGTCGTAGCGGAGGTACTCGTTGCCGCCGTCGGCCTGCCGCTCGGCGGGCGGCACGGCGTCGGCGATCGCCGCGGTGGTGGTGCCGACGGGGTCGGGCGAGGAGTAGACCGAGGTGTCGTCGAGGATCTCGGTCCGCTCGTAGGTGTCGTCGAGGAAGTCGCGGACGCGGGTGCCGCTGCCGCAGCCGCTGAGGAGGAGGAGCACGGTGGCCAGCGCGAGGGCCAGCACCCGGGGCATCGATCTCACGGCGTCCACCTGGTTCGTGTGGTGACGATCTCGCCGGTGTTCCCGGCGGGGTAGAGGTGCCAGGTCTGCCAGGCCCAGCCGCCCCCGGCGAGGGGCTGGGCGGTCATGGCGGTCAGGGCACCGGCCGAGCCCGGGAAGGCGCCGCACAGCCACCCGGGATCGGCGTCGGCGAGGGCCCGGAGCCGGTCGGCGGTCGCGTCCAGTTCGAGGCGACCGGTGGTGGTCACCGCCGAGGTCAGCTCGTAACCGCCCGACCGGGTGCTGCGGGGCAGCCGGTCGCCGCCGGCGCCCACGGCGTCGCAGGAGACCTCCTCGGTGAGCCGGGCGCCTGGGACGGCGGCGGTGACCACGTGCGAGGCGCCGAGCACCCCGAGGGTGAGGGAGCCACCGCGGCCGTCGGTCAGCCGCAGCTCCGCCAGCGTCGCCGGCGCCGGTCGGCCGAGCAGCAGGCCCAGCGCGGCGGCCGACACGTCCCGCGGCTCGATGTCGAGCAGGTGGAGGCTCACGCGTCCGGCGTCCGGTGGTAGACGGTGAGTTCGCCGCGACTGACCGCTCGGCCGGTGGAGACCTCCCACGACTGGGTGGTCGCCCACCGCTCGAAGGCCAGCAGCCCGGTCTTGTCCGCGGTGGCGTAGTCGGCGTAGTCGACGGTGCCGCTGGGCGGTGTGCCGGTGGTGCCCTCGGCGGTGTAGGCGGCCCGGCCGCGCTCGATCTGCCGGTGCACCCGGTCGTCGAGGATCACGTCGCCGTCGGGCGTGAGGTTGGTGCCCTCGCGGCGCATCCACAACGTCATCTCGAGGTCGCCCTCGTCGTCCTCGACGGTGAGCCAGCGGCGGCCGGTCGACCCGTCGAGCAAGTGCTCGCGCCAGGTCATCCCGCCCTCCTCGAGCACGATCGTGCCGCGGACGACGTGGTCGATCCCGGCGTAGGTGATCACGTCGCCGACGCCGATCCCGTGCGGGTCGTAGAGGTCGGGCTCGTCAGCCAGCGGGTCGACCCGGCGGCGCGGACCGGCGGCCTTCGCGAGGTTCCGGCGGCGGAGGACGAGGATGACGCCGGCCAGGGCCCCCAGGGCCACGAGGACGACGATCAGCAGGACGAGGAGCACGTCGGACATCGGATGGCCTCCTTGCGACGGGGCGTGCGGGCCGCACCGAACCTATCGCGTTCCACGCCGTTGCCGATCACGGTCGGAGCACCCTGCCGCTGACCACCCGGCTGTACCGGAGCCGCTGAGGTCCGCACCGGTGGTTCAGACCCGGGAGACGGCGACCGGCGCCGGGTGGGACGTGTCCCGGGGGATGAACGAACCCCCGACCAGGCCCGCCGCGAGCACCGCGGTGCTCACCGCGAAGGCGACCTGGAAGGACGCCACGTCGGTCAGCCAGCCGGCGACCAGCGGCCCGGCGATCGCGCCCAGGTCGGCCGACATCTGGAAGACCGCGACCACCCGGCCGCCACGGCCGGCGGTGATGTCGCCGACCAGCGCCGCCGGGGCGCTGGCGAGCAGCGACGCGGCGAGGCCGTAGACGGCCATCGAGACCAGGAAGGCGCCGATCGCCGGCGGCCCGACGAGGATCGCCATCGCCGCGGTGGCCAGCGCCGCGCCCAGCAGCAGCGAGGGGCGGCGTCCCCACCCGTCGACCAGCCGGCCCGACCGCAGCAGGCCGAGGGCCTGGGCAGCCGACCCGGCGAGCAGGCCGATGCCGGCCCAGGCGACCGTCCGGCCGAGCTCCTCGGTCACGTAGAGGGGCACCAGCGAGTTGCGGACGCCGAACAGCACCCAGCCCACGCCGAAGTTGGCCAGCAGCGCGGCGAGGTAGACCCGGGAGCGCAGGGCGGTGCCGAGGGCCATCGGGGCGGCGCCGAGGTCGGGGCCGGCGGTGTCCGCCGCCGGCGGTGCGGCCGGGTTCGGCTCGGCCGAGCGCAGCAGCAGCATCCCCACACCGCCGGCCACCAGCAGGAACCCGGCGTAGAGGAAGAACGGCAGCCGCGGGGAGAGCTCGGCCAGCAGGCCCCCGAAGGCGGGGCCGGCGATGCCGCCCAGGATGAAGCCGCCCTGCCAGGTGGCGGCCGCCCGGCCGCGGTGCGACGGCGGTGCCACCCGGAGCAGCAGCGACAGCGCCGCCACGGTGAACATGGCGCTGCCTATTCCACCGGCGGCACGCAGGCCCAGGAAGAGCGGGAAGGACCCGGCCAGCCCGGCGGCTCCGGTCGCGACGGCGACGATTCCCAGCCCCGAGGCGAGCACCAGCCGTTCGCCGAACCGCTCGACCAGCGTGCCGCCGCTGAAGGCGGAGACGAACCGGAAGAAGGCGAAGGCGCTGATCGCCAGCCCGACGGCGGTGGTGCCCACCCCGAAGGACCGGGCGAACAGCGGGATGGCCGGGGCGACGATGCCGAAGCCGAGGGCGACGACGAAGGCGATGACCGCCAGGACCATGACCTCGCGGGGGAGGTCTCCCCGTGTCCCGACCCGCACGACGGACCATGCTCGCACGTCGCGCGGACGGGGGCGCCGGCGTACGGGGCGGTGGCCGCGCCGCCCCGTACGCCCAGCAGATCAGGCGATGCGCCGCGCGCTGGCGAAGTTGCCCATCGAGTCGATCGAGGCCACCTTCACCGGGACGCCGGACGTCGAGGCGTGCACCATCTGCCCGTTGCCGATGTACATGCCCACGTGGCTGACGGGGCTGTAGTAGAACAGCAGGTCGCCGGGCTGGAGGGCCGCGCGGGACACCGGGGTGCCCATCTGCGACTGCATCCGGCTGGAGTGCGGCAGGTTGATCCCGGCCGCGGCATAGGCGAACTGGGTCAGGCCCGAGCAGTCGAAGGCGTTCGGCCCGGCGGCCGCCCAGACGTACGGGTCGCCCACCTGGGCCAGGGCGGTGTCGACCGCCACGCGGGCGGCCGAGCTGCCACCGGCCGGCGCCGGAGCCGGAGCCGGTGCCGGTGCGGGAGCCGGAGCCGGTGCCGGTGCGGGAGCCGGAGCCGGTGCGGGAGCCGGAGCCGGTGCGGGAGCGGGAGCCGGTGCGGGAGCCGGAGCCGGAGCGGGAGCCGGAGCGGGAGCCGGTGCGGGAGCCGGTGCCGGAGCCGGAGCCGGAGCCGGAGCCGGAGCCGGAGCCGGAGCCGGAGCCGGTGCCGGAGCCGGAGCCGGAGCCGGTGCAGGTGCCGGTGCGGGCTCTGCGGCGGCGGGTGCGGGGGCGTCCTGGGCCCGCGGCTCCTGTACGGGCGCCTCCTCCTCCGGTGCGCCGGCCGCGGCCGCGGCGGCCGCTGCCTGCTGGATCGCGTGCCGCTCGGCGGCCGCCCGCGAGGCCCGCTGCTCCTCGGCGCTGAGCCGGTCGTACTGGGCCTGGTAGATCGCGATCTGCTCGTCGAGCCGGGCCCGCCCGGCGGTCACGCGGTGGACCTGTTCCTGCGCCTCCGCCGCGGCCTGCTCCGCCGAGGCCGAGGCATGGTCGGCGTCCGCACCGGCTGCCTCGGCCGCACCGAGCACGCCGTTGTTGTGGTCGGCGATCGTGCCGAGCAGACCGACCCGGTCCACCAGGTCGGTGGCCGACTCGCTGGTCAGCATGGCCTGCAGCGTGCCGAGCCCGTTCCCGGTCCAGGCGCTTCGGGCGACCGTGCGGACGCGGTCCTGTGCCTCTGCGAGGTCGGCCTCCGCGGCGGCGAGCTCCGCCCCGGCCCGGTCAGCGGCCTCCTGGGCGGCCTTGAGTCCTTCGCGGGTCTCGTTGAACCGTTCGGTGAGGACCTCGAGGTCGTGCGCCTTCGCGGCGATGAGCTGCGCGGCTTCCTGGGAGGTGCTCGGCCGCTGGGGATCGGCGGCTGCGGGGAACGCCGTCAGACCGACGCCACCGGCGGCCACGAGGGCCACGAGCGCCCGACGGCCGGAGATCCGTCGGTGGGCAGGGTTGTGCGAACTCGCCATGTGCGGCGGGTCGTCCTTTCTTCCACGGCCGCCTACCGGGTTAGCTGACGGGTTCGGGCGGGAAGGCGCCCGGCGTCCGGCGGCCGTGCGGGCCGTCGGTCGCTTCACCCCGGTGCTGCAGGTGGGTCCCCGGTCCTCTGCCGGCCGGTGCCGGCGGGTGGTTCGGCGGCGTCCGGGCGGCTGTCACCGGTTGAGCGACGGAGGGGGGCCGTACGGACGGCCCCACGCTAGGTGTCGAGCGGCCGGGTCACCAGGGGAGCGGAAGAGTTCACAGTGATCTTCTTCCTTGCCATGGGGTGCGTGCACGTTGCGTCACGGACACGCCGGGGTGGTTGTCATCCGGCGACCGCTCGCCGGGGCCCGACACGGCCCGGCCCGGGTGGGAAACAGGGACCTATGGCCATGTTGATGTCCTAACGCCCGTAGGAGCATGGGTGCCGTGGGCGCAGCGACACCGCCGGATCGTCGCCAGCGGCGGCGGCAGGAGACGATCGAGCAGGTGCTCGACGTCGCCCTCGACGTCATGGCCGAGCAGGGCACCGCCGGGCTGACCCTCGGCGAGGTGGCCCGCCGGATGGGCATCCGGCCGCCTTCTCTCTACGGGTACTTCGACGGCAAGCAAGCCCTCTACGACGCGCTCTTCGAGCGGGGGTGGCGCAGACTCCAGGAGGCGATCCGGGCGGCCGGCGCGACCGACGAGGACGCCGACCCGCTCACCGTCCTGCGGAACGGCACTGCCCACCTCGTTCGCTGGGCGGTCGAGCACCCCGCTCACTCGGCGCTCATGTTCTGGCGTCCGGTGCCCGGCTTCGCGCCCTCGGAGCGGGCATACGCACCGGCCCTCGAACTCGATGCGCAGTCGCGCGCCCTGCTGGTCCGGCTCCGGGACGCCGGGGTCCTCGCCCCGGACGTCGACATCGACCGCGCCTACCGCACCTGGACGGCGCTGGTCGGCGGGGTCATCTCCCAGCAGTTGTCGAACGCGCCCGGCGAGCCGTTCGAGACCGGCGCTTTCACCGCCGTCCTGCCCGACGTCATGGACATGTGGCTCGCCCACCACCGCAGGAACCCGCCCGCCCGCTGATCCGAGGAGGTCCGTCGTGACCGCTCCCGCTCCTGCCCGCCCCCGCCCGCGCTCGGCCGCGCTGGATCGGTACGCCGCCCACCGGCTGGCCGCCACCGAGTACGAGCGCATGCTCGCCGTCCTCCGCGACCTGGACCCCGACGACTGGAGCCGGGCCACGGACTGTCCCGGATGGGACGTGCGGGCGATGGCCGCGCACGTGCTGGGGATGGCGCGGCTGGCCGCCTCGGTCCGGGAGATGGCCCGGCAGAACCGGCTCGCGGCGAAGGCCGGTGGAGGCATCGATGCGCTGACCGGCGTGCAGGTGCGTCAGCACGCCGACCTCGACGGCGCGGCGATCGTCGCCGAGCTGGAGGCCACCGCGCCGCGGGCCCTGCGCGGCCGCCGCCGGATGTCCCGGATCGCGGGCCGGGCGACGCTGCCCGAGGAACAGGTCATGGGGAACATCCGGGAGCACTGGCGGATCGGCTTCCTGCTCGACGTCGTGCTGACCCGCGACGTCTGGATGCACCGCGTCGACGTGGCCCGTGCCACCGAACGCGGCCTGGAGCTCACGCCCGGGCACGACGGCGTGCTGGTCGCCGACGTCGTCGCCGAGTGGGCCCAGCGGCACGGCCGGCCCTACCGGCTGGTGCTCACGGGCCCGGCCGGCGGCGAGTGGTCGTCGGGCTCGGACGGCGAGCAGCTCGAGCTCGACGCGGTCGAGTTCTGCCGGGTGCTGTCGGGCCGGGGGAGCGGGCCGGGCCTCCTGGGTCAGCAGGTCCCGTTCTGAGACCGGCAGGGCCCCGCCGTCGCCACCCGGTGCGACGGTGCGGTCCGACCTCGGTTGCGCGCAATCCGATCGTCATGTGTGCAGCCGCTGGTCAACGGGGCAGTCCACTGCCATGACCGACACCGCGTCCCTCCGTGCCCTCGCCCTCGTCTGCAGCCTCAAGCCCTCGCCGGCGCCGTCCAGCAGCGACCTGATCGCCCGCCAGGTGCTCGCGCAGCTGGCCGAGCACGGGGTCACCGGCGAGGTCGTGCGCGTCGCCGACCACGACGTGAAGCCTGGCGTCGAGGTGGACATGGGCGAGGGCGACGGATGGCCGGCGATCCGCGAGAAGATGATGGCCGCCGACATCCTCGTCGTCTCCACCCCGACCTGGGTGGGCCACATGAGCAGCATCGCCCAGCGGGTGCTGGAGCGGCTGGACGGCGAGCTGTCGGAGACCGACGACTCGGGGCGTCCGCTGGTCGCCGGCAAGGTCGCCGTGGTCTCCGTCGTCGGCAACGAGGACGGCGCGCACAAGATCGTCGCCGACCTGTTCCAGGGGCTCGGCGACATCGGCTTCACCATCCCGTCCCAGGGCAGCACCTACTGGAACGACCAGGCGATGGGCGGCACGGACTACATGGCCCTCGACGAGACCCCCGAGGCGGTGGCGTCCACGACGGCGACCCTGGCGGCCAACGCCGCGCACCTGGCCCGGGCACTGCGGGCCACCCCGTACCCGGGCAGCTGACCGACCGTCAGGCCGCCAGCGACTCCGGCGCCGCGCCCTGCGCGGGCTCGGTTCGCCGGGTGGCCCGGCGGCGCAGCCGGACGCCGGCCACCGCGCCCAGGGCCAGGACGATCAGCACGGCGGCGTAGACCTCGGTGACCGTCTGCAGTCCGACCGTGCCCGTGGCCACGCCCGCGACGACCGCCGGGACGCTGAAGCTCAGGTAGCCGGCGACGAAGACGCTGGACAGCAGCCCGGCCCGCTCGGCGGGGGCCACCCCGGCGCTCGCCGTGGCGACCGCGCCCAGGAAGGCCAGGCCGAAGCCGAGCCCTGAGACGATGGCGGACGCGAACAGGACGGTGACCTGCCCCGAGAGCACCGCCGCGGTCGTGCCGGTGACGCCGACGGCGAACACCGAGGCGCCGGCGACCATGGCGTGCTCGGGGAGGAGGTTGCGACCGAGGACCGCGCCGGCCGCCGCCGTCCCCTGCATGGCCAGGACCAGCAGGCTGCCGACCAGGTGGTCGTCGATGCCGAAGACGGTGGCGACCAGGGACGGCCCCAGCGAGAGGTAGAGCCCGCCGAGCGCCCAGACGGCGACGATCGCCGGCAGGGCGGTGAGGAACGCCGCTCGCTGGGCCCGGGGCACGCGGACGGCCGGGCGCAGCGAACGCAGGGCGCCCGGCGCGCGGGGCGACGTCTCGGGCAGCACCACTGCGGTGGCGGCTCCGAGCACGAGGACGGCGGTGAGCACGGCGAACACCCACCGGGTGGGTGAGGCCACGTACTCGACGACCAGCCCGGCACCCACGGCCCCCAGGGAGAGCCCGATGCCGGGCCCGGCGCTGTTCACCAGCGCTCCCAGCGGCCGGCGCGCGCGCTGGGTGTCCAGCAGCATCGCGCCCAGCGTGCCGGTGAGCGCGCCCCTGCAGGACGCGGGCGGCCAGCAGCCAGCCGACGCCGTCGGCGGCCAGGAAGACGACCATCGAGACGGCCTGGAGCAGCAGCCCTCCGACGAGCACCGGCCGGCGGCCCACGTGGTCGGAGAGGCCGCCGACGACCAGCAGGGCGGCGAGGAGGGCGAGGGCGTAGATGCCGAACACCGCCGTCAGCACCCCGGGCCCGAAGCCGAACTGCTCCTGGTAGACCCGGTACAGGGGGGTCGGGACGCCCGAAGCGGCGAGGACCAGCAGGAGCAGGGCCGCCGTGACCCAGAACGCCGGGGTCCTGCCAAGGGTCGGGGGAGCCACGATGGTGGCCAAGAGCAACGATCTCCCGGGCATTCCCGGCCGGCGGGTCGGCTCGCGCACCGGCGCGAGCTCCGCCCTCTCGCGTAGTCGCTCTCGGCCCCAACCGCGGTCGCTCCCCGAGCTCAGCGGCGGGACGCCGACCGCGGGGACGGCCTCACCGCCTGACGGCCGGGCCTCGGGGGCCCTTGTCGAACGACATCCACCTGCGGCGGCGTTCGACGCGGCTGTGCAACCCCGCCATGGCCGCGACCCGGCGGCGCTGGTCGTCCGTGGCGACGTGCTGGACGACGGCCACCTCGGCATCTCGCATCGCCTGCTCCGCGGCGACCTCGGCCGGCCCGGAGGGCATCTCGCTGGTGAGGTCGACGTCCTCGTCGTCCTCCGTGCGCGGCCGGGCGTACGGGCTGTCCGGCGGCAGGTGCCCGCTGATCCGGCCGTAGGCGCCGAGGGTCAGCAGGAGAAGCCCGACGACGACCGAGAAGACGACGTTCTCGAACTCGAACGCCAGCAGGTTGACGGAGGTGCGCAGCACCGCCAGGTTCACCAGGGCGGAGGCCAGGAACAGCAAGCCGATGACGATCATCACCGTCGACACGACTCGTGGGCTGCGCGCGGCGGCCGCCAGCAGCACGAGCGCCACGATGACCGAGATCGTCGACAGCAACCCGTTGGACGACAGGCCGAGGATGCGCTGGCCGTCGGTCGAGAAGTAGTCCAGGCCGCCGGCGAAGCCGAGGATGCCGAAGACGAGGAGGAACACCGCCACCAGCACGGCGCCGGCGCGTTGGACGATGAACACCCGCGCCCCGAGGTGTGGCTCGCCGGCCGGTGCGGAGCGTGGCGTCGTGCGGTTCCGGAGGTGCGGTCGCCGTGCCATGAGGACTCCCTGTGGGTGGGGCAGTGACCATTCTTCTCCTCCCGAGCCTGGTCGGATGCGCTACGGCCACGAATTCTGGAGGAACCCGACCGGCCGATGCGTGTCCCGGCATGGCGCAGCGGGACCTGCACTCGGAGTTCGTCCGCGCGGATGCCGGCGGCGTCGGTGACGTCGTCGTCGCCGAGGGACGACGGTGCGGGGGTGGTCCCGGTCGGTGCCGTCATCCCGGCGTCAGCGGGCGAGGGCTACCTCTGTGGCAGCCGGTGCGGACGGAACGGCGTCACCGCAGCGACCAGTGCCCGCGGCGGACGGAGGTGTCGGCCAGCTCGAACGTGGTCGCGTACGGCTGGAAGTCCACCCGCTCGTTCACCGCGTAGAGCACCCGCGGTGCGACGAGGAACAGCGCGAGCGCCTGGTCGGTCACGTACCGGTCCAACCGGTTGGCCGCCAGCACCTGCCACAGCTGGGACCGCCGGGACCGCAGGTGGTCGAAGAGCCGCTCGAACTTCGGGTCGACCGGCCCGGCGCGGAACTCGCCGGACCGGCCGACGAAGGCCCGGTGCAGCTCGAGCGGGGGCACGTCGGCGCTCTGCGAGCCCTGCTCGAGCAGCAGCACATCCCAGTCACGCGGCTCCTTGGCCGCCTGCCGGCGTCGCGCCTCCCGCTGCTCCTCGTCGCTGCGCAGGATGCGGACCTCGACGGCGAGACCCAGCACCGTGTGCCACTGGGCGGCGACCGCGTGGGCCACCGCTTCCCAGTCCGTCATGGCGGCCAGCCGCAGCGGCCGGCTCCCGCCGCCCGCCGCCTGCCACAGCCGAGCGGCCCGGGACGGGTCGTACGGGTACGGACGCAGCCGCCCGGGTGCCCGGTGCAGCGCGGTGAGCGGCGTCGGCGGGGTGAGACCGGCCAGCGGCCGGGCATGCCCGCCGAACAGGTCGCGCACCAGCGCGGACCGGTCGACGGCCAGGTTGAGTGCGCGCCGCGCGCGGACGTCGTCGAGGGGCAGGCCGTCGACGCCGCGGTCGATCGCCCCGGCCAGCGCGCGCACGGAGTCGACGGCCACCAGCCGGGCGTGCCGCGAACGGCGGACCCGCTCGGCCTCCCGGTGCGGGACCTCGGTGACGATGTCGACCTCCCCAACGGTGTCGCAGACGAGGTCCAGCGCCCGCCTGCGGTCGACGTCGTTGCGGAACTCGACCTCCCGGACCCGGGGCCCGCGCACCCGGTCCCAGTAGTGCGGGTTGGCGCGCAGCCGCACGGTGGGGGAGCGGTCCTCGGTCTGCAGCCAGGTCCGGTCCTCGCCGTCGGTGACGACCGGTTCGGTGGAGATGATCGAGCGGCCCTCGACGAGGGTGAACGGTCCGGAGGCCCACGGCCCCGGTGCGTCGATCACCTACCAATGACCCTCGCCGGTCTCGTCGCGGGCGTAGCCGAAACCGAGGTCGCGCCAGAACCGCTCGCTCATGACGTGCGTGGCCCGCAGCTTGCCCAGCACCAGCCCGTCGGGCTCGGGCAGGTGCAGCCGCACGGTGCGCTCGTCGACGACCTCCGCGCGGGTGCGCGGGTCGATGTTGAAGTGGGTGCCGGGCGGGTGCGGGGAGTGCCAACGGGTCTGCTCGGTGAACGACCGGTGCACGGAGCAGGCGTCGAGGGATGTGCCGTCGGCGAACCGCCCGCCCGGGCGCACGCGGATCTCCATGGTGCGGCTCCCGCGCCACCGGTAGGAGCTCATCGCCGCGGGGCGGACCTTGCCGCGCCGGGTGACCCGTACCGGTTCCTCCACGGTGTTGTAGGTGATGTAGAGCCAGTTGAGCGGGTTGGGGTCCACCACGCGCAGCGTTCCCCGGGGCTCCCGCCGAGCACTCCCGGCCAGCCGCTGGAGAAGCGTCATCGGTCCGTGCGCCCGGTGCTGGAGGGAGCCGCCGCGGCGGCTGCGCGGCGAACCAGATCCTCGTAGACCGACGGGTCGTCGGAGTCGACGACGGGGTAGCCGCCGTCCTCGTCGGCGTGCATGGTGATGCCGGGATTGTGGACAGCAGAGCCGTCGGCGAGGAAGAAGTGCGGGCTGCCCTGGACGTCGTCGCGGTGCACCCGGTAGTCGGCCATCATCGCGCCGCGCGCCCTCCCATCGTCGAGAGCCGCCGCGATGCCGTCGGCGTCCACCAGATCGCAGCCGCGGGCGACGTCGACCACCTCGTGCAGCATGCTGATGCACCTGCTGTCGCGGAAGAAGGCCAGCCGCAACGCCATGTCCAGCTGCTCGGCCGCAGCGAGGGACTGCTGTTTCGCGGCGTGCACCGCTTCGTCGGCCGGTAGGGCCGTCACCGGCCAGGCGTCGGGCTCCTGCTGCCACGGCGACATCCCCAGGCCCGGCTCCAGCTGCCCGACGACCGGGATCTCGGCGTCGAGCATCCGCTGCGGGATGGCGAAGCGGTTGACGTCCTCCAGGAAGAACAGGCGGAGATCCGCCCGCAGGTCGTCGTCCAGTCCCAGGCGGGAGCGCGCCGCGTAGAAGCGGTGCAGGGCCACGGTGGACCACGCGCAGACCACGTCGGTGTAGACGGTCACGGTCCCGGGGGCGACGTCGACAGGCATGGCCGCGTCACTACCCGGGACGCCGGCGGTCACGCGCGCGAGCAGGGTCCCCGGGTCCCGGATGCGTTTGCCGACCGCGACGATGGCACCGCGCGAGTCATGGACGCCGAGGTCATCCCCACGGTCGACGGCGAGCGGCACACCATGCGCGTAGACACCCGGACGACGCTGCTGGGTGCGCTGCGCGAGCGGCTGGGCAACGCCAGCCCCAAGAAGGGGTGTGACCACGGCCAGTGCGGGGCCTGCACCGTGCTGCTGGACGGCGAACGCGCCTTGACCTGCCTCGCGCTCGCGGTCGCCCACGACGGGGCCGAGATCACCACCGCCGACGGCCTGGCCACCGACGATGGTCTGCACCCGGCCGGCGTGCGGCGCCGTGAAGCCGTTCGCCTTCGCCTGGACCGGCGACGTCGCCGAGGCGGTGCGCGCCGTCGCTGGCGAGCCGGCGGCGGTGTTCCTCGGCGGCGGCACCAACCTCGTCGACCAACTGAAACCCGGCCGACCACGCCGTCCGAGGCGGAGGGGGCGCATGGCCGACGACACCGCCTGGGATGCGCGGCGACCGATTCCCGGTCAGACCGGCTGCGGTCCTTCCGGTGGTGGGGCCAAGGGGTCTGCGGGGCCGGGCTGCGGCACGGGCGCCGGCCCGGGAGGTGCGATGGGATCCGTCGGAGAGGGCGACGGCGACGGCGGCTGGGGAGGTGGGGGAGGCGCGGTCATGGTGCGACGGTAGCCCCGCTCGGGACTGCCGAGCGCCCGGGCGGCCGGTCATGCGGCGGCCGAGCGGCCCAGCGCCTCGCGCACCTCGTCGTCCGTGGTGGCGCGGAAGTCCTCGTATCCCTGACCGACCGCCGAGAAGGTCTCCGGGGCCCAGAGGCAGACGACGTCGTCGACCTCGGTCGTGAACCGCGCGCAAGCCTGCGGCGAGGCCACCGGCACGGCGATGGTGAGCCGGGCGGGCTGCTGCCGGCGGACCGCCGCGACAGCGGCGCGCATGGTGGAGCCGGTCGCCAGGCCGTCGTCCACCAGGATCACCGGACGCCCGGCCAGAGGTGAAGCCGGGCGACCCTGGCGGTAGGCCTCCTCCCTGCGGCGCAGCTCCACGATCTCCCGCTCGCGCGCTCGGTCGAAGGTCTCGTCGTCCATCTGCAGGTGCCCGACGACCCGCTCGTCGCGCACCGTCTCGACGTCCTGGTCCACGGCGGCGATGGCGCCCATGGCCAGCTCGGGCTGCCACGGCACGCCGACCTTCCGGACGACGACGACGTCGAGAGCTCCCCGCAGGGCGCGGGCCACCTCGGCGGCGATCACCACCCCGCCGCGCGGGAGGCCGAGCACGACGAGGCCCGGGGCGCTGTGCTCGGCCAGGCGCGCGGCCAGGGCGCGACCGGCCTCGGTGCGGTCGGTGAAGGGCGGGGACGACGGGGACACCGGTTTTCCTCCTGACGAGCACGGGGCTGTTCGACACGGTCGTTCCCCCGCCCCTACCCGGTCACCACCGGCCACACGTATCAGCACCCGAGTCGCTGCCGCGCGGTGTGACCGTCCCGTCGCAGGGCGGCTGCGTGGATCGTGGCGGTGCACAGGTATCGCCACCGGGAGAGGGGGTAAGGCCGCTGGCCACGACGGCGGCGAGAGCCATCGACAAGGAGGACCGGAGCGATGCCTGATGCCACCGCGCAGGTGCGGGAGCTTGCTCGGCCGTTGCGGAATCCCGGGGACCTCGATCCGCTGCTGGAACGGATCGGAGACGCGCGGGTGGTGCTGCTGGGGGAGGCTTCGCACGGCACGCACGAGTACTACGCGTGGCGGGCGGCGCTCACCCGCAGACTGGTCACCGAGCGGGGATTCTCCTTCGTCGGCGTGGAGGGGGACTGGCCCGACTGCTACCGGGTCAACTGCTCGGTGACGCTGGCCTCGGCCGCCGCGGATCCGCGCGAGGTGCTGCGTGGCTACGAGCGGTGGCCGACGTGGATGTGGGCCAACGAGGAGATCGCCGGCTTCACCCGCTGGCTGCGCGCCCACAACGCCCAGCAGCCGCCGGAGGAACGGGTCGGCTTCTACGGTCTCGACGTCTACAGCCTCTGGGACTCCCTCCGGGCGACCCTGGGCTACCTGCGGGAGCACGAGCCCGAGCACGTCGAGACCGCGCTGGCCGCTCTCCGCTGTTTCGAGCCGTACGCGGAGGATCCGCAGGCCTACGCCCGGGCCACCCGGCTGGTGCCGACGAGCTGCGAGGACGCCGTGGTCGGGATGCTCGGCGAAATCCGCGGCCGGGCCGCCTCCGACGGCGGACCGGACCGGGATGCGGCGTTCAACGCCGAGCAGAATGCCCGCGTCGCCGCCGGTGCCGAGGCCTACTACCGGGCGATGGTCCGCGGCGGGCCGGAGTCCTGGAACGTCCGCGACCACCACATGGCCGACACCCTCGACCGGCTCCTGACCCACCACGGCGACGGCGCCAAGGCCGTCGTCTGGGAGCACAACACGCACGTCGGCGACGCGCGGTACACCGACATGGCGGACACCGGGACGGTCAACGTCGGACAGCTGGCCCGCGAGCGGTACGGCGAGGACGACGTCGTCATCGTGGGCTTCGGCAGCCACCACGGCAGTGTCATCGCCGGGGACAGCTGGGGAGCGCCGATGCAGCGGATGCCGCTGCCGCCGGCCCGCCGCGGCAGCACCGAGGCGCTGTTGCACGACGCGGTGGTCGACGCCAGCGCGTTGTTCGTCTTCCCGCGCGAGCTTCCCAGATGGCTGGGGGACGAACGGGCGCACCGCGCCGTCGGAGTCGTCTACCACCCCGGTGCCGAACGGTGGGGCAACTACGTGCCCACGGTCCTCGGCCGCCGCTACGACGCGTTCTGCTGGTTCGACGAATCCCGCGCCCTGACCCCACTGCACGACGTCCACCCATCAGGAGCGGAGATGGAGACCTATCCCGATGCCGACTGAGCGAGCGGCTGCGCCCGTCCGTCGAACCGTCGAGGTGCCCTCGTCCGAGGCGGCACTCGCCGGCGATCTCGTCGTCCCGAGGGCGGCCCGCGGGGTGGTCCTGTTCGCCCACGGAAGCGGCAGCAGCCGGCACAGCCCCCGAAACCAGCAGGTGGCCGCAGCGCTGCACGACGCCGGCTTCGGCACGCTGCTCCTGGACCTGCTGACCGAGGCCGAGGAGCAGGTCGACGCCCGTACCCGGGAGCTGCGGTTCGACATCGGGCTGCTGGCCGGGCGGCTGACCGACGCTGCCGACTGGCTCGGCCGGGCGGAGGAGACCGCGGGGCTGTCACTGGCCACCTTCGGCGCGAGCACCGGCGCGGCCGCCGCGCTCATCACCGCCGCCGACCGTCCGGGCCGGGTCGCCGCGGTCATCTCCCGCGGGGGCCGCCCCGACCTGTCCGGCGACGCACTGGGCCGCGTCCGGGCTCCGACCCTGCTCGTCGTCGGGGGTGCCGACGCCCAGGTCCTGGACCTGAACCGGGAGGCCGCCGCCCGGCTCACCGCGGAGCACGACATCGCAGTGGTCCCCGGTGCGACCCATCTGTTTCCCGAGCCGGGAGCGCTCGAGCAGGTCATCCACCGGACCGTCGACTGGCTCGGCCGGTGGCTGCCATCCGCTACCGCCGACGTCAGACCTTGCGGCGCTCCTCGCCCGTGACCCGGTCCTCCTGCGGGTCCCGGACGGCCTGGCCGACGCCCTGGGCCGCCTCGGCCCGGGCCTGCGCGCCCGGCTCCTGCCCCGGTGACGGATCCAGCCGCAGCGACCTGATCACTTCGTCGTCGTTGCCGTAGTCGACCGGCGGGATCGCCCGGATCGCCCGCAGCACCTCCTCGGGGGCACCCCGGCTCGACGCGGCTGCCAGGAGCGCGTCCTTGTCCGCCGGGTAGTCCACGTCGGTCAGGTGTCCCATGACCTCGTCCGCCGTCACCGCTTCGGCCACGCTGCTGCCCTCCCGATACGCCCGGCCGCGCGTGGTCCCGCGCGACTGCGCAGGGCTACCCGTTGGGCCGGCGAGGTAACGCAGAACGGCGGACGGACCGCCGTCGGCGTCACCTCGCCGGCCGGGTCGGGCGTCAGGAGGGGCCGAGCACCACCTTCGTCCAGCCGCTCTGCCGCTGGTCGAAGGTCTCGTAGGCGTCGAGCACCGTGGGCAGGTCCTCGACCTGCGTGAGCACCGTCGAGGGGTCGATGGCACCGGTGCGGACCAGGTCGAGCAGGTCCGGGATGTACCGGCGGTGGTTGCAGTTCCCCATCTTCACGGTGAGGTTCTTGTTCATCGCCGCACCGGTCGGGAAACTCGTCATCTGCGGCGGGTAGACGCCGATGATCCCGATGCTGCCGGCCTTGGCCACCGCCTCGACCGCCCACTGCAGGGACTGGCTGGGCGCGTCCCCCGCCACGTACGTCCCGTCGTGCGGGTTCTGCTCGGGCGCCACCTGGGAGCGCTCCTGGTCGAACTGCCCGGCCTGCTGCTCGGCGGCCTCGGCCGCGGGTCCACGCTTCGGCCGCTGGGCGTCCACGCCGACGGCGTCGATCACCCGGTCGACACCGATGCCCCCGGTCAGTTCCTCGACGACGGCGACCGGGTCCTCGGCGTTGAAGTCGATCGCCTCGGCTCCGCGGGCGCGGGCCTGGTCCAGCCGTGACCGGATGCCGTCGACGACCAGCACCCGGCCGGCGCCCTGCTGGAAGGCGCTGGTGACCGCGAACTGCCCGACCGGGCCGGCGCCGAGCACCAGCACGGTGTCGCCCTGCGTGACCTCGGCCAGGCGGGCGCCGAACCAGGCGGTCGGATAGATGTCCGACAGCATGATCGCCGCGTCGTCGCTGACCTCCTCGGGCAGCCAGACCGGGCCCACGTGCGCGAACGGGATCCGGGCGTACTGGGCCTGCAACCCGTCGACCGGTCCGGTCGTCTCCGGCCCGCCGAAGAAGCAGGTGCCCGCTGCGGCGCCGTTGGGGTTGGCGTTGTCGCACTGCGCGTAGTAGCCGGCCCGGCAGTAGGAGCAGGTGCCGCAGCCGATGGTCGATGGGATGACGACCCGGTCGCCCGGGCGCAGGTTGCGCACCCCCGGCCCCGTCTCCCGGACCACGCCGACCGCCTCGTGGCCGAGGATCGTGCCCTCGACCATGCCGGCCATCGTGCCGCGCACGAAGTGCAGGTCGGTGCCGCAGATGGCGGTCGCGGTGATCTCCACGATCGCGTCGGTCGGGTCCTGGATCGTCGGATCGGGGACGTCGTCGAGCCTGATGTCCCCGACGCCGTGCCACACAACTGCCTTCACGTGTCCTCCTCGCGCTCTGGGTCGACGCTGCGCTTCGCGCCGCCGACCTCGTCCCGGTCGTTCGCGTCGCCGCCGCCCTACCCGTTGCTCCGGCGGTCACCCGCGATGGGGCCGTCCGATTCGCCGGCGGCGATGCCGAGCTCAGCTCTTGTTGCCCGGCTCGTTCCGCCGTGCCTCGAACGTCTTGTGCCCGTTGGGGCAGGGCGGGATCTCGTCCCCCTGCGTCACGTGCACCTTCTCGCTGCACGAGGCGCAGTAGAAGTCCCCGGTCTTCTGCGCCTTCTCGCCGGCGTGCGCAGCCATGGCCGTTCCTCTCGGGTCGGGGTGTGGTCGAGGCCGGTGTGCCCAGCCGGGGCCCGGTCACACGCGAGGGCCCGCGGTCAGCCGGGCCGCGGCCGTCCGGCAGAACCGCTCCTCCAGCTCCACCCCGATCGAGCGGCGGCCGGTCCGGCGGGCGGCGAGGAGGGTCGCCCCCACGCCGGCGAACGGATCCAGCACCACGCCGCCCGGTGGGCAGGCGAGGTGCACCAGGGCCGCCATCACGGCAAGGGGCTTCGGTACCGGGTGACCCCAGCGGCGACGGGTCTCCGGGGTCCGCGCCAGCACCCGGCGGGCGGTGTCCAACCGGCGGCCGGGGACCTCCCACGAAGCCTGTGCGGCCACCACCACGGTCTCCGGGCTGCCCGGCTCCCGATGCCAGGACAGCCAGGCGGCGGCGTGCAGACCGGTGCCGTCCAGCAGTCGGGGGACCCGTGCGGCATTGTGCGTGCCGATGCAGGCGACGACGGGGCCGCGGCTGATCCGCGCGCACTCGCACAGGATCGCCCGCAGCCAGCGCTCGTACTCCTCGTCGGCCAGCCGATCTCCGTGCCGGCCGTAGGCACGGCCGAGGTTCCAGGGCGGGTCGGTGACGACGGCGTCGACGCACCCGTCCGGTAGCCCGGGCAGCAGGTGGGCGGCGTCGGCGCGCACCACCATGCTCGCGGGCGAGCTCAGCCCGCCGCCCGAACGGCGTAGGCCAGGTCCGCGGCCTGCCGGCCGACGCGGACGTCGTGGACCCGTACGACGGAGCCGCTCCGCATCGCGCCCAGCGCGCACGCCGCCGCGGTCGCGACGTCCAGCGGGGCGTCGTCGAGCCCCAGGGCACGCCGCAGGAAGATCTTGTTGGAGACCGCGACGAGCACCGGCAGGCCGAGCGCGGCGACGTCGTCGAGTCGGGCCAGCAGCCGCAGCGACTGCTGCCAGGACTTGCCGAGGTCGATCCCGGGATCGAGGACGATGCGCTCTCGGTCGATGCCGGCCGCCTCGGCGGCCCCGGTCAGCGCCGTCAGGCGGGTGCAGACCTCCCCGATCAGGTCGGTGTAGACCGGCTCCGGGTCGGGGACGCCGGGCGGCCGGCGGATGTGCGTCGCGATGACCGCAGCCCCGGCCGCGGCCGCCGCTGAGAGGTAGCCCGGATCGAGGAAACCGCTCATGTCGTTGCCCAGCACCGCACCCTCGGCGAAGGCGGCCGCGGCCACGGCCGCCCGGGTGGTGTCCACGGCCAGGGGGAGGTCGAACCGGGACCGGAGCTCGGCGATCGTCCCGGCGGCGAGGTGGCACTCCTCGTCCGGGGAGACCTCGGCGACGCCGACGCCTCCCGGGCGGGCCCCGACCTCGAGGACGTCGGCGCCGTCGCCGACGAGCTGCTCGGCCCGGGTCAGCAGCCGGTCGAGCTCGAAGTACTCGCCGTGGTCGGAGAAGGAGTCACGGGTCCGGTTGAGGATCCCGACGACCACCGGCCGGTCGGAGAGGTCGAACCGTCGCGTGCCCAGCTGCAGATGCATGCCCCCGGCCTACCGGACGCACGGCTGCCGCGCCCGTCGAGAACGCAGCAGGTCAGACGCCCGGCTGGTCGGCCTCCAGCAGGTGCTGGGACTCCACGGCCGACGTGGCGAGGGTCTTGTAGCCCTCCTGGTCGAAGAGGACGGTGAGCCGGTCCGGCTCGACGGACATCACCACCCCGTGGCCCCACTCGCGGTGGCGCACGGCGCTGTTCACCGGGAACGGGGCGTCGGCGGCCAGGTGGTCCTGCGCGGTGCCGGCCTCGCAGGTGTCGCAGTTGCCGCAGGGGTGCGGGAGCTGCTCGCCGAAGTAGCCGAGCAGGAACTGCCGCCGGCAGCCGGTGCTCTCGGCGTAGCCGCGGACCATCTCGATGCGCGAGCGGATGAGCCGCTGATGGGTCTCCGAGACCTCGACGGCCCGATGGACCGCCTCGTCGGGTGAGAGCTCGTCGTCCAGGTACTCGAGGCGGCCGTCCTCGGTCGTGCCCACCGCCCCGGCCTGCTCCAGCAGGTTCACCGCGCGGGTGCGCTTGGCCGCGGGGGCCTCGACGTCGTCGGCGAGGTCGGCCGCCCGCACCGGTGCCGCGCGTTCGTCCAGCGCCTCGGCGACGTCCTCCAGCGCGTCCTCCGGGGCGCGGCTTGCGGTGAGGAACGTCTGCAGGTGCAGGTCCTCGGGCCGGTGGAACAGGTAGGCCTCGGCCGGGTCGCCGTCCCGGCCGGCGCGGCCGATCTGCTGGTAGTACGAGTCCAGCGACTCCGGCGCCGAGGCGTGGACGACGAACCGGACGTCGGGCTTGTCGATCCCCATGCCGAACGCCGAGGTGGCGACGACGACGTCCAGCTCGTCGCCGAGGAACTGCTCGTGCACCCGCTTCCGGTCGGCCGCCTTCATCCCGGCGTGGTAGGCGGCGACCCGGTGCCCCAGCTGCTCCAGCTCGCCGGCGTAGTACTCGGCGTCCTTGCGGCTCGCGACGTACACCAGACCGCCCCGGGTGGCCGGATCGGCCATCAGCCCGCTCACCCGCACCACGACCGCGGACCGCTTGCGGCCGTCGTCGCTCTCCCGCTCCACGGCCAGGCGCAGGTTGGGCCGGTCGAAGCTCGCCACGACCTCGGCGGCGTCGCGCAGCCCCAGCCGCTGCACGATGTCCCGGCGCACCGGCAGCGCCGCCGTAGCGGTCAGCGCCAGCACCGGTGGATGCCCGAGCCGCTCGATCGCCGTGCCGAGCCGAAGGTAGTCGGGGCGGAAGTCGTGCCCCCAGGCGGAGACGCAGTGGGCCTCGTCGACGACGAAGAGGCCCACGCCGAGTGCGGCCAGCTCGTCGAGCACCTCGTCCTTGGCCAGCTGCTCGGGGGAGAGGAACAGGTACTCGGCGTCGCCCTCGCGCACGGCGTCCCAGGCGTGCCGGGTCTCCCCGGCCCGCTGCGCCGAGTTGACCGCCACCGCCTCGGGGGCGCTGGAGTCCTCGATGCCCTCCATCTGGTCGCGCTGCAACGCCAGCAGCGGTGACACCACCAGTGTCGGGCCGTCGATCAGCAGCGCGGGCACCTGGTAGATCGCCGATTTCCCGGCGCCGGTGGGCAGGACGGCGAGGGCGTCCCGCCCGGCCATCATCTGCTCCATCGCCTCCAGCTGCTCGGGGTGGAGCTCCGCCCACCCGAACGTCTCCGCGGCGACCTGCTGCAACGCCTTCGACCACTCCGACACCGTCGGCGGCTACCCCGGGCCGCGGCCGGGGAACCGGCTCGCACCGGTCGCGGTTGCTGCCGCCGGGCCATCGGGGAAGGTGCGGCAGGTACCACACGCATCGGGCTGGTCGGGCTGGCTTCATCGGCGGCCGGCACCTGAAGTCGCTGACCGCGCAGGAGGGAGTCGCGGTGGTCGGGGGCGTCGCCGATCCCCGGGCCGAGCGGGCCGGTGAGCTGGTCGCCCGCGCGGGAGCCACGGCGTACGAGGGCTGGGAGCAGCGCCTCGACGGGGAAGCCCTCGACGCCCTCTACGTCTGCGTGCCGCCGCACGGCCACGGAGCGGTCGAGGAGGCGGCGACCGACCTCGGGCTCCCGCTGTTCGTGGAGAAGCCGCTGGCCACCGACCTGGCCACCGCCGAACGGCTCGCCGCCCGGATCGAGGCCGCCCGGCTGCTGACCTCGGTGGGCTACCACTGGCGGTACCTGGACACCCTCGAGACCGCGCGCGGGTTGCTGGCGGAGACCCCGGCCCGGATGGTGCTGGCCGCCTGGCTGGACAAGGCCCCGGGTGCCGACTGGTGGGCCCGCCTGGACCGGTCCGGGGGGCAGACCGTCGAGCAGGCCACCCACCTGTTCGACGTCGCGCGGGTGCTGGTGGGCGAGGTGACCGGTGGGTCGGCGGTCGGCTCGCGGTCGCCGGACGGCCCGGGGGGCATGCTCGACGTCTGCACGGCCGCGTTGCGGTTCGAGTCGGGTGCGGTCGCCTCCCGGATGCGCGTCGTCCCCAACGGGGTGGACGTCCCCGAGATCCCCAGCGGCCCGGCGGGGCACCCGGTGCCCCGGGTCGGCGCGCTGGGCCGGCTGACCGCGCAGAAGGGGTTCCACGTGCTCGCCGAGGCCGTGCGCACCCTCACCGACGTGGGGGACGTCGCCGTCGCGGTCGGCGAGGACGCCGTGGTGGTGCCCCCCGGCGACGCCCCCGCGCTGGCCGCGGCGCTGGCCGGCCTGCTGACCCGACGGGGCGCGCCGTGCCGGACTGGGCCGACGGGCGCGGCGACGCGCGGTGGCCGGGATGGACGCCGAGCTCATGGCCGCCGGACCTTCACGGTGCTGGAGCAGGCGTGGCGCTGAGCCGCTCCTCGCCGTGACCCGGCGGCGGCCTCACCGCCGCCAGGCCGGCCGGAGCAGGTGATGCGCGACCTGGTCGTACCGCCGTCGCGTCCGGTCCGGTCGCTCCTGCTCCGTCTCCTTCCAGGACCGCGCTGCCAGCCGCAGGCCGTGCGCCACCAGGTGGCGGATCGCGATGACGATCGCGACGGTGGCGATGGCCCGCCAGCTGGGGTCGCCGACCAGCCGGAGCAGACCGGCGGCGACCAGCATGTCCAGCAGGATGCCCAGGGCCAGCGCCGGCCGGCGGGTCGCGGCCAGGGCGAGGAGGGCGGCCACGAGGGCCGCTGCCGCGATGAAATGCGAGGCGATGCCGGGGACGGCGGTCAGCGTCGAGCTCACCCGGTGCGCCCGGTCCGCGTGCTGGACGTCGTCCCGCCCGTGCTCTCCGCCGACGAATCGCCGGACGTCGATCCGGACGAGGACTCCGCCGCCCCGTCGGAGGACCTCTCCTTCTCCTCGTCGACCTGGCGGCGCTCCTCGGCGATCTCCTTGCCCAGGAAGTAGTTCAGCGCGGTCCGGATCGCGGCGATCGCGGCGAGCTGCCCGATCTCCTCCCAGCTGGGCGCCACGGCCGTCTTCAGGATGTCGGCGGCGAGCTGGAACTCCAGGCCGAGGGCGAGGAAGCGGCCCAGGGTCAGCCGGACGGGGACGAACGAGCCGGCGTTCCGGTGGGTGAGCCCCGCCCACAGGAAGCGCAGGAACGCCCAGACCGCCCCGATGATGATGACCGCGGCGCCGCCGGCCTCCACGATGACGACCAGGACGTTGACGATCTCCTGCAGCAGCTCCTCCACGTCGACGCGCATACCCGAGCGGTGTCCGTGGCCACGCATGACGACTGCGAGACTCCACGGATGAGCGAGCTGCGTCACTCCGGGTCGATCACGGTCGCCGCGTCCCCGGAGGAGGTCTACGACCTGGTCTCCGACGTGACGCGCACCGGCGAGTGGAGCCCGATCTGCACCGCCTGCTGGTGGGACGAGGGCGCCTCGGGCCAGGTGGGGGACTGGTTCACCGGCCGGAACGTCACCCCGGACCGCACCTGGGAGACGCGGTCGCGGGTGGTCGCGGCCGACCGCGGCCGGGAGTTCGCCTTCGTCGTCGGCGGCTCGAACGTGAGCTGGCGGTTCACCTTCCGCCCCGTCGACGGAGGCACCGAGGTCACCGAGTCGTGGGAGTTCCTGCCCGACGGGCTGGCGCTGTTCGCGCAGCGGTACGGGGACACCGCCCAGGAGCAGATCGACCGGCGGACCCGGGACGCCCACGAGGGCATCCCCGCGACGCTGGCCGCGATCAGGCGGATCGCCGAGACCGGCTGACCGTCAGCGCTCGACGAGCATCTGGCCGGTGCCGACCAGGTGCGCGGCGACGGGCGCGGGGGTCGCCCTGCGCCCGGACCGGACCTCCACCTCCTCGTGGCCCTAGAAGCCCCTCGGGCGTCCGGATGGGCGCCGCAGGAGCGGGGTAGGCGCCCGCCGTGGACACGCGCAGGCTCGTGCTGGGGGACTGGACGCCGATCGTCCGCGACGGCATCGACCTGCTGCGGCTGGTCCTCCTCGGCGCCGCGGCCTGGTACGCGCTCGCCGGGGACACCGGAGCGGCCGCGGTGCTGGCCGTCATGGGTGGGGTCACGCTCCTCGCCCGCGCGGTGAACCTGCCACGGGTGTACGACCTGTCGGTGACCCTCGGCATGGCGCTGCAGGGGTTCGGTGAGGTCTGGGGCCTCTACGACCGTTTCGTGCGGTTCGACGACCTCGTGCACTTCACCCTGCCGATGCTCACCGCGCCGGTCGTCTACATCGCCCTCGCCCGCCTCGACGTCGTCCCCGATCCGCGCGACGAGACGCACCTGCGGCACTACGTGGGCATCGCCGTGGTCACCGCGGCACTCGGCATCACGGTCGGGGCGCTGTGGGAGATCTACGAGTGGCGGTCCGATGCGTGGCTGGGTACCGACCTGTCGGAGGGCAACGACGACACCAACGGCGACCTCGTGCGCGACACCCTCGGCTCGCTCACCGGCGCGGCGCTGCTGGTGGCGTGGGCGCGCCTCGGATGGGGCTCGGTGCGCCGGATCCCCGGCGTGAACACCCACGAGGCGGTCGACGCCTGATCTCACCGAGGTCGCGGAGACCCACGGGGTGGCGGTCGACGCCCTCGTCGACGCGCTGGTCCAGGCCGAGCAGGACCGGATCGCCGCGGCCGTCGAGGACGGACAGCTCGCCCAGGAGGAGGCCGACGAGCGGCTCGCCGATCCCGGGGGCGGCGCCGCTGCCGGATCCGGGCCGGGGCGGGCTCCCGCCCGTACCCTGCCGGGCATGCCGGCACAGACCTTCTCGATCGTCTCCGCCCACGACGTCCCCGTCACCGCGTACCGGTGGGATCCGGCCGGCCGCGCGCGGGGCATCCTGCAGCTCACCCACGGCATGGGGGAGCACCTGCTGCGCTACGGGTCGCTGGCCGCGGACCTGACCGGCGCCGGCTGGGTGGTGGTGGGACAGGACCACCGCGGCCACGGTGCGACGGCGCGCGACGGGGCGTGGGGCGACCTCGGCCCGGGCGGCTGGGACGAGCTCGTCCGCGACATCGGCCGGATGAGCGCCCAGGTGCGCGCGGACCTCCCCGACCTGCCGCTGGTCCTGCTCGGCCACAGCATGGGCTCGTTCGCCGCCCAGCAGTACGTCCTCGACCACTCCGCCGAGCTCGCCGGGCTGGTCCTCACCGGTACCGCCGCACTGGACCTGCTGGAGCCGGCCGTCGATCTCGACGGGCCGACGGACCTGTCCGCGTTCAACGCGGCGTTCGAGCCGGCCCGCACCGACTACGACTGGCTGTCCCGGAATCCGGCGCAGGTGGACGCCTACGTGGCCGACCCGCGGTGCGGGTTCGGCCTGGCCGCGCCCGACAACAAGCAGATGTTCGTCTCGGCCCGGCAGCTCGCCGACCCCGAGCGGCTCGCCCGGATCCGCCCCGACCTGCCGGTGTACGTGGCCGTCGGGGACCAGGACCCGGTCACCGGCCAGCTGGCCCTCGTGCACGGCCTCGTGCAGCGGCTCCAGGCGGCGGGCCTGAGCGATGTCGCGCTCAGGGTCTACGAGGGTGCCCGGCACGAGGTGTTCAACGAGACCAACCGGGCCGAGGTCGTCGCCGACCTGCTGCGCTGGCTCGATCGGGTGGTGCCCGCGAGCTGACCGGGCGGGCGCGTCCGCCCGGTCTCACCGCCGCCGCCCAGGTCGTTCCCAGGCCCTCCCCAGCCGGGGCGGGCGCCGTCGCATCCCCCGACGACGGAGGCGCGCGATGCAGAACCTCACGGTGCAGACGACGACCGTGCGGCCCGGGGAATGGCCTGGCCCGCGTGGCGTTGACTGCCGCTGGGACCGGTCGCCCGGCCGGCCCGTACCCGAGCAGTCCGGAGGACGGCCATGCACCTCGGCGTCGACAGCTTCGTCTCCGCCGTCACCGATCCCCGCACCGAGCGGGTCATCGGTCCCGAGGAGCGCATGGCGGACCTGCTCGAGGAGATCGAGCTCGCCGATCGCGTGGGGCTGTACTCCTTCGGCATCGGGGAGCACCACCGCACCGAGTACTACGACTCCGCGCCGCCGGTGATCCTGGCCGCCGCCGCCGCCCGGACCTCGCGCATCCGGCTCGGCAGTGCCGTGACGGTCCTCAGCGCCGCCGACCCCGTGCGCATCTTCCAGCAGTTCGCGACCCTGGACCTCATCTCGAAGGGGCGCATCGACCTGGTGGTCGGCCGCGGCTCCTTCACCGAGGCGTTCCCGTTGTTCGGGTTGAGCCTGGCCGACTACGACGAGCTGTTCGCCGAGAAGCTGGACCTGCTGCTGCGGATCCGCGAGTCCGAGCACGTGACCTGGTCGGGCACGCACCGGCCGGCGCTGACCGGCCAGGGCGTGTACCCGCGCCCGCTGCAGGATCCGCTGCCGATCTGGGTCGGCGTGGGCGGGACGCCGGAGTCCTTCGCCCGCGCGGGGCTGCTCGGGCTGCCGCTCATGGTGGCGATCATCGGCGGGGAGCCCCGGCAGTTCGCCCCGCTGATCGACCTCTACCGGCGGGCCGGGGCGCACGCCGGGCACGCCCCCGAGAAGCTGCAGGTGGGGCTGCACGTGTTCGGCTTCGTGGCCGAGAACACCCAGGCCGCCGCGGACACCATCTTCCCGGGCTGGCACGAACTGTTCACGAAGGTCTCCCGGGAGCGGGGCTTCGCCGCACCGACCCGCGCGCAGTTCGACGCCACCAGCGGGCCGGACGGCGCCTTCTTCATGGGCGACCCCGACACCGTCGCGGAGAAGCTGGCCCGGATCTCCGGGCAGCTCGGTGGGGTCGACCGCGTGTCGATCCAGATGACCAACCCGCGGCTGGCGCACGAGGACCTGCTGCGCGGGATCGAGCTGCTCGGCACCGAGGTCGCCCCGCGCGTGGCATCCGCCTGACGAGAGCCACCGGAGCATCGCCGCGGTGGTCTAGCGATGCGCGGACCGGGCGGAGCGGGCCGGGGCGTCGCCCGACCGGGGCCCGGGGCGATCAGCTCCCCGCCAGCAGCGCCTGCACCGCCTCGAGGGTGTCGGCCTCGGCCGGGGTCTTGTCGGGCCGGTACCGGAGCACGCGGGCGAACCGCAGGGCGACGCCGCCGGGGTAGCAGGGGCTCCGCTGCGCACCGTCCACGGCGATCTCGACGACGAGCCCCGGCTCCAGGAGCACGCCCCACGCCGTCTCCTCCCGTACGTGGCCGGGAAAGGTGCGCGTCTGCCAGTCCAGCAGTTCGTCGGTCATGCCCTTGAACGTCTTGCCGACCATCACCGGCTCGCCACCGCCGGGGTCGCGGGCGCCGAGGTGGATGTTCGAGAGCTTGCCGCGGCCTGATCGGGCCGCGGCCGGCGGACGCCCGGCATGCGCAGCGGGGCGGCCGCCACCGCGGTGGACGCAGCCACGACCTCGGCGAGCAGCATTCCGCCATCGTGGCAGCGTGGATCGGCCACGAGGCGATGCGCAGCCGAGCCCCGGCGCGTCGCGGGCCCCCCGACCGGTGGGACGGCGCGATCCGCGCGAGGATGGGGGGCGTGGTGAAGAACCGGAAGGTCGGACCCGAACACGCACGCTCCTGGCTGCTGGTCAACGGCGCCCGCACGGAGCTGTTCGACGTCGCCCACGACTCGCGTGCCGATCAGATCGTGCTCGACATCGAGGACGCCGTCGACCCGGCGCACAAGGGCGAGGCCCGGAACGGCCTCGTCGAGTGGCTGTCCCGCGAGGACCGCGGCGCCTGGGTGCGGATCAACGACCACTCGACGCCGTTCTGGGCCGACGACGTGGCCGGGCTGGCCGGGCTGCCCGGCCTGCTCGGCGTCATGCTCGCCAAGGCCGAGGTCGCCGAGCACGTGACCGAGACCTTCGACCGGCTCGGCGGGTCCACCCCGGTGCTGGCGCTGGTGGAGTCGGCCCTCGGCATCGAGGAGGCGGTGAACATCGCCCGGGCGCGCGGCGCGTTCCGGCTGGCGTTCGGCAGCGGTGACTACCGCCGCGACACGGGCACCAGCGCCGACGAGCTGGCCATGGCCTACCCGCGGTCCCGCCTGGTGGTGGCCAGCCGCATCGGCGGGCTCCCCGGCCCGATCGACGGCCCGACGGTGAGCAGCAGCCACCCGGTGCTCCGCGAGCAGACCGCGGTCACGGTGTCCCTCGGGCTCACCGGCAAGCTGTGCCTGGACATGGACCAGCTGCCGGTCATCAACGAGGTGATCAGCCCGACGCCGTCCGACGTGGCGTGGGCCCGGGACTTCCTGGCCGACTTCGACGCCCGCGGCCAGGTGATCCGTGACGGCAGCGACCTGCCGCGGCTCGGCCGGGCCCGCAAGATCGAGCGGCTGGCGCAGGTGTTCGGCGTCCAGCCGGTCTGAGTGCGCCGATCAGGCCACCTCCTCGGCCAGCCGGCGGATCGGTCCGGACCAGGCGGTCGGTGCGGTCCACGGGAAGCTGTGCGCCCCGGCGACGGTGCGGAACCGGCCGTCGGGCGCCCGGTCGGACAGCGACCGCGCCCATTCCTCGGTGCACAGCAGGTCGCGGTCGCCGTACAGCACCAGGACCGGTACCTGCACCTGGGGGACGACGTCCTCCAGCCGGTCGGCCAGGTGCGCCCGCACCGCCTGCACCACCCGGGGGAGGCCCGCCCGCCTGCGCTCGGGCCGGTGCACGTCGGCCAGGTCGGCCGGGTTCCCGCGGTTGTCGCGGTACCAGGCCCGGAGCACCCCGCCGAGGGTCCGGGACCCAGGGTCGACCGTCGGGCTGGCCAGCACCAGTCCGCGGACCCCGGGCGGGCGCCGCACGGCGTCTCCCGGTCGGTCGTCGCCGGTTCGGTCGGCACCCGGGCACCTCCAGCTGGTCGCGCGGCGTGCCGGCCAGTGTGGCCGGTCCCGCCCGGCCCGGCCTCTCGTGCGGAACCGGCCGGCCACGGGCTGCGTGACCGGCAGCAGGCTGGTTAGCTCCGGACGAGCGGCCGGATCGTCCGGTCGCCGGGCTCGCCGAGGGGGACACCGCCGATGGCACGCAGCAGCACCGGAACGTCCAAGCGCACGCTGGCGAGGGCACTGGGCGCGGCCGGGGCCGGGTTCGGCCTGGCCAGCGCGCTGGCGCCCCGCACGGTCGCCAAGGGGTACGGCGTACCACTGACACCGCAGGGCCTGCAGCTCCAGCGGCTCGTCGGCAGCCGGGCCCTGGCCATCTCGGTGGCGGCGCTGACCGCTCGCACCGACGAGGAGGTCGACCGGGGACTGGCGCTGCTGGCCGGCGCGAACCTGCTCGACACCCTCACCGCACTGGGTGCGGCGCGGGGGTCCGGGCGGCCGACCACCACCCGCGCCGTCCTCAGCTCGCTGGCCTACGGTGGCGCAGCGCTGGCGATCCGGCTGCGGAAGGACTGACCGGGGTACATCGCCGGCGGCCGAGCGACGAGCGCGAGCCGCGCCCCCACGGCCGGGAACGCACCACTGGCGCACATCGGCCGGCCCCGCTGAGGGGCGCTCAGCCGCCGATGACGACGCGGTCGCGGCCCTGCCGCTTGGCCGCGTACAGCCGGGCGTCGGCCCGGCCCAGCAGGTCCGCGGGAGCCGGGTCGGGCGCGTCCTCGGTGCCGGCCGCCCCGATGCTGACGGTGACCGGGAGGCCGCCGGTCAGCTCCGCCCACGGGTGCGCCGCGATCGTCCGGCGCACGTCCTCCAGGTGGGCGGTGGCCGTGCCCGGGTCGCTGTCGGTGAGCACGAGGAGGAACTCCTCGCCGCCCAGACGAGCGACGAACCAGCCCTTTGCCCGGCCGGCGCCGCCGCACTGCTGCAGCAGTTCGGCGACGGCGACCAGCACCCGGTCCCCGGCCTCGTGGGAGCAGGTGTCGTTGATCCGCTTGAAGTGGTCGAGGTCGAGCAGTGCCACGGTGACGTTCCCCGGGTGCGCGGCGAGCAGGCGCGGCAGCTCCTCGTCGACGTAGCGACGGTTGTAGAGGCCGGTGAGCGCGTCCCGCAGCGAGAGCTCCCGGTAACGGCGGCTCTGCTGGCGGGCCTCGGTGGTCTCGTACATCGCCTGCAGCGCCCGCGCCCGCGCGTCCCGTTCGGCCGACTGCAGCTCCATGAGCTCGTCGCAGTACAGCTTGTGCTCCCCGTACGCCGCCCGGAAGCGACCGGCGGCCGCGTGCAGCTCGGCCTGCTCACGGCGGGCGCGCACGCGGATGGAGGTCAGCCCGTACCGCTCGCAGCGGCGCACGCTCTCGTGGAGGCTCTCCTGGGCCTGCTCGAGGTGTCCGCGGCGACGGTGGATCTCGGCCAGGGTCAGCAGGAAATCAGCCCCCGCGTCACCGTCCAGGGAGGCGTCGAGGACCTCGGGGTGCAACCCGGGCAGCATGACCGCTTCGGCGTCCTCGAGCCGGCCCAGCTCCATGAGGGCCCGGCCGACGGTGTCCAGCCGGCCGACCCGGAGGGGGACGCCGTGCCGCGCCGCCAGGGCCTGCAGCTCCGTGCTCCAGACCAACGCTTCGTCGAAGCGGCCGGACAGGGTCTCGGAGTAGGCGCGGTTGTTGAGCACCAGCAGCTGCCGGTCGACGTCGCCGACCTCCTCGGCGAGCTGGAGCACGTGGTCGTAGCGGTCACGGGCGGCGAGGTCGCCGTTGAGCCCGAGGCAGTCGGCCAGCCGGGCGTGGTGGTCGATGCGCATCTCGGCCCGCACGTCGTCGTCGAGCAGCTCGACGGCGCGGACGGCGTGCTCGAGGGCCAGGGAGAGGTCACCCAGCTCCTGGAAGACCGCGGTCAGCACGAAGTGGCTGCGCGCCAGGAGGTAGCGGGAGCTGTTGTCCGCGGCCCAGCGGTGGATCTCCTCGGCCAGCCGGCCCGCCTCGGCGACGTTGCCCCGGCGGCGCACCAGGTCGGCCTGGACCAGCCGGGCGCGCCGTTCCAGTTCGGGCAGCCCGACCTCGCGGGCCGCGGCCAGGGCCCGCTCGGCACGCGGCTCCATGTCGTCGTCGTCGAACCGTGAGCGGTCCTCCAGCTCGGCGATCTCCGCCCACAACAGCACCGCTCCGGCGTCGCCGGGAACCGGTGCCGGCGCGGTGGGGTCGCGGTCGCCACCGGATCGTTCCGCCAGGCTGGTCACGAGCACCCATCGGACGGTCGGCGCCGGGACTTGAGCGGCACGGCGCGGAAAGACACCCGTACGGGCTGTTCAGCTGTCAGTGAGCCACACAGCGGTGTCCGGCGGCAGCGCCACGCTGGCGGGCGACCGGCGCACCGACGTGCTCGAGGCGAGCAGGACCGTGCCGCGGGAGCGCACCAGCGCCGTGCCCGAGCCCATGTTCACCACGCAGCGGATGACGCTGCCGTCCGGGCCGGTGCACCGGACGGTGAGGACGTCGCCGCGGGTGCTCACCGTCGCCGCACCCGACCCCAGCGCCGGGTGGGCCTCGCGCAGGGCCAGCGCCCGGCGGTACAGGGTGAGCACCGAGCCGCCGTCCCGGGACTGCGCGGAAACCGCGTACCGGTCCCAGTCGTCCGGGATCGGCAGCCACGGCTCGGCCGCCCCGGCCGGCGAGAAGCCGACCCCGGGCTCACCGTTCCACGGCATCGGCACCCGGCAGCCGTCGCGCCCGGCACGGACGCCACCGCTGCGGAGGAAGATCGGGTCGAGCTTCGCCGCGTCGGGCACGACCGCCTGCGGCAGGCCCAGCTCGTCACCGGCGTACAGGTACGCCGAGCCGGGCAGCGACAGGACCAGCAGCGCCGCCGCCCGGGCGCGCGCGGTGCCCACTGCGCCGCCGCCGAACCGGGTGACCTGGCGGTCCTTGTCGTGGTTGCCCAGCACCCAGGACACCGGCGCGCCGACCCGGCCGAACGCGTCGAGCGCCGAGCGCACGCCGTCGGCGAAGGACGCGAGGGACCACGGCGACTTCAGCAGCCGGAAGCAGAACGACTGGTGCATCTCGTCGGGCCGCGAGTAGAGAGCGACCTCGTGCGGATCGGCCAGGCACACCTCGCCGACCAGCATCGTGTCGGGGTACTCGTCGCAGATCGAGCGCCAGCGGCGCCAGACGTCGTGCACCTCGGGCTGGTTCCAGGTCATCGCCTGCTCGGGGCCGTGCCCGAACAGGGTGGGGGAGTAGGCGCCGGGGTTGTCCCGCAGGCCGGCGTCCTTGAACAGGCCGTAGGCGACGTCGACCCGGAAGCCGCTGACACCGCGGTCGAGCCAGAACCGCAGGGTGCGCTCGAAGTCGGCGGCCACGGCGGGGTCGCGCCAGTTGAGGTCGGGCTGCTCGGGGGCGAACAGGTGCAGGTACCAGCGGCCGTCGGGGGTGCGCGACCAGGCGGGCCCGCCGAAGAGGGACTGCCAGTTGTTCGGCGGCTCCTCCGACGGCGGCGCGAAGTGGTAGCGCGAGGCCTCCGGGGAGTCGGGGTCGGCCAGCGCCGCCTGGAACCACGGGTGCCGGTCAGAGGTGTGGTTGGGGACGACGTCGAGCACGACCCGCAGGCCGAGCTCCCGGGCGTCGGCGACCAGTGCCTCGAGGTCGGCGACGTCGCCGTACTCGGGGTCGACCGCGCGGTAGTCGACGATGTCGTAGCCGCCGTCGGCGCCGCCGGAGGGGTAGTGCGGATTGATCCACACCGCGTCCACGCCGAGCCAGGACAGGTAGGGCAACCGGGAGCGGAGGCCGGCGAGATCGCCGATGCCGTCGCCGTTGCTGTCGGCGAACGAGCGCAGGTAGACCTGGTAGACCACCGCCGTCCGCCACCACGGGGACGCCGACTGGGCCGCGACCTGTTCGTCGGTCGTGGTCCGCACCGTTGCGAGCCGCACTGCCATGCGACCTCTATCGGCAGGAAGTCCCTGCGGCTTGCGCACCGCTGGGCACCGAGTGGTCCGCGTGGCGGGCCGTGACCTTTCCGTGACCTCGTTCGGCGAGAGGGGCACGGGCTGACGGCCGAGGTGCGGCAGGCCAGGATGGCGCCATGGCAGAGACCGTGCGCGCCCACGACCTCGTCGTCTACGGAGCCACCGGCTTCGTCGGGAGGCTGCTCGCCGGCTACCTGGCCGGCCACGTCCCGGAGGGGACGCGGATCGCCCTGGCCGGACGGTCGCGGGCGCGCCTGGAGGAGGTCCGGGCGGGACTGCCGCCGGCCGGGCGGAACTGGGCACTCCTCGAGGCCGACTCCACCGACCCCGCCTCGCTGCGCGCGCTCGCCGGGAGCACCCGGGTGCTGGCCACCACGGTCGGGCCGTACGCCCGGTACGGGCTGCCGGTGGTCGAGGCCTGCGCGCGGGCGGGGACGCACTACGCCGACCTCACCGGTGAGGTGCTCTTCGTCCGCGACGCCATCGACCGGTGCGACGCCGTGGCGCGGGAGACCGGCGCCCGGATCGTGCACGCCTGCGGCTACGACTCCATCCCGTCGGACCTGAGCACGATGCTGCTCGCGCGGCGTGCCCGCGAGGACGGAGCAGGAGGGCTGCGCGACGTCCAGCTGGTGGCGACGGCACGGGGTGGGTTCAGCGGCGGCACGATCGACTCGATGCGCGCCCAGCTCGAAGCCGTCCAGCGCGACCCGTCGCTGCGCCGCCGGCTCACCGACCCCTACGCACTCAGCCCCGACCGGGACGCCGAGCCGGACACCCGCCAGCCGCGCGACGCCGTCCCGCCCGCCCGCACCCCGGACGGCCGCTGGACCGCGCCGTTCGTGATGGCCGGGTTCAACACCCGGATCGTCCGCCGCAGCAACGCGCTCCAGGACTGGGCGTACGGCCGGTCCCTGCGCTACGGCGAGGTCATGGGCACCGGCCGTGGTCCGGTCGGCGCCGCGACGGCCGCGGCCGTCACCGCGGGCCTGGCCGGCACCCTCGCCGCCATGGGCTTCGCGCCGACCCGGGCCCTGCTGGACCGGGTTCTCCCGGCACCGGGCACCGGGCCCGGCGAGGCGGCCCGGGAGAAGGGGTGGTTCCGGATGGTCGTCGACGCCGAGACCGAGGACGGCCGCCGCTACCGCGCCACCGCCGGGGGCACGGGCGACCCCGGGTACGCGGCGACCGCGGTCATGCTCGGCGAGGCCGCCCTCGCGCTGGCCCTCGACGGCGACCGGCTGCCCGACCGCGCGGGCTCCCTCACCCCGGCGACCGCGCTGGGCGAGGTGCTCGTAGAGCGCCTGCGCGCGGCCGGGCACACCTACGAGGTGACGGCACGCTGAACCGCGGGGGGTGGACCGGTCCGGCCCGTGCGCCGGGCTACGCCGGGCGGGTTCCGGTCGCCGCCGGCACACCGTTGACCGCGTCCTCGCCGCCCTGGTTCTCCGTGGCGGTGTTGGCCTCGAACGTCGTCGACCGGTCGCCGTCGGCGTCCTCCGGAATCCGCCGGGCCGGTGGGCGGGCCGGCACGGGGAGAGCGGCCGGGTCGGCGTGGCCCCACTCGTTCTCCACGTCGCTCAGCAGCGCCTCCAGGTAGGACCGCAGCTGGACACGGCACGCCTGGCCGAACGCCTTGAGGTAGGCCACCTGCTCCTCGAGCTCGGCCACGGTGCGCCCGCCGCTCTGGTCGGGGCCGTCCGGCGCCGGGCCGGTCAGCCGGGCGGCCGCCTCCTGGGCGGCCTGGATGATCGCCCCGGCGTTCTCCCGGGCGAGCCGCACCGCCTCCTCGTACTCGGCCCGCGCCTCGCCGGTCACCTGCCGGCTGAACTTCTCCGCCTCGGCGACGTAGTTGTCGGCCGTCTGCTGGGCGCTGGCCAGGATGCGCACCGCCTGCTCGCTGGGCGGCTCGTGCGCGGGCGCGCCGTTCAGCTGGGCCTGCAGGGTGCGTACCTGCTCGCGGAGCTGGGCCTTCTCGGCCATGTGCCGCGCGAGATCCTCGGCGACCCGGTGCATCACCCGGTCGACCTCGGTCTCGACGTAGCCGGGGTGCAGCATGGAGGCGCGGGTGAACCGCACGTGCCGCAGGTCGGCCGGGGTCAGCCCCCGGCCGGTGCTCCCGTCGCCGCTCGGTGCGCTGGTCATTCGGTCACCTCTCCGTCAACACTGGGCCCCGGTCGGCTGGGGGCGAAGACCTCGCTGGACATGCGCTGCTCCGGGACGCCGTCCTCCCGGAGCCCGGCCACGGTGGCGGTCACCATGGGCTCGGGCCCGGCGACACGCACTTCCCGGCTCGACCACGGACCCGCGCGTCGCACCACGTCGCCGACCTCGCCGTGCGCGAGGGAGGAGACGGCGTCGTCGGACACGGCGAAGGTGACGCTGAGCCACGGGTGCTCCCGGGCCAGCTGTTCCAGGTCGGCCCGGTCGTAGATCTGGTCCTCGGTGCGGAACCCGGCGAACAGGTCGACCCGTCGTGGCGGTCCCTGCCGCGCGACCTGGTCGACCATCGCCTTCAGCGGGGCCAGCCCCATGCCGCCGGCGACCAGGAGCAGGTCGCGGTCGGAGTCCTCGCCCACGGTCAGATGGCCCAGCGGCGGCCCCAGGCGGAGGACGTCGCCGATCCCGACGCTGCGCACCAGCGCCGAGCTGACCGGGCCGCCGTCGCGCGCCTTCACGTGCAGCTCGATCAGCCCGTCGGGCCGGGGCGCGTTGGCGGGGGAGTAGTACCGCCACAACCGGGGCCGCAGCTCCGTCTCCAGGGACAACGACTGCCCCGGGAGGTGGTCGTAGCGCACCCGCGGCCGGATCCGGAGCACGGCGACGTCGAGGCTGCGGCGCTCGTGCCCCACCACGTCGGCGTCCCACCACGCCGGCTGCCCGGCGGCTTCCTCGGCCCCCTGGACCATCACGGTGGCGACGACGTCGTAGGCCTCGGCCCAGGTCTTGGCCAGCTCCGGCGTCCACTCCGGGTCGAAGCGCTCCAGGGTGGCCAGCAGGCTGGCGCCGGCGGCCGGGTAGTGCGCCGGCAGCACCCCGAACTTGAGGTGGTCGCGGCCCAGCTGGCGCAGGATCGGCACCAGCGCGTCGAGGTCGTCCACGCGGGTGACGACCTCGCCCAGCGCCGCGAAGAAGCGGTCCCGCTGGTGCGCCATCGAGACCGGGAACATCTCCCTCGTCTCCGGGTGGCTGAGGAACAGGTGCGAGTAGAAGTACAGCGGCGCCTCGTCGCCGGTGGCCGCGGCCTTGGCGAAGTTGGCCCGCATCGCCGGGATGTCCATGCGGATCTCCTGGGGTCGGTGCGTCCGGGTCAGACGCCCGCGGCGGCGTGCTGGCCGCTGCGTTCGGATACGCCCGGACTCTCCTCGGTGGCGAGGTCGGCCTGCCAGAGGTCGGGACCGAACACCTCGTACTGGATGTCGCGGGCGGGCACGCCCCGGTCGACCAGCGCGCTGCGCACGGCCTGCATGAACGGCAGCGGGCCGCAGAGGTAGTACACCGCCCCCTCGGGCAGGTCGACGCCGTCGAGGTCCATGACCCCCGCGTGCACCTCGACCGGCAGCCTGCTCTCCGCCCCGCGCTCGTACCAGACGTGCGCCGTCCCGCCGGACAGCGTGCGCAGGTCCTGCAGCACCTGCTCGCGCAGCGCGAACGAGGACTCGTCGGCGTCGGCGTGCAGCAGCGTGACCGGGAGACGGGACCCCGCGGCGGCGAGGTGGGAGAGCATGCCGGCCATCGGCGTGATGCCGATACCGGCGCTGGCGAAGACGACCGGGCGCCCCGAGTCGTCGAGGACGACGTCGCCGAACGGCACCGACATGGTCAGCCGGTGCCCCACCTGCACCCGCTCGCAGAGGTGGTTGGACACCTCGCCGTCGGGCTTGCCCGCGCCCTGCACCCGCTTGACCGAGAACTGGCGGTGCTCCCCGTCGTCGGCCCGGGTCAGGCTGTACTGCCGGGGCTGGCGGACGCCGTCGGGCATCGGGACCTGGACGGTCACGTACTGGCCCGGCAGGGACGTCTTCACCAGCCGGTCGTCGACCTTGCGCATCCGGAAGGTGACGACCTCGGCGGTCTCCTGGGCCTTCTCGGCCACCTCCCACTCGCGCCACACCGTCTCCGGGCGCACCCCGCGCGCGCTGTAGAGGCCGCGCTCCTGGTTGATCAGCGCGTAGGCCATCAGCCAGTAGACCTCGTCCCAGGCCGCGGCCACCTCCGGCGTCACGGCGTCGCCCAGCACGTCGGCGATCGCCCAGAACAGGTGCTCGTGGACGACGTCGTACTGGGCCGGCGTGATGCCGAGCGAGGCGTGCTTGTGCGCGATCCGCGACAGCAGGTGCTCCGGTAGCTGCTCGGGCACCTTGAGCAGGGAGGAGGCGAAGACGGCCACCGAGCCGGCCAGCGCCAGCTGCTGGGTCTGCTCCGCCTGGTTCCCGCGGTTGAACACCCCGTCGAAGAGTCCGGGGTGCTCCCCGAACAGGTGGGCGTAGAACCGGGTGGCGATCTCCTCGATGTGGTCGGCCACCACGGGCAGCGTCGCCTCGATGACGGGACGCGATCGATCTGAGAGCACGTGTCCTCCTTGCCAGTCGACTAGCCCCCCGCTGGCGCGGTCACGTTCCGCTAGGCACCCGCTACCCGGTCGTCCGCGTTCGAGTCCTCCGAATCCTCCCGGGCGTGTCGCCGGTCATCCGCCGGCCCCTCGCCATCACGGCTGGAGGCCACCAGCGCCAGCGCGCGAGGGTCACCGCGTGGGCGTCGAGGATGGCAGCCATCCCGGGAGCGCGTCGGCCACACCGGCCCCGTCCAGTGCGGCCGGGGCCGCGGCGCCCCGCACGGGGACCTGAGCGGCCGCCTGGAGCGCACGCTGCAGCAGATCCCCGGCGCCGGCCCGGGTGGCGCCCGCCTGGTGCCCAGCGCCGACGACACCTGCTCCAGCAGCCCCTGGCCGGCCAGTGACCGCCAGACGCTGTCGTGCACTGCCACCCGCAGCCGCGCGGTCGTCAGCAGCATGGTGCTCGTAGGCTCAGCCCAGTCGTGTCGTGATGTCGATGGCCCCCTGCAGGCTCCGGGCGACGGGGCAGCCGTCGGCGTGGACGGCGAGCACCCGCTGGACCTTGGCGGCGTCCTGCTCGGGAACGTCCAGGCCGGTGTAGGTGACCTGGATCCGCTTGAGCACCAGCACCTTTCCCTCGAGCTCCACCTCGCCGCGCGCGTGCCCCACCAGACCGGTGGGGTCGATCCGCCGGGCCGCCAGGGCTCCGGCGAACGTGCCGGTCAGCTAACCGAGGGCCGCACCGACCAGATGGTCGATCGTGCTCGCGTGGCTGGGTGCCGTGCCGGGATCCATCCCGTAGTGCTCGGCGATGGCACCGTGCATGCCGTAGACGGTGGGCTCTTCCTCGCCCGGCAGGTAGGCCGCCCGCAGCGGTCCTCCCAGGCGCTCGACGCGGACCTCCGAGACGTACGCGATCTCTGCCACCGGAACCTCCTACCGATCGGGTCTGCCCGGCAGTCTTCCAGCAGGAGCTGCGCCGCACCTCCCGAGCGGCGGCGATAGGGTGGCCCGCCATGCCGATCAGGTCGCCCGAAGAGCCCGCTCACACCGTCCGCGAGCTCGGTCTGCCTTCGCGCGCGGTCACGTCGCTGACCCGCGCCGGCATCACCGACGCCGCAGCGCTCGCGGGCCTCACCCGGCGCGAACTGGCCGCCGTCCCCGGCCTCGGGGCAGGGATGATCGCCGCCATCCGTGCCGTCGTCCCCGAACCCCCCGCGGTCCTGCCGCGTGGTGCTGCGCCGGGAGGGGTGCCCGACCTCGCCCCCGACGACGACGAGTCGCCGGCCGCGCCGGCGATCCCGTCCTTCGATTCGCTGCGCGGTCCGCGGCGTCGTTCGGCGGTCGACCTGCTCCTGCCGGACGCGCCGCAAACGTCGCCCGCGGCTGCGACCGCGCCGCCCACCCCGCCGTCGACCGTGCCGTCGACCGTGCCGCCGGTCCGCCCGCCCGACTACGCCGACCTGCTCCGCCTGGGGGTGCACGTCGCCCGGGCACTGGCCGTCGCGCCGCTCACGGTGACCCGGTGGTCCATGGGCTGCCTGCACCGGGCGCTCGGCGGATAGGGCGGCATCGCCGGACCTGGCGTGCGGCGTCGGTGAGACTGGCGGAGTGCAGCGGGTCGTGCTCCGACGGCGGGATGCCGCCGTGGAGGCGCACGAGCTCGGCGACGGCGGCGCGACGGCCGGTGTCACCCGGGTTCCGGCGGAGACCTTCCCGGCGTACGTCCGGGAGCGGGAGGGTACGCCGGTCCGCTGGGTGTGGGACGACACCACCCGCTGGTACCCGGCGCTCCTGGCCGCCGGGGTGCGGATCGAGCGCTGCACGGACCTGCGGCTCGCGCACGCGATCCTGCGGCGGTCACCGTTCGCCGACCAGGCACTCCTGGCGGCCGACGAGACCGCCGGGTGGGACGCGCTGCAGCCGGTGCCGGTGGCCGAGCCCGCGCTCTTCCCGCCGGCCGACCCCGCCGACCGGCTGGACCCGGTCGCCGAGCACGCCCGCCAGCAGGCGGCGCTCTGCGCCTCGCCGCGGCGGCAAGGGCTGGGGCTGTTGCTCGCCGCGGAGTCCTCCGGTGCGCTGGTGGCCGCCGAGATGACGCACACCGGGATGCCCTGGCGGGCCGACGTCCACGAGCGGCTGCTCACCGACCTCCTCGGGCCCCGCCCCGTCCCCGGCGGGCGGCCGGCCGAGCTCGAGCGGCTGCTCGGGGAAATCCGGGAGGCCTTCGCCGCCCCGGCCCTGAACCCCGATTCGCCCGTCGAGCTCCTCCGGACCGTGCAGCACGCGGGCCTGCCCGTCGGCGACACCCGGTCGTGGACGCTCGAGCAGGTCGACCACCCCGGGATCCTCCCGCTCCTCGAGTACAAGAAGCTCAGCCGCCTGCTCGCCGCCAACGGCTGGAGCTGGCTGGACAGCTGGGTGCGGGAGGGCCGGTTCCGCGCCACCTTCCTGCCCGGTGGGGTGGTGACCGGGCGTTGGGCGTCCAGCGGGGGAGGGGCGCTCTCGGTACCCACCCAGATCCGCCCGGCGGCGGTCGCGGACGACGGCTGGTGCCTCGTGGTGGCCGACGTCGCCCAGCTGGAGCCCCGCGTGCTCGCCGGCATCAGCGCGGACACGGCGATGGCCGAGGCGGCGCGCGCGAAAGACCTCTACCAGGGGATGGTCGATGCGGGTGTGGTGCCCGGCCGGGCGGAGGCGAAGGTCGGCATCCTCGGGGCGATGTACGGGGGCACCCGCGGCGAGAGCGGCCGGATGATGCCCCGGCTGGCCCGCCGCTACCCCCGGGCGATCGGCCTGGTGGAGGAGGCGGCCCGGGCCGGTGAGCGCGGGGAGGTGGTGCACACGCTGCTCGGCCGGGGCTCTCCGCTCCCCACCGGTGCGTGGGCGCAGCGCGAGGCCGAGCTCGGGGAGCCGGCCGGGGCCGCCGGTCCGCGGGACGAGTGGGACCGCGCCCGACGCGCATGGGGGCGTTTCACCCGCAACTTCGTCGTGCAGGGCACCGGCGCCGAGTGGGCGCTGTGCTGGCTGGCCGACCTGCGCAACCGGCTCTGGCGGCTCGGGGGCACCGGACCGCTCCACGAGCGGCCGCACCTGGCCCTCTTCCTCCACGACGAGGTGGTGGTGCACGCCCCGGCGGACCTCGCCGGGGCGGTGGTCGAGGAGGTGCGGGCCGCGGCGGCGACCGCGGGCCGGCTGCTCTTCGGCAGCTTCCCCGTCGACTTCCCGCTGGACGTCGCCGTCGTCCGGTCGTGGGCCGACGCCGGCTGAACGTGCGTCGTCCCGTACACCCGTGGAGCCCCGTGTCCGGCCACGCGACACGCGTCACGTACGGAAAATCGTCGGACGCAATTGTCACGACTGCATAACGGCGACTACCGTGGCGCCGTCCGGTCGGTCGCACCTCCCCACCCGGGGAGTCCGAACGGGCGCCGCCGAATCGCCCGCAGTCATCGAGCCGCGGGCGAGCCGGGGACCCACCGCAGTACTGGGGTGAATCGCGCGCCACGCTCGTCGCGGCGCGGGTAGGGCCGCTTCCCGCCCGAATCCGTCAGCTAACTCGGTAGGCGGCAGACGGAAGAACGGAGAGCCGCCGGATGGCGCGCCCTTGCCCTGCTGCACGACCTTGCTCGCCCCGACACCGCCGGCTCCGGGCGCGTCCGCGGATCTGAGCGCACCTCACCCGGCGCGCCCGACCTGCCGGCCCACCATCCCCGAGCATCTCGCGCTCGACCGGCTGACCGCCGTCGCCTGGTGGCCCCCAGCAGGTCTCCCGCCGCACGGGTGAGCCCCTCGCTGCCGCATCCCCGCCGCAGCCGCGCCCCCGAGGGCCGGCCGCGCCTCTGCCCCGGAGCACCCCGTACCCATGGATCCCCGCACCACCACCGGCCGTCGTCGCCGGGCCCCCCGCGCCCGCCGTCGTCCGCCGGCGACCGTCCGCCGCCCCGCGCTGTACCTGGGCGTGGCCGCCGCCGGCGCCGTCATGGTCAACGTGCTCGTCGGTGTCGACCCCGCCGCCCAGGCCGAGCCCGGGACGCCTCGGTCGATCAGCGTCGCCCAGGAACTGGGGCTCTCCGCCCAGTCCGCACCCGTCGACGTGACCGAGGACCTCGAGCCGCTGCAGGACCTCGCGGCCAGCCGCAGCACGCGGGAAGCCGAGCAGGCCGCCGCGCAGCAGGCGCAGGCCGCTGCCGACCAGGTCGTGCTCGACCAGCAGAAGGCCGAGGCAGAGGCGGCCGCCCAGGCACAGGCGGCCGCGGAGGCACAGGCGGCCGCCCAGGCACAGGCGGCCGCGGCCGCCCAGGCGGCTGCCGAGGCAGAGGCCCGGGTTGCCGAGGAACGGGCCGCCGCCCAGGCCCAGGCGGCCGCGCCCACCCCCCGGCAGCAGGCGACCGAGGCGGCCACCGCGGCCGCCTCGGTGGCGGCCACCGCGGTCGCCCGGATCACCAACAGCGCCGGGAGCGTCCGGTCGCAGGTGCAGCGCGCCGCCGACGCGGTGGTCAGCAACGTCCCGGGCGCCGGCAGCATCACCCTCGGCGGCACCCGGGCCAGCGCGGCCGACCCGGGCGGGCACCCTTCGGGCCTGGCGCTGGACTACATGGTCATGTCCGACGCCGCCCTCGGGGACGCGATCGTCGCCTACCACCGGGCGCACTGGGCCGAGCTGGGCGTGGACTACCTGATCTGGCAGCAGCGGATGCTGTCCTCCCCGGGCGGCTCCTGGAAGGCCATGGAGAACCGGGGCAGCGCGACCGCCAACCACTACGACCACGTGCACGTGAACTACCGGGGCTGAGCCGCCGGGGCCGGTCGGCCGCTACGTCAGCTTCCGGACGGCCGGCCTCGGCAGGACCGGCAAGGCCAGGCCGATGGACCCCCAGGGCCGGGTGCGGACGTAGGCCTTCGGATCCCGGCCGCGCCGAGGGTTCAGCGCCGCGCCGGGCGGGCACTCCACCCCCTGGACAGCGACCGGACGACGGGCGGGGACGATCCCGCACCGGGGAGCACGGAGGGACCGGGAGTGAGCACCGTCGAGACGGGCCACCGGTTCCTCGACGACCGGTACGAGCTCGAGGACCTGATCGCCGTCGGCGGCATGGGCGAGGTCTGGCGGGCGCGCGACGTGCTACTCGACCGCCTGGTGGCGGTCAAGCTGCTGCGCAGCGGGACCGCCGGCGACCCCGTCTTCATCGCCCGCTTCCGCTCCGAGGCGCGGCACGCGGCGGCCCTGAGCCACCCGAACATCGCCGCCGTCCTGGACTACGGGGAGACGACGGCCGCGGGCACCGGGGAGAAGCTGGCCTACCTGGTGATGGAACTGGTCGATGGCGCGCCGCTGTCCGCGCGGCTGAGCGCCGAGGGCTCGCTCGACACGGCGACCACGCTGTCGGTGCTGCGGCAGGCGGCCGCCGGCCTGGCCGAGGCGCACCGCGCCGGCGTCGTCCACCGCGACGTCAAGCCGGCCAACATCCTGGTCCGGCCCGACGGCACGGTGAAGCTCACCGACTTCGGCATCTCGTGGTCGGCGGGCAGCGTGCCTCTCACCCGTACCGGCCAGGTGATCGGCACGGCGCAGTACATGTCGCCCGAGCAGGCCATGGGGGAGCAGGTCGGCCCGGCCAGCGACGTCTACGCCCTGGGCATGGTCGGGTACGAGTCGCTGACCGGCCACACGGCGTTCGAGGGCGACAACCCGGTCACCGTCGCGCTGAAGCAGGTGCAGGAGCGTCCCGAGCCCTTGCCGGCCGAGCTCCCGCAGGACGTCCGTGCGCTCATCGACGCCGCCCTGGTGAAGGACCCCGAAGAACGGCTGCCCGACGGCGAGGCGTTCCTGACGGCCGTCGAGGAGACCCTCGCCCGGCCGTCGGTCACGGCCTCGCTCACCAGGCCGGTGTCCGTCGCGGCCCGGCCGGTGGTGAGCCCGCCGGTCGAGCAGCAGCCCCTGCGGCGGGGCGCCCTGCTGGTCCTCCTGCCGCTGCTGGCGTTCCTGGGTCTCGGGCTCGGCGCGTACGTCGTGCTGGTCGACTCACCGCCCTCCGACGTCGCCAGGTCCGCGGAGGTGACCTCGGCACCGACGGCGACCGGCATGGAACTGGCCGCCGCCGACTACGTCGGGCGCCCGGTCGAGGACGTCGTCGCCGACCTGACCGCCCTCGGCCTCACCGTCCGCCAGGAGGAGGTCATCTCGGGCAGCGCCCCGGGCACCGTGGTCGGGCTGGAACCGGCCGGCACGGCGCTGGAGCGCGGTGCCGAGGTCCTGCTCCGCGTCGCGGGGCCGCCGGCCGACGTGGTCGCCCCGCCGGCCGACGTGCCGTCCCCGGTCGGCACCCCGGAGCCGGCCCCCGAACCTGTCGTGACCAGCGCCCCGGAGAGCGACGAGGCCCCGGTGGTCCCCTCACCGGCACCGCCGGCGGAGGAGACGACAGGCGCGGGCAGCGACTCCCCGGCCACGCCGGCGGACCAGACCCCGGACACGCCGGCAGGCGAGGGCACGGACACCGCGACGCCGACCACCCCGACCGACGACGGCGATCCCGGCACGGATACGCCGACCTCGCCGCCGGAGGACGGCGGCAGCCAGGCGCCGACCTCGCCGCCGGAGGAGGGTGGCAGCCAGACGCCGACCTCGCCGCCGGAGGATGGCGGCAGCCAGACGCCGACCTCGCCGCCGGAGGAGGGTGGCAGCCAGACGCCGACCTCGCCGCCGGAGGAGGGTGGCAGCCAGACGCCGACCTCGCCGCCGGAGGACGGTGGCACCCAGACGCCGACCTCGCCGCCGGAGGACGGCGGCACCCAGGCGCCGACCTCGCCGCCGGAGGACGGCGGCACGGAGACCGGCGCGACCCCGACGGCGGACGCCGAACCCACCACGCCGGCGTCGGCCTGACCGGCCCTCAGCCGCGGAGGCGCAGCAGCACCTTGCCGGTGGCCCGGCGCTCGTCGAGCTCGAGCACCGCCCGCGCGGCGTCCTCGAGGGGGTGGATCGAGCCCACCGGCGGCTCCAGGGCGCCGCGCTCCAGCAGCGGCAGCAGCTCCCGCCACTGCTGCTGCGGATAGCCGGGGTCCCCGCTCCAGAACGCGCCCCACCCGACACCGACCACCGAGACGTTGTTCAGCAGCAGCCGGTTGACCTTGACCGTCGGGATCTCCCCGCCGGTGAAGCCGAGCACGAGCAACCGGCCCTCCCGCCCCAGGCTGCGCAGGGAGTCGGTGAACCGGTCCCCGCCGACCGGGTCGACGACGACGTCGGCGCCGGCGCCGCCCGTGAGGTCCCGGACCCGGTCCCGGAACCCGTCGGCGAGCACGACGTCGTCGGCACCGGCGCCCCGGGCCACCCTTCCCTTGTCCTCGGTCGAGACCACGGCGAGCACCCGGGCCCCGGCGGCCTTGGCCAGCTGCACGGCAGCCGTCCCCAGGCCACCGGCGGCGCCGTGCACGAGCACCGTCTCGCCGGCGGCCAGCCGGCCGCGCCGGTGCAGCGCGAAGTGCATGGTCAGGTAGTTCATCGGGAGGGCGGCGCCCTGCTCGAAGCTGGCGCCCTCCGGCAGGGGGAAGACCAGCGCCGGATCCGCGGCGGCGACCTCGGCGAACCCGCCGAAGGCCGGGAATGCCGCCACCCGCTGGCCGGCCCGCAGCCCGCTGCCCTCCGGGGCGCTGCGCACGGTGCCGGCGATCTCGCTGCCCGGCACGAAGGGCAGCGGCGGCTTGAGCTGGTACTCGCCGCGGCTGAGCAGCACCTCGGGGAAGGTGACCCCGGCGGTGTGCACGTCGACGAGCACCTTGCCCTCGCCGTCGGGCTCGGGGAGGTCGACGACCTGGATCGCGGCGGGGCCGTCGTGGGAGCTGATCTGGGCGGCGCGCACGGTTGTCCTCCTGCGGTGGGGGAGTGGCCGGTGCACCGCGGGATCGGGGCACCGGACCGGGGAGAGCGAGCGTGTCAGACGCCGCCCGCGCCCGGTCCGGCCGGGAATCGGGCGCTCAGAGCAGCCGGTCGAGGTCGTCCGGACCGGGGTCGGTGCCACCGGAGTCGGGCAGCGGCGAGGTGTCGGGCAGGTCGTCGTCCGGAGGCTCGGCGGCGACCGGCCCCTCGGCGTACAGGGTGTCGGGGTCCTGGGGGTCCATCTCGCGCGGCACGGGCACCGTCTACCCGGCCCGGGTGGGGCCGAACGCGGCCGGGCCCGCGGTCAGGTTCCGCAGAAGGTGCGGTAGACGCCGAAGTCCTGCGGCGCGGGGGCGGCGTAGCGGTCCAGGCCCGGCCGCTGGTCGTAGGGCGCGGTCACCGCTTCCAGCAGCCGGTCCAGCGGGCCCAGGTCGCCGCCGGTCGCTGCGTCGAGGGCCTCCTCGACCAGGTGGTTGCGCGGGATGTAGACGGGGTTGACCCGGTCCATGCCATCGGGGTCCGGCTGCAGGGCGCGCCAGCGCGCCAGCCAGCCGTCGATGCCGGCGAGGTCGAGGAAGAGCAACCGGGTGGGCTCGACGTCGCCCCGGGCGGCCGCCGCCAGGCCGCGGAAGAACGTCGTGAGGTCGACGTGGTCTCGGTGGAGCAGCTCGAGGAGGTCGACGGCGAGGCTCGCCACCGTGTCGTCGTCGGAGTTCCCGGCCAGGCCGAGCTTGGTCCGCATGCCGGCGGTCCAGGCGGCCTCGTACCGGGGGCGGAAGCCGCGGAGGGCCTCCACGGCCACCGGGACGGCCTGCGCCTCGTCGTCGTGGAGCAGGGGGAGCAGCGCCTCGGCCAGCCGGGCGAGGTTCCACTCGGCGACCAGCGGCTGGTTGCCGTAGGCGTACCGGCCGCCGGTGTCGATGGAGCTGTAGACGGTGGCCGGGTCGAACGCGTCGAGGAAGGCGCACGGACCGTAGTCGATGGTCTCGCCGGAGACGGTCATGTTGTCGGTGTTCATGACCCCGTGGACGAAGCCGACGAGCATCCACGACGCCACGAGCGAGGCCTGGACGGAGACGACCGCCTCGAACAGCGCGAGGTAGGGGTTCTCCGCGCGGGCGGCTCCTCCTCCACCCGTCCCGACCTCGTGCCGGGCGATCGCGTGGTCGGCCAGCCGGCGCAGCACGTCGAGGTCGTCGGTGGCCCGCGCGTACTGGAAGCTGCCCACCCGCAGGTGGCTGCTCGCCACCCGGGCGAGCACCGCTCCGGGCAGCAGGGTCTCCCGGCGCACCTGGCGCCCGGTCGCCACGACGGCGAGGGAGCGGGTGGTGGGGATGCCGAGGGCGTGCATCGCCTCGCTGATCACGTACTCCCGCAGCATGGGCCCGACCGCGGCGAGGCCGTCGCCGCCGCGGGCGAACGGCGTCCGGCCGGATCCCTTGAGATGCAGGTCCCGGAGCCGGCCCTCGGCGTCGACCAGCTCGCCGAGCAGCAGGGCCCGCCCGTCGCCCAGCCGCGGGACGAACCCGCCGAACTGGTGACCCGCGTAGGCCTGCGCCACCGGGGTGGCGCCGTCGGGGACCTCGGTGCCGACGAGCAGGCGCAGACCCGCGGGCGTGCGCAGTGCGGCCGGGTCGAGGCCGAGCTCGGTGGCCAGCGGCTCGTTCAGCGCGAGCAGCCGCGGCTCGGGCGCCTCCTCGGCCCGCCAGGGGACCGCCAGCTCACCGAGTTCCCGGAAGAAACGGTCGGAGAGGGACAGGGTCGGCGGCGGTGCGACGCTCACCGGATCGAGGGTACGTGGAATCCCGGCTCGCCCACCGGGCCCGGGCCGGGTGATCAGCGGGGGCGCCGGCGGACCATGCCCTCCTGCGCCACGGTGGCGACCAGCCGGCCCGACCGGTCGAAGATCCGGCCACGGCAGAGGGTCCGGCCGCCGCCGGCCCAGCTGCTCTCCTGGTCGTAGAAGAGCCACTGGTCCACCCGGGCCGGCTGGTGGAACCAGACGGCGTGGTCCAGGCTCGCCGCCGCGACGCCGGGTGCCCGGATGGTGGTCGCGTGCGGGGCCAGGGCGGCGCCGAGGAGCAGCATGTCCGACGCGTACGCGACGCCGCAGCTGTGCGCCAGCGGCTTGTCGGGCAGCGGTTCGCGGCTGCGCAGCCAGAACCGCTGCCGCGGGTCGGCGGTCTCGCCCCGGGCCGCGGCGGCCCGGGGCAGCTCGCCGACGAAGCGGAAGTCGAACGCGTGCCGCTCGGCGAGCCAGTCGAGCCACTGGCGGACCGGGCCGTCGGTCGTGGCCGCCGCCTCCTCGAGCGGGGGCAGCTCATCCGGGGCGGGCGCGTCCAGCTGCGGCAGCTGGTGCCGCCACCCCTCCTCGGGCGCCTGGAACGACGCGGTGAGCACGAAGACGGCGGCGCCGTGCTGCTCGGCGACGACGGACCGGAGCGTGTAGCTCCCGCCGTCCCGTACCGGTGCCACGCGGAAGTCGGTGGGGGCGGTGACGTCGCCCGGCCGCAGGAAGTGACCGTGGATCGAGTGCACCGCCCGCTCGGCCGGCACCGTGCGCCCGGCGGCCAGCAGCGCCTGGGCGGCGACCGCGCCGCCGAAGGCGTGCCCGGCGACGGTGCTGCGGGGAGCGGCGGTGAACACCCCCTCCTCGACCGGGGTCAGGTCCAGCAGACCGGCCAGCCCCGCGGGCGTCGCGCCGGGGCGGCGGACCACTGCCGGCGGGTAGTCGCCGCGGTGCGGGTCCATGTGCCGTCCTTCCCGTCGGGGCCCCTTGACCTGTGAATTGAATCACCCTTCAATTCAGGCCATGGGCCGCACCGCGGGAGCCACCGCCGCCGAGACGCGTGAGCGCTTGCTGCGGGCGGCCGCCGACGTCTTCGCAGGCCGGGGCTACCAGGGCACCCGCGTCTCGGACATCGCCGACGCGGCCGGCGTGAGCAACGGCGCCCTCTACGCCTACTTCTCCTCGAAGGCCGAGCTCCTCGTCGGCGCGCTGCGGGCCCACGGCCGGCGACAGCTCGCCGATCTGGTCGCCGCCGACCCGGCCCGGTCGATCCCCGACCTGCTGCTGGAGACCGGCCGGTCGCTGCGCGGACGGCCGGAGGCCGATGCCTTCCTCGTGATCGAGGCGCTGGTCGCCGCCCGGAGGGACCAGGACGTCGCCGGGCCGATGCGCGACTACGTCCGCGAACGGGCCGACTGGCTCGCCGCGCTCGTCGGAGAGGCGCAGTCCCGCGGCGAGCTCGATCCGGCCCTGCCGCGGCGGGCGGTGGCACACCTGTGCCTGTCCCTGGCCGTCGGCGCGGCGCTGGTCACCACCGACGTGGACGACGTCGACGACGACGAGTGGACCGACGTCCTGGTCTGGCTCGTCGCCGCGTTCGTCCCCGCCCACACCGGAGAACAGATGGGAACCGACGCATGAGAGTGCAGATCGACGCGGGGCTGTGCCAGGGGCACGGCCGCTGCTACGACCTCAGCCCCGACCTGTTCGGTGAGGACGAGGACGGCTACGGCACGGTGCCCGGCGACGGGCAGGTGCCGCCCGGGCGCGAGGACGGTGCCCGGCTGGCGGCCGCCAACTGCCCGGAGTCGGCCGTCGCCGTCCTGGAAGGGGCCGTGCGATGACCGTCGACGACCGGTTCGCCGCCGACTACCGGGACCTGCGCCGGGACGTGCAGGAGGGCCGCAGCAACGAGGCCGTCACCGGGCCGGTCACCGACTGGACCTCCGACTTCTCCCACCTCGAGCCGGAGTACGCCGACGGTGCCATCGGCGTCTGGGACGACCTGCGCCAGCGCTGCCCGATCGCGCACACCGACCGCTTCGGCGGGGCCTGGCTGCCCACCCGCTACGAGGACGTCGCCGCGATCGCCTACGACACCGACCGGTTCTCCTCGCGCGCGATCATCGTGAGCAATTTCCGGCCGCCGGTGAGCCTCGCGCCGGTCGGGGGCGCCCCGCCGATCTCGTCGGACCCGCCGTTCCACCACGACGCCCGCAAGCTGCTCCTGCCCGCGTTCACGAAGACGGCCGTGGCGAAGCAGGAGGCGTCCACCCGGGCGTTCTGCCACTCGCTGATCGACGCATTCCAGGGGCGGCCGGTGGTCGACGCCGCCGCCGAGTACGCCATGCACATCCCGATGCGGGTCATCGCGGACATGCTCGGCTTCCCACCCGAGGACGGACCGCAGTTCCAGGTGTTCGTGGCGGACGCGCTGGAGTCGGCCAACCAGCCGCCCGAGGAGCGGATCGAGCGCAGCGCCGCCCTGTTCGACTACCTGCTGACCCAGATCCGTGACCACGTCGCCTCCCCGCGCGACGACCTGACCCAGCACCTGATCGGCGCTGAGCTGTACGGCAGCAAGCTCGAGCCGATGCACGTCGCCGGCACGATGGCCCTGCTGCTCATAGCCGGGATCGACACCACGTGGAGTGCCATCGGAGCCTCGCTGTGGCACCTGGCGAGCAATCCCGCGGACCGGGAGCGCCTGCTCGCGGAGCCGGAGCTGCTGCCCACGGCGATGGAGGAGTTCCTGCGCGCCTACGCCCCGGTCACCATGGCGCGGCTGGTCAAGGAGGACATGCACTGGCAGGGCGTGGAGATGAAAGCCGACGACTGGGTACTGCTGCCCTTCCCGGCCGCCAACCGCGACCCCGAGCACGTCGACCGCGCCGACGAGGTGGTCATCGACCGGCAGGTGAACCGGCACGCCGCATTCGGCCTGGGCATCCACCGCTGCGTCGGCTCGCACCTGGCGCGGATGGAGCTGCGCGTCGCGCTCGAGGTGTGGCTGGAGCGGGTGCCGGAGTTCTCGCTGGCCGACCCCGCTGGAGTCGTGTGGTCGGCCGGTCAGATCCGCGGGCCCCGCACGCTCCCGCTGACCATCGGCTGACGTCCCGCACCCCGGGACGGTCGGCCGTCCCCGGCGGTCGGTGTGGTCGGGGCGGCGGTGTCAGGCGCTGATCGAGCTGCGGCGCTGCAGGCGCACCCGACGGCGCTCCCGCTCCGAGAGCCCGCCCCAGATGCCGAACCGCTCGTCGCTGGCCAGGGCGTACTCCAGGCACTCGGCCCGCACCGGGCAGCCGGCGCAGACCCGCTTGGCGTCCCGCGTGGAGCCGCCCTTGTCCGGGAAGAAGGCCTCGGGGTCGGTCTCGGCGCACAGCGCGTCCAGCCGCCACTCGTCGTCGGCGCCGGTGGCTGCCCACTCCGGGGCGTCGAAGGGCCGGTTCCACTCGGGCGCGTCGAACGGCTCGGGCACCGGCGGGGCGGCGGGCACGCCGGGGAGGAGCGTCAGGGACGGGCGGGAGAAGGAAGGCATGGGAAGCTCCTCGGAGGTGGGGTGCACGCCGGATGACGGTCTGGCAGGGCGTGCTTGCTGTCAGTGACGTTACGGGCACGCGGGCCGACGGGGCACCGGCACAAAAAACCGAAACGGTCGCGTCCGTTTGGAAAGTCCTGCCGTGGCGCAGCGCCCCGGTGGCACCTGACCAGCGGAACCGGCCGGCCCTGCCTAGCCTCCGGGGGTGGCCGTACAGCATCTGGTGATCCCATGGGCGGCCGAGGACCCGGTGGTGGTCACCGACACCATCACCTGGCAGGAGGCGGTCCAGGCGCTGGTCGTCTTCGTGCTCGGCATCGTGCTGGCCGCCGTCGTCCGCAGGGGAATGGTCCGGGCGATCGACCGCGAGGGCAGCCGCCACGTCGGCCGCGTCGTCGGCCGGTTCGTGAGCGTCGTGATCGCGGCCGTCGGTGCGGTCTACGCGCTCGGGATGGTCGGCGTGCGCATCGGTCCGCTGCTCGGCGCGCTGGGCGTGGGTGGCATCGCGATCGCCTTCGCCGCCCAGGACATCCTGCAGAACTTCATCGCGGGAGTGCTCCTGCAGGTCCGGCACCCGTTCCGTGTGGGCGACCAGATCGGCAGCGGCGACCACGAGGGCGTGGTCGACGACGTGAACCTGCGCACGACGGTCCTGAACACGTACGACGGCCTGGTCGTGTACCTGCCCAACGCCGAGGTGCTCAAGAACCCGATCATCAACTACACCCGGACACCGGTGAGCCGCACGTCGCTCACCGTGGGGCTGCCCTACGACGCCGACCTGCAGCGCGCGCGGGAAGTGCTGCTGCAGGCCTGCCGCGACACCGACGAGGTGCAGAGCAGCCCGCCGCCCGAGGTCTGGGTGGAGGAGTTGCCGGACTCCTCGATCAACGTCGCCGTGCGCTACTGGCACCCGGCCGACATCGCCAGCCGGTGGCGGGTGCGCAGCGCGGTCGCCGTCTCCCTCAAGACGGCGCTGGACGCGGCCGGGATCTCGATCCCGTTCCCGCAGCGGGTGCTCTGGTTCGCCCCGGAGAGCGGGGCCGCCGTCTCGGGCGCAGACGCGGGCGGCCCGGGGCGGCGCGCGGACTGATCAGCCGCGGCGGCTGCGGCCCCGGGGGCCGCCCTGCCGCCCGCCCAAGGCCCGGCCGGCCGCCCGGCCGGCGGTCCGGCGACCGCCCGTGCTCGGGCGGCGGTCCCGCTCGCCGCCCCCGCGGCCGGCGGGGGCGCTGCAGGGCCGGCAGGTGGTGAACCACGGCGCGATCGCGCTGCCGCACTCCGCGCACTTGCCCGACCGGCCGAGCGCGATGGCGTCGGGGAGCAGCTCGCTGATCATCTCCGCGCACTCCTCCTCGACCCACGCGGCGTCGTCACTGGTCAGGCCGGCGACACCGGGGAACTGGCGGAGCAGCGTCTGCGCGTCGCGGGCAGCGGCGGCCGCCTGCTCGAACTCCTCCACGCCGGCGCCACGCGGGACGTCGGGCAGCACGGTCTCCGGCTGCACGGGCAGCCCGGCCGCGTGGCGCAGCGCGGCCTGCGCGAGGACCAGCCAGCGGGTGCGCCGCGGCGGGTTGTAGTCGATGGCCAGGTTGACCAGCCGCCAGACGGTGTCGAGGTCGCCGGCGGCGTCGAGTGGGCCGCGCAGCAGCGGCAGCAGGGCGTGCACGCGGACGATCAGGCTGGTGACGTCGTCCGGGGTCATCGCGTGGTCGCGGGTGGCGGCCCGGGCCCAGGCCATCCACCGGGTGAGCGCCTCGGGCAGGTCCACGGCCTCGAACGCGCCGAGGTCGGCCAGCTCCGGCCGCAGCCGGGGAGCACGCTTGGGCAGGTCGCTCATCGCGTCCCCGCGCGCCACGGCCGCGCCGGCGGTCAGCACCCCCTGGTCGGCCCGCAGCCCGGTCACCCCGGTCAGCACGCCCACCTGGCCGTGGCCGGTGAGGCCGTAGCGCCCCGCGCGGCCGGCGATCTGGGCGGTCTCCCAGCTGCGCAGCGGGCGGACCTTCGTCCCGTCGAACTTGGTGGTCTCGGCGAACAGCACCGTGGTGGCCGGCACGTTGATGCCGTGGCCGATCACGTCGGTGGTGACCAGCACCTCGACCTCGCCGCTGGTGAAGCGCTCGATCACCTCGCGGCGGGTGGCCGGCGGGAGCGCCCCGTAGAGGACCCCGACCTTGCCCGGCCGGTGCTGGTCCAGCTCCGCGGCGGCGGCGTAGACGGTCTTGCGGGAGAAGGCCACCACGAGGGTCTGCGGGCGCACGTCGGCGGGCCGGACCGGTGCCCGGAGCACGTCGAGCCGCGACAGCCGCTTGTGGTTGACGACCGTGACGTGCTCGGCGTCGGACACCAGCGGCTTCAGCAGCAGGTAGGCCTCGGCCGCGGAGATCAGGTGCATCTCGCGGTACTCGCCGGTGAGCAGCAGCCGGGCCCAGTGGTGGCCGCGGTCGGGGTCGGCGATCCAGTGCGACTCGTCGAGGACGAGGAGCTCGCCGCGTAGCGGCGCCTTCTCGACCGTGCAGCAGACGATCGGCGCGAACGGATCGATCTCCTCCTCGCCGGTGGACAGGCCCACCGTGCCGGGCGGGAGCTGGGCCGACAGCTTGGCGTAGGCCTCGTGGGCGAGCTGGCGCAGCGGTGCGGCGTAGACCCCGGAGCCGGTGGCGGCCAGCGCCTGCAGCGACTCGTACGTCTTTCCGGAATTGGTCGGGCCGAGGTGGAATACGACCTCGGCCGGCCGCACCGTCCGCATCGGCAGCGCGGGGGACGCGCCCTCCACCCAGCTCGCCTGCGCGAGCCGCTCCTGGCGGGCGGCGGCGCGGTCGATGTCGCGCGCCGCCGACTGGCGGCCGGTGGAGCGTTCCCGGCGCCGCGAGGTGGCGGCGGACCGGGCGGGGGTGTCAGGCAAGCGGAATCCTTCGGATGAGCAGCATGGGGGTCGACGCCGCGCGGGCGACGGACCGTCTCTCCAGCAAACACCGGGAGTGATCGATCCATGCCCGCGGGGGCCGGCCCGGCCGTGGAGGCCGCGCCGGCCGCATGCGGCATCCGGTGTCAGGAGGCGGCGCTGACCGTCTCCCGGTGCCGCCCGGGCGCGGGTGCCGCCTTCTGCGGTCCGGCGCCCTCGACGTCGAGGGCGGGCAGCCAGTGCAGCCAGCGCGGCAGCCACCACGCCCGACCGCCGAGCAGCGCGAGGGCCGCGGGCACCAGCACCATCCGGACGACGAAGGCGTCGAAGACGATGCCGGTCGCCAGGGCGAAGGCGATCGACTTGATGGTCGCCTCACCCGCGGGGACGAAGCCGGCGAACACCGAGAACATGATCAGCGCCGCCGCGACGACGACCGGGGCGGCCTGCCGGAAGCCGGTGCGGATGGACTCCACCGCACGGGCGCCGGAGCTGTGCGCCTCGTGCATCCGCGACACCAGGAAGATCTGGTAGTCCATCGCCAGCCCGAAGAGGATGCCGATCACCAGGATCGGGGTGAGGCTGATCAGCGGGCCGGTGGTGTCGAGGTTGACCAGGTCGGCGAGCCAGCCCCACTGGAACACCGCGACGGTGGTCCCGAGCGAGGCCGCGATGGTCAGCAGGAAGCCCAGCACTCCGACCAGCGGCACCAGCAGCGAGCGGAAGACCAGCACGAGCAGCACGAGCGCCAGGCCGACGACCAGGGCGAGGTAGACCGGCAGCGCCTCGTCCAGGCTGCGCGCGACGTCCACGCTGACCGCGGTCTGGCCGGTGACCGACGCCTCGGCCCCGTCCAGGCCGGCGAGCTGGGCCCGCAGGTCGGCGACCAGCTGCTCGGTCGCCGGGTCGGTCGGGCCGGACTGCGGGATGACGGTGAGCAGCGCCGCGCTCCCGTCGGGGTTCGGGACCGGCGGGGTGACCAGTGCGACGTCGTCCAGCTGGGCGACCGACGTGCTCGCCGAGGCGGCCGCGCCGGCGGCGTCGTCGCCCTCGAACAGGATGGTGATCGGCCCGTTGGAGCCGGCGCCGAAGCCCTCGGCCAGCAGCTCCTGCGCCCGGGCCTGGGTGGAGTCCTCGCCGGGGGTCTGGACCAGGGTCGTCCGCATCGAGAAGAACGGGATCGACACGACCCCCAGCGCCGCGATGGTCAGCAGCAGCGACAGCACGCGCCGGCGGGTGACGGCGCGCGCCCAGCCGGCGAGGAAGCCGCGGCCTCCGGCGGGCGCGGCGTCGCCGGCGGTCGCCGCCTGCGCGGCGGCGCGCTGCTTCTCGGGCAGCGCCCGGTGGCCGAGGTAGCCGAGGACGGCCGGGACCAGGGTCAGGGCGACCAGGACCGATATGACGACGGTCAGTGCCGCGGCGACACCCATCTGGGTCAGGAACGGGATGCCGACGACGGACAGCCCGGCCAGCGCGATGACCACGGTCAGGCCGGCGGTGACCACGGCCGAGCCCGCCGTGCCGACGGCCGTGGCGATCGCGGCGCCGACGTCGGCCCCGGAGCGCAGCTCCTGCCGGTACCGCGTCACGATGAACAGCGCGTAGTCGATGCCGACGGCCAGGCCCAGCATCGCGGCCAGCGTCGGGGTGGTCGAGGACAGGTCGAGAAAGCCGGTCGCGATCGTGACGCCCAGGACGCCGATGCCGACGCCGACGATCGCGGTGAGCAGGTTCATGCCGGCCACGGCGAGCGAGCCGTAGGTGACCGCCAGGACCACCAGCGCCACGACGACGCCGATCGCCTCGGTCGGCCCGCCGACGTGCGGCGCCTGCTGGGTGGCCTCGCCGGACACCTCGACGGTCAGCCCGCCCGCGCGGGCGTCCTCCAGGGCCGCGAGCAGCGCGTCCTGCTGTTCGGGGGTGACCTCGCCGGGCACTGCGTCGTAGGTGACCGTGCTGTAGGCGGTGTCCTGCTGCTGGTTGACCGACGGCGTGGCCGGGTCCAGCGGGTTGGTCGCGCCGGCGACACCGGGCAGCCCGCCCAGCTCGGTGACCAGCGCGGAGACCGCGCCGGCGTTCTCGGGCGTGGTCAGCGTCCCGCCGTCCGGTGCGGCCACGACGACCCGGGCGGTGGCGCCCTCACCGCGCGCGCCGAACTCCTCGCCGATCCGCTCCAGCGCGGTGGTGGACTCCTGCCCGGGGATGGAGAAGCTGCTCGAGGTCTCCCCGGCCAGGGTGGCCGCGCCGGCCCCTCCGCCGACGAGCAGGATCAGCCAGACGGCGATCACCGGGAGCCGGTGCCGGTGCGCGAACGCGCCGAGTGGGGACAGCGCAACAGCCATGCGGGATCAGGCCTCCACCTGGTCGGTACGGGGAAGAGCAGCGCCGGCACCGGGGTGCCCGAGCGCGTCGAAACAGGTGGCGACGATGTAGGGCCGCCAGGTGGTGGCCGCGTCCTGCTGCCGGGCGGCGAGCACGAGGACGGCGAGCGCGCTCAGCGCGCCCACCACCCGGACGGCCCGCTCCGACACCGGCGCCCCGGCCTCCACGCCGAACGCCTGCAGCGCGGCCGCAGCCGCCACGTCGACCTCGGGAGCAGGCGCCCCCGGGTCCGCCTGCATCACCGGCGCCAGCAGGAGGGCCACCAGGCCCGGGTGCGCCAGGGCGACGTCGACCAGCACATCGATGGCGTACCGGTCGCGCGCCGGCCCGTGCGGCAGGTCGGCGACGCGGTCGAGCACCCGCTGCCCGAGGGAGCCCGCCTGCGCGAGCACCGCTCCGTGCAGCGCCTCCTTGCTGGGGAAGTGGTGCAGCAGCCCGGCCTTGGACAACCCGACCGCGTCGGCGACGTCCTGCAACGAGGTCTTCGCGAAGCCGCGCCGGGCGAAGAGGGCTGCGGCGCGGTCGAGGATGCCCTCGTCGACCTGCTGCCGGAACGGTCGTGTCACGCGCTCAGGGTACGGGGTACCGACCGTTTCGGTAGGTGAACCGACCGAAACGGTCGGTAATCTTCGTCATGCCCGCCGAGCGGGATCCTCAGCCTCCGGGGGCCGCACCACGCGCGTGCCGTCCGACGGGGTGCGGTGCCCGCCCCGCCGGGGCGGCCCCACCGGCGCCCCGCCTCGCGGAACCGGGCGGCCACCGTCTCCGTCTCCGGCGCCGGTCCGTGCGGCGAGACGAGGACCCACTCGCCGGTGAGCCGGTCGAGCCGCCGGTGCGTCGCGTCGAACACCGCTTCAGGATGGGGACCACCCGTCCGTTCCGCGAAGACCCCGGCTCAGGTATCGAACTGGATCCGGACGATCTCCTCGCTGATCGGGCCGAACAGCTCCCGCCGGACCCGGTTGTGCTCGGCCTCGGCGTCGTAGGCACGGTAGGCGTCCGCGTCCTCGAAGTCCGCGGTGATCGAGAAACTCCAGTTGCCGGGGCGCAGGCCCGCGTCGACGCCGACCCGCATGTCGAGGCAGCCGGGCGGGTGCAGGGCGACGATCGCCGCCAGTGCCTGCTCGACCTGTTCACGCCGGACCCCGGCTCGCACTCGGCCCACGACGACGTTGCGGATCACGGACCCACTCCAGCACAGCAGCCGGGTGCGCGCAGGTCGGTCGCTCGCAGAGGCGGACGTCGGCGTCCCGGAGGTCGTCGTGCCCGTACCTGGCGGACACGACGACCGGCACCACCGCGCGACACCCCGTCGGGCGCGGAAGGCGGCGACAGCGTGGCCAGATCCACCTCCGAGTCGACCGCCTCGCCGCGAGCCACGATTCCGGCGCACTCCGACAACGGGATCTCCTCGAGCGCCGGTGCGAGGAGCAAGGCGAATCCGAGGATCGGTACGAGGTACGGGAACACCCAGGGAGGCTGCTGGCGCAGGCGTCGGAGAGTGCCGAGACGGAGGGGCTCGCCGGCGGCCTGGACGGCGGCGGGGACGAAGCGCCCGGGGACGTGCCGCCGGCCTGCACCGCCTGCTCACCGTTCGCGGCAGCGCCCCGGTCGGGTTCGCGGCCGGCCGGCCGCTGAGCAGCGCTGCAACGTCGCAGGGGACTGGACCGGCGACGGCTCACGGCGGCGAGTCAGCTGCGGTCGTCCGGCGCGAGGGTCCCTCGACTGGGTAGCGTGGGCATTCGGTCGGGACGCTGCCGCTGTGGCGCGCTTCCGGTGTGCGGGGGGACGTCGTACTCCCCGGTCGGAACCAATCTGTGCCGCCGGCCGGCACCGTCGCCGGAACGAGGGTCATGACCGAGGCGCTGTGGTGCCGCCGGCCCCTGCCCCAGCAGGAACCGCCCGCGCGGACGGTCGTCGACGGGTGGCCCACGACGCTGGCCGAGCTGCGCTCCCTGCGGCTGCGCCTGCGCGCCTCCCTCGACGACGGGGGGCTGCCGCCGGGTGCCGCGGTGGACGACCTCGAACGGCTGCTGCTGGTGTTCGAGGAACTGGTGAGCAACGGGCTGCGGCACGGTGGAGCGCCGGTGCAGGTGGTCGTCACAGAGCCCGGCGACGGCTGGCTGATCGAGGTGGGCGACGCCTCCGGCGACGTCCCACCGGTCCCCGCGGTCGGCCGGGACGCCGCGCTCGGCGGGCTGGGGCTCTACCTGGTCGCGCAGATCGCCGGTGCGCACGGCTGGACGGCGGGCGGCGACGGGCGCAAGGTCGTGTGGGCACGGGTGGACTTCACCGGCGACATCGGCTCCTCGGCTCCGGTCGGCACGCCGGCGGCCCCGGTGACGACAGCCACCGTCGGGGGTGGCTCGCCGGTGTCCCCGTCCGGTGCCGGCTCCGAGGTGAACCTCGGAGCCGCCACGGCACCGGACCGGCGCCGCCGTTCCCGGAAGCTGCCGCGCCGGCTGAGCGTCGTCGTCGCCATCGTGGTACTGCTGCTCACCCTGGGTCTGGCCTGGGTGACCTCGGCGGTCAACGCCAGCAACAACGAGCGCCTGCTCGCCCAGCAGATCGACGAGATCGCCACCCTCCTGTCGGCCCAGCTCGCGGTGCTCCAGACCCAGATGGCCGATGCCGGGCAGGTCGCCGCCGCCACCGCGGGTGCCCCCGGCCCGTTCACGCGCTTCGCCGCCGCGACGGTCGCCGCTCCGGAGCTGTCCCTCTCGCTGTGGCGGGTCAGCGGGGACCAGGTCGAGCAGCTCGCCGTGCACGGCCCCGCCCCCCTGCTCGCGGGCGACGAGGCGGCCTCCTTCTTCACGGGCCTGGAGCCGACCGGTCAGCTGAGCGTCGCCGGCATCCTCGACGGGCCCGAGCCGCGGCTGGCCTACGCGCTGCGGCCGGGCGACACCGGGGGGCTGGTCGTCCACGCCGAGGTGCCGCTGAACCGCCGGGTGTCGGTGCCGCCGGGAGAGGCGTACAGCGGCCTGGACCTCGCCGTCTTCCTGGGGCGGACGACGGCGCCGGACCAGCTGGTGCAGACCACCGCACCGCTCCCGATCCAGGGGGACACGGCCACCCAGCGGGTGCCCTTCGGGGACAGCGAGTTCACCGTCGTCGCGGCGCCCCGCTCCTCGGTGACCGGCCCGCTGTCGGCGGCGCTGCCGTGGATCGTGCTCGGGGTCGGCGGGGTGCTCGCGGTCGGGGGCGGGGCCATCGTGGAGATCCTGTCCCGCCGCCGGGCGGTCGCCGAACGGCTGGCCGTCGACAACGCGGAGCTCTACCGGCGCCAGCGCGGCATCGCCGGCACCCTGCAGCACGCGCTGCTGCCCGAGGTGCCGCGCGTGGAGGGACTGGAGCTCGCGGCCCGCTACGTCGCCGGTGCCGACGAGCTGGAGGTCGGAGGCGACTGGTACGACGTGATCCCCGGGCCGTCGGGCCGGTGGGTGTTCGTCGTCGGCGACATCTCCGGCCAGGGACTGCCGGCCGCGACGACCATGGCGTCCCTGCGGTTCGCGGTGCGCGCCTACGTGGCGCAGGGGGACGACATCGCGACCGTCCTGCACAAGCTCGGCGCGCTCCTCGACGTCCACGTCGACCACCAGTTCGCCACGGTGCTGCTCGGGGAGCTCGACCCGACCGAGGGCGTCGTCCGGATCGTCTCCGCCGGGCACTTCGCCCCATTGCTGATCAGCGGCTCCCGGACGGGCTACCTGGACTGCCAAGTCGGCCGGCCCGTCGGGGTGGCCACCGACGTGCCGGCGGTGACCGAGACGCGGGTGGTCGGCCCAGCGACGCTGCTCGCCTTCACCGACGGCGCGGTGGAACGCCGCGGGGAGGACGTCGACACCGGGCTGGAACGCCTGCGCACCGCTGCGGTGGCCGCGGCCGGGCAGCCGCTGCCCGCCGTCCTCGATCGGCTCATGCAGCTGCCGATCGACGACGGCGGGCGGGACGACACGGTCATCCTCGCGCTGCGGTGGGGGAGCTGACGCGCGGTCCCACCGGGTGCGCCGCAGTCGTCAGGGCTTGACGGCGAGGACCGGCCGGTCGGCGTCGAGCAGGATGCGCTGGGCGCTGCTGCCCATCAGCAGCTTGCCGACGGGGGAGCGCTTGCGCAGCCCGATCACGATCACCGACGCGTCGACCTCCCGCGCCACCCGGAGCACCTCGTCGGCCGCGTCGCCCTCGTGCATGTTCTGCCGGACGTCGACCTCGACGCCGTCCGCCTTCGCACGCTCGGTCATGCGCTCGATGGCCTCCTCGGGAGCGACGTCCATGTTGACCGGAGCGCCGCCGCGCGCGGAGTTGAGCAGCACCAGCGGCTCGGCTCGTCGCCGGGCCTCCTGCAGCGCGGCGGTGAACGCGGCGTCACCCTCGGACGTGGGGACGTAGCCGACCAGGACGGTCATACGAGCTCCTCGGTGTCGCTGTGGCGCCGGTGGGGTGCCGGCGGGCGAGGGGCGCGGACCACGGGACCACGACCCCAGCAGGAAGAGTACGAGCCGGGAGCCGGGAGCGAGCGGTTCGCACCGGCCGGGGACGAACTGCCTGGCTGCTGCGCCCGTGGCAGGCTCGGGGCCGTGACTCGGGTGGGGCTGGTGCTCGGCGGCGGCGGCGTCGTCGGGCAGGCGTACCACTCGGGCGTGCTCGCCGTCCTCCAGCACGACTTCGCCTTCGACGCGCGCAGGGCGGACATGGTCGTCGGCACCTCGGCCGGGTCGATCACCGGCGCGCTGCTGCGGCTGGGCGTCTCCGCGGAGAACCTGGCCGCCTGGACGGTGAAGGCACCCCTGTCCGGTACCGAGGACGTGCTCCGGCAGATGGCGGAGGCTCCGGTGCCCGAGCTCGCGCCGTTCCGGGCGTGGGAGCTGCTCCGCCGCCCGCTCCGGCTGCCGGGGCGGCACATGGTGGCGCGGGCGCTGACCCGGCCGCTGCAGTTCCGGCCGATGGCGGCCGGCATGGCGCTCATGGCGCCCGGCCGGCACGACATCCTCGAGCAGCTGGCGGCCCTCCGGGAGCTGGAGGGACCGGGGTGGCCCGAACCGGATCTGTGGATCTGCGCGGTGCGCCGCCGGGACGGCCGCCGGGTCGTGTTCGGCCGTCCCGGGACCGAGAAGGCGCCGCTGCACCTGGCGATCGGGGCGTCGTGCGCGGTGCCGGGCTACTTCGCCCCGGTGCGGATCGGGCGGCACACCTATCTGGACGGCGGTGTGCACTCGCCCACCAACGCCGCCGTCCTGCGCGGGCAGGGTCTGGACGTCGTCATCGTCATCGCCCCGATGAGCGGCCCCGCGGGCTGGCGCCCAGGGGTCCTGCCCGCAGCCCGGCGGTACTCCGATCGGCTCCTGCAGCGGGAGGTCCGCGCCCTCGAGGCCGACGGGATCCGGACGGTCGTCTTCACCCCCGGACCCGGCGAGCAGCAGGTCATGGGCACCGACATGATGTCGCGCAGCCGGCTGGACGAGGTGGTCCAGCAGTCGTTCCTGAGGGCAGGGGCCCAGGCGGCCACGCCGGAGGTCGCCGAGCTGCTCCGGGCCGCGGCGACGCGCGCCGGCTAGCCGGGCGAGCCGGCCGCTCATCGGCGGAGCGGGTCCAGCGGGGGCAACCGCCGCAGCCAGAAGGCCAGCAGACAAGTGACGGCGAGCAGCGCGCAGGCGAGGACGACGACGCCGGGCCAGGCGGCCACCGTCCAGGCCCGGCCGGTCAGGCTGCCGAACGCCGACGCCCCGAGGTAGTAGGCGAACAGGTACAGCGACGCGGCCTGCCCGGCGGCTGCTCCACCCGCGTGGGCGCGGGTCGGCACCCAGCCGCTGGCGACCCCGTGGACGGCGAAGAAGCCGGCGGTCATCACCGCCAGGCCCAGCACGACGACCGGCAGCGAGCCGGCCAGGGTGAGCAGGATCCCGGTGACGGCGATCAGGCAGCCGACCGGCACCACGGCACGCCGGGAGAAGCGGTCGGCCAGGCGCCCGGCGACCATCGCCCCCAGGGTGCCGACCGGATAGACCAGGAACACCAGCCCGGCCGCGCCCAGCCCCAGGTCGAACGGCGGCGAGGTGAGCCGGAAGCCGAGCGCGTTGTAGACGCCGATGAACGCACCGACCGAGCAGGCCCCGATGCCGTACAACGCCAGCAGGGCCCGGTCACCGAGTGCCCGCCGGGTCATGGCCATCAGGTGGCCGACCCGGGCCGGGACCGGCACGAAATTGCGCGAGGCCGGCAGCAGCAGGCGGACGACGACGGCGCACACCAGGGCGATGGCGGCCACGGCGGCCAGCGCCCACCGCCAGCCCGCCACCTCGGCGACGGGACCGGTGACCAGCCGGCCGGTCATCCCGCCGAGCGCGGTGCCGCCGATGTAGACGCCGGCCGCCCGGGCATGGGTGCCGGGGTGCAGTTCCTCGCGCAGGTAGGCCGTGGCGACGGCGGGCAGCCCGGCCAGCGCGACTCCCTGGAGCAGGCGCAGGCCGAGCAGCACGTCCCAGGTCGGCGCGACGGCGCACCCGATCCCCACCACCGCGGACGCCGCCAGGGAGAGGTGGATCAACCGCGTCCGTCCCACCACCTCCGACAGGGGGCCGGCCAGCAGGAGCGCGACGCCGAGGGCGACCGTGGTCAGCGAGACCGACAGCGTGCTCTCGGCGGCGGACACGGAGAACACCCGCGAGAACTCCGGCAGCAGCGCCTGGGTGCTGTAGATGAGGGCGAACGTCGCCAGCCCCGCCGCGAACAGCGCTCCGGTGATCCGTCGGTAGCCGGGCTCGCCGACGCGGTGGCCGGCGAAGTCCGCCGGCCGGGTCGGTGGTGGTGCAGGCTGCATGCCGACCCGTGCCCTCCTCGTCGCCGCCGCTGGACCAGGACATCCGGGCCGCAGCGCCGGCACCCGGCCGGACGCGGCCCCGCGTGATTATCGCTCCCCGGGGTCCACGCGCCCGGCCGACCGTCAGCGGTGTAGGTGCTCGCGGAGCACTCCGGTCACCATCCGGTGGTCGTCGAGCTGGGGGAGCCCGGACACCGCGACGACGCCGACCGGGCCGACGTCGCGCACGAGCAGCGGGAACGCGCCGCCGTGGGCGGCGTACCGCTGCGGGTCGAGCCCGAACTCCGCCTCGAAGGTGGTGCCCCGCTCGATGCTGGCCTGCCGCACGTACAGGGAGGCGTGCCCGAAGCGGTGGACCACCCGCGACTTGCGCTCGATCCAGCTCCAGTTGTCCGGGGTGGCGCCGGTCAGGGCGACGGCGAACAGCCGGTGCCCGTTGCGGGTGATCTCGACCGCGACCGGTGCGGCGTCGCGGCGGGCGGCGGCCACGAGCGCGGACCCCAGTTCCCACGCGTCCTCGTTCGTGAACGAGGTGAACTGCAGGTCCTCCTCGTCGGCGGCGAGCTGGGGAAGGGACGGGAACGGCTCGGTCATCGGTCCTTCCTACTGCCTCGGTTCCCGATCGTGGCTGGCGTCGGGCGGATGGACGACGTGTTCTCGGTGCTCGCCGGGCGGCACGGCCTCGAGGACCGCCCGGGCACGTCGCCGGACGGGCTGCCCGAGCGGTACCTGTACTCGCCCGACATGGCCTACCGGTACGGCTTCGGCCGCTGGTGGGGCGGGCAGGACCTGGCGACGACGGACGTGTGGGTGCTGCTCGACCCGGCCAGCGGTGACACCGAGCGGCGGCGGCCGACGCTGGGCCGGTGCATCGCGCGCAGCCGCGCGACCGGACGCAGCGGCCTGGTCGTCGTCAACCTCTTCGCCCACCGGCACACCGACCCGAGGACGCTCCGGCAGGCCGGCGATCCGGTCGGTCCCGCCGACGACGACGCACTGCGGCTGTTCACCACCGCCGCGCCGCGGACCATCGCCGCCTGGGGCGGTGGGGGCGGGCTGCACGGGCGGTCCGGCGCCGTGGCTCCGCTGCTCGACCGGGCGCTCTGCCTGGGCACCACCCGCCGCGGCGAGCCGCGGCACCCGCTCTACGTGCCGGTGGAGGCCCCGTTGATCCCGTGGACGGCGCCCTGATCCTGCAGCTCGGCTCGGTGAGCGGCGGCCAACGGCAACCAAAGCGTTACCCCGACATGTCGCCCTGATGTCCTACTGTCGCCCGCATGCGCGGTTCGCCCGAGGACGCTGCGCCGCGGCACCGGGCCGCGGGGACGACATCGCCCGCGTGCCCGGACGGCGATGCCACCACCCTGGTGGGCCCCCGCATCGCGGAGCTGCCACCGGTCGGCCGCGACGGCACGCTCGGCACGCTGATGGAGCTCACCGAGCGCCTCGCGACCGGGTGGAGCGGGATCTGCGTGCTCACGGGCGAGCCCGGCGTGGGCAAGACGCGGGTGCTGCGCGAGCTGCTCGGCCGGGTCCGGGCGCAGGGACACCACGTCCTCCACGGCCGGGCGCAGGAGTACGACAGCTCGATCGCCTACGCCGTCCTCAAGGATGCGCTGGCATCGACGCCACGGGCGGACATCGGCGCGCGGGTGCGGGCCGAACTCGACGGGCTGGTCGACGCCATGGACCGGTCGGTGACCGGTCCCGAGGGCGACGAGGTCAGCCGCCGCCAGTCCCCGTACGTCATGACCACCCGGCTGCTGCGCTCGCTGACCGACGAACGTCCCTGCGTGATCGCCGTGGACGACGCGCACCTGGCCGACGAGGAGAGCCTCGCGGCGCTCTGCCTGGCCGCACGCCACCTGCGGAACCGGCCGTTGCTGCTCGTCTTCGTCCTGCGCAGCGGCCGGCCGGTCCCGGGCACCGCATTCGCGGCGACCGTCGGCCGGCTGGTGGAGGAGGGTTCCGGGCCGGTCGTCCACCTCGCGCCGCTGAGCGAGGAGGACACCCGGACGCTCATCTGCACGGCGCTCGACGCTTCGCCGGACCCGCGCCTGGTCCAGCACGTGTTCGCGCAGAGCCGGGGCAACCCGCTGTTCGCCTGGGAGACCCTGCTGGCGCTCACCGCCCAGCGGGCCATCCGGAGCGCGCACGGCCGGCTGTACCTGTCCGGGGAGCCAGGGCGCGGCCTGGTGTCCCGGCGTGGCGCACTGCTGCACCGCATCTTCCAGCAGGACGAGGACGCCCGGCGCCTCGCGCGGGTCATGTCCGCGTTCGGGCGGGTGCACCTGGACCAGCTGTCGCTGGTCGCCGAGCTGACCGGGCTGGACGAGCCGAGGGTCCAGCGCGCGTTCGACGCGCTGACCGAGTCCGCGGTGCTCGCCCGGGTCGGTTCGGGTGGCTTCGAGTTCGCGCACCCGCTCATGGCCGAGGTGCTCTACGACGACCTGGGACCGGTCGAGCGGCGCCGCGTGCACGCCGCGATCAGCGCGTACACGGACGCCCACCCCGATCCGCGGATCGGACTGCTGGAACGCGCCGCCCATGCGGTCGAGGCGGCCAGCCCGGGCGATCCGGTCGCGATCGAGGCGGCGCTGCAGGCGGCGCGGGCCACCCGGGACACCGCGCCGTTGTCGGCCGCCCGCTGGCTGAACCGGGCACTGGAGCTGGCTCCGCCGGGGTCGGGGCAGGCGGGGGAGATCCTCGCCCAGCAGACGCAGGCGTACTGGAAGGGCTCTCGTCCGGACCTGGCCATCGACGCGGGGATCCGGGCATCGGAGCTGCTCCCGGCGGGGCGCCGGCGGACGTCCACGGCGCTCACCGTCATCAACGCCGCGTACGCCACCGGCCGGTTGAGCGAGGCGCTGGAGCTCTCGGAGCGGTTGATGCCCGGGGACGACGCACCGGCGGCGATGGTCGCCCAGCGCAGCCTGCTGCTCACCTACGTGGGGCGCGCCGAGGAGGCGGCGGAGCTGGCGGCGCTGGCCTGGACCCGGCTCCGCTGCGGCGACCCGGAGGCCCGGGCCGTCACGTACAGCTCGCTGGCGTTCGTCGAGAACATGGTGGGCAGCCGGGTTCGGGCCGAGCAGGCGCTGGACGGGCTCTGGCATCTGGCGACCGACGGCGCAGACGCGCTCCCCGTGGGGGCGCGGCTGAGCGCGCTGGAGTCATGGACGTACATCAGCCGGCTGACCGATCGCACCGACGAGACGCCGGTGTCCCGGGAGTTGATCGAGTCGCTGTCCGGCCGGACCGGCTGGCTCGACCTGGGTGGGCAGGCTGTGTCGGCCTTCGCGCGGGTCCAGTGGCTGCGCGGGGAATGGGACGCCGCACTGGACACGATCCACAGCGGCGTCATCGCGCTGGAGTTCGCCGGCCTGTCGACCAATCTCGCCTGGCTGCGGATGCTCGAGGCACGGATCCTGCTGGCCCAGGGGGCGCCCGCCCCGGCCCAGGAGGTGGTGGACGGCGTCCGGCTGCCGGAGCAGTCGGCCTACTGGTGCGCCCAGCGCGACGTGCTGCAGGCGCGCCTGGACGTGGCGAGGGACCCGGCTGGCGACGGCGCGGAGCGGCTGGCCGAGTGCCTTCGCTCGGGTGTGCGCACCGGCTGGCACGACGTGGTCGCCGAGAGCCTGGGCGCCCTGGTCGACCGGGCGATGGACCGGGACGACCCCGGCGCGCTGGAGTCCTCGGCTGTGCTGGTCCGGCGGCTGGCGGAGCGTGCGGACTCCCTCCCGCTCCGGCTGGTGCGTGCGGTCGACGCCGCGGAGGCGCTGCTCCACCGCGACCCGGCGAGCGCGGTGGACGTGCTCCGGCGGGAGCAGGCCGCCGGCATCCCGCTGGCGACGGCGCGCGCGCACTTCCTCCTCGCCCTGCTGGACCACGACGCGGCCAGCCACCTCGGGGCGGCGGCCTGCGGGTTCGAGGCCCTCGGCGCACGGGCCTGGTCGCAGCGGACGCAGGCGCTGGCGCAGGCACGGGGGATCCCGCTGGTGCGCAGCCGACCCGTGCCGGAGGACTCCGCACCGCGGCTCGCCGACATCGATCTGCAGCTGCTGCAGCTGGTGCGCGACGGGTTGAACAACCGCGAGATCGCCGAGGCCATGCACTACAGCCGCAAGACCGTCGAGGCCTACCTCTCCCGGCTCTACCGCAAGACCGGATCGACCTCCCGGATCAGCCTCGTCCTCACCGCCGAGCGCGAGGGCTGGCTCAGCGCCACCGCGGCCGGTTCCAGGTCGTAGGGACCCTGGAGGGGACCGTAGGGACCCACCCCATCGTCTGTAAGCCACGTCACACCTAGCGTCGTCTCCGTACCGACCCCGGCCGCCGCATCCCGGCGGCCGGGTCCACGGGTCATCGGAGGTCCGGCATGGTCCACGTCCTCGTGTCGCTCACCGCGGCAGATGCCGTCGATGGCTCCGCGCGTCAGGTGGAGGGGGTGCTGCGGCGGCTGCCCGAGTCGGGCCAGAGTGCGAGCACCGGTCCGAACCACCCCGTCGCCGACGGCCTGCCCTTCAGCGGGTGGCTGGAGCTGCTGGGCCACCTGGAGCGGCTGATCGCGCCGGGCCCGCAGGTCGCCGATCCGATCGAGACCGGTGGTGGGCACCCGGTGCAGCCGTCCGCGGCCGCGGGGCCCGTGCCGGCGACAGCACTTCCAGGAGAGAGCTGACATGCGCACCACAGGACGGGCCGCCATCCCGGCGGTCGCTCAGGACCGGTCCCGCCGCGCCTCGCGGTCGAACAGCAGGGAGAGCTTCATGACCTCCATCCCCGGAGCGCGGCCGAACAGGTCCGCACGCCGCCTCGCCGTCGGGCTCACCGCCCTGGCCCTGGCCGCCACGGCCTGCGGTGGCGGCGGCAGTGAAGAGGGCGGCGGCGGCGGCGGGGGCGGCGACGCTCCGCTGGCCACCGACAACCCGCAGCCGACGGGGGAGCCGCAGGAGGGCGGGAGCATCTCGGTCGCTTTGGAGGGGGAGACCAACGGCTGGCTGCCGGGAGTAACCGCGGCCGCCGCACCGGGCTACAACGTGCTGTACGCCGTCTACGACACGCTGGCCATGCAGACCGCCGAGGGCACCTACGAGCCGTACCTCGCCGAGTCGATCGAGCCGAACGAGGACTTCACGTCCTGGACCGTGACGCTCCGCGAGGGGGTCACCTTCCACGACGGCAGCCCCCTGACCGCCGAGGTGCTCGCGCAGAACCTGGCGATCATCAAGGAGCCGACCTCCAACCTCGCCGGCTCCCTGGCGGAGGTCACCGGCGCCACGGTGGTCGACCCGCTCACCGTGCGCTACGACCTCGCCGCGCCGAACGCCGCCTTCCCGGCGCTGCTGACCACCACCCCCGGCATGCCGTTCTCGATGGAGAACTACAACGCGGTCGGGAAGGAGGCGGCCAGCGCCGCCCCGGTCGGCACCGGACCGTTCGTCTTCCAGGAGTGGCGGCGCGACGACCAGCTCACCGTCACGGCCAACGAGTCGTACTGGGGCACGGACCTGGGCCTGGGCCCGTACCTCGACGAGATCACCTTCCGGCCCATCCCGGACGAGGACAGCCGGCTGCAGAGCCTGCTCTCCGGTGACGTCGACGCGTTCCAGACGCTGCGGCAGAGCATCATCCGCCAGGCGCAGGACGAGGCCGCCGACGGCGACATCGCGCTGCACACGTTCCTCGGCAACAACGCCGGCAACTCGATCTTCAACACGCTGGTGCCGCCGCTGGACGACCCGCGGGTGCGGCGCGGTCTCGTCCACGCCGTGGACCAGGCGCAGCTCATCGAGGTGCTCGGCGGTACCGGCATCAGCCCGGCGCAGACGCAGTTCTTCAGTGAGGAGAGCCCGTACTACTCGGAGGAGGTGGCCGAGGCCTACCCCGATTACGACCCGGAGCGGGCCGAGGAGCTGCTGCAGGAGTACGTCGACGACCCGCAGCGCTCCGACGGCCTGCCGGTCGGCTCGCCGATCGCGCTGGAGTACAACTGCCAGCCCGATCCGAGCCTGGTCGAGCTGTCGCAGGCATACCAGGCCTTCTGGAGCAACGTCGGGGTCGACGTCTCCCTGAACGCGGTCGACCAGGCCTCGCACATCCAGAACGCCATCGGGTCGCCCGCGACGGACCCGCCGTTCATGGGCGACTACGAGGTCAACTGCTGGCGGTCGGGCAGCCAGAACGATCCGTACATCGTGCTGCGGAACGAGTTCGGGCCGGTGGCCAAGCAGCCGCTGAACTTCACCAACTACACCAGCGACGTGATCGACGAGCAGCTGAAGGTGCTGGCCACGACGGAGGACCTCGAGACCCGCAAGGAGGCGGTGGAGCAGATCGGCCTGGACCTCGCGGAGAACACGCCGCGGCTGTGGACCGGCACCACCGTCACGCTCATCGGCACCCGTCCGGAGGTGCAGAACGTGTCCAGCTGGCAGCTGCCCAGCGGGTCCGAAGGCATCGGGACCGGTCTCTTCACCGGCGGCACCGCCATGTGGGGCCAGACCTGGCTCGCTGAGTAGACGAAAGATCCGATGACGCCGACCCCGGGGCAGGAGGAGCGAGGACCGTGGCACGACTGATCGGCCAGAAACTGCTGACGCTGGTGCCCGTGCTGCTCGCGGTCTCGCTGCTGACCTACCTGCTGCTGAACCTCCTCCCCGGGGACCCGGCGCTGCTCGTGCTCGGCCCGGAGTCGGTGTCGGCGGAGTCCATCGCCGCCGTGCGGGCCGAGCTCGGGCTCGACCGCCCGCTCCCGGTGCGCTACCTGGCGTGGCTGGGGGCCGCCGCCACCGGCGACCTCGGGCGGTCCTACATCACCCAGCAGGAGGTCACCGGCGCCATCCTCGACCGGCTGCCGGTGACGCTGGAGCTGATGGTCCTGTCGCTGACGATCGCGCTGGTGCTGGCGATCCCGCTCGGGGTCTTCAGCGCCTACCGCGCCGGCAGCCGGTTCGACAAGCTGGTGACCGGCACGACGTTCGGTCTGCTGGCGCTGCCGAACTTCATCTTCGCGCTGCTGCTGATCTTCTTCCTGTCCGTCCGGCTCGGCCTGTTCCCGGCCACCGGCTGGCAGCCGCTCTCCGACGGCCTGGTGGAGAACCTGCAGTCGGCGTTCCTGCCGGCGCTCGCCCTGTCGGTGACCAACATCGCGGTGTTCACCCGCCTGCTGCGCACCGACATGATCACCACGTTGCAGGAGGACCACGTCACCCTGGCGCGGTCCAAGGGGCTGCCGACCTGGCGGATCCTGTTCCGCCACGCACTGCGGCCCTCGTCGTTCTCGCTGCTCACCGTGGCCGGCCTGCAGGTCGGGACGCTGCTCAGCGCAACCGTCATCGTCGAGACGATCTTCGCCCTGCCGGGCGTGGGCCGGCTGCTGTTCGACGCCATCAACAGCCGCGACCTGCTCATGGTGCAGGGCGTCGTGCTCGTGCTGGCCGTGTCGTTCGTCCTGGTCAACTTCGTCGTCGACCTGCTCTACACGTTCCTCGATCCCCGCATCCGTTCAGGAGCCGCCCGTGTCCGCGCCTGACGACGCCGCCGTCCCGGTGGCTCCCAACCGGACCGGCGCCCTGGTCGGCGCCGACGCAGAGCGCGCCGGCCCGTCCGGCACCGCCGCCGCGGAGCTCCAGGCCGGCACGCAGACCGGCGTCACCCCGCTGACGCCGGATCCACCCGCCGGCCGCCGCAAGCGCGGCAAGGGAGTCGTGTACTGGTTCTGCCTGGGCTGGCTGGCCCTGGTGGTGCTCGCCGCGATCGCGGCCAACTGGCTGCCGCTGCCCGACCCGAACGCGATCGACATCATCAACAAGACGGCCCCGCCGTTCAGCGAGGGTCATCTGCTGGGGACCGACGGCCTCGGCCGCGACATCCTCTCGCGGCTGGCCTACGGGGCCCGGGTGTCGCTGGTGATCAGCGTGGCCGCCGTCGCCGTCGGGATCATCGTCGGCGGCACGCTGGGCATGGTCGTCGGCTACTTCCGCGGCCGCCTGGAGACGGCGGTGATGGCGGTCATCGACGTCATCCTGGCCTTCCCCGGCCTGGTGCTGCTGCTGGCGCTGGTTGCCTTCGTCGGGCAGAGCCTGCTGGCGATCACCGTCGTGATCGGGTTCCTCTCCATCCCCGTCTACACCCGGGTGGCGCGCGCGGCGACGCTCGCGGTGAGCCAGCGCGAGTACGTGCTGGCGGCCGGGCTCATGGGAGGGAAGACGACCCGCATCCTGTTCCGCGAGATCATGCCGAACGTCATCCTGCCGGTCGCCGCGTTCGGGCTCATCGCCCTCGGTGTGGTCATCGTCCTCGAGGGCTCGCTGGCCTTCCTCGGGCTCAGCGTCGAGGCTCCCGCCGCGACCTGGGGCTCGATGATCGCCGAGGGCAAGCGGCACCTCGACGACGCGATCCACATCGCGCTGATCCCCTCGGTCGTCATGTTCCTGACCGTCCTGTCGCTGAACCTCGTCGGCGACGTCCTGCGCAGCCGCTTCGACGTCCGGGAGGCCAACCTGTGAGCATCGCCGCCGAGCTGCCGGTGCCGCCGGCCACGCCCGATCCCGTGGACCCGCTGCTGGAGGTCCGGGACCTGCACACCTGGTTCGACACCCCCCGCGGCATGGTCCGCGCCGTGGACGGGGTCTCCTTCACCCTGCGGCGCGGGGCGAGCATCGGCATCGTCGGGGAGTCCGGCTCGGGGAAGACCGTGCTGTCCCGGTCGATCATGAACCTGCTCCCGAAGAAGGCAGCCGTACCCGCCTCGGGGGAGGTCCTGTTCGAGGGCCGCGACCTGCGACCGATGTCGTCCAAGCAGATGCGGTCCTACTGGGGGCCGCAGATGGCGATGGTCTTCCAGGACCCGATGACGTCGCTCAACGGGGTGGTCAAGATCGGGCGGCAGATCACCGAGGGCCTGCGCCAGCACCTGGACCTGAGCCGCCAGGACGCCGACGCCGAAGCCGTCCGGCTGCTCACCTCGGTCGGCATCCCGGCCCCCGAACGGCGGCTGGGCGAGTACCCGCACCAGCTCTCCGGTGGCATGCGCCAGCGCGTCACGATCGCGATCGCGCTGGCCTGCGGACCCAAGCTGCTCATGGCCGACGAGCCGACCACGGCCCTGGACGTGACCGTGCAGGCCCAGATCCTGGACCTGCTGGCGCGGCAGCAGGCCGAGCGGTCGATGGGCATGGTGCTGGTCACCCACGACCTCGGTGTGGTCGCCAACCGGACCGATGACATCGCCGTCATGTACGCCGGCCAGATCGTCGAGAAGGCCTCGACCCGGACGCTGTTCCGCCGCATGCGGCACCCCTACACCGAGGCGCTGATGCGCTGCATCCCGCGGGTGGAGAATCCCAGCCACACCCGGCTGGACGCCATCCCCGGCCGGCCCCCGGACCTGGCCGCCCTGCCGGTGGGCTGCCGCTTCGCCCCGCGCTGCCGCTACGCGCAGCCGGAGTGCCTGGCCGAGAACCCGCCGCTGTTCAGCGACGAGCCCGGCCACGAGTACCGCTGCTTCTTCCCGGTCGGCACCTCGGCCGGCGCGGAGGCGCTCGAGCGCAACGAACGCGCCGGCTCCACGGCTGCCGGCACGACCATGGACCTCCTGACGAAGGCGAGCGCCTAGATGGCGGGCAGTGGCACGGCGCACCTGCGGGACCGGGACGACATCGTCCTCACCGTCGAGGACCTGGTCGTGGAGTTCCCGCTGGGGCGCGGCCGGAAGGTGCACGCGGTGTCGGGCGTGAGCTTCGACCTCGCCGAGGGGGAGACCCTCGGCCTGGTGGGGGAGTCCGGCTGCGGCAAGTCGACCACCGGCAAGGCGATCATGCAGGTGCCCCGGCCGACCCGTGGCTCGGTGCGGCTGCGCGGCCGGGAGCTGACCGGCCTGCACGGCGACGACCTGCGGAAGACCCGTCCGCAGATGCAGATGATCTTCCAGGACCCGATCTCCTCCCTGAACCCCCGTCGCCGCGTGCGCGACATCGTGGGGGAGGGGCTCTCCATCTGGAACCGGGACCGCGACGGCGCTTCGCGGAGCCGGGTGGACGAGCTGCTGTCGGCGGTCGGCCTGGACCCCGAGACCGCCGGCGGCCGGCGGGCGCACGAGTTCTCCGGCGGCCAGTGCCAGCGCATCTGCATCGCCCGCTCGCTGGTGCTCGACCCGGACGTGCTGATCTGCGACGAGCCGGTGTCGGCCCTCGACGTGTCGGTGCAGGCGCAGATCCTCAACCTGCTCGAGGACATGAAGGCCCGGTACGGGCTCACCATGCTGTTCATCGCGCACGACCTCGCCGTGGTGAAGAACATCAGCGACCGGGTCGCCGTCATGTACCTGGGCAAGGTCTGCGAGGTCGGCCCCGCCGAGTCGCTCTACGCCCGCCCGACGCACCCGTACACCAACGCCCTGCTGGCCGCGGTGCCCCGGCCCGACCCGGAGGCCGGCTCCACGTCGGTGCCGCTCGAGGGCGACGTCCCCTCGCCGGTCGACCCGCCGTCGGGCTGCCGGTTCCGCACCCGGTGCCCCCGGGCGCAGGAACGGTGCGCGCTGGAGGAGCCGCTCGTGCGGCCGGTGGGCGAGGACCACTTCGTCGCCTGCCACTTCCCGGTGCACGCCGCCGACGCCCCGGCCGACGCGGTGGCGGGGGTCGCGACGATGTCGTGATCCTCTCCGCACGGCCGGGACCAGGATCGACGACGGCAGGGAGCACCGATGAGCGACGGACCGACCACTCCCGGGGAGCTGCGGCAGCGGGTCGCGGACTTCCTGGCCGAGCACCCGCCGGCCGGCACCGACCGGCTGGAGTTCCTCCGTGCCCGGTACGACGCCGGGCTGGCGTGGGTGCACTTCCCGCCCGGTTCCGGCGGGCTGGGGCTGCCCCGGAGCCTCCAGGCCCAGGTGGAGGAGGAGCTCGCCCGGGCCGGCGCGCCCGACAACGACCCCCGGGCCAACGGGATCGGCCTGGGCATGGCGGCGCCGACGATCCTCGCGTTCGGCACCGAGGAGCAGCAGCGCCGCTTCCTCCGGCCGCTGTGGACGGGGGAGGAGCTGTGGTGCCAGCTGTTCAGCGAGCCGGGCGCCGGGTCCGACCTCGCCGCCGTCAGCACCCGCGCCGTGCGGGAGGGCGGTGAGTGGATCGTCAACGGGCAGAAGGTGTGGACCTCGGGGGCGCACAAGGCCCGCTTCGCGATCCTGGTGGCGCGCACCGACCCGGACGTCGCGAAGCACGCCGGGCTGACCTACTTCCTGTGCGACATGGCCGCGCCCGGCGTCGACGTGCGGCCGCTGCGCCAGATCACCGGCGAGGCGGAGTTCAACGAGGTCTTCCTCACCGATGTGCACATCCCCGACGACCACCGCCTCGGCGCGGAGGGCGAGGGCTGGCGGGTCGCCACCGCCACCCTCAACAGCGAGCGGGTCGCCATCGGCGGCGGCGCCGCCCGCGAGGGCGGGATGGTCGGCGTGCTGTCCCGCACCTGGCGGCAGCGGCCCGAGCTGCGCACCGCGGACGCCCACCAGCGGCTGCTCCGGCTGTGGGTGGAGGCCGAGGTCACCCGGCTCACCGGGAAGCGGCTGGCGCAGAAGCTGGCCGTGGGCCAGCCCGGGCCGGAGGGTGCGGGCATGAAGCTGGCCTTCGCCCGCATCGCGCAGGAAACCAGCGGGCTGGAGCTCGAGCTGCTCGGGGACGAGGGCCTGCGCTACTCGGACTGGACTCTCGTGCGCCCCGAGCGGGTGGACTTCACCGGACGCGACGCCGGCTACCGCTACCTGCGGGCCAAGGGCAACTCCATCGAGGGCGGCACCTCGGAGATCCTGCGCAACGTCCTGGCCGAGCGGGTGCTCGGCCTGCCACCGGAGCCACGGGTCGACAAGGACCTGCCCTGGAAGGACCTGCCCCGATGAGCGACCTCGACCTGCTGCCCACCGACGTCGAGGACGACCTGCGCGCGAGCGTCCGCGAACTGCTCGCCGACCGGTGCCCGCCCTCGGCGGTGGTGCCGGTCTACGACGGCGACCGGTCGTCGATCGCGCCGCTGTGGCGGGCGCTGGCCACCGACCTCGGCCTGGCCGGGCTGCTGGTCCCGGAGGAACGCGGCGGGGCCGGGGCGTCGGCCCGCGAGGCCGCCGTCGTCCTGGAGGAGCTGGGCCGGGCCGTGGCGCCGGTGCCGTTCCTGACCAGCAGCGTCGTGGCCACCACGGTGCTCTCGGCGGCCGGGCCCGGTGGTGCCGGTGCCGGCCTCCTGGCCGCCCTGGCCGCCGGCGAGCGGACCGCAGCGCTGCTCGTGCCGCTGGGCACCGCCCCCGGCGGCCGCCTGCCCGGATTCGCCGTCGACGGGTCCGGAAGGCCGGCCGGGCAGGTGCGCGGGATCGCCGGTGCCCTCGAGGCCGACGTGCTGCTCGTGCCGGTCGCCGGCCCCGACGGCACCAGCGTGCACGCCGTGCCGGCCGGTGACGCGCGGATCGACCCGGTGATCTCCCTGGACATGAGCCGTCAGCTCGCCGACGTGGTGCTCGACGGAGCGGCCGGCGAGCGGGTGCTCGGTGCGGAAGCGGGCGACGCCGCGGTCCGCTCCGGCCTCGAGGTCGGTGCCGCGCTGCTGGCGTCGGAGCAGTCCGGGGTCGCGCAGTGGTGCCTGACCACGACCGTCGGCTACCTCCAGGACCGCCGGCAGTTCGGTCGGGTGGTCGGCGGGTTCCAGGCCCTCAAGCACCGGCTGGCCGACCTCTTCGTCGCCGTGGAGCAGGCGGCCGCGGCGGCCCGCTACGCCGCGGTGACCGTCGCCGAGGACGACCCGGACCGCACGGTGGCCACCGCCGTGGCCCAGGCCTGGTGCGGCGACGTCGCCGTGCGGGCGGCCGAGGAGGCCGTCCAGCTGCACGGTGGGATCGGCATGACCTGGGAGCACCCGGCGCACCTGTACCTGAAGCGCGCCAAGGCCGACCAGCTCGCCTTCGGCACGCCCGGGACCCACCGTGCCCGGTTGGCCGACCTGCTGGACCTGCCCGCACCGGCCGCCCCGTGACGCCGGCGACCCGCCAGGAAGGGACGACATGACCAGCAGCACCCCGGTGTCGCTGACCCAGCGTGCCGAACAGCGCCTCGAGCGGCTGGGCGACCACGACCAGCTGTGGTTCGAGGGCCGCTGGCACCGCGCAGAGGAGCTCGCCGCTCGGGCCCGCCGGACCGCCGGGGGCTTCGCCCGGCTGGGCGTGCGCCCGGGAGACCGGGTGGTGCTGTTCATGGCGAACTGCCCGGAGGTGATGATCGTCTCGGCCGCCCTCTGGCGGGCCGGCGCCGTGGTGACCCCGGCGATGTTCCTGCTCAGCGACGACGAGCTCCGGCACGTCCTGCGCGACTCCGGCGCGGTGGCGGTGGTGACGACGCCCGAGTTCGCGGCCAAGGTCACCGGGGTGGCCGACGACCTGCCGGTGGTCGTCGTCGGGGGCGGTGACGGGCGCACCCTCGCGCTCGGGGAACTCGAGTCCGCCGCCGAGCTCGGCATCGTCCCGCGCGGTCCCGAGGATCTGGCGGTGCTGCTCTACACCGGCGGGACGACGGGGCGGAGCAAGGGGGTGGCGCTCTCCCACGGAGGGCTGGACGCCTCGGGCGCGGCGCTGGCCGCCGCCGCCCAGCCGGACGTCGTCGTGGGCCTCCTGTGCCTGCCGATGGCGCACGTCTACGGGCTGCTGATGTCCGTGGCGGGCTACCACATGCCGGAGATCCGGCGCAGCGTCGTCATGCGCTGGTTCGACCCGGCCGGGTTCCTCGCGCTGGTCGAGCAGCACCGCGTCCAGCAGACGGCGTTCGTCCCGTCGATGTTCCAGCGCCTGCTCGAGCAGCCGCTGGAGCAGCACGACCTGTCCTCGCTGCAGCTGGTCAGCAGCGGGGGTGCCCCCCTGCCCCGGGAGGTGGCCCGGGAGTTCGAGCGGCGGGTGCCCTCGGCCGAGGTGCGGGAGGGCTACGGATGCACGGAGACCAGCTCGCTGATCTCCGCCCAGCCGGCCGGCGCACGCCGGCTCGGCTCGGTGGGCAAACCGGTCGCCGGCGCGGAGGTGGAGGTGGTGGACGAGGCGGGGCGGACGGTCCCGCCGGGCGTGCACGGGGAGATCCGGGTGCGGGGACCGGTGCTGATGCAGGGGTACTGGCGGTCTCCGGAGGCCACGGCGGAGGCGGTGCGCGACGGCTGGTTCCACACCGGTGACGTCGGCACCTTCGACGAGGACGGCTACCTGTACGTGGTCGACCGGCTCAAGGACGTCGTCATCCGCAACGGGTTCAACGTGTACCCGCGGGACGTCGAGGACGCGCTGGTGGCCCATCCGGAGATCTCCGCGGCGGCCGTCGTCGGCCGTCCCGATCCGCGGGTGGGGGAGGAGGTGGTCGCCTACGTGACACTCGTCCCGGGGTCCGCGCTGCAGCCGGCCGACGTCGTCGAGCACGCGCGGCGGCACGTGAGCGCCGCGAAGTACCCCCGCGAGGTCCACGTGGTCGACGCCATCCCGCTGACCGCCGTCGCCAAGATCGACCGCAAGGCGCTGCGGGCGCGGCACCGGTCGTGAGGGTTCAGCGCGCGCGGCCGGTGTCCTCGGCCTCGAGGGCGGCGTTCCACTCCCGCTTGGTCGCCTGCCAGCGGTCCTCGGTGTCCCCGCGACGCCAGTAGCCGGAGACCGACGTCCACGCCGGGTCCAGCCCGCGCTCCGCCCGCAGGTGCCGGCGCAGCTCCCGGACGGCGTGCGCCTCACCGTGCACGAACACGTGCCCGGAACCGGCCGGCAGCGGAACTTCCCGCACGGCGGCGACCAGGGCCGTGCCGGGCTCGGTGTCGCCGCGGTGCAGCCAGCGCAGCTCGACGCCCGGCCCGACGGCGAGGTCGTCCTGCTCCTCGACCGGGCCGGCCACCTCGACGAACACCATCGCCCGTGCGCCGGGCGGGAGCCGGCCGAGCGTGGCCGTGATCGCGGGCAGCGCGGACCCGTCGCCGGCCAGCGGGTGCCAGTCGGCGTCCGGCCGGGGCGGCCGGCCGTCGCCCGGTCGGGGCTGGCTGGCTCGTCACGACCGGCGACGGTACAGAGGTGACCTCCCGGCGCCCGGTTATGGTCCGGAGGTGGAGACCGTCGCTGCTGCTGCCGCCGGGGACCGATCGGCCGCCGGGCCGACGGTGCTCGACGTGCTGGCGCTGGAGGAGATCGACCGCGATCTCTACCGCAGCACCCTGCTGTTCGCCGACCCGTTCCCGTTGTACGGCGGCCAGGTCGCCGCCCAGGCGCTGTACGCCGCCGGCCGGACCGTCGGCGCCGACCGCCCGCCGCACTCGCTGCACGGGTACTTCCTGCGCAGCGGGGACGCCGCCCGGCCGACGATCTTCCGGGTCGACCGGGACCGGGACGGCGGGTCGTTCTCGGCGCGGCGGGTCGTCGCCATCCAGGGCGGGGAGGTCGTCTTCAGCATGTCGGCCTCCTTCCAGGTGCCCACACCCGGCCCCGACGTGCAGGTGCAGGAGACACCCCGGGTGGAGCCGCCCGAGACGCTGCCGGCGCTGGCGCTGCCGCGGCTGTTCTCCATGGAGAGCCGCCGTCCGTCGCAGCCGTACGAGGGGCACTTCCCGACCCGGTTCTGGGCGCGGGCGACCGTGCCGCTGCCGGAGGAGGCGCTGGTGCACGCCTGCGTGCTCACCTACCTGTCCGACATCGGGACGGGGCTGTCCGCGCTGCCCGAGGACGAGGCGAGCCCCGGCCCGACGCTGGATCACGCACTGTGGTTCCACCGGCCGGCCCGACTGGACGACTGGGTGCTCATGGACATGGTCCCGCGGACCGTCTCCGGGGGGCGCGGCTGGTACACCGGTTCGCTCGCCACCCCGAGCGGTGTCCTGGCGGCGAGCTTCACGCAGGAGACATTGTTCCGGCCGGGCCGGAACCCGTTCCGTCCGGGACGCTGACAGCGGGCCGCGTGTCGCGCGCGGCGCCGAGTCGTCGAGACGTCATGACGTATGGTCGGTCGCGTCCCGGCCCACGACCGCGAGGAGCCAGCCGGTGCGCATCGGAGTCCTGACCGGAGGCGGCGACTGCCCCGGCCTCAACGCGGTCATCAGATCGGTGGTCCGCACCGCGGGTGTCCACTACGGCAGCGAGGTCATCGGCTTCCGCGACGGCTGGCGGGGGCTGCTGGAGAACCGGTCCACGGCGCTGGACGTCGCCGCCGTCGACGGCCTGCTGACCCGTGGGGGGACGACGCTGGGCTCGGCCCGCGTCGCGCCCGAGAAGCTGCGCGCCGGCATCGCCGAGATGCGGGCCACCCTCGACGAGCACGGCATCGACGTGCTGATCCCGATCGGCGGGGAGGGCACCCTCACCGCGGCCCACGTGCTGTCCGAGGCCGGCGTCCCGGTGGTGGGCATCCCCAAGACCATCGACAACGACATCGACGGCACCGATCTGACCTTCGGGTTCGACACCGCGGTCAGCATCGCCACCGAGCTCATCGACCGGCTGCACACGACCGCGGAGTCCCACCAGCGGGTGCTGCTGGTGGAGGTGATGGGCCGGCACGCCGGGTGGATCGCGCTGCACGCCGGGCTGGCCGCCGGCGCGCACCTGACCCTGGTGCCCGAGGAGCCGTTCGACGTCGACGACGTCGTCCGGCTGGTCTGCGGACGGTTCGCGCGCGGCGACTCGCACGTCATCGGGGTCGTCGCCGAGGGTGCGATGCCCCTGCCCGGGACGATGGCGTTCCGGGAGGGCGGCATCGACGAGTTCGGCCACCGCCGGTTCACCGGCGTGGCCCAGCAGCTGGGGGAGGAGCTGGAGCGGCGCACCGGCAAGGAGGTGCGGGCGACGGTGCTCGGGCACGTCCAGCGCGGCGGGACGCCGACGTCGTTCGACCGGGTCCTGGCCACCCGCTTCGGCCTGCACGCCACCGTCGCCGCGCACGAGGGGCACCACGGCCAGATGGTGGCCCTGCGCGGCACGGAGATCGAGCTGGTCCCGCTGGCGCGCGCCGTCGCCCGGCTCAAGACCGTGACCCCCGCCCGGCTCGCCGAGACCCGCGCCTTCACCGGCTGAGCCGGCCGCGGGCCGGGCGGCTCAGGCGTCGAAGTCGACCCGCACGGTGTCGGACAGCGGCAGGCTCTGGCAGGTGAGCACGTACCCCGCCTCGACCTCCTCGGCCTCCAGGGCGTAGTTCCGCCGCATCTCCACCCGGCCCCCGGTGACCCGCGCGCGGCAGGTGCCGCACACCCCGCCCTTGCAGGCGAAGGGCAGGTCGCCGCGGATCCGCTGCGCCGAGTCGAGCACCGGCACGTCGCGGGGGAGGGCCAGCATCGTCGTGCGGCCGTCGAGGACGACCGTCACCTCGCTGCTGGGCCCCGAGACCACCTCCTGGTCCCCGCGCACCGGCTGCGGCGGGACGTCGTCGACGTAGAAGAGCTCCTGGTGCACCCGTTCCGCCGGCACGCGCAGCCCGGCCAGCAGCTCCCGGGCGTCGCCGACCATGCCGTGCGGCCCGCACAGCCACCAGTGGTCGACGTGCTCGACGTCGACCAGGTTCTCGACGAGGACGCGCAGCCGGGGGCCGTCGAGCCGCCCGCTGGTGACCTCCGCGTCCCGGGGCTCCCGGGAGAGCACGTGCACCAGCTGGAACCGTGGCCCGTAGGCGTCCTTCAGGTCGGCCAGCTCGTCGGCGAACATCACCGTGTTCGTGCGCCGGTTGCCGTAGAAGACGGTGACCGTCGACCGTCCGTCGCACAGCGCGCTGGCGGCCAGGGACAGCGCCGGGGTGATCCCGGAGCCGGCGACGACGAAGACGTGGTCGGCGGGCACGGACAGGTCCGCGGTGAAGGTGCCCGACGGTGGCAGCACTTCGATCCGGTCGCCGGCCCTGACCTCGTGCACCAGGTAGGAGGAGAAGAAGCCGCCCGGCACCTCGCGGACGCCCACCCGCGGCGGGGCGCCGACCGGTGCGCAGATCGAGTACGAGCGGCGCTCGTCGCGGTCGCCGTCGACCCGGCGCAGGGTGAGGGCCTGGCCAGGCCGGAACGCGTAGTCCACGGCCAGCTCCTCGGGGACGTCGAAGGTGATCGCAACCGCGTCGTCGGTCAGCTGCTCGACGTGGGCGACGGTCAACGCGTGGAACCGCGGCCGCCTGCGGGTGGACGCAGTCCTGTCCTGCCCGGTGTCGCTCCGCGGTCGTTCCGCTCCTCGCTCGCTGCGATGCGCGCTCCCTGTCGGCTCCGGGTACCCGGTTGCGATGCTCGCTCCCTGTCGCGCCACTCAGACCTCCTTGACGTGCTCGAAGGGCTCCCGGCAGCTCCGGCACCGGCGCAGCGCCTTGCAGGCGGTCGCGCTGAACTCGCTCAGCTCCTCGGTGTCGGGCGAGCCGCACAGCGGACAGGTTGCGGTGCGCCGGGACGGTCCCAGCTGCAGCGGCACCGGGCCGTCCATGCGGACCGGCGCGGCGCCCGGTGGGGCGATCCCGCCGGCGGCCAGCTTGCGGCGCCCGGCATCGGAGATCCAGTCCGTGGTCCAGGCGGGGGAGAGGACGGTCCGGACCTCCACGTCGGGGAAGCCCGCGCTGTGCAGCGCGTGCACCAGATCGGCGCGCATGACGCCCATCGCGGGGCAGCCGCTGTAGGTCGGGGTGATCTCGACGACGACCGTGCCGTCCCCCTCGGTGCGTACGTCCCGCAGCACGCCGAGATCGGCGAGGGTGACCAGGGGCAGCTCGGGGTCGGTGACCGCCTCGGCGACGGCGCGGGGATCCGCCCGCCCGGCGGTCACCACGTGGCTGCCGGATGCGCCCGGGCCAAGCCCTGCAGGGCGGCCAGCAGCTCGGCGAGCTCGGGGCCGTGCCCACCGGTGCGGCCGCGCGGCGGCACGTCCGCCGGCCAGGCCGGCAGCTGGAGCGTGGCCCGGTCGAGCACGGTTCTCAGCACGTCACGCACCTCGTCGCGGACGTCGGCCGGGTCGACGGCGACGCCGGCGGCGGTGAGCCGCTGTTCGACGGCGGTAGCGGTGAAGAGATCGGCCAGCACCGGCCACACGGCGTCGACCCCGTCCTGCGCCCGGCGGTGGGACTCCGCCGTGCCGTCGCCCAGGCGGAGCACCCAGCGGGCGGCGTGGTCGCGGTGGTAGGTGAGCTCGTGGACGCCCTTGGCGGCGATCGCGGCCAGCACCGGGTCGCGGGACTCGCGGAGCCGGGCGAACACCGCCAGCCGGACCGTGGCGGCGACCAGGAGCCGGACCATCGTCTGCGCGAAGTCGCCGTTCGGCGCCTCGACCAGGCCGGTGTTGCGGAACTCGTCCGGATCGCGGAAGTAGGCCAGCGCGTCCTCGTCGGGGACGCTCGCGGTCGCGTGGTCGCGGCTGCGACCCAGCACGCCGACCGAACCGGCGCGGGCCAGCAGCAGCCGGGCCTGACCGAGCAGGTCGAGCGCGACGTTGGCGACCGCCACCTCCTCCTCCAGCTCCGGGGAGCTGGTCACCCACTGCGTCAGCCGCTGGGCCAGCACCAGGGCGTCGTCACCCAGCATGAGGCAGTACGCGCCGAGGTCGCCCGCGTCGATGCCCTCGGGAACGGTGGTGTCCACCCCCGCCAGCGGCTCGTCGAACCCGGTGCCGAACGCCCAGTGCCCGTCGCCGTCGTGAGCGGAGTCCAGCGCGTCGTAGACGGTCTCCTCGTCCCCCATACCAACAGTTCCTTCCGTCGCTGAGTGACCGGCCGCCGGGTCCTACATGTGGGGAACGGCGTCGGGGATCTCGTAGAAGGTGGGGTGCCGGTAGACCTTGTCGCCGCTCGGCGCGAACATCGGGTCCTTCTCGTCGGGGCTGGAGGCGGTGATGTCGGCCGCCTGGACCACCCAGATGCTCACGCCCTCGTTGCGGCGGGTGTAGACGTCGCGGGCTGCATGCACGGCCATCTCGTCGTCCGGGGCGTGCAGCGAGCCGACGTGCACGTGGTTGAGCCCCCGCTTGCCGCGGACGAACACCTCGTAGAGCGGCCAGTCCCGGCCCCGTCCAGGGCCGGCCCCGTCCGGAGGCTCGCCGCGAGCCTGCGAGCGGTGAGGAGGACGGGGTCCTTCTCCGAGGGGTGGGGGGGACGGGGTGTTTTTGGCGCCGTGGCCGCCCTCGGCGGTGAGGCCGGTCATGCCGCGGTCCCGCGGTGCTTGCGGGCGTTCAAGGCTCGTCTCGGCACTCGCTCCGCTCCTCGCTCGTTCCTCGCTGCGATGCTCACTCGCGCGTCGCCTTCGCGGCGTACGCGGTCGCCGCCTCGATGACCCACGCGTTGTCGTCGCGGGCGGTCCGCCGGCGGGCGATCCGCTCGGTGTTGGCCGGGCCGTCGCCGCTGATCACCCGCTTGAACTCGGCCCAGTCGATCCGGCCGAACCGGTAGTGCCCGCGCTCGGCGTCCCACGCGATCTCCGGGTCGGGCAGCGTGACGCCGAGGAACTCCGCCTGCGGGACCGACATGTCCACGTAGCGCTGGCGCAGCTCGTCGTTGCTGTGCCGCTTGATGCCCCAGGCCATGGACTGCGCGGAGTTGGGGCTGTCGTCGTCGGGCGGGCCGAACATCATCAGCGAGGGCCACCACCACCGGTCCACGGCGTCCTGCACCATCGCCCGCTGCTCGTCGGTGCCGCGCATCATCGTCATGAGCAGCTCGTAGCCCTGCCGCTGGTGGAAGGACTCCTCCTTGCAGATCCGGATCATCGCCCGGGCGTAGGGCCCGTAGGAGGAGCGGCACAGCGGCACCTGGTTGCAGATGGCGGCGCCGTCGACCAGCCAGCCGATGACGCCGACGTCGGCGTAGCTCAGGGTCGGGTAGTTGAAGATCGAGCTGTACTTCTGCCGGCCCTCGATCAGCTTGTCGGTCAGGTCGGCGCGGTCCGCGCCGAGGGTCTCGGCTGCCGCGTACAGGTACATCCCGTGCCCGGCCTCGTCCTGCACCTTGGCCAGCAGGATCGCCTTGCGGCGCAGGCTGGGCGCGGCCAGCAGCCAGTCCCCCTCGGGCTGCATGCCGATGATCTCGGAGTGGGCGTGCTGGGCGACCTGCCGGATCAGCGTCCTCCGGTAGCCCTCGGGCATCCAGTCGCGCGGCTCGATCCGCTGGCCGGCGGCGATGGTGGCGTCGAACCGGCGCTGCAGCGCGGGGGGATCGAGGGGGCCGCCTGCGGGGGGCCGTTCCAGGGCGGGCGCGGACATCGGACTCCTCCAGTGGGCGGCATTTACCGACCGGGCGGTCGGTAATAGTGTGACCCGCGACACGGCACCGCACAAGCGCTCCGGCCGACCGGCCCGGGCCGACGTCCGAGGGGACGGCCGAGGATGACGACGACCGACAGCACCCGCCGGCTCGGGTCCGCGCCCGACCCCGCCCTCCTGGACCCCGCCGAGCGGATGTCGGTCGACGAGCTGCGCGCCCGGCAGCTCGAGCGGCTGCGGTGGACCCTGCGGCACGCCTACGACAACGTGCCGCACCACCGGCGGGCCTTCGACGCGGCCGGGGTGCACCCCGACGACTGCCGGGAGCTGTCCGACCTCGCCGCGTTCCCCACCACCGGCAAGGCCGACCTCCGCGAGAACTACCCCTTCGGCATGTTCGCGGTCGCCCAAGACCAGGTGCGCCGCGTGCACGCCTCGTCGGGCACCACCGGTCGCCCCACGGTGGTCGGGTACACCGAGCGCGACCTGGACACGTGGGCCGCCCTGATGGCCCGCTCCATCCGGGCCGCGGGTGGCCGCGCCGGCGACCGGCTGCACAACGCCTACGGGTACGGCCTGTTCACCGGCGGCCTCGGTGCCCACTACGGCGGGGAGAGGCTCGGCTGCACGGTCGTCCCCGTCTCCGGGGGCATGACCCCGCGCCAGGTCCAGCTGATCACCGACTTCGCGCCGCGGATCATCATGGTGACGCCGTCCTACCTGCTCACCGTCCTCGACGAGTTCGAGCAGCAGGGCCTGGACCCGCGGGCCTCCAGCCTGGAGATCGGCATCCTCGGCGCGGAGCCCTGGACCGAGCAGATGCGCCGCGAGATCGAGCAGCGGTTGGACATCCATGCCGTCGACATCTACGGCCTGTCCGAGGTCATGGGCCCGGGGGTGTCCCAGGAGTGCGTGGAGACCAAGGACGGCCTGCACGTCTGGGAGGACCACTTCTACCCGGAGGTCATCGACCCGGCGACCGGCGAGGTGCTGCCGGACGGCGAGCAGGGCGAGCTCGTGTTCACCTCGCTGACCAAGGAGGCGATGCCGGTCGTCCGCTACCGCACCCGGGACCTGACCCGGCTGCTGCCGGGTACCGCCCGCCCCGGCATGCGCCGGATGGAGAAGATCACCGGCCGCACCGACGACATGATCATCCTGCGCGGGGTGAACCTCTTCCCGACCCAGATCGAGGAGGTGGTGCTGCGCACCCCCGGCCTCTCGCCGCACTTCGCCCTGGAGCTCAGCACCCGCGGTCGGATGGACCACCTCACCGTCCGGGTGGAGGCGCGGCCCGACTGCCCGGCGCAGCGTCGTCCGGCCGCCGCCGCCGAGGTGGCGCGGGCGGTCAAGGACGGCGTCGGCACCAGCGTCGAGGTGCTCGTCGTCGACCCGGAGACCCTGGAGCGCTCGCTGGGCAAGCTCAAGCGGCTCACCGACAACCGTGAGCGGACAGGGGCGTGAGCATCGCAGCGAGGCGGCCGCCGACAGGGAGGGAGCATCGCAGCGAGGCGGTCGCCGACAGGGAGGGAGCATCGCAGCGCGGAACGAGCGAGGAGCGGACCGACCGCGGAGGCGGCCTGGACGCCCGAGCGAGGAGCGGAGCGCCCCGCGGGAGCGAGCCGATGGCACCGCGAGCGCGCATGACGCCGCCCGGGAACGCCGGCCCGGCCCGGCGGGGCCGTCCGGGCCACTCGCTGGACTCGCTGCTCGGGGTCGCCGTCGCGGTGTTCAACGAGCGGGGCTACGACGCCACCACCATGGAGGACCTGGCGACCCGGCTCGGCGTCACCAAGTCCGCGATCTACCACCACGTGCCGGGCAAGGGGGAGCTGCTGCGGCTGGCCCTCGACCGGGCCCTCGACGCCCTGTTCGCGGTCACCAGGGAGCCGGGCGCCACCGGCGGGCCGGCGATCGAACGGCTGGAGCACGTCGTCCGCGGCTCGGTGCGGGTGCTCACCCGGGAACTGCCGTTCGTGACCCTGCTGCTGCGGGTGCGCGGCAACTCGCCGGTCGAGCAGGAGGCGCTGGCGCGGCGGCGCGAGTTCGACCGGCTGGTCACCGGGCTGGTGCGCGCCGCGGAGGAGCAGGGCGACGTCCGGCCCGACGTCGACCCCGCCGTCACCAGCCGGCTGCTGTTCGGCGCGGTCAACTCGCTCACCGAGTGGTACCGCCCCGAGGGCGGGCTCGACGCGACGGCCGTGGCGGACGCGCTGGTCGCCACCATGTTCGACGGGCTGCGCGGCGTGGCCCGCCCCCGGCGCGGCTGACCGTACCCACCGGAGGGCACCGGTCAGCCGACCGGGACCTTCGCCGGCACCCGGATGAGGTTGTCGTAGCGGTCGGTGCGGGACTGCTTGTCGGCGTACATGCGCTCGTCGGCGCGCCGCACCAGGTCGTCGACCGAGCACGGCCGCTCCGGGTGCCAGAGCTCTGCGCCGATGGAGAAGCGCAGCTGGAAGGCGGCGCTCGACCCGGCGTTGAAGCTGTCGAGGGCCTCGTGCACCCGCCGGCGCGCCTCGCTGGCGTCCGCGCCGTTCCCGAGGAGGACGACGAACTCGTCCCCGCCGAGGCGGCCGAGGACGTCTCCCGACCGGCACGCCGCCCGCAGGACCGCTGCGGCCGACGCGATGGCGCGGTCGCCCTCCTCGTGACCCAGGACGTCGTTGACCTGCTTGAGCCCGTCGAGGTCGAGGAAGACGGCGAGGCGGGTCTCGCCGGTCCGGGCGGCGCGGACGAGTTCCTGCTCGGCCAGCTCGAACCAGCCACGCCGGTTGTGGATCTTCGTGAGCTCGTCGGTCGAGGCGATGACGGCCATGGCCCGCTCGCGGCGGCGGCCCATCACGACGAGCGTCGTGCCGGTCATCAGCAGCATGCCCAGCACGAGCAGCTCCGTGCGCAGGCTCGCGCGTTCCAGGTGCCCCTGGAAGGCGTCCCGGGTCTGCACGTTCATGACGGTCCAGGTGGTGCCGTCGATGTGCTGCCAGGCGCTGACGTGGTCGGTCCCGCCTTCGGAGGTGTCCACGATGCCGTTGTCCCCGCCCGCGCGCACCGCCTCGAGCGCCGCGGGGTAGGGCAGCTCGGTGCCGATCAGCTCCGGCTCCGGCGCTCCGACGACGAGGCCCTCGGCGTCGACGATCCACCCCTCGCCCTCACCGGCGGTGAAGAACTCCGTGGTGGTGTTCCGGGCCGACCAGAAGCAGACGAACAGACCCCAGCTGCCGTCGGACAGCTGCGCCGGCGCGCCCAGCGCGAGGGCGGGCTCGTCGCCGATGGTGACGATCCCGGACAGCGGTACCTGGCCGGCGCCCGGATCGGCGGCCGCCGCGACCAGCGGCCGGAACCCCGGATCGGCGGGCGAGGCGGATGCGCCGGTCGGCGAGTAGGAGGCGACGATCTGGCCCCGGGCGTTGAAGACGGCGGCGCCGAGGTCCATGGCGCCGGCCGAGGTGTCGACGATCCTCTGGATGCGCGCTGCGTCCCGCTGCGCCTCCGGCCCGTCGCCGGGCACGGCGCCGAAGGGGGCGACGCCGGCCTGGTTCTGCACCGCCAGGACCGCGGCCAGCTGCACGAAACCGTCCCGCACCCGCTGCGCGCTCAGCTGGCCGAGCACCTCGGCCTGGTCGGTCCGGTCCTCCCGGTGCTGCTCGATGGCGAGGTCGCCGGCCTGATGCGTGGAGACGAGGCCGAGCACGCCCATGACCCCGACCAGCAGGCCGGACACCACCAGTGCGCCCCTGTTGCGGCGCCCCGTCGTGGGCTTCTCCCTGGTATCGCTCGACACCCATGCCTCCTCTGGCCGTTGCCATGGCATCGGCCCGCGCAGGAGAAGCTTGAGAACTCTCGCCGGACGTTCTGCGGAATCTCGTCCTCGCCGGGGGGAGACACGCGCGGACCGGTTCGCCGGGCACCGGACCGGGTCAGCCCTCCGGCACATCCGGAGCTGGCCCACCTGCGCGTGGGTGTCCGGCGCGGCGCCGCACCGCCCACGTGGTGGCCAGCACGCCCACCAGCAGCAGGGCGCCGGTGAGCCAGCCGGCCACCTCGGCTCCGGAGGCCGGCGAGGAGCCGGCAGCGGCGTCGACCAGACCACCGATCCAGGTCCACAGCGCGTGGCCCACCACGTAACCGACCAGCACGACCAGGAAGGCGGGGACGGCCAGCCCGAGCAGGAACATGCGGCCCTCCCGTGCGCGTGACGCGGCCCGGTCGGGCCCCTGCGGGTCTTCGGCCGGTGGGCGGTCGGTGGATGCGCGCGGAGCCCGGCGACTGGGCTACGGTCGCGGGCGTGCGGCTTCCGGACGGCCTCGTCGCCGTGGTCAAACGCGACTGCCCGACCTGCGTGCTGGTCGAGCCGGTGCTGCGCCGGCTGGGCGCGGCCGTGTGGTGCCAGGACGACGCCGGGTGGTTCGAGGGCGACGACACCGAGCTGGAGCTGTCCTACCGCCTGGGTATCGAGACCGTTCCCACGCTCCTGCGCGTGGCGGACGGCGCGGAGACGGCGCGCGTGGTCGGGTGGAGCCGGGAGCAGTGGGCGCAGCTCACCGGGGTGCCCGGCCTGGGAGAGGGGCTGCCCGAGCACCGGCCCGGCTGCGGATCGCTGTCGGTGGACCCCTTCCGGCTCGACGCCCTGGAGGCGCGGTACGGCGGCAGCGGCCTGGCCAGCCGCCGGGTGGAGCTGGCCGACCTCGAGGACGAGCACGAGGCGCTGTTCGACCGCGGCTGGACCGACGGGCTGCCGGTGGTGCCGCCCACGCCGGAACGGGTGCTGCGGATGCTGCGCGGGACGACCCGTGACCCGTGCGAGGTGGTCGCGGTCGTGCCGCCGGATCTCGTCGAGTGCACGGTGGAGAAGGTGGCCGTCAACGCGGTGATGGCTGGCTGCCTGCCGGAGCACCTGCCGGTCGTGCTGGCCGCGCTGGAGGCGGCGTCCGCGGAGGAGTTCGCGCTGCACGGGCTGCTGGCGACGACGTACTTCTCCGGGCCGGTCGTGGTGGTGAACGGGCCGGTGGCCGAGCGGATCGGCATGAACGGCGGGGTCAACGCGCTCGGGCAGGGCAACCGCGCCAACGCCACGATCGGCCGGGCGCTCCAGCTGGTTGTGCGCAACGTCGGGGGCGGGCGCCCCGGTGAGGTGGACCGGGCCACGCTGGGCAACCCCGGCAAGTTCACCTTCTGCTTCGCCGAGCGGGAGCAGGACAGCCCGTTCGCCCCGCTCGCCGCCGACCGGGGGGTGCCGGGGAACGCGGTGACCGTCTTCGCCGGGTCGGGCGTGCAGCCGGTGGTGGACCAGCTCAGCCGCGAGCCCGGATCGCTCGCCCGCACGTTCGCGGCCTGCCTGCGCGTCAACGCCCACCCCAAGCTGCCGATGGCGTTCGACGCCATGCTCGTCGTCTCGCCGGAGCACGGCCGGGTGTTCCGCGAGGCCGGCTGGAACCGTGCCCGCCTGCTCGCCGAGCTCGACGACCTGCTCACCCTCCCCGCCGACGAGCTGGTGCGCGGGGCCGGGGGCATGGCCGAGGGTGTGCCGGCGGCCGCCCTGGCCGGCAGCGAGCTGCCCAAGTTCCGCCCCGGCGGCCTGCTGGTGGCGCACGCCGGCGGCGACGCGGGGCTGTTCAGTGCGATCGTCGGCGGTTGGGTGGCCGGGAAGACCGGGAGCGCCCCGGTGACCAGAGAGGTGAACGCATGAGAACCGTCCTGGATCCCACCGGCGAGCGGCGGACGTCGGCCCGGGAGCTGCTGCCCCGTCCGGCGTCGCTCCGGGGCCGCAGCGTCGGCCTGCTCGACATCAGCAAGGCGCGTGGCGACGTCGTCCTCGACCGGCTCGAGGAGCTGCTGACCGCGGACGGCGCGGTGGTGCGCCGCTACCGCAAGCCGACCTTCGCCCGGACCGCCCCGGTGGACCTGCGGCACGAGATCGCCGAGCAGTGCGAGGTGGTCATCGAGGCGCTGGCCGATTAGGGCTCGTGCACGTCGTGCAGTGTGCACGACATCGCAGACCTCGAGCGCCGCGGCGTGGTCGGGGTCTTCCTCGCCAGCGAGGCGTTCGCCGAGGCGGCCCGGGTGCAGGGCGCGGCGTTGGGCTTCCCGGCGCCGTGCGTGCTCGTCCCGCACCCCGTCCAGGACCGGACGGACGCCGAACTGCGGGCCGTCGCCGAGCAGGCCTACCCCGCGGTGCTCGCTACCCTGACGACGCGCGGGTAGCCGCCGACGAGGGAGGGTGCACGCATGCCGGTCGTGGCACGGCTGGATGCGTTCCAGGCCAGGCATCCCGCAGCGGCCTTCCCGCTGGCCGTGGTCTACAAGTTCGTCGACGACCGCGGGCCGCACCTGGCCGCGCTGATCACCTACTACGGGTTCGTCTCGCTGTTCCCGCTGCTGCTCATCCTGACCTCCACGCTCGGCTTCCTGCTGGAGGACGATCCCGGCCTCCAGCAGCGGATCCTCGAGTCCGCGCTGTCCGACTTCCCGCTCCTCGGCCCGGCGCTGGTGGAGAACATCGGCGGCTTCCGGGGAAGCGGAGCCGCCCTGGTGATCGGCATCGTGGGCAGCCTCTACGGTGGGCTGGGCGTCATGCAGGCGGCCCAGGCGGCGCTCAACCGCATCTACGCCGTGCCCCGCTTCGCCCAGCCCAACCCCGTGCTGTCCCGGCTGCGCAGCCTGCTCCTCGTCGTGGTCCTGGGCCTGGCCGCGGTGGCATCGACGGGGCTGACCGCATTCGTGTCTACGTTCTCCGGCGCCCTGCCGGTGCCGGAGCCGGTCGTCACGGCCACGGGCACGCTGACCAGCCTGGCGATCAACGTCGGCATCTTCCTGGTCGTCTACCAGGTGCTCACCGCGCGCCGGCTGGGCTGGCGCAACGTCGCCGTCGGCGCCGTCATCGCCGCGGTGCTCTGGGAGCTGCTGCACCTGCTCGGCACCTACTACTTCGGCACGTACGTGATGCGGTCCAGCGACGTCTACGGGGTCTTCGGCGTCATCCTCGGCCTGATCGTCTGGATCTACCTGCAGGCGCTCGTCGTCGTCCTGGCCGCGGAGATCAACGTCGTCCGGCACCGGCGGCTGTACCCCCGCTCGCTGTTGACCCCCTTCACCGATGACGTGGAGCTGACCCCGGCCGACGTGCGGGTCTACACCGGCTACGCGCGGAGCGAGCGATACAAGGGGTTCCAGCGGGTGGAGGCCACGTTCCGCAAGGAGGAGCGGGAACCTCCACCCGACGCCGAGGGCTTCCCCGGGGACGTCGCGCAGGACGAGGCGGACAGCGACGGCGACCGCCCTCCGCGGGGCCGTCACCGGTAGACGACGTCGACGCTCCGGAAGGCGCCCAGCGCGTGGTCGGCGACGAAGTGCTCGTGGTCCATGCGCACCCGGGCGGCCGCCTCCTCGGCGAACCGCAGGACGTCGTCGACGAACAGGTCCCGGCTGCCGATCGCGTCGAGGATCGCGGGCTCGACGTCGTAGTCGACGTTGCCGCTGTCGTCGGACATGGCGTGGGTGTGCGCCAGCACCCGGCCGCAGATCTCGGCGTAGTCCTTCCACTCCCGGCCCGACAGCGAGCCCAGGCTCATCGAGTCCCGGAACGGCGCCCGTTCGCGGGCCAGGAAGCTGCGGCCGTCGATGTCCACGCTGCCGTAGAAGACGTCGCCGTTGACCAGGTGCACCCGCTGGGCGTGGCGGATGCGGTCGGCCATGCCGTCCTGCTGGTACTCCGTGAGCGGGACCAGGCCGAGCAGGGCCGATCGCCGGGCCTGCTTGAACTCCAGCAGGAGGTCGTCGGTCCCGTCCGCCCGGGGGCCCTCCACGAGCACGAAGAAGCGGGGCAGGCCCAGCGAGGCGGTGCCCGCGCCCTTGCGCTCGGCGACGTCCTTCACCCGCATCCGGCCGGCCCGCTCGGGAACCGGCACCTCGTTCTCGGCGACGAACCGGTCGATGATCTCCTGGAACTCGGCGCGGCGGCTGCTCACCGGGACGACTTCCTCGTTCGCCCGGAATCCGCTGCGGGAGTCGTCCAGCAGGCCGGCCAGCCAGTCGGACCGGGGAAGCTCGAAGGCCCCGGCGATGAGGCCGGCGACCAGCGGCGGGGCGTTGTCCAGCCGCAGCTGCTCGCCGTCCTCGGTGGCCTCGGCGGCGTACGAGGTCATGGCGGCGACGTAGCCGGAGAGGAAGCGGCCGGCGATGGCCCGCTGCTTCTTCGGGCCGTGGCCGCCCTTCTCCGCCGCGGCGAGCAGGAAGCCGACGGCGCCGCGCTTGAGGTCCCAGGTGAACGGGGCGTAGTAGGCGTCGTCGAAGTCGTTGACCCCGAAGATCGGGACGTTGTCCGCGCTGGGCATCACCCCGAAGTTGCCCGGGTGGACGTCGCCCAGGGCGAGCACCGTGGGCATCCGGGCGTCCTCGCCGGCCAGGTCCCGGTAGAAGAGCAGCGCGGTGCCGCGGAAGAAGTGGAAGACCGACCGGGCCAGCTTGTCGAACTTCTGCTGCGCCTCCACGTCGTGGCTGGCGATGCGGGTCTCGTGGTCCTCGCGCACGGTCTCCCGGACGTGGACCCGGCGGTCGTTCCCGGCGAGCATGCGCGGGATCAGCACCATCTGCCCGGCCGCCCGCGACTCGGCGAGCGTGCGGAACGCCTCCACCCGTGAGCTGATCCGCTGGCGGCCCTCGGCGGGGGTGGTGGTCGCGAGCCGGGGAGAGGAGTCCATGGTCCACGGGCTACCCGCCGCCGGGGCGGCCAGGCACGACGGTTCCGTGACAGCTCCCGGTCAGCGGGCGCGCAGCGCCCGGCTTCCCATCCGGAGCCGACGCAGGACACCCGCTGGCTGCTCGGCGACCGGTGCCCTGACCTGGTCCGTCAGCAGCGCCACCTCGGCCTGCAGTGCCGCTCGCCGCTGTTCCAGGGCCCCGACCTCGGAGCGGAGGGCGGCGGCCTGCCGGTCCAGGCGCTCCCGGGCCGTCGCGGCCTCGGCGTCGGCCCGGCGCCGCTGCCCCCGGCCGGCCGTGAGCATCCGCACGATCTCCTCGCGCGCCTGCAGGCGGGCGGCGGCGGCTGCCTTCCCGGCCTCCTGCCGGATCCGCTCGGCCTGCGTGACGGCCCGGCGCTCGCGGAGACGAATCTCCTCCAGCCGTGCCGCGGCTTCGGCGTGGGCCGCCGTCCGCGTCGCCTCGGCCGCCTCCACGATGCGGTCGGCGTGGGCGGTCGACTCCTGCGCCTCGGCGGTCGCCGCGGCGACCACCCGGCCGGCCTCGGTCTCGGCGTCGGCCAGGAGTCGTTCGGCGAGCCGGAGCCTCGCCTCCGACTCGGCGGCGACAGCGGAGTGGTGGGCGGCGGCTTCGGCCCGGATGCCGTCGGCCTCGTCGGCGGCCACGGCGAGCATGGCGCCCATCCGCCGGGACAGGGAGACGAACTCGGCTCCCCCGGAGGAGTGGGAGAGCAGCTCGCGTGCCTCGTCGAGCTCGGCGAGCGCGTGCAGATGGCGGCTCTCCAGGTGCTCCCGCTCCTGCTCGGCGGTGGTCAGCTGGTGCTCCGCCCACTGGACGTAGGTGTCGACCTGGAAACGGTCGTAGCCTCCCAGCACCCGCCGGAACATCGGCGCCATCTCGAAGATCGTGGGCAGGTCACCGGAGACGTTGGGGCGCGGGCGGCCCAGCGGCTCCTCGTCCGCTCCCGCGTCGTGCCCGAGCGGTGCGCCGGCCGGCCGGTCGTGCGTGTGCAACTCGATGGTCATCCCAGCTGCCTCCCCCGCAGTCGGTCGAACACGGAACGCTACGGCTCCCGTCTCGGGAGCGCGCCCGCTGCCGGGACCGGTGTCACCCGTCCGGGGCGGGGCCCGCCTGGTGTGGCGGGCCGAGGGCCAGGCAGGCCCTCCCTCCTGCGGGTGACGGGCCCGGCCAAGGGCGTTTGGTGGCGCCCGGCGGGGCGCACCCTCCGTCCATGGCGCCCGCTCCGACCCCGCAGATGCCGGGAAACCTGACCGTCCCGGTGCTGTTCGGCTGGGAGAACCTGGTGACCGTCGTGGTCCTCGCCGTGGTCACCGCGGTGCTGTTCGTCGTGGCCCTCGCGGCTGCCGCGGCGGGCAGCCGACGGTCGGAGTGGCGGGGGTGGCTCGATTCCCGGCCGACCGGGGCGGCGAGGCCCGCCCCGGACGCGGCCGAACGGGACCGCTCGGTGCGCCGGGGGGCGCCGGTCGCGCTCGCAACCGGCCTCAGGTGCTCAGCCCCCGGCGGCCCGCAGGAGCTGGGCGAGGTGCGCCAGGGCGGTCGCGACCTCGGTGAAGCTGGTGCTCAGCGGTGACAGGCCCATCCGCAGGCCCCGCGGCGGCCGGAAATCGGGGATGACGCCGCGACGCCACAGTTCCGCGACCACCGTCCGCATCGCGTCGTGCTCCAGCGTGACGTGCCCCGCGCGGCGGTCCGGGTTCCGGGGGGAGGCCACCCCGACGCCGAGCGGGGCGAGCACCTCGTCCGCGAACCCGATGACGAACTCCGTGAGCGCCACGGACTTCTGCCGGACGGCCGGCATCCCGGCCCGCTGGATGAGCTCCAGCATGTCCTCGACCGGAACCATGCCCAGGACCGGAGGCGTTCCGCTGAGGAAGCGGCGGATGCCGGTGGCCGGCGCATAGTCCGGCCCCATCGCGAAGGGCTCGGCGTGGCCCATCCAGCCGGTGATCGGCTGGGTGAGCTCGTCCTGCAGCCGCCGGGCGACGTAGCCGTACGCGGGCGCGCCAGGCCCGCCGTTCAGGAACTTGTACCCGCAGCCGACGGCGAGATCGACCTCCGCCGTGTCCAGCCCGACCTCCACCACGCCGGCGGAGTGGCACAGGTCCCACAGCACGAGGGCACCGGCCCGGTGCGCCGCCGCGGTGATCGCCGGCAGGTCGGCGATGTAGGCCGACTTGTAGGCGACGTGGCTGAGGAGCACCAGCGCCGTCCGGTCCGACAGCAGCGCCGCCACCTCGGCGAGCTGCACGCCGGTGGCCGGGTCCGGCTCGATCCACCGGACCGTCCGGCCCGTCTCCGCGGCGATCGTGGCGAGGAGGAAGCGGTCGGTGGGGAAGTTCTCGGTGTCGGCGACGATCTCGCAGCGCTCCGGACGGGCGTCCACCGCGGCCCGGATGAGCTTGTAGAGCAGCACCGTCGTCGAGTCGCCGACGACGGTCTGACCGGGCGCCGCCCCCAGCACGGCGCTTCCGATGAGGTCGCCGACGGCCGTCGGGAGGTCCATCCACTGCTCGTCCCAGGCGCGGATGAGCCGCTCGCCCCAGTCGTGGTCGACGAACGCGGAAAGACGATCCCGGGTGATCTGGAGAGGCCGGCCGAGCGAGTTGCCGTCGAGGTAGGCGACGACGTCCTCGGGCAGGACGAACTCGGCGCGGCAGGCCGCCAGCGGGTCCCGCTCGTCGAGGTCGGCCGCCAGCCGGACGAACTCCGGGGGGAGCAGCTCCATCGGGTCGGGCGGTGACATGGGTGTCCTCGGGTCGGCGGCGCTCAGCGGGGGGCTGAGCTCCCCGGCACGGTAGCGCCGTCCGGCGTTCCCGCCCGGACCGGCTGGACGCGGCAGGCGGCGCCGTCGATGATCAGGGCCGTGGGCTCGGAGGACCGGTCGGTGCTCACCCGGCCCGCCGCCGCTCCGGACGCGGTGCTCGGCTACGGCCCCGGCCCGGACCAGGTGGCCGACGTCCGGTTCCCCCCGGCCGCAGCGCCCGATCGGCCGGTGCTGGTGGTCGTGCACGGGGGCTTCTGGCGGCCGGAGTACGACCGGGCGCACCTGGGGCCGATGGCCGAGGCGCTGGCCGCGGCCGGCTGGCCGACGCTGACGCCGGAGTACCGGCGCATCCCCGGCCGGCCCGACCTGACCGTGGCGGACGTCCACGCCGCGGTGCGCAGCGTCGCGGCACGGCTCGAGCTGGGCCGGCGGGGCGACCCGCGGGTGCTGCTCGTCGGGCACTCCGCCGGCGGGCACCTGGCGCTGCAGGCGGCCGCGACCCTGGACGCTCCGCACGTGCCCGCCGGGGTGCTGGCCCTGGCGCCGGTGGCCGATCTCCGGCAGGGACAGCGGCTCGGGCTCGGGAACGACGCCGTCCTGGCCTTCCTCGGGCAGGACGCCGCAGGCCGCCCCGACCTGGACCCGGCCCGGCTGCCGGCCCCGGCGGGCGCGGTGCGGATCGTGCACGGCACCGAGGACGGGATCGTCCCGATCGAGGTGAGCGAGTGCTACCTCAGGCGCCGTCCCGGTGCGGTCCTCCTGCCCGTCCCGGCCGGGCACTTCGCCGTGATCGACCCGCTCAGCGTCGTCTGGCCCACGGTGCTCGCGACGCTCGAGGAGCTCGACTCGCGCTGACCGTGGGAGCACCCGCGATCGGGACCGCCATGGGGACGTCTGCACCATGTGCCGCCCCGGGGGACGCGGACAGCATCGACGGCGCCCGATCGACGCCGACCCGAGGACGCCGCCGGCAGGCCATGCTGCGGTCCCGGGCCGCCGGGGGAGGGGCTCACCCCGAGCGGTAGCCGCATCAGAACGCGGCATCCAGCCGGGCGAGCAGCGTGGCGCCGTCCCAGGTCGGCGGCGGCATGATCCGGCGGATGGTCAACAGTGGAAACGCCGGATCCTGCGGGTCGGCAAGCTGGAAGGCCGCCCGGTAGCCCGCCGCCTCGACCCGGGGCAGCGCCTCGGGTGACCAGACGCCGTGCGGATAGGCCAGCAGGTCCACGGGGTGGCCGAGGATCCCGGCCAGCTCGGCGCGCGGCCGGTCCAGCTGGGTCGCCCACTGGTCGCCGGTGAGCCGATCGACCCGCTGGTGGTCCCAGCTGTGCGCACCGATGGTCATGCCGGCCCGGTCGAGATCGCGCAGCTGGTCCGCGCTCAGCCAGTCCGGCTTGCCCAGGACGACGGTCATCGGGAAGAACGCCGCCGGGAAGCCCAACTCGGTCAGCACCGGGAGGGCGACGGAATGGTGGGTCGCCGAGCCGTCGTCGAAGGTCAGCAGCACCGGCCGGTCGGGGAGGGGCGCGCCGAACTGCAGGTGGTCCAGCAGTTGGGCCGTGCCGATAGGTGTCCGGCCGCCGTCGCGCAGCGCCTGCAGCTGTGCGCGGAAGACCGACGGCGGGGTGATGATGGTGCGGGCGTACGCGCTGTCGCCGGCACGGAACTCGCGCAGCTGGTGGAAGCACAGCACCGGCACGGTGGAGCGGGCCAGCAGCTCCTCCGCCGTCGCGGGCGGAGGCGGGGCGCTGCTGGCCGGCGGCGTGCTGGGAGCGGCCGGTGATGACTGCGCCGGCGAGCGGGGGGCGCGGGCCGTCGGCGCGGTCGACCGGTCGGTGGTCGGTGCCGAGCAGGCGCCGAGCAGCACCGTCCCGGCTGCGGCGAGGAACGTCCGTCTGCGCATGCCCGCAACCCTCACGGGTGGCCGACGAAGGGGCAAGACCCGCCGACCCCGGCCGCGCGGACCGGCCCGGAACCCGCCGTTCGGTGGGGAGCCGGCGCGTCCTACCGTTCTGCTGGCGTGCCCGGGGTGGGCAGGGGAGACGAGGGGGCGGCCGGGGGATGGTGGATGCCTTCCCCTCCGATCTGCTGCCCGCCGACCTGAGCGGCGGCGTCCTCCTGCTCCTGCTGCTCGCCGCGCTCGCCGCCGGGTGGATCGACGCCGTCGTCGGGGGCGGCGGTCTCCTCCAGCTGCCCGCGCTGCTCCTGGTTCCCGGGATCGGCCCGGTGCAGGCACTGGCGACGAACAAGCTCGCCTCGATCTTCGGCACCGCCACGAGCGCCACCACCTTCTACCGCCGCGTCCACCCCGATCTGCGCACCGCACTCCCGATGGCCGGGATAGCCCTGGTGGGCAGTTTCGCCGGCGCGTCGGTCGCCGCCGCGCTGCCGGCCAGCGTGTTCAAACCGGTCATCGTCGTCGCGCTCGTCGGCATCGCCGCGTTCACCGTGCTGCGTCCCTCGCTGGGAGAGGTGACCGCGCTGCGGCACAGCGGCCGTCGGCATCACGGCATCGCGGCAGCGGTCGGGGCCGCCATCGGGTTCTACGACGGCATCCTCGGCCCGGGCACCGGGTCGTTCCTGGTGTTCGCCATGGTCTCGCTGCTGGGCTACGACTTCCTGAACGCCAGTGCCAAGGCGAAGATCGTCAACGTCGCCACCAACGTGGGGGCGCTGCTGTTCTTCGTCCCCCATGGTGCGGTTTTCTGGGGGCTCGGGATCCTCATGGGCCTGGCCAACATGCTCGGCGGGTACCTCGGCGCCCGGGCGGCGACCGCGCGAGGGACCCGCTTCATCCGGGTCGTCTTCCTCGTCGTCGTCACCGCGCTGATCTGCCGGCTCGGCTGGGACGTGTGGACGGAGAACCTCCGCCCGCTCCTGGCCTGACAGCGGTCGGGCATGCTTGGCGTGCCCTCGGGCGCTGGGCGGGCAGACGCCCACCGTCGACGGCGGTGCTGATCAGCAGGGGAGAACGGGTGAACGACTTGAAGGCACTCTTGGTCGAAGGGATCCATCCCGTCGCCGTCGACGTGCTGGCCTCGTCCGGTATCGAGGTCGACCGGGAGAGCCGGGCCCTGAGTGGCGAGGAGCTGGTCTCCCGGCTGGCAGGGGTGCAGGTGCTCGGGCTGCGCTCGGGCACGCACGTGACCGCCGAGGTGCTCGCGCAGGCGCCGGACCTCCGGGTCATCGGCGCCTTCTGCATCGGCACCAACCAGATCGACCTGCAGGCCGCCACGGAGCGCGGCATCGCGGTGTTCAACGCGCCGTTCTCCAACACCCGCAGCGTCGTGGAGCTCGCCATCGCCGAGATCATCGCGCTGACCCGGCGGCTCACCGTCCAGGACGACGCGATGCACGCGGGGCAGTGGCGGAAGTCGGCGAAGGGCAGCCACGAGCTGCGCGGCCGGCGGCTGGGCATCGTCGGGTACGGCAAGATCGGCAGCCAGCTGTCCGTGCTGGCGGAGGCGCTGGGCATGCACGTGCGCTTCTTCGACACCGCCGACCGGCTCGCCCTCGGCAACGCCCGCCGGTGCGCCACCCTCGAGGAGCTGCTGGGCGACTCCGACGTCGTCTCGCTGCACGTCGACGGCCGACCGGGCAACAGCGGGATGTTCGGTGACGCCCAGTTCGGGCTGATGCCCCGGGGCGCGGTCTTCCTCAACCTGTCCCGAGGCTTCCTCGTCGACCACTCGGCCCTGCGCGAGCGGATCGTCAGCGGCCACCTGGCCGGCGCCGCGGTCGACGTCTTCCCCAACGAGCCGGCCGGGCCGGGGGACCCCTTCGAGTCGGGGCTGCGGGGGCTGCCCAACGTCATCCTGACGCCCCACGTCGGAGGCTCCACGGAGGAGGCGCAGCAGGACATCGGCGACTTCGTCGCAGGCAAGCTGCTGGGGTACCTGCGCGCCGGGGCCACGGGGTTGTCGGTGAACCTCCCCGAGGTGCAGCTGCCGCGACTGGACGGCGCCACCCGGCTGCTTCTCCTGCACCGGAACCAGCCCGGGGCCCTGGCCCACCTCGCCGGGGTGCTCGCCGACGGGGGGCTGAACGTCGAGCAGCAGCTGCTGACCACGTCGGGGACGGTCGGGTACGCGGTGACCGATGTCCGGGGCACGGTCGGGGACGGCGTGGTGGACCAGCTGCGCGGGCTGCCGGAGACCATCCGGCTGGACGTCCTGACCGGCTGAGCGCGCGGAGTCAGACCAGGATGCGGCAGCCGTGCAGGCGGTCCGCGGCCTCGGCGGCGAGCAGGATCCGGCGGGCCGGGCGGTAGCGGCCCTCCCGCAGCGTGCGGGCCTTGTCCGGGTCGTGCCCGGCCAGCGCGGCGCTGGCGGCGAGGTCGTGGCTGTTGACGACGAGCTTCACCAGGCGGCCGAGCGGATGGGTGGCCGCGCGCCGGATCAGGCCGGACATGTACGGCTCGCCGGGGCGCCGGGTGACCGCGTCGACGGCCTCGACGACGACCTCCGGCACCCCCAGGAGGCGCAGCCGGTCGAGGTCGTAGCGGCGGACCGGGTCCGGGTGGTCGCGGGTGCTCTCGACGATGTCGCGGAGCAGGCCGGCCATCTCCGCGTCCCGTCCGTACGGCCTGAGCAGCTCGGCGACGGGGCGCAGGTGGGCGAGGTAGTGGTCGCGGCCGTGCTCGTCGAGCTGCCCGTCGTGGGCATCCAACGCCAGCAGGTGCGCGTCGGGAACGGTGAAACCCACGGCTCCGAGGCTAGGCCAAGGCCAGGCCCTCCACGGGGAGCCCGGCCGGGCCGGACCGGGCGGCTCAGGCCATGTCGAGGGCGATCTTGTACTGGCCGGCCCGCGGCTGGATCGCCGCGGCGAAGGCCCGCTGCACGTCGCCGGCCCGGTGGACGTCGGTCACGTAGACCTCCCGGAGAGCGGGGTGCGCGGCGAGGTAGCTCCCGGCGTCCCGCAGCACCCGGCGCCGCTCCAGCGTGACCCCGGCGCGCAGCGTGAGGTTCTTCCGCAGGAACGTCAACATGTCCACCGGGTAGACCGGGTCGTCGGGGATCCCGAAGTAGAGGATCTCCCCGCCGAAGGCGACGCTGTCGACGCAGTCCTTGAGCGTGGTCACCTGGTGACCCACCGCCTCGACGACCAGGCTGGGACGGTCGGTCTCGCCGAGGGTCGCCGACCACAGGTTGGCGCTGGCCGTGACGGTCTCGTCCACGCCGAACACGTCGGCGTGCCGGCTGCGGTCGATCCGGTCGATCCCGATGACGTGGCCGGCCCCGCGCTGCTTGAGCACGTGGCTGAACAGCAGCCCGATCGGGCCCTGGCCGATGACGGCCACGGTCCGGCCGCGCACGTCGCCGAGCTGCTCCACCGCGTAGAGCACGCAGGCCAGCGGCTGCAGCATGACCGCGGTGGTGGGCGCCAGCGTCGTGTCGTAGCCGGTCAGCCCTTCGCCGTCGCTGACCACGAGCTCGGCGATCCCGTCGAATGCGGAGGCCCAGCCGACGACCAGGTCGCCGGGGGAGTGCGCCGGGTGCCTGCTCGCCACCACCTCGCCGACGAGCTCGTGCAGGGGGAAGCCGGGGGCGGGCGCCGCCCACGTGCCCCGGTTGGCGGCGTGCAGGAACGGTGCGCCCTTGAAGAAGGGCAGATCGCTGCCGCAGATGCCGCCGGCTCTCGCGGCGAGGAGCACCTGCCCCTCGACGAGCTGCTCGGGGCGGGGGGCCTCGATCTCGACCTCCCGGAAGGTGAGCGGTCCGTCCAGCACCTGGGCCCACATGTCAGTCGTCTCCCGTTCCGTTCAGCTGCTTTCCGCAGAGTGTCTCCCGGCGGCCGGCATCCGCGCGGGCGGGCGCCATGGGTGCGCTCGCGGGCACCCGCTGCCAGAGTGAGGCGATGAGCCAGACACCGATCAGCCGCTTCCCGATCCGGCCACCGGGCGAGCTGCCGGCCGACCTCGCCGAGCGCTACGCGGAGGTGGCCGACCGGTCGGGCTTCCTGCCCAACATCTTCGCGGCGCTGGCGTGGCGGCCGGACGAGGCGCGGGCGTTCTTCGCGATGCACGACGCCCTGATGGAGAAGGAGACGCCGGGGCTGTCGAAGGCCGACCGCGAGCTGATCGTGGTCGCGACCAGCGCCGGCAACGACTGCCTGTACTGCGTCGTCGCGCACGGTGCGGTGGCGCGCATCCGCGCCCGCGATCCCTACATCGCCGACCAGGTCGCCGTCGACTGGCGCAAGGCGCCGCTGTCGCCGCGGATGCACGCCGTGCTCACCGTGGCGACCCGCCTGGCCGCCGATCCGGCCGGCGTCACCGCCGAGGACCTGACCGGCCTGGCCGGGCACGGGCTCACCGAGGACGACGTCTGGGACGTCGGCATGATCACGTCGTTCTTCGCGCTCTCCAACCGACTGGCGCACTTCGCCGCGCTCGCGCCCAACCCCGAGTTCTTCCTCATGGGGCGGCTGCCACGGGGCACCGAGGGCGCCGCCGGGCGGCCATGACGGATCCCACACCGGTCCCCAGGTCGCCGCACTGCGTCCCGGTGCCGGGTCGCCCGTGCCGGCGCCGGCCGCGGTACGAAGGGCCTGGGCGCCGGTAGGGCAGTCCTTTCCCAGGACGGGCATCGACCTCCGACGGCCGGGGTAGCCGAGCTGACGCGGTACTCCAGCAGACGTCCAGGAAAGGGATCAGCGATGACCACGAAGGCCGAGAAGTCGATCCAGGTCGACGTACCGGTGTCCACGGCCTACAACCAGTGGACCCAGTTCGAGGACTTCCCCCACTTCATGGGCGGGGTCGAGGAAGTCCACCAGCACAGTGACCGGAGCCTGCACTGGGTCGCCGAGATCGCCGGCATCCGTCGCGAGTGGGAAGCCACGATCATCGAACAGGTGCCCGACCAGAAGATCGCCTGGGCGGCGAAGGAGGGCGCCACCAACGCCGGCGCCGTGCGGTTCGAGCCGGTCGGCCTGGGGTCCACCGTGGTGCACCTCTCCCTGGAGTACGAGCCGGAAGGTCTCGTCGAGAAGGTCGGCGACAAGCTGGGGGTCGTGGAACGGCAGGTCGAATCCGACCTCCAGCGGTTCAAGGCGCTCGTGGAGAGCGAGGGCTACGCCTCCGGCGGATGGCGCGGCACGATCAGCCCGGGCCAGGACGTCGGCACCCCCGGGGCCAACGCCGCCTTCGCCTCCCGGGGCGACAGCGGCAAGGCCGGGGTCTCCGGCAAGGCCGTCGCCGCGGGGGCGGCCGCCGTGGCCGGTGTGGCGGCCGCTGCGGCCGGTGCAGCCGCTGCCGCCTCCTCCAAGAGCGGCCAGGGGGAGACCCAGGAGCGCACCGTGCAGCCTCAGGAGACGGTCGCGGTGGTTCCGCAGCCGTCGGCGGGCGTGGCGCGGGACGAGGTCGTGGTCGACGAGTCGGACCCGGCCGGCTACACCACGCGGACCTCCACGGAAGGCGTCGAGCGAGGGACCGGCGACCCCGGCGACGACCCCATGATCGGCGGCGGGAGCCGCTGAGCCACCTGGTCGGTGGGGGGCCGGAGTGCCCTCCACCGACCGCGGGATCGTCTGCCCCACCGGCCGGCCCGCGGGCCGCGGCTGCCCCGCCCGGTCGTGAGCTCGCTGTCCCGCCGGCGGCAGGATGGCCAAGGCCGGCGCCCGGGGTCGGCGGGGGACGGGGCCGGCGTCATCCACCGGCGGCGGACGTAGGGTCCGGGGATGGCGATCAGCGAGATGGACCTGCGGCGGCGGTGGTCGGAGGGGCAGCCGTGCCACGGCCTCTGGAGCATGCTGCCCGGCGCCGTGACCGGCGAGATCCTGGCGCGGACCGGCGCCGACTTCGTCGTCGTCGACCTGCAGCACGGTGCCCGGTCCGAGGCCGAGCTGCCGGGGGTGGCGGCGGCGATCACCGCGGCGGGCTCGGTGCCGCTCGTCCGGACCCGCAGCGCGCTGTTCCCCGATGTGGGCCGGCCGCTGGACCTCGGCGCCCGGGGCGTCATCGTGCCGAACGTCCGGGACGCCGAGCACGCCCGGGAGGTCGTCGCCTGCTGCAGGTACGCGCCCGGCGGCGGTCGGTCGATCGGCCGGCTCGTCGGCGGCACCGAGGGCCCGCTCACGATCGTGATGGTCGAGACGGCGACCGCTCTGGAGGACCTCGACGCCGTCCTGGCCGTGGACGGAGTCGACGGGGTGTTCGTCGGCCCCGGCGACCTGGGGCTGGCGCTCGGGCTGACCGGCGCGGACCGGCGGGCGGAGCTGCGCGGTGTGCTCTCGTCGATCATCGTTCGGGCCGGCGCCGCCGGCGTGCCGGTGGGCGTGTATGCGCGCAGTGGCGAGGAAGCCGCCGGCTACGCGGCCGAGGGGGCGACGATCGTCACCGCCGGGGCGGACGCCGCCACCCTGGGGGAGGCCATGGCGCGGCACCTCGGGGTCGCGCGCGACCGCCCGGAGCCGGAGCGCTCCTGACCGGGCGCCGGCCCCGCGCATACCTCAGCTGGTGCAGCCGTCCGGTCCGCAGACGGCGCCGTCGCTCGCCACCGAGATCAGCGGGGAGCGCTCCGACCACGCCCGCTCGAGCACCTGGAGCAACGCGTCGGCCGACTGGGCCCCGTTGACGCCGTACTTCCGGTCGACCACGAAGAAGGGCACCCCGCTGATGCCCAGCGCGGCCGCCTCGGCCTCGTCGCCCCGGACCGCACCGGCGTAGCGCTGCTCCTCGAGCGCCGCGCGCACCTCGTCGGCGTCCAGACCGGCGTCGGCGGCCAGCCGGACCAACGTCTCGCGGTCGCCGACGGCCTCGCCCTCGCTGAAGTAGGCGGTCAGCAGCCGCTCCTTCACCGCGTCCTGGATCCCCCGCTCGGCCGCCAGGTGGATCACCTGGTGGGCGTCGAAGGTGTTGGCGCGCACCGCCCGGTCGAACCGGAAGTCCAGCCCCTCGGCGGCGGCCTGCTGGGTCATGTGGTCGGTCATCTGCTGGGCGCCGGCGACCGAGGTGCCGTACTTGCGGGCCAGCCGCTCGGCGTAGGCGGTCGGCGACGCCTCGTCCCCGGCAGCAGCCGACGGCGCGCCCGGGTCGAGCTCGAACGCCTTCCACTCCACCTCGACCGCGTCCCGGTGGGGGAATCGCGCCAGGGCTGCCTCGAAGCGGCGCTTGCCGATGTGGCACCAGGGACAGACGACGTCGGACCAGATCTCCACCTTCACGACCGGGGCAACCACGGCGGCCGGCGGCGGCATTCCCGCGCGTTGTGGAGCGCGACGGCCCTGCGCGGACCGGCAGGGGTTAGCATTGGACCAGCACCGTTCATCGGCAGACGGCGCTCGTCCGGCGACGACGCCCCGTGTGCGCTCGTCGCCCCGGCCATCGACCGGCCGCTCCGGGTTCCTCCCGGAGGGCGGGCCGCCTCGCCCAGGGGCGTGGACCTCTCGGAGCTCCAGGCGCGCAATCGCGGCTGAAGCACCCGGCCCGCTGCCCGTGACGTCCGTCGCCCGCGACCGCGGGACGGTGCGCAGCACTCTGCCCGGCTCCCGTGCCGGGCATCCGGAGGAGGAGTCCGTGGCTCGACCAGGGCAGCGCCAGGGGCGCAGCCGCCGCACCGCCCCGCGCAACGAGCGGCGCGTCCGCGGCGGTGACGACGTCATGTCGGTGATCGCCCGCGCGGTCCGCGAGGTCGAGGCCGCCGCGGAGCGCGGCCGGGTGACGCCCGCGGTGCGCACGAGGTTCCAGGTCGTCGCCCTGCTGCTGCGCGAGGAGCGCGAGCGGGTGCAGGCCGACGAGAGCGTCAGCACCGCCTCCCGTGCCGAGCAGCTCAAGCGGCTGGACGGGATCGCGACGACGCTGGCGAGGACCGCCGTGCGCGACTCCGGGCTGCTCGCCCTGCTGAGCGAGGACGCCGTCGTCTCCACCACCGCCCGGTCGATGAAGCGGGAGATGCTGGCGGCCCACGGGATCGAGCCGGCGCCCGAGGAGGAGCCGCCGCCGCCGGCGCCCGCCGTCTTCTCCGCCGCTCCTCAGCGCCGGGTCGTGCCCCAGTCGGTCATCTCCCGGCAGCTGGCCAACCCGTTCCTCGCCCCCGACTTCTCCGCCGCCCCGCCGCCCCAGGCTCGTCCGCGCAGGCTGGTCGGCTGGGAGCTCCTCGATCCGCTGCTGAACTCGTTCGAGCGCGCCGGCGGTGGGGACGCGGCGTGCATGCCGCTCCCGGTGCCGTCGTCCTCGCGTGCGGCGGGCGGCCGGGAACTCATGCCGCACCAGGCGCAGGTGGTGGCAGCCGCCGCGGCCGGTCACCGGACCTTCCTGCTCGCCGACGAGCCGGGTCTCGGCAAGACGGCGCAGGCGCTGCTGGCCGCGGAGGCGGCGGACGCCTACCCGCTGCTCGTGGTGGTGCCGAGCGTGGTCAAGACGAACTGGGCGCGCGAGGCGGGCATCTGGACGCCGCACCGCGCGGCCACCGTCATCCACGGCAACGGGGAGACCATCGACGGGTTCGCCGACATCGTCGTCGTCAACTACGAAGTGCTCGACCGCCACGTGGGCTGGTTCGGCGACTTCGGCTTCCGCGGCATGGTCGTCGACGAGGCGCACTTCATCAAGAACAAGACCTCGCAGCGCTCGCAGCACGTCCTGGAGCTGTCCGACCGCATCCGGTCGCGGTTCCCGCGTCCGTTGCTGATGGCTCTCACCGGCACCCCGCTGATCAACGACATCGACGACTTCCTGGCCATCTGGCAGTTCCTGGGCTGGATCGACGAGAGCAAGCCGCTCGGCGACCTGATGAACGTGCTGGAGGACACCGGGCTGACGCCGGCCGACCCGGGCTTCTACCCGGCCGCCCGCAGGTGCGTGATCGACCAGGGCATCGTCCGCCGCCGCAAGGTGGACGTCGCCGCCGACATCCCCGCCCGTCGCATCGCCGACCTCCCCGTCGAGCTCGACGACAAGGCCGGCCGCTCGATCCGGGCGGCGGAGCAGGAGCTGGCCCGCCGGCTGGTGAAGCGGTACCAGAGCGCGCTGGCCGCCCGCGAGTCCGCGGACGTGGTGGAGGAGATCGACGTCGACCTGGTGCGCAAGGTGGCCCGCTGGGAGCTGAAGGACGCGACCGCGTCGGCCACCGGCGAGAACGTGTTCAGCATGATGCGGCGGATCGGGCAGGCGAAGGCCGGTCCGGCCGCCGACTACGCCGCGCAGCTCGCCCGCAGCGCGGGCAAGGTGGTGTTCTTCGCCAAGCACGTCGACGTCATGGATGCCGCCGAGGAGTCGTTCAGCCGGCAGGGGATCGGCTTCTCGTCGATCCGGGGCGACCAGACGCCGTCGGCGCGGCAGAAGCAGATCGACGCGTTCGTCAACGATCCCGACGTCGCCGTCGCGGTCTGCTCGCTCACCGCGGCCGGCGTGGGGCTCAACCTCCAGGTCGCGTCCAACATCGTGCTCGCCGAGCTGTCCTGGACCGACGCCGAGCAGACCCAGGCCATCGACCGCAGCCACCGCATCGGTCAGACGGAACCGGTCACCGCGTGGCGGATCATCGCCGCGCAGACCCTCGACTCCCGGATCGCCGAGCTGATCGACAGCAAGGCGGGGCTCGCCGCCCGGGCGCTCGACGGGTCGGACGAGGAGATGTCGTCGTCGGCCGACGTGCAGCACGAGGCGCTCGTCGCGCTGCTGACCGACGCGTTGTCGGCGTCGTCGTAGCGACGGGCTGTCAGGTGGCGTCGGCGCTCGGCTGGGGCCCATCGGACGTGGCCTGAGGGCTCCAGTCGGGGCGGCGCAGCGGGAGCGGGTCGTCACGCGCCCCCGGCTTCACCGCGAGGACCTGGTTCACGCCGGTCCGATGCCGTTCGAAGGCCAGGGCCGATGCCGCCAGGTAGAGCCGCCACACCCGGGCCCGCCCCGGGGAGGAGGACCGGACCGCCTCGTCCCAGTGCTGCTCCAGATTGCGTACCCAGGCGCGGCAGGTGAGCGCGTAGTGCCGGCGGAGGGTCTCGACGTCGCAGACCTCGAAGCCCGTCTCCTCGAGCACCCGGACGTGGGTGGCCAGCGGTTGCAGCTCGCCGTCGGGGAAGACGTACCGCGTGAGGAACGACCGAGGATCGGGGCGGTCGGGACCAGCCGAGGGGCCGCGCGCGATCGCCTGGTTGAGCAGCCGGCCACCGGGGCGCAGCAGGGCGTGGAGCCTGGCGGCGTAGGCCGGCAACTGGGCGAGCCCCACGTGCTCGGCCATCCCGATCGAGGAGATCGCGTCGAAGGGCCCGTCGACGACCTCGCGGTAGTCCTGCAGCCGGACCTCGACGCGGTCGGCGAGCCCGGCCTCGGCGTTGCGCCGGCGGGCCAGGTCGGCCTGGGCCTCCGAGATGGTCACGGCGACCACCGAGACGCCGTACCGGGACGCCGCGTGCAGGGCCAGCGAGCCCCAGCCGCTGCCGACGTCGAGCAGCCGCATCCCCGGCTGCAGCCCGAGCTTGCGGCAGACCAGGTCGAGCTTGGCCTCCTGCGCCTGCTCCAGCGTCGCATCGGGGTCGGGGAAGTACGCGCAGCTGTAGACCAGCGACGGGCCCAGCAACAGCCGGTAGAAGTCGTTGCCGACGTCGTAGTGGTGGCTGATGGCCTCCCGGTCGCGGCGCAGCGAGTGCCGGATCCCGCGCACGCGGGCCTCCTCCGGCGGTGGTGCGGGGGGCGGCCCGAGGACCCCCAGGCGCAGCAGCGGGCGAGTCAGCCGGGCCAGCGCGCGTCGATCCAGGCGCAGCTCCGGGCGGGCGGGCAGCCGGTCCGGGAAGCTCAGCGCCGCGTAGATGTCCCCCTCGACGTCGAGATCCCCGCTGACGTAGGCACGGGCCAACCCCAGTTCCCCGGGGGCGTGGACCAGGCGGCGGAGGGCCCGCGGGTGGCGGACGACGAGGGTGGGCGCCCCGTCGACGACCGTCCGGGAGCCGTCCCAGCACCGGACGGACATCGGGAGCGGTGCACCCAGCAGGAGCCGGGCGAGGTCGCCCACCAACTCGGCGGCGCGCGGTGGAGTCACCCGGCAACCCTGGCACAGGGGTGCTGGCGGGCGGGCGTCGTCGCGCGCCCGGATCGGTCCCTCCGGATGCCGGCCGCGTACGGCTGCCCGGTCAGCCGTACGCCGCGACCGTCCGGTCCAGGAAGTCGTTGCGAAACGCGCTGCGTGGGTCGGAGCGGCGGACCAGCGCCCGGAAGTCCCGCATCTTCGGGTACACGCGCTGGAGTTCGTCCGCGTCGGTCGTGAAGAGCTTGCCCCAGTGCGGGCGGGCCCCGTACGGGCGCAGCGCTGCCTCGATCCTCGGGAGCAGCGCACGCACCGCAGCCTCGTCGGGGAGCCAGGTGAAGTGCAGCGCCAGGACGTCGGCGCCGTAGGCGGGACTCAACCACAGGTCGTCCGCGGCCACGGTGCGCAGCTCGCTGACCTGCAGAAGAGGCGCGATCCGGGGGCCGAGCGAGCGCAGCGCGTCACAGACCTCCTGCACGTACCGACGGGGGACGAAGTACTCGGTCTGCAGCTCGTTCCCGTTGCTCGGCGTGAACCCGCTGCGGAAGTGGGGAAGCCGTTCGTGCCACTCGCCCGGGACACCGAGTTGCTCGGTCAGGTTCTCGACCGGGGTGTTCTTCAGCATGTGGGTCGGCACGGTCGCTGCGCGGGCCCCGAAGAACTCCTCCGGGGCGACGTCGAGCTCGTCGGTGCGCGACTTGACCCAGACCTGGGTGACCTCGTGCCAATCGGTGAACACGCTCACGCTGTAGGCCGCGTCGGTCACGGCCTGGAAGTCGGTGACGAGCCGGTCCCAGGTCAGCCCGACGTAGACGTTGTTGCGGACCTGGAAGGCCGGCCGGAATCGCAGGCCGATCCGGGTCACGACACCGAGGGCACCCAGGTGGACGACGGCTCCGGCGAAGTCCGGGTCCTCGGGCGTCAGCGTGGTGGTCGCACCGTCGGACCGGACCACGTCCAGACCCACCACGGACGTGCTGAGCGAGCCGTTCCGGTTCCCCGATCCATGGGTGCCGGTGGCGGTCGCGCCCGCGACGGTGATGTGCGGGAGGGAGGCGAGGTTGTGCAGGCCGTAGCCGCGCGCCGCCAGACCGGGGACCAGGTGGCTGTAGGTCATCCCCGCCGGGATCCACGCGGTGCCGCCGTCCCCATCGGGGGCGGCGTCGATCTCGACGTCGGAAGCCAGGCCGTCGAGGACCACGAGGTCTCCGGTGGTGTCGGCGATGTCGTCGAAGCAGTGCCGCGAGCCGAGGACCTTGACCCGCTCGCTCCTCGCCACGACGTCCTGGAGTTCGGCGATGCTCGTCGGTCGGTGCAGCCGCGCCGCCCGGTAGGCGACGTTGCCCGCCCAGTTGGCCGTCGGCCGCATCGCCGCCACGGCCTCGGACGCCCTCTCCTGCATGCCGGCTCGTGCTCCTCGTTCCGGGCACGGATCTCCGCGCCATCCGTCGTGGTCCCTGCTCCTGGTGTCCGATTCCTGCGCGATCGTGACCTCCGTACCACCGCCGGCGCTGGAGCGCCGCGCGGTGCACGGGTCAGCGCGCCAGGAAGTGCACGCCGAGCCATACCCACGCGGCCAGGACGGCCAGCCTTCCGGGCGCGGTGCGCATGGCGGCGGCCGTGGCCTCGGCCGCAGTCGCCGGGCCGGTCCCACGGCGGGCGCGGACCTCGACGACCACAGCGACCACGACCAGGGCCGCGAAGACGGCGATGCTCGTCCCGGTGCCGGTCACGACGACTCCGTCCGGCGCCGGGGGCGGGCGACCAGCCAGGCGCCGACCGCCAGCCAGCCGAGCGTGGCCGACCCCCGCACGGCGGGGGAGGCGAGCAGGGGATCGGCCAGGTCGCTGACCGTCGGCAGGGCGTCGGCGGCCAACGTCACCAGCTCCCACCCGAGGACGGCAGCGAGCCAGCCGAGCCAGGGCAGCCCCCGCCGACCGACGGGGCAGGCGGCCTCGCCGGAGTGCCGGGCGACTCCCACGGCGGCCACGACGGCGCCGGTGAGCCCGACGGCGACCAGCGCGACGGTGGACAGCTCACCTCCGACGACGACGCCGGTGATGCAGGCGACCGCCACCGCTGCGGACGTGAGCCGGCGCGCGTAGGGGGAACAGTCCACCCGTGCATGCTCGTCGCTCCGGACGCCGGAAGGTCGTCCTCCTCACCGCTGCGCTGGTCCCGGTGCTGCTCGCCTGGAACAACGTCGTCGTCCCGCGACTGCCCGGCTACCCGGAGTCCTACGTGCCGGCCAACGTGGCGGCGACGGCCCTGGTCCTGGCGGCCGCCAGGGGCTCGGGCCTGTCCTGGGCCGAGCTCGGCCTGCACCGCCGGGGCCTCGGGGCGGGGCTGCGGTGGGGCGGGGCCTGCGCCGCCCTGGTGGCGGCCGGGCTGGTCGCCGGCCTCGCGCTCCCGGCGACCCGCCCACTGTTCGCCGACGCCCGCGCCGCCGGAACCGACGGCGGCGAGCTGGCCTACCAGACGCTGGTCCGCATCCCCCTCGGCACCGTCGTCTGGGAGGAGGTGGCGTTCCGCGGCGTCCTGCTCGCCGGCCTGGCGCGGCTGCTGCCGCTGCGGGCGGCGGTCGGGGTGTCGGCCGTCGTCTTCGGGCTGTGGCACGTCCGACCCACGCTGAGCGCGGCCGCGGCCAACGACCTGTCCGACGGTCTCCTGGGACCGGTCGTGGCGGTGGCCGTCGGCTGCCTGGTCACCGCGGCTGCCGGGGTGCTGTTCGCCTGGCTGCGGCTGCGCAGCGGGAGCCTGCTGGCGCCGCTGCTCCTGCACCTGGCGACCAACACCCTGGGCCTGGTCGCCGCCGCGGCGGCCCACCGGCTGGGGTGAGCAGCCGCTGGACCGTCGTCAGTCACCGGGGTAGGGCGGCGTGCTGTCCGCCACGACCGCGCCCCGGTCGCCCGGGGGCCGCTCCGGCCCGACGGTGGAGTCGCACGCCGTCTGGCGCTCGGTCTCCGCGTTCACCGCTGCCCCGAGGAAGACCAGGGTGACCGTCGTCCAGAGCCAGAACATGCTGATCGCCACCCCGGCGAGCGAGCCGTAGGTCGACTGGTAGTTGCCCAGGTTCTGCACGTAGGTGAAGAAGCCCAGGGTGGTGGCCAGCCAGGCGGCCGTCGCGAGCACCGAGCCGACCGAGATCCACCGCCACTGCGCCTGCGTGCGGTCGGGGGCGAACCGGTAGAGCACGGCGAGGGCCACGGTCATGAGGGCTGCCACCGCCACCCACGACGCCACGGAGGCGGCGGCTCGGACTGGACCGGGGGCACCTGCGAGCGCACCCGCGAGAACGGTCGCCACGGTGATCAGACCGGCGAGCACCACGGCGCCACCGAGGACGAAGAGCAGGGCCAGCCCGCTGCGGCGCAGCAAGCTGCGCGTCTCCGTCTGGTGGTAGGCGATCCCCACACCGTCGATGAGGTAGGTCATCGCGGTCGTCGCCGTCCACAGGGCCACGAGCAGGCCGGTGAGCCCGCGCCAGGTCAGCACCTGCGCCGAGGCGGCGGTGATCGTGGTGAGCTGGTCGGCCACGACCCGCTCGAGGTCAGGGGGCAGCATCTCCGCGACCTCCGACAGCTGCCGGTGCGCCGATTCCGGGGTGTTGACGACGCCGTAGATCGACAGCGCCGTCGCCAGCACCGGGGCGACGGACAGGACGGCGAAGAACGCCACCCCGGCGCTCTGCACCGTCAGGCGCTCGTCGAGCAGCTGGCGGGCGACCCGCCGCAGCACGTACCGCCAGCCGGCGGGAGGGATCCCCCGGGGCGAGTCCGCGTCCTCCCCCTCGGTCCTCTCCCCGCGGCCTCCCGTGCCGGCCGGGGGCCGGTCGTCCCGGGCCACCGCCATAGCACATCCCACCCCCGGCAGCGGGGCGCCGCAACGCAACCCGGCGTGCGGGGGCAGGTCGCGATCGGGTGACGTTGCCCGCTGACCGTGTAACCCGGCGCCGGACCGGGCAGGCATCCACCCGTGATGTACCGCGCCGCCGCCGCCGTCCCGTTCGACGACCCGGATCGGGTGACCGCGGGGCTCCGCGGGCAGCTGCGCGTGATGGCCGCCGCCGCAGGGGCCGACCCGGACTGGTCGACGCTGCGGGTGCAGGGGCCGGTCCGACGGGGCGCGCACCGGGGCACGGGGTTGTCCGAGTGGACGGCGACCGTGGTGGTCACCGGGGCCTCCCCGGCGCTGGACGACCGGTGGATCGATGCGCTCGGGCCGACCGTTCCGCGGCGGATGGCTGCGACCGCCGAGATGACCTCCCCGCTGGTCGACCGCTGAACCGGCCCCGCCTCACGGAGACCGGTGGCAGGACTGCGATCTGATCGCCGGGCCCCGGAGCCGGTGCCGCGGATGTCCTGCCGGGCCGCACGCGGGTTGGCAGGATGCCTCCCATGGCCGCGACAGGAATGCCGGGCGAGGGCGGCCGCACGGCGTTCGTCCTCGGCGGCGGCGGGGTGCTCGGCGCCGCCGAAGTCGGGATGCTCAGTGCCCTGCTCGAGCGCGGGATCAGGCCGGACGTGATCGTGGGCACCTCGGTGGGCGCGATCAACGGTGCGCTCGTCGCGGCCGATCCGACCCCCTCCGGGGTGGACCGGTTGCGTGCGGTGTGGGCGGAGCTGACCTCCGAGGGCGTCTTCGCCGGATCGGTGCTGACCCGCGCGCGGACGCTGGTGCGCACCCGCACCCACCTGCATGCGCGCGAGCCGCTGCGGGAGCTGCTGACGGCGCACCTACCGGTGCGGACCTTCGCCGAGCTGACCGTGCCGTTCCAGTGCGTCGCGGCCAGCATCGAGCGGGCCGCCGAGCACTGGTTCGACCACGGCGACCTGGTGGAGGCGGTGCTGGCGTCCTGCGCGGTCCCCGGGCTGCTGCCCCCGGTGGAGCTCGACGGCGAGCACTACCTGGACGGTGGGCTGGTGCACAGCATCCCGGTCGGCCGGGCGGTGGCGCTCGGTGCCGACACGATCTACGTGCTGCACGTCGGCCGGATCGACCGCCCGCTGCGTCCGCCGGCCCGGCCGTGGGAAGTCGCGACGGTCGCCTTCGAGATCGCTCGGCGGCACCGGTTCGCCGCCGACCTCGCCGCGTTGCCGGCCGGCGTCACGCTGCACGTCCTGCCGTCGGGGAACGCGGGCCCGGCCGGCGCCGGGGACCTGCGGGACCTGCGCTACCGCGACTTCTCCGCCGTGCCGGGGCGGATCGACCGGGCGCACGTGGCGGCCGGCGACTACCTCGACCGGTCCGGCGCGTCCGAGGGCGGGACCTGAGGTGCTCCCGCCCCGGCGGGTGCGCCGGCTCACCGGACCGCTGCTCATCGGTGCGCTGGCGGCCGCGGTGATCCTGCTGCCGGTGCTCGTGGTCGTGGCGGCGATCGTCTCGGCGTGGTTGCCGGGACGCTGGCGCGCACTGCGGCTGCTGTGCTTCGCGCTCGTGTACCTCGGGATCGAGCTGGCCGGGCTCGTGGCCGCGGGGGCTCTCTGGGTGCTCAGCGGCTTCGGTCGCCGGCTGGCCGCTCCGAGGTTCCGTGCGGCGCACTACACCGTGCTGCGGCTGCTGCTCGACGTGCTCATGCGGGCTGCGCAGCGATTGTTCGTCCTGGAGCTGGTCACCGACGGGGAATCCTGGTCACCGCTGGACGACGGGCAGCCCGGCTCCACCGACGCCATGGTGGTGCTGTCCCGGCACGCCGGTCCGGGTGACTCGTTCCTGCTCGTCCACACGCTCATGAACCGGGACCACCTGCGGCAGCCGCGGATCGTGCTCAAGGACGTGCTGCAGTTCGATCCGCTCATCGACGTCTACCTCAACCGGCTGCCCAACCACTTCGTCAGCCCCGGTGGGCCGGCCGGATCCAGCTCCGCGGAGGCGATCGCGGAGCTCGCCCGCGACCTGGGGGAGGAGGACGCCCTGCTGATCTTCCCGGAGGGCGCCAACTTCACCCCGGGGCGCCGGGTCAGGGCCATCCAGCGGTTGCGCGACCGCGGGCTGCTGCGCGCGGTGCGCCGGGCCGAGGTGATGCGGCACGTCCTGCCGCCGCGTCCGGCCGGGGTCACGGCGGCGCTGGGGGCGGCTCCGCACGCCGACGTCGTCTTCGTCGCGCACACCGGGCTGGAGCACCTGGACACGTTCCGGGACGTGTGGCGGAGCCTGCCGATGGACAAGACGCTGCACCTGCGCTGGTGGTTCGTCGCGTCGGCCGACGTGCCGCGTGACGCCAGCGAGCAGACCGAATGGCTCTACCGGTGGTGGCAGACCATCGACGAGTGGATCGAGGCCACGCGACGGCAGGAGTCGGCGGAGGGCGGCGGCGGGTGACGGGGCGGCCGGCGGCCGGCGGGCCGCACGGAAAGGGCCCGCGGTGGGCAGGACGGTGCCGAGGGTGGCGCGCACGAGGAGCGGCCCGACCGGGTCGATGACGGCCCCGTGCAGGCGGACGAAGGGGGGGGGAACCCCGCCGGGCAGGATCGCGTCGTCCTCCACCAGGGCAGCAGTCATCCCCGTCCGCGAGCCTCGCGCGCCAGTCGCCGCGCCTCCCGCAACGGCCAGGGTGTTCGTGCGCCCCGGGTACCGGCGAGGAGCAGTGCTGCCGCCACCTCCCCGGTCGTGCGCCAGGCGGCGTGGGCGACGACCGGCCGGACACCGGTGGCAGTCCGCACCCGGCGCGCGACCTCGACGCCGTCGAGGACCAGCGCCGCCGTATCCCCGCGCACGGGCCCGGGCACGGGCCCCGTCGCGCTCAGCGGCCGGTCGGTGAGGCCGATGCTCGGGAGGCCGAGCACGGCCCCCAGGTGGAGTGCCAGGCCTGCGTGCCGCGGATGATCCCGCCCGGCGGCAGCGAGCAGGACGACGTCGGGGCGCCGGCCGAGCGCCTCCAGGGCGGTGACCAGCAGCGGCCCGTCACGGGCGGACCGCAGGGTGGGGAGGTAGGGCCCGTGCACCGCCCCGGCGACGGCCTGTGCGGCCAGCATGCGGCGACCGCGCACGAGGACCGCGCCGGCCCAGGCCCGGCCGCCCTCGTCCGGATCGTGGACGACGGCGGCGGCCGCCAGGTCGTGGGGCGACGTGCCCGGATGCCAGGGCGGCGGCCGGAGCAGCCCGAGCCGCCGCTGCAGGTCCTGCAGCTCCTCGGCATCCGCCGGCCACCACCCGCCGGCGGTGCGCGACATCTCGCCATGATCGGCCACTGCCGGCGTGGCAGCATCCGGGGGCATGGACGCTCCTGCGCCGCACCGCTTCACCGCCCACGTGATCGAGGAGGCCGACAACAAGATCCACGAAGACGGTGTCGCCCGGCGGTTCGGCTTCTCCGGCGCGCTGGTGCCCGGGGTCGAGCTGTTCGCCCGCACCACCACGCCGCTGGTGGCGACGTGGGGGGAGGAGTGGCTGTCCGGCGGACGGGTCGACCTGCGCTTCCGCCGGCCGGTGTACGACGGCGAGGAGCTGCTCGTCGACCTGACCGACGGCCGGCTGGCCGTCACCGGCCCGGACGGGGAGGTGCGCTGCCTGGGCTCGGCCGGTCGCACGGTGGACCGGCCTCTCCTCGCCGGCTTCGCGGAAGCGCCGGGCCCCGCCGAGCTGGTGGCGGACCCGGTGGTCGGGCCGTTCGGCAGCGTCCACGAGACCGGCACCGTCGAGGAGAACGAGTGGTACCTCGACGCGATCGGCGAGCCCCTGCCGCTGTATCGGGAGAACGCGTGGGCACATCCCGGTCTGCTGCTGCGCCTGGTCAACACGTTGCTCATGCGCAACGTCGCCCTCGGGCCGTGGATCCACACCTCGAGCGACTGCCGGTTCCTCGGTGTCGCCCGATTGCCCGCGCGGATGACGGTGCACGGGCGCGTCACCGACGTCGGCCGGCGGGGCCGGCACGAGGAAGTCCGCTACGACGCACTGGTCCTGGCCGACGCCGAGCCGGTGTTGCACGTCCGGCACACCGCGCTCTACCGGCTCTCCGGTGCGGCCTGACCTCGGCCGGCCCTAAACTGCTCGGCACACCGGTGCCGGAGGCGCTCGACCAGCCGGCCGGCATCCGTGGGGGCGGAGTCGTCGACGAACGGCGGCACGGGCTTCTCCGCGACGGCGACCTTGCCCGTCGACGGACGCGCGACAGCGTGGCACCAGCCGTCCCTGTGCTGCCTCCTCGGCCGTGCAGTACACGCACGGTGCGCCGGCGGCCCTGATCCACGGGTGGCTGGTGCACGTCATGGGCGCCGACGACGCCCTCCCCGAAGGCCGCCTGCATGGGCGGCCCCTGGCCGGCGCCTACGCCGACGAGGCCACCGTGGTGGCGAGGGAACCCCGGCGGCTTGATTCCGGGGGGGCGAAGGCGCAACCTCTGCGGCATGACGCCAGGCGGCACGACGTTCGGAACCGTCGTCCGGTGGGACGGGGAGCGCAGCGGTGCGGTGATCGAGGCTCCCGACCTGCCGGGTGGGTGCTGGGCCGACGCCGCCGCGATCGTGCGCAGCACCTCCGGATCCGGTGAGCTCCGGGCCGGTCAGATCGTCGAGCTGGACTGGGCAGAGCCGGGCGCGGAGGGGCTGCCGTTCCGCGCGCTGCGCGTGGCCCCGCGGGACGACCTGCAGCAGACCGTCGGCGGCTGAGTCCGGCCGCGGGGGAGGGCGACCGTGGTGGGTCACCGGCGAGCCGATCGACCGGCGACGGGTCGATTCCCGCCCCCGGTGGTTGAGCGTTCTCTCACACTGACGCAGCGGAGCTGGCAGGCCGGCCGCCGGCGGGGGATGCTCGAGGGGTGCGGAGGAGTGTTGTGTTGACGCGTCGTCGCGCCGTCGACCTCCTGCGCACGGCCAGCCTGCTGTAGCCCGGAGCCGTCGAGCCCGCGCGGACCACCCGCGCGACGCGCTGCCTGCGGCGCGTCGCCGGTCCTCCGACCGTGGCTCGTCGCCGCCCGTGCCACCCGCTGCCGAGCCACCCCGAGGTCCCCGTGATCGAGCTGTCCGACGTCCGCAAGGTCTTCCCCGCACGCCGCGGGGCGGCCGAGGTGGTCGCCGTCGACGGCGTGAGCCTGTCGGTCGCTGACGGCGAGTTCGCCGGTGTCGTCGGTCCCAGCGGATCGGGCAAGAGCACGCTGGCCCGCCTGGTGAACCTGCTGGAGCGGCCGACGTCGGGCCGGGTGGCGGTCGACGGCCAGGTGCTCACCGACCTCGACGCCGACGGCGTGCGCCGCGCCCGCCGCACCGTCGGCATGGTCTTCCAGCACTTCAACCTGCTCGACTCGCGCACCGCCGCCGGCAACGTCGAGCACCCGCTGGAGCTGGCCGGCATCGGCCGGGCCGAACGCCGTCGCCGGGTGGCCGAGCTGCTGGACCTGGTCGGACTGGGGGATCGGCACGCCTCCCGGCCGGCGCAGCTCTCCGGTGGTCAGAAGCAGCGCGTCGCCATCGCCCGCGCACTGGCCGCGCGGCCGAAGGTGCTGCTCTGCGACGAGGCCACCAGTGCGCTGGACCCCACGAGCACCGCCGGCGTGCTCGACCTGCTGCGGCAGCTGCGCACCGAGCTCGGCCTCACCGTCCTGCTCATCACGCACGAGATGGCCGTCGTCCGGGCGGTGTGCGACAGCGCGGTGCTGCTGGACCGCGGCCGTGTCGTCGACGGCGGCCCGCTGACCGAGGTGCTCACCCGTCCGCACTCTGCGCTGGCCGCCCAGCTGCTGCCGGCCCCGCCCGTCGCCGGGGCGACCGGGAACCTGGTGCGGGTCACCCTCACCGAGTCAGCGCCGGAGGGCCGGGTGCTGCGCACCCTCGCCGGCGACCTGGGGCTGGACGTCGAGGTCGCGGGTGGCTCGGTGGAGACCGTGGCCGGTCGGCGCTTCGGCCGCCTGCTGCTGTCGGTGACCGGCGACGACGGCCGGCTGGACGCCGCCCTGGAGCAGCTGCGGGCGGGCGGATCGCTGGTCGAACGCGCCACCCCCGGCGACGAGCCACCGCCCTGGCAGGAGCAGGAGGAGCCGGCTCCCGAGTCCGACCGCGAGCCGGACGAGCCCCGGTTCCTCGATGCCCCCGACGTGCAGCGATGAACTGGGACCGCATCGGCCCGCAGCTGGCCGAGGCGACCTGGGAGACGCTCTACATGGTCGGCGTCAGCACGCTGCTGACCGTGCTGATCGGCGTCCCGCTCGGCGTGCTGCTCACGATCACCGCGCCCGGCGCGCTCTCCCCGAGCCCGGCGGTGCACCGAATCCTCGGACTGCTGGTCAACCTGGGCCGGTCGCTGCCGTTCATCATCCTGCTGGTGCTGGTCGCCCCGGTGACCCGCGGCATCGTGGGGACGACGATCGGCTCCACGGCGACGATCGTGCCGCTCACCATCGGCGCCGTCCCGTTCCTCGCCCGCCTGGTGGAGACGAGCCTGCGCGAGGTCGGGCACGGCAAGGTCGAGGCGACGCTGGCCATGGGCGCCCGACGCCGCGACGTCGTCCGGACCGTGCTGCTGCCCGAGGCACTGCCGTCCCTCGTCGCCGGCGTCACCGTCACCGTCGTCGCACTGGTCAGCTACTCGGCCATGGCCGGCGCCATCGGCGGCGGCGGCCTGGGCGACTTCGCCATCCGCTACGGCTACCAGCAGTTCCGCACCGACATCACCGTGGCCACCGTCGTCCTGCTGCTCGTCCTCGTCCAGCTGCTGCAGTGGGCCGGCGACCGCTGGGCGCGTCGGCTCGCGCACGCCTGACCACCCGCACCACCGGAACCCACCGCAAGGAGAAACACGCGCATGCTCCGCTCCACCCGTTCCACCCGTTCCACCCGTTCCACCCGTTCCACCCTGGCCGCCGTCGCCACCGCCACCCTGCTCGGCCTCACCGCCTGCGGGGGCGGCGAGGCCGAGCTGTCGGCCGCCGACGAGCCGCTGCGGGTCGGCGCCTCCCCGGTGCCGCACGCCGAGATCCTGCGGTTCGTCGACGAGGAGCTCGCTGACGAGGCGGGGCTGGACCTGGAGATCGTCGAGTTCACCGACTACGTGCAGCCGAACGTCGCCCTCGACGACGGCTCGCTGGACGCCAACTACTTCCAGACGGTGCCCTATCTCGAGGAACAGGAGGCCAGCGCGGGCTACGACTTCACCGCTCTCGAGCCGGTGCACATCGAGCCGCTGGGCCTCTACTCCGAGTCGCTCACCGACCTGGCCGACCTGCCCGACGGCGCCACGGTCGCGATCCCGAACGACCCGGCCAACGCCGCCCGGGCGCTGCGCCTGCTCGAGGCCAACGACCTGATCACCCTGGCCGACACCGGGGACGCCGCCCCGACCGCATTCGACATCGACACCAACCCGAAGAACCTGGAGATCGAGCAGATCGAGGCCGCCCAGCTGCCCCGCTCGCTGGCCGACGTCGACGCCGCGGTGATCAACGGCAACTACGCCATCGACGCCGACCTCTCGCCGGCCGAGGACGCGCTCGCGCTCGAGGAGGCCGAGGGCAACCCGAACGCGAACCTGCTGGTGGTCCGCAGCGGGGACGAGGACGCCGAGCGGATCGTGCAGCTCGAGGAGCTGCTGCACTCCGACGAGGTCCGTCAGTTCATCGAGGAGAACTACTCCGGCGCCGTCCTGCCGGCGTTCTGAGCCGGCTTCCCAGCCACGGGCCCGGGCGAGTACGCGGCTGGGGCCCCTGGTGCGGCGCGTCCGGGGAGCCGGATGGGCGGGGCGAGCAGCAGGGCCTGACGGGTGCCGGGGACGACGGATCGGTCGCACAGCCGGCTCGTCGTGACCCCGAGTGCGACCCGGACATGAACGCCGAGGAATGCGGGTAGGGCCTCTCCCTTCGATCCGAGGAGGAAATCGCCATGGGACTCGTGTCCGGACTCATCAAGTTCAACCTGCTCAAGCGACTGTTCAGCCGTTTCAGCGGCCGCCGCCACATCTAGGCGCTCACGGGGCCGGCCGGGTCCGGCCGGTTCCCTGAGCACCAGCAGACCGGGGTGGCGGCGCAGCCGTCGCCCGGTTCTGCGCCGGCCATGGCCCAGGGGCCCTACCGGCGCGGTCGGCGGGCTGGTCGAGGACTCCGAGCACCGGACGGCCGACAACGCCGGACCGTTGCGGGACGGGGTGGGCCGCGGCTCCAGGAGGTATCCGACGACGCGACCCGCAGCTACGTCCGGGACCGGGTCGCCGCGGTACCGGACCGGGAGGTCGGCTGGGGCGGGTGTGGACGAGGGCCACGGGGCGTCGTCACGGCACCGGACGCAGCCGAGCCCTGGTCCGGACACGTCGGTCGTTGGTTCCGTCGGCGACGACGGGCACACTGCCGGTGTGATGGACGGCGGCCACGCGGCGACGGAGCCCGACACCGAACCCGGTATCGCGCTCCCCGCACCGGGCGACACCTCCGAAGGCCGGCCGGAGGTGGGCGCGCCGCTGCTCGTTCCCGGCGAGACCTGCTGGCGGATCGAGCGGGCCACCCGCTTCGCGATCTTCGTCGACGCAGCCGGCTACTTCGCCACCCTCAAGCGCGCGGTGCTGCGCGCCGAGCGGCGGGTGCTGTTCATCGGCTGGGACTTCGATCCGCGGATCCGGCTCGACCCGCTCGACGGTGGCCGGCCGGAGGAGGACCGGCTCGGCGCCGTGCTCGAACACGCGGTGACGGCCAACCCGGAGCTGGAGATCGGTGTCCTCCAGTGGGACCTCGGCATGCTGCGTGCGCTCGGCCGCGGTCTGCAGCCGATCGTGCTGCTCGACCGGCGTACGCCCGACCGGCTCACCTTCGCGGTCGACACGCACCACCCGGTGGGCGGTGCGCACCACCAGAAGATCGTGGTCATCGACGACTGCCTGACCTTCGCCGGCGGCATCGACGTCACCGCCGACCGCTGGGACACCTCCGACCACGCCGACGACAACCCGCACCGGCGTCGACCGGCGGCCCGAGGCGCCGAGGGCCGGCTGACCGGGCCGTGGCACGACGCGACCAGCATCATGGCCGGGCGCGCCGCCCGCGCGGTCGCCGAGCTCGCCCGCGAACGGTGGGAGAGCAGCACGGGGGAGCGGCTGGAGCCCGTCCACCGTGAGCAGGAGTGCTGGCCCGAGGAGGTCGAGCCCCTGCTCACCGACGTCGACGTCGCGATCTCCCGCACCCGACCGGAGCACGGCGGCACGTCCCTGGTGCACGAGGTGGAGCTGCTGTGGCTGGCTGCGGTCGCCGCGGCCCGGCGCTCGATCTACGTGGAGAGCCAGTACTTCGCCAGCCGCCGGATCGCCGAGGCGATCGCCGAGCGGTTGCGCGAGCCCGACGGCCCCGACGTCGTCGTCATCAACCCGGAGACCGCCGACGGCTGGCTCTCGGAGAAGGCGATGGGCACCGCGCGGGCCCGGGTGCTGGAGATCGTCCGCGAGGCCGACGTGCACGACCGGTTCCGGCTCTACACGCCGGTGACGGAGCAGCGCGAGCACATCTACGTGCACGCCAAGGTGACCGTGGTCGACGACCGCCTGCTGCGCATCGGCTCCAGCAACGTGAACAACCGCTCGATGGGCCTGGACACCGAGTGCGACCTGGCGATCGAGATGGTGGAGGGACGGCTGGGGGCCGACCGGCTCGCCGCGACCATCGTCGGTTTCCGCGACCGCCTGCTCGCCGAGCACCTCGGCTGCACGCCGGACGACGTCGCCACGGCGATCACCGACACCGGCTCGCTCGTGCAGGGAATCGAGCGGCTGCGCCGGCCGGCCGGTCGCTCGCTGGTGCCCTTCGAGCCGCCCGAGCTCGGTCCGGCCGACCGGGCGCTCGCCGAGTCCGAGGTCATGGACCCGGAGAAGACGCCGAACCGGTGGCGCCGGGTCGAGCGGTTCTTCGCCCGTCGCCGGCGACCGCGGAACCGGGTGCGCCCCTGACGCGGGGGCCGGCGTCGTCGCACCCCGGTCGTCGACACGGGCGGCGTGGCGCCCGTGGACAGTGTCGGTGACCGACGCCTCGCGCCGCGTGGCGCTCGAGGTGACCGAGGTGACCTCGGACCCGCGGTCCACGGGCTGAGGGCGATCAGGTCACGGGTCACGCGGCTGGGGCAGACCTCGACGGGCGAACACCCGGAAGGGGCTGCCTTCGGGCATCAGATCATCGCCGGTAGGCCACGCAGCCGATGCGGCCGCAGGTAGACCATGCTGCTGGCCGGGTCGATGTCCGCGAAGCTGGTGATCGGCCGATCCTCCGGGGGGTCTGCCCGGACTGGTGGAGCAGCTGCACATGGGTGCTGTCCCGCTGCCCAGCCGCACCGGGACCCGGCGCCCAGACGGTTCGGCGTACGGCACGTGCTCGGGTGGGTGGGGATCGAAGTCGGACTGCCCGGACGGCGCGGAGCCGAACGGCGCGCGGCCAATTGGCCAGAGCCATGTCGCCTCGCCATCCGTCCGGGTGGCGCTGAGCGCGGGCGCCGGCCAGCTCCGCGAGCTGGTCGCGCCGGTCCGTGCCCGGTGTCGGTTTCCCTCGCCGCGGACCGGGGGTAGCGGGAGAAGATGAGCGTTGAACAGAACACCTCGACCCAGGAGCAGGCCGCAGCTCTGCTGAACAGCGGCGACATCGACGGATTCGTGGACACGTTGTTCGCGGTGGATGCCGTCGACCACGACCCGGCGCCCGGCCAGGGAGCCGGCCGGGAGGGCTACCGCACCTTCTTCCGCACCCTCACCACCGCGTTCCCGGACGCGCACCTCGAGCCGCTCGTGAACGTGGCCGACGACGACAAGATCGCGTTCGCGTACACGCTGACCGGAACCCACCAGGGGGAGTTCCAGGGAGTCGCGCCGACCGGCAAGCGGATCGAGGTGCGGGGTCTGCAGATCGGCCGGTTCGAGAACGGCCAGATCGTCGAGCGGTGGGGGAGCACCGACGAGCTCGGCATCATGCAGCAGATCGGCGCGGCTCCCGGCGGGCAGGAGAGCGTGGTGGACAAGGTGAAGAACGCAATCACCAGCTGAGTCCGCCCGGGGCAGCCACCCCCGTCCCGGGGCCCGGGGCGGGGCGGCTCCCCGGAACGGTCCGTACCTCTCCACCCGCAGTGGCGCTCGAGCTGTGCGCTCGTGGCCCGCCGTCGCGATCTGTGTCCCGGTTCGGGTCGCTCCCGCAGCCCCGGGCTCGGTACGGTCAGGCGGCGATAGTCCTGGTGGAGGCGGCATGACCTGTTTTTCGTCGGTCGGTGTACCGAGCGGCTCGCACCTGTCCTCGGTCTGCACGGCGCGCGCCGGGTCGGTAATGAAGCCCCGGCGGGCCGGCGGTGAATAGCGCAAGCAGCGGCAGTCTCGATCCGAAGGGCCCGTCCGCGGAGGCGATCGCGGACACGTGGTGGCTGATGCTCGGCCTCGGTGTGGCCGTGTTCGTCCTCTTCGCCGTGCTGCTCGCCGTGGGCCTGTTCCGTCGGCAGCGCTCCGACGAGGGGCAGCCGTCGGAGAAGCGTTGGATCGTGGGCGGTGGCGTGGTGCTGCCGCTGGTCGTCCTGGTCGTCGTGTTCGGCGCGACGGTCGCCGCGATGCGGGTGCTGTCGGAAGATGCTCCGCCCGAGGCGCTGGAGATCGAGGTCATCGGCCACCAGTGGTACTTCGAGGTCCGCTATCCGGAGGCCGGGGTCACCACCGTCGGCGAGCTGCACCTCCCGGTCGGGCAACCGGTCGAGTTCCACCTGACGTCGGCGGACGTGATCCACAGCTTCTGGGTGCCGGAACTGGGCGGCAAGACGGACATGCTGCCCGACGGCGTGAACGTCCTGGTGCTGCAGGCCGACGAGCCGGGGGAGTGGGGGACGAGCTGCGCGGAGTTCTGCGGGCTCGAGCACGCGACCATGCAGCTGGACGTCGTGGCCGAGAGCCCGGAGGACTTCATGGACTGGATCGAGCAGCAACGGTGAGCACTGATCAGGGGACATCGGACCCCGGTAAGTACACGCCGGAGGTCACCGACCCGGGGACGGCCGAGGAGCTCGACCGCATCTGGGACGACCCGCCGGGGCTGCGCGGCCAGCTGACCGGCGTCCAGAACGACCTGGTCGGCAAGCGGCTGGTGCTCACCGGCTTCTTCTTCCTGCTCCTCGGCGGCAGCTTCGACTCACTCATCATGCGCCTGCAGCTGGCCTTCCCCGAGCAGGAGCTGGTCAGCCCGCAGTTCTACAACGAGCTGTTCACCAACCACGGCTCGGTGACGATGTTCCTCGTCATCCTGCCGATCTTCGAGGGCTTCGCGATCCTCATCCTGCCCTCCATGCTGGGCAGCCGGGAGATGCCGTTCCCGCGTCTGGGGGCGTTCTCGTACTGGACCTTCCTGTTCGGTGGGCTGCTCTACTACAGCAGCGCCCTGTTCCAGCTCGTGCCCGACGTCGGCTGGTTCGCCTACGTGCCGCTCAGCGGGCCGGAGTACTCGCCCGACCTGGCGGTCGACTTCTGGATCCTCGGGCTGGGTGTCGCAGAGGTCGGCGCGATCGCCGCCGGCGTCGAGATCATCATCGGCATCCTGAAGATGCGCGCCCCCGGCATGACGCTCACCCGGATGCCGTTGTTCGCGTGGGCGTTCCTGGTGATGGCGTTCATGATCCTCTTCGCCTTCACGCCGCTGATCATCGGCAGTCTGCTGCTCGAGCTGGACCGCGGTTTCGGCACTCAGTTCTTCGACCCGGAGCAGGGGGGCAGCTCGCTGCTCTGGCAGCACCTGTTCTGGATCTTCGGCCACCCCGAGGTCTACATCCAGTTCATCCCTGCGGTCGGGGTCGTGGCGATGATCCTGCCGGTCTTCGTCCGCCACCGGCCGGTCGGCTACCTGTGGTTCGTCGCGTCCCTGGTCGCCATCGGGTTCCTGTCGTTCGCGCTGTGGGCGCACCACATGTTCGCCGTCGGGCTGCCGCCGCTGGTGCTCAGCTTCTTCGCCGCGGCGAGCATGGCGATCTCCATCCCGGCCGGCGTCCAGATCTTCTCCTGGCTCGCCACCATCTGGGCCGGGCGACCGGTGTGGAAGACCCCGTTCCTGTTCGTCGTCGGGTTCCTGATCATCTTCGTCATCGGCGGGATCACCGGCGTGATGGTCGCCTCCGTGCCCTTCGACCTGCAGGCGCACGACACCTACTTCGTGGTCGGGCACCTGCACTACGTGCTCATCGGCGGCGTGGCCTTCCCGATCTTCGCCGGCGTCTACTACTGGTTCCCCAAGTTCACCGGCAAGCTGCTGGACGAGCGGCTGGGGAAGTGGAACTTCTGGCTGCTGTTCATCGGCGTGAACGTCGCCTTCTTCCCGATGCACCAGGTCGGGCTGATGGGGATGCCGCGCCGCGTCTACACCTACGAGGCCGGCCAGGGCTGGGACATCTTCAACCTGATCTCCACGATCGGCGTGCTGATCATCGTGCCCGGCATCGGCGTGTTCGTGTGGAACGTGTTCCGCACCATCCGGCGAGGGGAGCAGGCCGACGCCAACCCATGGGGCGCGGACACCCTCGAGTGGGCGCTGCCGTCGCCGCCCAAGCAGCACAGCTGGACCGAGCCGCCGATCGTGCGCAGCCGGCACCCGCTCTGGGACCAGACCGAGCTCGACCGGGGCGACCCGCACCTGGAGCGCTTCGTGCGCGGGCTCGGGCAGTGGCCGCTGAAGTGGCGGGCGGCGGTCGTCGTCGGCACTGCGGACGGGCGACCCGTGGAGGTCTTCCGCGTCTCGAACCCCTCGATCTGGCCGCTGATCACCGCGGGCGGCGTGGTGCTGATCTTCCTCAGCGAGCTGGTCAAACTGCGCTGGGGTGCGGGGGTCGGTGTCCTGATCATCATCGCCGCCGTCATCGCCTGGAACTGGCCGCAGCCCGCGCCGATGACCGCGGACGAGGAGGACGACTTCGAGCGCGAGTACGGCGTTCCGGTCAACGCCCACGGCAGCGTGATCGTCGCCCGGTCCGGCACCCTGCTCGCCATCCTGTTCGTCGCGGTCGCCTTCTCCGCCCTGCTGCTCAGCTACTTCTACCTGCGGCTGGAGAACCCGCAGTGGCCGGCGGCGGGCGTCAGCAACCCGCCGCTGGGCCAGGCGACCGTCGCTGCGGCACTCGTCGCGATCAGTGCGGTGGGCGTGCCGTTCGCGCATCGGGCGATCGCCCGGGGTGACATGCGCGGCTTCCGGGGCGGGCTGTACGCCGCCCTCCTCCTGGCCGCCGGTGGGGTGGCGGTGCAGGTCGTGGACCTGGTGCAGCTCGACGTCGGATGGACCGCGCACGCCTACGGCTCGATCTTCTACACCTTGGCCGGCTTCGTCCTCGTCGTCGCATCTGCCGCGCTGATCATGCTGGTCATGGTCATCTACTGGGCGTCCCGGAGGACGTACACGTACCGCCGGCACGCCCCGCTCGCGAACGTGGCCCGCTTCTGGGTGGCGATGGCGGTCATCTGGGTCGTGGGTTTCGCGACGCTCTACCTCGGGCCGGCACTGACATGAGCGCCCCGGATCCCTTGGAGCACCGTCCCGCTCGACCGGACGAGACGGCTACGGCGAGCAGGGGCACGCCGGCTCCGGTCGACGTGTCGGTCGACACCCGGGCGGTGACGGCGGTCGTCGTCTTCCTCGCCGGTCCGGTGATCAGCTCCGTCCACTTCATGCTGGTCTACCTGGTCGCGGAGGCCGGCTGCACCGGGGACGGTCCCGGGTTGAACGCGTTCGACCCACCGGTACCGACCGTCGTCACGCTCGTCGCCACCGCGGTCGCCGTGATCGCCTGCGCGGCGACCGCGTGGTGGGGCTTCGCGCGGTGGCGGGCGCTCCACCGGGCCCGCCCGGAGGCGCGCACCGAGGAGCTCGTCGACCGGCAGCCGCTCGCCTTCGGTGGGTTCCTGCTGTCGCTGCTCGGTCTGACCACCGTGCTGTTCGTCGGCCTGCCCGCGCTGGTCCTGGGGGCGTGCGCGTGATCCTCGCCCATGTCGGTGAATCCCTGGCACCGCACGATCTGTGGTCCGCCTGGCACGCCGACCCGCTGACCCTCGGCGGTCTCCTCCTGGCAGCGGTGGTGTACCAGCGCGGCCGGTCCAGGAACAGGGCCGCCGAGGGCCGGCGGCCGTGGTACTTCGGCGCGGGGCTCGTCGCGCTCGCCGTCGCGCTGCTGTCACCGGTGGACGCGCTGGGAGGCGTGCTGGCGTCGGGGCACATGGTCCAGCACCTGCTGCTCACCCTGGTGGCCGCACCGCTGCTCGCCCTGAGCGCTCCGGGAGGCACGCTGCTGCGCGGCAGTCCACCCGCCGTCCGTCGCGCGCTCCCGCGGTGGCGCCGACGATCGCGGCTGACCGCCTGGGGGCACGTGCTCCGGCATCCGGGTCCGGCCTGGCTGCTGCACGTCGGGGCCCTGTGGGCCTGGCACGCCGGCGCGCTCTACGACGCGGCGCTGCAGAACCCGGTGATCCATGCGCTCGAGCACGCGTCGTTCCTGGCCACGGGCGTGCTGTTCTGGCGGACCGTGGTCGGGGTGCGCGCGGCCCGGGTCCCGGCCGGCCTCGGCGTCCTGCTCCTTTTCGGGATGGCGATGTCGAGCGCGCTGCTCTCACTCCTGCTCACGTTCGCCAAAGACCCGTGGTACTCCGGCTACGCGACGACGACCCAGGCGTGGGGACTCGATCCGCTGGCCGACCAGCACCTGGCCGGCGCCATCATGTGGATCCCCGCCGGCATGATCCACGTCATCGCCGCCCTCGCCCTGCTCATCGCCTGGATCCGCGGAACCGAGGACGGCGAGGCGCCCGCTGCACCCGTGGTCACGGGGCTGGTCGTCGACGCCGGCGGGTCCCGAACCAGGGGCGCTAGCGCGTCACCAGCTGCTGCTCAGCACCAGCGCACGGTCCGCTGAACCCGGGGCGGTTCAAGACCGATGTGCCGCTGTACCGGTGGAGCACCACCGAGTCGGCTGCCGAGGCGGTTCCCCAGGCCTGGTGGCCACCGTCCGAGCGTCCACGGCCGGGCGCTGGCCGCGCGCCGACGTGATGGGGCAGGAACGGTGAGCCCCGGCCCGGGCGCGGACGCCGGAGCGGCCGTTGTCATCGAATCGACATGGGCGACAGCGGAACGGCGCACATGCCCCGGGTAGTGACCGGTGCAGGACGCCGGCGCCCCTTCGGGGCCTGGCAGGGACATCGACCTGGGAGGAACGACGCGGTGAAGGCGCTCACATGGCAGGGAACAGGGAAAGTATCGGTCGAGACGGTGCCCGACCCGGTGATCCAGGAGCCGACCGATGCAGTCGTGCGGATGACCTCGACGGCCATCTGCGGCTCGGACCTGCACCTGTACGACGTCCTGGGGATGTACCTGGAGAAGGGCGACATCATCGGCCACGAACCGATGGGGATCGTCGAGGAGGTCGGGGCCGAGGTCACCCACGTCAAGCCCGGTGACCGGGTCGTCATCCCGTTCAACATCTCGTGCGGGCACTGCTGGATGTGCACCCACGGTTTCATGGCGCAGTGCGAGACGACGCAGGTGCGCGAGCAGGACAAGGGCGCGGCCCTGTTCGGCTACACGAAGCTCTACGGCCAGGTCCCGGGCGGGCAGGCCGAGTACCTGCGCGTGCCGCAGGCCCAGTTCGGCCCGATCAAGGTGCCGCAGGAGCACGCGGACGAGCGCTGGCTGTTCCTGTCGGACATCCTCCCCACCGCGTGGCAGTCGGTGCGGTACGCCGACGTCGGCGCGGGCAGCACCTGCGCGGTGATCGGGCTGGGGCCGGTCGGCCAGCTCGCCACGAGGGTGGCCAAGTACCTGGGGGCCGAGCAGGTCATCGGCGTCGACAACGTGCCGGAGCGGCTCGAGATGGCCCGCCGGCACGGCATCACGGTGCTCGACGGCAACGAGGTCGACGACGTGCCGGGGGCGATCATCGATCTCACCGGCGGGCGAGGGGTCGACGGGGTGGTCGACGCCGTCGGCATGGAGGCCCACGGGACGCCGTTCCAGGAGGTCGCCCAGAAGGCCGCCGGTCTGCTGCCCGGCCCGGTCGCCCGCAAGGCCGTCGAGACCTTCGGCGTCGACCGGATGGCCGCCATGCGGACGGCGTTCGGGTCGGTCCGCCGCGCCGGCACGGTGTCGCTGATCGGCGTGTACGGCGGCGAGGCCGACCCGATGCCGATGATGGAACTGTTCGACAAGGGCGTCACCATGCGCATGGGCCAGGCGCACGTCAAGCGCTGGATCGACGACATCATGCCGGCGCTGCACGACGACGCCGACCCGCTCGGCACCGAGGACCTCACGACCCACAAGCTGTCGCTCGACGAGGCCCCGCACGGGTACGAGATCTTCAAGAAGAAGGAAGACGGCTGCATCAAGGTCGTCCTCAAGCCGTGAGCCGGGGCGTCGACCTCCGAGGCGCCACGGTCGTCCTGACCGGGGCCTCCAGCGGCATCGGCCGGGCCGCCGCGCAGCGGTTCGCCGAGCGGGGGGCGAACGTCGTCCTGGCTGCGCGCGGCGGCTCCTCGCTCGACGAGGTGGCGGCCGAGTGCCGCGCGGCCGGGGTGCGTGCCGTGGCCGTGCCCACCGACGTCGCCGACAGCGACGCGGTGGAGGCGCTCGCGCGGCGGGCGGTCGAGGAGTGCGACCGCATCGACGTCTGGGTGAACGCCGCGGCCGTCATGGCGTACGGCTCGATCGGGGACGTGCCGGTCGACGTGCAGCGCCGCATCATCGAGGTCAACCTCCTCGGGACGATGTACGGCACGCGGGCTGCCCTCCCCGTGTTGAAACGGCAGAAGAGGGGCGTGATCATCAACCTCGCGTCGCTCTACGCGAAGATGACCTCGCCGTACGTCAGCGCCTACGCGACCAGCAAGTTCGGCATCCTGGGGTTCTCCGAGGTCGTGCGCCAGGAACTGAAGCAGGAGCGCGGCATCCGCGTCTGCACCGTCCTGCCCGGCTCGATCGACACGCCGATCTTCCGGCACGCCGCGAACTACACCGGCCGGGAGATCAAGCCGGTGCCACCGGTCTCATCGCCCGGGCGCGCCGCGCGGGCCGTCGTCCGGTGCGCCGAGCACCCGCGCCGGGAGGTGACTGTCGGGCAGTTGCACCACGTGGCGTCCTGGGGGCATGCGCTGCTGCCGCGCACGTACAGCGAGCTGGCGCCGCTGGCGATGCGCCTGGTGGCCCTGGGGAAGGAACCGGCTCCCCGGGACGCCGGCAACGTCTTCTCGCCGCAGCCCGACCTCGACGGGGTGCGCGGCGGGTGGCGGAACCGGGCCGCCCGCGTAGCCGTGGGTGCCGGCGCGGTGGTTGCCGCGACGGGCGGGGCCACGGGAGTCCGGCGCTGGGTCGGCGACCGAACACCGTGATCCCGGTGTTCCATCGCCCTGCTCGGCGGCGGGATGACACGGTCGGCACCGAGGGCCGACGATCAGGGGAAGGCCTGGTGCTCCCGCTCGTCGTCGGTGAGCCGGAGTAAGAGAACGACACCGTCGGGCAGAGCGGGGGACGTGCACCAGCAGATCCGGCGTGACGATGGCGACCGGGCTCCCGTCGTCCTGCAGCAGATCGTCGATGACCCGGTCGGGAAGCCCGACCAGCGTGGCTCGTCGAGGGTGCTGCCGAGCCGCTCGATCACCAGCCGGTCGACGTCTCTCGTTCGTCGCCGCAGGGTTCGGCATCTCGCTGTTACCGGCCTCGGTCGAGCATCTCCGGATCACCGGTGCGACGTACCTCCCTCGAGGCACCGAGTCGGGCCTCGGACTGCCGGACGTCGTACGAGAGCGGGCACTGGGACCGCATGAGGTCGGGCCCCGGCCGGGGCTCAGCCACTCACGACGGACAGGTCCTCCGCGCTGCGGAGGCCGGCCAGGGCGTCCCCGACTGCCAGCGGCGACCACGGCAGCCCGCCGTCGGGTAGCGACCGGAGCGCGGAGGTGTAGCGCGCGAAGACGGCGAAGTCGGCCGGGAACGCCCGCGGGGCTACGCCGAGCAGCCGGCCCCGGCGGCGCGCCCGCCCGGCGATGCTCTGCCAGGTCTGCGCGTCGGCGAGGCCCCGTGACTCGACCCCGTGGCTGAACAGCATGACGTCGACGTCGTCGTACGGCGTCGACGCCAGGTAGTCGGACAGGTCGTGGGCCGCCGACCGGACCGGGAAGAAGGTCCAGAACGGCACGGACCCCGTCTCGATCGTCCGCCACGGGTCGTGGACGACGAACGAGCTCACCAGCAGCCGCTGCGCCGCGCCGCCGCGGCGTCGCGTCCACGACCGGAGCACGTCGGCGACGGCGGCGGCGGGATCCTGCGGATGGCCGAACCGCAGCTCGACGACCGGGTGGCCAGTGCGGCGCGCGGCCTCGCGCAGCCCGTCCAGCAGTGGCTCGGCGAACCCCCACTCGGCCTCGGCGGCGGCTTCGTCGGGGACCGGGACGCCGGGTGCGTCGAGGTACTCCTCGGGGGTCATCCCGCCCTGCGCGCCGACCTGGAAGACGTGCCGGTCGCCGACGCGGGTGACCGGCCAGGTCGACGTGTCCCGCACGACGATGACCGGCGCCCCCGGCTCGAGCCGCTCGTCGAGGAAGCGCTGGTACGCCGGCGGCGGGTTGGTCCACTTCACGCGGAAGTACGCCATCTGCGAGCCGCTGAGCGCGTCCTGGTTGGCGTCCTGCATCTGGTGCAGCTCGACCCGTGGGTTGTGCGCCAGCAGGGCGGGGCCGTGGCGCGCGCCGAACTCGAGCGCCGCCGGCATGTCCGCCGGGTCGGCCCCGCGGCGGCGCACCGGCACGAGCAGCGTCTGCGGCAGCCACGCGACGCCGCATGCGGCCGCCAGGTGGGTCAGCGCGCCGTTCGACGAGCCGACCAGCACTGCGGGGTAGCGCCGGTCCGGATAGGTCTGCGCCACCCAGTCGGCGACGTCGTCGAGGTCGATGTCGCCGAGCCGGTCGACTGCGACCCCCTCGCTCCCGCTCGCGACCGCGTACGCCCGGCAGCGCAGCGGCCGCGGCAGCAGCGCGCTGGCCCGCACCGGCAGGGCTTTCCACCGCGACTGCCCCAGGTAGGGGAAGTCCCGGCCGTCGAGCGCACGGGCCAGCGCCAGGAAGAAGGCGCTGGCCGAGTCGAAGGATGCGATCGCCTCCTCGGGCGGCACGGAGCGGCTCCGGCGGACCATCTCAGCGCGCCTTGGCCGACAGCTCGCGCAACGGCTCCGACCAGGCCCCGGGATCCAGCCACAGGAACGCGTGGGCACCGGGAACGGTCACGAGGTTCCCGCCGGCCGAGGCGGCGAGCCCGCGCACCCAGTGGTCGGTGGTCAGCCGGTCGTCCTCGGCACGGATGACCAGTACGGGCATCCGGAGGCGGGCGACCTGCTCCTCGATCCGATCGGCGAGATGGGCCCGGACCAGATGGGCCGCCCCGGCGATGCCGGCGCGCCTCCACTCCGGCACGTGGTTCTCCTCCAGGCCGGGGGAGGGCGAGCGGGCGTCCAGGCGCCAGCGGTAGAGCAGCTTCGGCAGCGGCCGGGCGATCGGGTCGATCGTCGGGCTGGCCAGGCCCACCGCCGCCACGCGGTCCGGCGCGAGCACCCCCGCCCACGCGGCCACCTGCGTGCCGCTGGAGTGGCCGACCACCACGGCCCGGTCCAGGCCGGCAGCCTCGAGCCAGTGCGCCACCGCTTCCCCGTAGCCCCGGACGTCGAGCCGCCGCGTCGGCCGGCCGCTGCCGCCGAAGCCGGGGACGTCGAACAGGTGCACCTCGGTCCAGGAACCGAGCGCTGCGCACGCGGGCAGCAGGTAGTCGGAGACCGCCATCCCCTGGACCACGACGACCGGGAGGGCGTCCGGCTGCCGCCGGCCCAGCACGCGGGTGCGGATGCGCCCCTCCGGTACGTCCGTGTAGCGGAGGAGCATCTCTTCGGGCAGGCGCGGCGGCTCCGGCATGGGTCAGCCCTACCCTGCGGCGGCGGCGCTATCCGGCCCGGCCGCGAGACCGACGAGGCGGGACGTCTGGTCATCCCCAAGGAGCTGCGCGACCGCATCGGGTTGATCCCTGGCGAGGTCGACATCCGGGTCGAGGGCGTGGCGTTGCGGGTGGGACCTCTGGCCGGCGATCGGCTGACCGAGCGCAACGATCGGCTCACGGTGGTGGCCTGATCCGCAGGCCGGCGCCGGTCTTCCGGCTGTGAAGCGCCCGCTCGAGACGCCGCCTGAGCGGGTCGAGCCGGACCATCGGACGTGGAGCCGGGCCACGACGCGGCTCCACGGACGGTGGACCGGCCTGACCTCTCGCCAGGGCGGGCCGGCAACGAGCAACCGGGCCGCTATCCCGGTCGGGCGGGCAGTCCGTGGGCGGTGGGTTGTTCCCCCTGCGTCCGCCTCCCATCAGACCTGTCGAACGGCACCGTCACGCGGGCTGCTCCTCCGGGTCGTCGGTCGGCGGAGGCCGTGGTCACGCCGGGATCTCGCCGGCGGGTCCGATCACCGGCTACGGGCACATCGCCCGTCGATGGGCTATGGCACCGTCGAGCTGGTCCCGGGGGCGGATGCCGCGGCGTACCACGCGGCGACGCGGGTGAACCCCTCGTCCAGACCCACCTGCGGCGCCCACCCGAGCGCGGCCCGCGTACGGCTCTGGTCGAACCAGTGCGCGGTCGCCAACTGCTCGGCGAGGAAGCGGGTCAGTGGTGGTGTCGAGCGGCGGCCGGACACCGTCCACGCCCCCTCGACGACGGCCCCGGCCAGCCAGGCCATCCCGAACGGAACCCGCCGTCGTGGGGCCGGTACGCGCGCTGCCCGGCACAGTCGGGCGATGACCTCACCGACCGGTCGCGGCTCGCCGTTCGACACGACCAGCGCCTCGCCGTGCACCGGCCCGCACGCGTCCACCGCGGCGACGAGGGCGGCCGCGGCGTTGTCGACGTAGGTGGTGTCGATCAGGGCCGCACCGGATCCGATCAACGGAAGTCGCCGGGCCCGGGCGCGCTCGATGATCCGCCCGACCAGCTGGGTGTCACCCGGCCCCCAGACCAGGTGCGGACGGATGACGAGCACGGCCAGGGACGGGGAGTCGGCGCCCAGCGCATCGAGTTCGGCGACGCCCTTGGTCCGGGAGTAGTGCCCGCGGGCACCCGCCGGATCGGCCGGTTCGGCGCCGACCCCGGTCAGCGCGGCCCCCGCGTGGGCGACGGACGGCGACGAGACGTGCACCAGCCTGCCGATGCCCTCGGCGCGGCAGGCGTCGACGACGGTGCGGGTCCCCTGGACGTTCGCCCGCTCGTACTCGGCCCGAGGGCCGGTGACGTCGACCTTGGCGGCCAGGTGGACGACGGCGTCCTGGCCGCGGACGGCCCTCGCCACGGCGGCCGGGTCGGCGACGTCCCCCAGCACCTCGGCGCAGGGCAGACCCGAGGGGCGGCGTTGCAGCACGGTCACGTCGTCCCCGCGGGCCAGCAGTCCTTCGGCCGTGGCGCGCCCGAGCATCCCGCTGGCCCCGGTGACCAGGACCCTCATGGCCGGCGCTCGTCGGTCCGCCGCCGTGTGCCGGCGAGCAGTCGGCCGGCCTGCTGGGCGACGCGGCGGCGGTCCACCTTCGACTGGTGGCGGATGTCGACGGGGAGCCGGGCGGCGACCAGCACCGCCGCGACGTCGACGCGGGCAGCGGTCCGGACGGCGTCCGCCAGGTCGGGCGGGGCCACGGCCATCCCGAACCGGCCGTACGCCGGAGCGCGATGCCGCCAGGACGCGCGCGCGTCAGACCCGTCGGGGACGACCACCACCACGACGACCTGCCCGCCGCTCGGGCCGACGCCGACGGCAGCGGCGGCCGCCACGCCGCGGACCCGCTCGGCCCGTTGCTCGATGCCGACCGGTGTGACAGGACCCCGGGCGGTGGTGATCACGTGCGGCAGCCGGCCCTCGATCCAGAGCCGTCCCTCGACGTCCAGGTGCCCGACGTCCCCGGTCCGGTGCCAGCCCGCCGGCCGGGAGGCCGCCCGCTCGGTCGCCCAGAGGGCGTCGTAGCGGTCCTTGACGTGGGCGGCGCGGACGCAGACCTCGCCGGGAACACCGGGGGTGTCGGTCAACGCGCCGTCGGCGGAACCTCCCGGACCCAACGGGCTGAGCCGCACCTCCACACCGGGCAGCGGCCGCCCCACGCACACGCCCTCGCCGCCGGCGGCCTCGTCCACCTCGGCCGAGGAGATGTCGGTGACCGGCAGCACCTCGGTCATGCCGTAGGGCGTGTGGGCCTCGGCCGACGGCAGGACCTCGCGCAGGGAGCGCAGCAGGGCGGCCGGGACGGGTGCGCCGGCCGACATGAGCAGCCGGATCCCGCCGAGCGCGGACCGCTGGTCGGCGGTGAGGGCGGAGGCGGTGGACACGACCCGGCGCAGGGCGGCCGGTGACGCGAACACGACCGTGCCGCCGACGGCGGACACCGCCTCTGCCAGGGCCGCCGCCGTGAGCGAGCCGGGGGCGGTGACGTCGATGTCGGGAACCGCCGAGCCGATCCCCAGCGCGGGGCCGAGGATCGCGAAGGGCGCGAAGGCGGCGACCAGGCGGTCCTCGCCGGTCAACCGGTAGGTGGACCGCACCAGGTCCAGTTGAGCCGACGCCTGGCGCCGCGTGTAGATCACCCCCTTGGCCGGGCCGGTGGCCCCCGAGGTGAAGACGACCGCGCAGTCGGCGTCCTCGGGTGGGACCGCCGGCGCGGTGGCGTCGCGGCCCACGTCCTCGATCTCCCGCAGCGTGTGGACCGCGCCGACGGCGCGCAGGGCGGCCGGGCGTCCCGGGCCGGCGGCGAGGCGCGAGCCGGGGAGGCCCATCAGGCGCGCGGCGGCGAGCCCCCGGACGCTGCCGATGACGTGGTCGACGGCGGCGCTGCGCAGGGCGCGACGCATGCCCCGGAGGCCCAGTCCCTTGTCCGCGACGACGATGACCGCGCCCGCGCGCCAGACCGCGTAGACGGCCGCGGTGAGGTCCGCGGACGGTTCCACGAGCAGCGCGACGCGCTGCCCCGGCCGGACGCCGGTCGCCGCCAGCCCGGCTGCGAGGTGCTCGACCCGCCGGTTCAGCTCCGCCCAGCTCACGGTCGCCCCGCCCACCTCGACGACGGCGGGGGAGTCGTCGGCGGCGCGCTCGGTCAGGGCCGCCCACAGCGGGCGCGGGCCGTCCTCCGCCGGGGTGGGGGCTGGAGCCGGAGCCGGCGGACGGCTCGAGGACCCCCCGTCGGGCAGCTCCGTCACCCACTGCGCGACGGCGGCGGCGTACTGCGGCGCGTCCTCGGGGAGCAGGTGCGAGGCGCCCTCGTACCGGTGCAGGGAGGCGTGCGGCAGTCGGCTGCGCAGGTCGTCCAGATAGCGCTCCCCGAAGACGGGGTCACGTGGACCCCACAGGAGCAGTGCCGGGACGTCCAGCGTGCGGATGCCCTCGGCGATGGCCTCCTGCACCGGTCGTGAGCGGTGCGCCCCGGAGAAGGGGATGTCGGCGACGAAGTCGCCGACCGAGCGGCGGCGCTCCGCGGAGACGTAGGGCGCGGCGAAGGCCCGGCGTACGTCTGCCGGCAGCGGCGGGCGGGACAGCGCCGTCGTCGCCCGGACGAACACCGGGGTCCCGACGGTGACGGCGGTCCGCACGCCGGGAGCGTGCGCCAGGCGGATGAGCGCCGGCCCGAGGTCGCCGGGCGGCATCGCCACCGCGGTGTTGGCCAGGACGACGCCCCGCAGGTCCCGTCGGTGCTCGAGCGCCCAGCCCAGGGAGATGACACCGCCCCAGTCGTGTCCCACCGTGACCACCGGGCCGTCGACCCCGAGTGCGTCGGTGAGATCGCCCAGATCGGCGACCCGCTGTCTCAGCGACCGGGGCCCGGGCAGCCGCTGCGACCAGCCCATGCCGAGCTGGTCGGGAGCGATCACCCGCCAGCCCGCCGGCGCACCAGCCAGTAGCCGCCGCCACAGGTAGGACCACGTGGGGTTGCCGTGCACGCACAGCAGCGTGCCGACGGGGTCGGGGACGCCGTTGTCGAGGACGTGCCAGTCGTGCTCGACGCCGGTCGAGTCGACGACGGTCAGGTAGCGGGACCACGCCGGATCCAGGCCCGGGAGCGTCGGCGGCGCGGGCGTCGCGTCGCGCGCCGTCACCAGACGATCTCGAGGCACGAGGCGTTGAGTCCCGAGCCGATGCCCATGAGCAGCACCCGGTCGCCGTCGGCGAGCGTGTCCTGCTGACCGGCCAGGGTGAACGGAACGGACGCCGGCCCCAGGTTGCCCCTGGTGGGGAAGGTCGTCGGCACGAGCGCGGGATCGATCGAGAACCGGTCGCACATGGCCTTGGTGTGGACCTTGGAGACCTGGTGGACGATGTAACGGTCCATGCCGGCCGCCCAGTCGAAGTCCCCGGCGGCGTCCGCCCAGAGGTCCTCGGACAGGCGGAGCCCTGCGTCGAGCAGACCCTTGAGGTCGGTGCGCATCATGTCGTTGTCCCCGACGCACAGGTCGTGGTGCTCGGTCCCCGCCCGGCTCACCGACCCGACGAGGCGGTGCCCCTCCGGGTGCCGGTCGGCGCGACCCAGGACCATCGCCGCGGCGCCCGAGCCCAGCGTGAGGGTCGCGAACTGCGCGAGCACGTCCCGCGACACGGTGCCCGGTCGGTTCAACTGGTCGATGGTGCGCTCCTGGACGATCCGGGAGTCCTCGCCGTTGACGATGAGGGCGTAGTCGGCCATGCCCGAGTCGATCATGGCGGCTGCCAGTTCCATGCCGTTGACGAAGCCGAGACAGGCGTTGGTCACGTCGAAGCTCTGGCAGGACCGGGGCAGGCCGAGCGCGTGGTGCACCGCCACCGCGGTCGAGGGTTCGAGGTACTTGCGGCTCACCGAGGTGTTGATCATGACGCCGATGCGCGCCGGGTCGACACCGCTCTCGCTGATGGCCTTCGCCCCGGCCATGGCGGCGCCGTCGACGAACGTCGTCCCGTCGGACCACCAGCGGCGCTCGCGGATGCCGGCGAGCCGCTCGAGGAGGCCGGTGCGCAGTCCCACCCGCTGGTAGGTATCCCGCAGGCGCTCGTCGATGTCCGCGGACGTGACCACCTGGGAGGCGTCCGCCGTCTGCACCGTCAGGACAGTCGTGTTGGCGAAGCGATGGATCGCGTTGCCCGTCATGTGCAGAAGCCCAGCTCTGAGTGGGGCCGGCCCTCCGCTGGCCGCCCGGCTCCGGGCGACCCTACCCCCGACTCGCGCCGCTCTACCCCCGCACGGGTCGACAGGCCCGTGGCCGGCACGCTCCCACGCCTGATCCAGTTCTTGCTCCGACCTTCGTGCACGGCGGGTGCTCCTGCGGGTGGGGGATCGGGCGCCTGCCGAAGTCCGGACTCCTGCGACCCGGGGCCGACGTCGCCGGACGGCTGTGAACGGTGCCCCGGGCGCGGCACGCAGTGCCCCCCGGGGCTCAACTCGTCTGCAGCACCGTGTGCTCCTCGAGGAGACCGGTCATGAGGCCCACCAGGTCCTCGGGGCGCTCGATGTGCAGTCCGTGGCTCGACCCCGGCCCGGTCAGCAGCTCGAAGCGCGCGCCCGGGATGGCGTCGGCGACGGCTCTCGCCTGCCAGGGCCGGGTGAGCAGATCCTGCTCGCCCACGATCACCAGGGTGGGTGTGGCGATGTCGCCGAGCCGGTCCCGGGTGTCGTGCGCCAGATTCGCGTCCCGCTGCTCGACCGTGACCTGCATCTGGTCCTCGGTCTGCGGGAACGCCGGCAGCATCGGCTCCAGCATCTTCTCGAAGTCCGGGTGGTCGAGCAGCTGCGGCGAGAAGGCGATGCCCGCTGCGGCCAGCGCCGTCTCCATGTCCCTCGTGACGTAGGGGTGCCGCAACGCGGCGAGGACGGAGCGCTGGAAACCGTCGCAGCGTGCCCAGGTGGCGTACAGGACCGCGGTGGCGACCTGCTCCGGGTGCGCGAGAGCCAGCTCCTGCAGGATGGCGGAGCCGAGCGACCAGCCTGCTTGCCGGCTTCCCGTCGTCACCGCTCGATCACGGCGCGTCGCCGACGACGCGCCGCACTCCCCTTCCGTTGCCTGCCCGCGCTAACTACCTTCCCCGGGCATCGGTCCGGACGGACCCGACCGGGTCCTGAGACCGATCCGAGAGGAGCATGCGTGAGGTCAACGAGGACACGACGGCGTTCCGTCGCCGTCGGGCTGGCGGCAGCCGGCGGCATGACGATGAGCCTGCTGGTCGCGGCGCCCGCGGTCGCCCACCCCGACCACTGCCAGAGCAAGGCAGGGGAGGAGGTCGACGAGTCGGAGTGCTTCACCGACTCGCAGATCGCCGAGTTCGACGACTCAGGGGCACCGCTGGAGACGCCCGGCACCGTCGCCAGCTCGGCCAACCTGACGTTGCTCAGCAACACCCCGAAGACCGGCATCGCGGCGGGGGAGACCGCCTACAACAGCGACCTGGCCTTCGTCGACGGCTACGCGATCCAGGGCAACTACAACGGCTTCTCCATCTGGGACGTGCGGAACAAGGACGTCCCGCCGGCACTGGTGGGCCAGGCCGCCTGCCTCGGTGCGCAGAACGACGTGTCCGCCTACGGCAACATCGTCATCACCTCCACCGACTCCCGGCGGGCCAGTGCGGCGTGCGACGCCCCGGCGACGAGCGACCTGGACGACTACTGGGAGGGCATCCGCGTCTGGGACATCAGCGACAAGGCCGCCCCCAGGCTGCTGACCAGCGTGGCCACCGACTGCGGCTCGCACACCAACAGCCTCGTCCCTGACCCGGCCAACGACCGGATGCTGGTCTACGTCTCCTCCTACAGTCCGGACAACCGCCTGGCCAACTGCAAGACGCCGCACGACAAGATCAGCATCGTGTCGGTGCCCGACGCCGCACCGGCCTCCGCCGAGGTCGTCGCGGAGCCGATCCTGTTCGCCGACGGCGGCTTCCCCGGTGCCAGGACGGAGCCCGACGATGCCTTCCCGAAGGGCCGGGCCCAGAGCGCGACCAGCGGGTGCCACGACATCACCGCATACCCCGAGAAGGGCATCGCCGCCGGCGCCTGCATGGGCCAGGGGGTGCTGATGGACATCAGCGACCCGGTGAAGCCGGTGGTCACCTCCTCGGTCACCGACCCGAACTTCACGTTCTGGCACTCGGCGACCTTCGACAACGACGCCAGCAAGGTGGTCTTCACCGACGAGCTCGGCGGCGGCGGTGCGCCGACCTGCAACCCGACCGTCGGTCCTGAGCTGGGTGCCAACGCGGTGTACGACATCGTCGACGGGCAGCTGCAGAAGCGGTCGTACTTCAAGATCCCGCGCACGCAGACCAACGAGGAGAACTGTGTCGCCCACAACGGCTCACTGATCCCCAACACCCAGGGCCGGGACCTGATGGTGCAGGCCTGGTACCAGGGGGGCATCACGGTGTGGGACTTCACCGACTCGGCCAACCCGCGTGAGATCGCCTGGTTCGACCGTGGCCCGCTCAGCAGCGAGAAGTTGGTGCTCGGCGGTTCCTGGTCGGCGTACTTCTACGACGGCCTGATCTACAGCAGCGACATCCAGCAGGGCTTCGACGTCCTGAAGCTCAACGACCGGGCGATAGCCGGGTCGGGGTCGGACAAGACGCGCACGCTCAACCCGCAGTCGCAGACGGCTTACACCGTCGGCAGCAGCGGCCGCTCGCGCTGACGTCGACCGTCGGGCCCGTCTCCTCGCCGGAGACGGGCCCGACGCACGTCCGGGGCCGGCCGGCCGGCGCGGCCGGCGCGGCCGGCGCGGGCGGCCATCCCGGGCGGATCACTCCACGGCCTCGAGCACCTCGACGTCTTCGGCCATGGTGAACGCGCTGGCGGCGAGCACCTCGGTGACCTCCGCGGAGGACTCGACCTCCTCCAGGTACCGCCGGTCCCGCTGCAGGCGCTCAGTTCCAGCGCCGAGATCGCGGCCACCGCCGCTCGGCCGGGGCTTTTCCTCGAGCGTGGAGTAGCGCACCGCCACGCTGCTGCCACCTGCTGCGGCATCCGACGGCGTGCCGCGTGACGGCCGCGCGACGAGCGCCGGGCGGGATCACAACGACTGTCTCCCCCTGCTACCACCCGGTTCCTGCCTTGCCGTAGGACGTGCCGCCCTGATGGGCCGGCAAGGTGCCGACGCAGCCGGCCGGATGTCGAGGGCGGCGAGGTGGACGACGGCTGGTGAGTCCTTCACGCCGCGCCGAGGAGGAGCAGCGTCGCGACCAGGACCGCGCCACTGACGAGCAACGTGACGGCGGTGTAGCCCATGATGTGCCGGACCGTGAGGCCGGCGATGGCGAGCAGCGGCAGCGTCCAGAAGGGCTGGATCATGTTCGTCCACTGGTCGCCGTAAGCGATCCCCATGATGACGATGCTGGGATCGACGCCGAGCTCGAGCGCGGCGTCCATGAAGATGGGTGCCTGGACCGCGAACTGTCCCCCGCCGGAGGGGATGAACATGTTGATCAGGCCACCGGACAGCATCGCCCACACGCCGAGGGTTCCGGGGGTGGCGATCTGGACGAAGAAGTCGCTGAACACCCCGACGAGACCGGTGGTGGTCATCATCCCCAGGATCCCGGCATAGAGCGGGTATTGCAGCAGCACCTCGCCCACGGCCCGCCCGCCGTCCACCACGAGCCGGCCCAGTTCCCGTGCCGAGGGGACGATCAGCAGGATCGCAGTGAGGAACGACCAGTTGACGATGTCGAGCGTGAGGGCGAACCCCTCCTGCGCGAAGTACACGACCAGGTAGGCCAACAGCGCGACGCCGAGCGCGAGCGTCACCAGACGAGCGGTGTCGATCCGCTCTGCCGGCGTCCGCCGGACCTCCTCGGCCACCCGGGACGGGGATTCGGCTCGCGCGCTCGACGTGTCCGGGCCGTCCTCCCGGGCTGCGGGGGCGACGGATGCGGCTCCCGTTCCGGCTTCGTCGGTCGCGGCCGGCGCCGGTTCCTGGCGCACCGGGCCGTGATCCGGGCCCTCGTCCTCGTCCAGCTCGTGGACGGGTTCGTCATGACGGGGGGCGAGGAGCACCATCGCGAGCGTCACCGCGGCCAGCGTGACGACCGCGGCAGCCATGTTCCACGGTGCGAAGATCGTCTCGCTGACGGGCACGAGCTCGTAGCGCTCGTCGAAGAAACTGTCAGGAGTGGCCGCGGCGAGCGGTCCGGACCCTGAGTACCCCATGTGCCAGATGACGTAGCCGGAGTAGGCCGAGGCGACGAGCAGTGGGTAGTGCAGACGAATGCCGCGCTCCCGGGCCGAACGTGCCACCTCCAAGGCGATGATTCCCCCGACTACGAGGCCGAGCGCCCAGGAGATCAACGAGGCGAGTCCCGCGACGACGGTGACGAAGGCGTAAGCGCCTCTGGGGCCGCGCGGAATCGCAGCGATCCGCCTCAGCAGCCGCTGCACCGGCGCAGTGTGCGCCAGCACATATCCGAGCAACAGCACGATCGAGATCTGCGCGATGAAGGCCAGTAGGGCGGACAGCCCGTCACCCCAGGCCCGTAGCACCTCTACGGGGCCGCTCTCCGTGAGCGTCAGCGCAAGGATGGCGACGAGAAAACTGAGGATGACCGCGAAGACGAGTGAGCTGGGCAGCCACTTCTCGACCAGCCGGACGAGGGGCCGGGACACCGCACGCAGCATCTGTCCTCCGAGGTTCGTGACTCAGACGCGGCAGGTTGCCGCGAGTGTAAGGAGCTCCCGCTGCGTCTGCAGGATGACCGTGCTGGTCGACGAGGCCGCTGGCGGCCTCGCCCTCGGCGCAGTCGAGACCGCGACGGCGCCGCGTGCGGAGGTCACCGGGAGGGCAGTTCCCCGTCGATCAGAAGCACCTCGGGCCGCGGACCCGTGACGACGCGCGACACCCCGGGCGAAGGGCGCCCGGGGTGCCGAGGGCCCGGTGCGGGCGCTGCGGACGTACCGCAGAGCCGACCGGATCTGCTCGTCCTGGAGCCCGGCTACGGCTGCACGGCTGCCGCGGCATCGAGCCTGGGACCGGTGACGCCGGCCGGCGCCGTCGGGATGCCTGCACCCCGTGCGGTGTCGATGATCCGATGCCGGGCGTCGAGACCACCGACGCCGAGGTCCGCGAGCATCGCCCCCACGCCGGCGGCGTGCGGGGTGGCCATCGACGTGCCCGCTTTGACGCCGTACCCCGGTGTGCCGGTGCAGGAGTCGACCTCCGCCAGGTCCAGCGGCACGGTGGACCAGATCCCGCCGTCGCAGGAGAGCAGGCCGCCGCCCGGCGCCGACACGTCGAGCTCGTGGCCCCAGTCGGAGTACACCGCGGGGTCGCTTCCGGTGCCGTACGCACCGACGCACAGGGCCGCGTCCTGCCAGAACTCGCCCTGGCCGCAGTAGGGGGCGCCGTCGTTGCCGGCCGCGAGCGTGACCAGGATGCCGGCGTCCGCCGCCTCCTGGACCGCCTCGGCCCACCCGCCATCCAGCGGTGCCACCGGGTTGGAGATCACCGGGCCGCTGCCGACGATGAAGCCGATGCTGACCGTGATGACGTCGGCACCCTGCTCGGTGGCGTAGCGCGTGGCCGCCGCGAGGTCACCGACGATCGAGCCCTCGTCGTCACCCACGCGCACCGGCATGATCGTGGCGTCCGGGGCGACGCCGGTGACACCCTTGCCGTCGTCGGCTGCGGCGACCGTCCCGGCCACGTGCGTGCCGTGGCCGTGTCCGTCGTCGACGTTCTCGTAGCCCCCGCAGGGGACGGGCGCGCCGTCCGGGCACACCCACGACATGGGGGCGGTGAAACGCCCCTCGAACTCCGGGTGGTGGACGTCGACGCCGGTGTCGATCACCGCCACGACCGCGTCCTCACCGGTCGAGATCTCGTTGGCCAGCCGGGCCCCGATCTCGTCCAGACCCCACAACTTGTCGGAGAAGTCGGGGGCGTCGTACTTCTTCGGACGCGGGGGGCGGTCGCTGCCGCCGGCCCGGCCGCCGGGCTCCGGTGCACCGACCGTCGCGCTGCCGGTGTAAGACGAGGGCTCGGTGACCAGCCACGGCTGCACCCGCACCTCGTAGGTCCCCGAGGCCGCGGGGACGGTCACGCTCTCGTCGCTCGCGGCGTTGGCCGAGGACCCGACCAGCGCGCCGTGGGCGTCGTGGACGTAGAGGTCGAAGTCGGCGGACTCCACCGGGCTCTGGATGGAGACGACGAGCGGGTCGGTGCCGTCGCCGCCGACGGTGACCGTGACGTGGTCGCAGACCAGGTCGTCAGGGTCCTGGGCCGCCGAGGGGCAGGGCAACGCGGTGGTGGCCGCGGCGTCGTAGGTGGCGCCGTGCCAGGCGAAGTCGGTGCGCTGGTCGACGGTGCCGGCGCCAGGCTCTGCCGCCAGCGCCGGAGAGGTGAGCAGCGGGCTCACCGTCAGGAGGAGGACGCCGACGGGCGGCGTCAGTACCCGGGAGATGTGCATGGGTCGTTCCCTTTCGCGGGGGGACTCACGCTCAACGAGCCGGGCCCGCCGGAGTTACGTCTCCTCGCGGCCCTGAGACCCGTGGACCACCGGCCGGCCCTCCACAGCTCATCGGGTCGGCGAAGAGCCGACGACGAGCGGCAGTCGTGCAGACCCGCCCTCGAGGGTGCTGAGGCGGTCCAGCGACTGCTGCAGGTGCATGACGTCTGGGCCGGACCGGCAAGGGGACTCGCGGGCGGTGGGGCGCGCTGGGACCGGCTCTCAAGGCATCAGCGGATGTGCCGACACCGGAATGAGCGGAATCCCCACCTGCTCAGAAGCTGTGGAAGTTCGACTCGGTGTCCGAGGGGCGACTTGCCACATACGTACACGGCTCTGACCGTCGTGCCCGGTGGGTGTCCCCGGGGGGAGGGGACTGGGCGCCCACGCAGAGCGGGGGTGGTCGGTGGGGGCCCGGCGTGGCTCTCCACCGAAGAACTCGGCCGTGGCCGCCCAGGTCGCGCGAGGCCTGTGGGGAGGGCGGGTCCTCGACCGGCGGCCCGGGACGTGCCGGACGCCGAGCGCCGGCATCTGGTCCCGCGGCGTCCCGGCGGTCGTGTGGAGGTCTCGTAGCCTCTTCCGGCATGTGGTCCTCGGCGTCGGTCGACTCGATCCGTGGCTGGGTGATGGTCGCGGCCGCGTTCGCCGCGATGTTCGTCTCGTTCGGGATCGCCTATTCCTTCGGCGCGTTCCTCGAGCCGATGGCGGAGGAGTTCGGATCCGGCCGTGGCACCACGTCGGTCTTCTTCGCCCTGACCTCGCTCACGTACTTCGGCCTCGGCGCGCTCAGTGGCGTCGCGGTGGACCGCTACGGCCCCCGGCGCGTGCTGCTCGTCGGTGCTCTCGCCCTCGGTGCCGGACTGGCCGCGACATCGCAGGCCGGGGAGCTGTGGATCGGACTGGTCACCTACGGCCTGGGGGTCGGCATCGGAGTGGCCTGTGCCTATGTCCCGATGGTGGCTGTCGTCAGCGGGTGGTTCGAGCGACGGCGCACCCTCGCCATCGGGGTGGCGGTGACCGGGATCGGTCTGGGCACGCTGACCGTCGCACCGCTGGCCGCCGCCCTGATCGGCGAGGTCGGGTGGCGCAACACCCACCTCGTGCTGGGCCTGGCCGGGGCGGTGGTCCTCGTGGCCTGCGCCTTGGTCGTCACCCGCCCGCCGGTGCAGGCCAGCCCGGCGGCGCTGACGCTGCGCGAGGCGGTGCGGAACCGCGACTACCGCCGGTTGTATCTGGCGTCGGGCCTCATGGCCGTCGCGCTGTTCGTACCCTTCGTGCACCTGCCCGGATACGCCGAGGAGGCCGGAGTCGACCCGGTCGCGGCGGCGGCGCTGGTCGGAGTGATCGGCGCCGCGAGCACCGCCGGCCGACTGTTGCTCGGCGTGATCGCGGCGAGAACCGGTACGTTGCGCGCCTTCCAAGGGTGCTTCCTGACCATGGGCGCGAGCTTCGCGCTGTGGAGCGTCGGTGGCGGTTACGGCGTGCTGCTCACCTTCGCCGTCGTGCTGGGTGTCGGCTACGGAGGTTTCGTCGCGATCGGTCCCGCAGTCGTCGCCGAGCGCTTCGGCACCACCCGCCTGGGTGGACTGCTGGGGGTGCTCTACACCAGCGCCGGGATCGGGTCCGCGGTGGGCGCTCCGCTCGCCGGTGCGGCCGTCGATGCCTTCGGTTCCTACGCCCCGGCCATCGCCGGATGCCTGGCCCTCGGGCTGGCCGCCTACCTGACCGTGCTCGGCGTCGGTCGCACATGAGAACCGCGGCGCGCCGTGCTCGGCCCTGGGCCGGGCGTCGTGCCGAGGCGCGGTCGGCGGGGTGAGGCGCGGGCGCTGGAGCAGTTGCCTGCTGGTGGCCTGGGCGGCTGCCCGTGCCGGAAGTGGGCAGGGTCGACAACGCTCGGAACGGTCGTCGCGTCGCACTTCTGAAGAACTGTGGAGGTCATCCAGGAGATCACGCGGCGCAGCCGCCTCCGCCTGCTGGTCGCCGGGGCCGTCGCACACCAGCTTGGTGGACGCCACTTCGCATGGTTCCTGCCGGCGCGAGCACGGGAGCTACGTCCGCACACGGCTCCGCTCGCTCGGGTGCCGGCGGACGACAGGAGCCACCGTGAAGATCCGGTCATCAGGACCGGACCGAGCCGGCCGATGAGCTGGCGCGTCGGAGGTGGTGCCGGGTCTGCGCAGGATGCCCCGCTGCTGGGCGTCGAGCACCGCGGTGAGGCGGTCGCTGACACGCAGCTTCCGATAGATGTTCTCGGTGTGCTTGCTGACTGTTCGGGTCGAACATCCGAGCCGGTGGGCGGCGGCCGCGGCGGTCAGCCCCTCGGAGAGGCAGAGCAAGACGCTCAATTCCCGGCCTGTCAGACCCGCTGCGCGGGCGTTGGCCTCCGCAGCGTCCTCCACAGGCCCCTCTTCCCGTCTCCATCGGCCCATCAGGCGGACGTGCCGGTCGAGCGCTGTCAGGAACGGTTGTACTGCGGTCACCAGCGCCAGGTCCCGCGCGTCGAAGTCGCGACCGGATCGGGAGAAGGCGAAGGCGACGACCTGGGTGGGGCCTCCCTGGAGGGGGAGGCTGATCATCTGGTCCCAACCGCGGAGGTCGGCGAGGAAGCCGCGGACGGGGGAGCGGTTCCAGGCGAGCCAGCCTCCGGCGGCTGCCTGGGCCGTTGCAGGGGCCAGGTCCCCCGCTGCGGTGGCCACCATGAGGGGGTGCATGTCGCGCATCCGATGGGTCGCCGCGATCATCGCTCGGATGTCCGGTGGGTCGAACCCGTGACCGCGGATGTCCGACTCGCCGGTGCGCCACGCCGCGCGCTGCAGAACGGCACCGGGCGCGTCGAGCCGTGGGCAGAGGATGGAGAACACGGTGTCGGTGGGGAAGCAGGGGCCGTCCATGCCGTCGAGCACGGCGACCGTGAAGTCGGTGATCTCCTGGATCGCTGAGCTCATGCGGATCCTCCGCTGGCACCGCGCGGTGACGTGGGGTCCGTGGGTCGAGGGCCCCGTGTCGGGTCCGCGCCTCATCTTCCGCCCGGACAGAGCAGACGATCCTCGCGCGGCACCGCGTGGTCAACGGTCGTCGTCCCCCCGGGCGAGTCGCTCGTGCGGCGGGGGGTTCTGGTACGCAGTTGTGCGTAGAGACGCCGAGACCGTCTGTTCCTAGCGTCTGTCTTCCAGAGAACTGCATCGCTGTGGGGGAAGACGTGTCACTCATCGTTGTGCACCTGCGTTGGAACGACGTCGATTCGGGACAGTACGAGCAGATCTGCAGAGCACTCCCTGACGGCGAGCCCCGCCCGACCGGCTGTCTGCACCGTCGGCGACAGAGGCAGGGCAGCGTGGTCCTGATGACCGAGGTCTGGGGCGACGAGCAGGCGGCCGGCCGGTTCCTCGCCGAGTTGCCGGACGTACTGGGGCATGTCGCGGCCGGTCAGCCGCAGACGGCCATCTTCTCGGTGCCGGCGATCTACGGTGTGGCCTACGGTCTCCTGCCCGCGCGGATCCGTTCGCCGCAGGCGGATACGGGCGAGGCGCCGGTCATCCCCGTCCCGCGAGCCCCGGTGACCGCGCCGTCGTTCTCAGGATCGGAACGGCGCGAGCGCTAGGCACGTGCACCGCACCGGCCTGTTCCACCGAGGGCTGCAGGTGCAGCCCCTCGACTTCTGACTCATCTCTCCGGCGCGGCCGAGGCGCTGTCCAGCTGTGCTGCGCTGCCCTTTCGGCGCGCCGGGGCACGGTCCCAGCCTCGTGACAGGACGCGATCCGAAGGAGTTCTCGATGATGCCTGCAGTCCAGGACGACGTGGACGTCGTCCTGCACAGAGCCCAGCAAGCGCAGCAGGCCTTCCGCCGGACGTCGGAGCGGGAGGTGGACCTGCTCTTGGAGGCGCTGGCGGAGGTGGTCGTCCGTCATGCCAGCGACCTGGCGGACCAGACCGTCACCGAGAGCGGGATGGGGTGCGCCGCCGACAAGCGGCAGAAGAACCTGTTCGCCGCCCAGGACGTGCTCCGCAGCCTCCGCGGACGCACTGGCTGCGGTCTCCTCGAGTCCAGGGGCGTCCCCGGTGTCATCGAGATCGCCCGGCCGGTGGGAGTGGTGCTCGGCCTCATGCCGCTGACCAACCCTGTCGCGACCCTTGCGTTCCTCACCTTGATCGCCCTGAAGTCCCGCAATGCGCTGGTCGTGCGGGCCCACCCGCGAGCTGCTCGGGTCACCGAACGAGCGGCGGCGCTGCTGCGCGAGGCGCTGCTCGACCACGGTGCTGCGCAGGATCTGCTGAACGCGATTCCTCCGGTCGACCGCGAACAGGTCCGGGCCCTGGTCCGCCATCCCTGCGTGGATCTCGTGGTGGCCACCGGCAGCACCGGACTCGTCGCCGCGGCCGGGGCGTCCGGCAAGCCGACCCTGGGTGCCGGCGCCGGGAACGCCCCGGCGTGGATCTGCGAGGACGCCTCGGTGGAGCGAGCGACGCGGATGGTCGTGGACAGCAAGTCCTTCGACCACGGGATCATCTGCGGATCGGAGCAACACCTTCTCGTCGACTCGTCGATCCTCCGCGCGGTGACGGCCGGCCTTCGGGGGGCAGGAGCCGCCGTCCTCAGCGCGGCCGAGGTCGATCGGTTGGAGGCCGCCCTCTTCGTCGACGGGAGGATGCGGATCGAACTGGCCGGCAAGTCGCCGACCCTGCTGGCCCAGCGGGCAGGCATCGCGGTCGGGCCGCAGGTGCGGCTCCTCGTCGTCCCGCTGTCCCGCGACAGGGCTGCCGGCCCATGGGGACTGGAGCGCCTGGCACCAGTGTTGACGATTCACGAGGTGCCAGGGGAGAAGGCGGCGTTGGCTCTCTGTGCCTGGTTGCTCGGACGCGGCGGCGCCGGCCACACCGCAGCCATCCACACCCGATCGAGGGCGCGAGCCGTCCGGTTCGCCGAGGCCGTGCCGGTGAGCCGGGTGATCCTCAACGGTCCGGCCTCCCAAGGCTGCATCGGACTCGGCAACGGGCTCACACCGTCACTGGCGCTGGGCTGCGGCGTCGCGGGAGGCGCCGTGACGACGGACAACCTCACGTACCGCCACCTGTTCCAGGTCACCCGTATCGCCACCCCGGTGTCTCCGCCGTCGCCCCGACCCCGCCCGGACTTCGGGGCGCAGCACGGTGCGGACGCGGATGGCCGTCCGTCGGCGTGGAGCGGTGAACGTGATGCCCTGCGGGATCCGGTGCCGGCCGGTGGATGAGGCATGTAGTCGATCGGAGCGGGACGGGCACCGACCGGCGGCGAAGTGCAGGGTGTCGTCCTCGAACTGGTAGACGTCGAGAATGCCGGCACGGGAAGGGTGCCACCGTTCGTTGGCCGTCGATGTCACGATCCCTTCTTCGCGTTCGGTGCACATCGCCCGAAGTTGACGACAGTTCCGGCGCGGCCGGCTTCACCGGCCGTTGACGCAGGAGCGCCACGGGCAGTCCCGGTACGTGGATGGCCATGCTCGTCGACGTCTCGTCGCGCAGCTTGAGGTCTTTCCAGGCCGCGTCGACGCGCTCCACGGCCTTCCCGAGTCGTATGCGGACGGCAGTCAGCTGACACCAGGTCACCGGGGGACGGCCCTTCCGCCGTTCAACGCCCGTGGGTCTCTGGCTGCGGGGCAGATTTCCGACACGCCACTGCCTATACTGCGGTCCTTATCCGTATATACGCACTGAGAACGGATCTCGCCGGTGACGAAGCGCTTGATCGACCTCGACGACGACCTGCTGGCTTCAGCGCAACGCGAGCTCAACACCACCGGGGTGTCGGACACAGTCCGGGCCGCGCTGCGGCAGGCGGCGAGCGCGGCCGCCCGCGCGCGGCAGGTGACGTGGCTGCGCGAGGGTGGGCTCGAGACCATGGCGGATTCCGCCCGGCGAGCTGACGTGTGGCGGTGATCGCCCGGTTCCTCATCGACACCAGCGCGGCGGCTCGGATGCGGCTGGCCGCCGTTGCCGACCGGTTGGAGCCACTCATCTCCGGGGGACTGGTGGCCACCTGCGCCACCCTGGATGCCGAGGCGCTCTGCAGCGCCCGCAGCCCTGCGGAGTACGAGCAGGTGCGCGCCGACCGCCGCGAGGCGTACGAGTACCTGCCCACCGACGACGGTCAGTGGCAAGGTGCGTTCGACGCACAGCGCGTCCTGGCTCGCAGTGGGCGGCACCGAGCGGTAGGAATCGCCGATTTGTTGACCGCCGTGCTGGCAGCTGAGCACGGGATGACGGTCCTGCACTACGACAGCGACTTCGAGATCGCTGCCGAGGTACTCGAGTTCGAGCACCGATGGGTGTTGCCACGAGGAACCGCCTAGTGGCGTCTACCAAGAGGTGTGCATGAGCGGTGTCCGAGGGGCGGCACGGCATATACGCACACGGCCTCAGCTACCGATGCCTGACCGGCACCCGCAAGGCCCCAGACGTCGATCAGTCCCTCGCCTCAGGCCTCGGAGAGGCGTTCCTGAGGGCGTAGCCAATCCATGCCAGGCCCAGCCCGAACAACGGGACGCCGATGTAGAAGCCCCATTCCGTGGTGCTCGAGTCGTCCTCGAAGAAGGCACCGGTGGCCATGTCGATCGCTACCGCGGCGACGAGACCGAGCAGCATGAGCAACGGGGCGCCCGGAGGGAACCTTTTCGCGATGGCGCTGCCGACGGCGAAGAGCACGATGCCGACGAGGAATGCGAGGAAGCCGATCATCCAGAGCACGTTGGCCCACGCAGGCTCCCCGGGATCGCCGACCGCTTCCAGGACGAGGAAGACGACGCCCAAGGCGACGACCAGCCCCGCGCCTGCAGCCACCAGCAGGCTGCCCGCCCTGCCGGCCCAGCCGTCGGCCGGCGACTGGACACGGTGCAGTTGCGGGACGACGTAGGTCAGCAGGCCGAATCCGATGAGGATGGCGAGCCAGGCCCAGTCGACGGCAATGCTGACCAGGGCGCCGAGAGCGAACAGGGCTCCGGCCACCATTGTCAACGTCCCCACCGTCTGCGCCCGGTCCTGTACCGCCCCTGTCTCGGCGAATGTCGTGCTCGAGGTCTGCTTCATGGCTGTCTCCGGGTGGGACGTGGTTCGTCGGACCCCCGCACCGAGATGGTGCTCCGGCCTCCCGGCGTCTGACAACGCCCTGCTGCGCGGGGCCAGCCGGCCGGCCGATGTGGTCCCTCATGCGTCGGGCGGACGTGCCGACGTCAGGAACAGGAGAACCCCCCGGCCCAGGAGCCGTGAGCGTTCAACTCGGTATCCGAGCGGCGACGCGGCACATTCGCGCACGTCTGCAGGTGGACTGACCGGCCCGCCGGGCGTGGCGGTTGACGCGGTCAGCCGTGGGCGATCTGCCAGAAATCGCCCACCAACCCCACGCTGTCGAGGATGGCTTGGTTCTGCTGTCGAGAGTGCGGTTTCCACTGCGGGGCCAGCCGGTCCCCCCACCAGGCGTGGGCGAGGGCGCTCAGGGTCGTCGCGGGCATCGTCGCCCCGGGGGACCGGGCCCCGAGCCAGCGGTAAATGTGCTCCTCCGACCGGAAGAGATTCATCGTGCTCTAGGTGAAGACGATGTCGTCCCACCAACGGTGCGCGGGCACCAGGCAGTGGAAGAGCAGGGAGGGCTCGTCCGGGTGCTCGTCCTCGACGGCGACCTTCACCGGCTCGCCGCAGTCGGCGCAGGACGTCTCGATCCGTCCGTCGCTTCTCAGAGCGGCACAGATTCCGAAGGCGTCCCAGGCGCAGTTGGCGTACCACCAGCGGTCCGTTGCCCACACCCGGTAGGCGCTGGGGACGGCAGAGAAGGGGTTCGCCATGCGGATCTCGGTCCCCCCAGCGTTGAGGACCAGGGCGTGGTCCTCGTGCAGACGTCGCCACCCCGCACGCACCTCGGCGGCCGTCATCCTCATCACGACGGCGACCTCTTCGGCCGACGGGGACCGACCGAGCGCCACGAATGCCTGGTAGGTCTCGTTGCGCAGCGCGATGTCGGCAGGGCTCACAGGGGCAGTGTGGCCCTACCGAGCCGCTTCGGGAGCGGTCGGCGGAGCGGCCGGCCGGCTGCTCGCGCGACGTGCGCAGCGGGAGCGGACGCGCCCTCCTCCGGCGCTCCGGAAGACCGGACCACGGTGGTCGGAAACCGTCGTTCTCCTGTCGGTGTCCGGCGGGCGACACGGTGTGCACGCGAACGTCTGGCCGTCGCCCTCGACCCGGGGGCGGGCGGACCGGAGGTGATCGACATCCGGACGAATCGGCGCGGGCCAAGGCCCGGCCCCGAGTACGGCGGCCTCTCGTCACCGATCACGGAACCGGCTGCTGTCTCCCGGTGACCTGGACGAAGACCTGGGCAAGGCGCAGCCCCACGGCGGTGGGGGGACAGACAGCTCCGGCGCAGCACGGAGCAGTTGGTCTCTGTTCGCGGGGGGACGGTCGGGCCAACCTCTTGGAGAGTCTTGCTGGGACCACGGAAGGGGATCGGGATGACGGTCACAGTCAGCGACGCAGAACTGAAGGCCCGTCATCGCAAGATGTGGGCCTCCGGGGATTACGCCCAGATGGTCGAGACATTCCTGCTGCCGCTCGGTCCACGGCTCGTGGAGGCCTGCGACGTGCGCGCCGGACAGCGCGTCCTCGACGTCGCGGCCGGCACCGGCAACGCCGCGCTTCCCGCCGCTGAGCGGGGTGCGCGGGTGATCGCGAGCGATCTCACACCCGAACTGCTGGAGATGGGCCGGCGTCGCGCGGAGGCCCAAGGGCTGGAGCTGGAATGGACGGAGGCCGACGCGGAGAATCTGCCGTTCGAGGACGGATCCTTCGACGTCGTCATGTCCACGATCGGGGTCATGTTCGCGCCGCACCACCAAGACGCCGCCGACCAGCTCCTGCGCGTATGCCGGCCCGGCGGGACGGTCGGTCTGCTGTGCTGGACGCCGGACGGCATGCTCGGCGCGCTGTTCGCCACGATGAAGCCGTTCGCGCCACCACCTCCACCCGGCGCGCAGCCGCCGCCGCTGTGGGGCAGCCAAGACCACGTGCAGGCGCTGTTCGGTGATGAGGTGGAGTGGCGGACGTTGACCCGCGACGTCCTCGAGATCACTGCCTTCCCCGACCCGCACGACTACGCCCGGCACTTCACGACGTATTACGGGCCGACGATCGCGGCCCGGGCCAACGCCGTCCGCGAAGGCCGCGAGGCCGAGTTCGACGACGCGCTGGACCGCTTCAGCGTCGAGTGGAACCGCGGTACACCGGATCGAGCGCGGTTCGAGAAGGAGTACCTGCTCGCCGTCGGCACCCGGCGCTGACCAGAAGGGCGGGCTCCCCCGGGAGCTGCTCCACGTCGCCGAGCTCACCGGTGCGCTTTCAGCGCCACCGCCCGACGCAGGTATGGCGTGGGGTGCGGAGCGCGGCGGCCGCCGCGCGGGACGCATCGTGGCGCGCGCGGTGGACGGGGGCGGCGAGTGCGTGGCACAACGGCGGGGTGGCGCGGAAAGCGGCCTTCACCATGGGGCTGCCGAGAGGCCACCTGCGGGGGGTGACGGCGGGAAGTGGTTCGGTGCTGGGCGGCCTGAATGGCGCGGAAGCGTGACTCAGCGGGGCCCCGGTCCCAGTGGGTCGACGCCGGCGATGGTGCCGGAGGACGACCGAACGGCGAAGCGGGCGAACAGTTCCTCCGCGTACCAGCCCTCCTGGCGGGTTCGCTCGATGACGGCTGTGTGCGGTGCCCGTCCGTAGGCGAAGGCGTTCAGCGACGACGACGAGTCCCAGATGCTGAAGGTCCCCTGCATGCCCAGCGGCGCCTCACCGATGCCCAGTGCCATCCGCAGGCCGGGGGCCTCGTGCAGGTCCGCGGAGACCGGGGGAACGGCGGTCCAGAAGCGTGCCGCCCGCCGTAGCACCAGGCGAGCGCGGGTGACGGCGGCGACGGGGCCGTCGAAGACCCGGGGACGCGGTTTGCCGAACGGCTCCTGCCCAGACCACAGCCCGCGCGCGGAGAGGGGCTCGAAGTGGGCCACCCACTCCTCGTCCGCGAAGCGGCGCCAGCGCGCAGGCAGCCCGGAGTCCTGGAACGCCATGGGCGCGATCGGGTCGTCCCAGACCGCGAGCAGTCCCCACTGGCGTGGATTCGCGTCTCGGGCGGTGAAGGTCCGCCCACTGCCGGTGCCGAGCAGTTTGGCGAACCGCAGGCCAGGCGTCCGCCGCAGCGGTCGGCGGTCGGCGACCATGTGGACGAGCGCGCGCGGAATCGCGTGCGTCGAGACCTGCCACAGATGCAGGGTCACGACAGCCGGCAGGGTCACCAGGAGGATGCTGCCGCACGTTGTGCGAACAGGCATGGTGCATGGCCGGTATCCCCATCTCGCGCCAGACGCCGAGCCGATTCCCAGTCCGGTCGACAGCGCGGTTCTCGCCCTCGAGACAACGGTGACAGGGACCTCGTCGTCGTGGACAGAGCAGGAGCTCCTCGAGGACGCCTTCGGCATGGGGGTGGGGACGCTGCTCGCGGGACGCCGGCCGTCGGATCGGGAGGCGCCCCGACGCTGCGACGTGCCGCGCGGGGGGCGCCGTCGTGCGGTCGCTGGCAGTGTGGACGGCATGGTCGATGCCTCTCCCGTCGTCGTGGTGACCGGTGCGAACGGACTGGTGGGCACGGCGGTGTGCCGGGCGCTCGTCGAGCGGTCGGCGCAGGTGCGCGCCGTCGTCCGCCGCGCCGGCAGCGCGCCTGCGCTCGACGGGGTCACCGAGCACGTCGGCGACTTCGCCGACGAGGGCCTCGCCCGCGCGGTGACCCAGGGCGCCGACGCGGTCGTCACGACAGTCCACCCGATGGGCTCGTCCCGAGAGGTGCAGCACCGGGTGGGGGTCGAGGGCACGCCGGTCCTCGCTCGGGCTGCCCGGGACGCCGGCGTCGCCCGGCTCGTGCACGTGTCCACGGCCGGGGTCTACGACCGCTCGGCCGGCGTCGGCGACGTGGCCGAGAACGGTGCCCTCCTGCCCGAGGGGAGCGGCGACTACGCCGACACCAAGAACGCCACCGATTCCGCGCTCGCGCAGGTCGGCGGGCTCACGACCGTGCTGGTCCGCCCGCCGGCGATCATGGGCGCCGGCGACACGTCGGTCTGGAACACGCTGCGACCGCAGGAGGTCCGCCGCGGTGAGCGCCGGGCGAACCCGGCGAAGACCTGGGCCTGGGTGCATGTCGACGACCTGGCGGCCCTGATCGCGGACGTCGCCACGGGCGCCGTCGCGACCGCCGACGACGCGGAGCGAGGCCCGGTGGCCGGCGGCACGACCCCGGTCATCGTCGCGGGCGAGCCGGCGACGTTGCGGGACTACTTCGGCACGGTGACCGACACGGTGGGCGTCGCGCCCGAGTGGACCGACGAGCCGGTCTGGACCGGGCAGCTGCTCACCGACCGCGCGCGGGGGTGGGGCTGGGCGCCGCACGTGAGCCTCGCGCGAGCCATGGAGGAGCTGCGGCAGGGCCTGACGACGCGTTCGTGACAGCGACCGGGTCGCCCGACGGGAACCGGCGCGCCCTGCTGCTCAGCACGATCCACACCACTCCAGGGGACTCACCCAGCCTTCACGCTTGGCCTCTCCCTGCTGGCGCCGTGACCCGGCGGTCCCGTCCGACCGGTCGTCGGACGCGGGTGCCCTCCTGGGCGTAGGGCCCACCAGGGGTTGTCGACGGCCCGTCGGGTCGTTCAGCCGGAGGCCGTGAAGGCCGCCCGCAGCGGGTCGTGGTCGGAGACGCTCGAGCTCGTGGCGTCGCCGGCGTAGTCGGTGGCCACCCGCTGGCCGGGGGCGAAGACCAGGTCGATCTTCACCGAGCCCAGGGTGTCCTCGTCGTAGACGCCGTCCCCGCCGGAGCGGTAGCGGTCGGCCTCGTGCATGCCCCCGGAGCCGGAGTAGCAGCGGGTCTTACCGGCACCGAACCGGCCGGTGTACCAGCCCTTCAGACCCGTGGAGACGTTGCTGTTGCGGCACCGGCGCACGTCGAGGTTGAAGTCACCACCGACGACCACCAGCATCCCGGCGGCGGTCCACTCGTCGACCAGGCCGTCGGCCGTGACGGCCTGCGATGCGGCCTCGCTCTGCGACGACGACGTCAGGTGCGTCGTGCACAGCCGCATCCCGATGCCCACCGTGACGTCGGCGCACAGCAGGGTCCGTTCCTCCCCGCTCGTCTCCACCCCGAGCGTGTGGTGCACCGGACCGGTGAGGACATCGCTGCGGGCGAAGACGGCGATGCCCCAGGCGGGATCGGTGGACTGGCAGCGGGTGTCGGTGGTCGTGTAGGTGGAGTGGAAGGCGCCGACCCACCCGGGCGGGAGGTCCGCGAGGACCATGTCGAAGGTTGAGCGGCACATCTCCTGGAGGGTCGCGGCGTTCGGCGTCCAGGACGTCGAGCCGAGGCTCGCCGCGATGGCGTCGGCGCGCTGCTCGGGGGTCACCTGGCAGTCGGGGAAGTTGCGCCCGTACTGGTCGCAGGCGTTGAAGTCCCACACCTGCAGGCGCACCGTCGCGGCCGTGGCCGGCACGGGAGCCAGCAGGGTGAGCCCCAGGGCCAGGGCCAGGGCGAGCGCCAGGGCGCGTCCGGATGACCTGCCTGCCCGGGTGGACATGGGGCCCGTCCTCCTCCGCTCCGATCCGGAGCTCCTCATCGGTAGCTGCACGTCGCGACGGAGACGCCCTGGGCCCCTCGGCCGATGGTCAGCGGACGGCCCGGGCCACCGCCCCGGTCCCACGCGACCAGCGCGCGGGATGGATGGCCCTGCCCGGCGGCGGAGACCACGCCGAGCAGCCGGCCGGCGTCCGGAGCCACCGGCGTGACGTCCTGCGCGTAGCTCTCCCAGACCGTCGTCGCACCGCTGGCCACGTCGTGGCGCACCGTCCGGAACCGGGGCGGTGACTCCACGGTGTCGCCCACGGCCTGGTGCCGCACGGCCGCGACGACCGTGCTCCCGTCGGCCGACCACTCCACGTCGGCGTGGAAGTCGGTCCCGTCCGCCGTGTGGACGACGACGTCCGCGTTCGTCGCCACGTCGCGGATGCGCAGCGTGTGCGCGACCGAGCCGCGCGCGATCTCGATCACCTGCGCATAGGCCAGGCGGGCGCCGTCGGGACTCAGCGCGACGGCGGTGACCGCGCTGAACAGGCCGGTGTCGGCGTCGGGGGCGCGGGGGAACGTCCGGGTGGCGCCCGGCGAGGCGAGGTCGACGACGGTGATGCTGTTGACGTCGTCCCCGGTGCCCGGGCGCTCCTCCACGGTGTGCGCCGCGGCCAGCCACCGGCCGTCGGCGGAGACGCCCAGGTCGACGATCCCGCCGAGCTCGACGAGCCGGGTGACCCGCCCGGTGGTGAGGTCGTGGGTCTCCACCAGGCCGGCGGACTCGAGCGACTCGCCGAGGACGCGGCCGCTGCTGCGCAGCTGGTAGACGGTGCGGGCGTCGGGCGCGATCACCGCGCCGGTGTGGACGCCGTCGTCCGTGAGGCGCCGCACGTCACCACTCACCGACAGCGCCCACGCGTCGACGCCCTGCACGGTCGGGCCGTCGCCCGCATCGGCGGTGGGTTCGGTGCCGACGAATACCCCGATGACCGACCCGGCCCCCGGGCAGGCGCGCAGGCTGTCCAGCGGAGCGCCCGGGTCGTCGACGGGGCGCGCGCAGCCGGCGGTGACCGTCAGCAACAGGCCGCACCCGGCCAGCGCCCGGCGCGGTCGTCCCCGTCCGTCGCAGCGAAGCACGGTTGCCCCCTCCACCGTGGTGCAGTACCGGGACGGCGGCCCCGGGGGGAGATCTCCGCGTCCGCCCCGCGTCCGCCCCGCGTCCGCCCCGCGCCCGGTCGGCGTCCCGGCGAGGGACCACTGTGTCCCTCGCGCCGTCGGCGGGCCAGGGTCGATGGTCCTTCCGGCGGACCGGGTGGTCCGCCGGCTGTCGTTACTGCGTTCGAGGGAGCAGCAGAGTGGCCAAGACGCTGGTGGACATGCCCGCGGACAAGCTTACCCGAGCGCAGGCGCGACTCGGCACGGCTTCCAAGCGGGAGACTGTCGAGCGGCGTTGGATCTGGTGCTGCAGCAGGCCGAGCAGCGTGACCTCATCGTGGCCGTGGCCGCAGGACAGGTCTCACCGCACTTCACTCCGGAGGTCTTGGCCGAGGTCAGGCCTGGTGCCTGAGGCGATCCTCGACAACTCCGCGTATGCCCGCATCGCCCGCCACACATCGGTCCGCGAGGCAGTGTTGGACTACCTCGACGGCCCGCTCAACACCCTCCGCTCCGTGTTGGTGCAGCGGTTGGAGATCTGCATCTCGGTTCGCGACGTGTCAGAGTTCGACGCCGAAATGCAGGCGTTGGCGGCGATGCCCCTGCTGGGCGACACGCTCCCCGCGGTGGATGTTGCAGCGCGGTCGTTGCAGAGGGCGCTCGTGCAGCGAGGCACGCATCGCGCGCCCAAGGTGGTGGACCTGCTCATTGCCGCCACCGCGCTGGTGCAACGACGCGGAGATTCTTCACTACGACGGCGACTACGACGTTCTTGCTGCTGCCGAGCCGAGGCTGCGGGTCCGGTGGATCGTGCCCCGGGGAAGCGTGGCGTAACTCGGTGCGGCCGCCAGCGAGGTCGACTGTGCTCGACGGCGCCTGCCTCGGCCACAACGGCGCCAGCCTCGGCCACAAATGTGCGTCGCCATAACGGTAACCGCGGGCACCGGTGTGCTTATCGCTGTGTCCGAGGGGCGACACGCTACATACGCACACGGTTGCGGCGGTGATCGATTCAGTGCTTCATGCCCGGGCCTGCCGGATACCCCGGCCTTCCGGTCAGTGACACACGGGTTGTCGGCGGTGCCCTTGGAACTGATGGTCGATCTCTTCAAAGCCCGGTAGCCCGGAGGATGGGTCGCGATGAGCGAGTACCAGTATTACGAGTTCGCGGCCATCGACCGACCGCTGTCCGTCGACGAGCAGGCCGACCTGCGCGCCATCTCGACACGGGCCCAGATCACGCCGACCAGTTTCGTGAACGACTACGAGTGGGGCGACCTGAAGGCTGATCCGCGCCGGCTGGTCGAGCGCTCTTTCGACGCCTTCCTGTACCTGGCCAACTGGGGGACGCACCGGCTGATGTTCCGGCTGCCCATCGAGCTGTTCGGCACCCCGGCCACGGCCGGGGTGGGGCAGTACCTGGTCGGCGACTGTTCGACCGCGTGGACGACCGACGGGTTCGTCGTCATCGACCTGGTCGCCGAGGACGAGGACGGTGAGTACGAGGAGTGGCTGGACGGCTCCGGCTTGCTGGCCTCGATCGTCCCCGTCCGGGCTGAACTCATGGCTGGGGATCTCCGGCTGCTCTACCTGGCCTGGCTGCTCGCCGTCCAGAATCACGAGGTCGACGAGGACTCGCTCGAACCGCCCGTTCCGCCGGGCCTCGGGCAGTTGAGCGCCGCCCTCCGTGCGGTGGCCGAGTTCCTGCGCATCGACCCCGACCTGGTCGCCGTCGCAGCGGAGAGCAGCGCGCCGCTGAGCGCTGACGACACGCTTGCCGAGCTGCCCGGCTGGCTGGCGCAGCTACCGGCGGAGAACAAGGACCTTCTTCTTCTGCGGGTGGCCCAGGGGGACGGGGTGAGGGTGCGTGCCGAGCTGTTGGCCGGCTGCCGGCGAGCGGCTGCGCCGGTCGAGACCGGGGACGGCTCCGGCCGGTCCGCGGCGGACTTGCTCACGGAGTCCCGACGGCGCCGTGAGTACCGGCAGCGTGCGGCCGGTGAGCGCGCCCAGCGACAGGCAGAGGAGCGCCGCCGCGCCGCTGAACTCGCCCGCGAGAACCATCTGAGCGCACTCGCGGGGCGGCAGGATCAGGCGTGGCGTGAGGTCGTGGAGCTCGTAGAGCGACGCACGGCGGCCGACTACGACGCGGCGGCGGGTCTGCTCTACGAACTGGCTGAAGTCTGCCGCCGCGAGGGGACGAGCAAGGCGTTCGCGGATCGGGTCCAGCAGCTTCGCCGGGAGCAGCGCCGCAAGATCGCGTTCATCCAGCGGCTCGACCGGCTCGGCATGGTCTGACCCGACGTAGGACTGACTACCGGACGAGGCGGCGCGGGTCCGGAAAGCCGAGGCTGGTGTAGCCGGGGGCGCGCTTGCTCAGCGATGAGGCGAGGACGCCGGTCGCGACGTCGTGGTAGTCGTGCACCTCGGCGGTGGACTTGCCGGGGAACGGGCGGAGGATGCGGCCGGCGTACTGCACGAGTCGGCCCTTGAAGGCGATCGGTGCGGCGAGGAAGAGCGTGTCGAGCGCCGGGCAGTCGAAGCCCTCGCCCACGTACGGGCCGGTGGCGACGACCAGCAGTGGCGGTCCGTCGGTCTGCGGCACGAGCCGGGCGAGCGCTGCGGCCCGGGACTTCGCGCCCATGCCGCCACGCAGGACGACGGGCTCGTGGCCCCGCTGGCTGAGTTCGGCGACGAGCCGGTCCAGGTGTGCGGTCCACTGGGTGAGCACGAGGCAGTGCCTGCCGCGGGCGAGCGCGGCGACGACGTCGTCGGTGATCTGGCCGGTGCGGGCGTCGTCCGCGACCAGGTCGCGGTAGATCGCCGCGATGCCGCCGGGGGAGGAAGGCTCGGCGTCCCCGGCGTAGCGGTAGCCCGTGGAGTGGACGTGCAGGACCGGTTCGGGTGTCTGCGAGTCCGGGGACCGGTTGCCCAGGGTGCCGGTGGGCGGTGGAACGAGGGTGTGGCGGATTGGCCCCAACTGCAGGGCGATGAGGTCGTCGAGCTGGTCGCGCCGGTAGGGGGTGGCGGTGAGCCCGAGCCAGCGGCGGGCCGGGATCTGCCGCACGGCGTGCTCGAAGGCGGCGGCGGGCACGTGGTGGCACTCGTCGACCACCACCAGGCCGTAGTCGCTGGTCCAGCCGGCGATGTCATCGCTACGGGCGAGGGTCTGCAGGGTGGCGACGTCGATGATGCCGGTGGTCTTGCCGCGGCCGCCGCCGCGCTGCCCGGCCTTCACGCCGAGCAGTTCGCCGATGCGGGCGCGCCACTGGTCGGCCAGGGCTTTGCGGTCGACGAGCACGAGGGTGGGGACGGCGTGGTGAGCGATCAGCGCGCAGGCCATGACCGTCTTGCCGGCCCCGGGCGGGGCGACCAGCACGCCGGCTTCTTGGTCGGCGAGGGCCTTGAAGGCTTGCTGTTGCTCGGGATCGAGTTCTGCGGCGAACTCGAAGGTCTGCGTTTCGCCGGCGGTCCGTTCGTCGGTGAGCTGGAGGCGGCTACCGGTCTGTTCCACAAGGGCTGCGAGCCGGTCCTGCAATCCGCGCGGCAGGAGCAGGTCGCCGGTGAGTGTCTCGTCGTAGTTGCGCAGGAAGCGTGGGGTGTCCCAGGTGGAGGCACGGCGCCGTTGCCGCTCGTAGAAGACCGGGTTGGGCATCGACGCCGCGTGCTTGAGTGTGGCGAGCAGCGCTGGGGGCAGCGCTGCTGTTTCGACCGTGATCCTGGCACCGAGTCGGGCGTGGACAACAGCTGGCGGCTGCACCGCGATTTTCGTGGAGGTGGGGGAGCGGAGCCGGTTCACCTCGGCCCCGACGGCGACCTGGCCGAGTCGCTGCGCCAGCCGGTCGACCTCCTTGGGTGTGAGTCGGCCGAGGCTGGACAGGTAGGACCACTGGTCCTCGTGCGGCTCCATGGTGGCCAGATCGAGGAACACGGTGGCTCCGCGGCGGCGGGCGCGGCCCTGCAGGGGCGCCGCGATGAGATTGCCGAGACCGCCGACTGCGAGGACGTCCTGGGAGGGGAAGAGCCGGTCGTAGCTGGCCAGGTCCATCCGCCCGCGCACGGCGATCGCCTCGCGCAGGAGTCCGGTGCCCACCTGGCGGGCAGTGGCCGCGGGGACGGACGCGGTGAAGAACAGCCAGACATGTGCGCCGAGACCTGAGCGGGACACCTCCAGCGCCGCCGATGCGCCGACCGTGCGGGCGGCCTTGAGGTAGGCGAGTGCATCCAGCATGGCGGCGGGGCCGTCGAAGTCGGCGGCCAGCCAGGGGCAGCGGTCGCCGTCCAGCAGCGGATACAGGCCCAGCTCCAGCTCGCCAGACAGATGGGCAGTGATGACCTCGTCTGTCAATGGCAGGTACTCCCGGTCCGCGGCCGGCACGCCCTTGCGCCAGCCGCCGCGCACCGCGGGCACCCAGCCTCCGCGGCCGGTTCGGGCGTTCTCCCACCGCAGCGCGTACACGTCGGTCCGGGCGGCGAACAGGCTGGCGAAGAACGCGACCTTCGCCGCCGGCGTGGAACCGGCGTGCGCCGGTCCCGGCTGGCCGTCGAAGACGCCGGTCTGCACGGGGCCGGGTGGGCGCGCCTGCCGCGGCGTCAGTTCCAGCAGTCGGAGGAGTCGGGCGTTCTCCGCTCGCAGCCGGGCGACGTCCTCGCGCAGCGACGACAGCTCGTCGTCCAGGCCGATCAACGGTAGCGTGCCCTGATCAGCGGACCCGGACGGAATCGGCACGACTCCATACTGTCCCGGGAGCGCGACCTCGCGGTAGGGCCCGCAGCTGCCACATGCCGCGGAGGGGTCGGTGCGCGGCCGTGAGCAGGTTCTCCCTGTCGATAGAGGCACGCCGTAAATCGTTGTCTTACACTGTCGCCGTGGGGCTGCACTGGGCGGACGAAGACGCCGCCTACATCCAGTCCCGCTCGAGTCGGTACGCGGGTGCGTTCGACATCGAGCAGGCCTGGACGGTGGAGGTGATGGCCGATGCGCGGCTCGTCGAACTCTCGCCGTACCCGACGTCTCGGGTTGGCGCCACCGGCTTCATCGGATACTCGCCGTCCGCCGGCAAGGTCCTCGTTGTCATCGCCTACCGCGATCTCGACGGCGATCTCCACGGCATGGACGCCTGGCCGGCCAGCGGCCGCGATCTCGCGATGTACCTACAGGAGGTTGGCGATGGCGAAGAAGCTTGATCCTCGCGAGGCTAGCGCCGCACGCGAGGACGCCCGGCGACTGGAAGAGGGGGCCGACACTGGCGAGCCGTACCCGGACGGCACGGTCATCAGCCGCCCGAACCAGGCGAGTCGGATGTTCAATGTCCGCCTCTCGGAGGAACAGTTCGCAGCAATCCAAGAGATCGCCGAGAGCCAGCACCTGCCGATGTCCACGATGGCCCGAGCGTGGCTCCTGGACCGACTCGACAAGGAACGCCGCGCGCCCTGACGAGCGGCACTGGCCACTTGGGAAGACGCCGGTGTGCCTATCGCTGTGTCCGAGGGGCGACACGCTACATACGCACACGCCTCTACCCCGCTCCGCGATGAAGTCGGGCCGAGCGTGACCGGCGCGCACGGATCCCTCAGTGCAGAGCGATGCTCTCGTCGTCGAACTCCGCCACGACACGTAGCCTGCCGCCGAGCGCTTCGACGTAGGACTCGAGTGTTCCCACTTCGGTGTGGGTGAGCGTGCCGTGCTCGATCTTGCTGACCCGCGCTTGGCTGACCTTCATTCGCTTCGCCAGCGTCTCCTGATTGAGCGCCTGCGCCTTGCGGATGTCGGCCAATCGCTGAGCCTGCACCGCATCGGCGAGGGCCCTCGTCGCATGCGTGACGCGCTCCTCGTCCACCAGGCCACCGCTGACGGCGTCCGCTCGAACGTCCTTCCAGTTCCTGGCCATGTCAGACCTCCTCTGCTCGGTCGCCGGCCAGCCACTGCTCGTAGCGCGCCTCGGCGACCGGGATGTTGGTGCGGTACCAGTCCTTCCAGCGGCCCGACTTGTCCCCGGCGACCAGCAGAACTGCCTTCCGCTCGGGATCGAAGACGAACAAGATCCTCACCTCGCTGCGACCACTGGACCCCGGCCGCAACTCCTTCATGTTGTGCTGGGAGCTGCCCTTGACCCTGTCGACCACCGGTCGCCCGAGCGTCGGCCCCTGCGCTGCGAGCAAGTCGATGGCTGCGGTGACGAGTTCGGCGGTCGTGCCGTCGAGACCCAGAAACCACTCGCCGACCTCGTCGAGCAGCACCACCTCCCACACACGCGAACCCTATATAACGTCCGAGTTGTAGGCCGCGTTCCGCGACACTCGATCGGAGGAGGCCGCGCACTTCATCGGCGGCTGGTACGCCGAGTGCAGAGCTCCGCTTAAGCGATGACGTCACCGCTCCGATGACTCCATCCATGACGAAACCCCCACGGCTTGAGGGCCGTCGGGGTTCATCTCGGTGTCCGAGGGGGGACTTGGACACCGGGAAGTGGGAGCTGTCCCACCGGCGGCCTGCCCGGTGGGGGAGGGGCGCGGTGTACGCGGCTTCGTGGACATGATCGGAACGTATCGCGCGCCAAGGGCAGCGCGGACTGGGATCTGGGCGGAGATGACAATGCTCAGACAGACCTCACCTGCATACCAACACATAACGACCTGCGGGACCTACCGGTGGCACACACGGATGCGTTCCCCATGCGCGCGGCTTGGCTCCGTGCCTTCTGCGGGACAGCTCGCGGGTTGGGCTCGACCGCGTCCTGAAATCTGACGAGGCCACCCGAGGCCCACGCGCCCTCGTCCGACCGCCAGAGCCCTGGGATGCCTCCAGACTCCAGCTTCCTTTGGTGCTTCGTGCTGCACTCGCGGAGGTCAAACCCCACCTCGCAATCGGCCCTGACTGGTCGCGTCCAGGGCACAATCTGTGCTGTGAACCACGGAGCTCCCAGTGCCTAGCTCGGGCGACTACTCAAGGCTGGCCGGGTCGTTGGCGACCGTCGCCATAGCGGTGCTGGGAGGCCCTCTGCTGGCGGGTCGCGCTGCCTTGGGGGAGCTGGTCAAGTACGCGCAGGCCCGGTATGAGGCCGAGGGGGAGACTCGGGATCTGCACCGGCACGTCACCGCTGCCATCCGCCGCTGGGCGGAGGGGGAGGGGTTCACCCGAGCGCAAGCCGAGCACGGGTTGGCACACGCCGCTGAGGTGGTCGCGCGATTCGGAGCCGACCATGACGCGATCGCAGCCCTGAACTTTGACGCGTCCGCAGTATCCAGGCGTGTGCTGTCGGCGGCGAAAGCCCATAACAAGACGTACTGGGGGAGGGAGCCCTTCTACAGCGTCGTCGAGCGCGCGGTCGAGGAAACCTACTGCGCCCTGGTCAGGCGACTGAAGGGCGCAGAACCGGTGTTGCTCCCAGCGATTCAGGAGCTGCACCGCGCCGTAGACGAGCGCCTGGCTCGAGCCGCGGCCCGAGGTCTGCGCATGGAGGCCAAAGTCGAGGACCTTGTGGCGGCGCTGGTCACCGCTAGCACGATCGCGGAGGTAATCGCGTACCTGCGGACGCGAATCACGGACTGGGACATCCCGGTTTGGCCTGGCCAGCAGGCGGCGTCGGCGCTAGAAACCCGCCTGCGACTGCGCACCGCCGCTTCGGAGCCGGGTACCGGCGGTGACGTGATCAGCGCCGCCAAAGCCCTGAGCGGTCAGCAGATGCTTGTGGTACTGGGCGGGCCAGGTTCAGGGAAGACGTGGCTGTCCCGTCGATACGCGCGAGAAGCCGCGCATGCGGCTCTGGCGTCCCTCGAGGACGGCGCGGAGCTCGATGAGGTGGAGCTGCCGCTGCTCACCACCTGGGATCAGTGGGCCAAGAGCTCCGGCAGCCCTCGGGAGTCTCTGGTAGCGGCATCGTTCGACTCTGGGGCGGGGCACAGCGATCCTGGGGCGGGCGACGCAGTCGACAGGCTCCGTCGGACGTTCACCCAGAGCGGTCGCAAGGTGCTCCTGATCGTGGACAGCCTCGATGAAGCCGCAGATCTCGCCGCGCAGAGCGGCCGGCTGCATGAGTTGGCCGGACTGCATGAGTGGCGGGTTGTGGTGACCAGCCGCCCATCGGCGTGGTCGGTCACCTACCGCGGCCGCCCGACAAGCGCGGACGGGCCACGGATCGTCGAGATTGAGGACCTCGATTACCCCACCGACGTCGAGGCATTTGTCCGGAAGTGGTTCGCTGGCGAAGGCAACCGGGGTGAGGCGCTCATCGAGCAACTCCGTGCACGCCCGGCCTTGGTTCGGCTTGCCGCTATCCCGCTGATGCTCACCTTCTACTGCTTGATCACTGAAAGGTCAGACCCGACTGAGCGGCCACTGCCCGAACGGCGACGGCAGCTGTACCAGAGCCTGATCCGACGACTGCTGCAACGCGAGTGGACCAACAACGCGCCCGGCTACCTAGCCAAGCCCAATGTTCTCGCCTGCGAGGCCATGCTGGCGAACTGGGCATGGAAAGCGGTGAGCGACCAAACCACGCCGACCGGTCTGGGGAACTGGGCCGACACGTTTGACCAACCGAGCTGGCCGTCGGAACGGGAGGCCCGCGCGATCGAGGCAGTGGTTCCGATCGTCGGATCAAATGGCGAGGGCGGAGTCACCCGGCGATTCGTGCACCGCACCGTCTTCGAGCACTTCGTCGCCGAGCACATCGCTGGACTAGCCCCGGCCGCCGCCGCGAGTGCCCTCCTGCCCCACCTTTGGTTCGACCCCGACTGGAAGGTCGCCGCACCAGCCGCCGTCGCCGCCCACAACCAGGAGCAGCAAGGAGCCCTTCTGCAACTGCTGCTCGACCGCGCTGTCCATCTCCCATCAGACCCCGCTCGAAAGAAGGCCGCTGAAGAGATCGATGATCTCGTCCTCGCAATCGCGGAAGAATCTGACCCCAGCGACTGGACTCAGTTTCACCAAGACGTCCTCCACGACTGCCGTGTGAGGAGCGCTTCCAGGTCGACGGCCAACGTCGAAGGAAGCGCGCACTGGACGAAGTCCAACCGGCCCGCCCGCATGGAGATACTCGCTGCCCTGTCCGCCGCCAATGCCGGCGCGAGGCTCGTGGAAGCACTGTCGGCGTTGGAGCCTACGGCCGCCGAGCGGCAACAAGCACGAACCATCGCGCTTGCCAGGCTGGTCGCCGATGACCCGATGGTGGTCATAAGCTTGGCGCGGGTGCTGCCCGCGTTGGAGCCTACGGCCGCCGAGCGGGAGCAGGCTCGCACCGCAGTTCTCGCCGCGATGTCCACGTTGGGTATTGATCTCGCCGGGATCTTGGGGGGGGCCGTACTGCCCGGGCTGGCGACCACGGCTGCGGAGCGGGAGCAGGCTCGCGCCGAGTTGCTTGCCCGATCCAGGGGCGATGACTGGCTTGACAACGAGCTCTTCGTGTCGGTGCTGCCCGGGCTGGCGACCACGGCCGCGGAGCGGGAGCAGGCTCGCGCCGAGTTGCTGGCCGCGCTGCGAGGTATCGACCGGGGTGATCTCGCGAAGCTGGTGTCGATGCTGCCCAGGTTGGCGACCACGGCCATGGAGCGGCAGCAGGCTCGCACCGAGTTGCTGGCCGCGCTGCCCATAGCCGGTCCGCAGGCGGTCGCGAAGATCGTGTCGGTGCTGCCCGGGCTGGCGACCACAGCCGCCGAGCGGAAGCAGGCTCGCACCGAGTTGCTGGCCGCACTGCCCACCGCCGATCCTTGGACAGTGGCGGCCCTGGGCTTGGTGCTGCCCGTACTCGACCCTACGGAGACCCAGCGGGGACTGGCCTTCGAGGGAATGCTCACCGCGCTCGAAACCGCGCTTCTATGGGGAGTCCAGGGCTTATTGTCGCCGTCGCCGTCGCCGTCGCCGTCGCCGTCGCCGTCGCCGTCGCCGTCGCCGTCGCCGTCGCCGTCGCCGTCGCCGTCGCCCGCGCTCAAGCCCACGAGCCTCGAGGAGGAGACCTACGAGGCGCTAATCATCGCCGCGTCGCGAGCGATCGACGAGCTGGTGTCGGCGGTGAACGGACTGCAGCCCACCGCTACGGAACGCGAACAGGCCCTCACCGTGGTGCTTGCTGCACTGCCCGGCACGCGCGGCCGGTACCCCAAGGAAGTGGTCGCCGCGCTGATCGCATTACAGCCTACGGCGGCGAAGCGGGAGGAGGCCTGCGCCATCTTGCTCGCCGCGCTGCATACCGCGTCCGCGTGGGACGTCGTGGGCCTGGTGGCGGCTCTGAACAGGTTGCAGCCTACGGCGGCGAAGCGGGAGGAGGCCTGCGCCATCTTGCTCGCCGCATTGCATACCGCGTCCACGTGGGAAAGAGAGGACCTGGTGGTGGCCCTGGCCAAGTTGGAGCCGGCGCCCACCGAGCGGGAGCAAGTCCTCGTAGTGGCGCTAGACGCGCTCTCTACTGCCTCCTCGTGGAACGTCGCGGGCCTGGTGCAGGCGTTGCCGGTGCTGGCGACGTCGGCGGCCGAGCGGGAGCAAGCCTTCGCAGCGGCGCTGGCCGCGCTTTCTACTGCCTCCCCGTGGAACGCCGCGGACCTGGTGCAGGTGTTGTCCGCGCTGGCGACCACAGGGGCCGAGCGGGAGCAGGCCATCGCGGGGGTGGTGGCCGCGCTGCCGACAGCCTCCTCGGACGTCGGTCGTCTGCTTGAGTCGTTGTCCGCGCTGGCGACCACAGGGGCCGAGCGAGAGCAGGCCATCGCGGGGGTGGTGGCCGCGCTCTCTACTGCCTCCCGGTGGAACGTCGCGGACCTGGTGCAGGTGTTGTCCGCGCTGGCGACCACAGGGGCCGAGCGAGAGCAGGCCATCGCGGGGGTGGTGGCCGCGCTGCCGACAGCCTCCTCGGACGTCGGTCGTCTGCTTGAGTCGTTGTCCGCGCTGGCGACCACAGGGACCCAGCGAGAGCAGGCCATCGCGGGGGTGGTGGCCGCGCTCTCTACTGCCTCCCGGTGGAAGGTCGCGGACCTGTTGCACGCGTTGTCCGCGCTGGCGACCACAGGGGCCGAGCGGGACCAGGCCATCGCCGGGGTGCTGGCCTCGCTGCGGGGCGCGGATCCATGGATCGTGGCGGACTTGGTGTCGGGGCTGTCTGCGCTGGCGACCACAGCCGCCGAACGGCGGCAGGTCATCGCGGGAGTGCTGGCCTCCCTGCCGGGCGCCGACGCCTGGGCCGTGGCGGGCATAGTGTCAACACTGCCTGCACTGGAACCCACATCCGCGGAACAAGAGCAAACCCGCGCCGGGATCCTCGAGGCGCTGCCCACCGCCGACGAGAAAGCGATGCGCCAGCTGGTGGCTGCGCTGCGAGCCTTATCGCCGGTGGAGTCATGGCTTGACTGGTTGAGCAGCAGTTCGTGAGGTCACGGCTTGTGCGCCCTTTGCAGTCACACGGGTTGAGACCTTGACGAATCAGCAAGTGAGGGAAGCTGACGGGCGCCCGCACGCGCGGCCGTGCGCCTCCTTCGTGCCGCGCGTTGCAGGCACGGGTGAGCATCGCGTCGCGGCCAGCCGAGCACGGTGACCATCGGCTAGATGTCGCAACCGGGGACGCGGGGGCGAGAGCTGGTGTGTCGCTAGACCCTAGGAGCGTCGCCGGGGGGAGTTGGACACCTAGAAGTGGGAGCCGTCCCACCGGCTGCCTCCTGAGCGGAGGAGGGACGCGGTGTGCGCGGCTTCGTGGACATGGTCGGAACGTAGCCCGCCGGCCTTGTGCGTCAGGCTGACGTGAGACACCTTCGGTAGCAGTTCCTCCCTCTGCACGGGGCGAGACAGGTTGATCACGATGACGATGACGACGGCGGACCTGCCGGCTGTGCCGGTGACCGACGATGGACAGGTGAGTCCTCGAGCCGAACGCCCACGGCGGCGGTCCTTCACCGCCGAGTACAAGTTGCAGATCCTGGCCGAATACGAGGCCGCACAGCCTGGCGAGCGGGGTGCGCTGCTGCGCCGGGAGGGCCTGTACTCCTCCCACCTGGTCGAGTGGCGCCGCGCCCGCGACGCCGGCGCACTGGCCGGGCTCGCCGCCCAGCCGCCGGCCGGCCGGCGCACGCCCGAGCAGGTGGAGCTGGAGAAGTTGCGGGCCCGCGCCGAGCGCGCCGAGGCCGAACTGAAGCGCACCAAGGCCGCCCTGGACGTTGTGGGAAAAGCACACGCGCTCTTGGAACTGCTCTACGAGAGCGCGGATGCCGAGACGCGGTCGAAGAAGTGAGGCCCCAGCCGTGGCCGAGCTCGCGGTGCACACCTCCACCGCACGGGCCTGCGCGCTGCTGGGCTGGTCTCGGGCCACTACCGCGCCCAAAAGCCACGAACCGACCGCCGGGCGCGACCGCGGCCGGCCCCACCGAACGCGCTGACCGACGCCGAACGCGAGGCTGTGCTGGCCAGGCTGAACAGCTCCCGGTTCGCCGACAAGTCCGTGGCCCAGACCTGGGCCACCCCTGCTCGACGAGGGCGAGTACCTGTGCTCGATGTCGACCATGCACCGGCTGCTGCGCGCGGCCGGGCAGGCCGGGGAGCGCCGCCGGCAGGCCCCACTCACCCGCCGCGGACCAAGCCTGAGCTGATGGCCACCGCACCCGGGCAGGTTTGGAGCTGGGACATCACCAAGCTGCGCGGTCCGCAGCGCGGCGTCTACTACGACCTCTACGTCGTGCTCGATATCTTCTCCCGCTACGTCGTCGGCTTCACCGTCGCCGCCCGCGAGGACGCCAAGATCGCCAGGGCGCTGATCGCCGACGCGGTGACCGTGCACGGCGCACCGAACAGCGTGCACGCCGACCGCGGCACCTCCATGACCTCCAAGCCGGTCGCCCAGCTGCTGGTCGACCTCGGCGTGGCTCGCAGCCATTCGCGGCCGCACGTCTCCAATGACAACCCGTTCAGCGAGGCGCAGTTCAAGACGTTGAAGTACGCCCCGGCCTTCCCCGACCAGTTCGGCTGCCTGGCCGACGCCCGCGCGTTCTGCGAGACGTTCTTCGCCTACTACAACCACGAGCACAGGCACAGCGGCCTGGGTCTGCAAACCCCGGCCTCGGTGCATCACGGCACCGCCGGCGAGATCCGCGCCCAGCGGGCCGCCACCCTGGGGGCCGCCTACGCGGCCAACCCGGCCCGCTTAGGCCGCCGGCGCCCGACCCCACCTCAGCTACCGACCGCGGCCTGGATCAACCAGCCCAGCAGGGAGGCCCTCATCCAGAGCAACTAACGCGATCTTGTCTCAACCGGCTTGACACCTTCCGCGGTCGGACAAGATCGAGATCGTTGGCTGTTGCCGCCTCTGCACGTGCTGCTTCCATAGGTGCCTGCTGCGACGAGCACAGGCGTCAACGAAGCAGTGACGCCCGACGCTGACCAAACTGTCACCAACACATGGGGGCGCCCCCACCCGCGACCAGGAGCCGGCCCGTCGCCTGCCTTCCGGTGGGCCGCGGCTAAGCACCCCGCCCCGTCGGCGCAGGGCCGTCCTCGCCCGGGCGACGTGGCCAGGGCGGCGGACCAGCTTCGGCGTCATGTTGCCGCGGCCCTCGGTCGTCCGCGACGGGACGGTCCACGTCCTTGTATCGCTGTGAGACGTGACAGGTAAGGATCGGGCCAGCACGACGCTGTGGGAAGGGCCCGGGTGTTGCACATCGATCTACCGGCTGACCTGAACTTCGTGGACGACGATGGACTGAACCTGGCTCGAGTCCCTGACACGGGCGCGCCCACCGCTGGCGCTGTCGTCGTCGCCGGGACCGCAACGGCGTGGTCCTGGGCTGTGGTCGTAGACGTCGAGGGCGGGTGGGTGCGTTTCCGGCCTACCGCTGCTCCCGGCCGCGAGGTGAACACGGTGACGGACCGCCCGACTCGCGTGGCGGCGGACCAGATGGATGCGGCCGCGGCCGAAGGGGAGCGGCAGTCCGGTGAGCGGGTGAACGCCGAGCTGGATGCGTCCATCTCTGAGGCGGTCCGCACCATCCGCTTCGGCGAGGTCCTTGCTGCCCGCGGCGTGACCGCGGTCGCCCTCGACGAGCACGGCCGGCTGACGCGCTACCACCCGGACGGCGCCACCAGTCCGCTCGAGTAGCGCACCCGGGTGCCTTCCGACCTCGAGGACGGCCCGAGCAAGGGCGCGCCCTGTGGATCTGCCCCCAGGGCAGCTCTGGCGGCCCGGCGGCGCCCCGCCGCGTGAGCGTGCGCGGCGCCTACGCCGTCACCCGCCACGCCGATACAAGGTCCACGTCTGTGAACAGCGCGTCACTCACTGCCCAGGCGGCCGTTCAGCCGATGATTGACGCATGCTGCGCGCTGCCTCCCCGAGCGGGACGTCCCGGTGGTGAGCTTCCGGGATGCCGGAGGCGGGTTCTTCCTCGACCTGCGGCGCGCAAGTCGCCTGCCCGAGGAAGGACTGCCACTGCTGCGCTTCATCGGCGTTCAGCGAGGCGTGGCTCTGCCGGACCTCTTGTGGTCCGACCAGATGACGGACTCGGACGTGGTTCTCGCAGGAGCCGGCCTTCGGTGGGCAGTGAGCCGCCGGATGGTGCTGGTGCCGGACGCTGACGGCGAGCCAGGCGCCGCACGGGGATACCGCGCCCTGGTGCGGCCCGACACCGACAAGGTGATGTCCGTGGTGACGTCGGCCTACCGGGTGGCCGACAACTTCTGGGTCGCAAGGGCCGCTGTCATGCTCGCCTCGCAGTTGGAGCGGTCCGCCGCTCTTGTCGGCGCCTGCTCGTTCGGCAGGAACGACGAGCGAACCGTCTTCGTCGTCCGGGCGCGCGCGTCGAACGACAGGGCGCTGCTGGTCCTCGTGTACAACTCGCACGGAGGCGAGGGCGCGGTGCGTTTCTTCGTGGCCGAGGCGGACCGCACCGCCGGGACGCTCCTGACGCCGGACGTGCCGCACGCTGCGGTGTCGGTGCCGCACGTCGGCGACATGGAGGAGCGGCTGGACCTGCTGCGCTATCGCGAGCTCGTGCCGAACTACGTGGCGGAGTCCGAGACGGCGTGGGCCCGCATGCAGGACCAGCTCTGGTCTCCCCGGCACACCAAGGCACTAATCAAGGATCTGTGGGGGAGCCCCCGGCCCGCTGCTGTCATCGAGGGACGGGAGGTCCAGCCCGGCGAGAGCTGGTCCCGGCACCCGCGTGAGCACCTCCTACGGTCATTGGACGACTTCGACAACGCGGCCGACGCCTACCGCTGGCTCTGCTTCTACGTCGACCACCAGTCGGAGGCGCGGGAGCGCGGCGACCTGACGGAGGACCGCGACGAGCGGCTGGCCCTCGGTGCCGGCTGGCGGCTCAAGCAGCGGATCTGGCGATGGATCATGGACACCGTGATTGCCGACGGCGCCTGACCTGACCTTTCCCGTCAGGTGAAGAGCTGGTCCTGGACGACCGCACTGGTGCGTCAGAACAGGGAGTCAGCTGCGTGCTCTTCGTCGAGGGATTTCGCAAGGGGTACCACGGCAGAAAGGACTTGTGCTGCCGGTCCGGTGAGCCGACCCCGTCCGAGGCGATGCAGCACATCGCGGAACAGCGATTCCACGCTGTCCCAGCCCGACACGGCCGCAGCCTCACGCAGCAGGCATGCCAGCTCCATCGGCGGTACCTGATCGAGGGTTCGCGGCCCGAGCTGCCGGACGGTGACCGCGTTCTGGCCGGGCAAGCGGTAGGTGCGGAGTTTCACGCCCGCCTGCCCGAGCGGGTTGTCGGCGATCAGGATGCCCTTTCGGACGGCGTAGGAGATGGCGGCGTTGAGCGCATGCGCGATCTGCCTGTCCACGCGGTGCCCACCGGACGCGAGGACGTACGCGCTGTGCATGCGGGACCCCAGGACGGGACCCTCTATAGCGACGATGTCCCGCAGGGCGTCGACCAGCTCTGCGCGGGTGGCGGTCAGGGCCGGAACCAGGCCACCTTCGAAGGCTGGATAGGCCGGCAGCACAGGTAGTGCAGGCCTACGTTCTGGTTCCAGCGACGGCCTCGCGCTAGATGAGGATCCCGGGTCATCCAGGTCGGCCTGCATGTGCGCGGCCACGCTCGGCAGCTCCGGGGTGTAGGAGGCCTCCGGAGGGCCTGCCTCGGCCTCCTGCATCTCCTCCTGGACGGCTTCTGGCACCGCCGCGCCGGCGGTGTCTGGCCCGCCCACGGTGAAGAGGGCGAGGTCAGAGGCATCGACGCCTTCGGGGGCCGCAGTGCCCGGCTCCGGCTCCTCGTCGTCCTCCTCATCCACGAGGACCTCGGCCAGCCACCCGGAGGGTCGGATGTCCAGCTCGTCGAGCGTGGCCCACAGCCGCGCCAGAACGGCGTGCTGGTCGACGTAGAACGCCGATTCGCGGATGCGGAAGAACTGCCAGCCGCACCGCTCCAGGTCCCGCTGGCGGGCCAGGTCGCGTTCGTAGGCCTCGGGACCGTGCCACGTGTCGCCGTCGCACTCGATGGCGAGCTTTCCCTTGGAGCCGACGACGACAAGGTCGAGGTTGTATCCGTTGCTCGGGAACTGCGGGATGACGGTGAAGCCCCGGTCGACCAGCCGGTTGTACACGCGCTGCTCGAACAGCGAGTCGAACGGCTCCACCCGGATGTCTTCCGGCACGGGCGAGCTGGCTGCGTCCCCCTCCTCGGCACGGGTTCGGCCGATGACCCCGTAGCAGTAGTCGAGCAGGTGGTGGCGCATGTCGTCGGGGTTGGGCAGCTGGTCCAGCCTGACGGAGTGGAACACCCAGAGCTGGTCCTTGGCGCGGGAAGCGGCCACGTTGTAGCGCTGCGTGTACATCTCGGCCGTGAGAGCGCCGAGACGCTGCCCCGGCTCGGGAGCGGAAACCATGGACAGGAAGACCACGTCGCGTTCGGATCCCTGGAAGTCGGCGGCGTCTCCGCAGCGCAGATCCCGCGCGGTCCACTCTTCGGCTGGAATGCGCTCCAGGAGGGCGGCTTCGATGCGCCGTGCTTGGGTCTTGCCCATGAGTGACACGACTCCGAAGGTCAGACCGTCGTAGCGAGGATCCGCCAGGCACTTCTCGAGCTGGGCCACGATGGCGTCCACTTCGGCCGGGTTGACCTTGTTGCCGGAAGGGCCCTGCTCGTATCCGTCGACGACATGGACCGCCTTGATGGGCTCGAGCCGATCCGCACCGTACTGGCGCACCGGGACGAGCCGGATGTTGTCCGGCTCGTAGGCGATGCGGTTGGAGAAGCCGATGATCTCGGGCACGCAGCGACGGTGTTCGACCAGGGTCAGCTTGGACCCAAAGCGCATGTTCGCCTCGTCGAACAGCGACCGCTTCGGGTCCTGCCAGGACGCCTTGTACCGGTCGTCGTGGAGGTAGATGTTCGCGAGGTCGCGCAGCTGCTGCTGGTCGACTCCGACGGCGGTGGGGGAGACCTGCTTGTCGTCGCCGATCACGACGATTTTCGGCGCCAGGTACTGGAGGAACGTGGCCTCCAGGCCTGCCTGGGAGGCCTCGTCGACGATGACCACGTCGAACATGTTCTGGCTGATCCGCAGCTGCTCGGCGATGCGGTAGATCGGCATGATCCACACCGGGACCGCTGGTCGGCAACGGTCCATCGCGACGCGAATCTCGCCGCGTCGCGCGATGGCGTACTTGCCGGTGCCCCGGCCGAGCCTGCGGACCAGCTGGGCGTACTGAGTCAGATCTGCCCGGGACTGCCCGGTCAGTCGAGAGGGGGACAGGGCGTGGTCCCAGGCCCGGGTTGCGGCCAGGACCTCGATGTCGCGCCGCAGTCGGCTCTCGATCGCGCCGATCTGGGCCTGGAGGACGTTGCTGTCGGTGCTGTCCTGCTCGAGGATCCACGCTCCGGTCCGGGCCCAGTCCCACGCATCCGGCAGTTGCGGGATGCGCTCGTCCCACACCGGGGCGGAGGGCTCGTCGAGGACCTCCGCTAGGTCCGGTGCGGCATCTCGGCAGCGGCTGGTGAGGGCATCACGGTCGGCCGCCAGCTCGCGGACCGCGTGCAGCCGGGCGAGCCGGGCATGCGCGGTCGCGTACTGATCGCGGTCACGCGCACACACGGCAAGATGCAGTTGGTGCACGGTCGGCGCAGCGTCGGCCCACGTCGCGACGGCCGTCGTCCTCGCCTCGAGCCGCTGCAACGGCTGTGACGCGGCTGCGTGTGCGTCGTGCGCGCCGGCGGCATCGACGAGGCTGGCGTAGGCCAGCACCGAGGCCATGTCGTTCCAGTCCGGTCGGGCCAGGCCTAGCTCGGCCAGGCGGTGTTCCTCCCGCGCGAGCTCCTGGCCGAGGGCCAGAAGGCGATCGAGCTGCTCGAGTTCGGTCGCGTGCCATTGCAACCGCTCTCGAAGCGTGTCCTCGGCCGGGATGAGCACGTCGGCGGGCCAGGCTCGGTCCAGCGCCGCCAGCTGGCGCTCGGCCTCCAGGTGGGCCAGTGTCGCGCTGAGGTGACTGACAGTCGTCGGGGTGTGCCCGTCGACTCGGACGGCATCGAGCAGGGGGCGTGCCTGCTTGATCGCCTTGCTGGTGAACGCGCCGATCTTCGCGGTGCCGTCTGCGTTGGTCTTGATGGGGCCGGTCTGCGAGACGTGCGCCTGCAAGTGCTGTGCCAGGGCTGCCAGCGCTCCACGGTCCACGGTCTGCGCGATCGTGACCTGGGTGGTTGGACCGAGGAAGTCGACTGCCGGACGTGTCGCGCCGACGAGTTCGCGTACGTGGCCGGCGCGCGCCGCCCACGTCGCGCCGCGGCCGGCACGGATGTCGCGCAGGGCCGTGTTCATCCATGACTCGTGGCGCTGCTCGAGTTCAGAGGTCCGGCGCGCGAGTTCGCGCATCCGGTCCCGCAGCCGGGCGCGAACTTCCGGTGCGAGCACGGAGATCGTTTCGAAGGCGGCATGGTCGCTGAGCGCGGAGTATGCGGCGGCACCCTGCTGCGCGGCTGCTTCGGCGTCGACGTGGGCGGCGAAAGTGTCGGGGGAGGGGAGGTTGTCCAGGCCGAGGAGGCGGTGGCCGGCCTCTGCCTCGTCGGCGGCGAGGGCGCTGTCGCGCATGAGTCGCAGCCAGCGCGTCGCTTCCTCCGTGCTCATGGGTGCGGGAGCGTCGGGGCGGGCGGTGACCAGTTCGGCGATCCAGCCCAGCTGTGCGGCCTGTTCCTGGTAGTTGAGGGCGATCGCGGCGAGCGTTCCGGTGTATCCGGCGTGCTCGTGCGCGCGTACCTCGGTGTGGCGGGCCTCGACGAGCTCGTGCCGGATCTGGGCGCGTTGGCGCCGCAGCGCGTCGATGCTCTCCAGGCAGTCGGCGATCGTCGCGTGGGCTTCTGCTGGGTTGTGATCGCTGGACCGTGCGGACAGCCGCTCGACTGCCACCTTGAGGTCGGCCATGTCGGATCGGTCGCTTCCGACGACGGCGACGGCGAGCGGCTTGATCGAGTCGGGTAGTTTTCCCCGGACCTCCTTGAGGGCGCGGTCGGTGTGTGCGGTGACCAGGACTCGCTTGCCCTGCGCCAGCAGGTGGGTGAGTAGAGCGGCCGCCGTGTGCGTCTTGCCGGTGCCGGGCGGCCCCTGGACAAGGGTTTGGGCCCGCCCGTCCACGCGGCGGACGATGTCGAGCTGGACCTGATTCAACGGCAGGGGGAGGAAGACCTCGCCGTCGACGTCCACCATCGCGCCCTCTGACGGTGCCGCGTCCGCGGAAGGTGGCACGTGGTCGGAGTCCAGCAACGGCAGCAGGCCGGACGGGACCGCGCCGCTTTCGGCAATCTCCGCCGCGATGGTGGTGAAGATGTCGACCAGGCCCATCTGCGACCGCTTGCGCACGATGATGGCTGGGGCGAACGCGGCGACGGGGGTGTCGGAGTAGCCGGGGATCTCGTCGTCGTCCCGGTACTCGCTGCTGGCGTCGAGGCTGTGCACCAGGCGGCGGATGAGGTCGCCGGCGTCCGCCCGGTGCATCGGGTGCTGCTCGAAGTCGTGCGCCCGAGCGCGAACGTCGTTGACGTGTGCCGGGTTGGGCACCAGCGACGGGTCCAACATGTCGAGTTCGACGGTCAGCGTCTCTTGGCCCGGCTGGGAGGACACGGTGATGGTGCCTGTGTCGTCGTCGAACGTGACGGTGGCGGGGCTGGTGATCACGTGGCGGCGTACCGCCGGGTGACCCGGCGGCTTCCAGGCGAGGCACCCCATGCCGAGGATCAGCTCGAGCTCCTCGGGGTGGGCGGTCACCTTCACGTATGTGGAGAAGAGCTCCGTGTACAGGCCCCGCACGGGCCGGTCGGTGCGCTCCTTCTCGGCCCATGCCGCCCACTTGGGCTGCCACAGTTCGTAGAGCTCCTGGACGTCCGGGTGGTCTTCGAGCGCCCACTCCGCGTCTGCCTCATCGGGCGAGCCGGCGTCGGGATGGGGGATGCGATCGCGAAGCAACGGCTCGGCGTCCGCGTTGTCGGCGGGGCCGTCCAGCCACGGTCGCAGCGACGGGGAAACGGGAGGTGCGGTCAGCGCGGGAATGCGGTGGATCGTGAGCAGCGGTTGCTCGAGCTCTGGCTCGGCCGTGCGGTGCGCGGACGAGAGCCCGGCATGAACGGGCAGGCTTCCCATCCACAGCACTGATCCCTCGCGGAGGTACGCGTCAGTGGTCCGTGGCGGGGTGGTCTTGAGCATCTGCGCCCGTGCGAGAAACTCAAAGAGGCGCCGGCCACGGTCGGCGAGGTCGGCGTTGGCGACTGGCGCACGAGTCGCCGGATTGCCACCTACGGCATGCGCTTCCGTGTCCAACTGGTGTTGTCCTTCCAGCCACCCCTGCGGTCGCGACATGTTCGCATTCGTGACGACGAAGTTCCGGGAACCGCGATGGCTCGTGGCCCGGCGGGGTGACGCGGATTGGGCAGCCAGCCCGGCACACTGACCCACCGTGGTCGTCGTAGATGTGGCCTCGGCCTCCAACGGGTGACGTGCTGGCCGACGTGTTTACGGCGACGCCAGCGGGGTCGTCGTCGTGCCGCGTGGAGCATCTCGACACCGTCCTCGGCCTCACGCGTGCCGACGGCGCCGTGCGCGGGGACGACTGGCGTCCGGGGCGCAGCCCATCAATACCGTCGGCACCGGCTCGCCTGCTCCTTCGGGGACGAGTCGGTCGCGCCTGTTCCTCTTTGTGGCTGTTGCCTGAGAGCCTCGGTCCAGCGAGTCGGCGCAGGTCGGCGAGCAAGCTCCCTACCCGGTCCGGCACGTGTGAGGCACGCAGCATGGTCGAGCGCACGCTAACTCCCTCCAAGATCACGGCGTGGCTCGACTGCGGCGCGTACCTCGACCTCAAGCACCAGGTCGAGGAGGGGCTGCGGGAGAAGCCGCCGGCGGGGATGAGCTCCTTTGCCCGGCTGCTCGCCGACAAGGGTCTCTCCCACGAGGAGGCGTGCCTGCAGGACTACGTCGACCGCGGGCTACGGGTGCGGACCGTCCCGGACCGGCTGCGCGGAGAATCGTTCGCCGCCTGGGTCGCGCGCATCGGCGATACCTTCGCCGGCGATGACTGGGACGTGCTCTACCAGGCGCCTCTCATGCACGACGGCATTCGCGGGATCGCCGACTTCCTGCTGCGAGTCGTGGCGCCCGACGGATCCGTCTCGGTCGAGCCGGTCGACGCCAAACTCGCCCGGCAGGAGGCCAAGCCCGCGCATGTATTGCAGCTGTCGTTCTACGCGGAGGCGATCGCCGCGGCGACCGGGACGCGCCCCGAGCGCATGCACCTCTGGCTGGGCTCCGGCCAGGTCGAGTCGCTGCTGACGGCGGACTTCGCTGCCTACTGGCAGCGGCTGCGGACTCGGCTGGCGCGCGTGCTCGACGTGGAGGTCACCACCGGTACCGCCGTGCCCGAGCCGTGCGATCACTGCGCGTTCTGCGAGTTCGCCGACGTCTGCGACCACACCTGGCGCGACGCAGACTCTCTCGTGTACGTCGCCGGCCTGCGCAGCGTCGACCGGGTCCTGCTGCAGGAGGCGGCCGTGAGCACGCTCGCGGCTCTAGCCGACCACGTAGACGTGGTGCCCGGAATGCCGGAGCAGCGGCAGGCCCGCATCGTCACGCAGGCCCGGCTGCAGCGGCAGGCGCGGGAGCAGGGGGAGGGGCAGTCTCCGCCCTTCCTGCTCATCGAGGCAGGCGATGAGCCGGGACGGGGCAACGGCCTCGCCCTGTTGCCCGAGCCCGACGACGGCGACGTCTTCCTCGACTTTGAGGGGCACCCGTTCTGGCGCCCCGACGTGGGGCTGTTCTTCCTGCTCGGCCTCATCGAGTGCACCGCGCGCGGCGCCTGGCAGTACCGCACCTGGTGGGCACACGACCAGGCGCAGGAAGGCGAGGCGGTGGCCGAGCTGATCGCCTACCTGCGGGAGCGCCGGGAGCAGTACCCCGGGATGCACGTCTACCACTTCAACCACACCGAGCGGTCCTCGCTAGAGCGGCTGGCGTCGCAGCACGGCGTAGGCGAGGTCGCCCTCGAGGAACTCGTCGAGACCGGGGTTTTCGTCGACCTGCTTGTCCTCGCTCGCAGCGCCGTCCAGGTGGGCACCGAGTCCTACGGGCTCAAGGCGCTTGAGCAGCTGACCGGCTACGAGCGTGGCCACGACATCGACAAGGGCGCCGGTGCCGTCGTCGAGTACGAGCGGTGGATGTCCACCGGAGCGGCGGACGCCTTGGACGCCATCGCCGCCTACAACGAGGACGACGTTCGGGCGACCCGGGCGGTGCGCGACTGGCTCGTCGAGCACCGTCCGCCGGAGCTGCCCTGGCGGCCCGCCGTGCTCGACCCGGCCGACGACCTGCCCGAGCTCGACGCTCGCGTCGAGCAACTCCACGCCGCCGGCCTGGACACGCCGGAGCACCTGCTCGGCGACGTGCTCGGGTACTGGCGTCGGGAGTGGAAGGCGTACCTGGCCCCGCGGCTCGCCACCTGCACAGGTGACACCGCTGACCTGCTGGAGGACCCGTCGGTGCTCGCGGGGCTCGAGCCGGTCGGGCTGGTCGAGCGACGGCGCGCCAACGGCAACCCGATCACGCCGGCGATGCGATTCCGATTCCCGCCGCAGGAGTGCGGCGGTATCGAGACGGCGGTCCTGTTCCCCGTCGTCGACGGCCCACCCGCCTACGCCAGCGGCAGCCGGCTCGACGCCGACGCGGGTGAACTCGACCTGGTGTGGTCGGACGCGCTGGCCGAGCGCGGCGTTCTGCCGACGGTGGTCGCCGCGAACGAATGGATCTCCCCGAAGCCCAAGCCGGCGGCCCTGTCCGAGCTGGCGGATGCGGTACTGGACCCCGCGGCCACGCCCAGCCCTGTCGCCATGGCACTGCTGCGCCGCGACCTGCCCCGCTTCCTGCCCGGACGAGGGCCCTCGAGGGGCGTCTTCACCGACGACCTCGACGACATGCTCGCTTGGACGACAGCGCTGGACGGGACCTGCGTCGCCGTCCAAGGACCGCCCGGGACGGGCAAGACGTTCCGCGGAGCACGTCAGATCCACGCGCTCATCACAGCCGGCAAGCGCGTCGGGATCACTGCCTTCAGCCACCACGCCATCGACAACTTGCTGGAAGCAGTTGTCGAGGTGTTCCAGGAGCGGGGGGAGCAGGACCGGCTGCAGGCGGTGAAGAAGGTCGGCAAGGCGGGAGCGGGCTCCCTGCCGAACGTCACCTACGTGTGCTCCAACAAGGCGGCCGCCAAGACGGGCTTCAATCTGGTGGCAGGGACCACCTGGCTCTTCTCCAGTTCGGACATGGCCACTCAGCCGGTCGACGTTCTCGTCGTGGACGAGGCGGGGCAGCTGTCGCTGGCCGACACCCTGGCCGCCTGCCGCTCTGCCCGCAACCTTCTGCTGCTCGGCGACCCCCTCCAGCTGCCCCAGGTGGCGCAGGCATCGCACCCCGGCACCAGCGGCGGCAGCGCACTCCAGCACCTGTTGGGGGCAGCGGTGACCATGCCCCCGGACCGCGGCGTGTTCCTCACCGAGACCCGACGCATGCACCCTGACGTCTGCACGTTCATCTCCGACAACATCTACGAGGGTCGCCTCAGCAGCCACATCAACTGCGCCGTTCAGGACACCGAGTTCGGCACCGGCCTGCGCTGGCTTCGGGCCGAGCACGAGGGGCACTCGACCCACGCAGCAGAGGAGGTCGAGTTGGTGCACGCCGAGATCCGGCGGCTACTCGGCACAAAGTGGGTGAACCAGCACGGCGAGGCGTCGCCGCTCACGGTCCGGGACTTTCTCGTCGTCGCGCCGTACAACGACCAGGTGAACCTGCTCCGGGAGCGCCTCGAGGCCGACCCCCTAACCCGGGGTGTAGCCGTCGGCTCTGTCGACAAGTTCCAGGGCCGGCAGGCAGCGGTGGTGCTTTTTAGCATGGCCACGTCTGGCGCACAGCACATGCCCCGCGGCGCGGACTTCCTGTTCTCGCGGAACCGGCTCAACGTCGCCATCAGCCGGGCCCGGTGCCTCGCGTACCTGGTCTGCACCGAGGAGCTGCTGGACAGCCGGGGACGGGACGTGGAAGAGATGCGCCTCATCTCCACGCTGTGTGCGTTCGCTGCGTCAGCCAGACGGATGGAATAGCCAACGTCGGTCGTCGTGGCCGCGCAGTAGCGGTCGGCTGGCGCCTAAGTGGCTCGAGCGCAGGCACGAGGGCCGCCCGTCCAGACTGGGCGGGCGGCCCTTCGTCGCGCCGTGCGCGGTGTCCGTGGCGTGTGAGACTCTGAGCGCCGTGCTCCGTCGGGCCGTCCGCGGGCGTGGGATGGGTTCGTCGCCGCGGTCGACGCGGTGGGGTGTCAGTGCGAGGTTCAGAACCGCTGCGGGTGCGGTTCCGAACTTTCATCCCCACGTGATCTGCTGATCCCGCACGACAGCGGCCTTGGTGACTAGCCTGCGCTTGTCGCAGACAGTCATCCCACCGCAACGGCGGGTGTGACATCGGAACGCGGGGGATGCAGTGGGTTTTCGGGACTGGTTCAAGCGAAGCGCGCCCTCCGCAGCTCCGGCGGCGCCTCCGGTCTCGAATCTCAGGTCGTCGGCACCGCCCGCTTCGGTGGCTGTTGCGCCGAGGTCAGCCAGCCCGCCCTCTACGGCGGCGGTCGGCAGGGCTGGCAGGGACGGGTGGGTTCCGCCGGGGGCTGCGGTGACAGTCGGCTCGCAGAGCCTGCCCGGCGGGATGCTGTACGTCGGTCGACAGTTGGCGGCCGCCGTCGGCTACGGCCCGGACCCGGCCCTCATCGACCCGCGGCTCCCGCTGGACTTCCGCCGGCCCGACTGGGCGGCTGGGAGCGTGGGGTACTGGCCTTCCTACAGCGACATCACGCCCGGCGCCCGCGCCGCGTACCTGACGTGGCTGGCCGACGGCCGACGCGCACCGAACGCGCCGATCAGTTGGCCGTTCCTCTTCTTCTACGGCCTCGAACGTCGGGTGCTCGTCGACGCCGCCAAGGGCGAGGACATCAGTGACGAGCTGCCGGCTATCGCCGCCGAGGTTCGGCGACTGCTCGACCTCTACGGTGACAACGGGTCCTTTCGCGGCTATGCGACACGGTTCCTGCAGCTGCTGGACTTCTACGCGATGAGCACCGGCGATGTCTCCGTTCCTGCGCGCACCGGCAACCCCTGGGACGTCCCGATGGCCCTGCGGGTCGGTCTGGGAGAGCTCGCGGTCGACGGGACACCGGTCTCCGCCGACTGGGCCCTGGCGTGGGCCCACTACCACCCGGAAATTCACCTGCGGACCCCGGCAACCCGCTGCGCGGCCGAGTTCGAAGCTCTGTTCCGTGCCAGGTACACCGAACGGCACGGACCCGGGCTCCCGGTCAGGGCGACAACCAAGACGCTGAAGCTCGATTACTACTCGGCCAGTGCAGGAATCGGCCAAGCTGCGTTGTCGACAACGCTGCCCGACGTCCTCACGCAGGCGGGTCCGAGCAAGAAGCTCGCCGCGCTCGTGGAGGACTGCACCACGAGCCTGGACGCCTACAGCCGCTATCTGGGACGCAATCCTGACGCGCGCGGAACGCTGCCGGCGGCCGCGCTCCTGCCGCCAGAGCTCGCGGACAGCGCCGGCGGCGACGACCTGGCCCGCCTGAACTCGTTCGTCAACGCGGCGCTCGACGGGCAGGCCAGCGCAGTCGTTGGCGCTGGTGAGCTGCTCGCGTACTGGCCGCTGGCCACACCGGGCAAGGTCGCGAAGGCCGAGGCTGTCACGCTGGCACAGCTGCTGAGCGCCCGCGGGATCGGCTTGGAACCCGACGTCCGTCACGGGGGGCCGGTGCAGGACCCTGCCGGGGTTGTGGTGCTGTTCCGCGCCGAGCCCGGCCAGCCCGCCTCTCCAAGTCCGGAGTACCAGGCCGCGGCGCTGCTGATGCACCTCGCGTCAGTAGTCAGCACCGCCGACGGGCACGCCTCGGATGCGGAGATCTCCCACCTGCTGGCGCACCTCGAGGCCGCCATGGGATTCGGGGCAGCCGAACGCGCCCGGCTGCAAGCCCACCTGCGCTGGCTGCTGGCGACTCCGGTGAAGCTGACCGGCCTCACCAAGCGGCTCGCCGCACTGGACCAGGGGCAGCGCGAGAACATCGGGGACTTTCTCACCACGGTCGCGGCCACCGACGGGCACGTGAACCCGGAGGAGATCAAGATCCTCACGAAGATCTTCAAGCTGCTCGGCTTGGATCCTGCGTCGGTCTACAGCCGCGTCCACGCGGCGACGACCGGCGGCGTCAGGATCGCCGCGGTCGGGCCTGTGACGGTCAGGGCCTCCTCGCCAGGCGCGCATGCCTACGCCATCCCACCGGCTCCGGCTGCCCGACCCGACCCCGGCGCATCCCGCGACCTGGCCGGGCCCGTGCAGCTCGACGCGGCGACGGTCGCAGCCAAGCTCGCCGAAACCTCAGCGGTCACCGCGCTGCTCGGTTCCATCTTCACCGACGAGGAACCGACACCCCCGTCGCTGCCCGCCGCGACGGGGCCCACCATCGCCGGACTCGACGCTGCCCACTCGACGCTGCTGACGGTGCTCGCTGGCCGCCGCAGCTGGGCCCGAGTCGAGCTCGAAGCCGAGTGCGCCGGTCTGGGACTGCTGCCCGACGGCGCCGTGGACACCTTGAACGAAGCCGCCTACGAGCGGGTCGGTGACCCGCTCGTCGACGGTGATGACCCCATCACGATCGACCCCGGCGTAGCCCAGGAGATGCAGGCATGACCAGCTCGACCCCCGCCACTTCCGTGGGCACGACGATCCGGCCGCGCGAGCGTGACGCGATCCTGCAGGCGCTGCGCGCCGGTGTCGTCCCACGTGTCGGTCAGCAGCATGTGCAGGTCGGCCGGGCCGAGGAGGTCAAGGCCCTGCTGAGCGACGTCGACCGGATCGCCGACGGCGGCTCCGCCTTTCGCCTGGCCATCGGCGAGTACGGCTCCGGCAAGACGTTCTTCCTGAACCTGGTCCGGTCGATCGCGATGGAACGCAAGCTCGTCACGGTGCACGCCGACCTGTCACCTGACCGACGGCTGCACGCAACCGGCGGCCAGGCCCGCTCCCTGTACGCGGAACTGATGCGCAACATCGCCACCCGCGCGAAGCCCGACGGTGGGGCCATGGGCAGCATCGTCGAACGGTTCATCACCGCCGCGCTCACCGAGGCGCGGGACACCGGGACGACCCCGGACGCGGTCATCCGCGCCCGGCTCGCATCGCTGTCAGAGCTGACCGGCGGGTACGACTTCGCCGAGGTCATCGGCGCGTACTGGCGCGGGCACGACACCGGGAACGAGCAGCTCAAGAGCGACGCAGTGCGCTGGCTGCGCGGCGAGTTCAGCACCCGAACCGACGCCCGGGCGGCGCTCGGCGTGCGCACCATCGTCGATGACGCCAACTTCTACGACCAGCTCAAGCTCTTGGCCAGGTTCGTCGTCATGGCCGGCTTCGGCGGCCTGCTGGTGTGCCTCGACGAGATGGTCAACCTGTACAAGCTGGCAAGCACGCAGGCGCGCAACGCCAACTACGAGCAGATCCTGCGCATCCTGAACGACAGCCTGCAGGGAACCGCCGCCCACCTTGGGTTCATCCTGGGCGGCACCCCGGACTTCTTGCTCGACACCCGGCGCGGCCTGTACTCGTACGCGGCGCTGCAGTCGCGCCTGGCCGAGAACACCTACGCCACAGGTGGCCTCGTCGACTACTCCGGCCCCGTCCTGCGCCTGGCAAACCTGACGCCCGAGGACTTCTACCTGCTCCTGACCCGCCTGCGGCTTGTGTTCGCCGGCGGCGATGCGAACGCCTATCTGGTTCCCGACGACGCCCTGACGGCCTTCATGACCCACTGCTCCAGCCGCATCGGCGACGCGTACTTCCGGACACCGCGTACCACCATCAAGGAGTTCGTGAACCTGCTCGCCGTACTCGAGCAGAACCCGGGAACTGACTGGGCGCCGCTGGTCGGCGCGGTGAACCTGGTGGCCGAATCCAATCCCGATCTTGCGCCACTGGCCCAGGAAGACGACTTCGCGCGCCCGTACGCCACTGACGGCTCGGCCGACCAAACCCAGCCGGGGGTGGGATCGAGCTCCGCGTCCGCGTCGTCACGGGAGGACGACGATCTCGCGACCTTCAGGCTGTGATGGGCCGCTGCGCATGACTGGCACAGCGGGTGAGGCTGCAGGCCATCAGTCGTCGGCCTTCGTCGAGCTGCACCCGCGCATTCAACGATGGATCTGGGAGCAGAACTGGACCGAGTTGCGCGACGCGCAGGAACGCGCCGTCCGGCCGATCCTCGCCGGCAACCGGGACGTGATCATCTCCGCGGCGACGGCCGCCGGGAAGACCGAAGCGGCGTTTCTCCCGATCTGCTCGGGTCTGTTGGTCGCGCGAGAAAGCGCGGCGGACGTGCGCGGGCAGAGGGACGAGCGCTCTGAGCAGCAGCGTGCGGCATCCGGAGTGCAGGCGCTGTACGTGAGCCCCCTCAAGGCGCTCATCAACGACCAGTACGGCCGGCTCGACGCCCTCTGCGAGCACTTGGACATGCCGGTCCATCGCTGGCACGGGGACGTTCCCGGCTCACGCAAGGCCAAGGTGCTCAGTGATCCCGACGGGATCCTGCTCATCACGCCGGAATCCCTGGAGGCGCTCCTCGTCGTTCACGGCCCCAAGGTTGCGAGGATCCTCGGCGGACTGCGCTACGTCGTCATCGACGAGATGCACTCGTTCCTCGGAACCGAACGAGGTATGCAGCTCCAGTCGCTCCTGCACCGGGTCGAGCTGGCCGTGCGTCGGCGCATCCCCAGGATCGGGCTGTCGGCGACGCTCGGCGACATGGACGATGCGGCGGCGTACCTGCGCCCCGGCGCTGGGCCACGCGTCACCGTGATCACCTCAGTGGACGACACCCACGAACTGAAGCTGCAGCTGCGCGGCTATGAGGTGCTGCCGGCGCAGCTCTCGGCACGCCAGGCGGAGCACGCGGAGGCCAGCGGGCGCGACGTAGAAGCCGAGGAGGTGACCGAGGGGCATCAGCTGGCGATCGCCGATCACCTCTTCCGGACGCTGCGCGGGACCGACAACCTCGTCTTCGCCAACTCGCGACGCGAAGTGGAGATCTACGCGGACCTGCTGCAGCGACGATCCGAGCGCGAACACGTCCCGAACGAGTTCATTCCGCACCACGGGAGCCTCTCCAAGGAACTGCGCGAGTTCGCCGAAGCTCGGCTGAAGAACCGAGACACTCCAGTCAGTGCGATCTGCACGTCCACACTGGAGATGGGGATCGACATCGGGTCTGTCACCTCCATCGCCCAACTAGGTGCGCCCCAGTCGGTGGCGAGCATGCGGCAGCGGCTGGGCCGGTCGGGCCGTCGCGGTGGCGGCGCGACGATGCGGCTGTACGTCACCGAGCCGCAGGTAAGCCCGCAGACACCGCCGTCTGACGCGTTGCGCACCGAAGTCGTCCAGAGCATCGCCATGGTCAACCTGCTGCTCGATCGCTGGAACGAGGCGCCGAACTCGGGCGGACTCCACCTGTCCACGCTCGTTCAGCAGCTGCTGTCGTTGATCGCTCAGCACGGTGGGGTCACACCGCTCGAGGCATACCGGGTGCTGTGCGAAACCGGCCCTTTCGCCGGCGTCTCCCGGGACACATTCAAGCGACTGCTGCGTGCACTTGCAGATGAGCGAGTTGACCTGCTCATGCAGGCTTCTGACGGGCTGCTGCTGCACGGGCAAGCCGGCGAGCGCCTGGTCAATCACTACTCGTTCTACGCGGCTTTTCGCACCGGTGAGGAGTACCGCCTCATCGCCAGCGGTCGCACGCTCGGGACCTTGCCGGTCGACTATCCGCTGATGCCCGGGTCCCTGCTCATTTTCGGCGGACGACGCTGGAGGGTGCTGGCGGTCGACTCGCACGAGAAGGTCATCGAACTGATCCGGTCGTCTGGAGGACGGCCCCCGACGTTCGCCGGCGCCGGCGCCGCGGTCGCTGACCGGATCCGCCAGGAGATGCGGCGTGTGTACCTGAGTGCCGATGTGCCGGCCTACCTGGACGCAACGGCGGTCCAGTTGCTCGCCGAGGGCCGCAACAACTTCGCCCGATACGGGCTCGGGGCCGACCCTTTGCTGACCATCGGCGCGGACACGTTGATCTTCCCGTGGCGCGGAGATCGCGTCTGCTCGACGCTGGCGGTGGCCCTGACCGCTGCCGGCATCGAGGTGGCCCAAGACGGCGTCTGCCTGACAATGAGCAACTGCACGCGAGACCAGGCTTTGAGCCGCCTCGCCGAGCTGGTCGAGCAGGGCGCCCGCCAGCCAGCCTTGTTAGCGGCCAGGGTCGACAACAAGATCGTCGAGAAGTACGACGAGCAGCTCAGTGAGGAGCTGCTCAACGAGGGCTTCGCCGCACGCAGCCTCGATGCCGAAGGCGCCTGGGAGGCCGCACGCCAGCTACTGCAAGAGGCTCGAGACGTCGCCGCCGATCGGCCGGACGACGCACGCAGCACCTCAACAGCGGCGCAGTCGTCGGTGCCGGCCGCCGACGCGTTGGCGCACGACGTGTCCGCCCGATCCGCCGCCGCGGAGGCGCCTCGCCTGGCCTCGACGACGTCGGCCGCTGGAGCCCGCCGGCGACCGCACGGCCGCCCGGAGCTCGGCACCACCCCCTTCGCCGTGGTGGATGTGGAGACGACGGGCTTCTCCCCGCGGCTTCATGACCGGATCGTGGAGATCGCGATCGTCCGAACCGCACCGGACGGCGCCGTTGAGGACTCCTGGTCGACGTTGCTGAATCCGCAGCGCGACCTCGGCCCGACGCACGTGCACGGAATCCGCGGGGCCGATGTTCTCGACGCGCCCAGGTTCTTGGATGTGGCAGGGGATGTCGCCGACCGGCTCGACGGGGCCGTTGTGGTCGCCCACAACGCCCGCTTCGATCTCGGGTTCGTGTCATCGGAGTTCACGCGTCTGGGGGCGGCACCCCCCACCTGGCCGGCGCTTTGCACCCTCGCGCTGTCGTATCGGTTGGGAGCGTTCGGCGGTGGCCGGCTGGCCGACTGCCTGGCGGCAGAGTCGATCACCCACCCGGGCGAGCACACGGCCTTGGGGGATGCGACCGCGACAGCCGAACTGCTGGGCGTCTACCTGCGGCGCGTCGGCGGGGGCACACTGACCGACTTCGGCTGTGTGCCCGACACGTGGCCCGAGCCGCCGAGCTGGTCCGTGTGGCCGATCGGCGGCCGGGTGCGACCCCGCTCGTCGCGATCCCGGCCGGAGGCCTCACCACTCGTCACGCTGATCCGGCACCTTCCCGCACACAACGTGGGGGGCGCGACGGAGCCAGCCGATACCGCGGCCTACCTCGATGTGCTGTCCCGCGCGCTGGAGGACCGGCGCTTGGACTCAGCGGAGGTACAGACCCTTGCCGACACAGCCCAAGCATGGGGGCTCTCACGCTCGGACGTGCACCGCGCCCACATGAACTACCTGGAGGCGCTGGCCCTGACGGCGCTAGGAGACGGTGTGGTCACCGACCTGGAGGCCGAGGACCTCGCGGACGTGGCGGCTGCACTCGGATTCGGAGTCGGCGAGATCGCTGCCGCCCTCCATGCGGCACGGACCCGAACCCCGAGCCAAAGTCGAAGCGAGGATCTCCGCGGGCTCGGCGTGTGCTTCACCGGCGCACTCCAGACGCGCATCCAGGGACAGCCCATCACCCGCGACCAGGCACACGGCCTCGCGCGAGCAGCAGGTCTGGTCGTGCACGAACGCGTCACGAAGGCGCTCGACGTGCTCGTCGCCGCCGACGCTGAGTCCCTGTCAGGGAAGACAGAGAAGGCACGCTCGTACGGAACCCGGATCATGAGCGAGACCAACTTCTGGCACGCGATCGGCCGATCGTGATCCCAAACGTGGCCGGTCACGGGGGCTTGTAGCCGCCGGACTCTGAACTGGCTGCGGTCCGGCGAGTGTGATTGGTGTGAGCCTGCCATGAACACGTCGAGCTCACGGGTGGTGCCGCGACCTTCGCGACCTGCCCAGAAGTCTCTAAACGAGTCGCCGCCAGAGGCATCGGCCAGCGCTCGCCCTAAACCGGCACCATCGGGCACAGCCAGCGACTTGCGCGCGTGATCGCTCACGTGCCGGAACTGCCCGCCAACGTCTACCCGTATCGCCTGTTCATGTGACCCGGCGGCTCCACGATCCCAATGGCCAGCACGAGCAGCCGCCGCACCGGCCAGACCAGCGTGTCCCCGGGGCGCTTCACGCGGCAGGGCTGCTGCCTGCGACGGTGGGCCGGTGATGACGACCTACGACATGGGGCCGCCAGGACGTCGGCTGCGCATTTCCACAAGCGACGAGGTCCTGCGCCCGGGGGTAGCCGCTCACCTGTTGACGTTGAGGATCAGCGTCCACGGTGCCTGGCTCGATCCCAGTGATAGCCAGACATCGGCCGCGGTGATCGTGGAGGGGACTGTGGATGGTGGCTCTCCGCTCCGCCCGCTATCGGGAATCCAAGCCCGGGTCATGAACGTCCGCAGCTTCCCCATCAACGAACGCCTGGTCGTGCTGTTGTCGGACGAGCAGTTGCTGCAACTCGAGGTCGACCGTGGGGACGGCGATGTCGAGCTACAGCTCGACCTCTCCGCGACTGTTCTCAACCTTCCACCGGGGGAGTACCCCACCTACGACGCACAGATCGCCTACCGCATCCCCGCTCGGCGTTGGCTGGAGTTGATGGACTCCGCCGGGAGGCTGATCGGCATCACTGTGCGCGTGCCCAGCCCGCTCACCGACTCCGCCACGGGTAGCCAGGTGCCACGCGATACCGACCCGTCGCTGGCGCGAGCGAGTCAGCGCCTGCGTGAGGCCCGGGCCGCACTCCGCGACGGCGACCCAGCGGCCTGTATCAGGCACTGCCGGCTCGTTCTGGAAAATCTCCGCTTGCTTGACCCACCGCAAGCGGCCGACGTGGTGCGCAAGACCACGCCGCAGACCCGGACCGCAGCACAGCGGTGGTCGGCGCTCTTCCATGACCTGTACAGCCTTGCCAGCGCAGCGAGCCACGACGATTACGTCACCGCAGACTTCAGCTGGTCCCGCGAAGATGCTCAGGCGATCCTGGCGGCGACGGCCGGCCTGCTCGCCCGGGTCAGGGTTGATCTTTGACTGGGTGCGGTGCCGACGGTCACCTCACTGCGTCGAAAGGGCGTAGTCCAGAAACTCACGGTGCGGCCTCCTCTTCACATCCCAACGCCCTCGGGCGTCCGGCGGACGGGGCCGCTGCTCGCAGACGGTGAGGCACACGAGCTTGCGCGCGCGGGACACCGCGACGAAGTACTCCTCGCGTTGGTCGTTGCCCCAGAACATCTCGTGCTCGACCCCGAGGACGACGACCGCGTCGAACTCCATGCCCTTGGCCTTGTGCACGGTCAGGAGCTTGACGGCATCGCGCCCGGTGAACTCGCGGATGGCTTGGGTGATGTCGCCGGCCTCGGCCCTCAGTTCCTCCAGACGGCTGTGCGCCGTCTCGATCAGTTCTTGCAGCCGCCGCCCCTGCTGGTACGCCGGAGCAAGCGCGACGAGCATCTCCTCTCCCAAGCGGTCGAGGAAGGGAGTGACCAGCTGACGGGTCGTCGCGTCCGGGTCACTGCGATGGCGGCGCCGCGCCTGGTCGAGTGCCTGGCGCAGCTCGACGTAGGGCCGATCGGTGAGCTCCTGCCCTCGCCATCCGGTGGCGACATCCAGCAGGCGTGCGTACGCGTCGGGCTCCCGGTCTCCGGTGATCACGGCAAGGAAGTCGATGATCAACATGACGACGGGCTCGGCTGCGAGGTCCTGCAGATCGCTGTCGTCCCGGAAGCGGACGCCGCGTGCCCGCAGCTCCGCGCGCAGCGCTTCGGTGTAGAGACCCACCTGTTGACGCACGAGGACGGCGATCTCATCCGGGGGGATGCCGTCGGCGGTGATCCAGGAGGTGATGCGGTCGGCCACTTCCCGGGCCTCCTGCGCGCTGTCTTCCAGACGCAGGATCTCGATGATCCCGCCGTCACCGAGGATGTCGGCATCGGCGACGGCGGCGCTGGGCTCCATGACCGCGATCATGGCGTTCTGCATCCGGCGGAGCCGGGGCTTGGCCCGGAAGTTCTGGTACAGGTTCAGCGGGGTGGCGTCGAAGTCGGTGGCGAACCGGGCGAGAACCCCCTCGAGTGCTCCGGCGAAGCCCATGATCCGCTGCTTCACATCGCCCACGGCAGTGAGCTGCATGTCAGTGTCGTGGAAGGCGGCGTGCAGGAGGTTGTACTGGTTGGTCGTGCAGTCCTGGAACTCGTCGAGGAAGACGAACCCGTAGGTCTGGCGCAGCGCGGCGCGCGCCAATGGGCTGGTCTCCAAGATCGTGGTCGCGAGTGGAGGCAGTGAGTCCAGGTCCAGCTGGCGGCCGGTGATGCGGTCCTTGCCGATGGTGTAGTCAGCGTCGAGGGCGTCGTTTCCGGTGAGCACTGGCCGGAAGGCGTCGATGAGCCGCTTCGCGAAGGCGTGGAAGGTGTAGCTGTCCAGGCGGGCAGCGAGCTCCGGGGCGCACCTACGACGCACCCGGTCCCGGAGAGTCCTGGCCGCATCCACCTTGAAGGAGATGGCCAGGATGCGCCTCGGGTACCGGCTGTGCCCGGTCCGGAGCAGGAAGTCGGCTCGCTGGGCGAGCAGCTCGGTCTTGCCAGCTCCGGGTCCTGCGGTGACGACGAGGTTGCCCGCCCGCGCAGTGGCGACCGTGAGCGCGTTGCGCTCCAGCGTCATGCCGGCCGCCGGTGTCCACGCCTCCGGAGTGATCATTCCGGGAGGTTCGCGATGGTGGCGACCACGAAGTCGGTGAGCCTTCGGAGTGACTCGGGCATCGACGCGAGCAGGGGGGCGTCGTCGAGCCCGGCGAGCGCGGTGATGTGGTTCACCGGCTTACTGCCCACCTTGAAGCGCTGGTGGTAGGCGCCGAAGAGGGCTTGTTCGTCCGTGCTGTAGTGCGTCGCGTCGCCCGCCTTGCCCAGGACCGACTTGGTCTCAGCGGCCGAGGGCGCCTGGCGCTCGTCGGCCTGCAGGCCGTAGGCCTCCGGGAACTGCTGGAGCAGGGCGAAGTCGAGGTCCAAAGGGTCGGAGAAGAAGACGCCGTGGGTCTCGAGGTGGGCGATCCACTTGGGACCTTCGCCATTGACGTCACGGACGTCGGAGGTCTCCTTCTTCAAGCCCTCGACGTGGGTGGCGGTGATGGCCGTCGTACCGGCCGGGCTGAAGCGGAGCAGCTCGCCCGCGGCGTAGCCCAGCCGACCCCACCCGCCCTGGTGCCGGCCCAGGTCCAAGTCCAGGAGGGTGACGTGCGGGATGCCCAGCCCGTGCAACAGGCGCCAGAAGTGGTTGACGTGACGACCACCCAGGGGAACGACGGAGATGGTGCTGGCATCGGCGTCCACGGCGGCGAGCTGGAGGCAGCGCGGAAGGACGATCTCCTCGCTTGCGCCCTCGCCGAGGACGACGAATCGGGCGAAGTACAGCTCGGGGTAGGCGTGCAGCGCCTCCCGGACGAACTTGTGCGCTTCCTCCTCCTCAGCGGGCATGGTCACGGTCGAGACCGTGGTGAGACGGTTGGCGTCCAGCCGCAGGTAGCGGACCTGCGCGGGGTCGACCCGCCGCATCAGCGAGGAGGAGTGGGTGGCGACGACGGCCTGGGCGTCGTGTCCGGTGACCATGGCCTTCAGGGCTGCCAGTACGCGTCCCAGGTAGTGCGGGGACAGGCTGTCCTCCGGCTCCTCGACAGCGAGAAGCGTGAAGACCGGTGGCCGCAGCCGGCCGGGATCGAAGGTCGTGGTCCGGCCCGCGAGGGTGTCCTGACCGATGGAGTGTGCGGTGAGCACCAGGGAGACGTACAGCAGCGACATCTGGCCGTCGCTCAGCATGGAGAAGTCCACGGTGGGCTTGCCGTGCCCCGGGGCGAACTCGAGGGTGATGTGCCGCAGCACGCCTTCGATCTCGTTGAGTGCGAACGACAGGCTGGGGTTGGTGAGGAAGTCGCCGGAATGAATGCTGCCCCAGTGGCCGGTCAGGCCGGTGGCGACGTCACCGATGGCGGGGTTGGTGGCCAGAGCGTCGCTGATCTGCTGGCCCAGGCTGGTGACGGTGTCGCGCTGAGCCTGCCAGTCCGCGGCGCGCAGCAGCCGGCCCTGATCAGCCCCGCGTTTTGCGGACCATGTGATTTGGTCCTTCTATGCTGCGACCTGCGAATCGATCCACTCGTTGAGGGCCTCTTGTGGGGTCCTGTAGTCAAGCGCTGAGTGGAGTCGTTTCCTGTTATACCAGAGTTCGATGTAGCGAGTCACGTCGCGGCGGGCGTGGTCTCTGGTGGGATAGGCGGTCCGGTGAACGCGTTCGTTCTTCAGCGCGGCGAAGAACGATTCGGCCATGGCGTTGTCGTAACAGATGCCGGTTCGGCCGACCGAGTGGCGCAGGTCGAGCTCGGCGATGGTGGTCGCAAAGTCGTGCGACGTGTAATTGCTACCGCGGTCGGAATGAAAGATCGCGCCCGGGTCGAGTTCTGTCCGGCCGGCGGCATGACGAAGTGCGTTCTGGATGAGCGGGGTCTTGTAGTCCTCGCCCATGGCGTAGCCGATGACCATCTTGGTGTGGCAGTCGATTACGGTGGCCAGAAAGAGCCATCCTTCCCAGGTCGGGATGTAGGTGATGTCACCGACCATCTTCTGGCCCGGTGCGGAGGCGGTGAAGTCCTGCTCGAGCAGGTCGGGCAGGTGCTGACCTGTCCCGTCGCCCGCGGTCAGGCTGGCCCGCCACGGACGGGGCTGACAGGGCCGTAGGCCCAGCTCACGCATGATGTCGCGGACCAGCTCGGGGCCGCAGTGCACGCCGGAGCGGGCCAGAGCGGCGTGGATGCGCCGGTAGCCGTAGGTCTCATCGGAGTCGGCGAACTCGTGAGCGATGAGCAGCGCCAGTCGCTCGCGTCGGCTCGCGGTCGCCGACTGCGGCCGCTTACGCCAGTCGAAGAATCCCGACGAGGACACGGCCAGCCAGCTACACATCTTCTTCACCGGGTATGCACGCTTCGCGTCGTCGTTGTCATCTCGACACGAGTCGATGAACTCGAACTTCTCGACTACCGGGGATCCCGGGCGAAGTACGCAGCGGCTTTTTTTAGGAACTCGTTCTCCAAACGGACCTCGCGGAGTTCGCGTTCAGCTGCCTGTAGTCGGGCGCGCTCGCTGACGGTCAGCGGCGGCTCCTCGTCCGCGTGGTCCTTTCGGTACTGATTCACCCAGTTCCCGAGGGTTCCTTCGTTGATGCCGAGCTCACGTGCTACTTGCGCAATAGGACGGGACGACTCGATGACGAGCCGAACCGCCTCTTCCCGAAACTCGGGACTGAACTTCCTGTACTTACCGCGAGACATTCCTCTCCCACTTCCTCGGATATCAACCTATCCGGGTCGTGGTCCGCGAACAACGGGGCACCTCACCCAGCAGCGAGTTCGCGGCGTAGGAGACGTGGTCGGCAGGGTCGCGGCGTGCAGGCAGGTAGTGGACGTGGATCGCGGCCCGATCGAACCGGTTGACCGCCGCCGACCGGATCGGCTCGCCGTCCTCGCCGACAGCCAGGACGTGCACCAGCTCCTCGGACACCTCGCCGTCCTCGTCTAGCTCTGCGGTGAGCCGGAAGCGGACGGTGGGCACGCTGTCGGCGGTCTCCATGCGCATGTGCGCGAAGTGCGGCGGCACGGTCGGCTGTGCGGCGTCTGTATCCAGTTCGGGGAAGGCGAAGTCCGCCTCCAGCCACAGCGTCCGTGCTGTGCCGGTGCCCGGGGTCTCACCCGGCGGGACGTGGAAGTCGCCGGCGAGGACTCGGCGCAGGCTGGGCTCGAAGCCGAACATCCGGCTCAGGGCCTGCAGGAAGGCCGTCTTCCCGGTGCCGTTTGGCCCGAGGAGGAAGGTCAGCTTCTCGAAGGTGATCTCGACCGGGTCGGCGCCCACGGAGCGGAACCCGCTCAGCCGCATGCGTGTGAGCTGCACAGACCCTCGCTTCGGTGTCCCCGTCGGGCGCCGCCCAGGTACTGCAGCACCAGGCAGCCAAGCGCAGTTATCTCGCTGCGGCCCATGCCGTGGGCGATTGCCCACGTAGTGGTGTCCGAGGGGGGACTTGGTACATAGCCCAACGCATCCGCCTGACGCGGCCGTGAGGTCTGTCTGTTCGAAGTTGCAGGCCACAGCCTCGCACTGCCCGGAGCTCAGCGTGTAGACGTCCACGCAGCCCAACACGGACTTCTCGGGAGGGGCGGCCCGGGTCGAACCGGCGCTCGACCATCTGCACGGCCGAGCGGCCCAAGGACGCGGCTCGTGTGGTCCCACCCGCGGTGGCGGCAGGAGGCTGAGCACCACTTCGGTATTGGTTCGCGCCCTGAACCCAGGACCCATGGGACCGCAGGCCCCCTGGCGGCGATGACCGCCGAAGCGGCTATGGCGCTGGCGGGTGATCGGGTGCCGGTGCCGCGGGCGGCGGCTACCGGTTGGTGAGCCCGACGTTGTACCGGGTGAGACGGTTGCGCAGCGCCCGCCGTCCCGTGGGAGCGTCGAAGTCGGCCTGCGCGCCCGGTGGCACCTGCGGATCGGTGGTCGCGATCAGCGAGCCCGGCGCCATGCGGTCGCCGAAGAGCACATACGACGACGCGCCCGGTTCTCGTCGGCTGAGCCAGACGTAGCCGGCGGCGGTCGGCGCGTGACTGCGGATCCAGTGCGCCCAGTGTCGCGACTGCGCATAGTCGCGCGGGTCGCAGGTGGTCAACCAGGGGTCCTGGGCGACCGCGCCGAGGTCGCTGCCCGAACACAGGCTGACCAGCTCCAGGGTGCGGGCGACCTGCACGGCGCTGATGCGTCGACCGGCGACCCGCGGACGAGGCAACCGCCGAATGCCGGTGTCGTTTGGAGCCAGATCACGCAGCAGCGTTTCGGCGACCGCGACATCGACCGATTCGCCGGCATACAGGAACGGATAGGGGTCATCGTCGGTGGCGTCGAACCGGCCACCGCCGTAGTAACGGTGATTCGGAACCGGATTGAAGGCCTCGGCCGGAAACCGCTTTTGGTGCACCCGGAAGAGCACCGTGCCGGCCGGCAGGAGTGTCGTGACCGGCGCCCCCGGTGGAGCGGGGGGCGGTAGAACGTTGGCCACGCGCGGCTACCAGCTGTCGTTGGTCAGCTGATCGGCGGCGTATTCGATCTCCGGGTCGCGGCCGGTGCCGAGCAGGTCGGCCGGTGCCCGACCAAGCCAGACATTAGGGGTGAGCCACCACATGATCGCACCGAGGTCGTCGTCGTAGCCGCCGAGCCGCTCGTGCAATCGCCCCACGACGGGGTGCGGTTCGAGCGGTTCGAAGGACGCGAACTGAAAGACCGGATAGACCCAGCGCCCGCCGATCTGCGCCCCGATCAGCCGGCGATCCCCGGTGATCCGCTCGATCGTGACGAATCCGCTGCGCAGCACCTGCTGTTCGGTGGCTTCAAGCAGAAAGTCAGCCGCGGCATCGTCGACGATCGACGGCCTGCTCATCGCCTGCCGCGCCCGGGAAACGCACCGGCGAACCAGCGTCTCCTCGGCCTCTTCGGGCACGCGCACGCCGGGGGAGAAGCGGGTACCGGTGTACCGCAACGCTTCCCAGGCGGGGTGTTCGCGGGGCAGCGATGGCGCGAGCAGGCCGAACAGCGCTTCCGCCAACTCCGGGGTGCCGTGCAGGGGCGCTTGCGGCAGGTTCGCGACCGCGGCAAGTTCCCGGACCGTCAGCTGCGGTTCCAGGTCGGCCCAGGATTCGTCGATGACCCGCAGCGCCTCAGCGATCGTCATCAGGCGCCAAGGTACACAAGACCGGCCCAGTGGGCGGGGTGCTCGAACGGGCGACTAGCGGGATGCCGAAAGTCTGGGTGCAGCGCCAGAGTGCGTAGGTAGCGACGCAACTCGGCGGGAATCCAGGAGTTGTCGTCGGTGCGCTGCGCCAGGGCCAGCAGCTCACCCATCGCGGCCGTTTTGAGGTAGTGCTGGGCGGCGGCCAGCGCGGCGGCCGGCGGGTCGCCGGCCGCCAGCTGCCCGTAGAACTTGCCGATCAGCAGACTGGTGGCCGCGTCGTCGACCTCCCACAGCGACGCCACCGCGCTGTCGGCTCCGGCGGCGACGAAAGTCTGCGCCAGGCCGACCAGTTCGTCGGCGCTGCGCTGGTCGACGATGCCGGTCTGGCAGCAGGAGGCAACCACCAGGGCGAGCCGCGGGGTCGGCACTGCGGCCAGGTCTGAGACGGTGACTGTCAGGCCGTCACCGAGGATAAGCCGCGAGGCGAACGGATCGGTCGGCTCGTAACGGGCATGGCAGGACAGATGTAGATGCGTGGCCTGCGGGAGCTGTTCCAGCAGCCAGCCGCGCAGCCCGGCGGCCTCCGGCGGAGTGATCACGTCGGGGGCGTACTGGCGCACCGCGCTGAGTTCGGTGGCCGCGAAGGGGAGGTCCCCGGTCGGGTCGATGACCGCCACGGTGATCGGCGCTGCCTCCGGCGTGGTGTCCGGGGCGTGCCGGGCGCGGGCTCCGATGAGGTATTCGACGGTGGTGGCGTCGGCGAGCGCGCCGCTTGGGCCGGGCAGCGCGGCCAACGGAAGTCCGGCGAGCGCGCCGGCGGCCACGATGCCGAGATGGGTAATCCCGGCGGATCGGATCAACTGGACTGCCTGATCCAGCAGTCCCTCGGCCAGCTGATCGGCGGCCGCATCCAACAGCTGAGCGACCTGGTCGGCGTTCTCGACGCTCTGAAACCCGGTCAGCACCGGCGCCAGGTCGGCGGTCGTGGTGAGCGTCGTCCACGCGGCGGCACCGCGCCCACCGAGGAGGAGAACGGCGTAGGAGCCCAGTCCGCAGGTTCCGGCGTAGAGCAGCGCCCGGCCTGAGCCCAGGCGGGCCTCGACAGCACGGTCGAGCCCTTCCGAGTCGATCTCGGCTTGCGCGGGGTCGATGCGCCATCGGGCTCGGGCTCGCTCGACGGTATGTATCGCTGAGCGGGCATCTTGGCGGTGGGCGTAGAGCAGGGCCAGCCGCTGGTACAGGTCACCGGCGGCGGCCACTTGCGCCAGCCGGGTCGCCGGGGTCGCGGCTCGGGCGATCACCGCATCGGCGTGCCGACAAGCCAGCACCAGTAGCTCGATCGCCGCATCCCAGTCGCCTCGAGCCAGGTGCAGACGGGCGAAGTTGTCGAAGACGGTGTGATGAAGCCGGGTGGAGGACGTGTCTGTCAGGGCCTCGGCGCTGTTGGTGAGGAGGTCGCGGGCCTGCTCGATGTGCTGCTCGTCGCCCAGGCGGAACAGCAGTGCGGCCAGGGTGCTGGCCGCCAGGATGCGAGTGACGTCATCCGCCGGCAGGGATTGGCTCTGCTTGTGGGCCTCGCGCAGCCAGCCGTGTGCCCGGTCGGCCAGGTCGGCCGGGATTACGCGGCTGCGCCGGTAGAGCAGTCCAAGCGCGATGCTGCCGAAGTTGGTGGAGGCGCGAATCCGTGCGGGATGGTGCGGTGCCAGGTTCAGGAGTTCTCTTTCCAGTGCATCGACCGCGGCCAGCACCTCACGGTCGTGCTCGTCGCTGGGTTCCAATGTGGCCCGGTCGGCCAGGGCGCTGAGCAGGTTGGTTTCCAGGGTGAGCCGATCGGGCAGGGTGAGCTGGCGAGGTCCCCCGGCCAATCGCTGCGCTCGCTGGAACAGGGCGATCGCGGCGGCCAGGTTGGTGGCTGGATCGCCGGCCAACCGGGAACGCATCAGGGTGGCGAGGTTGCTGACCGCGGACAGCGCCCGCTCGGGCTCGTCGACGAAGTACAGCTGGTGCAGGTGGAGCGCGTCCCGCAGCAGGGTGATCGCCGTCTCCGACACGTCGGCGTCGGCGACGCGGTCGCCGCGGAGCTGCGCCAGGCCGAGATTGGTGGTGGCGTCGGTGACCGCGGCCGATCGGGTGCCGATCGCGGTGTCCAGGACGCGGCGCAGCAGCTGACGCGCCCGGGTGGTCATCGTCCCAGGCGCGGCGGCGTCATCGAGCATGAGCGCCGCCGTGTCATTGAGTGCCGTCAGGGTGAGCGGATGGGCCGGCCCGAAGTGGTGCTCTGACAGGTCGATCAGCTGCCGCCCGAGCTCGACGCCCCGCCGGACGTCGTCTTGCGATCGATTGGCCGCTGACTGCAGCGAGACGACCTGCTCCAGAAGCGTGAACGCCTGCTGCACGGTGGCCGCACCCGGGTGGAGTTCGCGACCGCCGAGACGCCAACGGGCGAGGCGGCGCATCCGGTCGCGAACCGTCGCGGCTTGGTCGGCGGTCTGTTGGGCTGCGGCCGTTTGCACGCCGAGCGCCCGAACGACCGGCTCCCACGCCGACTCGGACAACACCGGCTCGGCATCGAAGACGCGTCGAGCGTCTGCCTCTGTGCCGGCAGACAGAAAGCGGCCGAGGACTCGACCGACCGCCGGCCACGGGTGCTGGGTCCGCATCGCCGCCAGCCAGGCGGCGATGCGCTCATCCGCGGCCCACTCCTGACCGGCCGCCGCCACGCCCAGGAGCCCAAAACCGGAGTATTGGTCGGCGACAACGCCCAACAGGGAGGGGTCGGTGTTCGCGACCGGCCCCGCGATGACGCCGTCCTCATCGGTGGCGTGCGCCCCCAGCACTTCCTGCAGCAACTGAAGGTGCTCTGGTGCGCCGTCGGTGACGCAGAACAGCACCGGGATCGGATCTGTCGGTCGCAGCACCACCACCGGGGTGGGCACCGGAATGGCTTCCCCGCACGCCGGGCAGACCACCGCGGGATACACGCTGCGGAGGCGTTCCATCCGGCCACGGTCTCGCCAGTCACTGAGCACCGGGAACGTCACCGTGGTGGCGGCCGAGCAGCGCGGGCACGTCAGCGTGACATCCACGTCGACGAGGCGGTAGGTGGCCGCCGTCGGTTCCTCGTCCGGCTGACCCCCCATTGGGCCATCTTGCCCGGCCGTGCTGCATCGAGGGCAGCTTCCATTGACAGCGCGCGCAGCGCCTCGCCCAGGAGGCCCCGACCGCAGATCAGGCGCTGGAGTGCCGCGGCGCAGGCGGTGCCACCGCCAGGACGCCTCCGCCGGACTGGTACGAGCGTCGGGCGCACAGAGCAACCTGCAGCGCTGCTCGTGCGTCGTCCACTCCGGGCGTGGCCGGATGGCCGTTGCGCACCGCGTCGATGAAGCCGAGGACCGAAGCCCGGTAGGCGTCCCCGAAGACGTCGTACACGGAGGGCGCAGCCGCATCGCCACCGGTCACCACGACGCCACTGGGGTCGCCCCGGCTGAGGTAGATGAAGCCGTCTGTGCCCACAACTTCGAGTCCGACATCGAATCCGTACGTCGCGTAGCGGCTCCATTCGGTGATTGCCATTGATCCGTCATCGAGAAAGAGCGTGGTGGAACAGGTGTCGATGTCCCCGACCTCGGCCAGCCCCTTATGCACAACCGCGGCGCCCGTGGCATTGAGTGATGTGACCTCCGCTCCGGTCAGATACCGGACTGCGTCGTAGTCGTGAATGGCGCAGTTGAGGAACAGGCCGCCATTGCGGTGCAGGCCCCAGTGTGAGGCCCTGGACGCGTCCGGGTCCCGTCCGTGGAACTTGAACAGGACCGGTTGGCCAATGTCGCCGGCCTTGATGGATTTCTTGACCGCACGAAAGCGCTGATCCCAACGACGCTGGAAGTTGATCTGGAAGGGGACCGCAGCGTCGACCACCTCACGAAGGACGCAGTCGGATTCTTCCCACGTCAGGCCGACGGGCTTTTCGGCGAAGATGGCCTTGCCGGCGCGTGCCGCCGCTCGGATGTGGTCCGCATGCTGCGGAGTCGGAGACGTAACGACAACAGCATCCAGTGGCAGGCACAGTAACTCCTCCAGGATCGGTGTGGTGCGCACCGACCACTCGCGAGAGGCCCGCCGGGTGGCGTGCTCGTCCGGATCGCACACGGCGACCAGGTCGGCGTCAGGTGAGGCGGCGATCGTGGCCGCGTGTAGCGAACCCATGCGCCCGTAGCCAACTACTCCGCACCTGACGGTGTCCGTATCGTCCCCCCGCACGGCGCGACGATAGCCAGCTGGCAGGGCGCTCCGCGCGGCCGCCGCGGCATCACCGGCGGTCGCGGCTCCGCTCGTTCGCCGACATGCGGGCGGTAGAAGTCGACGACTGGTGATGCTCGGCGCGGCCCACCTAGTGTCGCTGGCGTGAGATTCCCCGCGAGGGCCGGCACGCATGGCGGCCGACAAGGACCCGACGGGGACCGTGAACTGGCAGCGCCGGCCACGGCGACGGCGCCCAGGCAGCGGGCCGGATTGGCAGCGTGTGGCGCGGCGCGTCATGGGCGCGCGGTAGGGCAGTGACGGATGCCGAACCATGGGGGAGACATTGTCCCTGTCGAGATCTGTCGTCGCCTGCGTGATTCGCCGGCAATAGAGCCGCACTTGGTCTCGGTCATTTGGATCGGCTCACGCAGTTGGGCCACCGATGTGCACGCTCAGTCTGACTTCGACATCCAAATCATCATGGACCGGCCGGATCTCGATGCCAGCCTTGCGCTCGCCGACATCATCGCCGTTTTCACCGACGTCGACCTGAGCATCATGTATCTCGACGACATCTATGGCCCCGGTGCCGTGCTCGATTTTCAGGACGGCACCAAGGGGTTGTTCTTCATGAATGTGTTGGCGTCTGGAACGGTGCTCCACGGCGAGGACGTGTACGGCCAGGCCGCCGCGCGCCTGACGTTGGCCGACCTGGCGCCCTCCCTGACCTTTACGGTGCGGGAATACCTGTCCCGATTGCGATCGATGACGCTGCAGGGGGAGCCAGCGCCGTTCCACTTTAAGAAGTACAGCCTGAAGCTACTCAAAGATGTGCTGCTCCTGGCAGGCCGCCTTGATCCGCAGTGCATGGCGCACGTGTCGAATCAGGACGTCCTTGACGATGCCCGCCAGATGTATGCCTTCGGCGAGGAGGTCGACGCAGCGCTCACCTCGATTACTGACTTCTCCCGCTCGTACAGCCCCCGCGAGAAGGCGGTCATCCTCGCTCAACTCGAGGAGCTGGTGAGAGGCGTCCGCTGGTGACCTTCGCTGCCGTTGCCCCCGCTGCCGACCGGCCCGGCGCGCCGCGCCGGTCCGATCTCGCCGAAGGCCGACAGGCGATCGCTCAGCGGTTGTACCGGGACAGCTCGTTTGGCGCCTTCGATGCCATGGCGCAGATGGGTGCGTTGACCGTCGCCCACATCGAGTCCCGTGTGCGGCCGGAGCATCGAGCCAAGGTCTGGCTCGGTGGGTCGCTGGGCCGGCGGGAGATGCTGCCCAACTCCGACGTAGACCTGTTCGTCTTCGACGACCCGGCGTCGGAGGTGGCTGACGTGGTCACGGTCGAGGGAGTGGACAGGTTCGAACGGGGCTGCATGCCGATCGCCTCGGTGCGGCGGCTGGTGGCGCAGGGCTCGATTGACGCCAACCCCCTGATCGACGGCAGAGCCTTGGCCGAAGGCGAGCCCGGGGATGCAGTCGCGGCCGCCATCAGGGCGACGAATACGACGCAGCGGCAGTACGCCAACCTGATCAGCGAGTACTTCTACTACCGCTACTTCGACTTCCCCTGGAAGACGACCGACTGGGGACCCAACCTGAAGTACAGCAGCGGGTCCAGCCGCACGACGCTGCTGCTGAACTTCGTGCATCGGATAGCCACACACCAGTTCCCGGCATGGCGAGCCACGACGCCGGAGCTGGCCGCTGCCCTCGCCTACCTCGAACAGGACCGGGGACGCCGGACTCCTCGCCGCGCCATCGACCTCATCCTGGTCGCCAAAAATGCTGCGATCACCAGCTGGTACCGCACCGGTGATCCGAGCGTGCGTCACGTGTCCCGACGGACTCTCGGTCTGATCTTCGAGGTGGCCCGCGATCGATGGGATCAGCTGGGACTGACCAGCCCTGCACGCTTCGCCGACGCGTACACCACCGCGCGCGCCGCGCTGGAAGCGTGCGTGGAGCAGTCGGTGAACGCATGTCTGTTGCTGCATCCGCGCGTCGCCGAGCTGCGCGCAATCACCGCTATGGATCCAGCCGAGCTCCGCGACTCCTGTCTGCACAGCGCCATCGGCAGTCCCACCGACGAGCTGTTCCTGGTCTCCTTCACTGCGTGGCGGTTGAGCACCACGACGTCCTCGCCTCAGGACATGGCGCAGCTCGCGGCGACGTTGGCCACCCGCCCGCTATCGAGAGTGTGGGGTGGCGTGATGGCGGTGGCGTGTTCACCGGCGACGGACGACACCACGATGGAGTTCCTGACCGAGTGGCTGGCCGACGCCGAGGAGGGTGCATACCTGACCAAGCTGGTGTCCCGCAATCCGTCCGCGGGGCCAGCGACCCGCGCGGGCGCGCTGCACAGTTACCAGGCGAAGGAGAACGTCGTCGTCACCTGAGGGACGTGTCAGCCCGGAGCATCAGGGGCCGGCGGCTTCCTCGCGGCGACGCTCGGCGAGCAGCCCGGCTGCCGTCTGAGCCTCTCCCAGCACGACGTCATCGGCCGGATGCAGAAACAGCGCCATCGACATCCGGGACCGCTGCGCCGCCTGGCCCGCCGGATGCGAGACACGGTGCATCGTGGCCGGGTAGTAGCCGTCGCTGGCCAACTCCAGCATCAGACCCACATTGACCGCGATGCTGCCCCCGATCTTCGGCACCTGGACCCACTTCCCGTCCCGGCTGTACCGCTCCAGGCCGGACTCGGTGGCCGCGGTCAGCAGGGTGAGCAGGTTCGTGTCGACGTGGGCCCCGGCACGCAGCCCGACCGGCTCGCCGACAGGGGCGGGCGGATACCGCAAGATCCTAAGCAGGGTGTTCGGGTTGGCGTTCTCTAACATCGCAGGGAGCGGTCTGGAGAACCGAGCGGCCACGTCGTCCGGCGAGTTCTCCTGCAACCAGGTGAGCAGCTGTCTGCCCAAGGCCATGGCGCGCTCCCGGTACGTCGCAGCCGCCAGGCTGACCTCGGCGGGTGCCTGCCCCCACGGATAGAGGTGGAAGAACTCCTTCCTGTCCCGGCGTCCGGTGCGTATTTGCTCCTCTGGCGGGATCGGGAAGTAGCCGTCCTGTCCGTCGGGTGTGAACGGGTACCGGTGCTTCGCTTCCGAGTTGAAGAAGGTCAGCCATTCCTCGTACACGGTGGCGACCAGCTCATCGGCGATCGGATGGTTGATCAGGACGGCGAAACCGCTCTCATGCAGACTTCGCGCGAAGCGCGGCGCGGCCGTAGCTGCCTGGAAGTCGACGACGGTCCCCTCCACGTCGGCAGACTCCCACAACGGATTCCGCCGCGCTGTCAGAACCAGGCGACGTACGCCCACCTTTCCCGGTGCAAGCAGGTTAGTCGCAGGCTGGCCCCGCAGGGTCAGACGGTGCGGCAGGCCTCGGTGAGCCGGTCGGCCGCGGTCTCGATCTCGGCCGCGGTGGACCGGATGTTGATACCGAAGGCAGCGCCGAGACCGGCATCGACCACGCCGATACTGATGTTGAGCGAACGGCGCAACAGGTCATCGGTGTTGGGTAAGTCGCCGGGAGCGGCGAAGCGAGCCGGCGCCGACCAGCCCTCGACAGGGGTCCGGTGCCCGCCCACCTGAGTCATGTGCGAGTACACATGCCAGCCCGACTCCGCCAGCGTCGGTGAGCCCACGCGCTGAGCCACCTTGCGCGCGTAGTGCGCGTCGTCGAAAACGAGGGTAAGCATAGTGGCGCACTCCCCGACGACGTCGTTGAGCCGGCGGAACCCCACTCCCGGCATCTCAGCAATCGCCCCACGAAGCAGCGCCTTCCGTGTCCGCAGGGCGGACAGCATCGCGTCGAGCTTGCGGAGCTGGGCGAGGGCGACCGCTCCGGTCAGCTCACTCATCTTGAAGTTCAGCCCGAGCAGCCCGGCAGCCGGCATCGTCTTGCTGGCACGCAGCGGACTGTGGCCCTGATCGTGCAGCGCGAAAGCCCGCTCGTACAGGTCGTCATCGTCGCTGACTAGCAGGCCGCCTTCCCCGGCCGCCATCATCTTGTACCGGTTGAAGGAGAACGCACCCGTCGTGCCGAAGGTCCCCAACCTGCGCCCATGGAAGGAGCCACCAGCCGCTTGTGCGACGTCCTCGACAATATGTAGCCCGTACTCGTCGGCCAGATCGCCGAGCGCGGCCATGTCACAAGGGTTGCCGAGCATGTGAACGGCCATGACCGCCCGCGTCTTGCTGGTGATCTTGCGGCGAGCGTCGGCGGGATCGATGGTTAGAGACTCATCGACCTCGACGAGCACGGGAACCGCTCGGGCATGCACAATCGCGGCGATCGATGCGACGTAGGTGAAGCCGGGAACGAGGACTTCGTCGCCGTCGCCGATGCCAAGGGCCAACAGCGAGATGAGTAGCGCGGCGGTTCCGGAGTTGGTGGCCAGCGCGTGCTTCACCGGCAGGTAGTCGGCGAACTCTCGCTCCAACGAGTACACCTTGTGCTTGAAGGCCGGATCGGACAGATCGCCGTAGCGGGAGAGGTGTCCGGTAGAGAGGACGTCGAGAACTTCCGCCCGCTCCTCGTCGCCGAAGCTGTACGCGCCAGGCCCCGCCATCACGTCCCCCGTTGCGAGTCGTTCGACGGCCAAGAAGCCGGCGTCGCAGGTCAGTCTTCAGCACACGCAGATCGCGAGCACTTCGCTGCGGAGTTCTCGCGAACGTGGCTGTGTGTGGGGCCAGAGGAAGCCGTAACGACCCCAGAGCAATGCTTGACGCCGGGCCCTCAGCCCGGTCAGATCGGGAGCATGCTCGCGGAAACCAGAGGTTCCCGTCAGGCCGCTGCCTGATGCCCGCCACAGAGCATCTCTCGCCTGCGGCGCTATCTAACCTTTGCAACCAACTCCGTGTGACGTATGAGATCAGCGGGAAACGCGAGGATCTCGACGCGGCGGTCATGGCAGGTCGTAAGTCCGTATCCGCCACCGGCGCCCACGATCCGAACCGACCGCTGCGCCAATCGAACCTTGCATTCGCCCTGCGGTTGAGATTCGAGCGACTAGGGGACCCGGCTGACATTGTCGAGGCCGCGGAGCTTGCACTGCAGGCGGCTAAATGCGCGGCCGGCAGCCCGATGCTGCCTCGCCTGCAGTCAAACTTGGGCGTCACCCTTCGCGTCCGATTCACAGTTTCGGGGGACGTCGAGGATCTACGGGGGGCCATCGCCTGGGCTAAGAAGTCTCTCCGCAGCGCACCTCCTCAAGATCCTGACCGTGTGGGCATGTTGGCGAATCTGGGCTTGGCGTTGCTCGAGGCGAGCATCGAGTCCGGCCGGGATGAACTCCTACGCGAGGCCGTCACGGTCATGCGCGACGTCATGACCGCGACGTCTGAGGGTGACGAGGACCGGTCGATGTACGCCCAGAACCTGGCGGACGCGCTTCGAGTCACAGCTGAGCGCACTCGCACATCCGCGGACGCTGACGCCGCGGTTGTGGCCGCGTCGGAGGCCCTCGACCTGGTCCCGCCGGGCCATCCCTCGATGACTGCGAGTCTCTCCGACCTCGGCCGGGCTCACAGGGTGCGGTTCGAGATCTCCTCGGATCCGAGCGATGCCGAACGGGCGATCGACCTTCGTCGCCGTGCTGCGGTCACCGTCGGCGGGCCCGCGACGTCCCGCGCGCTCGCCGCGCGAGCGTGGGGGGAGTGGGCAGCGGTCGATGGTCAGCAAGAGGAGGCTGGAAGGGGGTACACGTACGCAGTCGGCCTTCTTCCGCAGGTGGCTTGGCACGGCCTCGACCGCAGTGCGCGCGAGAGGCACATGAGTCTCTGGCGGGGGCTTGCTCAGGACGCCGCTGCAACGGCGACCAATGGCGGCGACCCTGGCCTGGCTGTTGCGGTCCTGGAACAAGGCCGTGCAGTCATCTGGAGTCAGAGCCTTCTTCCGAGCGGGCTACTGACCGCTTTACGCGAGGTGTCGCCGCACCTGGCCCAGCGAGTCGAGGAAGTCAGGGCAGCACTGGACGCCAGCACAATGGCTTCTTCGGTAAGCCAGGAGTAGCGAGCAAGTCGCGTCCTACAGGTGCGGCCACTGGGCAACGCCGAAGCCTAGCCCGGATCTTTCGTCAGGCCGGCGGTGATCATCGGAAAGCGGCTCGGTGGGCCGCCGGGGGGTGATCCTGGCATTGGGGTGTGACGGTTCGACCGATGCCGCTCGGGTGGGCGCCGGTTCCAC
>NZ_JASNNW010000011.1 GCF_030165005.1 Blastococcus capsensis
CTAGTACTACAGCCGCATTTCACTGGCGGAGCCGCGTCGGGCGTAGTGGCAGCGGCGGGCGCGGGCCTGGTGTCTGCGGCGCCAGTGCGACCAGTCCAGGACTTGCTGGGGTGGGTGCTGCGGTGCCCAAACCAGGCAGGTGATCAGGTGGCGGATCTCGGGCAGTGAGAGCTCGGTCAGCTCGCCGTGCAGGTTCGGGACCCCCCTTTTTCGCCGCTGGTGGCGGCGCGGGTGACGGTGAGGAAGGCGTGTGCCCAGCAAGCGAGGGTGATGTGTCGGTACCAGGCGTCGTAGCGGCGGACCTGGTACTGGTCCAGGCCGACTTCGCCCTTGCCGGTCTCGAAGGATTCCTCGATCGCCCAGCGACGGCCGGCGACGCCGACCAGGTCGGCCAGCGACGCCTGCGCCGGGCAGAAGCACAGATAGTGGGCCAGTTCGCCATCGGTGAGGCGGCGACGGACCAGCAGCCAGTACCGGCCGGGCTCATCCAATGACCGGATCGGGATGCGCGCCCAGTCGTAGAGCCGGTGGCCCTTGGCGCCGACACCGGCCGACAGTCGCTGCCAGTCCGCCTCGGGCACGGCGGCCGAAAGCGCATCGACCCGGGTGCCGGCCGGCCGGTCGTCGATGGTGGCGATGACGTGCTGGTTCACCGGGACGGCGAGCACGTAGGCCATGCGACGTTCCTCCAGCGCCAGCCGCAGGGCGCCGTTCTGCCCGTAGACCTCATCACCGGCGACCCAGCCGGCCGGCACCTCGGCGTCCAGGGCCCGGATGAGCATTCGCAGAGCCAGCTCCGGCTTGGTCGCGAACTCCACCTCCGGGCCGATACCAGCCTCAGCACAGCGGGCACGATCATCGGTCCAGGCCTTGGGCAGATACAGCTCCCGGTCGATGAACGTCCGCCCGGCCGCAGCGGCGTAGACCAGGAACACCCCGATCTGGGAGTTCTCGATCCGCCCCGCCGTACCGGAGTACTGCCGGGCCACCCCGGCGGACTTGCTGCCCTTCTTCAGGAAGCCGGTCTCATCGATCACCAGCACCGCGTCGTCATCGGCGAGGTACTCCACGACGTATTCGCGCAGGTCATCGCGGACCCCGTCGGCGTCCCACTCGGCGTGGTTGAGCAACCGCTGGGTCGCATCCGGGGTCTGATCACCGGCCTGCTCGGCCAGCGTCCACCCGTTCTTGCGCTCCACCCCCGACAACAGACCCCGCAGATAGGCGCCGGCCTGCGCACGCGGCTGCGGCCGAGAAAACCGCGGCCCGATCCGCCAGGTCACCTCTTCCAGGCCGACTGCCCAGCCCTCGACCTCGGCCACACTGACATCTTCGACCATCCAGCCAAGGTCACCGGCCCGATCGCCGCAGTCCGGCAGACACGCCGCGGCCACTCAAAACCTTGCGGCTGTAGTACTAGAGGCCACCGTCAGGCGACGCAGATCTCGGTGGCCTGCGCGGGACCGGTCACCGCCCCTGCTTCCCACCACTCCCGGGAATTTCGCCACCACTCCGCGGAAGGGCCGCCACCACTACACGGGAGCGCCGCCACCGCTACAGGGAAGCGCGGCCACCACTCCGCGGAGACTCCGCCGCCACTCCTGGGAAGCTCTGCCTGTGAGTACACCTGCACTCACAGGCAGAGCTTCCGCGGACCTCATGCCGCAGGCCCCGCCGGCCGGCGTCCACAGGAGGCTCGGTCCTCCACATGTCCGCGCCCGGACCGGTGATCGGCCCGCACGGGGTGGACCGTGGTGCGGTGTCCCTGTTCGACCTGCCCGGCGTCCTGCGTCGCATCCGCCGCCTGGGGGACCTCTCCCAGCGGGAACTGGCCGAGGGCTGCCGGCTCTCCCAGTCCGCGGTGGCCCAGGCGGAGACCGGGCGGCGGGATCTGCCGGTGACCGCGCTGGCCCGGGCGGCGGCGCTCGCCGGGCTTCGACTGGCGCTGCTCGACGGGGAGGAGCGCGAGGTCGGACCGATGGCGGCGGACACCGTCCGCGACCTGGGAGGCCGCCGCTTTCCCGCGCATCTCGACACCCGCCGCAATGACGAGGGGCAGCGGCTGTACCAGCCGCGCCGGGACCGGCCCGAGACGTCGTTCACCTACCGGAGGGACCGGGGCGACCGCGACGCGCGCCGGGGGACGGCGGGGACGCCGACGGACCACCACCCCGTGCTGCCGGGCGACTCTCCCGCGGGCCGCCGAGCCGCCCGCCGGGTCGACGCAGCTCACGCGAGGGCGGCGGAACGCGAACGCCGCTTCCTGGCCGGGGAGCTGACCGGCCTGCCCGAGGCGTTCAGCTGCACCTGCCTGCCCTCCTGCGACGAGCTGGACGACTTCTCCCGGCGCCCCGTCCACGCCGGCGACTGCGCGTGTGGCTGCGATCTGGGCTGAGCCGCTGCTACCGTGGGCGGCGTGCGCGGCAGCCTCCTGCTTACCCGCCGCGGCGAGGCCCTCTCCTAGGTCGGCTTCCTCGCCGCGGGGTTCAGGCGCTCCCGGCGTCCGCTGACCGTCCCCCGGAGCTGTGCGTACTCCGCGCACGGCAGCCCGCACCAGGAGCCTCCCCCATGAGCGACACCCACCCGCACGCGCGCCATCCCCAGCAGCCCTCCGGCATGCCGGTGGACCGCTACGCCCCCTTCGTTCCCGTGGTGCTGCCCGACCGCACCTGGCCGGACACCGTGACGACGAAGGCCCCGCGCTGGTGCGCGGTCGACCTGCGCGACGGCAACCAGGCGCTGATCGACCCGATGACGCCCGACCGCAAGCGCCGCATGTTCGAGCTGCTGGTCCGGATGGGCTACAAGGAGATCGAGGTCGGCTTCCCGGCGGCCAGCCAGACCGACTACGACTTCGTCCGGCAGCTGATCGACGAGGGCCTGGTCCCCGATGACGTGACGATCCAGGTGCTGACCCAGGCGCGGGACGAGCTGATCGAGCGCACCTTCGAGTCACTGCACGGCGCCAAGCAGGCGATCGTCCACCTCTACAACTCCACCAGCACGCTGCAGCGGCGCGTCGTGTTCGACTCCGACCGGGCCGGCATCGTGGACATCGCCGTCCACGGCGCCCAGGTGGTGCGCAAGCTCGCCGAACAGATGGGCGAGACCGACATCCGCTTCGAGTACTCCCCCGAGTCGTTCACCGGCACCGAGCTCGACTTCGCCGTCGAGATCTGCAACGCCGTCACCGACGTGTGGGAGCCCACCCCCGAGCGGCCGACGATCCTCAACCTGCCGGCGACCGTGGAGATGGCCGAGCCCACCGTCTACGCCGACCAGGTCGAGTGGATGCACCGCAACCTGGCCCACCGCGACGCCGTGGTGCTCAGCCTGCACCCGCACAACGACCGCGGCACCGCCGTCGCCGCCGCCGAGCTGGGCTACCGCGCCGGCGCCGACCGCATCGAGGGCTGCCTGTTCGGCAACGGCGAGCGCACCGGCAACGTCGACCTGGTGACCCTGGGCCTGAACCTGTTCAGCCAGGGCATCGACCCGCAGATCGACTTCTCCGACATCGACGACATCCGCCGCACGGTCGAGTACTGCAACCAGCTCGGCGTGCACGAGCGGCACCCCTACGGCGGCGACCTCGTCTACACCGCGTTCTCGGGCTCCCACCAGGACGCGATCAACAAGGGCTTCAAGGCGCTGGAGGCAGACGCGCAGGCCGCCGGCGTGCCGGTCGAGCAGCAGGCGTGGGCGGTCCCGTACCTGCCCATCGATCCCAAGGACGTCGGCCGCAGCTACGAGGCCGTGATCCGGGTGAACAGCCAGTCCGGCAAGGGCGGCGTCGCCTACATCATGAAGACCGAGAACCACCTCGACCTGCCGCGCCGGCTGCAGATCGAGTTCAGCGCGGTCATCCAGCGGCACACCGACGACGAGGGCGGCGAGGTGACCGCCCAGCAGATGTGGACGGCGTTCACCAACGAGTACCTGCCCGACCCCGAGGCGCCGTGGGGCCGGTTCTCGTTGAGCGGACACCGGCACACCGCGCACGGCGACTCCCTCGACGAGATGGTCGTGGAGCTGGTCGACCAGGGCGTTCCGGTGACGGTCGAGGGGCGCGGCAACGGCCCGATCGCGGCGTTCGTCGACGCGCTGAGGACCCTCGACGTCGACGTCCGGGTGCTCGACTACGCCGAGCACGCCATGTCCGCCGGCGGCGATGCCCGTGCGGCGGCCTACGTCGAGTGCGCCGTCGGCGAGCGGGTGCTGTGGGGCGTGGGCATCGACCCCAACATCGTCACCGCCTCCCTGCGCGCCGTCGTCTCCGCGGTGAACCGGGCCCAGCGCTAGCGGCGCCTCCCGGGACGGGCGCGGTCAGCCGCGTTCGTCCCGGGGGTTCCGGTTCTCTCCGGAGCGCTCCGCCAGGGTCTGGCCGGGCTCCCCGGGTGGCGCGTCCGCGGGCTCGTCGCCGCGGTACACCCGGTCCCGCAGCTCGTCGTCGGCGCGCAGCTCGTCGACCAGCAGCAGATCGCGGCGCACGTGCCGGCGGCGGTAGGCCACCCGGCTGATCATGTGCGCGCTCACCGGCGCGGTGAGCAGCTGGAACACCGCCACGAGCAGCAGCATCCAGGTGGCCGACCAGCCCTGCAGCCGGATCGCGCCGGCAACCATGATCAGCAGGACCCCCAGGACCTGCGGCTTGGTGCCCGCGTGCATCCGGGTCAGCACGTCGGGGAACCGCACCAGGCCGATGCCGGCGGTCAGGCACAGCAGCGCGCCCAGCAGGAGCAGGACGACCGCGACGACGTCCCCCACGACCTCCAGCACGCTCACCGGTCCACCTCCGCAGCCCGGGCCTCCTCGGCCGCCTCCGGCAACCCGACGTCCTGGCCGTCGTCGGCCGAGCTCAGCAGCATGCCGCCGATGTACCGGGCCACCGACACCGAGCCGACGAACGCCAGCAGCGACACGACCACCAGCACGGGGACGACGGTGGGGTCCCGCTCCAGCGCGGCGTGCACGGCCAGGCCCGCCGCGATGATCACCAGCAGGGTGTCGGTGGCGACCACCCGGTCCAGCAGCGACGGGCCGCGGCCCAGCCGGACCAGGGCCAGCATCGCGCCCCCGCCGAGCATGCCGTAGGCCAGCCAGTAGACGACGGTCACGACGTCCCTCCCCGCGCCGGTTCGCCCGCCGGCGGGCCGAGCGCCGCGACGTCCGCCGCCGTCCCGAACGCCCGGACCACCCGCTCCTCCTGGGCGAGCACCGAAGTCCGCTGGCGCTCGACGTCGTCCGGGCCCCGCACGTGGAGGACGTGCAGGGTGAGCACGCGACGCTCACGGTCGAGGTCCAGCACCATCGACCCGGGCACCAGCGTGAGCGACTCGGCGAGGATGGTCAGCAGCAGATCGGAGTCGGTGCGCGTCTGGACCCGGATGATCGCGCTCCGCTCGATGCCGCTCGGCCGCAGCGTCTGCCAGGCGACCAGCGCCCCGGAGCTGATCAGGTCGGCGACGAAGGCGCCCACGAACCGCAGGAGCGGTCCAGGCCGCAGCCGCGTCCCGCCGACCACCGGAGGCAGCGGCAGCAGCGAGGTCACCACCAGCGCGATCACCGCACCGCCGAGCAGGTTCGCCCACGACCACGTGCCCCAGAGCAGCATCCAGACGAGCACCAGCCAGGCCAGCAGCGGCAGCTGGTGGCGCAGCCGGTGGCCCAGCCGCCCTGGAGCGGCGGCCTCCGCGGTCACGGTGCGTCCTCCTCGTCGATGACCGCGTTCACGTACGGCCCGCGGTCCAGGAGATCGACGGCCGCGCGCCCGGCGATCGCGTACAGCGGGCCGGCCAGCGCAGTCAGCGCGACCGTCACCGCGACCATGACCGTGGTCGACCCGATCATCACCTGCGGCAGGGGCCGCAGCGGCCGCGCCGACTCGGCGCCGTCGCCCAGCCCGTCCATGGCCGGGGTGCTGGCCGTGGCGACGGCGGTGTGCCGGCGCCAGGCCGCGCGCCGCCGGACACGGGTGGCGGTGCTGCCAGAGCCGTCGTCGGAAGCCAGCTCCTCCAGCGGGGCGGCGACCAGCTCCGGTCCGGCGTCCCGGGCGGCCGCCTCGTCGGTGTCGGCCGCCGGCGACTGCGCCGGCGGGCGCCAGAAGGCGCGACTCCACACCCGCGAGATCGCCACCAGGGTCAGCAGGCTGGTGACCGCGCCGGCCGCCACGACCACGATCGGCAGCCACCCGCCGTCGGCGATCCCCGCCTCCAGCAGCCCGAGCTTGCCGATGAACCCCGACAGCGGCGGGATGCCGGCGATGTTCATCGCCGGGACGAAGAAGAGCACCGCCAGGAACGGCGAGGCCTTCGCCAGGCCGCCGAGCCGGTCCACGCCGGTGGAGCCGCCCTGCCGCTCGATCAACCCGGCCACGAGGAACAGCGTGGTCTGGATGGCGATGTGGTGGACGACGTAGAACACCGCACCCGCCAGCCCCGCGGCGGAGCTGAGCGCGATCCCGAAGACCATGTAACCGATGTGGCTGACCAGGGTGAACGACAGGATCCGACGGATGTCGGTCTGGGCCACCGCGCCGAGGATCCCGATCAGCATGGTGGCCAGGGCCGCCACCATCAGCACCGTGTCCAGCGCACCACCGGGGAACAGCAGCGTCTGGGTGCGGATGATCGCGTAGACGCCGACCTTGGTGAGCAGCCCGGCGAACACCGCGGTGACCGGCGCCGGGGCGGTCGGGTAGCTGTCCGGGAGCCAGGCCGAGAGCGGGAACACCGCCGCCTTGATCGAGAACGCGATCAGCAGCATCGACTGCAGCAGCAGCTGGGTGCCCTCGGGCAGCTCGCTCAGGCGGCCGGCCAGCTGCGCCATGTTCACCGTGCCGGTGGCGGCGTACACCAGCGCGATGGCGGCGAGGAACAGCAGCGAGCTGAGCAGGCTCACCACGATGTAGGTGATGCCGGCGCGGATCCGCGGCGCCGAGCCGCCGAGGGTCAGCAGCACGTAGCTGGCGGTCAGCAGGATCTCGAAGCCGACGTAGAGGTTGAACAGGTCGCCGGCCAGGAACGCGTTGGCCACGCCGGCGATCAGGACCAGGAACGTCGGGTGGAAGATCGAGATCGGCGTCTCCTCGTCGCCGTCGGCCGCGCCCTGCCCGACGGCGAACACGAGCACCCCCAGCGCGACCGTCGACGCGACGACGAGCATCAGCGCCGACAGCCGGTCGACGACGAGCACGATGCCGAGCGGCACCGGCCAGCCGCCGATGGAGAGCGATTCCGCCCCGTCGGCGTCGGCCAGGAGCAGCAGCGCGATCGAGACGGCGAGCACCGTGCCGAGCACGAGGATGCTCAGCGTCCGCTGCACCCGCGGGTGCCGGCCGCCGACCAGGAGCGCGACCGCCGCCCCGAGCAGCGGCAGCAGCACCGGCAGCGGCATGAGGACCCGGATCACCGTCGTCTCCGCTCGGTCGGCGGCAGGTCGACGTCGTCGGAGGCGATCCCGCCGTAGCGGCGGGCCAACGTGCCCTCGACGGCGAGGTCGCCACCCGCGTCGCCGCCCAGGCTGTCGGCGTGCGCGGCCGGCCGGTCCTCGAGGGCCAGGTCGTCCGGATCCATCTCGTCGGCGTCGGTGCCGGAGCGGAGGGCTACGCGGCGGTCCTCCTCGTCGATCTCGACGACCTCCTGCCGGACCAGCCGCCAGGAGCGGTAGATGATCGCCAGCAGGAAGGCGGCGATGCCGAAGGTGATGACGATCGCGGTGAGGATCAGGGCCTGCGGCAGCGGGTCGCTGATCTCCTCCGGCTCGGCGTACCCGAGGATCGGCGCGAGCCCGGCGGGCCCACCGGCCGAGAGCAGCAGCAGGTTGGTCGCGTTCCCGAGCAGCAGGAAGCCCAGCAGCACCCGGGTGAGGCTGCGGTCGAGCAGCAGGTACACCCCGGCGGCGTAGAGGCCACCGATGATCACCGGCAGGACGACGGTCGGGGTCATCGGAGGATCACCTCCCCGGGCACGGAATCGATGGCGTCGTGCTCGTCGACCTGGCGGTCCAGCTCCGCGCCGAGGCTGCGCAGGATGTCCAGCACCAGCCCCACCACGATCAGGTAGACGCCGATGTCGAAGAACAGCGAGGTGACGAGCTTGACGTCGCCGAGCACCGGCAGCGTCGTCTCCAGGATGGCCGTCTGCAGCACGTCGGCGCCCAGGACCAGCCCGACGATGCCGGTGCCGCCGGCGAGGAGCAGCCCGAGCCCCAGCAGCAGGCCCGGGTCGACCGGTGCCGCCTCGCCGAGCTCGTAGCGGCCTCCGGCGAGGTAGCGCAGCACGAGCGCCAGGCCGGCGACCAGCCCGCCGGCGAACCCGCCGCCGGGCTGATTGTGACCGCTGAACAGCAGGTAGAGCGAGAACACCACGATGGTGTGGAACAGGATCCGGGTGACCACCTCGAGGATCACCGACCGCCGCTCGGGCGCCAGCGCGACGGACGCGGCCAGCCACTGCGCGCGGGGGGCCCGCCGGGCGGGGCGGGCCGGAGGCGGGGTCCGCCCCGGGTCGAGCCGGTCGACGCCGCCGGTGCGCCGCCGCAGGAAGACCAGGCTGGCCACCCCGGTGGCGGCGACGACGAGCAGCGCGATCTCGCCGAGGGTGTCCCAGGCCCGGATGTCGACCAGGGTCACGTTGACGATGTTCTGCCCGCCACCGAACTCGTACGCCTCCTCGGGGAAGGCCACCGAGACCGGCGTCGCCGTCCGCGCGCTCAGCGCCACCGCACCGGCGGCGGCCATGAACGTCCCGACGGCGACGGCGACGACCGCGCGGACCAGCCGCTCGCGGGGGCGGTGCCGCTCGGTGATGTCCTTGGGCAGCTTTCGCAGCACCAGCACGAACACGACCAGGGTGAGCGTCTCGACCAGGAACTGGGTCAGCGCCAGGTCCGGCGCGCCCTGCAGCGCGAACAGCACCGCCAGGCCGTAGCCGGTGACGCCGACGACCAGCACCGCGGACAGCCGCTGCCGGATCCGCAGGGCCAGCACGGCGGCGATGAGCACCACCGTGCCGACCAGCGCCTGCACCGGGCTGTCCCACGCCCGCCACTCCCCCGGCCACGGCGCCCGAGCCAGCAGCACCGCCCCCGGCAGGGCCAGGACGACGACCAGGATCGTGCCGAGGTAGGCGGGCAGCGACCCGCGCTGGGTGGTGCCCGTGACCAGCACGGCCAGCCGGTCCAGCGTCTGCATGGTGTTCCAGTAGCCCTCGTCGGCCGAGGCGCCGACGGCGAACCGGCGCTGCGCCCGGTAGATCGCGGCGCGCCCGGCGAACAGGGCCGCGCCGCCGGCGAGCGTGAGCGCCGAGAGCAGCAGCGCCGGCTGCCACCCGTGCCACAGGGCGAGCTTCTCGGCCTCCGGCGCCAGCAGCGGCAGCGCGTCGGCGTACCCGGCGGCCAGCGGCTCGAGCAGTGGGCTGAGCGGCCCCGCGACCAGGCCGGTGAGCGCGAGCACAGCGGGAGCGGCCAGGAAGAGTGCACCCGGCGGGTGCACCAGGTCGGCGGGCTCGGTCGCCGGGAGCCCGGGCTTGCGGGCGAACGCGCCCCACAGGAAGCGCGCCGTGTACGCGACGGTCAGCGCGGAGCCGAGCACCAGGCCGGCGAGCACCACGACGGCGGCGGTGCGATCGGGCAGGCCGCCGTCCAGCAGCGCGGTGAAGGCGGCCTCCTTGCCGACGAAGCCGAGCAGCGGCGGCAACCCGGCCATGGAGGCCGCGGCCAGCGTGCCGATCACGGCGACCACCGGGAGCCGCCGGCCCAGTCCGGAGAGCCGGCGCAGGTCGCGGACGCCGGTGGCGTGGTCGATCACCCCGACGGTGAGGAACAGGGTGGACTTGAACAGCGCGTGCGCCAGCGTCATCGCCAGCCCGGCGGCGGCCAGCTCCCGGCTGCCGGCCCCGACCAGCACCATCAGGAAGCCCAGCTGGCTGACCGTGCCGAACGCGAGGAGGAGTTTGAGGTCGTTCTGCCGGAGCGCCCGGTAGCCGCCGACCAGCATCGTGGCCAGACCGAGGCCGAGGACCACCGGCCGCCAGCCCGGCACGTCGGCGAATCCGGGCGCGAGCCGCGCGACCAGGTAGATGCCGGCCTTCACCATCGCGGCGGCGTGCAGGTAGGCGCTGACCGGTGTGGGGGCCTCCATGGCGGCGGGCAGCCAGAAGTGGAACGGCACCATGGCGGACTTGGTCACCGCCCCGGCGAGGACGAGCATCGTGCCGGCGACCAGCAGCGGGCCGCCGCCCGGGTCGGCGACCACCTCGGAGAGCAGGTAGCTGCCGCTCGCCTCGCCCAGCATGATCAGCCCGACCAGCATGGCCAGCCCACCGGCCGTGGTGAGGATCAGCGCTTGGCCGGCCGCCCGCCGCGCCGCCAGCCGCCCGCCCGAACCGCCGATCAACAGGTAGGAGAAGACGGTGGTGAGCTCCCAGAAGACGTAGAGCAGGAGCAGGTGGTCGGCGAGGACGAGCCCCAGCATGGAGCCGGCGAAGGCGGTGAACGTGCCGGCGAACCGGCCGGTGCCGTCCTCTCCCGGCTCGAAGTACCGGGCGCAGTACAGCAGGACGAGTACGCCCACCCCGGTGACCAGCAGCGCGAACAGGAGCGCGAGCGGGTCCAGCCGGAGCACGACGTCCAGCTCCAGGGTGGGCACCCACGGCACGCGCTCGACCACGTCGCCACCGCCGGTCACCGTCGTCAGCCGGGACAGCAGCCAGGCCAAGCCTGCGGCCGGCACCAGAGCCAGGACGAGGAACGCCTGCCGGCCCCACCAGCGCACGAGCAGCGGTGCCGACCCCGCGGCCAGCAGGTGGAGCAGCAGGACGGCGAGCACGGGTCTCCGGGAGTCTCGAAGGGCTCGGGGACGACCACAGACGTCAGGGGACAGCCGGCGGGCGGTGACTGCAGATTACCGGTGGGGGGTCACCGGCCGCCCGTCGTCGGTGACGGTGACGACGACCCGGTCGCTCGCCCGGTCCACCTGCACGCAGGGGCGGCCGCCCCGGCGTGCCGGACGACGTCGGACCGCGCCTCCCGGACGACGCGCACCGCACTCACGTCGACCGGCTGCGGGAACTCGGCCGGCTCGCCGGTGACCTCGAGGTCGACCGGCATCCCCACGGAAGCTCGTGCTCTGAGTGCAGCTGCACTCAGAGCACGAGCTCCGTCAGGTACCCGGTCAGGACCTGGTGAGGACCCGGTGAGGTATCGCCGCAGGTGCCTCGTCCGATCCGCCGGCAGATGTCCCCGGGCGACCCGGCCCGGTCAGCCCTCGGCGAGCTCTGCCGCCGCGAGCCACTGCTCTTCGAGCTGCTCCTTCTCGGCCTGGAGCGCCTGGAGCTGGGTGTCGAGCTCGGCGGCACGGGCGTAGTCGGTGGCGGCCGCGGCGAGCTGCTCGTGCAGCTTCTTCTCGTCGGCGTCCAGCTTGAGCATCCGCCGCTCCAGGCGGCTGGCCTCCTTCTTCGCCGCCCGCGCGTCGGCCGCGGAGACGGCCGGGGCCGACGTCGAGGGCGCACCCACCGGCCGCGGGCCGTCGCTGCCGGCCGCCGTCGTCAGCGGGGCCCCGCCGGCCGCACGGCGGCGCAGGTACTCGTCCACCCCGCCGGGCAGCTCGGCGAGGGTGCCGTCACCGAGCAGCGCCACGACCTTGTCGCACACCCGGTCGACGAAGTACCGGTCGTGGCTGACCACGAGCACCGTGCCGGGGAAGCCGTCGAGCAGGTCTTCCAGGGCGGTGAGCGTGTCGATGTCCAGGTCGTTGGTCGGCTCGTCGAGCACCAGCACGTTCGGCTCGGCCATGAGGAGGCGCAGCAGCTGCAGCCGGCGGCGCTCGCCGCCGGAGAGGTCGCCGACCGGCGTCCACTGCCGGTTCGCGGCGAAGCCGAACCGCTCGGCCAGGGACGACGCCGAGATCTCCTGGTTCCCGATCCGGGCGATGCGGGCGACGTCCTGAACCGCCTCCAGCACGCGGGCCCGCGGCGGCAGTTCGGTGACGTGCTGCGACAGGTAGGCCGGCGCCACCGTCTGGCCGACGACGACCTTCCCGGCGTCCGGCGTCGTCTCCCCGACCAGGAGCTTGAGCAGCGACGTCTTCCCGGCGCCGTTGACCCCGACGATGCCGATCCGGTCGCCCGGGCCGACATGCCAGGTGAGGTCCTCGAACAGGGTGCGCGGGCCGTCGTCGGTGGGAACGGCGTAGTCGAGGTCCTCGACGTCGTAGACCGTCTTGCCGAGCCGCCGGGCGGCGAAGCCCTTCAGCGCCATCGCGTCGCGGGCGGGCGGCTCGTCGGCGATCAGCGCCTGCGCGGCCTCGATGCGGAACTTCGGCTTGCTGGTGCGTGCCGGGGGACCCCGGCGCAGCCAGGCCAGCTCCTTGCGGACCAGGTTGAGCCGGCGCTCCTCGGTCACCGCCGAGATCCGCGCCCGCTCCGCCCGGGCCAGCGTGTACGCCGAATAGCCGCCGTCGTAGGCGTGCACGCTGCCGTCGGCGACCTCCCACGTGGTGGTGCAGACCTCGTCGAGGAACCACCGGTCGTGGGTGACGACGACCATCCCGCCGGTCCGCTGCTTCACGTACTCGGCCAGCCAGGCCACCCCCTCCACGTCGAGGTGGTTGGTGGGCTCGTCGAGCACCAGCAGGTCCAGCGGGCGGATCAGCTGGGCGGCCAGCGCGACCCGGCGGCGCTCACCGCCGGACATCGGCGCCACCGGGGCGTCGAGGCCCAGCCGGTCGAGCTCGAGGCCGGTGAGGACGGAGCGGACCGCCGGGTCACCGGCCCACTCGTGCTCGGCGGCGAACATCGACGGCGGCAGGACGACGTCGCGCACCGTCGTCCCGGGCGGCAGGGTGCCGGACTGGTCGAGCACGCCCATGGCGATGTCGCCGCGGCGGGTGACCCGGCCGGAGTCGGGCTCGTCGGCGCCGGTGAGCAGCGACAGCAGCGTGCTCTTGCCGCCGCCGTTCCGGCCGACCACGCCGATGCGTTCACCGGCGGCGATCCCGAGCGAGACGTCGTCCAGGATCACCGTCGTGCCGTGCGCCTTGTGCACCCGCTCGAGGTTGACCAGGTTCAGGGGTGCGCTCATCGCCGCCCAGTATCCCCCCGCTGATGCAGGGACGTGCCCGGCCGTCCGGGATCAGGCCGCCCGCCGCTCCGGCCAGCGGGCCGGCCGGTCCCACTCGCCGTAGTGGTCGTGCAGGGGGCCGCGCGGCACCGACAGAGCGGCGACGGCGAGGCCCGTCAGCACGATGACCACCGCGGGGACGACGCCCGGACCGGTCAGCAGGACCAGTGAGGCGACCCCCAGGCCGCCCGCCACGTTGAGCAGCCGCGCCGGCCGCAGCACCTCGGCCATGGCCACGACGGCGACCACGACGATGAAGGCACCGCCGAGGTGGGCGACGTCGGCGGTGCCGCTGCGGATGTCGATAGCCAGCACACCCGGCACTGCGTACAGCAGCACGCCGAGCGCGGCGACGGCCAGCAGCGGGAGCGGTGCGCCGGTGCCCCACAGCGACGACCGGAGCAAGGTCAGCGGGCGGTCGGGCAACTCGAGCATGTCCGGCGTCCGCTCGTCGGGGGTGCAGCCCTCCGCCTCGCCGCCCTGCCAGAAGACCTTCCAGGTCGATCCGTCCCGGTCTCCCCGGCGACGGGACTGCTTGACGTGCTGGCCCATGGCGACGACCTCGTCGACGGTGAGCGCGACCATCGGCAGCATCACCAGGCCCGCGAGGATGCAGAAGGTGCACCAGGCATGCACGGCGACCGGCATCGACATGACCAGCGCGACGTGCGCCAGTCCGAGCGGGATGACCAGGACGCCGAACATGGCCACCATCCACGGCATCGTGCGCCAGCGCGCCACGCCGCCCATGAACGCCATGAGGAACTCGAAGGTGTAGGCGATGCCGCCCAGCCCGGCGTCGGAGATGGGCATCATGTGCGAGATGTCCGAGTTCAGCACCGACTCGGTGCTGGCCGACCCGAAGAACGGGTCCCACACCGATTCCAGGTAGCCGAGCTGGAACGCGGCCAGGTAGCGCGACACGACCAGGCCGACGAAGGCCAGCGCAACCAGGATGGCCCGCTGCGGCCAACTCGACGGGTTGTAGCTCCATCCCGGCGGGGTCGGCGGGCCCATCGTCATGAACGCCGTCATGTTCGGCATGCCCGGGATCAGGATCGTCAGGGCGATCACCAGGAGCCCGACGATGCTGTCGTTCACGAAACCCGAGGCGGTCGGCGACCACAGCACGATGGGTGCGAAGACCAGCCAGATGCCGACGAAGCAGGCACCCCACCAGGCGATCGGCCGGTCGGGCTTGAGGGCCCGCCAGCCGAGCACGATCAACGCGACCCCGCTGACGACGTCCGACCAGGTCATCAGCGACGCACGCAGGGCAGCCATGGTCTCGTCGGAGAACCAGACACCCCGCCCGCCGCTGGGCTGCGCCCACAGCGCCTCGTTGCCGTAGCCGAGGGTGAGCGGGGCGAGCAGTTGCCAGAAGCCGAGCAGGACCAGCGTCCACGGGATCCAGAGAACCTGCCGTTGCTGGGCGCGCAGCCGGTCCATCCGGCTGGGCATGCCGCCGTCCTCGCCATGCTGCTGGCTGTGCTCCTCGCCGGCCTGCTCGAGCTCGGCGCCGTGTGCCTGCCGCGCCATCGGCCGGGTGATCCCACGGTCCACGGTGCCCCCCTCTCGACGTCGACGTCGCGACGCGGCCCACCCACCAGCCGCGTCCCCCGGGGAGCGGCCGCCGGGGACTGCCCGGCCGGTGCCGTCCGACGCTCCCGTGACGGCGACCGGAGCCCCCGGGCGTCGACGCCGCGCCTCTCGGCTCCCAGGACCACCTTGGCGCAGCCGTGTGGCCGGCGCAACGCCTGCATGCGAAGTGGAACTGCCCGGGAAGACATCGTGGTCCCGTGACGCTGCAGTCGGTGATAGTTGAGACCTCAACCGAGGAGGCCGGCATGCCTGCCGTGACCGTCGAGGACGCCACCATCCTGCCGCGGGTCCCGCTGCCCGCGCCCCGCACGGTGCGCCGCCGCACCCGTTCGGTGACCACGGCGCCCTCGGGCTTCGAGGGCGAGGGCTTCCCGGTCCGCCGGGCCTTCGCCGGGGTCGACCTGCGCGCCCTGGACCCCTTCCTCCACATGGACCAGATGGGCGAGGTCGAGTACGCGCCCGGCGAGCCCAAGGGCACCAGCTGGCACCCGCACCGCGGCTTCGAGACCGTCACCTACCTCCTCGACGGCACCTTCGAGCACGCCGACTCCCACGGTGGCGGCGGCACGATCAGCGACGGCGACACCCAGTGGATGACCGCAGGTGGCGGCGTCCTGCACGTCGAGCGGCCGCCGGAGCACCTCGTGGTGAGCGGCGGCCTGTTCCACGGCCTGCAGCTGTGGGTCAACCTCCCGCGGGCGCAGAAGTGGGTGGAGCCGCGCTACCAGGACCTGCGGGCCGAATCCTCCGTGTTGATGGCCAGCCCGGACGCCGGCGCCTTCCTACGGGTCATCGCCGGAGACGTGGCCGGGCAGCGCGGGCCGGGGTCGACCTGCACGCCCATGGCGATGGTGCACGCGACCGTCTCCCCCGGCGCGACGCTGGACCTGCCGTGGCGGCCAGACTTCAACGCGCTGGTGTACGTGCTCTCGGGGGCGGGATCGGTGGGCATCGACGGTGCGCCGGTGCGCACCGGCCAGCTGGCGGTGCTCGGCCCCGGCGACACGGTCACCGTCCGCGGCGCGGTGCACCAGGAGTCGCGCACGCCGGCGCTGGACGTCGTCATCCTGGGCGGGCGGCCGATCAACGAGCCGATCGCCATGTACGGGCCGTTCGTCATGAACACCGCGGACGAGGTCAGGGACGCGTTCGCCGACTTCTCCGCCGGCCGGCTCGGCGCGATCCCGGCCCAGCGGGTGTCCGGGCCGGTTCCATCCCTTCGCCCGCCCGCCGTCCCCCACGCCGACGTCCGGTACGAGACTGCTCCTATCGATCTGCGGTAGGAGCTGCGATGACCACCCTCGACCGCTTCTCGGCCCCGCTGCAGGGTCCCGCCGTGAGCTCGCGAACGGTGGGGGCAGCGGGGCCTTCAACTGCTCCCGGGCAAGGAGGTGCTCCTCGGGGAGAGCACGCACGTGCGCCGGCTGCTGCCCACCCTCGGCCGGCGGATGGTGGGCGCGTGGGTGTTCGTCGACCACTACGGCCCCGACGACATCGCCACCGCCCCCGGCATGCAGGTGGCGCCGCACCCGCACACCGGGCTGCTGGCGCGGACGTCGAGATCCCGCTGGAGCCGGACTTCGAGTACGCGCTGCGCCTACGGCCAGCTGACCGGCTGAGCCTGCGGCGCGACCGCTCAGAACCGCCCGCCGCCCGCCCGGCCACCGAAGGAGCCGCCACCGGCGCGGCCGCCGAAGGACCCCCCGCCGGACCTTCCTCCGAACCCACCGCCGAAACCGCCTCCGAACCCGCCGCCCGAGCGGCCGCCGCCCAGCAGGATGCCGCCGAGCACCAGGCTGCCGAGGTCCACCCCGCCGCGCCGGTACCCGCCGCCGTAACCACCTCCGAAGCCGCCGGGACCACCGGGCCCGTAGCCGGAGTTCCACCGGTCGACGTCGTCCTGCGCCAGGTCGAGCGCGTGCTGGGCCAGCAGCCCCGCCTGCTGCGCCTCCCGCAAGGCGCTCACCGGGTCGGTGGCACCGAGTTCGACGGCGGCCGCCAGGTGCCGCTGCGCCTCGGCCAGCCGTGTCCGGGCGTCCGGCCCCACCGCTCCCCGCCGGGTGTCGACGAAGTCCGCGGCGGCGGCCACGGTCGAGCGCGCGGTCAGCAGCGCCTGGTCCAGTGCGGCCGCTGCCCGGCGGGCCCGGGTCTGCACGTCGCGGGCCGCCGACAGGGCCTGCTCCAGGGCGGTGTCGGCGTCCTCCAGCTGGCGCAGTGCCGCCAGTGGGTCTCCCGGCGTGCCGTCGGCCGGCCGCAGCGCCGCGTCGGCCCCGGCCAGGGCCGCCTCGGCGCGGGCGATCTGCGGCTCGAGCCCGCTGCGGTCACCCCCGGCCACCCGCGCCCGGGCCTCGGCCAGGTCCTTCTCGGTCTCCGCTCGCGCCGCGGCCACCCGTCCGGCCGCGGCCTCCAGGTCGGCGTCCAGCCGGGCCACCGCGTCGAGCAGCGTCCCGGTCTGCGCCACCGCGTCCTCGGCGGCGCGGATGTCACCGACGGCGTCCCCCGACCGGCCGGCCGCGAGCGCCTCGCGGGCCTCCCGCACCTCCTGCTCGGCGGCGTCGAGCCGGGCCGCCGCCTGGGTTCCGTTGTCGGCGACCGCGGACACCGCCTGCCCCGCGAACTGCGAGCGCAGCCCGGCCAGCCGCTGCTCCTCCTGCGGCAGCCGACCGCGCAGTGCCGCGATCCGCGGCTCCAGGCCGTCCAGCACCTCGGGGGCGGTCCGCTCCAGGTCGCGCAGCTGCTGGAAGGCGGCGCTCTGCTCGTCGAGCCGGGCGTCGGCGGCCTGGGTCAGCGACAGGATCTCGGCGAGCATGCGCCGCGCCGCCGGCTCGTCCGTGCCGGTCCCCCGCCCACCCGAGTCGTCGTCCAGCTGCTGGCGCACGGCGAACGCGCGGCCGACGTCGGCCCTGGCCTGCGCGAGCGCGGTGTCGAAGCCCGCCACGGCGTCCTCGCCGTACTGCGACCGGGCGAAGTCGAGGTCCAGCTGTGAGGTCTTCACCGCCTCGTCCAGCTCCAGCAGCGCCTCGCTGGCGCGGCCCTGCAACTCGTCGGTCGGCGTGCCCTCGTAGGGGTCGCGCTCCGGCTGTCGGCCGGGTGCGGGGGTCGCGTCCCCGCGGTTCCGGCGCGAGCGGCTCACCAGGTACGCGCCGCCGCCGACGACGGCGATCCCGCCGAGCACCAGCAGGGGGCCGACGCCACCGGAGCCACCGTCCGAGGCCACCTCGCCGGCGTCCCCGGCGGCCGTGTCCGCCTGCCGCAGCAGACCGGCGAAGGCGACCACGCCGGCGGCCCAGTCCTCCTCGGCGAACTCCGGCTCGACCTCCGTGGCCGCGAGGTCCCCCAGCTCCTCCCGGGAGAGCGCCGAGTTCCCCGGGCGGAGGAAGCCGTACGCCCGGTCCGCCACGGCCACCGCCAGCAGGGCGTCGTTGCGGCCGAGCTGGCTGAGCTCCGCGGTGGCGGCGGCCCACTCGTCGCCGTCGGCCTCGTCGAAGCTGGGGACGAACACCACGAACAGCTGCGTGCCGGTGTCCGCGCGCAGGTCCTCGATGGCCGACTCGACCTCCGCGGTCCGGCCACCGAGCGCGCCCACCTCGTCGACGACCTGCTCGGCCAGCCGGAACGGCGGCACCGCGTACGCCGGCCCACCGGCCAGCAGGAGGACGGCGAGCACTCCCAGGACGACGCACAGCCGGCGCACGGGGTACCTCCAGGACGGGCGACGTCGAACCCGGCCGACCCTACCGACGGCGGACGGGTCCGGCCCGGCCGCGCTGGGTAGGGCGGTTCCGCCACCACCCGCGTCGAAGGAGCCTCCGTGCCCGAGCCCGAATCCGTTCCCGCCGCCGAGCTGCCGCCGCGGACGGTCCGCCGCGCCGGCGACTGGGCCGTGGGCAACCGCGGCCCCGGCCCGGACGGCGCCGACCGGTACTTCGCGGTGTCGCGGATCTGCCGGCACCAGCTGGCCGACCTGTCCGAGGGCACGGTCGACGCCGACGGGTGCCTGGTCTGCCCCTGGCACCAGAGCCGGTACGACGTGCGCACCGGGGAGATGGTCGAGGGCCCCCGCGGCTTCCTGGGCTACCACGGGCCCACGCCGGTCTACAGCACGCTGGTCCGGGTGCTGGGCCGGCTGGTGAGGCTACGGGTGCGCCGGGCGGTCCGCCGTGGGAACGACGTCGTCGTCGTCACCGATTGAGGCATAGGAAGCTATACGTGCGTTTTCTGGCGCGAAGACGCATGGATGGCTTCCTATGCCCGGGAGGGGCGCCCGCGGTCAGCCCTGCTCGGCCCGCGGCAGGGGCTGGTCCCGGCCGAGGAAGGGGCTCGGGTCGTCGTCCCCCGGCTGCGTTTCCGGTGCCGGCCGGGCGGCGGCACCGGCGTGCAGCGCCTCCTCGGGGGACCGCGGGTGGAGGACGCCGTCGCGGATCTCCTCGGCCCAGTGGCAGCTGACCAGCCGCCCCGGGCCCAGCTCGCGCAGCACCGGCACCTCGTCGTCGCACCGGGTCTTCTGCCGCCAGGGGCAGCGGGTGTGGAAGCGGCAGCCGCTGGGCGGGTCGGCCGGCGACGGCAGGTCGCCGGCCAGCAGGATCCGCTCGCGCCGCTCCTCGACTCCCGGGTCGGGCACCGGGACGGCGCTCATCAGCGACCGCGTGTAGGGGTGCAGCGGCTGCTCGTAGAGGTCGTCGGCCGGGGCCTGCTCCACCAGCGAGCCCAGGTACATGACGCCGACGACGTCGCTGATGTGCCGCACCACCGCCAGGTCGTGCGCGATGACCAGGTAGGTCATGCCCAGCCGCTCCTGCAGCTCCTCGAGCAGGTTCAGCACCTGGGCCTGCACCGACACGTCGAGCGCGGACACCGGCTCGTCGGCGATCAGCAGGTCCGGCTCCAGCGCGACGGCGCGGGCGATGCCGATGCGCTGCCGCTGGCCGCCGGAGAACTCGTGCGGATAGCGGCGCAGCGCCGCCGACGGCAGCCCGACGGCGTCGAGCAGGGTCCGGATCTTCTCGGCGATCCCGGCCTTGCCGCCGCCGAGACCGTGCGCGTGCAGCGGCTCGGACAGCAGCGACTCGACGTTCTGCCGCGGGTCGAGGCTGCCCAGAGGGTCCTGGAACACCATCTGCATGCGCTGGCGCATGTGCCGCAGCGGCTCACCCTTGAGCGCGGCGACGTCGGTGCCGTCGAACAGCACCCGCCCGGCGGTGGGCTCGACCAGCCGCAGGATGGCCCGGCCCAGCGTGGACTTGCCGCAGCCGGACTCCCCCACCAGCCCGTAGGTGGCTCCGCGGCTGACGACGAGGTCGACGCCGTCGACCGCCTGGACGTGCCCGACGGTGTGGTCGAAGAAGATCCCGCGCTTGATCGGGAAGTGGACCTTGAGCCCTTCGACCCGCAGCAGCTCGTCCTTGCCGGGAGACGTCGGGGCGGCGGTCATCGGGCGGCTCCTGGGGCGTCGGTGCCGAACGCGGAGGCGCCGGCCGGCGCGGAGGGGTGCTCCAGCGGGTGGCGGCAGCGCAGCTCCCGGCCGGGGCCGTCGGGCTCCAGCGGCACGGTGCTGCCCGACACCTCGGTCAGGCAGTCGTCCTGGGCGTTGTCGCAGCGCGGCGCGAAGGCGCAGCCCTCCGCCCACGGGATGGCGTCGGCAGCCGAGCCGCGGATGGGGGTGAGCGGGGTGCCGCGGCCGGAGTCGAGCCGGGGCACCGAGGCCAGCAGCCCCCCGGTGTAGGGCTGGCGGGGACGAGCGAACAGGTCGTGCCGGTCGGCGGTCTCGATGACCTTGCCCGCGTACATGACGTGCACCCGGTCGCAGAGCCCGGCGACCACGCCCAGGTCGTGCGTGATCATGACCAGCGCCGTGCCGGAGTCGACGACGAGCTCCCGGAGCAGCTCCAGGATCTGCGCCTGGATGGTGACGTCCAGCGCCGTCGTCGGCTCGTCTGCGATCAGCAGCCGGGGCGAGCAGGCCAGCGACATGGCGATGAGCGCCCGCTGGCGCATCCCGCCGGACAGCTGGTGGGGGTACTCCTTCAGCCGGCGGGCGGGATCGGGGATGCCCACCCGGTCCAGCAGCCGGGTGGCCTCGTCCCGCGCCTCGGCCTTGGTCATCTCCCGGTGCTCCAGCAGCACCTCGGCCACCTGCGTGCCGATCGGGACGGTCGGGTTCAGCGAGGACAGCGGGTCCTGGAAGACCATCCCCATGTCCGCGCCGCGCAGGCTGCGCAGCACCCGGTCGGGAGCGCCGATCAGCTCCTGCCCGTCCAGGCGCACCGACCCGGTCACCTGGACGCCGCGGCGCGGCAGCAGGCCCATGACCGCCAGCGAGGTGACCGACTTGCCGCAGCCGGACTCGCCCACCAGGCCGATGGTCTCCCCGGGGGCGACGGAGAAGCTCACCCCGTCGACGGCACGGGTCGGCTGCTCGCCGCGGCGGGCGAAGGTGACGGCGAGGTCCTCCACCTCGAGGACCGGGGTGGCCAGGCCGCCCGCGGCCGCACTGCCCGTCTGGACCACCCGGCTCACCTCCGGAACTTCGGGTCGAGGGCCTCGCGCAGGCGCTCACCGAGGAGCGTGAAGCCGAGCGCGACGACGATGATGCACATCGCCGGCCACACGGCCAGGGCCGGGCGGATGGACAGGAAGTCCTGGGCGTTGGCGAGCATCGCCCCCCACTCGGGGCGGGCGATGTCCGGGTCGCCCAGGCCCAGGTAGGACAGGGCGGCCGCCTCGATGATCGCGGTCGCCAGCGACAGCGTCGCCTGGACGATGACCGGGGACAGCGAGTTGGGCAGCACGTGCCCGAAGACGATCCGCCGCTTCTTCACCCCCAGCGCCTGGGCGGCGACGGCGTAGTCGCTGCCCCGCTGCGCCAGCATCGACCCGCGCAGCAGCCGGGCGAACACCGGCACCTGGACGACGGCGATGGCGATCATCAGCGCGTACTGGTTCTGCCCCAGCAGCACCGAGATGGTGATCGCCATCAGCAGGCCGGGGATGGACAGGATGATGTCGACGAACCGCATCACCACGGTGTCGACCCAGCCGCCGAAGGCGCCGGCCAGCACGCCCAGCGTCATGCCCACCACCAGCCCGAGCACGGTCGAGACCACGCCGATGAGCAGCGACTGCCGCGCGCCGTAGATCAGCCGGGACAGCAGGTCACGGCCGAGGTTGTCGACGCCGAGGGGGAAGCCCTCGCGGGCGCCGGGGATCAGCCCGGGCCGGATCTCCGACAGCAGGTACTGGCTGACCGGGTCCCTGGGGGCCAGCAGCGGCGCGAACGCCGCGACGAACAGGAACACCAGCACGATGACGGCGCCGGTGATCGCCACGGGGTCGCGGCGCAGCCGGCGGAACGCGCTGCGGGTCAGCGACAGCCCGCCCTCGCCCGCGGGCAGCTGGCCCGCGCGGGCCGCGAGCTCGTCGATCCGCTGCCGCTTCACGTCGCCCAGCGCGGTCATCGCGTTCCCTCCCGGCCCGGACCCGCGTCCCTCATCGGCTCCACCCACCGGCCCGATCCCGCAGGCGTCATCGGACGCGCACCCTCGGGTCCAGCAGGCCGTAGGAGATGTCGACCAGCAGGTTCACCAGCACGTAGACCACCGCGAGCATGAGGATGAAGCCCTGCAGGACGGCGAAGTCCCGGTAGGTGATCGCATCTCGCAGGGTGAGCCCCACCCCACCGAAGGCGAAGACGGTCTCGGTGAGCACTGCGCCGGACAGCAGCAGGCCGGTCTGCAGGCCGATCGTCGTCGACACCGGCAGGAGGGCGTTGCGGACGACGTGCCGGCGGCGCACCGTCGCCGTCGCCAGACCCTTCGCGTTCGCCGTCCGCACGTAGTCCTCGTTGACGACGTCGAGGACCGATGCGCGGGTGATCCGCACGATGATGGCCAGCGGGATCGTGCCCAGCGCGATGGCCGGCAGGATCAGGTGCAGGAACGCGTCCCAGGCCGCGTCCCACTCCCGGGTCATCAGCCCGTCCAGGACGTAGAAGTTGGTGATGCGGGTGGCGTCGATCCGCACGTCCTGCCGGCCGGAGCCCGGTAACCAGCCGAGCTCGACGGCGAACAGCAGGCGGAGCAGGTAGGCGAGGAAGAAGACCGGGATCGCCACCCCGAGCAGCGACCCGACCACCGAGGCGGAGTCGAGGAAGCTGCCGTGCCGGCGGGCGGCCAGGTAGCCCAGCGGGATGCCGACGCCGATCGCGAAGATCATCGCGAGGACGGTCAGCTCGATCGTGCCGGGGAACCGCTCGAGGAAGACCTCGGTGACCGGCCGCCCGTACTGCGTCGAGTTGCCGAAGTCGAGCGTGACCGCACGGCCCAGGAAGCGGAAGTACTGCACGTAGAGCGGCTCGTCGAGGCCGAACAGCTCGTTGTACTGCGCGATCGCCTCGGGCGTGGCTCGCTCGCCGAGAGCCGCCTGCGCGGGGCCGCCGGGCAGCGCGCGCAACCAGGCGAAGAGGAGGACGGAGAGCCCCAGCAGGATCGGGATCAGCTGGAACAGCCGCCGGACGATGAAGCGGAGCACCTGCTCGGTCCAGCCTTTCCGGACACCACTGTCCTACCGCGAACCGGCGACCGCGCCGGCGATCGTGCCACCGCCGGCGCGGTCGATTCGGAACGGACTCAGTCCGCCAGGGTGACCGTCGAGAAGTCCTCGGCCGTCAGCGGGCTGGGCTCCAGGCCCTGGACGTCCTCGGCCACGACCAGCGCCGGGGGCGAGTGCGAGATCGGCACCGCCGGCAGGAATTCCTTGATCAGCCGGTTGGCCGCCTGGTAGAGCTCGGTCCGGTCGGCCGGGTCCGGTGCGGCGTCGGCCTCGGCCAGCGCCGCGAAGATCTCCGGGGCGCTGAACGCGCCGAACTCCGCGGACGCCTGGTTGTTCTGGTCCTCGGCGAAGAACGTGCCGATGAAGTTGTAGGCGTCGTTGTAGTCACCGGTCCAGCCGAGCAGGTGGATGTCGGCCTGGCCCGACTGCACCGCCTGCAGGTAGTCCGGGTTCCACTGCAGTGCGACCGGCTCGATGGTCAGACCGACCTCGCGCAGGTCCTCGGCGATGACCTGGAACATCGCGACCGGGTCCGGCAGGTACGGCCGGCTGACGTCGGTCGGGTAGTAGAAGCGCAGCGTGGTGCCGGCCGCGCCGGCCTCCTCCAGCAGCTGGCGGGCCCGCTCGGGGTCGTACTCGTAGGTCTGCACGTCCTCGGCCCAGCCGTCGACGGTCGGCGGCATGAAGTTCGTCGCCACCTCGGCGCCCTCGGGGAGCAGCGAGGTCACGATCTCCTCGCGGTTGATCGCGTGGGCGATCGCCTGGCGGACCCGGATGTCCTGCAGCGCCGGGTTGGCGTTGGTGCCCTCCACGTTCCCGCCGTTGATCCCCAGGTACAGGATGTTGAACGGGTCCCGCACCAGGACCTGGAAACCCTCGCCCTCGAGGGTCTGGTAATCGGCCGGCGAGACGAAGTCGTAGCCGTCGATCGTGCCGGCCTGGAGCTCCTGCCGGCGGGTGTTCCCCTCTGGGATGGTGCGGAAGATGATCTCGTCGAGCTTGGCCGGCTCGCCCCAGTAGTCCTCGTTGCGGACGATGGTGACCTCGCCGTTGCCGCGGTCCCAGCTGTCGAACCTGAACGGGCCGGTGCCGGTCGGGTGCTCGAGGGCGTACTCCGTGTACGTCAGCGCGTCCTCGCTGCCTCCCAGATCGTCGGCTTCCCATTCCTGCAGAGCCGTCGGGCTCTGGATCGAGAACGCCGGCAGGGACAGGGCCGCGGGGATCTTGCTGGTCACCTGGTTGAGCGTGACGACGGCGGTGTTCTCGTCGACGGCCTCGCAGCCCACGTAGATGCCGGGGTTGTCGCTGCCGGCGAACCCGCCGAAGACCGCCTGGTAGTAGTACGAGGCACTCGGGCTCTGGGCCAGGCCCTCGAAGTTGTGCCAACGGTCGAAGTTGAAGCAGACCGCCTCGGCGTTGAACTCGGTGCCGTCGTGGAAGGTCACGCCCTCACGCAGGTTGAAGGTGTACTCGAGGCCGTCCTCGCTCACCTCCCAGTCCTCGGCCAGCGCCGGCACCAGCTCGGTGGTGCCCGGCTCGTTGGTCAGCAGGCCCTCGTGGATCTGGCGGGCGATCCGGAAGGTCTCGCCGTCGCTGGCGAACGCCGGGTCGAACATCGCCGGGTCGCCGGCGGCGCCGAACACCAGCGTGCCGCCGGACTCCTCGGCGGCGGGGTCACCGCCGCCCTCGGAGTCCCGGTCGCTGGAGGCGCAGGCCGACAGGGTGACTGCTGTGAGTGCGGCCGCAGTGGCTGCGAGCGCACGAGTGGCACGACGGGACATCGCGGAAGACCTGCCTTCTCGACCCTCGAGGGCCGGACGAGCTCCGGAGCGGACGGCCGGCGACGAACGAACGTCCACCGGCGCGTTCCGCGACACTAGGACTGCCGCGGTGCTGCTGGGGAAGGCGAAGTGATGATCGACATCATCTCGTGACCTTTCGCCACCCTCCGTGCCCGAGCGGAGCACCGGCGGCTGCTACGCCTCGATCCCCACCCGTCCCCGGCAAGCGGGAGGCGCCCCCATCCGCGGCTCGCTCCGCTCCTCGCTCGCTGCGATGCTCACGCCCCTGTCGTCAGGCCTCGATCCGGCGGCGGCCCTCGAACGCCCGGCCCAGGGTCACCTCGTCGGCGTACTCCAGGTCGCCACCCACGGGCAGCCCGCTGGCCAGGCGGGAGACGGTGAGCCCCATGGGGCCGACCAGCCGCGCCAGGTAGGCCGCCGTCGCCTCGCCCTCCAGGTTCGGGTCGGTGGCGATGATCAGCTCGGTGACGGCGCCGTTCATCAGCCGGGTCATCAGCTCCTTGACCCGCAGGTCGTCCGGGCCGACGCCGTCGATGGGACTGATGGCGCCCCCGAGCACGTGGTAGCGACCGCGGAACTCACGGGTGCGCTCGATGGCCACGACGTCCTTGGGCTCCTCGACGACGCAGAGCACGTCCTCGGCGCGGCGCGGGTCGCGGCAGATGCGGCACTGCTCGGCCTCGGCGACGTTGTAGCAGGTCACGCAGAACCGGACCGACTCCTGCACCCGGGTGAGGGCAGCGACCAGCCGGGTGACGTCGGCGGACTCGGCCGACAACAGGTGGAAGGCGATGCGCTGGGCACTCTTCGGCCCGACGCCGGGCAGGCGACCGAGCTCGTCGATCAGGTCCTGGACGGCACCCTCGTACACGGTGCTCCTCGGGTTGCGATGTGGATCGAGCGGGCGCGCCCGATCAGAGGCCGGGCAGCCCCAGGCCGCCGCCGAGGCCGCCGGCCAGCGGGCCCATCCGGCTGGCGGTCAGCTCGTCCGCGGCGCGCTTGGCGTCCCGGACGGCGGCGACCACGAGGTCCTGCAGCGTCTCCAGGTCGTCGGGGTCGACCGCGGCCGGCGCGATGGTGAGCGCGGTGAGGTCGCCGTCGCCGGTCATCGTGGCCGTGACCAGGTTGCCGCCGGCGCTCCCGGTGACCTCGGTGGCCGCCAGCTCCTGCTGGGCGGCGGCGAGCTGCTGCTGCATCTGCTGCGCCTGCTTCATGAGCTGCGACAGGTCGGGCTGCTGGCCTCCGGGGAACATGCCACGAGAGTAGGCCGCCGGTACGACGAGGCGACGGCGCGCCGCCCCGGCGTCTCAGCCGTCGACCGGCCGGGCGCCGAGCTGGGCGCGCAGCAGCTGCAGCGCCGCCTGCTCCTGGTCGACGGCGGGCTCCGGCTCCCGGTCGCCGCCCGGGGAGCCCTCCGCCGCGCGCTCGGCCATGAGCTCCCGCGCCTCGGCCGCCTCCGCAACGCGCGCCGCCTCACGGGCCACCTCCGGTGCCACCTTCGGCGCGCCGACCGCGGAACCGGCCCCCTCCACCACGACCTCCACCCGCCAGCGGACCCCGAGCAGCTCGTTGAGCGCCTCGCGCACAACGTCCTTGTTCAGGTCGTCGCCGAGCCGCCGGGCCAGGGCCGGGGAGGAGGTCGAGAGCGTGAGGACGCCGTTCGCCAGCTGGTGCACCTGGGCGTTCTGCAGCAGCGCCTCGGTGGTGCGCTTGTGCTTCTTCACCACGGCGCGCAGCTCCGGCCACACCCGGCGGACGTCGGTGGTGGTCAGCTCGCCGTCGGAAGCCGCCTCCGGTGGGTTGGCCGAGACCACCGGCGTGGGCTCGCCACCACGGGGGGCGGGCGCGGACTCCGCGGCCGCGCGCGGCGGGGAGGCCGGCGGGCGCGGCTGCTCGAGCCGCGACTCGGCGGCGCGGACGGCGCCCGGCTGCGCGGGGTGCGGCCACTCCTCGTCGTCGGTGGGCTCCGGTGGCAACGGGATGTCGGGCTCTCCCACGACGTCCCCGGGGTGTCGGCCGGCGGCGGCGGCCGGTGCCGGTGCGGGCTGCGAGGGCGCCGCCGGACGCGGGCGGCTGCCCGGCTGGGCGGTCTCCGGCCAGTCGTCGACCGCCGCGGGTGCGGGCGCCGGGACGGGCTGCTGCGGCTTCTCCCCGGGGCCAGCAGCCTCGGGCCGGTCACCGGCCGCGGCGGGAGCCGGGCTCGCCGGTGCGGCCGGGGGTGCCGCGGCCGCCGGGCTCGCCGGGCTCGCCGGGGTCGCCGGCGCGGCCGGTTGCGCCTGCGACCTCCGGACGAACTCTCGGCGCGGGCCGGTGGGATCGGACGCGGGCGCCACCTCGCGGATCGGCGCCTCGCGGGTCGGCGCCTCGCGGACCGGGGTCTCGCGGGTCGGGGTCTCGCGGGTCGGGGTCTCGCGGGTCGGTGCCTCCCGGACCGGGGCCGCCGCGTGCGCCACCTCGGCGCCGGGGCGGCCGGCGTGCTCCCCGGCGATCGACATGCGCCGCTCGAGCCGCTCCAGCCGCTGGAGGGTGGCTGCGGCCGAGCCGTCGGTGGCCGGCAGCAGCATGCGAGCGCAGACCAGCTCCAGGAGCAGCCGCGGCGCGGTGGTGCCGCGCATCTCGCCCAGGCCTTCGTGCACGGTGTCGGCCATGCGCGACAGCGTCGCGGACCCCAGCGCACGGGCCTGCGAGTTCATCAGGTCCAGCCGGTCCGGCGGGCAGTCCAGCAACCCGTTGCCACCGGCCTCGGGGACGGCATCGAGGACGATGAGGTCGCGCAGCCGGTCGAGCAGATCGGTGGCGAAGCGCCGGGGATCGTGGCCGGCCTCGACCACGCGGTCGACGGCGCGGAAGACCCCGGGCGCGTCCTGGGCGGCCAGCGCGTCGATCGTCTCGTCGAGCAGCGCGTCGTCGGTGACGCCGAGCAGCCCGACCGCGCTGCGGTACGTGACGCCCTCGGGGCCGGCGCCGGCCAGCAACTGGTCGAGGATGGACAGCGAGTCGCGCACCGAGCCACCTCCGGCCCGCACGACCAGCGGGAACACCGTCGGCTCCACCTGCACGCCCTCGGCCGCGCAGGTCTTCTCCAGCAGGGTGCGCAGCGTCGTCGGCGGCACCAGGCGGAACGGGTAGTGGTGGGTACGCGAGCGGATGGTCGGGAGGACCTTCTCCGGCTCCGTCGTCGCGAAGACGAAGACGAGGAAGTCCGGCGGCTCCTCGACCACCTTGAGCAGGGCGTTGAAGCCCTGCGTGGTGACCATGTGCGCCTCGTCGACGATGTAGACCTTGTAGCGGCTGTTCACCGGCGCGAAGAACGCCCGCTCGCGCAGGTCACGGGCGTCGTCGACGCCACCGTGGCTCGCCGCGTCGATCTCCATGACGTCCAGCGAGCCGGGGCCGTCGGGGGCCAGCGCGACGCAGGACCCGCACACCCCGCACGGCGTGGACGTCGGGCCCTGCTCGCAGTTCAGCGAGCGCGCCAGGATGCGGGCCGACGACGTCTTGCCGCAGCCCCGGGGGCCGCTGAACAGGTACGCGTGGTTGATCCGCCCGGAGTCGACCGCGTTCATCAGCGGCGTGGTGACGTGCTCCTGCCCGACCACCTCGGCGAAGGTCGCCGGGCGGTACTTGCGATAGAGCGCCAGAGCCACGTGGGCAGGTTACGTGGCAGCAGCGACAGGTCCGGCGGAGCCGGGTGGACCGGTCGCGGGGCCCGGAGGGTTCCCGACCGGGACACGGGCAGCGGCTCGACGCACCAGGGGGAACGGCACCTGGCCGCGGTGTCGGCCGGAGGCCGACAGAAGACAGGGACCCCCCGCGCACCCGCCAGAGCCCGCTTATCCTTGCTGCCTTCCGGCCCTGGGGAGGTTCACAGGGTGACGCCACACGAGGGGTCGCGCACCACTGTAGAGGAATCGGCCCGGCCGGTGCCGCACGCCCCGCTACGCTGCTTCCCGTGACGCCCCGGCTCCGCCTCGTGCTCCCGCCGCCCCGGTCCTGATCCGGAGCCATCCGCGCACCCGCGCGTCGCGCTCCGGAGACGAGTCCCCCCACCGGAACCGGCACCTGGAGCGTCATGTCCACCCCGGACCTCACCGCCGACGGCGAGCGCCCGCTCGCCGTCCCCGCCGCCGCCCGCCGCGGTTTCCCCCTCGTCGTGCTCGCCGCCCTCTGCTGGGGCACCTCCGGTCTCAGCGGCGCGGTGGTCGCCCGGCGCAGCGATCTGGGCCCGCTCGACATCGCCTGGCACCGGATGGCCATCGGCGCGGTGGTCCTCCTCGCCCTCTGGGCGGCAACCCGGCGCCGGTCCCGACCCGTACCGGCGGTGACCCGCGGCACCGTCGTGCGCCTGCTCCTGGTGGGCGCCGGGCTGGCCGCTTACCAGCTGGCCTACTTCGCCGCGGTCGCCGCGAGCGGGGTCAGCATCGCCACCCTCGTGGCACTGGGCCTGGCGCCGCTGCTGATCGCCGTCGGCGCCGCGCTGCTGGGTCACGGCCGACCCGACCGGACCACCGCCGTCGCGCTGGTCGTGGCCCTCGTCGGGTTGGTGCTGCTCGTCGGGGTCTCGGCCGGCGCCGACACCGGGACGGCCGTGGTGCTCGGTGCGCTCCTGGCGGTCGGGTCGGCCCTCGGCTACACCGTCGTCACCCTGGCCGGCGCCGGCGTGCCCGCCGGGGTGCCGGTGACCCTTGTGGGCTTCGCCCTCGGGGCGCTGCTGCTCACCCCCGTGGCGCTGGCCGCCGGCCTCCGGTTCACCGCCGACCCGGTCGCCCTGGCCGTGCTGCTGTACCTGGGGATCGTCCCCAGCGCGGTCGCCTATGCGATGTTCTTCACCGGGCTGCGCACGGTGCCGGGCGCGGTGGCGTCCATCGTCACCCTGCTCGAACCGCTGACGGCGACCGCACTGGCCGCCCTCCTCCTCGGCGAGCGCCTGGCGCCGGCGGCACTGGCCGGCGGGCTGCTCGTCCTGGCCGCCGTCGCGGGGCTGTACCTGCGCCGCCTGCAGCGGCCGGCGCCGGTCCCGCCGGCTGCTGGTGCCTGACCCGGCGGGCCGGCGACCCCGGACGTGGACGCGACAGGCCCCGGCTCGCGCACCGGGGCCTGTCGCGTACTGCGGAGGATGGGAGATTCGAACTCCCGAGGGGTTGCCCCCAACCCGCTTTCCAAGCGAGCGCCATAGGCCACTAGGCGAATCCTCCAGGTACGGAGGGAATGCTACCGGTCGCCTCCCGGCGGTCAGCCGCGACACCGCCGCGCGGGCCTTCCGGGCAACGGTGCGGCATCCTGCACCGCAGAGCGGTTGACCGTGTGGTCGGCGGGGAAGGGCCCCGAGTCGCGGGGCACGGACGAGGAGGCGCGGGACATGAGCCAGCACAGCGAGGTGCGGCCGGACGTCGTGGAGGCGATCGTCGGCGTGCTCAAGGGCGGTGACGCCAGTGAACTGCCGGCCGGCGCGACGGCCGAGGAGAAGACCGCGGCGAAGGACCGCTACCTCTCGGAGTTCGTCGCCGAGCGCAGCAAGCGCGACCGCCAGGCGCAGGCGTGGGAGCTGCTGCTCACCCGCAGCTACGACGAGCCGCCCACCTGGCAGCGGATCTTCGACGACCTCGACCCCGAGGTGCACACGGAGCTCGGTGAGCTCTACGACGCCCTGCCGGTGGGTGCTCAGGAGGAGTACGCACGCCGGTACGGCGTGCCCTCCACCGTCTGACCCGTTGCCACCTATCGCCGATGACCCGTCCCGTCACCGCGCCCGGCCGGTTGATCGCGGGGCGATACCGGCTGGAGTCGCAGATCGGCGGCGGCGGGATGGGCACCGTCTGGCTCGCCCGCGACGAGCGGCTCGGCCGGCAGGTCGCGGTGAAGCAGGTGCTCTCCCCGCTCGGTGCCGACCAGCAGCAGATCGACGAGCAGCGCCAGCGCGCCCTGCGCGAGGGGCGCATCGCGGCGCGGCTGAGCCACCCGCACGCGATCTCGGTCTACGACGTCGCGCTCGAGGGCGGGGCTCCCTGGCTGGTCATGGAGTACCTGCCCTCGCGCAGCCTCGCGGAGGTCCTCGCCGAGGACGGCGTGCTGCGCGTGGACCTGGTGGCGCAGGTCGGTGCCCAGGTCGCCGACGCGCTGGCTGCCACGCACGCGGCAGGCATCGTGCACCGCGACGTGAAGCCGGCCAACATCCTGATCGGCCGGGGCGGCCGGGTCACCGGGCTGGTGAAGATCACCGACTTCGGCATCTCGCACGCCCGCGGCGACGTCACGCTCACCCAGACCGGCCAGATCACCGGCACCCCCGCGTTCCTCGCGCCCGAGGTGGCGCAGGGCCACGAGATGACCGAGGCCAGCGACGTCTTCTCCCTCGGGGCCACGCTGTACACCTGCCTGGAGGGCATGCCGCCGTTCGGCATGGACGACAACGCGCTCGGGATGCTGCACCGGGTCGCCGGTGGGCAGGTCACGCCCCCGCGCCGCGCCGGCGTGCTCACCGATCCGCTGCTGCGGATGCTGGCCGCCGACCCCACCGCCCGGCCGGTGATGACAGAGGTGCGCGACGAGCTGGCCCGGTCGGCGGCCGGGCGGGACGGCGACACGACGACGGTCCTGCTCGCCCGGACCGACCTGCGGCCGTCGCCGGGGCCGGCCGGGACCGCGGTCCTCGCGTCCACCCCCGGATCCGGACCGGGGCACACGCCCGTCCCTCCGGACGCACCCACCCCCGTCTCTCCAGCCGCACCCACGCCCGTCTCCCCGGCCGCCCGCACCCCCGACCCGCGGACGACCCCCGCCTTGGCGGCACCACCCGCGCAGGCCGCCCCCGGGCGGGTCCCGCCTCCGCACTCCTCGGCGGCACCACCGCCGGCACCTCCGGCAGCCCGACCCGCGCCGGCGGCCTCCGGCCGGCGGCGCGGCGCGTGGGCGGCCGTCGCCGTCGTCGCGGTGTTCCTGGCCGGCGCGCTCGCGCTGCTGCTGAGCACGCTCGGCGACGCGGATCCCGGTGGATCGGCCGCCGCCCCGACCACGTCGACGTCGTCCGAAGCGCCGCCGACGAGCGAGCAGCCGGCCCCTCTCCCGGTACAGCCCGAGCAGCCCGAAGTGCCGGAGGAGCCGGCCGCGCCGCCGCCCGCAGCGGAACCCGAGGACGGCGAGGGGGACGGGGAGGGTGACGGCGAGGGGGACGGGGAGGGCGACGGCGAGGGGGACGGCGAGGGGGACGGCGCCTCGCTGGACGAGCGGAACATCCGCGCCTTCACGCGGGACTACCACGAGCTCGTGCTCGACGACCCGGCCCGGGCCTGGGAACTCACCGGCCCGACGCTGCGCGCCAACATCAGCCGGGAGAACTACATCCGGTACTGGAACCAGTTCTCGGACGTGCGGATCAGCGACATCGAGGCCCAGGACGGGCAGAACACGGCCACGGCCACCATGGAGCTGCGCTTCACCGACGGCCGCCGCGAGACCGGGCCGCACGTGTTCACGTTCCTGGTCCGGGACAGCCGGCTGATCCTGGACAGCGACTTCCCGGTCGACTGACCTCGTCGGAACGACGACGGCGGCGCCCGCCGGGTTCTCGACCCGGGCGGACGCCGCCGTCGTCATCTGGCGGTGGCGGTGGGATTTGAACCCACGGAGGCTTGCACCTCACACGCTTTCGAGGCGTGCTCCTTCGGCCGCTCGGACACGCCACCGCCGAAAAGACTACAGGCCGCGCTGACGCCTGAAGAAAGCACGTAGCAGCGCACCGCACTCCTCCGCGCGGAGCCCGCCGGTCACCTGGGGGCGGTGGTTGAGCCGGCGGTCGCGGACCACGTCCCACAGCGATCCCGCCGCCCCGGCCTTCGGGTCCTCGGCGCCGTAGACGACGTGGTCCAGCCGGGACAGCACACTGGCACCGGCGCACATCGTGCAGGGCTCCAGCGTGACCACCAGCGTGCAGCCGGACAGCCGCCAGCCGTCCCCGTGCACCTCCGCGGCGGCCCGCAGCGCCAGGACCTCCGCGTGCGCCGTCGGGTCGCCCCGCTTCTCCCGCTCGTTGGCCGCCTCGGCCAGCACCGCCCCGTCCGGCCCCAGGACGACGGCGCCGATCGGGGTGTCGCCCCACTCCTCGGCGGCGGCCGCCAGTTCCAGGGCGCGACCCATCGCCGCATCGAGGTCGGGGGTCACCGGGTAGCACTCCGGAAGCTCTGCCTCTGAGTGCCACTGCACTCACAGGCAGAGCTTCCCAGAGACCACCTCTGGTGCCCGGCACTCACGACGCCGCGCCGTCCAGCGGGAAGCCGACGAGCTCGGACAGCTCGGCGAGGGCGACGGACGGGTCCACCACCTTGATCGTCGAGAACCCGAGCGCACGCGCGGGCTTGAGGTTGATGCCGAGGTCGTCCAGGTAGGCGCAGTCGGTCGCCTCGATCCGCCGGCCCGCCGCGTCGGAGAGCCGGTCCAGCGCCCGCCGGTAGATCTCCGGCTCGGGCTTGCGCGCGCCCTCGACCGACGACTCCACGATCGCGTCGAACAGGCCCAGCAGCTCCCCGAGCCGCCCGAAGCGCTCCATCGGCGCGACGTTGTTCGACAGGATCGCCAGCGGGAGCCCGGCCTCGCGCAGCCGCCGCACCGCGGCGACCATCGCCGGCCGCACGTCCCCCTGCAGGGCGGCAAGCACCCGTGCGGCATCGAGCCGGTGGCCCCGCGCCGCGGCCTCGGCTTCGAAGGCGGCGGAGAAGCCGGCGACGTCGAGCTCGTTGCGCTCGTACCGGGCCCAGGCGTTCGTGTCGGGATCGGTCGAGTTGAGCCGGCGGATCAGGCCGTCGGGCAGCCCGGCCTCGCGCTCGTACGCGGCGAAGGCGGTCATCGGGCTCTCGGTGATGACCCCGCCCAGGTCGAACACCACCGCGGTGACGGTCACGATGTCACCGCGGCGGCCAGCTCGTCGGCGAAGCCCAGCCGGGTGGCGATCCGGGCGACCATCTCGTCGGCCCACAGGTCGTCAGCGGTCACGATCGGGCGTAGCTCCTCTGCGGGCAACCCGTCGTCGGCGAACAGGTCCAGGTCGCCGCCGGGCCAGCCGGTCTCGTCGTCGTCGAAGGCGCCGTCGGTGTCGACGCCGATCCCGTAGCGCTCCACCACCTCGGCGGCGAGCACCCACTCCAGCATCGTGGCGTCGGAGATCAGCGCCCGCACCATGCCACCGGGGCCGTGCCGCAGCGCGACGAAGTACAGCCGGGAGTCGACGACGAGCACGACCGGTGGTGGCCAGTCCCCGGCGGCCGGGTCGCCCAGCGCCCGCTCGAGCACCGGCAGCTCGTCACCGGCGTCGGCGGCCAGCAGCTCCACCCGCCACCGTCCCTCGCCGCGGCTGACCCGCACCGCGTAGCTGGCCGGCCCCTCGGCCGCGCTGCCGGTCATCGCTTGCGCAGCACGGTCAGGCCGTCGGCGAGAGGCAGCAGCGCCGTCTCCCACCGCGGATCGCAGGCCAGTGCGGCGTTCAGCTCGGCCAGCGCCCGGTCGGACCCGTCGCGCGGCTCGAGCACCTGGCCGCCTCGGAGGGTGTTGTCCAGCAGCACCACACCGTTGGCCGTCAGGCGCGGGTGCAGCTCCTCGACGTAGGCGGCGTACCCGGGCTTGTCGGCGTCGACGAAAGCCAGGTCGAACGTCTCCTCGACGGGGATGCCCCGCAGCGTGGTCAGCGCGTCGCCGAGCCGCAGCTCGATCCGCCCGGCCACCCCCGCCCGTTCCCAGTACCGCCGGGCGACCGCCGTCCACTCCTCGCTGCGGTCCAGGCAGACCAGCGAGCCGTCCTCGGGCAGCCCCCGGGCGATGCACAGCGCGGAGAAGCCGGTGAACGTGCCGATCTCGATCGCCCGCCGCACGCCCAGCGCCGTGGTGAGCAGCCGCATCAGCACCCCCTGCTCGGGGGCGATCTGCATCGTCGCCGAGGCCTCTCCGCGGGCAGCCATCTCGGCGGTCTCCCGGATCAGGTCGGCCATCACGTCGTCGACCGGATCGGAGGACGCGCGGACGTAGTCGGCGAGCTCCGGGCTGAGGAGGAACGACCGGGGTGTCATGGCGCGACGGGGTGGAGCAGCGCGTCGGTCGGCGGAGGCGTCATAGCCTCTGATCATGGCCGATGCCGCACGCCCCGTGGGCGCCCCCGCCTGTGGAGGCCCGTCGTTCCCGGTACCGACCATGCCCGCGCCCCCGGTCGCGGTGGTCGGCCTCGGCCAGCTCGGCGGCTCGCTGGCCGCCGCCCTCGCGGCCGCCGGGCGTCCGGTGTCCGGCTGGGACGTCGACCCGGCCGCCCGGGACGCCGCCGCCGCACGAGGGGTGCGGATCACCCGGGAGCTCGCGGGGGTCGTCGTCCTCGCCGTGCCGCTGCCGGCCATGGCGGCGGCCCTGGACGGGCTGGCGGTCGACCCCGACGCCACGGTCACCGACCTGGGATCGGTGAAGGTGCCGGTGCTCGCGTCGGTCGGCGCCACGCTGGGACGCCGGTTCGTCGGCGGGCACCCCATGTGCGGCACCGAGCGGTCGGGGCACGGGGCCACCGACCCGGCGCTGTTCAGCGGCGCCCGCTGGGCGTTGTGCCTGGAGACCGACACCGAGCTGCCCCGGTGGCTGCGCGTCGCGGAGGTGGCGCTGGCCGTCGGCGCCGAGGTCGTACCGGTCACCGCCGCGGAGCACGACGACGCCGTCGCGGCGATCAGCCACGTCCCGCACCTGGTCGCCGCCGCGCTCGCCGCCGGGGCGGCCGAGGCCGGGCCGCTGGCGCTCGCGCTGGCCGCCGGCAGCTTCCGTGGTGGCACCCGGGTGGCCGGGAGCGACCCGGGCTTCGTGACCGCGATGGTCGAGGGCAACGCGGGTCCCACCGCGGCGGCCCTGGACCGGGTGCGCGACCAGCTCGCCCGCCCCTGGCCGGAGCTGGTGGCCGCCGGGCACGCCGTCGTGACCGCTGCATCCGGCCGCCGCACCGTCCGGGTGCCCCTCGAGCGTGCCGCGCTCCTGGCCCTGGGCCGCGCCGGCGGGGCCGTGCACCGTCGGCTGGCGGCCTTCGTCGAGGGCTGGGTGCCCGGGTCGGGCTGACCGCCCGGGCGCCCGGCGCGGGTTCCGGTTTCACGTCGGCGTCCCCGGGCAGGTTCGGGGGCATGGACGAGGACGACATCCTGAAGCGCATCCACACCCTGGTGGACGAGGAGCACGCGCTGCGCGACAGCAGCGAGCACACCGACGAGACCAGGGCCCGCATGAGCAAGGTCGAGGCCGACCTGGACCAGTGCTGGGACCTGCTGCGGCAGCGCCGCGCCAAGCGGCAGTACGACGAGAACCCCGACGACGCGCAGGCCCGGCCCGAGCAGCAGGTGAAGAGCTACCTCCAGTAAGAGGACCCCCTCCTTCCCACCCCTCGCATGCTCGGGGCGGTGCCCGGGAGGAGGCCGGAGGAGCACACCGGAAGGCAGCCCGTCCTCACGCCGAGCGCCTGGCCGGCTGCCCGCGCTCGGTGCCCAGCAGGGCCAGCTGCCAGAGCAGCCGGGACCGGGCGTCGGTCAGCTTCCGGCCGGTCACCGACTCGATGCGCCGCAGTCGGTGCATCACCGTGTTCCGGTGGCAGTACAGGGCGTCGGCGGCGCGGGTCGGTGACCCGTCGGAGGCGAGGAAGGCCGCCAGCGTGTCCAGCAGCACCTCGCGCTCGTCCTCGGGCAGCTCGAGCAGTCCACCGAGGGACTGCCCGACCAGCCGCGAGCTGATCTCCGGCGAGTTGCTGAGCAGCGCCTCGGGCAGTCGGTCGTCGATGCTCACCACCCGGCTGGCCCCGGCAGGCAGCGTGCGCACCGCCGTCTCGGCCAGCCGGTAGGCGGCACCGGCCGCGGCAGCGCCGTCGACGACGCCGGACACCCCGACCGGTCCGCGCGCCGCGGTGCGCAGCAGCACCAGCAGGTCGGCCGGCCGGCTCGCGCCCAGCACCACCACGCCGACCTGCGCCTCGCTGCGGGCGCCCCACACCGACCGCAGCCCACGCTTGAGCAGGGTCTCCGCGGGCGTCTGCAGCCCCGCCTCCCCGTCCGGACCCGGGAACGCGACGACCGCCATCAGCCGCCCCTCGAGCGGCATGGCCAGCAGCTCGGTGGCGCTGCGCACGAACGCCGGGTCGCTGCCCCGACCGTCCAGCAGACCGTCCAGCACCTGCTGCCGCTCCTGCTCGTCCACGCCGTCGAGCCGCCGCTGCTCCTGCCGGTAGCCCTCGGCGACCGCGCCGCACTCCGCGTCGTTGGTGCGCCACACCGGGCCGGCCACCTCGAGCAGGAGCGTGTCGTGGTGCCCGCTGCCGTCCCGGGAAACCGCCACCAGCGTCTCCCAGGTGACCTGGCCGCCCAGCCGGTAGGCGCGCAGCACCGCTTCCAGCGGCATGCCCTGTGCGGCCCGGCGTCGCCCCACCGCCCGCGCCGACGCCAGGTGCGGCGCTCCCCCGCCGCTGGCCGCGGCCATCAGCGACCGGAGCCCGTTCTCCAGGTTGGAGCGTGTCGACAGCCGCAGGTCCTGCTCGGACTGCTCGATGAGCTCCCGGTAGACCGGCTCCGTGCGAGCGAGCACGTCCACCATGCGATCGGTCATGGCATCGAGCTGGTCGAGCAGCCTCGGCGCCAGCTCCGCGAGCCTCGTCGCCACCTCCGGTCGGAAGGCCGGCACTCGATCACCCCCCTCGAAGACACCGCTGACAGCACAACACGGCGAGCCCATGACTGTGCGTTCAGCCCATTGTGAGTGCGCCCACAGCACGAGAGGGTCGGCGCCACCGAAGCGTGACCCGATCGACGCCCGCAGCGGGCCGGGAACCGGCGCCCACGGCCGCCGACGGACAGCACAACCCGACCTCGGGATCGCTGTGCGGTGCGCCCATTGTGACCGCGAACACCGCCGGGCAGGCTCATCGGGACGTACTCGGAACCCAGATGGCCGCCGTCCAGCAGCGCGGACGGCGGCCTCGCCGACGAAGAGGAGCAGTGGGCCCCTTGGCGCAGCCGCCCGGCAGCCAGCGAACACCCGACTCGATGCCCACGTCCCGGCTGGAGATGACCGGGATCAACGTCGCCTTCGGTGGCGTCCTCGCCCTGACCGACGTCTCGCTGACCGTCGAGCCCGGCCAGGTGCACGGCCTGATCGGCCCGAACGGCGCCGGCAAGACGACGCTGTTCAACGTCGCCTGCGGCCTGGTCCGCCCGACGTCGGGGCGGATCTCGTGGCGCGGCCAGGAGATGCGCCGGCTGCGCCCCAGCCAGCTCACCAAGCTCGGCATCGCCCGCACCCTCCAGGGGGTGGGCCTGTTCCCCGGCATGACCGTGCTGGAGAACGTCATGGTGGGCGCGCACCGCCACGCCCGTGCCGGGTTCCTGTCGGCACTGCTGGCGCTGCCCACCTCCGACAAGGACGATCGGCAGCTGCGCGAGCGGGCGATGCGCGCCCTCACCGAGCTGGGTGCCGAGCAGTACGCGGGCCGCTACCCCGGCTCGCTGCCCTACCCCGTGCAGAAGCGGGTCGCCCTGGCCCGGGCCCTGGTCGCCGAGCCCGACCTACTGCTGCTCGACGAGCCGGCCAGTGGCCTGGCCGAGGACGAGATGCACGAGCTGGGCGAGCTCATCCGCTCGGTCGTCGGCCGCATGAGCGTCCTCCTGGTCGAGCACCACATGGACCTGGTCATGCGGGTCTGCGACCAGATCACCGTGCTGGACTCGGGCAAGCAGATCGCCGCCGGCACCCCGGCGGAGGTCCAGGCCGACCCCGCCGTCACCGAGGCCTACCTCGGCGACGCCGTCGACCCCGGCGCCGACGCCGCGGAGCTCACCCACGCCGACGGAGGACGCACCCATGGCTGAGGCCCACGGCAGCACGGCGGTGTCCGCCACCGGCGGCACCGCCACCAGCACCCGCCTGCTGGAGGTGGAGGGTCTCACCTCCGCCTACGGGCCGGTCCGCGCGCTGGACGGCGTCTCGCTGTCCGCCGAGACGGGGAAGATCACCGCCGTCCTCGGCGCGAACGGTGCCGGGAAGACGACGCTGCTGCGCACGATCAGCGGCCTGGTCCGCCCCGTCTCCGGCCGGGTCGTGCTCGACGGCGAGGACATCACCAAGGCCCCCGTCGAATCCATGGTGAGCAAGGGCATGGCGCACGTGCCCGAGGGCCGCGGCGTCATCGCCGAGCTCACCGTGGACGAGAACCTGCGGGTCGGCTCGCTGTTCCGCGGCAAGGTCGGCAAGGACGAGTTCGACCGGGTGTACGACCTCTTCCCGCGGATCGCCGAGCGCAAGAACAACGCGGCGCACACGCTCTCCGGCGGTGAGCGGCAGATGCTCGTCATCGGCCGCGCCCTGCTGGCGAAGCCGCGGATCCTGCTCCTCGACGAGCCGTCGCTGGGCCTGGCCCCGCGGATCGTCGCGCAGATCTTCGGCCTGCTCCGGCAGCTGGTCGACACCGAAGGCCTGTCGGTCCTCCTGGTCGAGCAGAACGCGCGCAGCGCCCTGTCGGTCGCCGATGTCGGTGTCGTCCTCAACATCGGCCGGGTGGTGGTCACCGACTCCGCCCGCACGCTGATGGCCGACGAGGACCTCCGGCACGCCTACCTCGGTTTCTGACCCTCCCCGCACAGCCAGGAAGGCTTCCTCCTCCGTGGACTACTTCGTCAACGTGACCCTCACCGGGTTGACCCAGGGCATGATCTACTCGGCCTTCGCCCTGGCCCTGGTGCTCATCTGGCGATCGACCCGCATCGTCAACTTCGCGCAGGGCTCGATGGCCGCCGCCACCACCTTCATCGCCCTGGCCCTGATCCAGGCCGGCCAGTCCTACTGGGTCGCCCTGGTCGTCGCCCTCGCCTCCGGCTTCGTGCTCGGCGCGATCGTGGAGCGGGTCATCATCCGCCCGGTCGAAGGTGGGCCCGAGCTCAACGCGGTCATCGTCACCCTCGGCCTCTTCGTCGCCATCCAGGCCGGCATCGCGATCGTCTTCGGCTCGTCGTTCCAGTCGTTCCCCACGCCGTTCGGCGTCCGGGGCTTCGAGGTCGGTGGCACGACGATCCCGCTGACCCCGACCAGCCTCTACGTCATCGGCTCGGTGCTGCTGGTGATGGCGCTGCTGGTGGCCCTGTTCCGGTTCACCCGGATCGGCCTCGCCATGCGCGCCTCGGCGTTCAGCCAGGAGGTCGCCCGGCTCCTCGGCGTCAAGGTCGGCGGCATGCTGACCCTCGGCTGGGGGCTGGCCGCCGTCGTCGGCTCGCTGTCGGGCCTGCTGATCGCCGGCGGCACGTTCGTCTGGCCGGCGTACATGGACGCGCTGATCGTCTTCGGCTTCGTCGCCGCGATCATCGGCGGGCTCGACTCGCCGGTCGGCGCGATCGTCGGCGGGCTGATCCTCGGCCTCGCGCTGAGCTACGTCAGCGGCTACGCCCCGCGCGGCAGTGCTCTGGTCAACATCTCCGCCCTGGTCATCCTCATCGTCGTGCTGCTGGTGCGTCCCGGCGGCCTGTTCAGCAGCACCACGGCTCGGAGGGCATGACGATGAGCGACCTGCACAGCCCCGCATCCACGGGCACGGCCGGCAAGGCCACCGACGAGGCGCCCGTCCTGGCCACCGCCGGGGCCGACGCGCCCTCGGCACCGGCCGAGACGCGCCGTTCCTTCCTGCCGCAGTCGACCCTGCTGCGCCACCTGCTCGTGCTGGCGGCCTCGGCCGTGCTCGCGGTCGCGCTGCTGGAGCTGAGCAGCCCGTACCAGAACTCGCAGCTGGCCACGCTCACCTACTACGCGATCGCCGCCGGCGGGCTGACCGTCCTCACCGGCATGAACGGCCAGATCTCGCTCGGGCACGGCGCCCTCATGGCCGCCGGCGCCTACACCACGGCCCTCTTCCTCGACGCCGAGGAGCCGCTCCCCCTCCCGCTGATCCTGGTGGTCGCGGTGGTGGTCGCCACGGCCATCGGCGCCCTCGTGGGGGTGGCCGCGGCGCGGCTGCACGGGCCCTACCTCGCCGGCGCCACGCTGGCCCTCGCCGTCGGGCTGCCGGGTCTGGCGATCTACTTCCACGACATCTTCGGCGGCGAGCAGGGCCTGCGCGTGCGGGCTCCGCGCGCCCCGGAGGCCTTCGGCAGCTTCATCGAGGCGGTGTCGGGCAACTCGGCGTCCAACACCAAGTGGCTGGCCTACGTCGGGACGATCTGCCTGCTGATCACCTACTTCTTCCTGGCCAACCTGGTCCGCAGCCGGATCGGCCGCACCTGGCGTGCGGTGCGCGACCAGGAGGTCGCCGCCGAGCTGGCCGGGATCAACCTCGGCGCCTGGCGGGTGCTGGCCTTCGTCGTCAGCGCGGCCGCGGCCGGTCTCGCCGGGGGCGTGCTCGCCATCGTGGTCCGGCTCGCCGCGCCCAGCGGCTTCACCCTGGTGCTCTCGCTGGCCCTGCTCACCGCCATCGTCATCGGCGGCCTGGGCAGCCTGCTCGGCGCCCTGCTCGGGTCGGCGCTGCTGGTCTTCCTCCCGCCGTTCGTGACCGACCTCGGCGGCGACCTCGGTCTCGACCAGACCGAGGCCGCCCAGCTCGCCCCGTTCGTCTACGGCGTCGTGCTCATCGTGGCGATGATCTTCGCCCCGGCCGGCTTCGTCGGCACCATCCGCCTGCGGTGGATGACCGCCAAGGCCAAGCGGGCCTCGGCCCGAGCCGCCGGCGCGAACGGGGGGTGAACTCCGCCCCCTCGTACCACCGACTCCGACCGCTCCACCCCACCCCGACTCCCGGGCACCCACGCCCGGGCCGCACCAGAGGAGAACTGTTGTCCAGATCCTCCCGTCGTCTGATGACCGCGTTCGCCGCGGCCACCGTCGCCTCCACCCTCGCCGCCTGCGGCGGCGGTGACGAGGGCGGCGGCGGCACCGCGGCCGAGGGCGGCGAGAACGAGGCCTCCGACATCGGTGTCACCGAGGACACGATCACGCTCGGGGCCCACTACCCGCTGACCGGTGTGGCCGCTCCCGGCTACAGCGAGATCCCGACCGGCGTGCAGGCCTACTTCGACTGCCTGAACCAGGAGGGCGGGGTCTACGGGCGCGACGTCGAGTTCGTCTACAAGGACGACGCCTACAACCCGACCCAGACCAGCCAGGTCACCAACGAGCTCGTCCTCGAGGACGAGATCTTCGCGATGATGGGCGGCCTGGGCACCCCCACGCACAGCGCCGTCGTCGACTTCCTCAACGCCGAAGGCGTCCCGGACCTCTTCGTCGCCTCCGGTTCGCTCACGTGGGGCGACGACCCGGAGACCTACCCGTACACGTTCGGCTGGCAGACCGACTACATGAGCGAGGGCAAGATCATCGGCGAGTACATCGCCGAGAACTTCCCCGAAGCGAAGGTCGGTCTCTTCCTCCAGGACGACGACTTCGGCGAGGACGGCGAGGCCGGCATCCGCCAGTACATCGACGACCAGATCGTCGCGGCCGAGCGGTACACGCCGGGCAACACCAGCGTCGGCCCGCAGATCGCGGCGCTGCAGGCGGCGGGCGCCGACTTCGTCGTCGGCTTCAACGTGCCCAGCTACACGGCCCTGTCGCAGCTGACGGCCCTGCAGCTCGGCTACCAGCCGCAGTGGTTCTACTCCAACGTGGGTTCGGACCCGACGCTGGTCGGCGGTCTGCTGAACCGCTTCAGCGAGGGCAAGGTCGCCGACGCCGCCCTGCTGGACGGCGCGCTGACCACCGGCTACCTGCCCACGGTGGACCAGACCGACAACCCGTGGATCCAGGAGTTCCAGCGGATCTGGGACGAGTGCGGTGGCGAGGGCGAGCTGACCAACTACCGCGTCTACGGCATGGCGCAGGCCTACACCACGACCCAGGCGCTGCAGGCAGCGGGCCAGAACCCCACCCGTGACGGTCTGGTCGAGGCCATCGAGGCCGTCGGCAGCGAGTGGGAGGGGCCGGTGTTCGCGCCGTTCCGCTACTCCGAGGACAGCCACATGGGCACGAGCGGCATGTCCATCGAGCGCATCGTCGGCAACGGCTCGGAGGTGGTCCAGGACGTCCGGGTGACCGACATCGGCGACGCCCCGATCGAGGAGTTCGACAAGGAGCCGGCCACCCCGCCGGCGAACGCGATCCCGGACGAGGAGCCCTACGAGGGCTGAGTGAGCACCCCTCGCGGGGGTCAGCTGACACGGCGGGCCGCCGGTCTCCTCCGGGAGGCCGGCGGCCCGTCCGCTTTCGGCTGGACCGGCGCCTCGGACACTTCGGGACCGAAGTGTGTGCGCAGTTGAACTCCGGGTAGGGGCCCGTGCAGCGCGCTCCCGCGCGCGGTCGAGGAGGGCAGCGATGGTCAGCGGGCCGGTACGCGAGACACGGACGATCCGCCGGGCGGTCGTCACGGGAGGCGCGGGCTTCCTGGGCTCGCACCTCTGCGAGCAGCTGCTCGAGCGCGGCGTCGAGGTGGTGTGCCTCGACAACTTCCTCACCGGCTCCCCGGAGAACGTCCTCCAGCTCATGGAGCACCCGGGGTTCCGCCTGGTCCGCTGCGACGTCACCGACTACGTGCACGTCCCCGGCCCGGTCGACCTCGTGCTGCACTTCGCCTCGCCGGCCAGCCCGATCGACTACCTGAAGATGCCGATCGAGACGCTGAAGGTCGGCAGCCTCGGCACCTTGCACACCCTCGGCCTGGCCCACGACAAGGGCGCCCGGTACGTGCTGGCGTCGACGTCGGAGGTCTACGGCGACCCGCTGCAGCACCCGCAGACCGAGGAGTACTGGGGCAACGTCAACCCGGTCGGCCCGCGCGGCGTCTACGACGAGGCCAAGCGGTTCAGCGAGGCCATGACCACCGCCTACCGGACGTCGAAGGGCACCGACACCGGCATCGTGCGGATCTTCAACACCTACGGGCCGCGGATGCGGGCCGACGACGGCCGCGCCATCCCGGCGTTCGTGAACCAGGCGCTCGAGGGCCGCCCGTTGACGGTGGCCGGGGACGGGTCGCAGACGCGCTCCATCTGCTACGTCGACGACACCGTCGCCGGCATCCTCGCGATGGCGTTCTCCGCCCACACGGGACCGGTCAACATCGGCAACCCCGACGAGCTGTCGATGCTGCGGCTGGCCGAGTGGATCGTCGAGCTCACCGGCTCGGACTCCCCCGTCGACTACATCGATCTCCCGGTCGACGACCCCAAGGTGCGCCGCCCGGACACCACGCGCGCCGAGCAGCTGCTGGGCTGGCGGCCGCGGATGCCGTCGGAGGAGGGGCTGCGCCGCACCGTCGACTGGTTCGCCGCCCAGCGACAGGCCGCGCGGGCGCAGGCCGTCTGAAAGAGGACCCCCCTTCCCCCCACGCCTCGCAAGCTCGGCACGGGCCCCTGGAGGGCGGCCGTCGACAAGCTCTCGGGCGGCACACCTACTCTGTGTCCGCGGGCCCGAGGGGAGCCGCACCCACCCGAGTCGACCTCAGAGAGCGAGCATGGGCCGCCACGCCGATCCCACCGCACGGCGCCGTCCGGTGCCGCCGGTCCTCATCGCCGCAGCGCTGGCGGTGGTGCTGGTCGGCGGTGGCCTCGTCTGGTGGCTGGCCGGCACCGGCGGGTGTGACGAGCGCACGACCGTCGCGGTGACCGTCGCCCCCGAACTGGGCGAGCTGACCGAGCGGGTCCTGCCCGCGGAGATCGTCGTCGACGAGCGCCTCTGCGTCGACCCGACCGTGGCCACCCAGCAGCCGCTGCAGACCGTCGGCGACCTGTCGGCCCTCGAGGCCGACGCGCTGCCCGACGTGTGGATCCCGGACTCGTCGCTGTGGGCCGCCCGCGCGGCCGAGGCGCCGCTGGAGGTGGTGGGCTCGCTGGCCACGTCGCCGGTGGTGCTGGCCACCAGCCGTACCGCCGTCGACGCCCTCGGCTGGACCGGCCAGCCACCCGGTTGGGGCGCTGCCCTGGCCGGTGCCCACCCGGTCGCCGTTCCCGACCTCGCCACCAGCGCCGAGGGGCTGGCCGCGCTCACCGCCGTCCGCACCGCGCTCGGCGGCGGCGAGGAAGCCGGCAACGCCGTCGTGCAGGCCGTGCTTGCCGCTCAGCGCGGGCCCGCGCTGTCCGCAGCGGAGGGCCTGGCCGCGGGCCGGGAGGGCCGCGCAGATGCGCCGCTGGTCCCGGTCAGCGAGCAGGAGGTCTACGAGATCAACACCGCCGCCGAGGAGTCCGAGCTCGTCGCCGTCTACCCGGGCGAGGCCGGCCCGGTGCTGGACTACCCGGTCGTGCGGGTGGGGTCACCGGACGGGAACCGGGCTCTCGCCGTCGAAGCGGTCGTCCGGGCGCTGACCTCCGACACGGCCCGGACCGCGGCCGTGGCGGCCGGATTCCGCGACGGGACCGGCGCCGTCCCGCCGAACGCCGCCGAGGCCGGGATCCGGCCCGAGGCACCCACCGCTCTCGAGCTGGAACCCGCCGCCGTCCAGGCGCTCGTCGCACAGCTCCGCAGCCTCGCCGCCCCCTCTCGGATTCTCACGGTCTTCGACGTCTCGAAGTCCATGGAGGCGCCGGTCGGCGAGGGGACGCGCGCCACCCTGGCGCGGGACACCGCGAAGGCGACCCTGTCGCTGGTGCCCGGTGAGTTCGCGCTCGGCCTCTGGGCGTTCGCCTACCAGCTCGAGGGCGGGCAGGACTGGACGCAGCTGCTGCCCACCCGGAAGCTGGACACCGTCGTCGGCGACCGGACCCAGCGCGACCTCTACAGCGACCAGCTCGACACCATCCCGGAGCTGCTGACTCCCGGTGGCACGGGCCTGTACGACACGACGTTGGCCGCGGTGCGGGCCGCCCGGGAGGACTACGACCCGACGGCGGTCAACAGCGTCCTGGTCCTCACCGACGGCACCAACGAGGACGACCAGAACGGCATCACCCTGGAGAACCTGCTCATCACGCTGGCCGCCGAGGCCGATCCCGAGCGGCCGATCAAGGTCATCGGGGTGGCCCTCGGCCCGGACGCCGACATCAGCGCCCTGGAGCAGATCGCCGAGGCCACCGGCGGCGCGGCGTACTCCGCCGTCGACGAGAGCGACCTGCAGACCGTCCTCTTCGACGCCCTCCGCCAGCGCGCATAGTCGCCGTCCTCCCTCGACGCAGAGCGTCCTCCCGCACGGTGCACCACGAGGGAGGACACTCCATGATCAGGTTCCCTGATCCCGGCAGGCCCCCAGCGGCGGGAGGGCTTCCAGCACCTCGTCGACGGTGATCCTCGCCAGGGCGGGGTCGAGCTCGGCGCCCCAGGGCTCGCCGGTGCCGTCGCCGTGCCAGAGGACGACGTGCAGGGGCCCCGGTTCCCCGGTCCGTAGCGGCGGGCCCCACAGCGCCGGGGACACCGGGCCGAACAGCACCACCGACGGCCGCCGGTAGGCCGTCGCCAGGTGCGCGACGCCGGTGTCACCGCAGACGACCAGCCGGGCCGCGGCGACGACGGCGGCCAGCTCCATCGACGTCGTCCGCCCGGCGAGCACGCACCCCTCCCCCAGGCCCGCGGCCGAGGCCACCGACCGCGCCAGTTCCACCTCGGCCGGGCCACCGGTGATCCGCACGTCGTGGCCGGCGTCAGCGAGGTGGCGGGCGACCGCGGCGAACCGGTCGGCCGGCCAGCGCCGCCCGGGGTAGGCGGCCCCCGGGTGCACGACGGCGACGCCGCGCACCGGCGGCGGCACGGCCGGCAGGGCGAGATCGAGCGCGTCGGGATCGGCGGGAACGCCCAGCCCCTCGGAGACCAGCCGGCACCACCGCCGCACCTCGTGCTCGTCGGGATACCAGACCGGGCCGGGGTAGCCGGGGCTGTCGAAGGTGAGCAGGCGCTGCGGGTGCAGGTCGGCCACGATGACGTGCGAGGCCGGGCCCTTGCCGTGCAGGTCCACGGCGAGCTCCGGCGGCCGGCCCGGCCAGTGCAGCGGCTCGAGTTCGCGGGCGGGCAGCACCTCGTCGACCGCGTCGATCAGCTCGGCCAGCGGCCGCAGCGGCTCGGTCGTCGCGAGGAACAGCCGGTGGTCGGGGACCGCGGCGCGGATCGCCCGGATCGCCGGCACCCCGGTGAGCAGGTCGCCGAGCCCCAGCGGCCGCAGCACCACGGCCACCGGCTGCCCGCCCCTCACGCGACCGAGGCATAGGAACCTATGCCTATGGAATGGGGTCCGAATCCATAGGCATAGGTTCCTATGCCTGACACTCCGGGGGCGGGCATCAGACGCGGGATCGCTCGACCAGGGCCGTGGTCGAGTGACCGTCGAGGTAGGGCAGGACGACGGCCTGGCCGCCCCAGCCGCGGAGCACCTCGGCCTCCGGCAGGTCGGCGCCGGCGTAGTCGCCACCCTTGGCCCAGACGTCGGGGCGCAGCCGGTCGAGCACCTCGGCGGGGGTGGCCTCGCCGAAGACGACGACGGCGTCGACGAACTCCAGCGCCTCCAGCACGCGGGCGCGGTCGGTCGCGGTGACCAGCGGACGCGACGGGCCCTTGAGCCGGCGCACCGAGTCGTCGGAGTTGATGCACACGATCAGGCAGTCGCCCAGGCCGCGGGCCGCGCGCAGAGTGGCCACGTGGCCGGGGTGCAGCAGGTCGAAGCACCCCCCGGTGGCGACGACGGTGCCGCCGGCCGCCCGGACGCGGGAGATCACCGCATCCACGCCCGGCTCGGCGACGACGTTCCGTTCGGCCGGTTCGGTCGCGTCCCAGGCCGACGCCCCGCCGCGGGCGACGAACGCCGACGCGAACGCGACCGCGGCGGCCACCGCCTCACCGGTGACCGCGCCGTCGGCGAGGGCGAGCGCGGCGGCTGCGGCGAAGGAGTCGCCGGCCCCGCAGGGGTCCCCCCCGGTGACCGCGACCGCGGGGACGACCATCGGCGCCCCGGAGCCGTAGGACAGCAGCGCGCCGCGCGAGCCGAGCGTCACCGCCACCGCCCCGACCCCCCAGGTCCGGATGAGCGCCTCCGCGCGGGCGCCGACGGCGGCCAGTCCGCCGCCCTCGGCCTCGACGCCGGCCGCGGCCGCCACCCGGGCGGCCTCCGCGCCGTTCGGCGTGACCAGCCGCGCACTGCGCACCGGCTCGGCGCCGCGCGGGTGCGGGTCCCAGACCACCGGCCCGCGGGCGGCGGTCAGGGCGGCGCGCACGGCGGGGTCGGCCGTCGTCCCGCGGCCGTAGTCGGCGACCAGCACCGCGTCCGCGTTCCCGATGGCGGCGGCGGCATCGGCCGGTAGCTCGCCGAGCACCGCCACCGGCGCACCGCTGTCGAGCCGGGCGACGGAGTGGTCGCCCACCCGCACCCGCTGCTTGACCGCGGTTCCGCCGGTGGCGGGGATCTCGATAAGCCGGACCCGGCCGGCCAGCAGGGCGCGCAGCCGGTCGGCACCCTCGTCGGAGTCGATCGGGGCGATGAGCACGACCTCACGGCGCCCGGCCGCGGCGGCGATGACCGCGGCCAGCGCCGCACCGCCGGGACGTTCGCGCCGCTCGATGTCCTCGACCACCGGCACCGGCGCATCAGGAGTCAGCCGCGACGCCGTCCCCACCAGGTCGACGTCGAGCAGCGCGTCGCCGACGACGACCAGCGGCCGGCTCACGAGTCCTCCTCGCTGGCGCCCGTCAGCCGCGTTCGCGGAGCTGCTCCGTTCACTGGTGAGCTCGCGAGCTCGCTCACTCCCGCGGCGTCGAACGACGGCCCGGACGGGACCCGCGAGGGCTCGCTCAGCACGGCCGCGTCGAAGGCGGCGCAGACCAGGTGCAGCGCGACCAGGTGGCACTCCTGCACGGTCGCCGTCCACGGGGAATCGATGCAGACCGCCTCGTCGGCGGCAGCGGCCAGCGGGTTGGGCGCCGGCCCGGTGAGGGCCAGCGTGGTGATGCCGCACTCGCGGGCCCGGCGGGCGGCAGCGACGGCGTTGGGCGAGCGGCCCGACGTGGACAGCAGCATGAGCACGTCGCCGGCCCGCCCGTGCGCCTCGACCTGCCGGGCGAACAGCTCGTCGGCCGGGTAGTCGTTGGCGATGGCGGTCAGCGACGAGGTCTCCGCGGTGAGGCAGATGGCGGAGAACGGTGGCCGGTCGGCGCGGTAGCGGCCCACCAGCTCGGCGGTGAGGTGCTGGGCCTGGGCGGCGCTGCCCCCGTTGCCGGCGGCGAGCAGCCGGCCGCGCGACTCGCCGCACAGCACGTCGGCCAGCTGCCGGCCCCAGCGGTCGAGCACGTCCAGCTGGCCGTCCAGCGAGCCGAGCGCGGCGGTCAGCGAGGCGACGTGGTCGGCCCCGGTCAGGTGGGTGCAGGTGTCGGGCGAGACGGCCTCTGCATTGGATGACGGAGCGGCGGTGTTCGGGGCCGCACTCGTCGACCCACCTCCGGTGTCGGGACGGAACGGCTGTGCCGTGCTGTCGAGCATCACCTGGCGACCTCCACGGGACGGCGGCGGGCGAGCACCTGCCGGTAGACGGTTTCGGTGTCGGCGACGACGCGGGCCCAGCGGTAGCGGGCGCGGGCCCGCTTCACTCCGGCAGCGCCGTAGGCGGCGCGCCGCTCGTCGTCGGCGAGCAGCGCGGCGAGCACCTCGCCGAGCCGCTCGGGGTCCCGGGGCGGCACCAGGTCACCGGTGACCCCGTCGGCGACGGTGTCCTGCAGCCCGCCGACGGCGGTGGCGACGACGGGGCGCCCGCAGGCCATGGCCTCCAACGGGGTGATGCCGAACGGCTCGTACCAGGGGACGGCGAGGACGACGTCGGCCGAGCGCACCCACGCCGGCACGTCGGCGCGGGCCACCGATCCGGCGAAGACCAGCCGGTCGGCCACGCCCGCCTCGGCGGCGATGCCGCGCAGCCGCCGCACCTCCGGGTCCGCGTCGAGCACATCGGTCGGGGGACCGCCCACGACCACCAGCTCGGCGTCCGGTACCGCGCGCAGGGCCCGGACGGCGTCGTCCTGACCCTTCCGCTCGACCAGCCGGCCGAGGACGAGCAGCCGCTTGCGCTCGGTCCGGGGCGCGACCGGGCCGCGCGGGGTGAACACCGAGGTGTCCACGCCGCAGGGGACGATCGAGACCCGGTCGCTGGTCAGCCCGAGGCGGCGGAGCTCGAAGACCTCGTCGGAGCAGGTGGCGACGACGTGGCTGACGTCGCGGCACAACCCGCGCTCGAGGTCGATCCGCTCGGCGGGCGAGGTGTCGGCGTCCCCCTGGTGCCGGCGCTTGACCGAGCCGAGGGCGTGGAAGGTCTGCAGCACCGGCACCGGCGCAATCAGGCTCGCCGACGCCTCGACCGACGCGAGGCCGCTCATCCAGAAGTGCGCGTGCACCACGTCCGGGGCCTGAGCGGCCCAGCGGTGCCGCAGCACCCGCGCGAACGCGGGCATGTGCTGGAGCAGCTCGTCCTTGGGCAGCGCCTCGGCCGGCCCGGCGGTGACGTGCACGACGTCGTACCCGTCCGGGGTGGTCACCCGCTCCGGCAGACCGGCGTCGTCGCGGCGGGTGTGCACGGTGACCTCGTGGCCGCGCTGCGCGAGCCCGGCGGCCAGGGCGGCGACGTGCACGTTCTGCCCGCCGGCGTCGACGCCACCGATCGCGGCGAGCGGGCTGGCGTGCTCGCTGACCAGGTCCATCCTCATCGACCCACCTCCGGTGTCGGAACGAAACGGCTGCCCCGTACTACCAGGCACATCACCTGGTCACCTCCTCCAAGAGCCCGTCCCAGTCCCGCAGGAAGCGGTCCAGCCCGTAGCGCTCCAGCGCCGCCGCGCGGGCGGCCTTGCCGGCGAGCCGGGCGGCGTCCTCGTCGTGCACGAACTCGCGGACGGCGGCCCACAGCCGGTCCGGCCGGGTGGCGAGCACGCCGGCGTCGCCGGGCACCGCCTCCACGACCTCGGTGGTGGCCAGCCCGACGACCGGCATCCCCAGGTGCATGGCCTCCAGCAGCGAGAGCCCCAGCGAGGTCCAGCGCACCGGGTGCACGTAGACCCGGCGGCGGGCCAGCTCGACGTGCATCGCGGCCTGGGGCGGATCCTCGAACAACGCGACCCGGTCGGGGTCGAGGCCGTACGTCGAGTGCAGCCCCGCGAGGCCCATGCCGAAGACGTCGACCGGCGCGGCCTGCGCGAGGCCGGGCAGCAGGTCGGCACCGACGGTGCGGCCGCGGCGCACCGGCTCGTTGGTGACGACGGCGGCACGGGCCAGCTCGCCGGTGTACCGCTCGCCCGGGTCGACGATGCCGTGCTCGATGACGGTCGTCGGGGCGCGGCCGTTGTCGTAGAACAGCTCGTTGAAGGAGGTGACGTGCGCGATCGGGATGTCGTCGCGGTCGGCCATCGGGTGCACCGTGTGCGGGACCGGCCCGTCACCGGGCTCGAGCCCCGGCGCGTTGTGCTCGAGGAAGACGGCGGGCAGGTCGCGGCCGGGCTCGCGGCCGAGCCACTCGCGCACCAGCTCCAGGTCGCGGGCGCGCTGCAGCACCACGACGTCGACCTGCTCGTCGCGCAGCTGCCCGGGCGTCACCTCGCGGGCCGACGCCGGCCAGTCCCAGGTGCGGGCCCGACCGAGGCCGTCCGGGCCGCGATCAGGCGTCACGGGCAGCAGGTAGTCGTGGCCGCCCTGGACGAACGACGTCGTCCAGGACCCGTGCACGTGCCAGATCAGGATCTTCACGTTCTCCCCTGGAGGTTCGTCGCCGCCTCGCGGGCTGCGGCGGGGTGTCGGGGACCGGCCGGCTGCTGGACCGTGGCGGTGAGCTCGTCGACGGCGGCGACGACGTCCTGCGCCGTCACCGAGGTCAGGCAGGGGTGGCCGGGCACGGGGCACTCGCGGGCCCGCGTGTCACGGCAGGGAGCCGACTGGTCGCCGAGCAGCACCGTCGGCACGCCGTAGGGCGCCCAGCGGGCGGCCGGGACCACCGGCGAGAACAGCGAGACGACCGGCGTGCCCACCGCGGCGGCCAGGTGCGCCGGACCGGTGTTGCCGACGACGACCGCGGCCGCGCCCTCGAGCAGTGCGGCCATCTCCGCCAGCGACGTCCCCCCGCCCAGGTCGACGCCGCGGGTACCGGCGACGGTCGCGGTCAGGGCCTTCTCCCCCGGCCCGCCGGTGACCAGCACCCGGTGACCGGCATCGGACAGCGCCTGGACGGCTTCGGCGCAGCGCTCGACCGGCCAGGCGCGGGCGGGCACGGACGCCCCGGGGTGCAGGACGATGTAGCCGGGCTCGTGCGCGACCGGGGGCAGGGGTCGTCGCACGGCGAGCCGGCCGCCGTCGCCGTCCGGCAGCTCGAACCCGGCGGCCCGGGCGAGCGACAGCGCCCGCTCGGGCTCCGGGAGGTCGTCGTCGACGCGGTGGCGCACGTCGAGCAGCGAGCCGGGGTAGTCCACGCTGATCGCCGAGATGCGGGGCACGCCGGCCAGGCGCAGCACCAGGGCCAGGGGCAGGGGCGACTGGTGGAACGACGTGGACAGGACTGCCTCGTCGGGCGCCAGGGCCCGGACGCGCCCGGTCAGGGTGGCGACGTCGGCGGCGTCCACCGCCGGCGGGTTCCCGAGGATCCAGGGACAGGCCCACGTCCAGATCTCGTCGACGCCCGGAAGCAGCTCCGCGGCGGCCGCTCCGGCCGGGCCGGCGAGGAAGACCACCCGGTCGGCGCCGTGTGCGACGGCGCGCACCATCGGGCCCTGCAGGAGGACGTCCCCGGCGTTGTCGAGCCGGGCCACCAGCACGGTGCGGGTCACCAGTGGCCGCCCAGGACCACGTCCACCGCCTCGGTCAGGGTCCCGAGGGCCCAGTCGGCGGCCGCGATCTCCTCGTCGCGGGTCACGGGGGTCGGAACCAGCATCCCGACGGCTCCCGCGGCGGTCGCCGCCTCGACGTCGGCGCCGATGTCCCCGATCACCACGCAGCGCACGGGGTCGACGCCGAGCCCGGCGCAGGCCGCGGTGACCATGCCGGGCGCGGGCTTGCGGCAGCTGCAGCCGTCGTCGGGGCCGTGCGGGCAGAACTGGACGGTGTCGAACGGGCCGAGCAGGTCGTCGAGCCGCTTCATGCAGGCGTCCACCTGGTCGCCGGTGATCAGCCCGCGGGCGACGCCGGACTGGTTGCTCACCACGCCGACCCGCACGCCGCGGGCGCGCAGCGCGTCCAGCGCCTCCTTGGCGCCGTCCACCGGGCGGACCCACTCGGGGTCGCCGTTGTACGGGAAGTCGTGCACCAGCGTGCCGTCGCGGTCGAAGAGCACCAGGTCGGGCAGGCCCTTCCAGCGGCGGACACCCACGTGCCGCACCACCCCGCGCAGCCAGTGCCAGGTGGCCAGCGGCGGGATCAGCGCACTGGTGGTCAGCATCGTGCCCACCTCGGCGCGGTCACGGGGACCGGACGCGATGCGCCGCCACGCGAACTCCGCCGTACCGGCCGCCCAGACGGCGGCCGCGGCAGCCGCGGCACCCGGCTTCCGCGCCACGGCCAGACCGACCGCGGCCAGCGCGGTGGCGGTGACCGCCATGTGCTGGGGACGGCGGCCGAGCGCAGCGTCGGCCCGGTCGCGCCAGTCGGGCCCGTGCAGCCGGCGCATCAGCACGTCGTCGGCGTTGCCGGCCTGCACCCGCGCGCTGACCCAGCGGTCGGTGGGCCGGACCGGGTGGGTGATCCAGCGTTCGCCGCGCACCAGGTGCGCGCCGGTGTCCATGACCCGCAGCGCCAGGTCGGAGTCCTCGCGGAAGGCCCGGGGGAAGCGCTCGTCGAAGCCGCCGACCGCGGCCAGCGCCCTGCGGCGGTAGGCGAGGTCGGCGGTGATCCAGCTGGAGGTGGCCAGTCCGGCGGTGCCGCGCTCCCAGTCGGTCGGCTTCCGGTCGGGCGGCAGCGGCACCCGGACGCGGCCCTGGCTGCCGGCGACCTCGTCGGGCAGATCCGCGAGGTCCTGCTCCAGCCGCTGGTACCAGTCGGGGTCGGGGACGACGTCGTCGTCCAGGAAGGCGATCCACTCCGTCCGGGCCGTGCGCCAGCCCAGGTTCCGCGCGCGCGCCGGGCCGCCGCCGCCGGTCCGCACCACGCGCACCGGCGGCAGACCCGGGCGGTCGGGGCGCAGCGGGTCACCGGTGGGCCGGTCGTCGACCAGGACCAGCACGGCCGGCCGGGGACCCGGGGCAGCGGCGAGCGCGTCGAGGAGGACGTCGAGCGAGGGTCGCCCGATCGTCGGCACGACGACGGTGCACTGCGCGAGCATGATCACCCACCTGCCCGTTCTCCAGCAACCGAAACACTACGGGCTTGAAGTGTTCCGCGGCCCAGCCGATCGAGCCGACCCGTCATGTCGAGCAGGGAGCGTCCCGGCAGGTCGGGCTCTGCCCAGACCCGGTCTGGGTACGCCGGTGCGCCGCTGCAGCTCCTCGCGGCTCAGCCCGGCGACCATCTCGCGGGCCACGGAACCGGTGGGCCGACGTCGACGACCGCCAGCTCGGTGTAGCTGCGGTTGCCCCGCGAGGAAGGGGAACGTACCGACGGCACGGGGCCGGCCGCCACCGGCCGGCCGGCTTCCCGACGGGGCGCTCAGTCCTGGAGGATCGGGCCGTAGACCTCGACGATGTCGTCGATCCGCGCCGCGAACTCCTCGGAGCCGATGAACTCGTCGGGCACGTACTGCTCGCCGAGGGTCTCGATCGTCTCCTCCTTGCTGAGGCAGTTCTCGATGGCGCTCTCGAGCGTGGAGACGACGTCGTCGGGGACACCCGCCGGCGCGGCGAACCCCCAGACCGACGTGCTGTAGACCAGCTCGGGGAACCCGACCTGGGCCAGCGTCGGGGCGTCGATGTACTCGATCGGCTCCTCCGGGCTGACGGCGAGCGGCGTGAAGCTGCCGGCCTCGATGTTCTGCAGGACGTCCTCCGTGGAGTTGATGAAGACGGCGTCGACGTTGCCACCGAGCAGCGCGGTGGTCATCTCGGCGTTGCCGTTGAAGGGCACCGCCGTCACCTCCACGTCGTACAGCTCGGCCATGCGCCGCAGCTCCATGGCCTGCGAGGTGGTCGCACCCGGAACGCCGACGTTGAGCTCACCCGGGTTCTCCTTGGCGTACTGGAAGAACGCCTCCGCGTCGGCGAACTGCGAGTCCGCACCCACGGCCAGCACGGAGGGGATCACCTCGCCGACCGCGATCGGCACGTAGTCCTCGTTGGTGTAGCCGACATCGTCCTGGAGCGGGTTGGTGGCCGATGCCGGGACCGCGATGATGCCGATGGTGTGGCCGTCGTTCCCGCCGGCGAGCATCGCCTGCATGCCGACCGAGCCGGACGCGCCCTCCCGGTTCTCCACCACCACGGTCTGGCCGAACTCCTCCTCCAGGCAGGTGCCGACGGTCTGCCCCATGAGAGTGATCGGACCACCGGCGGCGTAGGGCACGATGAGGGTGATCCGCTCGGTGGGGTACTCGGCGGCGGCCGGCTCCCCACCGCCCTCGGCCTGGGGCTCGGCCGCGTCCTCACCGCAGGCGGCGAGGACGAGCACTGACGCCGCGAGAGCGGCGGGGGCGGTGGCACGGAAGCGTCGCATGATCTTTCCTCCGGATGGTTCGAGTCGGACAGTGCGGTGGCTGTCGGCCGAGGATCGGCTCGTAGACCTGCTGGGTCTCGTCGAGGACCTCGGCCAGCTCGTCCGCGCCGGCGAACTGCTCGAGCACGTGGTGCTCGCCGAGCTGCCGGCGCACCTCCTCCTCCCCAGGCCGGCCGCGGCGGAGCAGCTCAGCCGCCGGCGGGAACCAGGACGGCGACCTCGTCGGCGAAGGTCAACGGGGCGCCGGTGCGCCGCTGCAGGTCCTCCCGGGAGAGGCCGGCGACCATGTCGCGGACCACGAAGCCGGCGGGGCCGACGTCGATGACCGCCAGCTCGGTGTAGATCCGGTGCACGACCTGGGCGGCGGTCAGCGGGTAGGTACACTCGGGCAGGAGCTTGGGTCGGCCGTCCGGCGTGGTGTGCATCATCAGCACCAGCACCCGCTTGGCGCCGACGGCCAGGTCCATGGCTCCGCCGACGGCCGGGGGCAGGTGCGCGTCGTCGGTCGCCCAGTTGGCCAGGTCGCCCTGCTCGGACACCTGGAAGGCGCCGAGGACCGTGACGTCGATGTGGCCGCCGCGCATCATCATGAACGAGTCGGTGTGGTGGAAGTAGGAGCCGCCGGGAACCAGCGTGACCGGGGACTTGCCCGCGTTGATCAGCTCCCAGTCCACCTCGCCGGGCGCCGGCGCGGGCCCCATGCCGAGGATGCCGTTCTCGCTGTGGAAGATGATCTCCTTGCCGGCGGAGATCACGTCCCCGACGAGGGTGGGCATGCCGATGCCGAGGTTGACGTAGGAGCCGTCGGGGATGTCGCGGGCGACCCGTGCGGCCATCTCGGTGTGCGAGAGCTGCGGGACGGTCACGCTTCCTCCTCCACCTGGACGACCCGGTCGACGAAGATGCCCGGGGTCACCACGCTCTCCGGGTCGAGGTCGCCGAGCTCGACGAACTCGCGCACCTGCACCACGGTGAGCGTGGCGGCGGTGGCCATCGTCGGGCCGAAGTTCCTCGCCGCCTTGTTGTAGACCAGGTTCCCCCAGCGGTCCCCCCGCAACGCCTTGACCAGCGCGACGTCGCCGCCCAGCGGCTCCTCGAAGACGTGCCGCCGTCCGCCGATCATGCGAACCTCCTTGCCGCGGGCCAGCAGCGAGTCGGCACCGGCGGGGGTGAAGAAGCCGCCCAGGCCGGCGCCCGCCGCGCGCATGCGCTCGCTGAGCGTCCCCTGGGGAACGAGCTCCAGCTCGATGGTGCCGGCCCGGTAGAACTCCTCGAACCAGATCGAGCCCATCGACCGCGGGTACGAGCAGATGATCTTCCGCACCCGCCCTTCCCGGATGAGCGCGGCGACGTCGGTCTCCCCGCTCCCGGCGTTGTTCGTGACGATCGTGAGGTCCCGGGCCCCCTGGTCGAGGACCGCGTGCACCAGCTCCACCGGGACGCCGGCGGCACCGAAGCCGCCGACGAGGACGGTCGAGCCGTCTGCCAGCCCCTGGACCGCCTCGGCGAGGGACGCCACCCGTTTGTCGATCACTGCCGCCCCTCACGTTCGATGGAATCCGGTCGGTCAGGAGCGATCGCGCGGCACCCCGCTCTCGGCCGGAGGCGCCTGCTCGTCGGTGGTCTCGTTGCCGGGGGTGCCCTCGGGCTCGGCGGTGGTCCCCGTCGCGGCGAGGTCCTCCTCCCCCGGGGTCGCCGGCCGGCTGCGACGGCGACGCTTCCGGATCCCCGAGATCACGCTGATGATGATCACCAGCGCCATGAGGGCGAAGATGGTTCCGGACATGGGCCGGGTGATGAAGGTCGAGAACTCGCCGCCGGAGAGCAGCATCGATCGGCGGAAATTGGTCTCGAGGATCGAGCCGAGCACGAAGGCGAGCACCAGCGGGCCCGGCTCGAACCCGGTCTTCTTCATCAGCCAGCCGACGAGGCCGAAGAGCAGCACGACCCACATGTCGAACGAGTCGTTGTTGACCGAGAAGACGCCGGCCATCGTGACCAGCAGCGCGAAGGCGGCGAGAATCCCGGACCGCACCCGCAGCAGCTGCACGAACACCCCCACCAGCGGGATGTTCAGCGCCAGCAGCATGAGGTTGCCGATGTACATCGACGCGATGACGCCCCAGAAGATCTCGGGCTCCTGGGAGATCAGCTGGGGGCCGGGTGTGATGCCCTGGACCAGCAGCGCGCCGAAGATCAGCGCGAGGACCACGTTCGCCGGGATGCCGAGGGTGAGCAGCGGGATGAAGGCCGAGGTCGACGAGGCGTTGTTGGCCGTCTCCGGCCCCGCGACGCCCTCGATGGCGCCCTTGCCGAACCGGCTCGGGTCCTTGGCGCGCCGCTTCTCGGTGGCGTAGGAGGCCAGCGAGGAGATGACCCCGCCGCCACCGGGCAGGACGCCGATGAAGAAGCCCATCACCGAGCCTCGGGCGATCGCACCCGAGGAGTCGCGGAAGTCCTTGCGGCTCGGCCAGACGTTCTTGAGCTTGGTCTTGATCGCCTGGGCCTTCTCGGTCTTCTCGACGTTGTAGAGGATCTCGCCGACGCCGAACAGGCCCATGGCCACCGCGACGAAGTCGAACCCGTCGAACAGCGCGATCTGCCCGAAGGTGAAGCGGGTGGTCCCGGTGATGTCATCCTGGCCGATGGTGGCCAGCAGCAGTCCCAGGGCCGCCATGCAGAGGCTCTTCACCGGGTGCCGGGTGCCCAGGTAGGTGACGAGCAGGATGCCGAGAGCAGTGAGCGCCACGTACTCCTGCGAGCCGAACTCGACGGCCAGGTCGGCCAGCGGCGGCGCCAGCAGGGTCAGCCCGATAACGGCGACCGTGCCCCCGATGAACGAGCCGACCGCCGCGATGCCCAGGGCGGGGCCGGCCCGGCCCTGCTTGGCCATCTGGTAGCCGTCGAACGTGGTGACGACCGAGGCCGCCTCGCCGGGCAGTTGCAGCAGCACCGAGGTGATCGTGCCGCCGTACATCGACCCGTAGTAGATGCCCGCCAGCAGGATGACGGCGGTGACGGGCTCGACCTCGTAGGTCAGCGGCAGCAGCAGGGCGATGGTCGCCGTCGGCCCCAGGCCGGGGAGCACACCGATGACCGTGCCGATGAGCACGCCGAGGAAGACGTAGAGCAGGTTGATCGGGTCGAGGGCGACGGCGAAGCCCTGGCCGATCCCGTCGAGAATGCCCACGTCAGCGCCCCGTTCCCGCTAAGAGGATGCCGTCGGGGAAGGGCACGGCCAGTGCCACCTCGAACAGCAGGTAGAACACCAGCGCGCCGCCGACCGCCAGCGGGACGGCCCAGCGCCACGGCTCCTTGGCGAACAGCCGCAGCCAGAGGAGCAGCATGAGGATGGCCGGGATGACGAAGCCGAGGATCTCGAAGAGCACGATGAACACCGCGAGGCTCAGCAGCCCGCCCAGGATGCGCAGTGCGTTCCGGTTCCACTGCTCGTAGTCGTCGGGGTCGTCGATGAACAGGAGCAGCAGCGCGGTCAGCGCCATCAGCGACGCCACGATGAACGGCCAGAGCCCCGACCCGGGAGCACTCAGCTCTCCGAGCCCCAGCTGGTACGCGCCGTACATCGCGGCGAGGCCGAACACCAGCAGGACCGCGGGGGCCAGCCGGTGCAGGTGCTTGGACATCGGGAACTCCAGGGGACGCGGGGACCGGGAGCGGACCGGCGGCGGGGGGGGGGGGGGGGGGCGGGGGGGGCCCCCCCCCCGGGCGGCGGCCCGCCCCACCGGGGGGGGGGCCGGGCGGGCCCCGGGCGGGGGGGGCCCCGGCGGGCCGGGGCCCCCCCCACGGCGGGGCGTCACTCCTGCAGGATCGGGCCGTAGGCCTCGATGATGCTGTCGATCCGCGACGAGAAGGCATCGGAGTCGATGAACTCGTCGGGCACGTACTGCTCACCCAACTGCTCGCGGACGTCGTCCTTCTGCAGGCACGTGTCCACCGTCTCCTCGAGCGTGGAGACGACGTTGTCCGGAACGCCGGCCGGCGCCGCGAGACCGAAGACCGACACGCTGTTGGTCAGCTCGGGGAAGCCGGACTCCGCGAGGGTCGGCGCGTCGATGTAGTCCACCGGCTCCGCCGGGCTGACCGCCAGCGGGAGGAAGCTGCCGGCCTCGATGTTCTCCAGGACGTCCTGGGAAGAGTTGATGAAGACGGCGTCGACGTTGCCACCCAGGATGGCCGTGGTCATCTCGGCGTTGCCGGTGAACGGCACCGCCGTCACCTCGACGCCGTACTCCTCGGCCAGCCGCCGGAGTTCCATCGCCTGCGACGTCGTCGTGCCGGGGACCCCGACGTTGAGCTCGCCCGGGTTCTCCTCGGCGTACTGGAAGAACTCCTCGGCGGTGCTGAACTGCGAGTCCGCCCCGACGATCAGCGCCGACGGGATCTCGGTGACCACGGCGATCGGAACGTAGTCCTCGTTCGTGTAGCCCACGTCGTCCTGCAGCGGGTTGGTCGCCGAGGCGGGCACCGCGATCAGCGACAGGGTGTAGCCGTCGTTGCCGCCGGCGAGCATGGCCTGCATGCCGACCGAGCCGGAGGCACCCTCCCGGTTCTCCACGACCACGGTCTGCCCGAGCTCTTCCTCGATGCAGGACCCGATCGTGCGCCCCGCCAGGTCGGTGGGGCCACCGGCGGCGTAGGGGACGATCAGGGTGATGCTCTCGGTCGGGTAGTCGGCGGCGGCCGCGTCGCCGCCGCCCCCGGCGTCGGTCTCGGGCTCGGCCGCGTCGTCACCGCACGCGGTGAGGACCAGGACGGACGCCGCCAGCAGGGCTGGGGCGGTGGCGCGGAAACGTCGCATGGTGTGGTTCCTCCGGTAGTGCGGGGTCGGTACTGGGTGGTGCGCAGGTCAGCCGAGGATCGGCTCGTACGCCTGCTGTGTCTCGTCGAGGATCGAGCCCAGCTCCTCGGCGCCGGCGAACTCCTCGGGGACGTACTGCTCGCCGATCGTCTGGCGGACCTCGTCGCTGTCCAGGCAGGTCTGCAGCGTGTCCTCGAGCGTCGTCACGACGTCGTCGGGCAGGCCGGCGGGGCCGGCGAGGCCGAAGGTCGAGCCCGAGAGGGTCAGCCCTTCGTAGCCCAGCTCGGTGAAGGTCGGGGTGTCGGGCAGCCAGGACAGCCGCTCCTCCGACGACGCCACCAGCGGCTGGAACGCCCCCGCCTCGATGTTCTCCACGACGTCCGAGGACGCGTTGATCAGCACCGCGTCGACGTTGCCGCCGAGCAGGGCGGTGGTCATCTCGGCGTTGCCGTTGAAGGGCACCGCGGTGACCTGGACGTCGTGCTCGTCGGCGAGCCGCTGGAGCTCGATGGCCTGCGGCGTCGAGGCGCCGGGGACCCCGACGGTGACCGTGCCCGGTTCGGCCTCGGCCGCGGCGAAGAAGTCCTCGGCGGAGGCGAACCGCGAGTTCTCACCGACCGCGACGACCGAGGGCACCTCCGACATGACGCCGATCGGGGTGAAGTCGTCCTTGGTGTAGTCGAGGTCGTTGGCCAGGGGGGTCAGGACCGTGGTGCCGGCGGTGACCAGCGACAGGGTGTACCCGTCGGGCTCGGCGCCGGCCAGCTCGGTCATGGCCAGCGCACCGGATCCGCCCTCCATGTTCTCGACCACGACCGTCTGCCCCAGCTCCTCCTCGAGGCAGGCGCCGACGGTGCGGGTGGTGAGGTCGGTGGGGCCACCGGCGCCGTAGGGCACCAGCATCCGGATCGACTCGGTCGGGTACGAGGCGGCGGCCTCCCCGGCGGGGGCGGCCTCCTCGGCGTTCTCACCGCACGCCGCCACGAGGCCCAGCAGGACGAGGCCACCGAGGGCTGAGTGGATCCGCATGGTTCCTCCGGGGGGGTGGTCACGGCCACCGCGGGTCTCGCAGTGGCCCGGGTCACGACGATGTAAGCACAGGCGGAGGACGGTGGCGCCCGGTGGTCGGCAACGATCCGGACTCGATCACGGACCGGGCAGGACCACATCGATCAGGTGCGGGCCGGGCTCGGCCAGCGCACGGCGGAACTGCTGGATCAGGTCCTCGGCGGTCCGCGCCCTGGTCGCCGGGACGCCCATGCCCGTCCCCATGGCCGCGAAGTCCAGCTCCGGCCGCCCGAGCTCCAGCAGGTCCCTCGCCCGCGGCCCGGAGGCCGACGCTCCCACGTTGGCGAGCTCCCCCTCGAGGATCCGGTAGGAGCGGTTGCTGAACACCAGGGTGGTGACGTCGAGCCCCTCGCGGGCCTGGGTCCACAGGGCCGAGACCGTGTACATGGCACTGCCGTCGCCCTCGAGGCAGATCACCGGGCGCCCCGGCGCCGCGACCGCGGCCCCGGTCGCCACCGGCAGCCCCTGGCCGATCGCTCCCCCGGTGAGCGTGAGCCAGTCGTGCGGCGGCGCACCCGCGGTCGGGCCGGGCATCTGCCGGGTGGAGGTGACCCCTTCGTCGACCACGATGGCGCCCTCGGGGAGCAGCGCACCCAGGATCCGGCCGATCGAGTCCAGGCTCAGCTCGCCGGTGGGCAGCTCCGGCCGCCCGGCCGGCTGCAGCACCGCCTCCGCGGGGGCGCCCACGAGGTCGGCGAGCCGCTCCAGCGCACCGGGCAGGTCGTCGGCGACCACACCCAGCTGGTGCACCTCGCAGCCCTCGGGCACGAGGTCGCTGGGCTGGTCGGGATAGGCGAAGAACGACACCGGGGGCCGGGCACCGACCAGCACCAGGTGGCGGACGCCGGCCAGCCGCCGGGTGACCTGGCCGGCCGCGCGCGGGAGGCGCTCGACCACCGGCCGGCCCGCGCCGCGCTCCAGCCGGGCGGGGAACGTCTCGCAGAACAGCGGCGCGCCCACGGCGGCCGCCACCCGGCTCGCGGCCACGAGGCCCGGCGTCCGGGTCGCTCCCGCGCCGACCAGCAGGGCGCACGGCTCGCCGGAGGTCAACACCGCGGCCACGGCGGCGACGGCGTCGTCCGGCACCGCCGCCGGCGCCTCGACCGGTAGCGGCGCGGCGATCGCGGCACCGGCCGACCAGGAGGTGTCCGCGGGCAGGACCAGCGTGGCGATCTGACCGGGAGCGCTGCGCGCCGCGGCCACGGCGGCCGCGGCGTCGTCACCGACGTCGGCCGAGCTCGCGGAGCGGCGCAGCCAGCCCGACACGGTGCCGGCGAGCGCGTCGATGTCCGACTCGAGAGGCGAGTCGTAGGCCTTGTGGTAGCCGGCGTGGTCGCCCACGACCGTCACGATCGGCGTCCGCGCACGACGGGCGTTGTGCAGGTTGGCCAGCCCGTTGGCGAGCCCCGGCCCCAGGTGCAGCAGGACGGACGCGGGGCGGCCGGTCATCCGTCCGTAGCCGTCGGCGGCACCGGTGGCCACGCCTTCGAACAGGCAGAGGACGCCGCGCATCTCCGGCACCTTGTCGAGCGCGGCGACGAAGTGCATCTCCGACGTGCCGGGGTTGCTGAAGCAGACGTCGACCCCGCCGTCCACCAGCGTGCGGATGAGCGCCTGGGCGCCGTTCACGCGCGCACCCCGGAGGGGAGACGCGCCGGGTGATGCCGGTCACGGAAGGCTGTCACGCCGGAGACCGTACGCGCGCCGCGCCCGGTCCACCCGGCCGAGGTCAGCGGCGGCTGCGGGCGGCGGCCGAGACCCGGGCCAGGGCGTCGGTGACGACGGCCGCGTCGTCCCCGACCAGGGCGAGCAGGTGGGCGACGAGCTCGTCGTGGGTGACGCGGGCCGCCTCCACCCGTTCCCGGCCGGCCGGGGTCAGCCGGGCGTGCAGCAGGCGCTTGTCTATCTGCACCCGTTCCCGGATGACCAGGCCTTCGGCGACCAGCCGGTTGATCGTGCTGGTGACGCCGGGCCGCGAGAGCCCGACGGCCTCGGCGACCTCCCCCATCGAGGCCCGCCCGCCCGACGAGTCGGCGATCCGGCGGAGCGCCTCGAAGCCGGTGAGGGACAGGTCGTGGTGGCGGTGGAGCGCCGAGTCGACCCGTCGGGTGATCCGGTCGTGCGCCTGGACGATGCGCAACCACGTCTCGGCGGGGCGGGGAGCGACTCCTGGAAGAGCGGCGGCGTCCCGGGGGACTTCGCGCGCGAGCGCGTCCTCGGACAGTGACACCTGCCCATCGTCCCCGGAACCGGGAACGGCGAAACCGGTCAGGCGGTACGGATCGGGCCGCGCCGGCGGTCGGCGCGCTGCTGACCCGCGACCGAGACCAGCGCGCCGACCGTGCCGACGAGCGCCACCGCCGCCGCGATCAGGGAGGCGAGCGAGACGGCACCGCGCGTCCGGCCGGCCGGCTCCAGCGCGGCGGCGACCTGCAGATCCACACCGGTGCTGACGGCGGAGTCGACGCCGACGAGGTCGAGGATGGCGGGGCCCGCCGTCACGTCCCCGGGGATGCGGACGTCCACGCGTACCGCGCCGTCGGGGTCGGCGGTCGCCGTGGCGAGGACCGTGTCGCTGCCGCGGAGCTGGATGTCCACCCGCTCACCGGGGATGAAGCCCGCTCCGCGCAGGCTGACCGTGCCCCCGGACGCGACCTGCGGAGCACGCGCGGCCGCGAGCGCCGGGACCGCCGGCGGGGTGCTCGCCGGAACGGAGGTGACCGACGGGGTGCCGGTGCCCGTCGTGCCGGTCCCGCTGCTCGTGGTGGTGGTTCGGGGTGACCGGCTGGTGGCCACCGCGACCCCCGGCTCGGAACCGGAGCCGGCGGCCGAGCCGGTGCCGGGTGCGGGGGCCGTGGCACCGGCTTCCACACTGGCCGTCGGCGGCGCGGGCGGGGGCGGTGGCGGGGAGAGGGCGAGCTCGCAGTCCTCGACCGTGGGCCGGGTGAGCGTGTAGTCCTCGAGCTCGTCGACGTACGCGACGCCGGAGCCGTCCCGGGCGGTGAACTCCAACCGTGGGTCGATGGTCTCCCCGGGTGCGACGTCGCCGGTGCGCAGGACCGTGCGCTCCTGCGCGACGAGCACGACCTCGTCTTCGCCCGCCGCCTGCCGCGTCGTGGCCAGCCGGACGGTGTACGGGACGCTGCCGGCGACGACCTCGACCACGATCCCGCCCGGGTGGCAGCTGGGCCCGTGGGTCACCCGAGCGTCGGGACGGGTCGGGTCGTCGATGGCCAGTGCGCTGCCGGCGCCGGCGACGGCGGCGGCGAGCAGCGGGACGAGGAGCCCGGCCACCATGCCGGCCGAGCGGGCGCCCCGCGCCATCCGCGCCGACGTGGTCCGCGTCGGCGCGGCGAACCGCTCCCACCTGCTGGTCAGCCCGATCTCCCCTTTGCGATGCGCTGGAGTTCCAGATGATGCAGGACGTGACACTTCGTTGCTAGCCCGTTACCCGCGTGTCGCGCGGCGTGTCGGCAATTCGTGCCCCGCACAGCCTGCGCGAGCCCGTCCGTGTGCCCGCCGACGTCCCCGCGGTACCGGGTGAGGGCACGGTCACTACGGTGGCCGCGTGAACGAGGTGGGTGTGGGTCGGCGGCGGCAGAACGAGGTGTACCGGGCCGGGGTCTACGGCCACTTCCCGCGGGTGCCGGTCGGCATCCGGCGGTTGCAGGAGCGGGCCAAGCGGGTGCTCGACGCCCGGGCCTACGCCTACGTGGCCGGTGGTGCGGGCGACGAGACGACGCAGCGGGCCAATCGCGCCGCGTTCGACAAGTGGGCCGTCGTCCCCCGGGTGCTGCGCGACGCCGGCGCGCGCGACACCTCGGTGGAGCTGTTCGGACGCCGCCTGCCTGCACCACTGCTGCTGGGGCCGGTCGGCGCGCTCGAGCTGGTGCACCCGGAGGCCGACCTCGCCGTCGCTCGCGCGGCCGCCGCCACCGGCGTCCCGATGGTCTTCTCCAACCAGGGCTCCCGGTCGATGGAGGAGTGCGCGGGCGCGATGGGCGACGCGCCCCGCTGGTTCCAGCTGTACTGGTCGACCTCCGACGAACTGGTCGAGAGCCTGATCGGCCGGGCGGAGGCCGCGGGCTGCGACGCCCTGGTGGTCACTCTCGACACGACGATGCTCGGCTGGCGCCCGCGCGACCTCGACCTCGGGCACCTGCCCTTCGCGCTGGGCAAGGGCATCGCGCAGTACACCTCCGACCCCGTCTTCCGCCGCCTGGTCGAGGAGCGCGCGGCCGTCACGGGCCCCAAGGAACCACAGCCGCGCCCGACCCCCGCCGCCGTCAAGGCGCTGGTGACGATGGCGAAGGCCTGGCCGGGCTCGTTCCGCGACAACCTGCGCTCACCGCTGCCCCGCGCCGCCGTCGAGACCTTCCTCTCCATCTACTCCCGGCCCTCGATCAGCTGGACCGACCTCGCCTGGCTGCGCGAGCGCACGACGCTGCCGATCCTGCTCAAGGGCGTGCTGCACCCCGACGACGCCCGCCGCGCCCTGGACGAGGGGATGGACGGCGTCGTCGTCAGCACCCACGGCGGCCGGCAGGTGGACCGCTCGATCGCCGCGCTGGACGCGCTGCCCGACGTCGTCGCCGCGATCGGCGACCGGGCACCGGTACTGCTGGACAGCGGGATCCGCAGCGGCGCCGACGTCTTCACCGCCGTCGCCCTGGGCGCCCGGGCGGTGCTGCTGGGCCGTCCGTTCGCCTGGGGGTTGGCACTGGCCGGCGAGGAGGGCGTCCGCCAGGTGATCTCCGACGTGCTGGGCGAGTTCGACCTCACCCTGGGCCTGACCGGGCACACCGCCGTCGACCAGCTCAGCCCGGACATCCTCCGCCGCGTCGGCTGAGGACCTCTCGGTACAGGGAGTTCCTCTCTCCTGCGGTGTGCGGACGACACTCCGGGGCGGCCTTGACGACGCCGTGTGACGTAGGCCACAGTGGGATCCGGGCGGGGGTAGCCGGCAACGAATGGCTACCCACTGCTGGGTAGACCGACCAACGCGGCCAGACCGTCAGGACCGGCCCCCCGCCCCCACTCCTACTCCCCCGTGCCCGGCGCGTTCCCCGTCGGCGGCGGGGGTTCCTGCGTGGGCTCCCCGGCCGGCGGCGGTTCCGGCGTCAGTTCCGCCGGGGGCTCCGGAGTGGGCTCCGCAGGTGGCGGAGGCCCGGGCGACGGCTCCGGAGCGGGCTCCGCAGGCGGCGGAGGCCCGGGCGACGGCTCCGGTGCCGGCCCCGGGGTCGGCTCCGCAGGCGGCGGAGGCTCAGGCGACGGCTCCGGGGTCGGCCCCGGGGTCGGCCCCGGGGTCGGCCCCGGGGTCGCCGGGGTCGGCTCCGCAGGCGGCGGAGGCCCGGGCGACGGCTCCGGTGCCGGCCCCGGAGTGGGCTCCGCAGGCGGCGGAGGCTCAGGCGACGGCTCCGGTGCCGGCCCCGGGGTCGGCTCCGCAGGCGGCGGAGGCTCAGGCGACGGCTCCGGGGTCGGCTCCGCAGGCGGCGGAGGCCCGGGCGACGGCTCCGGTGCCGGCTCCGCAGGCGGCGGAGGCGGCGGAGGCGGCGGAGGCGGCGGAGGCGGCGGAGGCGGCGGAGGCGGCGGAGGCGGCGGAGGCGGCGGAGGCGGCGGAGGCGGCGGCGGCGCCCAACGCGCACCGTTGCTGACCAGCACCGTGACGGGATCGCTCTGCTGCACGAGGCTGCCGGGCCCCGGCTGGACCCCGAGGACGACGCCCGGCGGGCGGCCGCTGTCGACGCGGGCGAGCGTGGCGGTGAGATTCCGGGCACCGAGGATCCCGCGGCACCGGTCGGCGTCCTGCCCGGCGCAGCCCGCGGGCACGGTCGCCCGCGTGCCGTCCACGTACCGGACGTCGGCCGGCGGGAAGAGCACCGGAGCGCGGGCGCTCAGGATCGGCTGCATCGCGTCGTGCCAGATCTGCGCGGGCATGCCGCCGCCGAAGCCGCCGACGTCCCGGTTCTCGACCGGGTCGTAGACCATCACGCTGGCCGCGAGCTGCGGCGTGTAGCCGACGAACGTGACCGAATAGTTCATCTGCGTCGTCCCGGTCTTGCCGGCGATCTGGTGCCCGGGCACGTAGGCACGCTCACCGGTCTGGCCGGGGAACCCGGGCTCGACGTCCTTGCGCAGTGCTCGGGTGAGGGTGTGCGCCAGCGCGGGGTCCACGACGTCGGCCTCGCACTGCGGGCCACCCAGCGGCTGGCCGTTCTCGCCGAGCAGCGGCTGCCCGTCGCGGTCGAGCACCCGGACGATCGGGGTCGGCGCACACCGCGTGCCGCCGGCGGCCAGCGTCGCGTAGGCGTTGGCCAGGTGCAGCGGGCTGGTGGCCTCGGACCCGAAGGAGAACGAGCCGCGGTTCTGGGCGACGACCTCGTCCGCGATCGGGTCCAGGGAACGCAGCCCCAGCCGCTGGGCCATGCGCACCGGCGCCTCCACGCTGCCCAGCTGGTCCTGGAGCGCCAGGAAGTAGGTGTTCGAGGACATGTACAGCGCGCGCTCCATGTCCAGCGTGCGCGGGTAGCGGCTGGCGTTCTCCACGTCGTAGGGGCCGTCGCCGTCGCGGTAGACCGTCGACACGTAGGGATCGGAGGTGGTGATGCGGTGGTCCAGCCCGAAGCCCTGCTCCATCGCCGCGGCGGCGGTGAACACCTTGTACGTGGAGCCGGAACCCTGGCCGGCGGCGACGTTGAGGTTGACCGTCGTGTAGGCCGGATCGCCCGGGACGACGCCGAACTTCCGGTTGACCGACATGGCCAGCACGCGGCCGGTGCCCGGCTCGACGACGGTGTAGATGCCGGCGCGCGGATCCTGGAGGCCCAGCGTCTTCACCACCGCGGCGTCCCCGGCCCGTTGGATGGCCGGGTCCAGCGTCGTCTCGATGGTCAGCCCACCCGTCTCGAGCTCCGCCTCGCTCAGGCCGAGGGTGCCGGTGAGGTGGTCCAGGGCGTAGTCGCAGAAGAAGCCGCCGATCAGCGCCTCCCGGCAGCCGCGCGGCGGGGGCTGGCCGGGGGTGACCACGACCGGGGTGGCGCGGGCCGCATCGGCCGCGGCCTGGTCCACCATGCCCAGCTCCGCCATCCGCGCCAGGACGACGTCGCGCCGCTCGGTGGCGCGTTCGGCGTTGACGAACGGGTCGTACCGGGTGGGGCTCTGCACGAGGCCGGCGAGCGTGGCGGCCTGCGCGAGGGTGAGGGCGTCCGGCGTCGTCCCGAAGTAGGTGGAGGCCGCGGCGGCCACCCCGTACGCGCCGGCGCCGAAGTACACCCGGTTGAGGTAGCGGGTGAGGATCTCGTCCTTGGAGTACTGCTGCTCCAGGGCGAGAGCCAGCTGTGCCTCGCGGAGTTTGCGGCCGAGGCTCTCGTCGGTGGCGGCCTCGCGGGCGTCGGGATCGGTGGCCGTCTGCAGCCGGATCTGCTTGATGAGCTGCTGGGTGATCGTGGAGCCGCCCTGCACCACCTCGCCGGCCGAGAGGTTGGTCAGGAACGCGCGGGCCAGCCCCCTGCCGTCGACCCCGCTGTGGTCGAAGAAGCGGCTGTCCTCGATGGCGATGAGGGCGTCCTTCACCACCGGCGCGATGGCCTCGCCGGGCACCGGGGTGCGGTTGCGCCGGTAGAGCTCGGCGATCAGTGAACCGTCGGCGGCGAGGATGCGGGTGTTGCCGGCCGGCGTGAGGTCGAGCAGGTCGGCGCTGACCGGGCGCAGCAGACCGGCGCCGGCGTTGGTCGCCATCGATGCGCCGCCCACGAGCGGCAGGGCCAGCCCCGCGAGCAGCGCACCGGCGAGCACCACGGCCAGGGCCAGCTCCAGCACCGCGCCACCGCGGCGCACCGGCCTGCGCGGCGCCTCCTCGACCCCCGGGAGCGGCAGTCCGTCGATGGAGGGACGGGGCGACACGGGTCTCCTCGGCGCAGGCGGCAAGAGCAGGGCCCGCGCGGCGGGCCCTGGCCCCTCGATACCCCCGTCCACCGAGCTCGCCACCGGTCGGCGGTGTCTGTCACGCGATCGCAAAGTGCGCGATCGACGTCGCTCCGGAGCGCGCTCTCGCCGTCCGGGACACTGCGGGGTCCGTCGTCCTCGTGCGGTCGAGTCATACGAACTCGTGGCGATCAGCGCCTGATGGCCCCGAATTCGCATGACTCGACGAGGCAGCGACCCCCTTCGCTCCGAAGGCGCGACTTCAGCAGAGGCGCCGGGGCTGCCAGCACGCGAGCAGCGCCGCACGAGCGGGGCAGCCGGCCGGTAGGCGAGGACGCGGCGGCGGACCCCGGAAACGAATCTGCCGCGCCGCCCCCGTCGGGGCTGCGCGGCAGATCGGTGTCTCAACCAGACGTGCACCCGAAGGGATTCGAACCCCTAACCTTCTGATCCGTAGTCAGATGCTCTATCCGTTGAGCTACGGGTGCGTGTGTTCAGTTGTCGTGCGCGGAGGCTCCGGGATTTGAACCCGGGATGGGGATTAACCCAAACCGCATTAGCAGTGCGGCGCCATAGACCGGACTAGGCGAAGCCTCCCGGGGCTCGAGTCACCTCGTAACCACCGAGGAGAGAGACTACCAGCGCCCTCCCGGGGGCTCCCAGCCCGGGTCCGCGGCCCGGACCGGGTGAGGGTCAGGCCGGCACCGACTCCCGGACGGCGGCGACCGGCGCCATGTCCCGCCCGGGCACCAGCGTGACGACGACGGCCGCCGCGGCACCGGCGCAGGCGAGCACCAGCGCCCCGGGTACGCCGAACCGCCCCTCGATCAGCACACCGCCGAGCGCCGCGCCCACGGCGGAGGCGCCGACCGTGATGGTGGACAGCCAGGTGAAGGCCTCGGTGGTGGCGTGCACCGGGGCGATGGACCCGACCAGCGAGCTCTGCACGGTGAGGGTCGGCGCGATCGCCGTCCCTCCGAGGAACAGCAGGACGCCGAGCGCCCAGGGGCTGGAGACCCAGGCCAGCGGCGCGAGGCCGATCGTGACGCCGAACAGCAGCCAGCGGTACTGCCGGGGGAGCGACGCGCTCATCACGCGGGCGCCGAACCACAGCCCGCCGGTGACCGAGCCCAGCGACCACACCGCGAGCAGCAGGCCGGAGAGGCCCGGCGTGCCGGTGGAGTCGGCGAACGCGGGGATGGCCACCTCGAGCCCGCCGAAGCCCAGCATCACGGCCGAGCCGCTGAGCAGCACGCGCGGCATGCCGGGGGTCAGCACGGTCGAGAACAGGCTCGCCGCCGCGGCGGGCGCGGGCACCCAGGACCGGGCCGCACCGGCGATGCCCAGGGCCCCGCCGACGGCCAGCGTGCCGGCCACGGCGACCGCCCACGCCGGCGCCGCGAGCACCGAGAGCGTGGCGACCAGCGTGGGGCCGACGACGAAGACCAGCTCGGTCGCCGTGGCGTCGAGGGCGTAGGCGGTGGAGCGGCTGCGCTGGTCGGTCCGCGACCACAGGGCGCGGACGGTGCCGGAGACCAGCGGCGTGCTGGCGCCGGCCAGGCCCGAGGCGGCGACGACGGCGGCGTCCGGTGCTCCCCCGAGGACGACGGCGACCAGCAGGGTGAGCAGCAGCGGGTAGAGCGCCGCCTGGGCGAGCAGGATCGGCCGCGGGCCCCTCCGGTCGGCGAGCCGCCCCAGGACCGGTGCCATCGCGGCCGAGGCGACCCCGAGGGAGGCCGCGGCGAGACCGGCGACCGCATACGAACCCGTCTGCTGCTGCACCATGAGCAGCAGCGCGAGCGGCACCATGGCGGACGGGAGGCGGCCGGCGAACCCGGCGAGGAGGAGTACCGGGGCGGAGGGAAGCCGCCAGACGGTGAGATAGGCACGCACGCTTGCACTCGTTTCACACTGCAGGGAAAGGAACAGTAGGTGGTCAAGGACCGTTGACCGCCTACGCAGTCCCGAGAGTAGGGACTCGACAGTAGGGAGTCAATTGGACTACGACACCTACGGGTCAACCGCGGTCGAGCTGGCCATCGCCCTGGCCAACGCCGACCTCGAACCCGACGACGGCGTGTCGCGTTTCCTGGCGGCGCACGACGAGTGGTTCACGGCCGGGACCTCGCTGGAGCTCACGGCTTCCGACGCCCACAAGGCGGCCGCCACCGCGCGGTTGGTGCGCGCCGTCGCGCTGGCCGAGTCGCAGCCCGACGTCCTCACCCGGCTCAACGAGCTGCTGGCGCTCGCCCGCCCGCGGCCCTACGCCACCGACCACGACGGCGAGCTGCACCTGCACTACGCCCGCCCCGACGCCCCCGTCCTCGAGCAGCTGACGACGACGGTGGCGATGGGGCTGTCGCAGGTGGTGGTGCAGCACGGCTGGCAGCGCCTGGGCGTCTGCTCGGCCGAGGGCTGCGACGACGTCTACGTGGACACGTCGCGCAACGCCAGTCGCCGCTACTGCTCCAACACCTGCGCGAGCCGCTCCACGGTGGCCGCCTACCGGGCCCGCCGGAAGTCCTGACCGGCGGACCGGGCGCCTCGGTAGTCGATCATCGGCGGCGTGCACCCTCCGCGGCCTGCCGCGCCCGCGGGGCGCTCCGTCCGGGCAGGCGTCCGATGATCGACCGGGGGCCGCCCGGGTGAGGGGACCGGTTGCCGCCCGGCAGCAGCAACTGAGCCGCCTCCACGGACACCGACGCGGCGACGCCCATCGACTCGTGGAGGCGGCCGCTGACGGTTCCCGCGACGCCCCGAGTTGCGAACCGTGGTTGCCCGATGGATCTTCCGGGCAGTCCACGACGCGACTGTCCTGAGGCATCGAGGAAAGAGGTCACCATGCTCGTTCGCCGGATCGCCCGGCCCCTGCTCGCCGCACCTTTCATCTACGGAGGGATCAGCACGCTGCGCGAGCCGCAGGGCCGCGTGCCGGGTGCCCGCCCCGTGGTGGAGAAGATCGCCGACACCGCCGACAAGCAGCTCCCGGTCGAGGTGCCCCGGGACGTCGAGCAGTGGGTGAAGGCCGACGCCGCGATCAAGGTCGCCGCCGGATCGCTGTTCGCGCTGAACAAGTTCCCGCGGCTGACCGCCATCGCACTCTCGGCTTCGGTGGTGCCGACCACCCTGGCCGGCCATCGGTTCTGGGAGCACGACGACCCGACGGAGAAGTTCGGGCAGCTGTCGAACTTCCTCAAGAACACCGGCTTGCTGGGCGGGCTACTGCTCGCCGCCGTCGACACCGAGGGCAAGCCGTCGGTGGGCTACCGCGCGAAGCGGGCGGCCAAGCGGGCCGCCGACGTCACCGAGAAGAACTACGAGAAGGCGTCCAAGCGGGGGATCAAGGCGCAGAAGAAGGCCTCCCGCAAGGCCGGCAAGAAGTCCGGCAAGGGAGCCCTGAAGGTGCTCAGCTGAGCACCCCCCTTCCGCCCGCGGTCGCGCTCCGGAGGATCGCCTTCCTCCTGGAGCGCGCCCGCGAGGCCAGCTACCGCGTCGGGGCCTACCGCACCGCCGCGGCGGTGGTCGACGGCCTGGACACCGCCGAGCTCGACCGCCGGATCCGCACCAACACGCTGAAGGACCTCAAGGGCATCGGCCCGAAGACGGCGACGGCGATCGCCCAGGCCCACCGCGGCGAGGTGCCGGAGTACCTGACGACGCTCGAGCAGGCCTACGCCGAGCAGCTGCCGGCCGCCGACGACGTCGCCGCCTTCCGGGCCGCCCTGCGCGGTGACCTGCACGCGCACTCGGACTGGTCCGACGGCGGCAGCCCGATCCGCGAGATGGCCGAGGCCGCGATGGCGCTGGGCCACGAGTACCTGGCGCTCACCGACCACTCCCCCCGGCTCACGGTCGCCAACGGTCTGACCCCCGAGCGGCTGGAGCAGCAGCTCGACGTCGTCGCCGCGCTGAACGAGGAGCTCGCGCCCTTCCGGATCCTCACCGGCATCGAGGTCGACATCAACGTCGACGGCAGCCTCGACCAGACCGGCGAGCTGCTCGGCCGGCTCGACGTCGTGGTCGCCAGCGTGCACTCCGACCTGCGGGCGGACTCCACCGCGATGACGGCCCGCATGCTCGCCGCCGTCGCCAACCCGCACACCGACGTCCTGGGGCACTGCACCGGCCGGCTGGTGATCGGCCGGAAGCAGCGCAACGGCACCCAGCGGCCGCGGCCGGAGAGCCAGTTCGACGCCGAGGCCGTCTTCTCCGCCTGCGTCGAGCACGGCACCGCGGTGGAGATCAACTCCCGCCCGGAACGCCTCGACCCACCGCGGCGGCTGCTCAGCCTGGCCGTCGAGCTCGGCTGCGAGTTCGCCGTCGACACCGACGCGCACGCCCCCGGCCAGCTCGACTGGCAGTACAACGGCTGCGAGCGGGCGATCGAGTGCGGCGTCCCGGTCGAGCGGGTGATCAACACTCGGCCCGCCGACGAGCTGCTGGCCTGGACCCGGGCGCGCTGAGCGCCAGCTCCCTGGTCAGTCCGCGGTGACGTCGGCGACCGCTCCCCACACGCCCGGGTCCTCCCCGCCGACCTGCCAGAGGGCGACTCCGCGCAGACCTTCCCGGACGGCGACCGCGAGCTTCGCGTCCAGCGACCGCGCATCCTCGTACCAGACCGTGTGCTCCTCCCCGTCGACGGCGTAGCGGAAGGTGGTTGATGCCGCCGTGTGGTCCCACCGCGGCACGGCTCCGTTCTCGCTGGCCAGCTCGAAGACGGCTGTGGTGGGCAGGTAGGTGCCGGTCGCGCCCACCCAGTCGTAGCCGTAGGTCGCGATGCCGAGCATCAGCTTGTCCCGCGGGATGCGTTCCAGGGCGTACGCCACGACGTCCTCCACCCACGGCATCGGGGCCACCGGGCCGGCGGTGCTCCCGCCCCAGGCGTGGTCGTAGGCCATCACCCGCACCTGGTCGGCGACCTCCCCCAGCCGCTGGTAGCTGTAGGCGAGCGTCCAGGTGTCCTCGTCCGAGGCCCGCGCGGGCACGGCCACGGAGACCTCCAGGCCCTGGGCGTGCAGGTCGTCCGCCAGCGCTGCGATGAAGTCGGTGAACGACTCCCCCGCCGCGGGGGGCAGGGACTCGTAGTCGACGTCGATGCCGTCCCAGCCGTTCGCCAGCACCTCCTCGACCAGGTGTCTGCGGTGGGCCTCGGCCCGCCGTGGGTCGGCCAGCAGGTCGGCCACCCGCTCCCCCTGCCACTGGCCGTCCGCGTAGTTCTGCACGGTGGGCAGCACCCGGACCCCCGGCCTCTCCAGGCCCTCCCGGACCGCAGCCGGAAACGCCACCGTCTCCAGCGCCCCGTCCGCACGGACGGTCGCCCAGACCGGGCTCACCTCGGTGAGTCCCTCGTCCAGCGCGGCGTCGAGGGCGTACCCGCTGCCCGAGTCGACCGGGAGATAGCCGGCCACCACCACCGGCTCCGCGGGCTGCAGGTGCGACCGGCCCAGCCAGGCCCCGGCGAGGACCACGACCACGCCGAGCACGAGCGCAGCGGCGAGCGCCGGTCGACGGCCCGTCCGGCCGCCACCGGTGAGCCCGGCCCGCCCACGACCCGACGAGTCCAGGACACGCATGCCGGGCAGACCATCACGTGAGCACACCGCGAGGGATCCCGGCACGCCGGGTCGGATCACCGTTCCCGCCCGTGGTCACCCGCTGGGCCGTGGACCGCCGGCTCCGGCTCGGCCGGTGGCTGCGAAACCGGCCCCACCGTCTGCACGACGTTGCCGGCGAACACGGTCACCCGCGTGCTCCGGGGAGCCGGCACGGCCGGCGACGCGCCGCCGGGGAAGAGGTTCGCGGAGACCGCGTCGCCGGCGACCACGTCCCCGGCCATGGGAACCGTGCGACCGGCGCCGGCCGAACCCGGCGGGAGCCCGTCGCACGAACCCCACGGCAGGACACGGGGCCGACGGCGGGCCGCGACGTCCTCGACCCAGCCGACGAGCAGGACCGCCACGAAGATCAGCGCCCACGCCGTCCCGTAGCGCAGCCAGACCCCGACGGTGTCGCCGGCGTCCCCCTGCGCCAGCCCGGTGTGGTCGAGCACCAGAGGCGCGAGGGCGATGGCGACGTTGCCCCACAGGTAGATGGTCATGGCCCGGCTGTTGACCAGGGTGAGCATCCGGTCGAGGACCGGGATCGGGCGGACCCGGTCCCACCGCGGGTAGAGGCGGAGCAGGACCACCACCGCGCCGGTGGCGTACAGCATGTTGGCCAGTGGGATGTTGTCGATGCTCGTGGCGCCGTACTCCTGCTGGTACGACGACGCGTACCAGGCGCCGGCCGCCATGAGCGCGACTCCGCCGGCCAGCGTGGGGCCCAGCGGCAGCCGCCGCAGCATGCCGTCGTGGTGGGCGAAACCGAGCAGCCAGCAGCACGCGTACACGCACAGCTGCAGGACCACCTCGTAGCTGCGGCCCTCCATCATGAGCAGCCCGGCGGCCAGCAGCAGCATCGTGACGACCGGAACGGCCGTCAGCCGCAGCGGCCACCGGCGGAAGAGCCAGAGCAGCCCAGGGCTGAGCAGCAGGAACCACAGGTAGGTGCGGATGTACCAGAGCGGCACGACCCACAGATAGCCCTGCGAGGACGCCGGCGGGTCCGACAGCGGGAACACCCAGAACCAGAGCGTGTCCCACGTCAGGGGGCTGGAGCCGTCGTCGGGCGACACCTGCCAGCCCAGGGCGATCATGACCGGGACCAGGACGGCGCCGAACACCCACAGCGGCGGCAGCAGACGCCGCAGCCGCGCGCGGTAGAAGGCGGCGATGGAGGTGGCCCGGTCGAGGGAGCCGGCCACCATTGCGCCACCGAGGGCGAACATGATCCCCATGGACGGGAACAGCAGCGGCAGCCATGTCCAGCCGACGGCGTGGAAGGTCACCACCCGGACCAGCGCTGCTGCCCGGAGGGCGTCGATGTACCGGTCCCGCGTTCCCGTGGCCGTCACGCCTGCTCCCCCGCCGTCTCCGCCAGATCCCACAGTCCGCGGTCTTCGCCGCCCAGCCGCCAGACCGCGACCCCGCGCAGCCCCGCAGCGACGGCCACCGCCCACTTGGCCTCCGCCGACCGGGCGTCCTCGTACCAGACGGTGTGCTGCTCGCCGCCCTGCTCGTAGCGGAAGGTGTGCGCTGCCGCATCGGCGTCCCAGCGGGGTGCCGCGCCGACCCGGCGGGCCAGGGCCACGGCGTCCGCCGTCTGCAGCTCGACACCCCGGCCACCGGCCCAGTCGTATCCGTAGGTGGCCAGCCCCAGCATCAGCTTCTCGCGAGGCACGCGTTCGACGGCGTACCGGACGATGTCCTGCACCCACGCCAGGGGTGCCACCGGGCCCGGCTCGCTGGTGTCCCAGGCGTGGTAGTGGGCGCGCACCCGAAGCTGGTCGGCGACCGCGCCGAGCAGCCGATAGCTGTACGCGAGCACCTCGCTGCGCGCCTCGTCGGCGGTCCGCGCCGGCACGGTCACCGACAGCACCTTGTCGTGTGCGTGCAGATCGTCGCGGAGCGCGGTGAGGAATGCGATCAGCGCTTCCCCCGACGTGGGCGGCAGCTCGCCGTAGTCGACGTCGACGCCGGCCCAGTCGTTGTCGACGACCGCCGCGACGATGATCCGGCGGTGCCGTTCGGCCGCGGACGGATCGGCGAGGATGCCGGCCACCAGGTCGCCCTGCCACCGACGGTCGACGTAGTTCTGGACAGTGGGCAGCAGCCGCGCGCCGTTGCTGTCGACCAGGCCGACCGCCGGGCTCAGCGCGACGGTGTCGAGCCCGCCGCCGGCGGTAGGGTTGGCCCACACGGGGCTGACCTCCGTCACCGGGCCCATCGCGACCGCCGCCTGGAGGGACGCCGCCCCGCGCGGGTCCCACCACGGCAGCGCGGCGGCGACGGTGAGGCGCGGTTCCGACGCGAGCCCCGGGTGGAGCAGCACCAGGCCGGCCACCGCGGCCATGACCGCGGCAATCGCGGCGGTCAGCACCGTCCGCGAGCGGGGGCCGGTCATGCCGGCACCGCCGTGGGCCGGCTCACCGGCTGCCGTGCGGCGACGGTGGGAACCGCCGGTGCCGGTAGCGGCTCGGCAGGGGTCGCGTCCATGTGTGCGGTGCGCGCCAGCTTGTTCCAGCCCAGGCGCACTCCCCGCAGCGCGGAACCGAGACAGCTGTAGATGAGGTAGGCCCGCAGCGGCTCGAAGATGACCCGGTAGAGCGGCACCATGAGCAGGTGAGCGGCCCGTTCGTCCAGCAGCCGCACCGCCACCACGGCGAGGAGTCCGTAGAAGATCGAGAACAGCGCGAAGTAACCGAGCACGGGCACCAGGCCGCCGGACACCACCATGAGCAGGAGCACCACGGTGACGAACGGGGTGAACAGGAGCGGGACGAGCACGGCCAGGGCCGACATCGGCAGCACCAGCATGCCCAGCCAGCCGTATCGCGGTCGCAGGATCATGCTGCGGTGCCGCCACACCGCCTGCAGCGTCCCGAACATCCAGCGGACCCGCTGCCGCACCAGCGCGTCCGCCGTCTCCGGCGCCTCGGTGTAGGCGACGGCGTCCTCTGCCTGCTCGATCTGCCAGCCGTGCTGGTGCAGCGTCAGGGTGAGGTCGCAGTCCTCTGCCAGCGTCGCTTCGCTGTAGCCGCCCGCCTCCAGCACGGCGGTCCGGCGCCAGGCCGCGCAGGCCCCGGGGACGATGGCGATGGCGTCGAGGTAGGCGGCAGCGGCGCGCTCCACACCGATCTGGGTGACGTACTCGAGCGCCTGCCACCGGGTGAGCACGTTGCGCGAGCGGTTACCGACCTTGATCACTCCGGCGACCGCGCCGACCCGGGGCGAGTGGAACCGCGCCAGCAGTGCGCCGATGGTCTCCGGCGTGATGAGCGTGTCCGCGTCGAGGGTGACCACGACCGGCTGGCGGGCCTGCTCGAAACCGAGGTTCAGCGCCGCCCACTTCCCCCGGTTGACCTGCTGCAGCAGGCGGATGCGTGGCTCGCTCGCCGCCATGTCCCGGACGACGGCGGCGGTGCCGTCGGTGCTGCCGTCGTCCACCACGACGATCTCCGCCACGGCGTGGGCGGAGGCGAGCACGTGCTGCAGCGTCCGGCGGATGACCAGCTCTTCGTTGTAGGCGGCGACCAGCACGGAGGCCGGAAGTGGCTCGGTGGCCGTGCGCCGCGGGCTGCGCCGCGCACGGAGGAGCGCGAGCACCGTGTAGAGGACGCCGAGGCCACCCATCGTCACCAGAGCCAGGACGAGCAGACCCTGGAGCAGGACCGGGGGGACGACGAAGACCAGCTGCGCCAGCGCCAGGGTGGCCCTGTCCCAGCCGGTGACCTCCGCCGGACCGGTGCGCTCGGCGAGCTGGGGGTGCACCTGCGGCATGGTGGTGAACGTGTAGCCGGCGTCGCGGGCCAGAGGGATGAGCTCCTCGACGTACTCGAGGGTGCGGCTGCGGTCGCCACCGCCGGCGTCGTGCAGGAGCAGGGTGACGTGGTCCTGCACGCCCAGTGGAGGCATCGGGATGTCGCCGGTGAGCTCGCCCGAGGCGTACGCCCAGTCCTTGGGGTCGAAGTCGTGGGAGGTCACCACGTACCCCAGCTGCTGGGCCCGCAGGATGCCGCGCACGTCCGCCTGCATGGAGGAGGACGCGAAGCTCTCGTACGGCATGCGGAAGAAGGAGGCGTACCACCCCGTCTGGGCACGCATGATCCGGTCGCTGAGCACCAGCTCCAGGCCCGAACGGAACGGGGTGGCCTCGCCGACGTCGACGTGGGTGAGCGAGTGGTTGCCCAGCGCGTGACCCTCCCGCACGATCCGCCGCATGACGTCGGGGTTCTTGGCCACCTGCTCGCCCGTGACGAAGAACGTGGCCGTGACGTCGTGCTCGGCGAGGAGGTCCAGGAGTTCGGGCGTGTACACCGGGTCGGGCCCGTCGTCGAACGTGAGGGAGATCGTCCGCCCCGCGGCCTGGTCGTAGCCGTACCACTGGAGGGCGTACTCGGCATCGCCCGCACGGTCGATCTCCAGGGCGGAGAGCTCGGTCACCACCTGGCCGTCGAACGGATCCTGCCCGTAGACCGAGGCGCCGTCCCGCAGCAGCTTGACCACGCGGACGAGGACCCCCTCGCCGATGACCGGGGGCGCGTCGCCCACCTCGGCGACGGTCGGTCCCTCGGGTGTCGTGGCGCCGGCCAGGGCCGGCGACGACGTGACCGCGGGCACGGCGACCGCCAGCACGATGAGCAGCACGCCGCCGATGACGGTGGCGGCGATGCGCAGGCGCTTCCACCGGCGACCCGACGGGTCCATGAAGATCGCTGGGTGCGGGGTCGGGATGCCCGACCGCCCCCCTGCTCCATTGCTCCCGCTCAACACGTTCCCCCCGTGTCGTCGTGCCACGTCCACCGGCGGCAGAGCCGCCGGGTACGTACCGCCGACCGATGCTCGGTCGACGGAACAACCCTCAGCGGACGATTACCCAGAGTCAAAGCGCGAACGAGTGAGGGTGGGGACGCGCCGCGGTGTCACTACTCTGCGTATACCGATGCGCTGCGGTGCGGACACGCGTTCACCCGTCCGAGGGAGGACGCTCGAAGCCACTGAGCAGGTGCGATGCAGTGGTCGGACTGCTGCGGCTCGGGATGATGGGCGCGACTGCGGCGATCAGCCATGGTCGATTCGACACGGACGGTGAGCACCGCGCCCGCCACCGGAGGGCACGCTGTGTGATCACGTGGGCAAGGAGCTTGGCTCGGTGCCGGCGTCATGACCGGGGTTCGGCGATCGCCGCCAGCGGGACAGACCGCCCCGCACGTCCCGGTCTGCCGACGGCTCCTCGGCCGCGAACGAGGGCGGTGGAGATATCGCCCTGCATCGAGCGGCTCCCGGATGCGCCTGCACACCCGGCCGGTTCGCAGCACCTGGAGAAAGCGCAGACGCCGGCGGGCCGGATCCCGGTGGCCGGGCGACATCGCCTGCTGCCCGCGACATCGCTTCAGCGCAGTCGTCGTCCGGGGCGTGGATGCCCGCTGTCACCGCACCGGCAAGCCCGCCGACCCGGTTCTCGCCCCCCGGTGGATCAGCCGCACCGGGCAGGGCGGCCTGCGCGGCCACGCGCGCGACCTGCGCCGGGGTGACGTCGGTGCTGCCGTCGACGATCAGGATCCCGGCGCTGTGCCCGCGGAGAACCGCGGACACCCGGTCGACCAGCGGGCCGACGTTGGGCCCCCTCGTCGGACGTCGGGACGATCACGGTGGTGTCGTACGCGGCGGGGATGCCCACGGCGCACGGCGCGGCCGCGCCGCCCAGGGCCTGCGGCACGGTTGCCGGTGGAGGCGAAGGCCCGGGCGGCGCCGTCGGGCGCCGGCGATCCCGCTGGGCCGGGATGGGGATGCATCGCGTGCCCCATCCGGGAAGGAGTCCGGCGCCATCCGCCACCCCCGGGTGGGGCGACCAGGAATCGGTCCGGGACCGCTACCACCGGGGACGTCGTCCCGACACACCGATGCACAGCGGCCCCGCGGCGGTCGGCCCTGGCGGACGTCCACCTCCCCGCACGTACCCGGAGGCGGCGAGCGCACGCAGGGCGGACCGCCGGCCCCGGCCCGGTACCTCCCCGGTGGCCCGCTCAGGTGTCGCCGCCGTCCTCGTCAGGGGGCGTACCCGTGCCGGACCTTCCAGTCGCGCACGGCGTCGGTCCACACACCCTCGTCCGCGGTCACCCGCATCCCGGCCGTCCACGCCGGGTACTCCCCGCCGCCCAGCCAGACGATCGTGGACGGGTTGTCCGGGCACTCGGAGTCGTCGACGACGGTCCCCGGCGGCATGGCCATGGTGTCCGTTCCGTTCAACGACTCCTCGTCGACCTTGAAGATCGAGCACTTGATGACCACCCGGTTGCCCGAGTCCGACCACTTGAAGATCGCGTTCTCGCCCATCACGGTCTTCCCGTCCTCCACGTGCGGCGTCTTGTAGAGGCCGATCAGCATGCGATCGAGGACCAGCGTCTCCGACTCCGGCGTCGGCCACGACCGGTCGCTGGAGGGACGCTCGGAGATGCCGGTGTTGCACTGCTCCCACAAGTTGTCGTAGAGCACCCCGCCGACGGTGTAGTCGTTCTCCATGCAGTCGTCCCGGATCCGGGACAGGTAGGTGCCGGAGACGAAGAACTCGGCGTTGTTGGCGTTCACGTCGGACTCCTGCGGCTTGATGCCGTCCTCGACGTTGTCGCAGCGCACGTCGCGCACCTGCATCCACTCGCGGGCGATGATCTTCACGCAGGCCGCGTTGAACTCGTCGTGGTAGTACTCCCACGTCTTGGCGTCGTCCGCGGAGCCGAAGATCGAGCCCCCCACCACGCAGGTGCGGTACCCGGCCGAGCCCGTGCCCGCCGCGAACGGCGACTTGGTCGCCGGGTAGGCCGACGACGTGACCCCCGACAGGTCGTAGGTGACGTCGTCAGGCGTCGTGTCCGCTTCCCACTGCTCGGACAGTGCGGTGCCTGCGGCCACCGGCCGGACGATCGTGCGCCCGGCACCGTCGCACGCCGGGCCCGCATGGACCGGTGCGGTCCGGACCGCGGACGAGGGCGCGCCGGCCGCGACGACAGGCGCCGGAGCGGGAGCGGGCGCCGGAGCCGGAACGGGCGCCGGAGCGGGAACGGGCACGGGCGGTGGGGGCGCGTCCGCGCCATCCGGTGCCGGGGCGGGCGCGGCGGCGACGTCGGCACCTCGAGCGACGGGCGGCTGGGCCCGACGCTCGTTCGCCCGGGCCGCTCGCGTCGCCGGGGCCGCGGGCGCCGCGGTCCCTCCGGCGCGGAATGCGGCCGCTGCCGGTGGAGCGACGTCCTCGTCCGCGCCGGACACCACGGGCGCGGCCAGGACGGCCGTCGACACCGCCGCACCGAGGAGCGCACCGAGCGCGACGCGACCACCCCGCCGCCTCGTTCGCCGCGCGACCTGGCGCAGGGGCACGTCGCTCGGTCGAGCAGACATGACGGAAGGGGGAAGCTTCACGGAGACCTCGCGATTGAGCCGAAACTACGGATCGTTATCGCATCGAGACTAAGGGTGAGTCTCGGAGGTAGGCCAGGTCCGGCCCCGTTACACCGCCCCAGGAATCCCAGCTGTCACAGCGGCCACCCTGGCCGCGAAAATCACCCGCTCGACGAGCTCTCCGTGCGGGTCCGACCACGTTGCGACGCCATCGAGTGGCCGCCGTCGGGGAGGTGCGGCTGCGGGAGTCCGGGCGTGGCCGGGTCAGGCGCGTCCGGGTCAGGCGCCGCCGGCTTCGTCGGGCGCATACCCGTGCCGGACCTTCCAGTCGCGCACGGCGTCGGTCCACACGCCCTCGTCCTCGACCACCCGGAGCCCGGCCGTCCACGCCGGGTAGTCCCCTGGTCCCAACCAGACGATCGTGGAGGGGTTGTCCGGGCACTCGGAGTCGTCGACGACGGTGCCCGGCGGCATGGCCATCGCGTCCGCTCCGTTCAGCGAGACCGAGTTCACCTTGAAGATCGAGCACTTGATGACCACGCGGTTGCCCGCGTCCGACCACTTGAAGATCGCGTTCTCGCCCATCACGGTCTTCCCGTCCTCCACGTGCGGGGTCTCGTAGAGGCCGATCAGCATGCGATCGAGGACCAGCGTCTCCGACTCGGGCGTCGACCAGGACCGGTCCCGCCAGGGGCGCTCGGAGATACCGGTGTTGCACTGCTCCCACAGGTTGTCGTAGAGCACCCCGCCGACGGTGTAGTCGTTCTCCATGCAGTCGTCCCGGATCCGGGACAGGTAGGTGCCGGAGACGAAGAACTCGGCGTTGTTGGCGTTCACGTCGGACTCCTGCGGCTTGATGCCGTCCTCGACGTTGTCGCAGCGCACGTCGTGCACCTGCATCCACTCCCGAGCCAGGATCTTCACGCAGGCCGCGTTGAACTCGTCGTGGTAGTAGTCCCACGTCCGGTGGTCGTCCGCGGTGCCGAAGATCGAGCCCCCCACCACGCAGGTCCGAAGGGCGGCGTCTGCCACCCCCACCGCGAAGACCGAGCGGGACGCCGGGTAGGCGGTCGAGACGATCCACGACAGGTCGTAGGTGACGTCGTCCGGTGGGGCGGGCACTTCCCACTGGGTGTCGAGCACCGTTCCCGGTTCGGCGGGCCGCACCACCGTCCGCCCTTCGGTGTCACAAGCCGGCGGTCGCCAGGTCGAGATGCCGCTGGCGGCGTCGTCGCCGTCCCCACGCATCCCGAGGTAGACGGCCGCCGCGACAGCGAGGCAGAGGATGAGGCCGACCGCGAGGGCCACGCGCACGAAACGGCGGCCCCGCCCGGGCGGCGTGGCGGAGCCGTGTTGGCCGTGTGGCGTGGTCTGTTCCGGCCCGGATCTGTCCTGGGCTCCCGTCACCAGCGCAAAGATACCCCGGGAGGGCGACTCAACCCCATAGCGGGAGGTGGACGACGCACCGCCTGTGCGACCGTGGATCGGTCTGCGGAATGCTGACGAACAGGTCCGCACCCCCGCGGGCGAGAACGAGGAGGAACTCCCTTGGCGGTTTCGAAGCGGCCGTTCGAGCGGTTCGGTCGGGCAACTCGCCATCCGGGTGCCTCGGAAGCGACCCCGCCGGTCGTCGACGGCGACACCCTGCCGGCCGCGCTCGACCTCGTGGTCACCCTTTGCGGGCGCCTCCGCGAGGCAGGCGTGTCGTACTGCCACTGGAAGAGCAACGATGCGCTGCATCTCTCCGCATCGGGCGACAACGACCTCGACCTGCTGGTCGACCGGCGGCACATGCAGGGCTTCACCGAGGTCCTCGCCGCCTGCGGGTTCAAGCAGGCCCGGCCGCAACGGCGCCGCTTCGTCCCGGGAGTGCTGCACTTCTACGGCGTCGACGAGGCGACCGGCCGGTTCGTCCACGTCGACGCCCAGGCACAGCTGGTGCTGGGCGACGACACCACCAAGAACGTGCACCTCCCCATCGAGAAGGCCTACCTGGCCTCCTGCACCCAGGGGCCGCTGTTCCCCGTCCCCGCCGCGGAGTTCGAGCTGGCCGTGCTCGTCCTGCGGCTCGCCCTCAAGCACGGGACCTGGGACGCGGCCGCTTTCGGCCTGGCCCCGCTCAAGGGCACCGAGCGCCGGGAGCTGGAGTACCTGCACGCGCGGGCCGACGCGGACGAACTGCGCCGGGTCGTGGAGACGTACCTACCGCAGATCGGCTGGGCCGACTGGGAGGCGTACTTCCGGGCGCTGCTCGACGACCGGCCGCTCCCCGCCCGCCTGGCCGCCGGTGGCCGCGTCGTCGCCGGGGCTGCCGACCTGATGCGCCGCCCCCGCCGCCTGGACACCGCCGTGCGGGTCCGGCGGCGCGTCGAGTGGGGCGTCCGGCACTACGTGCTCGGGCAGCGCAACACCAAGCGGCTCATGGCCGGCGGCCGAGTCATCGCCGTCGTCGGCGGTGACGGTGCAGGGAAGTCCACCCTGGTGAACGCGTTGGCCGGCTGGCTCAACGGCCCCCTCGACACGCGCGTGATGCACATGGGCAAGCCGCCGCGGACACCCGCGAACGTGGCCGTCAAGGGCGGGCTGTACCTCGCGCGCCGTGCGGGCCTGGTGCGGGGCTGGCTACCGAACTACCCGGACGAGTCCGAGCACCAGGGCAGGTTCCCGGGCAACAGCTGGCTGCTGTGGCAGCTCGTGACCGCGTCCGACCGCCGGCGGCAGCAGCGCCGGGCCCGGAGCCTCGCCGGTCAGGGACACCTGGTCGTGTGCGACCGCTTCCCTCTCCCGCAGGTCACCCTCATGGACGGCTCGCGCACCCGGTGGATCCCGACCGAGGGTCTCTCGCCCTTCGCCCGGCGGTTGGTCGCGGCGGAGCAGCGCTGCTACGACGGGATCAGCGACCCCGACGTGCTGCTGGTCCTGCGGGTCGACCCGGACATCGCGGTGGCACGCAAGGAGGGGGTCGACCCGGCGGACTTCGTGCGGCCGCGGTCGGCCGAGGTCTTCGCCGCCGACTGGAGCCAGACCGACGCCGTCGTCCTGGACGCGTCGCGACCGGCGCAGGAGGTCCTCGCGGAGGCACGTGCCGCGGTCTGGGCCAGCCTGTGAGCCCAGGCGCCGCCCGTCGGTCCTCGGAGGGGCGACGGCGAGGCGTCGCGGTCGAACTGGCCGGGATCCCGGGTGCCGGCAAGAGCCGGCTCGCCCGGGTGCTGGCCGACGAGCTCGCCGGTCAGGGGATCACTGTCACCCAGCCGCAGGCCCCGCTGGGGCCGTCGGTCCCGATCGGGCTGCGCCTGGGGCGCAAGGCGTGGGCGTGTGCCGGGACGACCGCGCGCGACCCGGCCACCACGGCACGGATCGTGCCGGCGATCCACGCCTCGGGCCAGCCGGGCCCCGGTGACGTCGCCGGCCGCGTCGTGCAGTGGCTGGTGGCGCAGCACGTCACGGACCGGGCGCTGCGCCGGGAGGGGGCGAGCATCCTGGACGAGGGACTCGTCCAGTGCCTGTGGTCGATCGGCCTGCGCGGTGACGTGACACCGGTCCTCGCCGCGGTGGCGGCCGCTCCGCGGGTGAGCGCACCCGACGTGCTGGTCGTGGTCCGGGTGGCCCCGGAGGTCGCTCTGGAGCGCCTGGCCGGACGCCTGTCCCAGCACAGCCGCACCCAGTCGCTGCCCGAATCGGACCGGCTGGCCGAGCTCGAGCGCGGGGACCGACTGCTCGGCCGACTGGTGGACTGGTGGGCGACCGACGGACCCCGACCGGCACCGGTGCTGACCGTCTCCGGCGCCGACGAGCACGAGCGCGTCCTGGAACGGATCCGCACGGCGCTCGCCTGAGGCCCCTCCCCGCAAGACCCTGCCGGGGAGGGGCGCCGCCGACGCGATGACCGGCACGGAAGCGGCACGTTCCGAGCACGCGCTGGAGTCGCCGCGCGAGGCGGACGGATCGGGGAGCGCCACCTCCGCCCGGCGGCCCCCACGCACGGCAGCCCGTCTGCGGTAATGCACCCGGGCGCAGCGCCGGCCGTCGGACGGCCGAGCCGGGAGGGGGTGCCGGTGGGCTCCAGCGGCTGGATCGGTGGCTTGTACCGACCGTCACCGCCGCCCGGTGACGGGGGAAACGGCCGGACGCCGTGGCACGGTGGTCATCCGTTGGTACCGGACGACGGCGGAGATCCCTCGCAGACCCCGCAGCAGGGCCGCCATGCGAAGCACGCTGCCACCCCCGCCCCCGGTGAAGTGGACGAATCGGCGGGGGAGAGCGTCGAGGACCACGCCGCCGAGGACGATGGGGACAGCGTCCCCGGGGTCCCTGACAGGGTCGTCAGATGGGCCGCCGCGGTGCTCCTGCCGGTCGCCGTGGCACTGTGCGCGGGCGGCGTCACGGCCCTCGTGGAGCACGGCAACGCCGTCCCCATCGGCCGAGCCGGGGAGTCTCTCGTGGGAGGCCTGGCAGGGCGCCCGTTCAGCCCTCCACCTCTGTCGGAATTCACCCCGAGGGACGACCTCGTGGGGCAGCCGGTCGCCGCGGTGGCCCAGGGCCTCGCGGCCGGGGGGCTCTCGGTCGAGCGGGAACCCGAGGTCCGCGGGGACGTTCCCGCCGGCCAGGTCACCAGCGTCTCCGAGGTGGGGTCCACGGTGGTGGTCCGGTACGCCGCTCCCCCGCCCGACACGTCCACGCAGACGTCCGTGGACAGGATCCCGGCCGCTCTGGTGACGGCCGACCGGCCGACCGGCGTGGCCAAGGGGCCGAGCACGTCCTCGCCGCCCACCCCCACCGGCGGGAGGCAGCCGACGCCGGAGCCCACGCCCGACCCGACACCGGAGCCCACGCCGGACTCCACACCGGATCCCACGCCCCAGCCAACACCGGACCCCACGCCAGACCCGACACCGGAGCCCACGCCCCAGCCAACACCGGACCCCACGCCCGACCCCACGCCCGACCCCACACCGGACCCGACGCCCGACCCGACGCCGGACCCCACGCCGGAACCGACACCGGACCCGACGCCCCAGCCCACACCGGACCCGACGCCCGACCCGACGCCGGACCCCACGCCCGACCCGACGCCCGACCCGACGCCGGACCCCACGCCCGACCCGATGCCCCAGCCCACAGCGGACCCCACGCCCGAGCCCACGCCCGACCCCACACCGGCACCGGCACCGGCACCGGAGCCCACGCCCGACCCCACGCCCGACCCCACACCGGATCCCACGCCCGACCCGACACCGGAGCCGACACCGGACCCGACACCGAGCCCCACGCCCGACCCGACACCGGACCCCGCCACTCCCTGACGCACGCCCTCAGCAGCCGTGGCGGCGGAGGGCTCTTACGGCATCGTGCACCGGATGTGCAGTACGGCGGCCTTGGTTCGACCCCGTCGTGGACCCCGGCCGCCCTCGACCCGGTGCCGGTGACCACGAGGACGACCGCGCCTTCGCACTCCCAGCCCGCCGCGCAGGTCAGCGGCCGGGACGAGATGCTCCCCGGGGCTTCGGTGGGTCGATGTCGTAGGCCACGGCGCGATGCGGGTGCCGGTTCCGCTGCCGACCAGGACCACTGCATTCCCGCCCGCCGGTCGGGCCTGGCCACGATCTCCTGCACGACCGTCGTGAGACCGGCGCCGGCTGCCTTGCCGACGATGTCCGGATTCGAGGGCCCGTGTGCATCTCATCGTTCTGCGGCTGCACGTATGCCCGCGTGATGGTGACACCGGCGGTCCCGCCACCCCGGCGATCCGCAGCCCGACGATCTGCGTCCTCGATCCGTCCTGATCCAGTCCGGTGCCACAGCCGCCCACCGCCGTCCCGCCGGCGCACTCCTCCGCGTCGTCCACTTCCCCTGCCGCCGCGGTACGTCCACGGCTGGGAGGAGACCGGAGCGGACGGGGGCTCGGACACCGCGGGCGGTACTGGACGGCCACCGTCCGCGTACATGACGGAGGCTGGGGTGCGAGGAGACCTCGCACCCCAGCCTCCGGACGTGTCGGCCGCTCAGGGCTGAGACGGCCCGCCGCGGGTCACTGCGTGTACTCGATGTGCAGCACCGGCGCCTTGGCCGCGCCGCCGTTGTACGACTCGGCCGCGCGCTCGCCCGTGCCGGTCACGAGCAGGACGACGGGGTCGCCGCTGTCCCAGGTGGTGGAGTTGTTCACCAGCTCCTGCAGCACGGGGCTCAGGTCGGCCGTCTGCTGAGCGGCCTTCCGCTCGCCGACCGTCGGCCAGCCGACCGGGCTCCACGGCACGCTCGCCACCGTGTCACGACCCAGCCGGGCGGAGACACTCTTCGACGCCGTGGTGAAGGTCGGCGGTGCGTCGCCCACCTCGGCGGTGATCGTCAGGCTCGACGCTGCGGTCTTGACCTCGTCGGCCTGGAACTGGACGTAGGCCTTGGTGATCGTCGCCCCCGCCGGGATGGTGACGTTCGTGAAACGCATGCCGACCGTCTGCAGCGCCGAGTCCTCCTGGCCGAGGTTCAGGTCACCGCTGCCGAGCAGCACCTTGCCCGCGGGCCGCTCCTCGGCGTCGTCGGAGCCGGTCGCGACCGCGATGTCGAGGGCGCCGCCTCCCCCGTTCCCATCGGTGACCGTCACCGCCGTCGTGTCCGAGGCCGAGAGCGATCCGTCGCTGGCGGTCAGCCGCAGGACGTAGTCACCGGTCGCCGAGAAGGTGGCGGTCGTGTCGACGGCGGACGCGTCGGTGAAGGTCACGGTGCCCGGACCGCTGTCCTTGGTCCACGTCTGGGTGAGGGTTCCGGAGGGCGTGGAGTCGCTCACCGTCCCGTCCAGCGACGCCGCGTTCGGCTGCACGACCGACAGGCTCGGGCCGGCGTCCACGGTCGGCGCAGTGTTCGTCCCGCTGCTGTCACCGGTGAGGCCGGGGATGGCGACCTCGTAGAGCCGGCCGTCGTTGAAGGTGTCCCCGTTGGTGTCGTTGTCCACGCCGCGGTCGACGATGTACGCGTTGGGCGCCCCCGAACCGTTGCTCGGCGGGGCGAGGGCGATGCCGGCGCCGCTCTTCATCGTGAAGGGCAGCTTGACGATGTTCTGCAGCTTGCCGTCCAGGCCGAACTCGAGGATCTGGTTGCTGGGGTCATCGAGCACGAACATCGTGTTCCGGTACGGGTTGTAGGCGATCCCCTCGGGGTCCCGCGCCCCGTGGGCGTAGACGTCGAAGGAGGACACCGTGTCGTCGCCGCCGACCGAGGGCAGCCCGTCGAACTTCTTGTTCGGCCCGGGCCCGTAGACGTAGACCTCCTTGTGGTAACCGTCGATGATGAGCAGCTGGCCGTTCCGGCTCAGCTCGAGGTCGACCGCGACGTCCTCCGCGTCGTCCTTCGTCCCCATGAATTTGGTGGAGAACGACGTCTGGGTGTCGTCACTGGTCCCGTAGCGGCCATCAGAACCGCGGTTCACCTCGAAGACGCGGTCCTTGTCGTCGTCGGAGACGAACAGCCGCTCGGGGAAGTCGGCAGAGAGGGCGGGGCGGAAGCCGACCCCCACCGGCTCGTTCGAGTAGGCCAGCGTGTTCGCGCCGGTCTCCAGGAGCTTGCCGTCCAGGCTCGCGACGAAGAGGTTCGTCCCCTCGTAGACGTGGTAGGAGAGGTTGGTCTCCTCGACCTCGCCGTCGCTGATGATCAGCTTGCCGGTCACCGAGTTGTAGGTGATGCCGGACGGGTCGGGGCTCGGATGCGCCCAGTCGGAGTTCGAGCCACCGGTCCACGTGGTCTTCACCAGCGTGGCGTCCACGGTGCCGGCCTGGGCGACGGCCGGCGGGAGCACGGCCACGCCACCACCGACCAGTGCGGCCACGAGAAGCATGCGCGTAGCGCCGGTCGAATTCATCGGTGTCTCCCCGTGCAAACAGGCGATCAGGCTCCACGAAGCTTTCGTGGCGCTCTGCGGAAAGTCAACAGATCGCAATGTTTAGGGAAAAGAATGGCGCACAGTGATGGTACTCGCGCTTTCCGTCATGGTCATCGTCCGCGCATACGGACGCACGATCAGTCACGTGGGCCCCAGGCTTGCTTCCTCAGTACGTGCTCGTCCCGGTCTGGACGGACCGGAAGCCCGGCACGAACGAATTCGCGCCGGGCTCCCGGGTGCGCCAGTAGGGCTCAGGCCCGTCGCGTCACAGCGTGTACTCGATGTGCAGCACCGGCGCCTTGGCCGCGCCGCCCTCGTAGGACTCCGCCGCCCGCTCCCCGGTGCCGGTGACGAGCAGGACGACGGGGTCGCCACTGTCCCAGTTCCCGGAGGTCACGAGCTCCTGCAGCACCGGGCTGAGGTCCGGCGTCCGGTGGTCAGCGGTTCGCTCGCCGGCCGTCGGCCAGCTGGCCACGTTCCACAGCACCTCCGCCGCCGTCGCCGCTGCCAGCCGTGCGGAGATGCTTCCGGCTGCCGTGGTGAAGGTCAGCGGCGCGTCGCCCACCTCGGCCACGATCGTCAGGCTCGACGTGGCGGTCTTCACCTCGTCGGCCTGGAACTGCACGTAGGCCTTGGTGATCGTCGCCCCCGCCGGGATGGTGACGTCGGTGAAGCGCATCCCCACCGCCGTCGGGTACGAGTCCTCCTGCGCCAGGTTGAGGTCACCGCTTCCCAGCAGGATCTTCCCCGAGTTGGTGCGCTCCTCGGCGTCGTCCGAGCCGACCCGGACGGGGATGTCGAGGACCCCGCTGCCCGACGGCGGCTCCGTCACGGCGTCGGAGACGGTGACGGTCACGTCGTCGTGGCTGCTCAGCTCACCGTCGCCGGCCGTCAGCCGCAGCACGTACGTACCGGGCTCCGAGAAGCTGGCGGTCGTGTCGACGGCCGAGTCGTTGCCGAAGGTCACCGCACCGGGGCCGCTGGCCTCGGTCCAGGTCGACGTCAGGGTCCCGGTCGAGGTGGCGTCGGACACCGTGCCGTCGAGCAGAGCCGCGTCCGGCAGCGTGACGCTGCTGTCGTTGCCCGCGTCGACCGTCGGAGCGGTGTTCGTCGTGTCGTCCCCCGAGCCCGAGCCGTACTCGATGTGCAGCACCGGGGCCTTGGCCGCCCCACCGTCGTAGGACTCGGCGGTGCGCTCGCCGGAACCGGTGACCACGAGGGCCAGCGCGTTGCCGCTCGCCCAGCCGGAGCCGTTGACCACCGGCTGCAGGACGGCGGCGAGGTCGGGCGTCCGCTGGGCCGTGGCCCGGTCGCCCGCCGTCCAGGCCGTCGGCTGCCAGGAGACGCTCTCCGACGTCAGGGGCCGGCCCGTGATGTCGCCCGACGTCGACGTGAACGCCGCCGCGTCGGCCACGCTCTCCGCCCGGAACGTCAGGGTGGTGGCCACCGAGTGCGACTCGTCGGCGCGGAACTGCACGTAGGCGTTCGTGATGATCGCGCCCTTGGGGACGGTCACGCCGGTGAAGCGCATACCGACCGTCCTCGCCGCCGAGCCGTCCTGCCCGAGATTGAGGTCGCCGCTGGCCAACGCCATGCTGCCGCTGGGCTTCTCCTCGGCGTCGTCCGTGCTCGCCCCGACCGGGATGTCCAGCACGCCGCTGCCCGACGTGGTCTCTTCGCTCACCGTGACCGTCATCGTGTCGGAAGCGGAGAGCGACCCGTCGGTGGCGCTCAGCTCGAGCATGTATTCCCCGGTTGCGGAGAAGGTCGCGGTCGTGTCAACGGCGGAGGCGTCACCGAAGGAGACGTCCCCCGGACCGCTGGCCTTGCGCCAGGTCTGGGTCAGGCTGCCGGTGGACGTGGAGTCGCTCACCGTGCCGTCGAGGGTGGCCGGGTTCGACAGCACGACGGACTGGTCGGGGCCGGCGTCCACGGTGGGTGCCGTGTTCGTCGTCCCGTCACCGCTCCCGGTGAGACCGGGGATCGCCACCTCGTAGAGCCGGCCGTCGTTGAACGTGTCACCGTTGGTGTCGTTGTCCACGCCGCGGTCGACGATGTACGCGTTCGGCGCACCACCCGAGCCGTTGCTCGGCGGAGCGAGGGCGATGCCCGCCCCGCTCTTCATCTTGAACGGCAGCGTCACCCGGTTCAGCAGCGTGCCGTCCAGAGCGACCTCGTAGATCGTGTTGCTCGGGTCGTCCAGCACGAACATCGTCTTGCGCGCCTTGTTGTAGGCGATGCCCTCGGGGTCGCCCGCGCCCATGTTCCCGACGTTGATGACCTTCTCGACGAAGTCGCCCTGGCCGTCGAACGTCAGATCCGGACCGGGGTTGTACAGGAAGACCCGCCTGCCCTTGCCGTCGACGAGCAGCAGCCTGCCGCCCGAGGTCTGCTCCAGGTCGACGGCCACGTCCTCCGCGTCGTTGCGCGCACCGAAGTCGAGGAAGGACACCGACGACGACGTCTGCGTGTCATCGCCCGTCCCGTACCGGCCGTCGCCGCCCCGGTTCACCTCGAAGATGCGCGCCTGGTCGTCATCGGAGATGAACAACCGCTCCGGCAAGCCGGCCGAGAGCTGGGGCCGGAAACCGACACCCGTCGGCTCCTTCGAGTACGCCAGCGTGTTCGCACCCGTCTCCAGCAGCCGCCCGTCCAGGCCCGCGACGAAGAGGTTCGTCCCCTCGTACACGTGGTAGGACAGGTTGGTCTCCTCGACCTCACCGTCGCTGATGATCAGCTTGCCGGTCACCGAGTTGTAGGTGATCCCGGACGGGTCCGGGCTCGGATGCGCCCAGGTCGAGTCCGGGCCACCGGTCCACGTGGTCTTCACCAGCGTGGCATCCACGGTGCCGACCGCCGCGGAGGCGACGGCCGGCGGCAGCGCCGCCACCCCGCCCCCGACCAGTGCGGTCACGAGGAGCACGCGCGTAGCGCCAGTCAGTTTCAAGGATTCCCCCGTGCATCGAGCAATGAGCCTGGCGAAGCCTTCGTGGTCCACGACTTCGTGTCAACCGGCGGCACTCAGGGGTGACAAAAATTGCCTCTGTGTCACCGGGCAAATTCATTGCGCGACTGAACTCAGCCGTAGTGGGCGGCTGAGGAACGGGAAGCAACTGGTGCGGACGACCGCTCGGCGCGGGCGGTTTCTCTCCGTTCAGCGGCCGGGCAGGTGCTCGTCGTAGCGGATGATGCCGCTGTCGTCACCGTGCGGGCCCGTGTCGTACAGGTAGCCCAGCACCGGCGCCCCACCGCGGTCGGGCAGCACGAGCAGCCCCGGCAGCCACTGCGTCTCCAGGCCGTCGGCGACCTCGGCGTCGGTGCCCCAGCCGGCCTCGTCGGTCAGCACGTCGTACCAGACGTCCTGGGCGGCCTCGTCGGCGTAGACCGCGTGGACGGTCGAACCGTCGGCGGCGAGGTGGGCCACCGCCCCCCGGTTGGTGGTGTCCGCGGGGTCGATGACGATCGGCACGTCGGAGACCTGCCGCGGGGCCCCCGTCACCCGCCCGTCCTCGACGCTGGCGGCCTGGAGCACACCGGATTCGTCGGCCCAGGCGACGGTCACCACTTCGGCGCCGTCGACCCGGTGGACCACCGGGTTGGTCAGCGGCGCGCGCACCCGGTGGGCGCCGTCGGTGTCGACCCGTACGGACGGGCCGAGCGTGCCGTCGGCCGCCAGGGAGCGGTAGAAGACCTGCCGCTCGGCGTGGTCCTTGTAGAAGACGTGCGTCACGCCGCCGGCTCCGGCGACGGCGACGGCCTGCGAGACGGTGCGGTCGGGGTCGAGGAGGAACTCGTCCCCGGCGTCGCCGGTGGCGGCGGAGAACGGGCGGACCCCGATGCGGTAGGGCTGCCGGCTGGTCGGGTCCGTGGCGTAGAGCACCCAGAGGTCGCCGTCGCCGCGCGCGGCGAGGCTGACCCACTGGTCCTCGGGCTCGATCTCCGTCTCGTGCACCTTCTCGGCGACCGACCACGTGTCCGGGTCGATCCGATCGTCACTGGTGCCGAAGGCGCTCACGAAGACGCTGCCGTTGCTCTTCTGGTAGCCGAACCAGATCCGTGTGCCGACCTGGACGAGCCAGTCGGCCTCCAGGTCACCGGCCGACGGGCGGCCCTCCCGGTCGATCTCGGACCAGGTGGCTCCCCCGTCGGTCGAGCGCATCGCCTTCGGCTCGTTGTCCCCGTCGTCCGGGAAGTCCTCGACGACGGTGTAGAGGTTGCCGTTGCCGTCGATGGAGGGCCCGAGGTGGCCGTGCGCCTCCGGCATGATCCCGGTCAGCAAGCCCGGGAGACCGGGCGTGGCGGTCGTGCCGGGCGCTCGAGCAGAAGATTCCGGCGCCGCGTCGGGCGGCTCGCCGGCCGGTGGACCGCTCGGCCCGGTGCAGCCGGCCACGAGGAGCACCGCGGCGACCCCGCCGAGACCGGCCGCCGCCGCTCTCCGTCCGCGACCTCGGGCACCGGACGGCGCCGAGCGCTGCGTCCCCGCCCGGCCGGCCATGGCGGGGGACGTCCCCACCCGGCCGACAGTGGCGGGAGACGTCCCCGCCCGGCCGGCCGTGGCGCCGGACGTCCGTGTGGGCATCGCCCCAGTGTCGTCGAACCACTGGGGCGATGCCGCCACGGGCCCGGTCAGAGGGTGTACTGGATGTGCAGCACGGGGGCCTTCGCCGCAGCACCGTTGTAGGACTCCGCCGTCCGCGTCCCGGTGCCGCTGAGGACGAGCCCCAGCGCATTGCCGTTCGTCCACCCAGCTCGGGAGACGATCTCCTGGACCACCGACGACAGGTCCGGCGTCCGCTGCTCCGGACCGCGCAGGCCCCGGTCCGTCCAGTCCGGCGCGTTCCAGACCACGGTGGCACCCGTCAGCTGCCGGGACGAGATGTCGCCGTCCGTCGAGCTGAAGGACAGCGCGCTGTCCGCGGCCTGCCCGGCGACCGACAGGCTCGCCGCACCCGTGCTCGCCTCGTCGACCGTGAACTGCACGTAGGCGTTGGTGATCGTCGCGCCCGCCGGCAGGTCGACCCCGGCGAACCGCAACCCGACGAGGTTCGCCGACGATCCGTCCTGGCCCAGCTCGAGGTCGCCGCTGACGGTCCCGGCGTCGCCGTCCGGCCGCTCCTCGCCGTCGTCGACGCCGTTCTGCACCGGCACGCTGAGCGTGAGGACCTCACCACCGGTGCCACCGCCACCGGTGTCGCCACCACCGTCGCCGGTTCCGGCACCACCGAACTCGACGTGCAGGACCGGCGCCTTGGCGGCGCCGCCCTCGTACGCCTCCGCGGTGCGCGTCCCGGTGCCCGTGACGACCAGGACCAGCGCATTGCCGCTCACCCAGCCGTCGCGGGACACGATCTCCTGGACCACCGACGTCAGGTCCGGCGTCCGCTGCTCGGGACCGCGCAGGCCCCGGTCCGACCAGGCCGCCGGCTCCCAGCCCACGGTCGCCGCCGTCCTCGGGCGGGACGAGATGTCCCCGCCCGCCGACGTGAAGGACAGCGGGTCGTCCGCGGCCTGTCCGGCGATGGTGAGGCTGGCCGCCCCGGTGTCCACCTCGTCGGCCTGGAACTGCACGTACGCGTTGGTCACGGTCGCCCCCTGGGGCACCGCCACGCCGGCGAACCGCACCCCGACGGTCTGCTGCCGGGAACCGTCCTGGACCAGCTCCAGGTCGCTGCTGCCGACCGCGGTGTTGCTGGGGGACCGCTCCTCCGCGTCGTCCACTCCGGCCTGCACCGGCACGTCCACCACACCCTCGGGCTCCGGGGCGGGCTCCGGCTCGGTCACGGTCTCCGCCGCCACCGCGACGGTCACGTCATCAGTGGACTCCAGGGAGCCGTCGGACCCGGTGAGCCGCAGCACGTAGTCCCCGGGCTGGTCGAAGGTCGCGGTCGTGGACGCCGCGGCCCGGTCGGCGAAGGTCGTGGTGCCCGGCCCGCTGAGCTGGGTCCAGGCCGCCGTCACCGTCGAGCCGGCGGGCTGGCCGTCGTCGGTCACCGAGCCCGCCAGCGTGGCCGCATCCGGCTGCGTCACCGCGAGGTCGGGACCGGCGGACACGGTCGGCGCGGCGTTGGTCGGCGCCTCCTGCCCAGGCGTGGGCCCGTACTCGACGTGCAGCACCGGGGACCGGCCGAAGCCGGCCTCGAACGCGTCGGCGGTGCGGGTACCCGAGCCGGTGACCACGAGCGCGAGCGCGTTGCCGCTCGTCCACCCCGGGCGGGACACGATCTCCTGCAGCACGGACGAGAGGTCCGGGGTCTGCTGGTCGACGCCGCGGTCACCGGGCGTCCAGGCCGGCGGCTGCCACGCGACGGTGGCCGCCGTCCGCTCGGGGGCGGAGACACTGCCCGCTGCCTCGGTGAAGGTCGCGGGGTCGTCGGCTGCCTGGGCCGCGACCGTCAGGCTCGTCGGCCCGTTCGGCTGGTCCGCGAGATCGGGGTCGGCCCCGAACTGCACGTAGGCGTTGGTGATGGTCGTGCCCTGCGGCACGGCGACCCCGGTGAAGCGCAGTCCGACCTTCTGCAGCGCCGTGCCGTCCTCGACCAGTTCGAGGTCGGTACCGCCGAGGATGGTGCGGTTGGAGCGCTCCTCCGCGTCGTCCGAGCTCGCCTGGATCGGCAGGTCCAGCACGCCGGACCCGTCGCCGTCGCGCACCACGACGGTCACCTCGTCGGTGGCGAGGAGGGCACCGTCGTCGGCGGTCAGCCGGAGCACGTAGTTGCCGGCCGCCGAGAAGGTCGCGGTCGTCTGCATCGCGTTCGCGTCCGTGAAGACGACGTCCCCCTGGCCGCTCACCTCCGACCACGTCACCGCCACCGCGCCGGGCGGGTTGGGCAGACCGTCATCGGTCACCGAGCCGGTCAGCTGGGCGGCGTCCGACACGAGCACCGTTGCGTCGGCGCCCGCGTCCGCCGTCGGCGGGCTGTTCGGCGGCGCCTCCTCCAGCGGCGGGAGGGCCACCGCCAGCTCGTAGAGCCGGCCGTCGTTCTCGTCGGGGTTGAAGTTGTTGTCGACGCCGCGGTCGACGATGTAGAGGTGCTCCGCTCCGGAGCCGTCGCTCGCCGGCGCGAACGTCATGCCCGCCGCGCTCTTCGGCAGGTCCACCGGGATGTTGATGACGTTGAGCAGAGCACCCTGCCGATTGAGCTCGTAGATCTTCTTGGTCCCGCTGTCGAGCACGAGAAGCGTTCCGCGGCTCGGGTGGATCTCGATCCCCTCGGGATCCCCGGCACCGTGTCGCTCGACGTCGAAGGACGTCACGGTGTCGTCGCCCTCCGGCGCCACCCCGTCGAACACGCCGTTCGGTCCGGGCCCGTACTCGTAGACCTCCTGGGAGAGCCCGTCGACGACGAAGAGGTGGCCGTCGCCGGTGGCCTCCAGGTCCAGGGCGACGCCCTCGGCGTCGCCGTTCTTGTCCGTGCCCGTGGTCCCCGTCATCCCCTGCGTGGAGAAGGAGGTGACCTCCCCGTCGTCGGCCGTGCCGTGGACGCCGTCCGGGCCGGGCGGGACCTCGAAGATGAGGTCGGCGTCGTCGTCGGAGACGAAGAGGTGGCCGTCGCTGGGCCGGAAGGCTGCGCCGACCGGCTCGTCGGACCAGGGCAGGCTGGTGCCGCCGACGAGGGCGGGGTCCTGCGTGCCGTCCAGGCTCGCGACGAACAGGTTGACCCCCTGGTACAGCGGCGTCTCCTCGACCTCGCCGTCGGTGATGATCAGCCGGTTGTGGATCGAGTCGTACGCGATGCCGGACGGGTCGGGGCTGGGCACTCCCCACGCGTCCGAGGCGGTCGAGTGCTCGGCCACGAGGACGGCGTCCACCGACGCCGCCTGGGCCACGGAGCCGGGGAGCGCCGCTGCGACTCCGCCTACGAGAACCGTCACGAGAGCAGGGCGGAACAGGCCGGATAACGTCAAGGAAACACCTTCGATCGGGCGGACAGGCTCGCTCAGGGTCACGACCGAGCGGCCTCGAGTCAACCCATCATGGGTTTTTTCCCGCCGTCACAGGCCGCTTGCTCACCCTGCGTAGTGGGCAACGTGCGTGACGCGCGCACCACGCCGGAATGCTTTCCGCCCTGAGACGTAGCGCACACGGCAGCTTCCCGCGCCGGGCAGCTGTCACCCGCTCGGGCCAGTCGTGGCTGCGCGACCGACGTCCACCGGTCGCCGTCCCGCAGAATGGGCCGCCGTACGACGCAACGGACGGCGGATCCTCGCCGTCGGTCTCCGCACCGAGCAGACGGGGCACCACCGTCCCGCAGGAAGGCACACCCGTGGACCAGGCAGCACCCGTATCCGGCGAGGACGGCGCGGCGCCGCGAATCCTGCACGTGGTCACGCGGTACCAGCGCGGCGGATCCGAACGCCGGGTGCAGGACATCGTCCGGGCGCTGCCGGAGGCACGGCACGAGTTGCTCGTCGGTGCCGACTCCGACGTCGATCTCGCACTCCGACAGACGGGCGCCGACGGGGTCGAGACGCTGCCCCACCTGGTGCGCCAGGTGTCGCCGCTGGACGACGTCCGGGCGCTCGTCACGCTGTGGCGCCGGCTGCGCAGCGGCCGGTACGCGGCCGTCGTCACCCACCAGTCCAAGGCGGGCGTGCTCGCCCGCGCGGCCGCGGCCGCGGCAGGCCGGCCGTCCGTCCACTCGCTGTCCATGGCCAGCTTCGGCCCCGGGTACGGCCGGCTCGAGAACACCCTCTTCACCCGGATCGAGCGCCTGCTCGGCAGACGGACCGCCGCCTTCTGCGTGGTCGGCGACGATCTGGCGCAGCGCTTCGCGGCCCTGGGCGTCCCTGCCGGCCGGCTGCACACGGTGCGATCGGGCGTGCCCCTGCCCGAGAGCCTCCGCCCCCGGCAGGAGGCGCGGGCGCTGCTCGACCAGCGCCACGGCACGGTGCCCGGCAGACCGCTGATCTGCTACGTCGGCAGCCTGGAGCCCCGGAAGAACCCACTGCTGCTGGCCCGGTTGCTGCGCCGGCTGCACGACGACCTGGCCGACCCGCCGGACCTGCTCGTACTCGGCGATGGGCCGCAGCGGCAGCCGCTGCTCGACGAGCTCCGGCAACTCGGCCTGGAGGAGCACGCCGTTCTCACCGGTCACCTGACCGACCCGGGGCAGGTGCACGACGCCATCCGCGGCGCGGACGCCGTCGTCCTGCTCAGCGAGGCGGAGGGGCTGCCGCAGGTGCTCGTGCAGGCGGCGGCCTGCGGCACGCCGTTCGTGGCCTTCGACGTCGAAGGCGTGCGCGAGCTCGTCTCCCTCGGCGCGGCAGGCGTCGCCGTGCCACTCGGCCGCTTGGACGAGGTCGCCGAGGCCCTGGCCGAGGTGTTGGCCGGCGGCGCCGCCGAGGAACCGTCCGCGGACCTGTCCAGCTGGTCGGCGCACGCGATCACCAGCGGCTACCGGGACGTCCTCCAGCGGGTGCTCGTCACGGCCGGCGGCCGGCGCCGCGGCTGATCCCTTCCGGTCGCCGGACGTGCACGGCGACCGGAAGGGATGTGAGCGCGGCGAGGGCGATGGCCGCTCAGCCGATGCCCCACCCGTCGAAGCCCGGGGACATGTACGGGCGCAGCCGCGCGACATCGTCCCGCAGCAGCTCGGCGAGCCGGGCCCGCAGCTCCGGCGTGATCACCGTGTCCGCGGACGCCGTGCCCGACGCGGCCGAGCCGGCCCCCGATGATGCTGCGCGGCGCTCCAACATCGAGTCCACGACCTCCTTGGCGCGCTTGGCCTGGGGCACGTGCCGCTTGAGGAAGCGGCGGGCCGACCAGACGATCGGCGGGTAGGACCGGCGCTGCGAGGTCTTGTAGAACTCCGTCTCGAGAGCCGGCGGGCTCAGCGACGGGTCGACGCCCAGGAACTCGTAGACCTCCCGGACCGTCACCGCGCGGTCGTGGCGGAGGCCTTCGGAGGTGACCACGAGCAGCTGCTCGCGCGGGAAGTGGGCCGCGTACCGCTCGAGCTGCATCGCGTACTGGCTGTAGGCCAGGTAGATCGGGTTCTCCAGCAGCGCGATCTCCGGCGGCGCGGTCTCGGCGCCCAGTGCCACCCGGTGCTCGTAGTGCGAGCGCATCCGCACGATGGGGTCGCGGACGAGGTAGACCAGCCGCACGTCGGGCAGCGCAGCGGCGATCCGCTCGGGGACGCCGTCGTACTGCGGGTACTTCGTGTACAGGGTCGAGGCCTCGCCACGGGCGACGGCGTCACCGGCGCCGTGGAACTGCTGCCGGTACCAGTCCATCCCGCGCGACCAGTTGCCGCCCTCCGCGAAGAAGTCCAGCTCCTTGATCTTCGGCATGAAGATCTGCTCGTGGTTGCGCAGGTAGTGGTAGAGGCTGGTGGTGCCTGCCTTCATCGCACCGATGACGATGAACGTCGGCAGGTCCCGCGGAGTCACGTCCGCCGCGTCGCCGGGCCTCATCGGGCCGGCCGCACGAGCGCTGCGAGCACCCGGGCCGGACGGCGCCGGTCACCGGACGCCTTGACCAGAGCGACGGCGGCCACCGCCAGGGCGTAGGCGACGATGCCGGCCGCCGCGGAGACCAGCACGTGCTGCTCCCGGGTCAGGAGGATCACCGCAGCCATCGGCAGGGTTCCCACCACGGGCCAGAGCTGGGAACGCAGCAGCTCCGAGCGGCCGGCGGCCCGGCGGAGGAGGACGGCGTAGGCGACGAGGAGCCCCGTCTCGCAGATCACTGTGGTCATGGCAGCTCCAAGGTAGGAGAAACGGGGGATGAAGTAGAGGTTGAGCGCGACGTTGAGCCCGGCCGCCACGGCCACCGCGATGGTCCGGGGGGTCTGGTTGTCGGTGGCGGCGAGGGAGAGGCTGAAGGTGTTGCCGAGCATCCGTACCGGAATCACGGTCACGAGCAGCTGGTAGGTCAGCACGGCGGGCAGGAACTCGGGCCCGTACAGGAAGTCGATCGTCCGGGGCGCGAGCAGCAGAGAGGCCGCGGCGATCGGGATGCCGATGAAGGCGATCGCCCGCAGGGAGACGTCCCGTAGCCGGCGGAACCCGTCCTTGTCGCCCGGCCAGGCCCGGCCCATGCGCGGGTAGAGCGCGCGATTGATGCTGCGGGCGAGGACGTTGAAGTACAGGACCAGGTTCGTCGCCGCCTGGTACAGGCCGACCGCCACCGGCCCCTTGAACACCCCGAGCATCACCGCGTCGAACCGCGCGTAGGTCAGCGTCAGGGTGTCGCTGATCGCGAAGGGGGTGCACTGCCGGACCATCGGCCGCAGGCCACCGCGCGCCACGCGGGGCAGCGGCAGGCCACCCAGGTGGCGCCCGACCAGGAGCCAGCCGACCAGGGCACCCACCGCGCGGGAGCCGGCGAAGACGCCTAGAACCCACAGCGGGCCGCCCCCCAGCGCAAGGGCGGCGGCGGCGCCGGCGAGGTAGGCCGTCTCCTGCAGCCCGGTGATCTTGGCTTCGACGTCCATTCGCTCCCAGGCCCAGAAGGCAGCGAACTGGACCCGTGCGATCCCGTCCAACGTCATTCCGGCCGCCGCGATCGCGATCGAGACGACGATGGTCCCGCTGGTCCCCACCGCCCATGCCCCGGCCGGCAGGAGGACGGCGAACGCCCCGCCGAACAGGACCGCGAGCAGGGTGCCGGCCTCGACCCAGCGCCGCCCGTCCTCGGCCCGGCGGGCGACCTCCCGGGCCAGCAGGCTCGGCACCCCGTAGTAGAACGGCAGCAGGGACGTCAGCGTGAGCGCGAACTGGACGACACCCAGGGCCCGCGGGCCACCGGCGCGGGCGAGCAGGACGACGACGCCCACCCCGGCGACCGCGCGGAAGACGAAACTGAGCAGCTGCCACTGCGAGTTCGAGACGACACCCTTCGCCGCGGGGCGGCTGTTCCTGGGCCCGTCGTCCAGCAGCTCAGCGGACACGCCGCTGGACCCGGACCAGCTCTGCGCCGGCCGGCGTGGTCGTCGCCGCGTCCCCGGCCGGGCCGGGGTCCGACCGGGACCGCGCCAGCAGGTGGACGGCGGCCAAGAGCGCGAACAGGGTCCACAGCCACCGGTAGTGCAGCACCTCGTGCGTCACCGCGGTGAGCGCGAAGGCAGCACAGGCCCCGACCAGCGCCGCGGGGACCGGAACGGCGGCCGCCACGGCCCGAGGCAGGGGCCGGCGGGTGATCCGTACGGCACGGGCGCCGACCGCGCCGATCAGCCCCATGAGCGCCAGCACGCCCAGCGGCCCCCGCTCGACGAGGGTGGCCAGGTAGTCGTTGTGCGCTTCCTTGACCGTCGTGGCAGCCGCGTCGCCCAGCGCGGCACGGGTGTTGGCCGGGCCGATGCCGAGGAGGTGCCCCTGCTGGAACAGCTCGAACTGCGACTGGAAGAGGTTGGTCCGTGCCTCCGCGCTCCGGGCGCCGCGCCCCACCGAGTAGCGGAGCAGAGGGTTGTCGCTCTGCTGCGCAGCCGTGATCAGCGGCTGAGCCACCTCCACCCAGCCGATGCCGAGGACGGCGATCACCATGGCGACGACCGCCGTCGCGGTGACGATCCCCCGGCGCGCGCGGAGGTGGAGGAACAGCGCGACGACGCTGCCACCGATGAGCGAGAGCAGGGCGGCGTTGGAACCGCTGGAGAGCATCGCCAGGACGAGGAGCAGGCATGCGCCGACCCGCAGCCACCACCGGCGTGGGACGCCGGAGGCCACGACCACGAAGACGGAGATCATGAAGTAGTTGCCGGCCATGTTGGGGTGGTCGAACAGCAGCCGCGCCCTCGTACCGCCGTCCCCGGTGGCCCCCGAGACGGCCGTCGTCCCGGTGACGACGGCGGCGATGAGCAGCACCGCCCACGCCGTGGCCGACAGGGCCCACGTGCGCAGCACCACGCCGAGCGCGCGCGGCGTTCGGCACATCGTCGCCAGCGCTGCGGCCCAGACCAGGAGGAACACCTCCTGGATGCCCGCGACCACCCCGCTGCCGGGGCCGGAACTCACCATGGCCGAGGCGAGGCCGACCACGATGAGCGCGGTCATCGGGATGACGTAGGGGATGCGCAGGGTCGCCTTGCTGCGCAGTGCCCAGAGGACGACGGCGAAGATGCCGAAGGCCATGAGCGCGTCGATCGGCGCCCCGTGCCCGGGTCCCTTCGGGGCGACCAGCGGGGTCAGGGCGACCGCGACCGCCACCGCGCCGAGCGCGAACCGGCCCGGCTCACCCGCGGACGCCGGGAGGCGCCGGCCCGCGCCGGACGACGCGGACGCGGAACTGCCCGCGGCGTGCCGGGGCGCGGAACTGCTCGCGGCGTGCCGGGGCGCACCGGACAGCAGGCCAGAGGCCCCCGATCGCTGGTCCATCATCGCCGCTAGGAGGAGGAGGCGGCGGCGGTCGGCGCAGGATCCTGCTCGACCGGCCGCCGGGCGGAGTCGCCCGGGACGCTGTCGCGCTGCTGCGGCGCTGCGCCCGCCGGACTGCCGTAGCCGATGACCCCGATCACGGGCTGCCGGGTGAGGGCCACGTGCCGCTCGAGGCTCGCCAGGGCGGGAGCCTGCACCTTCCGCGGCGCCACGACGACGATGCCGGTGCCCGGCTGGGTGAGCCGCGCCGGCAGGTGGGAGTCGTGCGGGCCGTCGAGCACCACGGGAACGATCTCCTTCCCGCTGCCCAGCTGCTCGCTGTCGGCGGCCAGGCCGCGCGCCAGGCCCCTGACGTCGATCTGCGGACCGACGGGGACGAGCTCGAAGGAGCGCACCCCGGCGCCGTCCGCCGCCAGGTTGACGTAGCTGGCGAGCCACTTGTCGGTCAACTCCTCGGGGCCCCGTGGCAGGCGCCGGACGTTCCCGAGCAGCTGGACGTCGAGGTGCCGGGCGAGCGCCGCGGGGCTCAGCGTGGGGCGGAACGCCTCGAGGGTCGCCGCCAGTGCCACGCCGAGGATCAGACCGAGCAGACCACCCACCGCCAGCCGGGCGGGCAGGCCGGTCGCGACGAGCGAGCCCTCCCCGGCAGAGGCGTCGACGACCTGCGGCCGGACCGACTCGGCGAGGCTCTGCGCGAGGTCCTGCCGCTGGGCCTGCGCGCGCCCCAGCTCCGTGACCGCCTGGTCGTGCCGGAGGGCGATCGCCGCGAGGCCGGTGCCGAGCGGCGCTCCGACGGCACGTGCCGCCGCCTCGGCCCGCGCGGCCGCGTCGGCCTCGGCCTCGATGGCCCGCACGGTCTCGGTGAGGGCCGCGATCCGCTCATCGGTCTCCGCGAGCAGCGCCTGCGTGTTGCCGAAGACGGCGTCCTCACGCCGCTCGACGATCTCGGTGGCGAGCGCGTTCGCGATCTCCGCCGAAGCCTGCGGGTCCGCATCGGTCACCGAGAGCTCGAGCACGCCGGAGCTGCCGACCGGGTCGACGCGGACGTTGCCGGCGACCGCGGACGGCTCCCGGTCCACGCCGGCCTGCTGGAGCGCCTCGGCGATCGCCTCCGGGCTCGTGGCCACGGCGAGGGCCGTGTCGGCCAGCGCGTTCGCCTCCTGACCGTCCCGGGCGTCCGCGGACCCGATCACCAGGCGCGCGCTGGCGGCGTACGCGTCGTCGTCCAACCGCGACAGCAGCAGGGGGATGCTGATGCCGACGATGACCGTCACGAGGATCAGCACCCAGTGGTACTTGAAAATGCGCTGGGCCGCTTCGTTCAGATCCACTGTCGTCATTCCTGTCACGTAGAGCCCTGCCGTTCGGAGCCGGGCATTGCATTGTCCATGGGGAGGGCGCGTCCCGTCGACGGCGCTCACCCGCCTGGGTCAGCTCCCGGCGTGCGTTCCTCCACGTGTTGAGCCGGACCGGTCTACCGGCCTGCCGCTCCGAGCACCTGCCCGACGGTCCTCAGCAGGATCTTGACGTCGCCCCACATCGACCAGTTCTCGATGTAGGCGTTGTCGAAGCGTGCGCGATCGGCGATCGAGGTGTCGCCCCGCAACCCGTGGACCTGGGCCCAGCCGGTCAGGCCGGCCGGGACCCGGTGCCGAGCGGTGTACCAGGGGATCTGCCGGGTGAACTCGTCGACGAAGAACGGCCGCTCGGGACGCGGCCCCACCAGGCTCATGTCGCCGCGCAGCACGTTCCACAGCTGGGGCAGCTCGTCCAGCGAGGTGCGCCGCAGGAACCTCCCCACCGGGCGGAGCCGGCCGTCCTCGGCGATGTTCCACCGGACGGCGGACTCGCTGGTGACCGCAGGCCGGAGGGAGCAGAACTTGTAGAGATTGAAGGGCCGGCCGTCGAGACCGATCCGCTCCTGGCGGAAGAGGGCCGAGCCGGTCTCCCAGCGGGCGAGCGCCGCGCAGACGGCGAGAACCGGTGCCACCATCAGCAGCGCGACGCCGGAGACCACCGCGTCGAAGACCCGCTTACCCGTCCAGGCGCGGGTCCGGAACGGGGCGCGGCGCAGGCGCACCAGGGGGACGCCCCAGAGGACCTCGGTCTCCCGCGTCACCGAGTGCAGCTCGTAGAGCCGGGGCACGAAGTAGATCTCGCAGGCCAGCCGGTCGCAGGCCCGCAGGACGCTGACCATGGAGGGCTCGCGCAGCGATCCGTAGGTGACGATGACCATGTCGATCTGGTGCTGGACGATCACCCGACTGAGGTCGTCGTAGCCGCCCAGCACGGGCACCGGCCGCTCGTCGTCGGGGAGCATGGGGTCGTCGTCGAGCATGCCCTCGGGCTGCAGCCCGTACTCCGGGTGCGCCAGCAGGTTGGCCGTCAGCGAGCCGGCGAGCGTCCCGGCGCCGAGCACGAGTGCGCGCTGGCGCAACCGATGACGGCGGCGCGCCGCCCGGAAGACGCCGTACGCGACCGTCCGCAGGGCGAGGGACAGGCCGGCGAAGACGATCGCCATGACGAGGCGGGTCGTCCCGGCCACCCCGTCGGGCAGCCCGCCCAGGACCATGGCGAGCGCACCGACCGCCAGTGACCGCCCGACGATGGTGGGCACGTCATCGAGGACCGACAGGGACAGCCGCGACCGGTAGAGGTCTCCCTGGTGGAACAGCACGAGGACGAAGGCCAGCACGAGCAGCGACTTGAGGTCTGCGTTGCGGGTCAGGAGCGCGGCGACCGCGAACGCCGTGACGTCGCACGCCACGAGCACGGCAGAGGGGGTGCGGCGCCGCTCCGTGAACGTCTTGCGGGGCACGGCGCTCCGGGCGTGCCGCCGCTGCCCAGAGGCCGTCGGCTCGGCTGCGCCGGCCGGGGAGGCAGGCGCGTCGTCCAGCGCACCGGACCGCGTCCGCGACGGGGGAAGCGTGGCCGGCTGCACGGTGACGGGCGTGACGTCGCTGCCCAGGTCGGCGGTCATCGGGTGCCCGCCACGTGCACGGGCGCCCACCGGGCCCGGCCACCGGCCTGCTCGGCCCGGCCGGTCACCTGTGACGCGACCGCTCCCTCCGACTCCTCGGAACACCTCATCTCAGGCTCCCCACCCTTCCGCGCTGGTCATCCATGTCACACCGAGATCGCAGGGCGCCCCGCCTCCACCATCCGTGCCAGTCCATCGCTCAGACCCACCTTCGGGACGTAGCCGAAGCCCTCGGACGCCGTCTGCGTGTCGGCGGCCGTGTCGCGCACGTCCCCTCGCATCTTCGGAAGCCGGTGGACGTTCGGTTCACCGGCGAGCCCCGTGATGATGTCGATCACCTCGTTCATCGAGGTCCGGCTGCCGCCGCCGATGTTCGCGACGCCGGTGAAGTCCGACAGCGCCGCGGCCCGCATCGCGCTCACCACGTCACCGACGTAGGTGAAGTCCCGGGTCTGCCCACCGTCGCCGTACAGCTCGAACACGTCGCCGTGCAGCGCCGAGGTGACGAGTCGCGAGAACGCCATGTCGGGGCGCTGACGCGGGCCGTAGACGGTGAAGAGCCGCAGCGACACGGCCGGCACCCCGAAGCCCTTCCGGTACAGCTCGCAGAGGTGCTCGGCGGCGAGCTTGGTGACGCCGTAGGGCGAGACGGGCTGGGGCCGCAGCGTCTCCGCGGTCGGGTAGGACTCGGCGTCCCCGTAGACGCTGGAGCTCGAGGCGTAGACGAGCTTGGTCAGCGGCAGCTCCCGGGCGGCCTCGAGGACCGCCTGCGTCGCCAGCACGTTCCGCGAGGTGTACGTCGCGAACTCCGCGCCCCAGGACGGGCGCACACCTGGCTGACCGGCGAGGTGGAACACCACGTCGGCGCCCTCGAACAGGTCGGGCAGCCGGGTTCCGAGGAGGTCCTCACGGCGCAGGGTGAAGCGATCGTGCTCCAGGGCGCTCCGCAGATTGCTCTCCTTGAGCCCCGTGTCGTAGTAGTCGGTGAACGAATCGATGCCGACCACCTCGTCACCGTGCGCGAGGAGCAACTCCGACAGATGTGATCCGACGAAGCCGGCGGCACCGGTCACCACGCACTTCATGAATTCCCCTCGCGTTGCCGCTGATCCCCGTGTCGTTCAGCCACTGATCGGCCCAATGCAGGTAACCACACCGCTCCTAGGGAGTCGACCCAGGCGACCCTGCGTCGCAACTCACCGTGAGCACCGCGGAAGCGTCGAAGGTGCTGGTCAGCGGCTCACGGATGGCAGAACTCCGGCGTGTCCACACTGCGGAGGCCATGAACGACTCCGTTGAGTCACCACGAGCAGAGCGTTGAGAAACCACCGGAAGGATGAGTGATGTGCAACCCGATCGCTCGCTGACCGGGTTCTGCGCGACACTTTGCGAAGGTGGCCGGTCTTCGCCGGACGCGCACCACGCCCGGACCGGACCGGACGGGCCCTATCGTCACAGCGCGGCCTGGTCCCGGCGCGGTCGCGGAGGCGACCACGTCGGCGCCGGTGCGGCGCCGGTGGCGAATCGTAGATCGGGCGGGAGGCTTCATGGAGTGGTGGGATCCGGCGATCGCCGTGGCCGGCCTGCTGGTCGGCCTCGTCGTCGGCCTGACGGGCATGGGCGGCGGCGCACTGATGACGCCGATCCTCGTCTTCTTCTTCGGGGTCCCTCCCCTGGCCGCCGTCTCCAGCGACGTCGTCGCGAGCTTCTTCATGAAGCCCATCGGAGGGCTGGTGCACCTCCGGCGGGGCACCGTGCACCTCGGCCTGGTCAAGTGGTTGTGCGTGGGATCGGTGCCCGGCGCGTTCTCCGGGGTGCTGCTCCTGCGGCAGATCGGGGACGGCGCCGACCTGCAACGCACCCTGCTGTTCACGCTCGGCTTCATCCTCGTGCTGGCCTCGCTCGCCATGGGTGCCAAGGCCTACCTGAAGCTGAGGGAACGCGAGCGGCGACGCCGCCGGGGCGACGCGGATGAGCCGGAGCCTTCGTTGTCGTCGATCCCGCCGCGCCGCCTGGCCACCGCACTGGTCGGGGCCGGAGGCGGCATGGTGGTCGGGATGACCTCCGTGGGCGCGGGCTCGCTCATGATCGTCTTCCTGCTGCTGCTCTACCCGACGATCCGGGTCGGTCAGCTCGTGGGAACCGACCTCGTCCAGGCCGTTCCCCTGGTCGCCTCGGCCTCACTCGGGCACCTGCTCTTCGGTGACTTCGCCCTCGGGCTCACCGGCAGCATCCTCGTGGGCGCGATCCCGGGAGTGTGGATCGGCGCGCGGGTGTCCTCCCGCTCCCCGGGTAGCCTCGTCCGCCGGGCGCTGGCAGTGATCATGCTGGCCTCGGGCGCCAAGCTGCTCGGCGCGTCGACCGCTCTGGTGTTGATCATCACCGCCGCCGCACTCGTCGTCGGCGCGGGGACGTGGGCATGGTTGCGGGTCCGTCACGGCGAGGCGCCCCTTGTCTGGCAGCAGCGCCGCCGGGCACTCCAGAGCGCCGCCCTGGCCCCTTCCGGCGCGGACCGGCCCGACCCGCCCGGCACCAGCGGCGGCGGGTGACCGGCAGGGCCGGCTCGTCCGGTCCTCCACCGGACCGGCGGGCGCGGCGGTTCAGTCCGCGAACGGCACGGCCAGCGGTTCAGCCAACCGGCACCGCAACCGGAGCGCGAGGTTCTGGGCACGGTCGAGCGCCCGGGTGTCGAAGAAGCTGATCTCCATCATGCGATCTGCCAGCGGCATCACGCGTGAGTCGATCAACGGGAGCGGGCTGCCGTCCGCGGCCTCGAGGCGGTAAGCCTGGCGGACGCCCGCGTGGACGTCCCCGGTCAGCCATGGCCACGAGAGGTGGAAGCTCACGCTCTCCAGCCACTCGGTCACCAGGAGCAGGTGTACCGGCAGCCCGGCGGGGGACCGCACCACGATGTGCGGGGTCGTGACCCGACGGACGTATCCGGCGTCCGTAGGCCACCCCGACGACGGGCCGCTCAGCTCGTCCATCGGCACGCCCGAGAGACCGGCGGGGACACAGGCGTCTCCTTGTTCGAGGGGGTGGAGCCGTCCGTCGACCGCGCGATGATGCATCGGGACCTGCGCGGCGCGGAAGACCAGCAACGAGAGTGATCGCGACTAGAGCACCATCCCGGCGCCGACCGTGGCATTGGTGGACTCGTCGACGAGGATGAAGCTGCCGGTCGTGCGGTTGACTCGGTACGGGTCGGTGAACAGCGGTGCGGTGACCCGCAGTTGCAGTCGGCCGATCTCGTTGAGGGCCAGGGTCGGGGCCGACTCGTCGCGGTGCAGCGTGTTGATGTCGAGCCGGTAGCGCAGGTCCTTGACCATCGTCCGGGCCGGCCGGGTGGTGTGCTTGATCGCGTACTTGCCGCCGGGCCGCATCGGCTCGTCGCCCATCCAGCAGACCATCGCCTCGAGGTCCTGGGAGACCGTCGGCTGGTTGTGCGGCCGGCAGATCATGTCCCCACGGGAGATGTCGATGTCGTCCTCGAGGCGGATCGTCACCGACATCGGCGGGAACGCCTCGGCCACCGGCCCGTCCATGGTCTCGATGGCGGCGATGCGCGAGGGCAGCCCCGAGGGCAGGACGACGACGTCGTCCCCCGGCTTGAGGATGCCGCCGGCCACCTGGCCGGCGTAGCCCCGGTAGTCGGGATGGTCGCTGGAGAACGGGCGGATCACGTACTGGACGGGGAAGCGCGCGTCGATGAGATTGCGGTCGGAGGCGATGTGCAGCTCCTCCAGGTGGTGGAGCAGCGAGGCACCCTCGTACCAGGGCATGTTCGCCGAGCGGCTGACGATGTTGTCGCCGGCGAGCGCGGACACCGGGATGACGGCGAGGTCGCCGACGTCCAGCTTCGCGGCGAAGTTGCGGAACTCGTCGGCGATCGCGTCGAAGACGCCCTCGTCGTAGTCGACGAGATCCATCTTGTTGACGCAGAGCACCAGGTGCGGAACCCGCAGGAGGCTGGCCAGGAACGCGTGCCGGCGGCTCTGCTCCAGCAGACCCTTGCGGGCGTCGACCAGGATCAGCGCGGCGTTCGCCGTGGAAGCGCCGGTGACCATGTTCCGGGTGTACTGGATGTGCCCCGGGGTGTCGGCGACGATGAACTTCCGCCGGGGTGTGGCGAAGTACCGGTAGGCGACGTCGATGGTGATGCCCTGCTCGCGCTCGGCGCGCAGGCCGTCGGTGAGCAGCGCCAGGTTGGTGTACTCGTCACCGCGCTGCTGGCTGGTGCGCTCCACCGCCTGGAGCTGGTCGGAGAAGATCGACTTGGTGTCGTAGAGGAGCCGGCCGATGAGCGTCGACTTCCCGTCGTCCACCGACCCGGCGGTGGCGACCCGCAGCATCTCCATCAGAAGTACCCCTCACGCTTGCGGTCTTCCATCGCGGCCTCGCTGGCCCGGTCGTCGGCGCGGGTGGCGCCGCGCTCGGTGAGCCGCGTGGCGGCGACCTCCTCGATGATGTCGTCGACCGTGCTCGCGGCGGACTCCACCGCACCGGTGCAGGTGACGTCGCCGACCGTGCGGTAGCGCACGGTCGCCTCGAACGGCTGCTCGCCCTCGAGCAGCGGTACGTGCTCGTTGGGCCACAGCAGCATGCCGTCGCGCTCGACGACGGTCCGCTCGTGGCTGAAGTAGATCGACGGCAGCTCGATGCCCTCGCGCTCGATGTACTGCCAGATGTCGAGCTCGGTCCAGTTGGACAGCGGGAACACGCGGATGTGCTCACCGCGGTGCCGGCGGCCGTTGTAGAGCGACCACAGCTCCGGCCGCTGGTTCTTCGGGTCCCACTGGCCGAACTCGTCGCGGAAGGAGAACACCCGCTCCTTGGCGCGGGCCTTCTCCTCGTCGCGCCGGGCGCCACCGAACGCGGCGTCGAAGTCGTGCTCCTCGATGCCGTCGAGCAGGGCGACGGTCTGCAGCGGGTTCCGGCTGGCCCGCGGGCCGGTCTGCTCCCTGACCCGACCCTTGTCGATGGCCTCCTGCACGGAGGCGACCAGCAGCTTGACGCCGGTCTCGGCGACGCGGCGGTCGCGGTACTCCATCACCTCGGGGAAGTTGTGCCCGGTGTCGACGTGCATCACCGGGAACGGCACCTTCGCCGGCCAGAAGGCCTTGGTGGCCAGGTGCAGCATGACGATGGAGTCCTTGCCGCCGGAGAACAGCAGCACGGGACGCTCGAACTCCGCGGCCACCTCCCGGAAGATGTGCACCGCCTCGGCCTCGAGGGCGTCGAGGTGGGTCAGCTCGTAGTGCGCGGTGGTCATGCGTGGACTCCCCCGTGGTTCGGTCGGGACGGCGCTGCGGCCGAGGGCAGCTCGGCCAGCGCGGCCAGGAGCCGGTCGGCTACCTCGGGGCGGCAGACCAGCAGGTCGGGCAGCCACGGATCGGGCTGGTTGTAGCGCAGCGGTGAGCCGTCGAGGCGGCTGGTGTTCAGGCCCGCGGCCCGCGCGACGGCGACGGGCGCAGCGGAATCCCACTCGTACTGACCGCCGCCGTGCACGTAGGCGTCGGCCTGACCGCGGACGACCGCCATGGCCTTCACCCCCGCCGACCCCATCGGGACTAGCTCGCCCCCGAGCCCGGCGGCCAGATCCTGCACGAGAGCAGGAGGACGGCTGCGGCTGACGGCGAGCCGGATGGGTCCGTCGACCGCCTCGGGGCGGGGCGGGCGCACCTCCGTGCTCAGGGTGAGCCCCTCGGCGGGGATCGCGACAGCGCCGGCGGTCAGGTCGCCGCGCTCCCACAGCGCCACGTGCACCGCCCAGTCGCTGCGGTCGAGCTCGGAGAACTCACGGGTTCCGTCGAGCGGGTCGACGATCCACACCCGGTCGGCGCTCAGGCGGGCGGCATCGTCGGCGCCCTCCTCGGAGAGGACGGCGTCCCCGGGGCACAGCTCCCGCAGCCTGTCCAGCAGGAAGCGGTGGGACTCGGCGTCGCCGGCGGCCTTGCGGGCAGCGGCGTCCGGCACCTGCCTGCTCCGGACCTGCAGCAAGAGCTCTCCGGCCGACGTCGCCAGGTCGGCGGCGATGGCGTGATCGTTCCCCGTGGTCATCCTCTTCCGTTCGGTCGTCGGTGCCGTTCACCGGAGGCGGACCGCTGACGGGCACCGCCTCCAGGACGAGCGCCCGTGCCGCCGGAGGCGTGCGGTCAGGGCTGGGAACGCGTGTCGATATCGCAGTGTGCGCAACCGGCGCTGCGAACGCGACCCCGTGAGCCGAGATCGGCCCCGGTTTCACCCGTCTGCGCCCATCCTCCGGGAAGCACGGCAGTTCTGGAGCAGGGCGGCGTGCGCCGAGTACGGGCGCCGGCCGCTGCTCGACACGACCCGAATCGTCAGCGCTTGTTCAGTCAGAGTTGCCCTGGATGCGGGGATCCGGTGGCCCCGGAGCGCTAGACAGCATCCATGACCTGGTCTCTCACACTGGGAACTGCCTATCTGCTCGCCGGCGCCGTGATCGCGCTGGCCCTCGGCGGCGCCATCCGGTCGGCCGAGGAGTCCGGCGATCAGGCGCCGGCCGACGTCCCCCGGTCAGGTGGTGCCTGGGATGGGGGTCAGGCCTGGGTCGTGCCGTCGACGCCGCGCCCGGGCAGCAGCTCGGGCAGGTCGAGGGTGTGCGCATCGCCGGATCGGCGCATCGCCCAGTCGGCCGGGAGCACCAGGCGTGGCGCAACGCCGACCAGGACCGCCATCAGGAACGCGACACCGGCCAGTGCTTCGCCGGACTCCTCGAGGAAGGTGGCCGTCACGCGCCAGTCGCCGGCTACGGAGGAGACCGCCGACAGCGCCACGGAGGCTCCGGCGTAGAGCGCGAGCGTGCCGACCACGCGGCGCCGGTCGCGGCGCTCGTGCCGGCTGAGGAACCACAGGCTGCCGACGACGGCGATGGCGGCCAGTGCGCTGGCCACAGTGGCGACCGGGTAGCCGACGGCACCCTCCAGGGCGTTCAACGCCCGGTTGTGCACGCTTCCCCCGGCCTTGACGGCCGCGATGCCACCGGCGATGAGGGCGACGGCGAGCCACCAGGTGCGTCGACCGGGGATGCGCCCGGCTCCGGCGACCGCGGCGAGCGCTGCCGCGGCGAAGAGCCCGGCCACGAAGAGCCGGGGCAGGGATGAGGCGGCGTCCATCGACAGCAGCTGGGCGGCCGGACCGGTGGCGCCGGCCAGCCGGAGGGCGTAGCCGGTGGTCATGAGGCCGACGGCGAGCCCGGCGAGGACGATGCCGACCGGGGGCAGCGGCACGGCGCGCCGCCGGGCGCGGCGGGCAGCGGGCGGGGCGGCGGCGACGAAGGTGGGCGGCAGGTCCGCGGTGGTCAGCGTGGGATAGCTGGCGGCGGTGCCGCGTTCGCCCAACCGGATGCCGCGGCCGATGACGACGGCGAGCAGGGTCGCGAGGACCAGCCAGACGACCAGTCCACCGACGATCCAGAGCCACAGCACGACGAGATCATCGGCAGGTGCGGCCCGGAACCTGACCGTTCCGTCCCCTTTTCGGCGCGCGTCGTGACGGGTGGGTCAGCTGAGTTCGCTGAGGTAGGCCCGGAGGGCCTCCCGCCACTCCCGGGGGGCCGAGGATCAGCTCGAGCACCTCGCGGTCGTTCTTCTCGCCGTCCGCGCCGATCAGGTACGTCTCGCCGGAGCGGCCACGGCCGAGGACGGCGTGCACGGCGGAGCGTGGTCGTCGACGTGGGTCCGGTCGCGCATCTCCCCCTTGCCGTAGAGCTCGGTGCGCAGCCCGGAGAGCACGTTGGTGATCTGCCCGGTAGGTCCCCGCCGGCGGCGGTCCGCGCATCGCGGTCCGAGTGCGGCCATCGAGGCGGCGTGTACCGCGCCGAGACAGCAGACCCAGCGATGACGATCCAGGAACCCCCGGTTTCCTCCCTTGCGAGCAGGGAACCAACGGGAAGGCGACGAACACCTCGAGAGTCGCGCTTCCCGCGTCGGGATCCTCGTGAACGCCGGCTCCACGCCGGGAGGTGACGATCATGACCTGGTTGGTGATCGGTGGATTCGCGTGGTTCGTCGTGGCCCTCACCATCGCGGTGGGGATCGGTCGCAGCATCAGGCTGGCAGACGAGCGGGACCGGGCCAGCAGGCTGCACGTCGAGGTGGACCGGTACCTGCGGAGCCGGGTGATGCGCCGGCAACTCGTCTCGGCCGTCCCGCCCTCCCGGGCGGCTGCAGGAGCGGGACGTCGGATCGTTGCGGATTCCCTGCACGCCGGCACCCGGAGGTGGAACACATCGCCCCGTGACCACCGGCTCGAGGGCTACCGGAGCGACTGGTAGCGCCTCACCAGCCTCGGCAGCATGCATGGATCACATCTGCATCGGGCACACCAGCGAAACACAGAAGTACCCATCGGGTTTCGGCAAGCCACGCCGTGATCTTGAGTCGAGCAACCGAAGTGCTCTCCCCTAGGAAGAACACATGAGCGCAGTGTGGGTCGTTGCAGCGGTGTGGATGGGGCTCGCCCTGGTGTTCGGGCTCCTGCTCAGCGGAGCGATCCGCCTGGCCGACGCCAAGGAGTCGAGGACGTCGGGCCGGCTGAACTTCGTCGTCGACGGCGATCCGTTCGATGCGCCTCTGCCGGCTGCACCGGTGTTCGCGACGGCAAGGGCACCGCTGGCCGGGACGATCCCGTTCACGCGCCGCCCCGTCGACGGGGGCTGACCTCCCCCTCTCCCCGGCGGTGGTCACCCGACGTGAGCAGAACCGTCGGAAAGCCGCCTGGCGCGCCGTACCCTCGGTCGCGAGCAGGCCGGACGGGGGAGAGATGAGCACCGACGAACCAGGCGCGACGCCGCCCGCGGACTCCTCGTCCGCCGCGCGCGTTCGGCCGAACGTCACGGCGGAAGCCGGACCCGGCTCCCAGGACGACCCCCGGCCGGACCGAGGCACGGACGACGAGCAGGAGGCCGCCCCTCGGCGACGCCGGCTGCGCACCGTGCTGGTCAGCCTCGGCGTCCTCCTGGCCGTTCTGCTGCTCGTGGTCGGTGGCGGCTTCTGGTACCTCACCGAGCGCTACGCCGGCAACATCGACCGCGTCAGCGACGTCTTCGCAGACATCGATGCGGAAGCCCGCCCGGCACCGGCCACGCCGGTGCAGCCGGCCGCCGAGGACCCGGTCACCTTCCTGCTGGTCGGTTCGGACACCCGGGCAGAGCTCGAGCCCGGGGAGACTCCCGACGGCCGGTCCGACGCCATCATGCTGGCCAGGTTCTCCGCCGACCGTCAGCACGCGCAGGTCGTCTCGATTCCCCGCGACAGCTGGGTGGACATCCCCGGGCACGGCACGAACAAGATCAATGCCGCGTACGCCTTCGGTGGGCCCTCCCTGCTCATCCAGACGGCGGAGGAGCTCACCGGTGTGCGCATCGACCACTACGCGGCGATCGACTTCGACGGGCTGATCCAGGTGACCGACGACCTGGGTGGCGTCGACGTGGTGGTCGCCGAGACCACGTCGAACGGCCCGTACACGTTCCCCGCGGGCGAGAACCACCTGAACGGGAAGCAGGCCCGCTACTACCTGGGGCAGCGCTACGGACTGGCCGGCGGCGACTTCGACCGGGTGCGCCGGCAGCAGCAGTACCTGCAGGCGATGTTCGGCAAGCTCTTCAGCTCCGACACGTTCACCGACCCTGCTCGGCTGGACGCCGCACTGCTCGCGGTCACCAGCGCGGTGAAGCTCGACGACACGCTGGGCAACGGCGAGTTGCTGTCTCTCGCCTACTCGCTGCGCAGCCTGACGCCGGATCACGTCGAGTTCTTCACCGCCCCGGTGCTCGGCACCGGGATGGAGGGACCGGCCAGCGTCGTCTACCTGGACCAGACGGCCGGCGAGCGCATGTGGGAGTATCTGCGGAACGACTCCCTCGGGCAGAACGCCGACGAGTTCGCCGAGGACGCGCTGCCCGAGGTGCCGCGGTAGGAGGACCGGCGACTCAGCCGGCCCGGCGGCCGAGGGCGCGGTAGGACCACCCGGCCGCGGTCCACGCTTCGCGGTCGAGGGCGTTGCGGCCGTCGAGGACCCGCTTCTGCTTCACGATCCGGCCGAAGGCCACCGGGTCGAGCTGCCGGTACTGCTTCCACTCGGTGAGCACCAGGACGGCGTCGGCGCGCTCGGCGGCCTCCTCCGCGGTGTCGGCGTAGTCGAGCTGCGGCCACAGCCGCCGGCTGTTCTCGACCGCGGCCGGGTCGGTCACCCGGACGACGGCACCCTGCAGCTGCAGCTGGGCGGCGACGTTGAGCGCCGGGGAGTCACGGATGTCGTCGCTGTCGGGCTTGAAGGCCGCGCCGAGGACGGCGACCCGCTTGCCGAGCAGCGAGCCGTCGCAGACCTCGCGGGCGAGCTCCACCATGCGGAGGCGCCGCCGCATGTTGATGTTGTCCACCTCGCGCAGGAAGGTGAGCGCCTGGTCGGCTCCCAGCTCCCCCGCGCGGGCCATGAAGGCGCGGATGTCCTTGGGAAGGCAGCCGCCGCCGAATCCGAGGCCGGCGTTGAGGAACTTGCGGCCGATCCGGTCGTCGTAGCCGATCGCGTCGGCCAGGAGCTTCACGTCGGCGCCGGTGGCCTCGCACAACTCGGCCATGGCGTTGATGAACGAGATCTTCGTGGCGAGGAAGGAGTTCGCGGCCGTCTTCACCATCTCGGCGGTGGCGTAGTCGCTCTCCACCTTGGGGGTGCCGCGCTCGACGATCGTCGCGTACACCTCGTCGAGCAGCGCGCGGGCCGTGTCGCCGTCGGCGCCGGCCGGGAGGCCGTAGACCAGCCGGTCGGGGTGCAGCGTGTCCTCGACGGCGAAGCCCTCCCGGAGGAACTCCGGGTTCCAGGCGAGCAGCGCACCCGGCACCTTGGCCTCCACCAGCTCCGCCAGAGCTGCCGCGGTGCCGACCGGCACGGTCGACTTCCCGACCACCAGCTCCCCGGCCTCGAGCACTCCCAGCAGCGACTCGACCGCACCCTGCACGTAACGCATGTCGGCGGCGTACTCGCCCCGCTTCTGCGGGGTCCCGACGCAGACGAAGTGGACGGCGGAGCCGGCCGCGTCCGCGAAGTCGGTGGAGAAGCGCAGCCGCCCGGTCTCCAGGGTGCGCGCCAGCAGCTCCTCGAACCCGGGCTCGTAGAACGGCGCCTTCGCCTGGGACAGGGACTCGATCTTGGCCTCGTCCACGTCGATGCCCACGACGTCGTGGCCGAGCTCCGCCATGGAAGCGGCGTGCACCGCCCCGAGGTAGCCACAGCCGATGACCGAGATCTTCACGTCCTGCTCCTGTTCCACGCCCATGCAGGAGGACGGCACGTCGGACGGCCCCCGCTGATCACTCCGGACGGTAGAGCGTGGCCCGCGCCCGATGCCACCCCGGTAGGCATGACCAACCCGATCGGGACGAGATCCGGCTCACTTCTCCCCCAACACAGGGCGCACAGGGGCGATGCCGCCCGGCCTAGCGGGACATGCTGTCCAGCCCGCGGACTTCGGCGAGCCGGCCGAGGAGTGAGAGGCTTCCGCGTCTGCGGTCAGTACGCCCCTGAGCCGCGCAGCACTGCTCCGACGGTCTCCCAGAGGATCATGAAGTCGTACGTCAGCGACCAGTTCTCGACGTAGCGCACGTCGATCCGCACCGAGTCGTCCCACGACAGGTCCGACCGCCCGCTGACCTGCCACAGGCCGGTGAGCCCGGGCTTGACCAGGAACCGGCGGTGCATGTCGAACCCGTACCGCTCCACCTCCGTGGGCAACGGTGGGCGGGGACCGACGAGTGACATCTCGCCGCGCAGCACGTTGAACAACTGCGGCAGCTCGTCCAGGGAGTACCGGCGGAGCAGCTTGCCCACGCGCGTCATCCGCGGATCGGCCTTGTGCTTGAACAGCACGCTGTTGCCCTGGTTCTCCGCGGCGAGGCTGTCGACCATCCGGTCGGCGCCGACCACCATGCTGCGGAACTTCAGCATGGAGAAGGACCGACCGTCGCGGCCGACGCGCTCCTGTCGGAAGAAGAGCGGACCGCGGCTGGTCGTCTTGACGGCGAGCGCGATGCCCAGAAGGACGGGGAGCAGGACGAACACACCGACGCCGGCCGACGTCTTGTCGAACAGGTGCTTGGTGAGCCGCCGGACGCCCTTGAGCTCCGGACGCTCCATGTGCATCAGGGGAAGACCAGACACCGGGCGAATCCGTACGCGGGGCCCGACGATCTCGGTGACCGCCGGGGCGAGCAGCAACTCAGCCTGCGTCTTCTCGAGATCCCAGCCCAGCCTGCGGAGCGCCGGCCCGTCGAGCTCGGGGCAGGGCAGGACGGCGACGCTGTCGACCTCGTACTTGCTGACGACCTTGGCCACCTGTCTCAGATTTCCAAGGACGGGCAGCCCGTTGAAGGCGTCGGCAGCGGGGCGGTACTGGTCGGCCGGCAGGCAACAGCCGATGACGCGATAACCGGGGTACGCCTGGCGCTCCATCTGCTCGTCCAGAGCGGCGACCGCGTTGCAGTGGCCGACGAGGATCGTGGTCTGGAGGCGCGCACCCCGGCTGCGGGCGCGGTGCAGCCTCCTCAATTCCGTTAGCTCGCGATTACCGAAGTGGACCGCTCGGATTGAGCCTTGGCGTAATACTGCGTCGCTTGGGATTGCCCGCGCACCACCGATCCCGCTGGCGGGATCCAGGACGGATTCGCCGGGTCAGGACCGCCGCTCCGAACGCGGCGTGACCCCGACGTCAGGGACCACCGGAGGATGGAATGGGATCCGGCTGTCTCGCCCCCGTTGGTGGCGTCCACCCGAAACGGGGATCTGCACCCATTCCGTCACTTTCGGTCCGCGGCCCACGTAGTGGCCAGGCCGAGCGCTCCCCGCCCCACGTGCGTGGCGCCTGTGACGGACGTACAGAGCGGCTCCGACACGTGACGGTGCTGGCCTTCCAAGACCCCCACCCGGTCCTACGCTGCGGTCATGCCTTGTCCCGCTTGTGGGGCGACGGACACCCGCACGCAGATCCTCCCCGGTTACTGGCGCTGCGACGCCGTCGTCCCGGCCGCCCAGCCCGTCACCGTCGGCGCGGGAACATCGGGCGTGGCCGAGCCGGGCGAGTCAGCCCGCTGCGGCACCGCGTACCTCCAGACCCGCAGCGACGACGCCGGCGCGGCGGTGTGCCGATGTGGCACCCCGGCCGTGGGCGAGTGCTCCGAGTGCACCCGCATGGTGTGCGGCGACCACTCGGGCCTCTGGCAGGGCTGGCGGGTGTGCGACCGCGATCTGGCCAACGCCCGGCTCCGGGCGCGCAACGCCGCGGTCGCCGAGGAGCGCCAGGCCCGCGAGGCCGCGGCAGCCGCGGAGGCCGAGCGCCTGCGACAGCGGAGCACGCTGCTCGAGCTGGCCGACGAGGACGCGGTCTGGAACCTCTACGTCCGCTCCGAGCCGCGGACCGAGCAGGAGATCCGCTCGGCGGTCCACGTACTGCGCCGGCTGACCGCCGCCGAGTTCACCGACGCCTGCCTCTACGTCCTCCCCTACGCCGGCGCCCCCCGGACGCAGCGCAACGGCCTCAGCCGGCTCTCGGGCTGGCTGTTCACCGGGCCCGACTTCCACGGCCGCTCGTGGCTCCTGACCCGCAAGGGCGAGTGGCACCGCAGCGCCTCCGCCGGAACGGATCAGGGGCACCGGTGGAAGAAGGTGCGCTTCGACGACGTCGAGAAGCGCGCCGTCATCGACGAGATGGCCTGGCAGCAGTCGGTCGACAACGGTCTGGTCTGAAGGCCGTACCAGCCGCGGCCGGGCCATCCAGGCCCGTGCGCTACGCCGCCCTGGGCAGCAGGCGAAGACGTGCCCAGAAACCGGTGGTCTTCATCGACTCCTCGCCCGGCGAGCCGCCACCGGTACCGACGACCTCGACGTGGACTGCATGGTCGATGGCCTCTCCCCGCTCGCCCCCGGAGTCGGCGTGCTCCGGCGCAGCAGAAGCGATGGGCGGCACGGGGAGCAGGCGATGGACGTCGGACGGCCCGTAGGCGGACGGCGGTGCGGCGTGGCGGCCGTATCCCGCCGCTCCCACAGTGCGGAGGACGACGGTCGCGCTCGTCAGCGGTCCCGGATCGGCACCATGGCCGGCGATCCGCGGCGGCAGTCCTCCGTACCCGTGCGCAGTCTCCACACGTCCGTCATCGGCAGTCGAGGCGGCATCCGTGACCGTGCGCGCCGGCCGGCACCGCCGAGATCGCTCGAGCGGCGCGCCTCCCCCCTCCGGGTGATCCGGAGCCCGCATCGGTGCACCTGCCGCGCTCCGCCGCCGTTGTCCCCGACGTGGACCAGCGAGATCAGGACGCCGTCACGCGGCGGCGCCCCGGCCTCGCACTGTTCGTGACCATCGGCCTGGTCGCGCTGTTCGCCACCGGCATCGGGCCGCGCCCGGCCGGCGCGGCGTGGGACCGGACGTACGACGTCGTCCTCTACAACCTGCCCTACCTCGCCGCCGCGGCGGCGTGCGTGCTCGCGACGCGCCGGGTGCGCACCGAGCGACTCCTCTGGGCCGCGCTCGCCGCCGCACTGACCCTCGGCGCGATAGGCAACGTGCTGCGCGTGCTCTCCGCCGGCCTGCAGGGCAACGAGCCGTCCTCCGCGCTCTCGCACGTCGTCTCCTTCGCGGCCTACCTGCTCGTGTACGTGCCCCTCGTCGTGCTGATCCGCGCCCGGGTGCCGCGCTTCCACCCCAGCATGTGGCTCGACGGCGTCGTGGCCGCCCTCGGCAGCCTGTCCGCCGGGGTCGCCTTCCTGCTCGGCCCCCATCTCCGCACCGACCCCGGCGGGACACCGGTGGCCGCGGTCGATCTCGTGGCACCGATCACGACGGTGCTGCTCATCGCCGTGCTCATGGCCGTCGGCGGCATCCTCGGCGTGCGCCTCGACCGCACCTTCGTGCTCCTCGGCGCGGGGCTGGCCGCCCTCTGTGCCTCGGACATCGTCCTGTTCGCCCTCAAGGTGCAGGGCACCTACGTCGACGGCGGCCCGCTCGAACTCGGCTGGCTGCTCTGCGTCGTCCTGACCGCCGCGGCCGCCGACGGCGCGGTCGAGCGGCCGGCCCCCGTCGACGACACCGATTCCCGCATCGGCTGGCGGCTGCTCGCCGTGCCGCTCGCCTGCCTCGTGGCCAGCCTCGTGGTGCTGAGCCCGGCGTGGTCCGAGCCGGTGCCCGACATCGCGCGCTGGCTCGCCCTCGGCTGCGTCCTGGCCGGCGTCGTCCGCATCGCCGTGACCTTCCGCGAGGTCCGCGGCTACAACCAGGTCAAGCTCGAGTCGCGGACCGACGAGCTGACCCGGCTCGCCAACCGCCGCGCGCTGCTCGAGCAGGCCCAGCGCGTCGTCACCTCGGCGACCCCGGAGCGGCCCGCCGCTCTCCTGATCCTCGACCTCGACGGGTTCAAGGAGATCAACGACAGCCTCGGCCACTCCGCCGGCGACGACCTGCTGCGCCAGATCGGCCCGCGGCTGCGCAGCTCGCTGCGAGCCGGGGACGTCCTGGCCCGGCTCGGCGGCGACGAGTTCGCCGTCCTGATGCCGGCCGCGGAGCCGGCCGAGGCACGCGCGCTCGCCGGGCGGCTGTGCGACCTGCTGCTCGCGCCGTTCACGGTGGCCGGCGTCCGGCTGCACGTCGGCGTCAGCATCGGCGTCGCCACCACGCCGGCACCGGCGACGACCGTCGAGGAGCTGCTGCACTGCTCCGACGTCGCCATGTACAGCGCCAAACGCGCCCGCGAAGGCGTGCACGTCTACGTGCCCGACCCCGTCACCGGCACCTCCGGCAGCGACCGGCTGCGCACCATGGAGGAGCTGCGGACGGCGCTGGACGGGGACGAGCTGCGGGTCTACCTCCAGCCCCAGGTGGACATGCACGACGGCCGCATCGTGGGCGCCGAGGCGCTGGTCCGGTGGGACCACCCCACCCGGGGCCTGCTCATGCCCGGCTCCCTGCTCCCCGCGGCCGAGCAGGCCGGGTTGCTGCGGCCGCTGACCGACCGGGTGCTCGAACTGGCGCTCGCGGCGGCCGCCCGCTGGTGGCCCGAGCGCGAGGTGCCGGTGTCGGTCAACCTGTCGGCGGCGAACGTCACCGATCTCGACCTCGCCGGCAAGGTGGCCGCCGCGCTGCACCGGCACGGCCTACCCGCGCGGGCGCTCACGCTGGAGGTCGTCGAGGACACCCTCATGGCCGATCCCGAGCGCGGCCGCACGGTGCTCGCCGACCTGCGCGCCTCCGGCGTCCGCACGTCGATCGACGACTACGGCACGGGGTACAGCTCGCTGGCCTACCTGCGGCACCTGCCGGCCGACGAGCTGAAGCTCGATCGCAGCCTGACCGCCGACGTCGACCGCGATCCCCGGGCGGCCGCCATCGTGCAGAGCACCGTCGCGCTCGCCCACGCCCTGGGCCTGAGCCTGGTGGCCGAAGGGGTCGAGACCCTGGCGACCAGCACCACGCTCGCCCGCCTCGGCTGCGACGTCGCCCAGGGGTACGCCATCGCCCGCCCCATGCCGGTCGACGACTTCCTGCGCTGGCTGGCTGCCTGGGACTCGGGGCTGGTCGATGAATCGTTGATCCCCCAGTTGAGCCAGCGCCCGGTCGCCGACTGAGATGTGACCCGCGTGTCCGGCGCGACACGCCGGCACCGGTCAGCACGGTGTGCAGTCGACTGGGGACCATGGGCGAGTGACGCCGTCCTCACCCTCCCGGGAACTGGTTCACCGCCCCGTCGCCTGGCGCGACCTCGCGCCGGAGATCGTCCGGCAGCGACTGGTGATCGAGGGTGTGCCGGCCCGGCCCGTGGACGACGCGCAGATCCGGGCGTACCTCTCGGCGCTCTCGGGCGAGGTGGACATGGTGCAGCTCCTCGAGCCGGTGACCCACCGCTCCGACCTGTACGGCTGGGCCGGCTGGATCCACTGGGAGACGTCGGGGGCGCACTTCTACGCCTGGGAGCAGCCGCGGCTGTTCTTCTCGGTGGACATCTACACCTGCAAGGCGTTCGACCCGGACGTCGCCGTGGCGTTCACCGTCGACTTCTTCACCGCCCGCACCGTCGTCGCGAAATCCTTCTGACATGGCTCTCCGGCTGCTCGTGGCGCACTCCCCCGAGGAGCGGGACGCCGCACGACGGGTCGAGGCTCGGGTCTTCCTGCAGGCGTTCGGCAACACGCCCGAGGTCATGGAGCAGGAGTACGGGCCGTACGAGGCACGGTCGCGGTTCGTGGTGGTGATCGACGACGGGAGCGGAGCCGCCCTGGGCACCGCACGGCTGATCGTCGCCGCCGGGACCCCGGTGAAGACCCTGGTCGACGTGGCGGGTGAGCCGTGGCACCTGCAGGTGGCCGACCGCCTGGGAGCGGCCGGCCTCGCCCCCTGGGACGTGTGGGACGTGGCGAGCCTGGCCGTGGACCCCCGCTACCGCGCCGGCGCAGCGGGTGCCGAGCTCAGCGTGGCCCTGTGCCACGGCCTCTGGCGGTACGCCCGCAACTGCGACGTCCCCGGCCTGGTCACCATCGTCGACGACCGGGTGCGCCGGTTGCTGCGCGCGATGGGCGTGCCCTGGTACCCGATGACGGGGGCGGCGTCCCGGCCGTACCTGGGCTCGCCCGCCAGCACCCCGTGCGTCCTCGTCGCGCAGACGGCGGAGGAGAAGATGTCCCGGGCACGCCCGGACCTCGCGCCGGCCCTGGTCCACGGGCGGTTCCGGTCGATCACCGTCGACCCGGCCGACCTGGCGCCGAGCCGCGGCGCCGTCGTACAGCAGGCCGCACCGGCCGACCGGCCGCTGCCACCCCGCCGCGACACCACGGGGTGGCGACCGCCGGCGTCCCGCCGCGAGAGCGCGTCCGCGAACCCGCCCGTCGCGTAGCCCTGAGCAATCGCTGCCCGCAGTGGCGGAGCGCAGGCCGCGCGGGCCGACCGGGAGACGGAAGTTCCGGCCGGCGCCGACATCCGGCCGCCGACCGGCACGCCTTCGGCTTCCTCGCCCGAGTACCGGGTGAGCAGGACCAGCGTGCGGGAGCAGGCGGCGAACGCGTCGCCGCCGCGGGCCGGCGGCCCAGCGGTAGGTGGAAGGGTAGATGCACCGGGCAGACTTCCACCATGGGTCTCAACATCAAGAACCCGGAAACCGAGGAGCTCGCCCGCCAACTCGCCGACGCAACCGGCGAGAACCTCACGCGGGCCATCACCGTGGCGGTGCGCGAACGTCTCGATCGGGTTCGGCGCCGGGGCTCCGCCGCGGCATCCGATCGCACCGCCCTGCTCCAGAGGATCGCCGGGGACGCAGCCGATCGGTGGGTCGAGCCCTATCGCAGTAGCGACCACGGCGACCTCCTCTACGACGAGACAGGCCTGCCCCGATGATCGTCGACACGTCTGCTCTCATCGCGATCCTGCGCGGAGAACCGGACGCCGATCGCTACATCCAGGCGCTGGCCACCGCAGACGAGGCTCGCACCTCGGCCGCGACCTACCTGGAGACCGCCGTCGTGGTGGACGCCAACCGTGACCCGGTGCTCAGCGGCCGCTTCGACGACCTCCTGGCCGCGGTGCCCGTTACCGTCGAACCGGTCACGCGGTCGCAGGCGGACATCGCCCGCCGGGCCTACCGCGACTTCGGCAAGGGCAGCGGCCATCCCGCCCGCTTGAACTTCGGTGACTGCTTCACCTATGCGCTGGCCCGCGCCACCGGTGAACCACTGCTCTTCAAGGGCACCGGCTTCTCGGCGACCGATGTCACCCCGGCCCTCGATCCGGTGGATCCTGCCTGAGCAGGCCGCCGGCGACATCACGGGATGCCGTGTGGCGGGCGGTCGCCGCCAACGTCGACCTCGCCGTCGCCCAGTTACCGGAGGAACTTCTGATCTGGTACCGAACTGCGCTGGAGCGGTACCATCGCTTCCATGGCCACCAACCTGCGGTTGAGCGACGCGGCAGCGAAGGCCCTGCGCCAGGCCGCGGCGGCCACTGGGCGGCCGCAGCAGCAACTCATCCGCGAGGCCCTCGACCGGTACCTCGGCCTGGAGCCCGGCGAATCGGATCGTGCACGCGCCCGTGCGGCCGGATCGGTCCGACCCGGCACGCCGTTCCGTGACGTGGCGCCCACGGTGCACCTGCCACCGGGCGCGACCACCCGAGACCTGCTCGAGCCCGACGCCGACCCCCGGTGATCGTCTACCTCGACACCAGCGCCCTGCTCAAGCGGGTCATCGTCGAGCCAGAGTCGGCAGCTGTACGGGCACTGCTCAGCCGGTTGTCGGCAGCCGGCGATCTGCTCACCTCCTCGGCGCTCACCTGGATGGAGGTCGAACGCGCTCTGCGCCGCGCCGACGTTCCCGACCTCGGCCGGCTGACCGAAGCCGCTCTCTCCGGTATCGACGAGTTCCCGCTGCGACCCGTCGTCCTCGACCAGGCCAGGACCATCGGCCCGGCCACGCTGCGATCCCTGGACGCCATCCATCTGGCTTCCGCCATCGGCATCCGTGCCACGCAGCTGGTCACCTTCGACGAACGGTTGGCGGCCGCGGCCCGCGACGAGGGGATCGACGTGCTGGCGCCTGCGAGCTGAGACGGTGGAGTCGGCAGCCGGACGCACGCCGCCACACTCCGCTACCGCACAGTGCGCACGTCGGTGACCGGCAACCGGGAACCGGGGCACCGGCCCTCCATCACCCGCTCGCCGGCGCTCAGCCCTTGCCTTCGTCCGTCACTGTGATGCGAGAAGGTCGCACGTCGCATCACGACGCTAGGCTGTGTCGGTGCGCACCACCATCGACCTCCCCGAGGACATCCACCGGGTGGCAGCCGCCATCGCCCGCGACTCCAACAGCTCGTTGAGCGACACGGTCACCCGGCTGCTCCGCGCCGCCCTGGCTGCACCCGGACCGGTAAGGGTCAGCACGAGCCGCCGCACCGGCTTGCAGGTCGCCTCGCTCGGCCGAGTGGTCACCAGCGACGAGGTGCGCTCGCTGGACGACGACGGATGACGGTCCTGCTCGACGCCAATGCACTGATCGCGCTCACCGTCACCGACCACGTCCACCACGACCTCACGGAGGCGTGGTTCACGCAGCGCTCGGAACCCTTCGCGACCTGCCCCGTCACCCAAGGGGCACTCGTCCGATTCCTCCTCCGCGGCGGCGCGACCGCGCGGCAGGCCCTGGATCTGGTGCGCGCCCTCCGAGCGGCGGATGGACACGAGTTCTGGCCCGACGAACTCGGCTACGACGTCATCGACATGCGCGGGGTCGTCGGGCACAGGCAGGTGACCGACGCCTACCTGGCCGGGCTGACCCGCTCGCGAAACGGTCGACTGGCCACCTTCGACCGCGCCCTCGCAGCCCTCCACGACGACGTGGCGATGCTCCTCGACGGTGGCGACTGATGGTCCACCGGCCTGCGGCCGTCGGTCGCAGCAGAGTCGATGTCGGCCGGTCGCGTTCTGCCGGTGACGACCACCATCGACGGCCCCGGCCGCATCGTCGTCCCGAAGGCTCTGGCACGCACGCAGCCCACGGCGTCGAGATCATCGGCCCGAGCTGAACCGACGACGCCCGGAAGCGCCGCCGGGTCAGCGGGTGATCGTCGAGGCGTGCTCGTTCTCGCGGGCCGCCAGCCGCTCGCGCTGCGGGACGACGACGTACTTCGGGTCCTTCGTGCTGGCGATGCCGGCCTCGAAGACGCCGAACCGGGTGAGCAGCGACCCGGCAGCCAGCAACGTCCCCGACGCGACGGCCCCCAGCCGCGTCCGCCCGGCGATCGCGGTCAGCCCGGCGCCTGCGGCGGTGCACGTCTTGGCCGCCTGCATCAGCTTCCCGGGCCGGCCCTCGTGGTAGGGCTCGCTCTCGATGCCGTGGTCGTTCTCCACCTTGTGCATCGCGGCCAGCTCGACCACGGCACCGGTGATCGCCATCTTCCGCGCCGGCCCGGCCTCGGCCACCGGCGTGAACATCATCGTGATGCCACCACCTGCGGCCATCGCCGAGCCGCCGAACACGAACGGCAGCTGCGTGTGCGCCGCGTGCCACGACGGCACCGCGGTGTTGGCCAGCAGCACCCCGGTGTAGGTGGCCAGCGGCCCACCGAACAGCGCCGCCACCACCCCGCCGAAGCGCTTCAGCCGCGGGAACCAGCCCAGCAGCTCCACCGCCGCCGTCGCACCGGCCGCCGCGCTGAACGGTGCCAGGATGTAGGTGCCCACCGACAGCGGCGAGGTCACCTTGAGCACCCGCAGCATGTGCAGGAACCGCTCCGGCCGCCCCAGGTCGTGGATCAGGAACACCACCGACAGGATCGAGCCGCCACCGGCGGTCAGCCGGCCCACCCTCGTCAGCGCCGGCCGGTCGGTCACGTCGGCCAGCGCTGCCAGGATCGCCGACGAGCCGGCCGCCCCACCCAGGAACAGGTACAGCGGCACGTCCGGGCTCTTCCACACCGGCGTCTTCACGATCTGCCGGCCGTAGTACGACGTGAACTCGACGTCCTCGACCATCGCGACCTCGCCGCGACCCCGCCATCCGCCGCCCCGACGGCGCTTCTTGCCGCCGCCGCCGCGGCGCTGCGTCGCCGGGCCGGAGTCGGCCTGACGCCACCCCGAACCCGGACTGGTGATCCCGCCGGTCATGTCACCTCCGCCGCGAGCCGGCGATCGCCGCGACGGCGACCCCGACCATCATCGCCGCGGCCTTGCCGGCCGCCTTCCACATCGCCGGCAGGTCCCGCGTCGTGACGATCGGGTCCGGCGGCAGGCCGTAGACCTCCGGCTCGTCGAGCAGCAGGAAGAACGCCCCGTCTCCCCCGACGCCGTCGTCCTCGTCCCGCCCGTACAGCCGCGCGGTCTCCACGCCCTGCGCCTTGAGCGTCACCAGCCGCGCGTCCGCCCGCTCCTGCAGCTCGTCCAGGTCGCCGAACTGGATCGACTGCGTCGGGCACGCCGTGGCGCACGCCGGCTGCAACCCGTCGGTCAGCCGGTCGTAGCACATCGTGCACTTGAAGACCCGGCCGTCGTCCTTGCGCTGGTCGATGACGCCGTAGGGGCACGCCGCCACGCAGTAGCCGCAGCCGTTGCAGATGTCGTCCTGCACGACCACGGTGCCGTACTCGGTGCGGAACAGCGCACCGGTCGGGCAGACGTCCAGGCAGCCCGCGTGCGTGCAGTGCTTGCAGACGTCGGAGCTCATCAGCCAGCGGATCTGCTTGTCCGCCCCGGTCTGCCCGGTCTGCGGGTCGAACTCGCTGAGCGCCTCGGCGTTGAGCACGCTCTGCTGGGCGTTCGCCAGGCTCACGGAGTCCCCGGCTCCCGCCGGCGACGGGCCGCTGCCCTGCCGGTCGTCACCCGGCCGCCCGAACGTCGGCATCGGCAGGTCGACAGCGCGGCTCTGCTCGATGAACGCGACGTGCCGCCACGAGTTCGCGCCCAGCTGGCCGGTGTTGTCGTAGGACATCCCCGACATCCCGATGACGTCCCGCACGCCGTGCGAGTCGTCCATCGGGAGGGTGTTCCACTCCTTGCAGGCCACCTCGCAGGCCTTGCAGCCGATGCACACCGAGGTGTCGGTGAAGAAGCCGACCCGCTTGGGGTGGTCCGCCTCGTACCCGGACTGCCCGGTGACGTCGGGGACCGGGCCGTAGAGCCGGTTGCCGGGGTCGTTGCCGGTGAAGGCCGCGCTCGCCGAACTGATCGTCATGCCGCGCCCTTCGCTGGGTTCACGTCGCCGTCCTCCCTCACCGGGAGGCGTCCTCCCTCACCGCACACCGTGAGCGAGGACGCACCACGATCAGGGACCCTGATCCCAGCGGGGCTCACGAGCTTGTCTGCGTCGGCGGTCATCACAGCGTCGAGCCCTCCCCCGCGTCGGCGGCGACCGGGTCGCGGCCGTTGAGGCCCACCCGCCCGGACGCCACCCCGGCCCGCCGCCGGTATTCCTCCACGAAGTCGATGAGCTCCGGCCCCCGCGGGCGCCGCCCCGGGACGATGTCGGCGGTGCTGACCTTGTCCTCCTGGATGTGCGTGTTCGGGTCCAGCGAGATGCCCAGCAGGTCGTTGGCGGAGTCTCCGGTGGAGATGCCGCTGTAGGACCAGTGGTAGGGCATGCCGATCTGGTGCACCACCTGCCCGTCGCGCAGCCTGATCGGCCGCACCCGCTCGGTCACCAGCACCTTCGCCTCGATCGCCGTGCGGGCGCTGACCAGCGTGGCGTAGTCCCCGTGGGTCAGCCCGCGCAGCTTCGCGAGCTCTGGGCTCACCTCGACGAAGAACTCCGGCTGGAGCTCGGCCAGGTAGGGCAGCGTGCGGCTCATCCCGCCGGCGGTGTGGTGCTCGGTCAGCCGGTAGGTGGTCACCTGGAACGGGAAGACCTCGCTGCGCGAGGGGTTCTCCCGGTTCCACGGGCCGGGGATGCGCTCGACCGTCGGGTTCGCCTGCACCTTGTACAGGGCGTTCTCGACCACCGACTCCACCGGCTCGTAGTGCGTCGGAAGCGGGCCGTCGACCACACCCGCCGGCGCGTACAGCCACGCCTTGCCGTCGCCCTGCATGACGAACGCGTCGGTGCCGGCCAGCGCGTCCTGCGCCCTGGCGCCGTCGGGCGGCACGTAGTCCGGCCGCTTGTTCTTCTCGAAGTCGGGGACGTCCGCCCCGGTCCACTCGCCGGCGGCCTCGTCCCAGTACACGTACTTCTTGCGCTCGCTCCACGGCTTCCCGTCGGGGTCGGCCGAGGCGCGGTTGTAGAGCATCCGGCGGTTCAGCGGCCAGGCCCAGCCCCACTCCGAGGCCACGACGCCCTGCTCCGTGGCGGGCTTGCGCCGGGCGGCCTGGTTGACCTCGTCGGCGTAGACGCCGCAGTAGATCCAGCAGCCACCGGTGGTCGAGCCGTCGTCCTTCATCTGCATGTAGGTCGACAGCGCCCGGCCGTCGGGGCCGGTGCCGTTGATCTCCCGCAGCACCGCATCGGCGCTCGGGTCCTGGGTCTCGCCGTGGGTCGGGTAGTCCCAGGTGAGATCCAGCAGCGGACGGTCGCGGGGGTCGTCGGAGCCCGCCAGCCGCTCCCGCAGGATCCGGCCGAGGTGGTAGAAGAACCACAGGTCGCTGCGGGCGTCGTTCGGCGGCTCGACCGCCTTGTCCCGCCACTGCAGCATCCGCTGGGTCTGGGTGAAGGTGCCTTCCTTCTCCACGTGCGTAGCCGCCGGCATGAAGAAGATTTCGGTGGCGATGGTCTCCGGGGCGAGCTCGCCGGTCTCGATCTCCGGCGACTCCTTCCAGAAGGTCGCCGACTCGATCATCTGCAGGTCCCGGACGACCAGCCAGTCGAGGTTGGCCAGGCCGAACCGGTTCATCCGGCCGTTGGGGTGCCCGACCGTCGGGTTCTCGCCGACCAGGAAGTAGCCGGAAACCTTCCCCTCGATCATGTCGGCGATCGTCCGGTAGGAGCTGTGGTCGCCGTTGATCTTCGGCAGGTAGTCGAAGGCGAAGTCGTTCTCCGCCGTCGCCGAGTCGCCCCACCAGGCCTTGAGCAGGCTCACCATGTACGAGCGCTTGTTGCCCCAGAACCCGGCCTTGCCGGCGGCGTCGGCCACGTACTCCTCGAGCGTGGAGTGCTGCAGCGCGTGCGGCATCGGGAGGTAGCCCGGGAGGATGTTGAACAGCGTCGGGATGTCGGTGGACCCCTGGATGCTGGCGTGCCCGCGCAGCGCCATGATCCCGCCGCCGGGACGACCGATGTTGCCCAGCAGCGTCTGCAGGATCGAGCAGGTGCGGATGTACTGGGCGCCGACGCTGTGCTGCGTCCAGCCGACCGAGTACACCCACGCCGTCGTCCGCTCGCGGTTGCTGTTCGACGTCACCCAGTCGGCGACCTGCGCGAACACCTCGGGCTCGATGCCGCAGACCTCGGCCACCATCTCCGGCGTGTACCGGGCGTAGTGCCGCTTGAGGATCTGGAACACCGTGCGCGGGTCCTGCAGGGTGTCATCGCGCTGGGGCTTGGCCGGGATCGGCGGCCCGCCGCTGCCGGAGGCCTGGGCCCGGTCGGCGTGCTTGACGCTCGGGTCCTCACCGGTGCGATCCAGCTCGGCCGCCTCGGCGGGGTCGTCCGACCCCGAGTGACGCGGCTCCTCCGGTTGGTACTGCCAGGACGTGTCGTCGTAGGTCCGGCTCTCCGGGTCGAAGCCGGAGAACATGCCGTCGAGGTCCTCGGAGTCGACGAAGTCCTCGCTCACCAGCGCCGCGGCGTTGGTGTAGGCGACCACGTACTCCTTGAAGTACAGGTCGTTGCTCAGCACGTGGTTGATGAGCCCGCCGAGGAACGCGATGTCGGTGCCCATGCGCAGCGGCACGTGCAGGTCGGCGATCGCGCTGGTGCGGGTGAAGCGCGGATCGATGTGGATGATCTTGGCGCCGCGCGCCTTGGCCTCACCGACCCACTGGAAGCCCACCGGGTGGCACTCGGCCATGTTCGAACCCTCGATGACGATGCAGTCGGAGTTCGCGAGGTCTTCCAGGTAGTTCGTGGCACCGCCACGACCGAACGAGGCACCCAGACCGGGCACCGTCGCGGAGTGCTATATGCGCGCCTGGTTCTCGATCTGGATCGCGCCCAGGGCGCTGTAGAGCTTCTTCATGAGGTAGTTCTCCTCGTTGTCGAGGGTCGCCCCTCCGAGGCTCGCTATCCCCATGGTCCGGCGGAGCCGCCGGCCCTCGTCGTCGGTGTCCTGCCAGCCCTTGCGCCGGGCCTCCAGCACGCGGTCGGCGATCATCTCCATCGCCGTGTCGAGCTCGAGGTCCTCCCACTCCGTCCCGTACGGACGGCGGTACTTGACCGTGGTGACCCGCGTCGGGCTGGTGACCAGCTGCTTGCTCGCCGAGCCCTTCGGGCAGAGCCGGCCGCGGCTGATCGGCGAGTCCGGGTCGCCCTCGATCTGGACGACCTTCTCGTCCTTCACGTAGACGTTCTGCGCGCAGCCGACGGCGCAGAACGGGCAGACGCTCTTCACCACGCGGTCGGCGGTCGCGGTGCGCGACACCACCGCCTCGGTCGCCATGCTGCGCGCGGCCTTGCCGCGACCGAACGGGTCCGAACCGGTGAGCTGCCGGTACACCGGCCAGCTCTCGAGCCAGGTCTTCACGGCGGTCACTCTGCCATCCGGCTCGCGCGGTGGCGCGTCAGCGGGTCTTCCCAGTCGATCGTGTCCGTCCGACGGGGGACGCGGACGTCGGAGCGACGCGCAAGGCCGTCCCCTGCTCCGGAAGGGGCGCGCCTGGACATAGGCTTCGGCGCGGTGTCCACGAATCCGCAGCAGGCGACCGCGCGGCTGCTGTTCGTCTGCACCGGCAACGTCTGCCGCTCTGCAGCAGCCGAACGACTCCTGTCCGCCTGGACGGCCGACAGCAATGAGCGTGTGGAGGTGCGCAGTGCCGGCACCCAGGCCCGTCCAGGTCGGCCGATGCATCCACGCACCGAACGCGCGTTGGCGCGACACGGCGTCGAGGCCGGCGGCTTCACCTCCCGGCGCCTGTCCGACGCCGACGTCGACTGGGCCGACCTCGTGCTGACGATGACCGGCGAGCATCGTGACGAGGTGGCGGGGATCAGTCCCCGTGGCCTGCAGAAGGTCTTCACCGTCATGGAGGCCGCTGCGCTCGGGCAGACGCTCGGCCCCGACTGGTCCCGCAACCACGCCTCCCCCGCTGGAGCTGCGCTCGCCCAGACCCTTCGGGACGCCCGCGCGCGTTTCGCACGGGCCCGCGGAACGGAGTTCGACGTGGCCGACCCCATCGAGGGCTCCTCCCGGGTGCATGCGGAGGCCGTCGACCAGATCGCCGCAGCGCTCGAGATCGTCGTCCCGCTGCTGGTGGGATCGGGCGCCCCCGGCGACGACACGATCCGCATGCCCCGGCTGCCACCGGTCCCGCGGCCGTTCCCGCGGTAGCCGGGCCGGCGGGTGCCGCGTCCGACAGCGTTCGCCCAGCAGGCGGTCTGTGGGACACATCGTCCCGGGGACGATGTGCGCTGCGGACCAGTTCTCGGGCGAGGAACTGGTCCTGCGCGCACACTGCTCGGCCGCCGGAACAGCTGCCGCGCGATGCACGCCACCGGGCCTGACCAGTCGGCCGCTCGGGGACATGCAGCCCACCCGTCCGCGCTGCTCGTACAAGGCGGACGTCGAGGGCCCCGGTATCAGTTGGGGACGGCCTGGAGCGTGTCGACCGCGAACTCGGCCGTGTGGTCGCCGAGCGTGTCGCTCCGCAGGTGGGTCCACATCTGCTCGGCGCGCACCGGGTCCAGGTAGACGACGCTCTGGCTGCCCTCGCGGCCCGTTCCGGTGACCGGTGCGGTGAGGAACGTGACGGCGTCGGGCCGCAGCGACCGCAGGTCGTAGGCCACCGAGAGCAACTCGGAGTTGGACAGCCCCTCGTCGACGGCGACGGTGTCGGTGAGTGCGACCAGGAACTCGTCGAGGGCGCCGACGTCGCTGAGGACGTTCTTCTGGGCCAGGCCGCTGTACACCGAACGCAGGTACTGCTGCTGGCGCTTGACGCGGTCGAAGTCCCCGCCGGGCAGGCCGTAACGCTGCCGCACGTAGTAGAGCGCCTCGCGGCCGTCGAGGTGGTTCACCCCGGCCTGGTAGGTGTACGGCCCGTTCGACGTCGTCTGGGCGACGTGGACCTCGACGCCGCCGAGGGCATCGGTCATCTCGACGAACCCGGCGAAGTCCACGGCCGCGTAGTGGTCGATGCGCGTGCCGGTCAACTGCTCGACGGTCTGGACGAGCAGGGTCGGACCTCCGTAGGCGTAGGCGGCGTTCAGCTTGGCCATCCCGACGCCGGGGATGGACACCCAGCTGTCCCGCGGCAGGGAGATCACCTGCGCCCGCTGCCGGTCACCCTCGAACCGGACGACCATCATGACGTCGGAACGACCGTCGGGGGTCTCGCCCGCCGGCACGTCCTCGGTGGTGTCCGAGCCCACGACCAGGAACGTCAGCGGCGTGGTCGTCGCCGGCCCGCTCGGAGCCGGCGGTCGCTGAGCCTCGTCCAACCCGGCGAAGACACCGTCGAGGCGGTCCAGGTTGCCCGCGTACCGGTGGGTCATCCACCAGGCACCGCCGGCGACCAGGAGCAGGACGGCCACCAGTCCCAGACCCACCACGGCCAGGATCCGGCGACGACGGCCTGCGCGGCGAGGTGGTTCGTCGACGTGCTCGTCGATCGACGCGCCCCACTCGTCCAGGTCTTCCACGGCTCGGTGCCTCGACACTGCTACCCCGCTCCTCGCCGGCCAACCGGTGCAGGCTACGGGCGCCGCGACGCCGACCGGCGCATGCAGCGGTGACGCCGGGCCGCCTGGGACCCCTGCTGCCGATGTGGCCCCTGCGCCGCGCATTCGCGGATCGGACGGAACGGTTCGACCGACTTCCGCGGAGCAACGCCGCGGGCCGTCGCGCTGCGGTTAGCGTGGGCGCAGACGCGCGAGCGGGGGACGGGCAGATGTCGGAGAACAACGGGGCGCGAGCGCGTGCGCGTGCCCGCCGGCACCGCGGGCTCCTCGTGGCCGTCGGTTCCGGGCTGGGAGCCCGGCTGGTGGGCCTGCTGGCCCCGCTGCTGGTCATCCCGCTGGTGCTGGAGGACCTCGGCCCCACCCTCTTCGGCGTGTGGGCCACGGCGGTCTCCCTCACGGCGCTGGCCGCCTTCGCCGACCTCGGCCTCGGGAACGGGTTGCTGACCAGGCTGTCCGCCTGCCTGGCGCGCGACGAGATCGACGACGTCCGTCGTTACGTCGGTGCGGCGTACGTGGTGCTGACCGGCGTCGGGACGGCGTTGCTCCTCGTGTCCGGGACGACGCTGTTCCTCCTGGGCCGGTTCGCGCCTCCCGGCACGACGCTGGCCGATCCGGTGGCCCGCCAGGTCGTGGCGACGACGCTGGCGGTGTTCTGCCTGTCCTTGCCGCTCGTCGTGGTGCAGCGGCTGCAGTACGCGGCGCAGCGCGCATGGGCGGCGAACGCCTGGCAGGTGGCGGGCGCGTTCCTCGGTGTGCTGCTGACCTGGGCTGCCGTGACCGTCGACGTCTCCGAGCCCGCCGTCGTCCTCGCCTCGGTGGCGGGGGTCCCCGTCGCGGCACTGGTGAACACCCTCACCTACTTCCGCGGCGCAGGCCGGGACCACCGCCCGATCCTCCCGTCGGCGGTCAGGGACCGCTTCACCACGGACCTGCTCGGCCTGAGCTCGCGGTTCCTGGCGCTGGGTGTGCTGACGAGCATCGCCCTCAACGTCGACAACCTCCTCGTCGCCGGGGCGCTGGGCGTCGAGGCGGTCACGTCCTTCTCCATCGCGACCCGGCTGTTCTCGGTCCTTACCCTGGTGGCGACGATGGTCGGGCTGGCCCTGTGGCCGGCCTGCGCCGAAGCACTCGCCCGTCACGACGTGGCGTGGGTGGTTCCTCTCGTCCGCCGCGCGTGCGCTGCCTCGGTGGTGCTGGTCCTCGCTGCCGGCGCCGTCCTGCTCACGGCCCGGTCCGCGGTGCTCGAGCTGTGGCTCGACGGCGCCGTCGTCATCCCGGTGGCCCTGGGGGCCGGACTCGTCGCGTGGTCGGCGCTGCTCGCAGGCGCCGCCCCGTTCTTCTCGGTGCAGAACAGCATCGGTGCGCTGCGGTCCCAGTACACGGGGTGGGCGGCCTTCCTGGGGCTGTCGATCCCGCTGAAGGTCGTCCTCGTCCACGCGGTCGGCATCCCCGGCATCCCCGCGGCTGCCTGCGTGGCCTACCTGTGCACGCTCCTGCCCGCCGCGGTGCGCGGGGCGCGCACCGCGCTGCACAACAGTGTCGAGACACCATCCGAGCGGCCGAGAACGAGCCATGTCGCCTGATCCGTCCTCCCTCCAGGTCGTGTACGTCGCACCGGTTCCCATGGCCCCGGACAACGCCTCGAAGCTGCGCATCGAGAACATGTGCCGAGCGGTGGCCGCAGCCGGCCTGCCGCCGGTCCGCATCGGCTCGGGCGACCCGGTCGGGGTCCGCGGCGAGTTGGCGGACGGCGCCGCACGGTTCGAGGGCCTCGGGGAGATCCCGCTTCCCTCGACCCCTCGCGCCCGGCGGGTGGCCCGCGGTCTGACGTGGGGAGCGGCCACGCGGGCATGGGTGCGGGACCTGCAGCCGCGACCCGACGTGGTCGTCGTCTACGGCACCCATCTCGGCTACCTGGTCCGGCTGCGGCCCGAGGCCCGGCGGCACGGCTTCGCGCTGGTTCCCGACGTGGTCGAGTGGTACGACGCCGGGCACCTGCCGCTGGGGCGGTTCGGCCCGTTCGCGCTGGCCAACGAGCTCGCCATGCGGGTGGTGGCGCCCAGGTCGCGGGACGTCATCGTGATCAGCTCCTACCTCGAGCGGTGGTTCGCGCGGCACGGCAGCCGGGTGCTGCGCGTGCCGCCGCTGTTCCCCGTCACCCCGACCCACCGGCCGCCGTCGGCCGACGGGAGGTTGACCCTCGCCTACGCCGGGAACTTCGCGGAGAAGGACCGGCCCACCGTCCTCAACCTGCTGCGGTTGCCCACCCTCGTCCCGGACGCCGGTGACCGGCTGCGGATCGATCTCGTGGGCTCGGACGCCACCGAGGCACGGCGGGCGCTCGGCCCCGACGCCGCCGCGGTGGCCTGGGACTCGCCGGTGTTCCGTTGGCGCGGGCGCGTGGACAACGCGGCCGCCCGGGCCCTCATCGGCTCGGCGGACTTCGTGGTGCTCCAGCGTTCCGCCATCCGGTCGAACCTCGCCGGCTACCCGTCGAAGGTCGCCGAGAGCCTCAGCCTCGGAACCCCGGTCATGACCAATCCCACCAGCGACCTGGGCACCGACCTCACCCACGGACGCGACGCCTGGCTGCTCCGCGACGAGTCGCTGGACGCGCTGGTCGAGGCCGTCCGCGACCTCCTCGCGGCGCCACGACCGGCCGTCGACCGGGCCGCGGTCCTCCGCAGCGCCGAGCGGCTCTACTCCCCGGCCTCGCACGCCGATCGGCTCCGCGACTTCCTCGTGGACGCCGTCGCGGCGGCCCGGCCGGGGAGGACCTGAGCGCCTCCCGTCAGGGCAGCCGGGCCAGGAAGGTGAGCATGCGCCGCCCCTGGTTCTCCGCCGACCGCGTCGACAGGATGAAGGCACGTGCGCGCCCGGCCTGCGCTGCCGACCCGACCCGGTCGGCAGCGGCCCGGACGATCCCGGCCGCCAGGGCCTCGACGCTGTCGTCGTCGGTGATCCGCAGGTGCTCGACGTAGTCGGCCGGCAGCGTGGGGAGGGGTGTCGTGAGCACCGGCACCGACAGCGCCATGTACTCCAGCAGCTTCGAGGGGAAGCTGTAGCGCACGAAGCCCGAGGACACCGGACGCGGATTGACCAGCAGGTCCGACGCGAGGAGGCGCTCCAGGAGCTCGGCGTGCGGCACCTTCCCGTGGTGGACGACCCGGTCGCCGCTCCGCTCGCGCAGCCAGTCGGCCAGCTCTCCGGCGCCGTAGAGGTCCAGCCGGACGTCGGTGCCGGGAATGGCCTCGACGGCGGCGACGAGACGGTCGACGCCGTAGTCCCGCGTCAGGCCGCCGGCGTACGCGACGCGGAACGGCGCGTTGCCCTGCCCCGGTCCGCGGTCCGGCCGGCGCGCCGCCGCCGCCGCGGCTGCTCCACCCACGATCCCCTCCATGACCAGGCGCGGTCGGTGAGGGGCGAGGTCGGCGCCGAGCGCGTCGGTCAGGCAGACGACGCCGTCGAGCCGGTCCGTGACGGCCCGGACCAGTCGACGGTCCCACGCCCGGAGCCAGGTCAGCAGCGGACCGTCCGTCGGCCGGTCCACTCCGGGCGGGTCGGTGAGCACGGCCACGATGCGCGGCGCCGAGCGACCTGCCGCCCGGGCAGCCCTGCCGCGCGAGGCGAGCGCCGCGCCCACCGCGAGGAACGGCAGGTGGACACCGTGGATGAGCACATGGTCCGGCCGCTGCCGCCGCAGTTCGCCGAGCCCGCCGAGCAGGAGGGAGACCGTGCGCGTCAGGTGCTTGAGGACCGGGAGGTTCACGAAGGACAGGAACCGGCCCGAGCAGCCGTCGTCGTGGAAGGACCCGCCCCGGAACACCAGCTGCGGGAACGCCGGGTAGTCGGGAACCGGATGCGTCGACACCAGGCCCACGGTCGCACCGGCGCTCCGCACCGCGGTCACCAGGCTGCGGGCGAAGTTGTGCGTCTGGGTCGCGGGGACGGCGCTGGCCGCATCGATGGCGACGGCCACGTCCGGGGGAACGGTGAATCCCAGGATGACGACCCGGGGTGCCGCACCGCTCATCCGCCGGCCCCCGTCCTCGCCCGCCTCACGTCCGTTCCAGGATCTCGTCGTAGATCTCCCCGAGGCGCCGGCTCATGTGGTCGACGGTGTAGTGCTGCTCGGCGCGCGCCCGTGCCGCCGCCCCCACCCGCTGCCGCTCGCCGTCGGCGGCCAGGAGCCGGGCGAGCTGGGTCGCCAACGCCGCCGGGTCCTGTGGCGCGACGAGCACGCCGGCCGATCCCACGGCCTCCGGGCTGCCCCCCACGCTGCTGGCCAGCACGGGCAGCCCCGCCGCCATGGCTTCGAGCAGCGCGTTGGACATGTTCTCCGACCAGCTCGGCAACACGAAGACGTCGGCGGCCAGCATGAGCCGGTCGACGTCCGAGCGGGTGCCCAGCCAGTGCACCGGCACGTATGGCGCCGCCTCGAAGGCTGCCCGCAGCCGTGCCTCGTCGGGGCCCGAGCCGGCGACGACGAGCCGCCAGGCGGGCTCCGGCCCGAGCAGCGCCGCGGCCCGGGCGAGATCGCCCAGGCCCTTGTCCTCGGCCAGTCGTGCGGCACTGAGCACGACGACGTCACCGGCCGGGATACCGAGCTCGGCACGGACGTCCGCACGCACCCGTGCGCGGTCGCGCAGGTCCGGCAGCGGCACCCCGTTGGGGACGACGCCCAGGACCTTGCCCCGCACCGGATCGAGGAAGGGCCGCCGCGCCGCCGCCGCGCAGACGGTGGTGACCGAACCCGCCATGCGGAGGGTCGCCGGCTCCAGCACCCGCGTGACCACCGCCCGGCGCGCCGGGGACGGCACCGCGACGAGGTCGCGCTGCGTGCCGTGCACGGACACCAGGACCCGCCGGACCCCCGCCAGCCGCGCGGCCAGCACCCCGTGGAACCCCTCGTTGCCGAGCCCTCGGACGTGCACCATCGCCGGGGCGTGGCCGCGTATCTCGCCCACGAAGCGCCGCAGCAGCGCGACGTCGAGACCGCCGGCGGCGGATTCCTGATGCAGGATCCGGAAATCGAAGCGCTCGGCCAGCGGGGACCGGAGCAGCCGGTCGAGCGCCATCTGCGGTCCTCCGCCATGGAGAGCGCCTGCCACGTGCTGGACGACGACCGGGCGGTTCATGCGGCTGCCCGGACCGACCGTGCGCGGCCGGTCGGACGGCGTCGGAACACCGGCCGCAGGAGGTAGATGCCCACCAGGGTCACCACGGCGATCGTCGCGTAACGGTTCTCGAAGAGCTGGTTGTTCGCCGGCACGTAGGCCAGCAGGACTGACAGCTGACAGAAGAGGATCAACGCCAGGTCGTCGGCTCGGCTCCGCGCCGCCCGCCACAGCCGCGCCGCCGCCCAGCCGATGACCGCCATGACGCCCAGCACCCCCGGGAACGACACGACCGAGGCCAACCAGGGGTAGACCGTCCCCCAGTACTGGCGGGCCGGCCAGCCGGTCGCCCTCTCGGTCCGGAGCGGATAAGAGCGCAGCATCGGGTCGGGGCCCCCCAGATACTGGACCTTGTAGCCGGCGATGGATGGGAAACCACTCAGCCCGCCGCCGAACTCGAATGGTTGCGCCAGGTTCTTCGACAGCCCGAGATAACCATGCGTCGGGTAGGCGATCACCACGTTGAGGCCGGTCGCCAGGCGGGGGCCCAACACCGCGGCGGCCACGCCCGACCCCTGGTAGCGGTCGGCGACGCCCACGTGATCCACGCGCGCGCTCTGGTTGAAGGCCATGTAGAGGACGAAGACGAGCGTCGCGGCTGTGGTAGCGACCCCGGCGCGGGCGAAGGCGCTGCGCTGGGCTCTTCCCCGTGTGCTCGCCCTGCGCCGCTGCACTCCTGGCCGGCCGGACCGATCGCCCAGGTATCGGCGTCGGCGACCGCGGACGGCGTCGTCGCCGGTGTTCGACCGCATCGGTGCCAGGACGACCGCGCCCGCGGCCGCACCGAGGATCAGCAGATCGCCGAGGCCCTTGAGCGTTCCGATGTAGACGAAGTACAGGGCATAGACCGAGACCCCGAGCAGGATCCAGGCACGTAGCCACGGGCCCAGGTGGCGCCAGTACCGGATGGTCAGCGGCAGCAGCGCCGCGTACAGAGCGCCGGAGAGAACTGTCACCTGGAGGGGCCGGTTGACCGCGCCGGTGGCCTCCTGCCGGCGGTACACCTCGAACTTGTCGAAATATCCCGAGGCAGGGTCCAGCAGCGAGGCCCAGATGTCCCGCCACGAGAGCGCGCCGTACTCGATCAGCGAGAAGGCGCCGTAGGCGAGGAACCACAGCGCCGACGCAGCGATGACGAGCCGCACCAGCTGGGACGGGGCACCGACGGCTCGGTCCGGTAGCGGTGGCGACGGCGAGAGCCGCAGGGAGGCGAGATATCCGACGGCGAACGCGGTGACGGCGGCCGCGGCGAACAGCGTCGTCTGGCCGAGGTTCTTCGCCAGCGGCGCGTACTGGCCGACGAGGAAGAGGACGTAGGTGCCGACGAGCCAGGCCACCGTCGCCTTCAACGGCAGGCGGGCGCTGCGGTCGGGCGCGGGACCCTCCACGGCCGGGACGGGCGCACCCGAGCGCCGCAACTGGTGCTGTCCTCCGCCGGCCCGGGTCACGGTCCGCCGGGTCGGCATCGTCGTGACAGCACCGGTTCGACCGTTCACGAATCCTCGTCCGCCGCGGCGCCGGTCGCCTCGACCGGCCGCAGCCCCGACCACTCCCGGTGGAAGGGCGCGGTCGAGGCGATGAGGTTCACCACCCGCGCGCTGGTGTCGGGGATGCAGTAGTCGGCCGGTGCCGCCGGGACGAACGCCGGAGCCTGCACGGCCGCCAGGATCGCCTCGGCCGTCGGCGCGACGGTGCGCACGGACCCGGTGTCGAGGGCTTCGGGCCGCTCGATCGCCGGGCGCAGCGTCAACCCGGGGAAGCCCAGCATTGCGGCCTCCTCGCTGATCGTGCCGCTGTCGGACAGCACGCGGTCGGCGTGCATCTGCAGGTGCACGTAGTCGAGGAAGCCGAAGGGCGGCGCGAACGTCACCCCTGGGTGCGGCGACCGGGCGAGCTTCTCCATCTGCAGCCGCGTCCGGGGATGCGTCGAGACGAGGACCCGCTTGCCGGTGCTCGCGGCCAGGGCGTCGAGCCCGTCGAGCAGGCCGCTCAGCCGGCGAGGGTTGTCCACGTTCTCCTCCCGGTGGACGCTGACGACGTAGTAGGTGCCGCGCTCGCAGCCCAGCTCGGACAGCGCCGTCGACGCCTCGATCCTGGGGCGGTAGTGGTCCAGCACCTCGCGCATCGGCGAGCCGGTCACGTACACCCGCCGCGGGTGCAACCCCTCCGCGAGCAGGTTGCGTCGCGCGTGCTCGGTGTAGGCGAGGTTGAAGTCCGCGGTGTGGTCGACGATCTTGCGGTTGATCTCCTCGGGCACGTTGGCGTCGAAGGACCGGTTGCCGGCTTCCATGTGGTAGACGGGGATCCGGTGCCGCTTGGCCATGATCGAGGTCAGCGCGCTGTTGGTGTCGCCCAGCACCAGGAAGGCGTCCGGCCGCACCCGCTGCAGGCACTCGTCGATCCGGGTGATGCTGCTGCCGAGGAAGGCGCCCAGCGACGACGTGTCCGTCGTCAGCATGACGTCGGGGTCGCGCAGCCCGAGCTCCTCGAAGAACACCGAGGACAGCGCGCGGTCCCAGTTCTGCCCGGTGTGCACGAGGACGTGGTCGAAGGCGCCGTCGGCCCGGTCGAGGACGCGGGAGAGCCGGATGATCTCCGGGCGCGTGCCCACCACCGTCATCAGCTTCACGACCCCACCCCCGTCCGCGTGTACACGTCGAAACGGTAGGTGTCCGGCGACGACGGGTCGAGCAGCTCGTTGGTCCAGAACACCGTGGTGGCCGGCCGGTCACCGACGTTCCTCAGCGAGTGCGCCCACAGCGGCGGCATGTCCACCGCCACCGGCGCGTCGCCGGACACCGGGAAGGCCACCTCCTCGCCGGTGATCAGCCGGCGGAGGCGGATCTCGACCTCGCCGTCCAGCACGACGAAGCGTTCCAGCTTGCGTCGGTGGTAGTGCTGACCACGAACCGCCCCGGGGACCGTCGTCGACAGGAACGTCAGGGTGTCCGTGCTCCGGGCTCGGGACGCCTCGACCAGGGTTCCGCGCTCGTCGGAGTGCACCGTGCGGACGATCGGGAAGCGCCGGGGGAAGCAGGCGGCCTGGAACGTGGTGAACAGCGCGACCCGGAACGGATCGGACAGGTCCGGGAAGTCGCCGGTCTCCGGGTAGTCGACCATTCCGGTGAGGAGTTCCAGGACGGCGCCCACCGAGGTGGTCCGACCGGTGGGCCGCAGCTCGCCCCCGCCGATGGCCTGGGCTGCGCCGACCAGGACGTCAGCGGCGTCCTGCGCATGCAGCAGGTCCAGCTCCCGGTCCTGGTGGACGACCGGAGCACGCCCGGCCGCGAGCTCGGCGCAGAACGTGGCGACGAAGGAGTTGTAGTGGGGGCGGCCTCCCTGGCCGAAGATGTTGGGGAGGACCACGTCGGTGTAGGCGGCGCCCGCCCGGGCGCAAGCGCCGGCCAGGCGCTCCTGGGCGTACGCCTTGCTGCGGCCGAACGCCGAGTCCGTCCCGGCATGGATCGAGTTGCCGTGGACGACCTGCCGCACCTGAGAGCCCTCGAGCGCGACGGCCAGGGCGTCGGCGAGGAGCCGGTTACCGTCCTCCACCTCCGTCTCGCTGCCCCGGTTGACCCCGGCCAGGTGGACCACGGCGTCGCAGTCGCGGACCAGACCGGCAAGGGTGGCCTCGTCGGCGAAGCCGGGCCGCCCGATCGGGACGACGGCATGCCGGTCATCCGCCAGCAGGGCGGCGCGCAGGTGCCAGCCGAGGAAGCCGTCCGAGCCGGTGACGGCGATCCTCACGCGGCCATCTCCAGCTGCCGCATCACCTCGGGGACGGTCCGCAGCAGCCGGGCCACTCCGCCACCGTCGAGCCGTTCCGTGTTGTGCGAGGTGTAGTCGTCGAGCCGGGACTCGTCACGGCTGCCGTCTTCGAAGAAGAGCTCGTAGTTCAGCGACCGCGCGTCCAGCGGCACCCGGAAGTAGTCCCCGTGGTCCTCGGCGCGCAGGACCTCTTCCCGGCTGAGCAGTGTCTCGAACAGCTTCTCGCCGTGCCGGGTGCCGATGACGGTCGTCCGGCTCTCGGCGCCGACCAGCTCCGCCACACCACGGGCCAGGTCGGCGACGGTGGCGGCCGGCGCCTTCCGCACGAAGATGTCCCCGGGCTCGGCGTGCAGCATGGCGTAGCGGACGAGGTCCACCGACTGCTGCAGCGACATCAGGAAGCGGGTCATCGCGGGGTCGGTCAGCGTCATGGGCGTGCCCTCCCCGAGCTGCTTGAGGAAGAGAGGCACGACGCTCCCCCGGGAATGCAGCACGTTGCCGTAGCGGACGACGGAGACCGTGGTCGGCGAGTCCGGGTTGTTGCGGGCGAAGGCCTGCGCGGTCTTCTCCATCAGTGCCTTCGTCATGCCCATGGCGTTGATCGGGTAGACGGCCTTGTCGGTGCTGAGCAGGACCACCGAGCGGACCCCGTGCGCCGCGGCGGCGTTCACCACGTTCTGGCTGCCCGTGACGTTGGTGAGCACCGCCTGGGCGGGGAAGAACTCGCACGAGGGCACCTGCTTGAGCGCCGCGGCGTGGAAGACGAAGTCCACACCACGGGCGGCATCGCTGACGCTCGCCGCATCGCGCACGTCGCCGACGTAGAAGCGCATCCGCTCGTCACCGAGCTGACGGCGCAGCTCGTCCTGCTTGGCCTCGTCCCGGCTCAGCACCCGGACCTGCCCGACACCCTCGCCCAGTAGGGCCCGGGTCATGGTTGATCCGAAGGATCCCGTCCCTCCGGTGATCAGCACTGTTGCGCCGGTCATCTCGTGCATGCGACTCACCTTTTCTCCGTGCTCTCGATCCCAGCCGCCGCTTCGAGCATCCGGCCGATTCTGCGGACCCCGGCTGCGCGGGTCATGTTCTTCTCGTAGTACGCGCGTCCGGCCTCGCCACGTCTGCGGCGCTCCTCCTCGGAGGACCCGGCGACGCGTCGGAACGCCTCCGCGAGCGCAGCGACGTCCTCGGCAGGGCAGGTCCATCCCGCGCCGGCCTGCTCGACGAGGGCGGCGGCATCGCCGTCCGCCGAGACGACGACCGGCAGTCCGGACGCCATCACGCTGCCCACCTTGCTCGGCACGGTGCCGCGGAGGAACGGCAGGCCCCGCAGGGTCACCAGCTGGGCATCGGCCGCCGCCGTGACGGCGGCCATCTCCGCGAACGGGCGGGATCCGCAGAACCTCACGTTGTCCGCCCCCAGCTCCTCGGCCAACGACTCGAGAGCCGCGCGGCCGAGCCCGTCACCCACCAGCAGGAGCCGGAAGTCCGGCAGGTCCGCCACGGCCGCGGCCGCGTGTACGGCGGTCTCGAGTCCCTGGGCGGGGCCCATGTTGCCGGCGAACATGACCGTGGTGTGACCGTCCGCTCCCAGGGACCTCGCCACGTCCGGATCCCGCTCGAGAGGCCGGAAGACCGACTCGTCGGTCCAGTTGGCCACGACCTGGAGCTGCCGGCGTGGCAGGCCCCGGTCCGCCAGCAGCCCCGCCATCCCGGGCGCGAGGCAGACGACGGCGTGCGCCCGCCCGTACACCGCCCGGCACATCCGGTCGAGAACCCGGGCGGTCACCGAGAGCACCCGGTCGGCCAGCAGGTCCGCGGCCACCACCGAGTCCGGCCACAGGTCCTGCACGTGCAGGACGTAGGGCGCGCCTCCGGTCGCCCGGTTGAGCCACGGTCCGAGAGCCGTGGTCAGCGGGGGGTGGTACACGTACACGACATCAGCGGCTCTGAGCCGCCGCCAGCCGAACACCGTGGCGGCGACCGCGAAGCTGAGGTAGCTGAGGGCCCGCCGGATCGCGGACGCGTCATGGCTGGGGTACTGGACGACGCGCCTGATGCGGTAACCGTCGACGGCCGAATCGGCCCAGGGCCGCTGCCGCCAGCCCTCGTAGGTCCGTCCCAGGGGGTAGTTCGGGAACCCGGTCACGACCGTGACGTCGTGCCCCTGCGCGGCCAGGCCAGCGGCGATGTCCGCCGGGATCGCCGCCTTCTCCGGAGGGAACCACTGCGTGTACATGACGATCCGCAGCGGGGGTGCACCGCTCTTCGGCCCCCGCACCGACTGCGTGCTCATGCCTCGCGCACGCGAGCAGGGACGCCTACGGCGACCACGTCGGCCGGCAGGTCGCGGGCGACGACCGCGCCCGCCCCGACCGTGGTCCCGGCGCCCACGCGGCGGTACTGCAGGACGCTGGAACCGGTGCCCATGGACACCGCCTCGCCGAGGACTGCCCCACCGGAGACGGACACGTTCGGATTGAGCGTCACGTAGTTCTCGAGGACGGCGTCGTGCCCGACCGTGGCACCGATGTTGACGTGCACGTGCCGCCCCAGTCGCACGTTGGTCGTGATGACGGCGGATGCGCAGACGATCGACCCCGGAGCCAGGGTCACCCGGTGCCGGCCGAGCACGGCGGCCGGGTGGACCAGCTGCGCCGCGACGCGCCCTCCGGCCGAGGCCCGGACGTCGATGCCGCGTCGGACGGCGCCGCTGCCGATCCCGATGACGTACTGGACGTCCCCGGGCAGGTCCTCGAGCCGGTGTGCGGGTCCGAGGACCGACAGGCCCCGGTCGGACACCAGATCGTCGGTGCATGCCGTGTCGTCGAGGAAGCCGATGACGTCGAAGCCCGCGTGGGTGCCGAGGTCGTCGTTGACCGCCTCCACCACGTCGTGGACCTCACGCCCGAAGCCGCCCGCGCCGATGATCACCAGAGGCGTGCGGCTCATCGCGGCCCTCCCTGCCGGCCTGCGCTGACCGCACCGACGGATGCCGGCCCCGGCGTGCCGGTCCCGAGGAACTCCGACATGGTGGCGGCCCCATCGGCCGCGATGCCCGTCCGCCGCAGGACGAGCGCCACGGTCTTCAGCAGGATGGACACGTCGAGGCGGGCGCTGAGCCGCTCGACGTACTCGACGTCGGCCCGGAACCGGTCCTCCCAGGACACCGCGTTGCGGCCCCGGACCTGGGCCAGGCCGGTGACCCCAGGCCGTACGTCGTGCCGGCGTGCCTGCTCGGGCGTGTAGCGGGACAGGTAGGCCGGCAGCAGTGGACGCGGGCCCACCAGGCTCATGTCCCCCCGGAGGACGTTCCACATCGTGGGGAGTTCGTCCAGGCTCGTGCTGCGCAGGAAGCACCCGAACCTGGTGAGCCGCTGCGCATCCCGCGCTGTCGGGTCGTCGCGCATGGTCCGGAACTTCACCAGCTCGAAGAGCTCACCGTGCCGGCCCGGCCGCTGCTGGCGGAAGAGGACGGGTGATCCGAGGTCCCTCCGGACCGCCATCGCGAGGACCGCCTGCAACGGGCCGGTCACCACCAGGACGGCCGCCGAGACCGCGATGTCCACGCCTCGCTTGACGGCCGGGTAGCCGCTCACCGGCCGCCCCGGACGAAATCGGTGACCGTCCCGATCACCCGGTCGACCTCCTCCGGCCGCAGCGCCGAGCCGCTGGGCAGCGTCACACCCGTGGCGAACAGCCCCTCCGACGCGCCGGACAGCCACGTGCGGGCTCCTGCGTGCAGCGGCTGCAGGTGCATGGGCTTCCACAAGGGGCGCGACTCGATGTCCGCCTCCGCGAGCGCGCGCCTGAGCTCGCCGGCCGACCAGCCGGCGCGGGCCTCGTCGACGAGCACCGACGTCAACCAGCAGTTGTCGGCCTCGTCCCCATCCCGCTGGAAGACCCGGACGCCCGGCAGCCCGGCGAAGCACTCGACGTAGCGTTCCCGCACGGCCCGCCTGCGGCCGATCATCGAGTCCAGCCGCTCCAGCTGCCCCAGCCCCACGGCCGCCAGGAGGTTGCTCAACCGGTAGTTGTAGCCCACCTCGGTGTGCTCGTAGTGCTCCGCTGGCTGCCGCGCCTGGCTGCTGAGGTACCGGATCCGGTCGGCCTGGACGGCGCTGTCGGTCAGTAGCATCCCGCCACCGCTCGTCGTCATGATCTTGTTGCCGTTGAACGAGAGGGCCGCCATCCGGCCGAACGATCCCGCCGGACGCTCCGCATGCCACGAGCCGACCGACTCCGCCGCATCAGCGAGCACAGGGACCTCGAACCGTTCGCAGATCGCCAGCAGGCTGGTGTAGTCGGCGCAGCGGCCGAGGAGATCCACGGGAACCACCGCCGCCACCGTCACGCCTTCGGCTCGCAGGCGGCCCAGACAGCGCTCCAGCAGTCCGGGGTCCAGGTTGCCGGTCGTACCCTCGCAGTCGACGAAGACCGGCTCCGCGCCGGTGTACACGACAGCGTTCGCGGTGGCCGCGAAGGTCATCGTGGGCACGATGACCACGGTCCCCGGGCCGGCACCGAGCTCGAGCAGGCCCAGGTGCAACGCCGCGGTTCCCGAGGACAACGCCACCGCGTGGGTGCGCCCGCACCGTGCCGCCACGCCCTCCTCGAAGGCGTCCACCATGGGACCGAGGGGAGCGATCCAGCCGGATCGGAGCGCCTCGACGACCAGTTGCTCCTCCCGGTCCCCCACGTCCGGTGGGGACAGGAGGATCCGCTCAAGGGTGCCCGACGAGGTGGCGGTCACCGGGCGACCGCCTGGCCGAGCCACTCAGTGCTCTCCCGCGTCGTCGAGACCGACCAGATGTCGCTGCCCCGGCGGCCGAGTCGATGGAGCGCCCACTCGTCGAGAGGCGCGACGGGGACATGGCTGATCAGCGGGTGCGCGTCCCGGGACGCCTGCTCGCCGACGCCGAAGAGCTCCTCGTGCAGCTTCTCGCCCGACCGCAGGCCGGTGAAGACGATCTCGACGTCCTGCCCGGAGAGCGCGACGAGCTGGCGGGCCACCTCGACGATGCGGACCGGCTCTCCCATGTCGAGGACGAGCGCTTCGCCGTCGCGGCCGATCGCGCCGGCCTGGATGACCAGCTGGACCGCCTCGGGGATCGTCATGAAGAAGCGGGTCACCTCCGGATCGGTCACCGTGAGCGGCCCGCCCCGGGCGATCTGGGCGGCGAAGGTCGTCAGCACCGATCCACGGCTCCCGAGCACGTTGCCGAACCGGACGGAGAGGAAGGCGCCGGCGTTGCGCTGCGCATAGGTGGCGGTGAGCTGCTCGGCCGTGCGCTTGGTCCGGCCGAGCACGTTCACCGGATCCGCGGCCTTGTCCGTGGAGACGTTGATGAAGTGGCCGACCCCCACCGCGGTCGCCGCCTCGAGGACGTTCCGCGTGCCGAGCACGTTGGTCTTCCAGCCCTCGTCCGGGTACTGCTCGAGCATCGTGACGTGCTTGAGCGCGGCGGCGTGGAAGACCACCTCGGGCCGGCGAGCCTCGAAGATCGTCAGCAGCGTCTCCGAATCGCGGATGTCCGCCAGCACGACATCGGGCAGGTCGAGACGGGCCTCGCCGTGGATACCGAGCTGGACGGCGTGCAGCGCCGACTCGTCACGGTCCAGCATGATCAGCTCGGCCGGTTCGTACTTGGAGATCTGCCGGCACAGCTCCGATCCGATGGACCCACCCGCGCCCGTGACCAGCACCCGCTTGCCGGTCAGGTAACCCGCGATCGCGTCGACGTTGGTGTCGATCTGACGCCGGCCCAGCAGGTCGGCGATGTCGATGTCCCGGACGTCGCGGATCCCGACGCCGTTCCCCGCGAGATCCGCCAGCCCAGGAAGAACCTTGACGGACAGACCCGCGGCGATGGCCAGACGGGAGAGCTCCCGGACGAGCGCCGACTCGGCCGACGGCAGGGCGATGACGAGGATCTCCGCCCTCGTCGCCCGGGCGACGTCCGCGATGTCCCGGCGACCACCGAGCATGCGGACCTTGCCGATCTGGGCGTACCGCTTCTTCGGGTCGTCGTCCAGCAGAGCCACGGGGAGGAACGGGCTGTCCGGCCGGCCCAGCATGGAGCGGACCAGTTGGTGACCCGCGTCCCCGGCGCCGAACACCAGCGTGCGCCGGCCCTGCTGCGGGCGCACCGACAGCTCCCGAAGGCGTCGCACGGTGAGCCGGATGGCCAGCATGAAGACGAAGGCCATGGGGGCGGCGATCAGCGGCACCGATCGGGGCACCATGCTCGGCGCGCCGGCGGTGACGTCGGCCACGACGACGGTGACGAGTGCTGCGGTGACGGCCAGGCCCATCGCCGTGAGCTCGTCGGCACTGCCGACCGGATGCCGTCCCTGATGCAGCCGGAGTGCGGCCGAAACCAGCGGATAGACCGATACGGCGATGCCTGCCGCCCACACCAGCCCGGAAAGGTCGATCCGGGTGACGTCGCCGTCATATCGGGCGATGCTGGCCAGGACGAGGCCCCCGGCGATGAGCAGGACGTCGACCGTCAGCAGGCCCCAGCGCCGCAACCGCCAGCGCCACGTCGCACGTCGGTGCACCGCCCCGCTCCCGCCGGCGGATGCTGCCTGGATGCCCTGCGGGACCGCGGCCAGGTCGTCCCGATCGGCACGTCCCTTCGTCGTCATGGGAGGCTCTGGCCGGCTCAGCGACGGGACCGCACGGCGGCCACGGGACCGGTGTCATCGACCGGCTGACGACGTCGGCCACGCTCCGACCGGGCACTGGTCATGGAACGGACGACCCCGGTGGTGTCCCGGTCGGGGTCGGCCTCGTAGCTGTAGGCGTAGCCGTAGCCCCGCGCGGCGCCCGCCGACTGCGGCACCCGGTTGAGGACGACGCCGAGCAGGGTCGCGTCGATCCGCTCGAGGGATGAGGCTGCCTCCGCCAGCTCCTCCTGCCGGGTCTTGCCGTACCGGGAGGTCAGGAGGCAGCCGTCGGAGAGGGCGGTCAGCACGGCAGCGTCGGTGACCGCCAGCAGCGGCGGGGCGTCGATGAGGACGTAGTCGTAGCGCTCGCACAGGTCGTCGAGCAGCATCTTCATGTGCCGGGAGCCGAGCATCTCACTGGGGTTCGGCGGCATGGGGCCGGCCGCCAGCACGCTGAGCCGCCCGTCGCCCCACGGTTGCGCGACCTCGTGCAGCATCGCCGTGCCGCCGAGCACGTTGGTGAGCCCCGCTCCGCTGATCAGGCCCATGTACCGCGTGACGCGGGGGCGGCGCAGGTCGGCCTCGACGAGCATGACCCGGCTGCCGGACTGGGCCAGCACCGTGGCCAGGTTGATCGCGAGCGTGGACTTGCCCTCGCCGGGGGTCGCGCTGGAGATGACGATGACCCGCGGCGGGTTGTCGACGTTGAGGAACTGCAGGTTCGTCCGGATCGACCGGTAGGCCTCGGCCGCGATCGAGTGCTGGTTCTGGTCGGTGACCACGTGGTCCTCGGCGACCCGCGGGTCCTCCAGGACGGTCCCGATGAGACCGACGCCCGTCAGGCAGGTGACGTCCTCACTGGTCTTCACGGTGTCGTCCATGCGGCTGCGCAGCAACGCCAGCCCAAGGCCCGCAAGGATCCCCAGCACCGCGCCGAGGGCGACGTTGCGGACCGCGTCCGGGCTGACCGGCGTCTCGTCGAGCGCGGCCGGCTGGACGGTGGCGACCTTCACCGTGGAGGCGTCGCTGCCGGCCGGCGTCTCGAGCTCGGTCACCTGGGCGGCGAACTGCCGGCCCAGCGAGGCCGCGATGTCCTGCGCCCGCAGCGCCGAGGTATCGGTGACCGTGACGGTCAGGATGACGGTCTCCGGAACCGCGGTGGCCGACACCTTGGCGGCCAGCTCGTCCGGCGTCATGTCGAGCTGTAGTTCCTCGATGACCCGGGCGGCCAGCTGGACGCCGCTGAGCAACTCGGCGTACGAGGCCACCCGCTGCTGGGAGAACAGGTTCCCCTGGTAGGCCGAGGAGGTGTCCGTCGTGGTCGACGTGGACACGAACAGCTTTGTGGTGGACGCGTACATCGGCGTCGCCGACCAGGTCAGCGCACCACCGGTAGCCACTCCCACGAGGACGGCGGCCACGACCAGCCACCATCCCGCTCGCAGGGCCTGTGCGACATCCTTCAGGTCCACGGACCCCCCGCTCTCCAGTCCGGCCAACGGCGAGTCCGCTCATGTGAGACGTCGAACCGGTTGACCGTTGGAACATAACTGTCCGGATGTCGATATCTCGCTATTCGTGTGCACGGTGGGACAGCGTGTTACGAATGTGGCAGGGGAGTCGCTGTCGCACCGACACGGCGGCCCTTCCTCCGCCGGAGTGCTGGTGTCACCGCTTCGGGCAGGTTGGATCCGGGGCGTGCGCATCCTCTTCGTCTGCACCGGGAACATCTGCCGCTCACCCATGGGAGAGCGGCTGACCCGCACCTTCCTGGATGAGGCTCTCGGCGCCTCGGCCGCTGCTGTGGGTACGGCCAGCGCCGGTACGCACGCGGTCGTCGGCAGCGGCATGGAGCCCTCGTCGGCCCTCGCGCTGTCCGGTCTCGGTGGTGATCCGGCGGGGTTCCAGGCCCAGCAGCTCACCGGCGAGCTCATCGACGCGGCCGATCTCACGCTGACCATGACCCGGCGCCACCGGCGCGCCGCCCTCAAGCTCGCGCCGCGCGCGATGTTCCGGACCTACACCCTGCGCGAGGCCGCGGACCTGCTGACCGGGGCCGACCTCCGCGGCCTGCCCCCGATCGGCTCCCTCGACGAGCGGGCGCGGACCCTGGTGGCCGCCCTGGGCGCGCAGCGGGCGACCCGGCGCAGCGCGGAACACGACGACGACGTCGCCGATCCGATCGGACAGAGCTCAGCCGTTCACCAGCAGGTCGGGGAGCAGATCCTCGGCGCGCTCGTCCCGCTGCTGGAGGCGTTGTGCGACGTCCCGGCGGCGCGGAAGTCGCCGGTCACCAGCCTGTCCGACACCTTCGTCGGGACGGCGAAGAACCTGCCGCCCGTCCCACCGCGCGTCCTGCCGCAGGCCGTCGGGTTCTAGCCAGGAGACCGCCGGCCCGGCGGGCCAGCGGGCCAGCGGGACGTCGGGCCGGCGGGACGTCGGGCCGGCGTGGGACTTCGAGCAGCGGCGAACACCCGGAGCCACGAGCCACGTCGCGCGGCGGTCCCGTAGCCCACGAAGGACGAGTGCCTACCGCAGGGCGGCGGTGACCACCGGAGCGATCAACTCGGCCAGGTGGGCGTGCCCGGCGTCCGTCGGGGAGATGCCGTCGGTTGCGATGAGGCCGGTTCCCTGGCTGAACCAGCCGTCGGTCAGCGGGTCCACGAAGACGGCGCCGACCTCCTGCGCCGCGGCCTGAACCACGTCGCGGACGGCGAGCGCACTGGCAGGCGGGTTGCCGTCGTCCCAGACGGGCCCGATCACGACGAGGGTGGCTTCGGGAGAATTCTGCTTCGCCGCCGCCAGAGCCGTGGCGGCCTGCTGCTCCACCTGGGGCAGGTCCTCATCGGCGTCGTTGCGACTGCCGAAGAGGATGATGACGTCGGCGTCCGGCGCAGGGCTCGCGGCGAGGAGCGCCGGGTAATCCTGCCCGGTGACGCCGATCGAGGCGTAGCCGGCCTGCGGAACGGCGTTGAGCGACAGCGCGGTCCCCGCCTGCTCGGCGACGAGCGCGGGCCAGCCGGTGGCGCCCTGGCCGCCCATCTCGTTGCCGGCGGCGTACCCGTCGCCGTAGACAGCCAGCACGGGGGGCTCGTCGGCCGGCGCATCCGTGGTCGGAACGGCCGGCACCGGCTCCTGCGCGAGCGGGTACTCGGCTCCCGCGGTCTCCGTTCTGCTCTCGTACGTGTCGGCCGGCGCTGAGCGGGTGCCCAGGAACGTGAACAACGCCGCGTTGCCGAGGACGAGGAGAACCAGGGCCAAGGTTCCCCACCCCGGTGGACGCTCGAGCCGCAATCCACGCATGGAAAAACTGTAACGGTCGGACTCCACTCCGTGAGGGGATTGAGCCGGCCGTGTCAGAAGGGGCGCGTGTGAACCGAGGTGCCCAAGCGTGTTCGGCCGATGCCGGGACACACGATCGGCTTCCCTCGCTCCAGCCAGCGCAGCCGCATCCCGCAGGAGACCACGGGGCGGACCCCACATGTCGTGCCGGTCGTCGTCCGCGACGGACCATCGTCCTCCATCGGAAGAGCCGGCGCGGCGGGGACCGGGCCCCCCGTGGGCCCGGTACCCGCCGCCTACCGCGCCCGCCTCAGCGGGCGACGCCGTCCCGCTGCGTGGCGGCGAAGGTGAAGGCGATCCGGCTGGCCTGGCCGACCAGGTCCTCGTCCGCGGTCCCGGGGAACGAGATGGTGGCCGGCAGGTGGTCGACGCCGCCGGGCGCGAGGGTCGCGGCCACGGACGAGAACGTCACCGAGGACAGCGGGGCCTCGCCGTCGTTCGCCAGGTCCAGGGGCACGCGCTCGGCGTCGCCGGGCAGCATCGACGCGCTGGAGAAGGGCACGGTCGTCCCCCCGGCCGTCACGTCCAGTTCGATGGACAGCCCGCCGGCGTCCACCCGGGCGTCCACGGGCTCGGTGGTGGTGAAGTCGCCGTAGGTGCCCAGCCCGGCGACGGTGGCCGCCGCGGCGAGGACACCCAGGGTGCCCACGAGCTTCGCGGCGGTGCCGCGTTCGGCGACGGCGGTGCTGATACGGCTGATCACGGTGCAGTCCCCCTGCTGCTGACCGGGTGGCCGATCCACCGGGCGGCAGGGAGGAGCCTGCGCGACCGACCGCACGGTTCCGCCCAGCGATCCGCAAAAGAACCGCAAGGGTGCCCGGCGCCCGGTGGCCTGGGCAGGCCGGTGCCGCGCCGCCACCCGCCTACCCCGGGGCGACCTGCCGGCGGGAGTCCGGCGCGGGCGCGGGGCGGCCGGTCGCGAGGGTGGCCGCCTGCGCCCGGCGCTGCGCCGAGCGGCGCAGCAGCACCTGCGCCTGGACCCTGTCGTCGGTGCGCCGGGCCCGCTCGGCCAGGACATCGGCGGTCTCCAGCAGCAGCGCCACCCGCCGCCGCTGATCGGCCGTCGGCCGCGGGGCGGGAACTCGTCGGGGCAACTGCCCAGTGGTCATGCCGGTCATCGTGGGGGCTGCCCGGGCGCGCCGCGACTCGGCCGACGTGGGCCCGCTCCGGCGCGCCACTCGTCTGACGCTGCCCTCCCGGCGGTTCGTGCACGAACCGCCGCCCCCTCCTGGGGACGTTCTGCACGGAGAGTTCCCATGACGCGGAGGTGAACAGCCCGGACCCGCCCTGGTGCCCACAGCCGGCCTGGTCGACAGTGGGGAGGTGAGACCCGACGCCCGCGCCTGGTTCGCCGACCGCACCACCACCGCGACCTCGCTCGACCGGATCGACGTCGCGGCCCTGCTGCACGCCAAGCGCCGCGGGGGCCACCGGATCAGCGTCGTCCTGCCCGCCCGCAACGAGGAGGCGACGGTGGGCCGGCTGGTCGCCGACCTGCGCGAGCAGTGGGTGCGCCGGACGCCGCTGGTCGACGAGCTCCTCGTCGTCGACTCCGACAGCACCGACGCCACCGCCGCCGTCGCCCGCGCCGCCGGGGCCTCCGTCGTCGCCACCACCGACGTGCTGCCCGCCCACGGCACCCGCCGCGGCAAGGGCGAGGCGCTGTGGAAGTCGCTGGCCGCCACGACCGGCGACCTCGTCGTCTTCCTCGACGCCGACCTGCTGGGCGATGTCGCCCACTACGTGCCCGGGCTGCTCGGCCCGCTGCTCACCGACCCGCAGGTCGACTACGTGAAGGGCTGCTACACCCGGCCGCTCCAGGTCGGGGATGCGGTCGTGCCCACCGGCGGGGGACGGGTGACCGAGCTGACCGCCCGCCCGCTGCTCAACGCGCTGTGGCCGGAGCTCGCCGGGTTCGTCCAGCCCCTCGGCGGCGAGTACGCCGGCCGCCGCAGCGCCCTGGAGCAGGTGCCGTTCGTCTCCTCCTACGGCGTGGAGGTGGGTCTGCTGGTCGACCTGCTGCGGCGAGGCGGGCTGGCCTCGCTGGCCCAGGTGGACCTCGGCGAGCGGCGGCACACCTCGCAGGACGTCGAGGCGCTCGGCGAGATGGCCGGGCAGGTGGTCGCCACCGTGCTGGCCCGGGCCGCGTCCGCGCCGGACCCCAGCGGGCTGCTCACCCAGTTCCGGCACGACGGCGCCGGTTTCGTGCCCCGCACCAGCACCGTCGCCGTCGACGAGCGGCCGCCCATGGCCACCGTTCCGGAGTACCGCGCCCGGCTGGCCGGCTGAGGCCACCCCCACGGTCGCAGGCTCCACCGCGGGAGGGCAGGATCGCCGCGTGCCGGTAGGTCTTCCCGTCCTGTCCCCCTCGCGCAGGTGAGCGCCCCCGAGATCGTCGCCCACCGCGGGGCCACCGCGGAGGCGCCGGAGCACACGCTGGCCGCCTTCCGGAACGCGGCCGTGCTCGGCGCCGACGCCGTCGAGTGCGACGTCCGGATGACCCGCGACGGCGTGCTCGTCTGCGTCCACGACCGGAGGATCCAGCGCACCTCCAACGGCCGCGGCGTCGTCTCCGCGCTGCACCTGGCCGAGCTCGAGCAGTTCCGGTTCGGCGCCCGCCGGAGCCGGTTCGACCGGTGGAAGGACGACGAGATCATCGCCGTCACCGACGAGCCCGACGTCGAGAACGGCCTCGTGCTCACCCTCGACCGGCTGCTCGAGTACGTGACCGCCACGCCCGGCACCGTGCGGCTGGCCATCGAGACCAAGCACCCCACCCGGCACGCGTTCCGCGTGGAGGCAGAGGTCCTGCGGACGCTGCGCCGGTTCGGGGTGCTGCAGGGCGACCGGCCGGCCGAGTGGGGCGGGAAGCCGGCGTTCCGGGTGATGAGCTTCTCCCAGCTGGCGGTGCGCCGGGTGACCGCGCTGGCGCCGGGCGTGCCGACGGTGCAGCTGATCGGCAAGCGGCTGCGCCCGCTGCGCACCGACCTGCTGTCCGGGTCGATGGACGCGGTCGGCCCCGGGGTGTCGCTGGTACGCGCCGACCCCGGCTACGTCGCCCAGGCGCACGCCGCCGGCAAGGAGGTGCACGTGTGGACGGCGAACCGCCCCGCCGACATCGACTTCCTGCTCTCCCTCGGCGTCGACGCGGTCATCACCGACCGCCCCGACGAGGCGCTGCGCCGCCGCGACCGCTCCACCAGCGCCTCCTGACGGTCCTCATCCACCGGTCCGCCACCGTCGCCGCCCCACCACCGCCTCGTCGGGCCTTCCGCCGCACGCTCTGCCTCTGAGTGCGGGTGCACTCAGAGGCAGACCGTGCGGGAAGACCCTCCGGCGATCAGCAGCTCAGGCGAGGTCGAGCCGGTCCAGCGCCGCGGCGAGGTCGCCGGGCGTGTCGAAGACGTCCAGGGCCCCGGCCTCGCGCAGCTCGTCGTCCCCGAAGCCGCCGGAACGCACCACGATCGTCGGCATCCCGGCCCTCTTCCCCGCCTCGACGTCGAAGACCGAGTCGCCGATCAGGACGCTCGGCGCGTCCGCCGGCTCGCCGAGCTTCTCCAGGGCCACCTGGAGCAGGTCGGGGGCGGGCTTGCTCGACTCGACGTCGTCGTTGGTCGTCCACGCCTCCGCCAGGTCCCGGACGCCGAGCAGGTCGAGGAAGTGGTCGACGTGCTTGGCCTTGCCCGAGCTGGCCAGCACCACCCGGTGGCCGCGCTCGCGCAGGCCCTCGATCAGCTCGCGGGCACCCGGCAGCGGCGCCACCTCGTCGATCAGCCGGTCGAACTCCGCCGTCCACCGTTCGCGGGCGTCGTCGCCGATCCGCGCCTCGACGTCGTCGCCACCCAGCGCGGCCGGCAGCCGGTCGCCGCCCATCCCGATCAGCCGGTGGATCCGCCACACCGGGTAGGTCTCCCCCAGCGACCGGAGCGCCCGGTACCAGGCCAGCGCGTGCTGGTAGTTCGTGTCGACCAGGGTGCCGTCGACGTCGAGAACGGCGATGCGGAGCTCACTCATCCGCCGGGGCTGCCCACTCGGCGCACTCCCCAACCCGCCCCCGACACCGACCCCCTCAGGCGCAGTGCCGTGCGTGCTGACCGCCGAGGATGCTCAGGCGGGAACGCGCTCGTCCAGCGGGCGCACCAACGGCATCAGCACCTCGTCGACGACCACCTCGACCTGGTCGGCGGTGAACGGCTCGGCCATCCGGTAGCGCTGCCACCAGAACGCCTCCAGGACCGAGGTCAGCAGCAGCGCCCGTTCGTGACGGACCGGTTCTCCCCGCTCGTCGGCGCGGGCGCAGATCTTCTCGACGGCGGCCGCCAGCGGCTGCACCAGGGCCTCGTCGAGCCCGGCGTGCAGCTCCTCGTCGTGCCGCGCGGCACCCACGAGGCTGGCCACAGCCCGCTCCTCACGGCTCAACGGCTGCGTCCACCGCGCGTTCAGCAGACCGAGCACGTCTTCCCGCACCGAGCCGCCGTCGTCGGGCAGCACCACCAGCTCGAACCGGCTCACGGCCGCGCGGGCGAGCGCCGCCATGGTCGGCCACCGGCGGTAGATGCCCGCCTTGCCGGCCCGGGCGCGGGCCGCGATGCGGTCGCTGTTGAGCCTCCCCCACCCCTCGTCGGCCAGGATGTCGACGGAGACGGCGAGCAACTGTTCGGACAGTTCCGCGCTCAGCGGCCGTCCAGGAGCGCCCGTCATGACGCCGTTCCGTCACGGCTGGTCGTATGCACGGGGTCATCCTGGCGTCTCGGCGGGAGGACCACAATGATCTCGTTGTTTTCGGGGGGGGCGCCGACTTCCCGCAGGTCACAGCCGTGCGCCGGGAAGCTCGCCCTCAGGCGCCGGCGGCGCTCTCCACGTGCACCTGGAGGCTTGCGCCGTCCTCGGAGAGCCACCCCTTGCCGCGGGCCGCGGTGATCATCCGGTCCCACTGCCCCGACCAGCCGGCTCCTCCGGCGCGCGGCTCGGCGGCGGCCCGCAGGGCCGCCACGTCGAGGAACGCCGTCTGCGCGTCCTGCAGCCGGCCGAGCCCCGAGCGCTCCAGCGCCTCGGCGGCCTCCTCGTCGGTGACCACGCCCAGGGCCAGGTGCAGCCGCCCCAGGTCGTCGACGTCGACCACCCGCGCCTCCGGACGCTCGTCGGCGCCCGTCACCACCTCGACGATCACAGTGTCCTCCTTCTCGGGTTGGGACCTTCTGTACCGAAGGTCCCTCAGACGTGCCAGGGGAACCGGGCGAAGTCGGGATCGCGCTTCTCCAGGAACGCGTCCCGGCCCTCGACGGCCTCCTCGGCCATGTAGGCCAGCCGGGTGGTCTCGCCGGCGAACAGCTGCTGGCCGACCAGCCCGTCGTCGATGAGGTTGAACGAGTACTTGAGCATCCGCTGCGCCGTGGGGCTCTTGGCCACGATCTTCGTCCCCCACTCCAGCGCCGTGCGCTCCAGTTCGGCATGGGGGACGACGCGGTTGACCATGCCCATCGCGTGGGCGTCGGCCGCGGTGTACTCGTCGCCGAGGAAGAAGATCTCGCGGGCGAACTTCTGCCCGACCTGGCGGGCCAGGTAGGCCGAGCCGAAGCCGCCGTCGAAGCTGCCGACGTCGGCGTCGGTCTGCTTGAACCGGGCGTGCTCGGCACTGGCCAGGGTCAGGTCGGCGACGACGTGCAGGCTGTGCCCGCCGCCGGCCGCCCACCCGGGGACGACGCAGATGACCACCTTCGGCATGAACCGGATCAGCCGCTGCGCCTCGAGGATGTGCAGCCGGCCGCTCGAGCGACCCTTGTCGTGCTCGTAGCCGTACTTCCCGCGCACCCGCTGGTCGCCGCCGGAGCAGAACGCCCAGCCGCCGTCCTTCGGGCTCGGGCCGTTGCCGGTGAGGATCACGCAGCCGACGTCGGTGGACAGCCGCGCGTGCTCGAGCGCGGAGATCAGCTCGTCGACCGTCTGCGGCCGGAAGGCGTTGCGCACCTCCGGCCGGTCGAAGGCGATCCGGACGACACCGGCGTCGACGGCCCGGTGGTAGGTGATGTCGGCGAAGTCGAATCCCTCGACCTGCCGCCAGGCGGAGCTGTCGAAGATCTCGGAGACGTCGTCGCGGGCGCTCATGCGTCGAACCTAGCGAGACGGGGCCCGACCGCGACCCCAGGCCCGTGGTCGCCGCCCCCGTGCGGCACCGCTGGGGGTCGCGACCAGGAGGCTGGGATGACGATGACGGCGGCGCCGTCCTCAGCCGAGCAGGTCACCGGTGACGTCGTCGGTCTGCCTGGAGAGACTGACCAGGACGCCGTTCACCACCTGGCACGGGCAGGGGATGCCGTCGGCGTCGGTCTCCGGTTCGGGCTCGGGGGACGGCGGCGGGGGCGGGGGCGGCTGCTGCGCGGGTGGCTGCTGAGGAGCCGGCTGCGGCACCGGGGCGGGCTGCTGGGGCGCGGGCTGCGGCGCCGGAGCGGGCTGCTGGGCCGGCTGGGGAGCAGGCTGCGGCCGCTGTGCCGGCTGGGGTGCCGGGGCCCCGGCGGCCGTCCCGCCGTCGAGCGCCGCAGCCGGTGCCCGGCCGCCGTTGGTGGCCCCGGTCGCGCCGCCCGCCCAGCCACCGGTCGATCCGCCGGTGGCCGGGGATCCCGCGCCGGCGGCCGCCGAACCGCCGGTTCCGCTCGCCGATGCGCCGGTCCCGCCCGTCGAGCCGCCGGTCGCGGCGCCACCACCGGCGGCGCCGGACGTGTTGCCCGCAGGGTTCACCAGCGTCCCCGCGATCGCAGGAGTCCGGGCCGTACCCGTCGTGGCGCCGGGATCGGCCCCGCCGTCGGAACCACCGCCTCCGGTGCCCGTGCCACCGACGCTGCCGCCACCGGTGCTGCCGTCGTTCCCTCCACCGGTGAACACGCCCTCGGCGTCGCGCGAGGACGACGAGCTGTCGCTGCCGGAGCCCCAGCCGACGAGGAGCACCAGCGGCACGGCGATGAGCACGCCGGCACAGGCGAGCGCCAGGGCCAGCAGCAGCCCGGCGCGGCCGGACCGGCGCTCGTGGCGGCCTGCGCCGGAGGACGATGCGCCGCGGCGCGCGGTCTGGGACGAGCGGTGGCGGGGGCGGGACAGGGCCGGCTCCTTCGTCGTGCGGAGGTTGTCCCCGATGGGGCGCGGCCGATCGGGGACGTGGGGCCGGGACTGCCCACTCCCGCGCAATCTACTCGCCGGCGCCGTCCAGGAGTGGCCGGAGCCGGTCCAGCGAGGCGGCGAGCCCGGGATGCAGCGGCACCTCGTGCAGGGAGACGAGCGGCACCCACGCCACCCCGTCGCTCTCGCCGTCCAGCCGCAGCTCCGCCGCCTCGAACGGGTGCGCCGGGCGGGCCAGGACCGTCGTGTACGCCCACCCGCCGTGGTCGTCGACCGAGGAGACCCCGAGCACGACGTCGCCGGGCTGCAGGCCGAGCTCCTCCCCCACCTCCCGCAGCGCTCCGGTGGCCGGTGACTCGCCGGCGTGCAGGGCGCCGCCCGGGGTGCCCCAGGTCCCGCCGTGGTGCGACCACAGCGCGCGGTGCTGCAGCAGCACCTCGGCCCCGCCGGGGCCGTCGCGGTGGATCAGCAGGCCGGCGGCGCCGGCCCGGCCCCAGTGCCGGTGCCCCTGGGCGCACGTGGTCCAGCCGTCGGTCGAGCTCAGCACGCAGCCAGTCAACCCGCTGCCGGCATCCGGCCGCGACCGTAGGTGTCCTGCCGGAGCTCGGGCTCTGAGTGCACGTGCACTCAGAGCACTAGGTTCGACGGGGACACCCGCGCCGGACCGAAGCCCGGCGCCGACCGCTTCCGGAGGACCGCGATGAGCACCACGACGACCATGGCCGAGCTGAGCGGCCTGACCGGCACCGAGATGGGCACCAGCGACTGGTACGAGGTCACCCAGGAGCACGTGAACCTCTTCGCCGACGCCACCGGCGACCACCAGTGGATCCACATCGACGTGGAGCGGGCGACGAAGGAGAGCCCGTTCGGCGGCCCCATCGCCCACGGCTACCTCACCCTGTCGCTGCTGGTGCCGCTGCTCGGCCAGGTGATCACCGTGTCCGACACGGTCATGGGCGTGAACTACGGCCTGAACAAGGTCCGCTTCCCCTCCCCCGTGCCGGTCGGCTCGCGGGTGCGGCTGACCGCCACGCTGGCGAAGGTCGAGGACGTCGCCGGCGGCAAGCAGCTGACCTTCTCCTGCGTCGTCGAGCGCGAGGGCGGTGACAAGCCGGTCTGCATCGCCGAGCCGGTCTACCGCTACTACGGCGGCTGAGAAAGGACCCCCAGAAGGACCCCCTGAAGGGCCCCGTCCTCCCCACCGCTCGCAGGCTCGCGGCGGTGCCCTGGACGCGGCCGCTCGACCTCTCGCAGGCTCGCGGCGAGCCTCCGGACGGGGCCGAGTGCGGCCTGCGCCGGTGCCCGGCATAGCCTCCTCTGGTGCGGATCGCCGTCTTCACCGGGTCCCACGCCGGCCCCGCGTCGCACACCGCGGCGGCCACGGCCTTCGCCACCGCGCTGGCGGAGGCCGGCGTCGGCATCGTCTACGGCGGCGGGCACGTCGGGATGATGGGCACCGTCGCCGACGCCGCGCTGGCCGCAGGCGGCGAGGTCATCGGCGTCATGCCGCAGCATCTCGTCGACGACGAGGTGGCCCACCGGGGGCTGCCGCGCCTGGACGTCGTCGGCTCGATGCACGAGCGCAAGGCCCGGATGGCCGAGCTGGCCGACGCCTTCGTCGCCCTGCCCGGCGCCGCCGGCACCCTCGAGGAGCTGTTCGAGGCCTGGACCTGGGGAATGCTCGGGTTGCACGCCAAGCCCGCGGCACTGCTCGACGTCGACGGCTTCTGGCAGCCGCTGCTGGCCCAGCTGCGGCGGATGGTCGACGACGGCTACCTCGACGCCCGGCGGCTGGATGCCCTCGGCGCGGTCGGCGACGCCGGGGCGCTGCTGCGGTTCGTCGAGACCTACGAGCACCCGCCGCGGAAGTGGACCGCACCCCCCGCCCCCTGACCGGCAGGGGGGACGTCCGGTACGGGAAGTCCCCCCGCGGCCGGACATCCGGTGCGGAAGGCCCGGCGCAGGACCGGCCGCGGAGGGGCTCCGGCGCGCGCCCGGGGACGGCGCTGCCTAGCGTCGGGTCCGTGGAGCACTGGGACGTGGTGGTCGTCGGCGGAGGCCCGGCCGGTGCCGCCGCCGCGCTGGCGGCCCGCCGCAGCCGTCCCTCCGCGCGCGTCCTGGTCCTGGACCGGGCCGACTTCCCCCGGGACAAGGTGTGCGGCGACGGCATCGCCGCCGAGGCCCTCGACGTCCTCGCCGGGCTGGGCATCCCCCCGGCGGCGGTCACCGAGGGCTACCCGGCCGTGCCCCGGCTGCGGCTGCGCTCGCCCGGCGGGACGACGGTGGAGCGCGCCACCGCCCGCCCCTCGTACGTGGTCCCCCGCGCGGTCCTCGACGCCCGGCTCATCGCGGCGGCCCAGGAGGCCGGCGCGGTGCTGCGCCGGTGGCAGGTGCGCGACGTGCAGGTGCGGGACGGGCACGTGCAGCTGGACCGGGCGCTCACTGCCGACGTCCTCATCGGGGCCGACGGCGCCGAATCGGTGGTCCGTCGCGCCGTCGGCGTCCGGCCCAACCTCCCCTCCCAGCTGGCGATCGCCCTGCGCGGCTACGCACCGGAGCCGCCCGGGCAGCGCGGCGTCCAGGTCATCACCACCACCGAGCAGCGCTGGCCGGCCTACGCCTGGTCCTTCCCCCTCGGCGACGGACGGGCCAACGTGGGGTACGGCGAGCTGGTCTCCGGCGGCGCCACCCGGGCCGGCCTCGTCGACGGCCTGCACCGCCTGCTGCCCGGGGTCGAGCCCGACGGGCTGAAGGCCCACCGGCTGCCGCTGAGCACCGGCCGGCCGCGCCAGCCCGACGGGCGGGTGCTGCTCGCCGGCGACGCCGCCGCGCTGATCAACCCGCTCACCGGCGAGGGCATCTTCTACGCCGTCCTCTCCGGCGCCCTGGCCGGAGCGGCGGCCGCCTCCGGCGCGGACGCCGGCGCAGGCTACCGGCGGGCGCTGGGCCACCGTCTGGGCCGGCACCTCGGGCACTCGTCCGTCGCCTCGCGGCTCAGTCGCTGGCCGGTGCTCATGGACGCCGTCTTCCGCGCCGCCGCGGCCGAGCAGCGGGTGTTCGACGACGTCGTCGCGCTCGGTCTCGCCGACGGGCGGCTGGGCGTGACCACCCTCGCCGCGGCCGCGCGATCCCTGCGCTGACCCGGAGGCCTGCGGTCAGCCGACCGCGGCCTCGACCCGGCCCGCCCGTCGGCACGAGCGGCCGGTAGCTGCAGGTGCTGTCGGCCAGTCCGGCGGAGATCCGTGCGGAACTCAGCGCAGCGCCGTCACCAGGGAACAGCCCACCTCCCCGAACGTCTGGACGACGAAGCCCAGCTGGGCCAGCGTGCAGGCGACCGCGTCGTTCATCAGCTGCTGCACCGCGGCGTCGGCCGCCGTGCCCCGCACACCCTGCACGCTCATCCGGTCGTGCGTGCGCCAGCCGACCAGGACGCCCCCGGATGCGACGTCGGGCACCAGGCACACCCCGCCGGCCGGGCGCCCGCCGGCTGCGTCGTGCAGCGGCAGCCCCGCCTCGACCAGCGCCGCGGCCACCTCGACCACCAGGGTGGTCAGCGGGTCGGTGTCGCTGAGCAGCGCGTCCCAGTCCTCGGGCAGCCGGTCCAGCTGATCGCCGAGCTCGGCCAGCCAGGACCGGTCCACCGGGGAGGGCCGGGGCGCGATCGTCGCATCAGCGCGCCGGACGCCGTGGACGGCGATGGCTGCCAGCTCGCCGGCGAGGGCGGCCCACTCCGCGTCGACCTGGTCGTCGAACGGTCCGGCCAGCACCTGCGCCGCGTCGTCGACGAGCCACCAGGCCGGGCCGGTCGGGGCCTGCGGCGCGGGAGCGGGACGGACGGCGACCGCGATCGCCTGCCCCTGCCCCTGCCCGTCGGCGGCGGCGGCACCGGGCCGGGTGGCGGCGCGGCGGCCCGCGGGGTGGTTGTCCGCCCGCGGGGCGACCACCGGCCGCGGCTGCTGCGCGGCGTTGCGGGCGAACTCGTACCGAGCCGTCGACGTGGCCCCGAGCGCGACCACCACGGCGATGCACGAGAGGAAGCCCACCAGCGTCACGACCGGCCACACCAGCATCGAACCCACGACCACGGGGCCACTCCTCAGCACGTACTGCCGCGGCTGGGAAGTGCCGCGGACAGGGCAGACGCTAGGGGCCTCCGGACTCCTCCTCGGCAGTTCCGGACCCGCCGCTGACCGCCCGTCACCGGATCGTTGTCCCAGGCCCGGCGGGCGGGCGGTGACCCGCACTCCGGCGCGCCGCCTTGTCGACATGCACCGCGCCCACCTGCGGAAACGGGGTTCCCGCGTGCCGGTCACGCCGGGGCGGCACGCCCGCCCGGCATGTCGCGGGGCTGCCCTCCGCCGAGGCGCCACGGGCCCAGGAGTGCCCTCCAGGCATAGGAAGCTATGCATGCGGTTTCGGAGCAGGATCCGTATGCATAGCTTCCTATGCCCGACCGGCCCCGGGTACGTCTCCTGGGCACGCACCTGCGGACCATCGCGTCGACCGGCTCGCTCACCCTGCCGGGGGCGACGCCATCCACCACACTCGCGGTGGAGCCGCCAGCGTCCGCCGGCCTGACGGAACCTCGAGGAATGAGGAACTCATGACACTGCAACCGTCGACCCCCGGCACCACCGGACGCCGTCCCGCCCGTCTCCGCGCCACGCTGGTCGGCCTGTTGGCGGTGCTGAGCTGGCTGCTCGCCGGATGCGGCGACCCTGACGACGACGATGGCGGCGGCGGTTACGTGGCGCAGGGATCGGTCGACGCGGAGGGCGTGGGATTCGAACCCACGATGGGTTTGACCCCATAGCGGTTTTCAAGACCGCCGCCATCGGCCACTAGGCGAGCCCTCCTGGCGTCGTCGAGGCTAGTGCGTCGCCGGGCGCCGGGCGCGAGGGGCGTCGTCCCGGACGTCGCCGCACCCGATGCCGGCGAGCGGGAGGCGGAGGGCCAGCATGGAGCCATGGCACCGGGCACCGAGGCGCACCAGGTTCCGGGCACCCGTCGCTCAGGGTGGGTACTGGCGCTCCCGGCCGTCGCACTCGTGCTCGTGGCGCTGTGCCTGCGCGCCCCGTTCGCCGCCGTCGGCCCGCTGCTCGGGGAGCTCGGCGAGGAGCTGTCGCTCTCCACCGGCGCGCTCGCCGTCGTCACCGCCCTGCCGCTGGTGTGCTTCGGGCTGGTCTCCCCGTTCGCGCCGGCGCTGGCGACCCGCTTCGGTCTGCACCGTGCGGTGCTCCTCGGCGTCATCGCCATCGCCGTCGGCGTGGCCCTGCGCCTGGCCGGCGCTCCCGGGCTCTACGTCGGCACCGTGGTGCTCACCGGCGGCATCGCCGTCGGCAACGTGCTCCTGCCCGCGGCCGCCCGCGCGGAGTACGGCAACCGGAGCGCGCTCGTCCTCGGCATGATCGTCGCCTCGATGGCGGCCTCGGCCAGCATCGGTGCCGGCCTCGCCCAGCCGCTGGCCGATGCCGCCGGCAGCGCGCTCACCGGCCTGGCGCTCTGGGGCGCGCTGGTGCTCGCGGCGCTCGTCGCCATGGCGGCGCTCACCCGCGCGCGGCGCGACGTACCGCGGCCGGCGGCCGCACCGCAGGGTGCCCGCACGGCCGTGCTGCGCGACCGCGTGGCGCTCGCCGTCACCCTGTTCTTCGGGTTCCAGTCGCTGACCTTCTACTCGATGCTGACCTGGCTGGCCGACATCCTGGAGGCCGAGGCCGGGATCTCCCCCGTCGCCGCGGGCGGCATCCTGGCGCTGGCGGTCGCGCTGGGCCTCCCGGCGTCCCTCCTGGTCCCGCCGCTCGCCGCCCGCCGGCCCGGCCAGGGCGGCTGGGTGCTCGCCGGCTGCCTGCCGGTCCTCGCCGGACTGCTCGGGCTGCTCCTCGCCCCCGCGGTCGCTCCGCTGCTGTGGGCGCTGCTCTACGGGATCGGCACCGGCACGGCGTTCCCGCTGGCCATGGCGCTGATCCTGCAGCGCACCCGGGACGTCGGCCAGACCGGCCGGCTGTCGGCGTCCGCGCAGAGCCTGGGGTACCTGCTGGCCGCGAGCGGACCGCTCGCCCTCGGCCTGCTGCACGAGGCCACCGGCGGCTGGGCGGCCGGTCTCGTGCTGCTGCTGGGAGTCGTCACCGCGCAGCTCGCCGTCGGGTTGGCCGCCGCCCGCCCCCGGCTGGTGGGCGACGCGGTCTGAGCCGCCCCGACCCTGGGTTGATCATCGGCAGGTGGCAGCCGCCGCCGGCGTGGCGACCAGCCATCTGCCGATGATCAACGGGAGGAAGGCTCGGCGGTGACGCCCTCCGGGGTCTTCGTCACCGGGGTGCCGACGACGCCGTGCAGGTGGCACGCCGCCAGCTGGCCGGGCGCCCCGGCCGGCTGGAGCGCCGGGTCGACGTCGTCGCACGGCTCGAACACGTACGGGCAGCGGGTGCGGAACCGGCAGCCGCTGGGCACCGCCGACGGCGAGGGAACGTCGCCGGTGAGCACGATCCGCCGGCGGGCCCGCTCCTGTGCCGGGTGCGGCACAGGCACCGCCGAGAGCAGCGCCTGCGTGTAGGGCATCTGCGGATCGCTCCCCACGGCCGCGGCGGGCCCGATCTCCACCACCCGGCCCAGGTACATGACCGCGATCCGGTCGGAGATGTGCCGGACGGCGGACAGGTCGTGCGAGATGAACAGCAGCGTGAGCCCGAGCTGCCGCTGCAGCCGGCGCAAGAGGTTGAGCACCTGGGCCTGGACGCTGACGTCGAGAGAGGCGATCGCCTCGTCGCAGACCAGGAGGTCCGGCTCCCCCGCGAGCGCACGGGCGAGGCCGACCCGCTGCCGCTGCCCGCCGGAGAACTCGTGCGGATAGCGGCCGGCCACCGCGGGGTCCAGCCCCACCAGCTCCAGCAGCTCGCCCACCCGGCCCGCCCGCTCCCGCTTGCCCGACCGCAGCCCGTGCACCTCCAGGGGCTCGCTGACCGTCTGCGCCACGGTGCGCCGCGGGTCGAGCGAGGCGAACGGGTCCTGGAACACCATCCCGGCCCGGCGGCGCATCTCCTTGAGGCCACGGCGGTCCAGCGAGGTGACGTCGGTGCCGTCGAAGGTCACCGTGCCGCCGGTGGGCGGGACCAGCCGCAGCAGCGCGTTGCCCAGCGTGGACTTCCCGCAGCCGGATTCCCCCACCAGGCCGAGGGTCTCCCCGCGCAGGATGTCGAGGTCCACGCCGTCGACCGCCCGCAGCAGGCCGCCGGCCCTGCCGCGCAGCCCTCCGCCACCGACGGGGAAGTGCACCTCGAGCCCACGCGCGGAGACCAGGACGTCGTCGGTCATCGCGCGCCTCCCGAGGGACTTCCCGTACCGGAGGTCCCCGCCACGGCCGGGCTCCCGGTACCGGAGGTCCCCTCGGCGCACCAGGTCGCCGCCCGGTGCGGCAGGTGGGCGCGGTCGCCCTCGTGCGCGCCGGACGGGGTCGCGCCAGACACGGTCGTGCCGGACGCGGTCGCACCGGCGCCAGCCGCGGCCCGGGAGACGATCGCCAGCGGCGGCTGCTCGTCCTCGCAGCGCGGGTCCGAGCGCACCGGGCAGCGCGGCCAGAACACGCACCCCGGCGGCAGGTCGGTGGGCGGCGGCGGCAGCCCGGGCACCGCGGTGAGCTCGGGCACCTCGCCGTCGGGCCCCACCGGCGCGGCGAGGTCGGGCAACGAGCCGAGCAGGCCGCGGGTGTACGGGTGCGCCGGCCGCTCCAGGACGTCGTCGACGGTGCCGTCCTCCACGCACCGGCCGCCGTACATGACCAGCACCCGGTCGGCGATCCCGGCGACCACCCCGAGGTCGTGGGTGATCCAGATGACGCCGGTGCCGTGCTCGTCCTGAAGCTTCTCGACCAGGTCGATGATCTGCGCCTGCACCGTCACGTCCAGCGCCGTGGTGGCCTCGTCGGCGATGAGCAGCGACGGCGAGTTCGACAGCGCGATCGCGATGACGACCCGCTGGCGCATGCCGCCTGAGAGCTCGTGCGGATAGCGGTCCAGGGCGCGGTCGGGATCGGGCAGCCCCACCTCGCGCAGCAGGTCGGCCGCCCGGGCGCGGGCGGCGGGCTTGGAGACGTCGCCGTGCGCGCGGATGCCCTCGACCAGCTGCCGGCCAATGGTGAGCACCGGGTTCAGCGAGGTCATCGGGTCCTGGAAGACCATGCCGGCGCCCGGGCCGCGCACTTCCCGCAGCCGGTCGGGCGACATGGCCAGCAGGTCCTCGCCCTGCAGCCGCGCCGTCCCGGTGACGGTCGCGACGCGCGCCGGCAGCAGGCCCAGCAGCGCGAGCACCGACACGCTCTTGCCGCTGCCGGACTCCCCGACGACGGCGACGGTCTCCCCCGCGCCCACGGTGTAGCTCAGCCCGTTGACGACGTCGGCCGGCCCGCGCGGGGTGCGCAGCCGCACCCGCAGGTCCTCGACCGCCAGCACCGGCTGATTCACCGGCTCGCTCCCGCGGGGCGCTCCGCTCCTCGCTCGTTCCTCGCTGCGATGCTCACGCCCCTGTCCGCTCGCTGTCACTTCCCGCCCCCGGCCATCAGCGTCCGCTGCCGCGGGTCCAGCGCGTCCCGCAACCCGTCGCCGAGCAGGTTGAAGCAGAGCACGGTCAGGAAGATCGCCATCCCGGGGAAGAAGGCCAGCCACCAGGCCAGCTCGATGTAGCCGCGCCCCTCGGCCAGCATCAGCCCCCACGACGGGTTCGGTGGCTGGGTGCCGAGGCCGAGGAACGACAGCGCCGCCTCGGCGAGCACCGCGAAGGCCAGGCTGATGGAGGTCTGCACGATGATCGGCGGCGCGGCGTTCGGGAGGATGTGCCGGGTCAGGAGCCGCCAGTCCGAGGCCCCCACCGACCGGGACGCCCGCACGTACACCTCCTCGCGCACGCCGAGCACGCTGGCGCGGGTGACCCGGGCGAAGATCGGCGTGTAGACGATGCCGATCGCCAGCGCGGTGTTGCCCGACCCCGGTCCGCGCACCGCCAGCACGGCGATCGCCAGCAGCACCGCGGGGAAGGCGAACAGCATGTCCATGAACCGCATGAGGACGTCGTCCACCCACTTGCCGTAGTAGCCGGCGAGCAGGCCGATCAAGGTGCCGGCGACCAGCGCGAAGCCGACGGCGAAGAAGCCGACCTTGAGCGACACCGAGGCGCCGAGGATGACCCGGCTGAGGATGTCGCGGCCGAGGTCGTCGGTGCCGAAGGGGTGCGCCCAGCTGGGCGACTGCAGCCGCTCGTCCACCGAGATGTCGTTGGCGCCCTCGGAGGCGAACGTGTCGTCGAAGACCGCCACGATCACGATGAACAGCAGCACCAGCGAGGCGATCGCCGCCGTCGGGTTGTGCGCCAGCAGGCTGAGCGTCTCCCGCCACCGGGGGCGGGCCGGGCGCAGCGACGGCGGCCCGGACTGCGTCTCCCGCTGCGGCGATCCGCCGGGAGGCTCCTCCGGCGTCTCCGGTCGGCGTGCGTCGTCCGGCTCCTGGTAGGGCGGGGGCCCGGGTGTCGGCTGGATGCTCATGGCAGCAGGACTCGGCTGGATGTCATCGCCTGATCCGCGGGTCGATGGCGGTGTAGAGCAGGTCGACGATCAGATTGATCACCAGGAACACCACCGCGAACAGCAGGATCGCCCCCTGCAGGACCGGGTAGTCGCGGGCCTCCACCGCCTGGAGCGCCAGCTGCCCGAGGCCCGGCCAGGAGAAGACGATCTCCACGACGACGACGCCGGACAGCAGGTAGGCCAGCTGCACACCGGTCACGGTGACCAGCGGCAGCAGCGCGTTGCGCAGCACGTGCCAGGTGAACACCTGCCGGGTGCCCAGCCCCTTCGCCTGTGCCGTCCGGACGTGGTCCGAGCCCAGCGCCTCCAGCATGCTGGAGCGCACGAACCGGGTGATCACCGAACCGGACACCACACCGGTGACCAGCGCCGGCATGAGCAGCCGCTGGAGCCACGCGCCGGGGTCCTCGCTGATCGGCACGTACCCGCCGGAGGGCAACCAGCCCAGCGTCCCGGCGAAGACCAGGATGAGCACGATGCCCATCCAGAAGTCGGGCACCGAGATGCCGAACTGGCTGATCACCGTGGCCACCCGGTCGACCAGCGAGCGCGGCCTCAGCGCGGAGACCGTCCCGAGCGGGATCGCGATCAGCAGCGCCACCAGGATCGAGGCGAACGCCAGGGTCAGGGTGGCCGGCAGCCGTTCGGCGATCTGCGAGGTCACGGTCTCCCCGCTGCGGAAGCTGACCCCCAGGTCTCCGGTCAGGGCCCGGCCGAACCAGGTGAAGAACTGCTCGACCAGCGGCTGGTCGAGCCCCGACCGCTCGCGGAGGGCGTCGTAGGTCTCCTGGGAGAACCGCGTGCCCAGGGCGAGCCGCACCGGATCGCCCGGTACGAGGTGCACCAGGCCGAACACGATGACGCTCACCCCGGCGAGGACGACCAGCGACTGGCCGACCCGCCGGACCAGGTAACCGGTCAGGGCAGCTCCACGTCCTCGAAGTTGATCGCCCGGTCCGGCCGGATCGTGTAGCCGCTGAGCCCGGGCGCCCAGGCCTGCACGACGTTCGGGTTGTAGAGGTACAGGTACGAGACGTCGTCCACGATCATCTCGATCGCCTGGTCGTAGAGGTCCTTGCGGGTGTCGGGGTCGGTCTCGCTGGAGGCCGCCTGCAGAAGCTGGTCGACCTCCGGGTTGCTGTAGCCCTGGTAGTTGTTCACCCCGCCGGTGATGTGCTGGGAGTGGTAGTAGTCGAACGGATCCAGGTTTCCCAGCCAGCCGAGCATGAAGGCGTCGAAGTCACCCTGCGCCTGCCGGTCCAGCCAGGTCGCGAAGTCCACCGTCTGGACGTCGACGTCGATCCCGATCGGCTCGAGCTGGCTGGCGATCACCTGGGCTGCGGTCACCGTCTCGGGGAACTCGTCGGTGACCATCAGCCCCATGTCGATGGGGAGCTCGACGCCGGACTCCTCCAGCAGCTGCCGGGCCGCTTCGGCGTCGGCCTCGAACGGCGCATAGTCCGACGCGAAGAAGTTGCCCTCGGGGATGGCCGTCTGGTTGGCCTGGGCCGCACCGAAGCGGGCCGCCTCGGTGACCGCCTCCCGGTCGATCGCCGTCGCGATCGCCTGGCGGACCAGCGGGTTGTCGAACGGCGGGCGGGCGAAGTTCATCGACATGTACCAGTAGTCGACGCTCGGGATGCTCTCCAACTGGACGTCCTCGTTGCCCTGCAGGGCTTCGATCTGCTGGGGCGGCACGTTGTCGGTCCACTGCACCTCGCCGTTCTCCAGCGCGGTGAGCGCCGCGGCCGGCTCGGTGATGTAGCGGAACTCGACGCCGCCGAGCTCCGGCGCACCACCCCAGTAGTCCTCGTAGGCGGCCAGCTCGGTGCTGCTGGCGTCGGAGCTCTCCAGCGTGAACGGCCCGGTGCCCACGGCCTCGGTGGTGAGGTCGTACTCCTCCGCGGCGCCTTCGGGGATGATCGCGGTGCCCTTGAAGCCACCGATCAGCGCAGGCAGGTTCGGGGTGGGCTGGGAGAGCGTGATCTGCACCGTCTGCGGATCGACCGCCTCGACCGACTCGACGTTCTCGAACCGGTAGGCGTTCTGCAGCTCCTCGTCGATGATCCGGTTGAAGGAGTAGACGACATCGGCGGCGTCGAACTCCGTGCCGTCGTGGAAGGTGACGCCCTCGCGCAGGTTGAACGTCCAGGTGAGCCCGTCCTCGCTGATCTCCCAGTCGGTGGCCAGGCTCGGCTCCATCGTCAGGTCGTCGGGGTTCGGGACGACCAGGGTGTCGTAGACGTTCTCGAGCACCTGGAAACTGGGATAGGCACTGGTGACGTGCGGGTCGAACTGGTCGGGCTGGGCGCTGACCGCCGCCACCAGCACGTCGTCGCCGCCGCCACCGCCACCACCGGTGTCGACGCTCTCCCCACCTCCGCTGCACGCGGTGAGGCCCAGCGCTCCGACGGCGGCGAGGGACAGGAGTCGGGTCGGGCGCACGGGAACCTCCGGGGTCGGGGCAGGTCGTCCACCCCGACCTTGCTCCCGTCCTCGCAGGTTGGCGACCCGAACCGGCGTGATCGTTGCCGGTTCGAGATCCGTCGGCGAACGAGCGACGCCGGGTGACTCAGCTCACACTGGAGCCCACCACACCGCCGTCCCGGAGAGGTCCCCATGACCGACGCCCACTCCTCGCACCGTGCCCGCATCCCCCGCGACCGGGAGCACGACTACACGGACGAGATGGCGCACAAGCGGCAGGCCTTCGTCGCCGAGCAGACCGGCGCGGGGCTCGAGCACGTCGGCCGCTACTCCATCGACCCCGCCGCCCTGCCGGGGAACGTCGAGAACTTCACCGGCGTCGCCCAGGTGCCCATCGGCGTGGCCGGGCCGCTGACGGTGCGCGGCGAGCACGCCCACGGCGACTTCCTCGTGCCGCTGGCCACGACCGAGGGCACGCTGGTGGCCAGCTACAACCGCGGCATGCGGCTGATCGGCGAGTGCGGCGGCGTGCGGACCACGGTCGTCGACGACCACATGCAGCGGGCGCCCGCCTTCATGTTCGACAACGCGCTGGAGGCCCGGGAGTTCGGCCGCTGGGTGGACGAGAACCTCGACGGCATCCGGGCGGCGGCGGAGTCGACCACCCGCTCGGGGAAGCTCACCTACATCGGCCAGCACCAGATCGGCCCGCTGCGCTACCTGCGGGTCAACTACACGACCGGGGACGCCGCCGGCCAGAACATGACCGGCAAGGCGACGCTGGCCGCCTGCGAGTGGATCCGCGAGGACCACCCCGACCACCCGCGTTACGTGCTCTCCGGTGCGATCGACACCGACAAGAAGCACTCGCAGATCAACATGCTGATGACCCGCGGCAAGCGCGTCGTCGCCGAGGTGACGATCCCGAACGAGGTGCTGAAGCGGGTCACCGGCGTCGACACCCGGCAGCTGTTCGAGTACCGGCAGGTCGGCATGGCCGGAGCGTTCATGTCCGGCGCGGCCTACAACGGCGCGCACGCGGCCAACGGGCTGACCGCGATGTTCATCGCCACCGGGCAGGACGCCGCCAACGTCGCCGAGTCGCACTCCGGCGTCACCTACACCCAGCTGCTGGAGAACGGCGACTACTACTGGTCGACGACGCTGACCTCGCTCATCGTCGCCACCTACGGCGGGGGCACCGGGCTGCCGACGCAGCGGGAGTGCCTGGAGATGCTCGGCTGCTACGGCAAGGACAAGGTGCGGAAGTTCGCCGAGATCTGCGCCGGCGTCGTGCTCGCCGGCGACATCTCGCTCACCTCGGCGATCCTGGCCGGCGACTGGGTGACCAGCCACGACCAGCTGGGCCGCAACCGCTGAGCCCCTGCCCTGTTGATCATCGGCGGGTGGCTGACACTGACGGCGTGCCGGACGACCACCCGCCGATGATCAACTCGGGGAACCGCGTCCTCGGGCGCGGACCGTCCCCACGACGTGCTCGGTGCCGCTCCTGGCGTTGCGGACGGCGACGTCCCAGCCGCCGCCGGCCTGCGCCGTGGCGAGGGTGACCGTCGACGGCAGGAACAGCGGCTTGCGGAAGCCGACGTCGACGGTGAAGGCCTCCGGGAGCCGGTTGACCAGCGCCGCCAGGACCCGGGCCTTCACCCACATGCCGTGCGCGATCGCCCGTTTGAAGCCGAACGCCTTCGCCGTCAGCCCCGAGAGGTGGATCGGGTTCACGTCGCCGGAGACCGTGGCGTAGCGCCAGCCGGCGTCGTCGGGGACCCGCCAGACGGCCGCCGCCCGCCCCAGGTCGCCGACCGCCACCGTGACGTCGGACTCCGGCGCGCCCTCGGGCGCCGTGGCGCCCCGTGCCAGGTACGTCGAGCGGGCGCGCCAGACCTCCGCGCCGCCGGCGGAGACCGACGCGCAGAGGTCGACGGTCGCCCCGCTGCGGTGCGTGGCGAACCGCTCGGCCCACACCTCGAGGTCGAGGCTCTCGGTGGCGCCGATGGGGCGGACGACGTCGATCCGGTTCCGCACGTGCACCAGGCCGGGCAGGGCCAACGGGAACGAGCGGTCGCCCATCAGCGCCATCTGCAGGGGGAAGGTCAGCAGGTGCGGATAGGTGGGCGGCAGCGAGTCGGTGAGGGGGAACCCGCAGATGCGGGCGTAGCCGGCCAGGTTCCCGCCGTCCACGGTCACGCCGGTGCGGGCCAGGTGCGTGTCGGGCAGGTCGCCGCCCCGGCCGCGCGCCGTGAGCGCGGCCCGGGCGAACAACGCCGCCATGCTCGGCGGCCGCTCCAGCTCCGTGGGAGCCACCTCAGGCCCCCAGCATCGACTGGCCGCAGACCCGCACGGTCTGGCCGTTGACCCCGGCGCTGCCCGGCTGCGACAGCCAGGCGATCGTCTCGGCGACGTCGACCGGCAGCCCGCCCTGCTGCAGCGAGTTGATCCGCGAGCCGATCTCGCGGGTGCCCACCGGCATCCTCGCCGTCATCTCGGTGACGATGAACCCCGGCGCGACGGCGTTGATCGTGGCGCCGCGCTCGGCGAACCGCGGTGCCCAGGCGCGCACCATGCCGATGACGCCGGCCTTGCTCGCCGCGTAGTTGGTCTGCCCCCGGTTGCCGGCGATGCCCGACTGCGAGGAGACGCAGACGATGCGGGCGTCGTCCTCCAGCACATCGGCGTCCAGCAGGGCCTGGGTGATGTCCAGCTGCGCCTGCAGGTTCACCGCCATCACCGAGTTCCAGCGGACGGCGTCCATGTTGACCAGCAGCTTGTCGCGCGTGATCCCGGCGTTGTGCACGACGACGTCCACGCCCTGTCGTCCGTCCGCGGCGCGCCGCTCCCGCAGGTGCTCGACCAGCCGCTGCGGGGCGTCGTCTGCGGTGATGTCGAGCTGGAACGCCGTCCCGCCGATGCCGTTGGCCACCTCCGCCAGCAGGTCGCCGGCCGCCGGGATGTCGACGGCGACGACGTGCGCGCCGTCCCGCGCCATGACCTGCGCGATCGAGGCACCGATCCCGCGAGCGGCACCGGTGACGACTGCGACCTTGCCGGCCAGCGGCTTCTCGTCGTCCTCACGGGTCGGGACGTCGGCCGGCGAGAGCGTGAGCAGCTGCCCGTCGACGTACGCCGAGCGGCCCGAGAGGAAGAACCGCAGCGGGCCGGCCAGCGAGTCCTCGGCCCCTTCGGGGACGTAGACGGCGTTCGCCGTCGACCCGTCCAGCAGCTCCTTCGCGACGGAGCGGACCAGTCCGTCCACCGCCTGCCGGGCCGCGGCCTGCGCCGGGGAGCCGGCGTCCGAGGGCGGCTCGGCCAGGATCAGCACCCGGCCCGACGGGCGCAGTCGCTTGATCGCCGGGGCCAGGAAGCCGTGCGCGCCGGCGAGGTCGCCCGGGCCGGTGAGCCCGGTCGCGTCGAGGATGACGGCGGCGAGCTTCTCGCCGTCGGTGCCGCCGTCGGCCGTCACCGGGGACTGCACGGTCACCCCGGCGTCCCGCAGGACGGCGGTGACCGTGTTCCGGAGCCGGCCCTCACCGGCCGAGCCGACGACCGCCGGACCCGGCAGCAGCGGCTGACCGGGCTCGTAGCGGCGCAGCACCGCCGGGCGCGGCAGTCCCAGCTGCCTGGTGATCGTGGTGCCGAAGCCGGAATTGGCGAAGGTGGTGTACCAGTCGCTCACGGGAGAACCTCCAGGAAAGTGGTCGGGGTGCACGCCGCCGAGGTCGAGCCGCCCGGCCGGATGGGGAGCCGCGCCGTGGCGCGGCTCCCCATCCGGTGCCGCGGCTCAGCACGACCGGCGGTGTGCGGGTCAGGACTCGAGGATGGCGACGACGCCCTGGCCGCCGGCCGCGCAGATCGAGATCAGGCCGCGCTTGCCCGGGCCCGCCTCGTGCAGCGTCTTCGCCAGCTGCGCGACGATCCGGCCGCCGGTCGCGGCGAACGGGTGCCCGGCCGCCAGCGAGGAGCCGTTGACGTTGAGCTTCGCGCGGTCGATCGAGCCCAGCGGCGCGTCGAGGCCGAGCTTCTCCTTGCAGTAGCCCGGGTCCTCCCAGGCCTTCGTCGTGGCGAGCACCGTGGAGGCGAACGCCTCGTGGATCTCGTAGAAGTCGAAGTCCTGCAGCGCGAGCCCGTTGCGGACCAGCAGCACCGGGACGGCGTACACCGGCGCCATGAGCAGGCCCTCGCCGCCGTGCACGTAGTCGACGGCGGCGGTCTGCGCGTCGACCAGGTGGGCGAGCACCGGCAGCCCCTTGGCGTCGGCCCACTCGTCCGACGCCAGCAGGACCGCCGACGCGCCGTCGGTGAGCGGCGTCGAGTTGCCCGCCGTCATCGTGGCGCCCTCGCCCGTGCCGAAGACCGGCCTGAGCTTCGCGAGTTTCTCCACCGACGAATCCGGGCGCAGGTTGTTGTCCCGGGCCAGGCCGAGGAACGGCGTCACCAGGTCGTCGAAGAAGCCACGGTCGTAGGCGGCGGCCATGAGCTGGTGCGAGCGGGCGGCGAGCTCGTCCTGCTCCTCCCGGCCGATCTCCCACTCCTCGGCGGTGATCGCCGCGTGGTCACCCATCGCCAGGCCGGTGCGGGGCTCGGCGTTGCGCGGGATCTCCGGCGCGATCATGCCGGGGCGGATCCGGCCGAGGACCTTGAGCCGGTCCTGCCACGTCCTGGCGTTGTTCAGCGAGATCAGCACGCGGCGCAGGTCGTCGCTGACGGCGAGCGGGGCATCGGACGTGGTGTCCACACCGCCGGCGATGCCCGACTCGATCTGCCCGAGGGCGATCTTGTTGGCGACGAGGATCGCCGCCTCCAGCCCCGTGCCGCAGGCCTGCTGGACGTCGTAGGCCGGCGTGGTGGCCGACAGCTTCGAGCCGAGCACCGCCTCGCGGGTGAGGTTGAAGTCGCGGGCGTGCTTCAGGACGGCGCCGGCGACGACCTCGCCCACCGACTCCCCCTGCAGGCCGAAGCGGGCGACCAGCCCGTCGAGGGTCGCGGTGAGCATGTCCTGGTTGGACGCCTGGGCGTACGCCGTGTTGGACCGCGCGAACGGGATCCGGTTCCCGCCGACGATCGCCGCCTTGCGGGTCGTGGGCTGCTGGCTCTGCGCCATGGAGACCTCCGGGATTCGAGTGGGCGGGCCGGTACGCACGGTATCAGGTACTGTCGGTTACGTGAAGGCCGAGGCGGTGCGAGAGACGTCGCAGGCTGAGCGCCGCGCGCAGGAGAAGAAGGTGTCGCACCGCCGGGACCGGCGCGACTCGAGATGGGACGAGCACCGTCGCGAACGGCGGGAACAACTCGTCCAGGCGACGCTCACCGCGGTGGCCAAGCACGGCGCGGGCGTCGGCATGGAGGAGATCGCGGCCGAGGCCGGCACCAGCAAGACCGTCGTCTACCGGCACTTCGCCGACCGCGCCGACCTGCACGTCGCCGTCTGCGCGCGGGTATCCGAGCAGCTGCTGCCCACGCTGCGCGCGGCGATGGCGAGCACCGCCGAGCCCCGCGCCATGCTCGGCGCCGCGATCGAGGCCTACCTCGCCTTCCTCGAGGCCGATCCGGAGCTGTACCGGTTCGTCGTCTCCGCCCCCGGCGGTGACCGGCCGGCCGACGCCGACCCGGTCACCGGGCTGGCCGACCTCGTCGGCGACCAGGCGGCCGCGCTGCTGGCCGCCGCCCTCACCGGCGCCGGGCGTGATCCCGCGGCCGCCGCCCCCTGGGGCCACGGCGTCGTCGGTCTGGTCCGCGCCGCCGCCGACTGGTGGCTGCGCGCCGGCCGCCCCATGGCTCGCCGTGAGCTCGCGGCGCACCTCACCGAACTGGCCTGGGCCGGACTCTCCGGCGTCGCGACCACCGGAACCCGCAAGGAGGACCTGTGACGAGCACCCTGCACCCCACGGTCGACCCGGCCCACCTCCAGGAGGTGCTCGACGGCCGCTGGGCACACGTGCGCCGCGACGCCCGGGAGAACCTGCACCACCCGGAGATGCTCCCGGTCTACGGCGAGTCGATGGCCGAGGCCCGCGAGCGGGTCACCCGGATGGCCCGCACGCTCGCCGAGTCCGGCCGGGTGATCCTCGGATTCCCCAAGGAGTTCGGCGGCGAGGCCGACTCCGGCGGCTCGGTGATCTCCATCGAGATGCTCGCCTTCACCGACCTCTCGCTCATGGTCAAGGCCGGCGTCCAGTGGGGGCTGTTCGGTGGCGCCGTCCAGCTGCTGGGCACGCGCCGGCACCACGAGACCTACCTGCGCGAGATCATGAGCTTCGACCTGCCCGGCTGCTTCGCCATGACCGAGACCGGGCACGGCTCCGACGTCCAGCAGCTGCGCACCACCTGCACCTACGACCCGGCCACGCAGACGTTCGACCTGCACACCCCGCACGAGGCCGCACGCAAGGACTACATCGGCAACGCGGCCCGGGACGGGCGCATGGCCGTCGTCTTCGCCCAGCTGATCGCCCGGGGTGAGAACCACGGCGTGCACGCCTGGCTGGTGCCGATCCGGGACGAAGAGGGCAACCCGATGCCCGGCGTCACCATCGGCGACGACGGCCCGAAGGCCGGGCTGCTGGGCGTCGACAACGGCCGGCTGACCTTCGACCATGTCAGCGTGCCGCGCGACATGCTGCTCGACCGCTACGGGCAGGTCGCCGCCGACGGCACCTACACGTCGTCGATCGAGAACGAGACCCGCCGCTTCTTCACCATGCTGGGCACGCTCGTGCGCGGCCGGGTCAGCGTCGGGGGCTCGGCCGCGTCGGCCACGAAGCTGGCCCTGGACATCGCCGTGCGCTACGGCAACGCCCGCCGCCAGTTCGCGGCCCCGGGCGAGGACCGCGAGATCGTCATCAACGACTACCTCGTGCACCAGCGCAAGCTCCTCCCCGCGCTGGCGAAGACCTACGCGCTGAACTTCGCGCAGGGTGAGCTGGTCAGCACGATGCACGACGTCCAGACGGCGGTCCACGAGCACGGCCAGGAGATCGACGAGCAGGCCCAGCGGGAGCTCGAGTCCCGCGCCGCCGGGCTGAAGGTCGCCCAGACGTGGCATGCGACGCAGACCATCCAGATGTGCCGCGAGGCCTGCGGCGGGGCCGGCTACCTGCAGGAGAACCGGCTGCCGCACCTCAAGGCCGACACCGACGTCTTCACCACCTTCGAGGGCGACAACACCGTCCTGCTCCAGCTGGTGGCGAAGGGGCTGCTCACCGGCTACCGCGACACCTTCGGCTCGCTCGACGGCTGGGGCCGGATCGGCTTCGTCGCCGACATGGTGCGCGAGACGGTCCTGGAGCGGACGGCGGCCCGCGCGCTGATCGCCCGCCTCGTCGACGCCGTGCCCGGGCTGGAGGACGCGCCGATGCTCGACCGCGGCTGGCAGCTGAAGATGCTCGAGTTCCGAGAGAAGCACACGCTGGAGGGGGCGATCCGGCGGCTGCGGAGGAACTCGACCACGGAGTCACATCCCACCCGTCCCATGGCCCCCTTCGACATGTTCAACGACGTCCAGGACCACGTGCTCAAGACGGCGCAGACGCACATCGACCGGATCGTCCTCGAGGCGTTCGTCGACGGCGTCGACCGCACCACCGACCCGGCCGCGAGGACGCTGCTGGACGCCGTCTGCGACCTCTACGCGCTGTCCACCATCGAGGCCGACAAGGCCTGGTTCCTCGAGCACGGGCAGCTCACCCCCGCACGCGCCAAGACGCTGACCGCCACCGTGAACGCCCTTCTCAAGCAGCTGCGCCCGCACATGACCACGCTGGTCGACGCCTTCGCCATCCCGGCGGGATGGAAGGCCGCGGCGATCCTCGAGGAGGAGCCCGGCCGGCAGGAGGCCATGGCCGCCCGCGACGCCGAGCTGCGCCGGGAGCAGGGTGCGGTCGGGTGGGTGGGAGGTCCCGGAGCCACCGCGACCGACCTGGACGTGCCGCCCGGCCAGTGACGCAGAGGTGTTCCACGGACAGTCCGACTCTGAATGCCCACGCACTCAGAGTCAGACGGTGCCGGGAACCACCTGCCGGCCGGTGGCACGGATCTGCCGCGCGCAGTCGGACTCCGGCCGCTCCCGCGGGCCGAGTCCGGCCGGTGCGGAGAGATCGGTCCTCCGGCGGGCGGGAGCGCCGCTGGCACGGGAGGTGGTCGCGGGGGCGACTCGTCCGCCCGGCGTCATTCCTCCGGGCGCAGGCGGACGGCGAGGACGGCGACGTCGTCCTCCGCGTCGGGCAGGAACATCCGCTCGAGCACCCGGTCGCACAGCTCGCCCAGCGGCAGCCCCGCGCACTCGCCGAGCACCTCGAGCAGCTGCTGGGTGCCGGCGTCGATGTCCCGGTCGCGCCGCTCGACCAGCCCGTCGGTGTAGAGCAGCACCGTGGCTCCGGGCGCGAGGACGGCCGCGTGGTCCTCGCGGTCGGTCTCCGGCGCCACCCCGAGCAGCAGATCGGCCTGCTTGCCGTCGAGCAGGACCACCGTTCCGTCCGAGGCCAGCAGCGCCGGCGGCGGATGGCCCGCGTTGGCCCAGCGCAGCCGCAGGCGGCCGGCCTCGTCGCCGGGCTCGGGCTCGAGGTGGGCGACCAGCGCGGTGGCCATCGTGTCCAGCGCCAGCCCCTGGACGGCGCGATCGAGCTCGCTGAGCACCTCCGCAGGCGAGCCGCCGCTGGAGTAGCTGATCCCGCGCAGCAGGCCGCGCACCTGGCCCATCGCCGCGGCCGCGCGGGTGTCGTGCCCGACGACGTCGCCGATGGCCAGCACCGTGGTCCCACCCCGCTGCAGGAAGGCGTCGTACCAGTCGCCGCCGATCTCGGCGCCCTCGGCCGCCGGGACGTACCGGACGACGATCTCGCAGTGCTCGGGCTGCGGCGGCTCGGTGAGCATGCTGCGCTGCAGTGCGTCGGCCAGCTCGCGCTGCTGCCCGTAGAGCCGGGCCTGGTGCAGGGCGAGGCCGGCCCGCCGGCCGATCTCCACGGCGGTGTCCACCTCGCCGTCGCCCAGCGGGCCGCGCTCCTCCCGGGTGATCAGGCCCAGCGCCCCGAGCACCTGGCCGCGGGCCACCAGCGGGACCACCACCCCGGAGCCCGCCCCCAGCCGGGCGAACCGCTCACGAGCGGCCGGGTCGGGCAGCGCCCGGACCACGTGCTCCCACTCGATGACCGGCAGCACCACCGGGCGGCCGGAGGCGGTGACCTGCCGCGCGGCGGACTCCTCGCTCATCGTGGCGACCATCGCGCGGACGAAGTCCTCGACCTCCGGCCGCCGCGCGCGGTCACGATGACCGCTGGCGACGTCGTGCAGCCGGCCCTGCTCGTCGGTGACCACGATCCAGCACCAGTCGGCGAGCTCCGGAACGACGAGTGCGGCCAGCTGCCCGATCTGCTGGTTGATGTCCAGCGTTCCCGACAGCACCCGGCCTGCCTCGGCGAGCAGCCGGAGCCGCTCGTTGGCCTGGGCCATGGCCGCCACCGCGGCGGCACGCTCGGCGTCGGCCTGCAGCCGCGAGACGCTCAGCGCGATCTGCGCGGCCAGGGCCTCGAGCACCTCGACGTCGTCACCGAGGAACTCGTGGTCGACGGTCCAGACCGCGAGGAACGTGCCGAGGACCCGGCCCTCCACCCGCAGCGGCATCGCCGCCACGGCCCGCAGCCCGACCAGGTCGACGACCGGCGCCATCGCGGGGAACCGGGCGATCGTCTCGGCGGGATCGCTGAGCATCAGGCGGCGGCCGCGCCGGGCGGCGTACTGGGCCGGCAGCGCGTCGTCCATCGGCAGGACGACACCGTCGGCCACACCGATCCCAGGGTGGTGCTCACGGACGGTGGCCGCCAGGTTCCCGGCCATGTGCAGGCGCAGCGGACCGCCCGGTGCGTCGAAGATCGCCAGCGCACCCGTCTGGGCCCCCAGCACGTGGGCGCCGCGCAGCACGACGTCGGCGAGGTCCTCGAGGCGGGCGGCGTTGGCGAGCTCCGCGGCGACCTCTGCGATGGCAGCGGCCCGCTCCACCGCGGTGAGCCGGCGCTGGGCCTGGCCCCGTGCCTCGGTGACGTCGAGGACGGTGCCGAGCACGCGCGCCGGTGCACCGGAGGCGTCGGCCACCACGCGGCCGCGGGCGAGCACCCAGCGGGCGACGCCGTCCTCGCGGCGCACCCGGAACTCGACGGTGTAGTGGCCCCGCTCCTCGATCGCGACCCGCATCGCCTCGTCCACGGCGGCGTGGTCCTCCGGGTGCACGTGCTGGGTCAGCACCCGGTCCAGCGACTCGTGATCGACCGCGGAGTCCACGCCGAACAGGGCCGCGCACCGCTCGTCCCAGTGGATGGTCCCGGTGCGCAGGTCGCGCTCCCAGATGCCGACCGAGCTGGCCTCCAGGGCCACCTCCAGCCATGCGCGGGAGGTGCCGACGGCGGACTGCGCGGCGGAGAGCTCGAGCTCGGCGACGACGGAGGCCGCGAGCTGCTCCAGGAGCTGCTCGGCGTCGTCGGACCACTCGCGGGGACCGGTGTCGTAGACCGCCAGGGCGCCGACCACCTGGCCGGAGGCGGCCTGCAACGGCGCCCCGAGGTAGGACCGCACCTGCCCGGAGGTCACGGCCGGCAGGTCGGCGACCCGCTCGTCCTCGGCTGCCGAGCAGATGCGCAGCGACGAACCCTGCCGCACGGTGATCGCCGAGAGGGCGCCGGTCAGCAGGGCCGGCCCGCCCACCACGCCGGCCGGCAGCCCGTGACCGCCGACGACGACGTCGTGGTCGGTGAACAGGGTGACCTTCACGTGACCGACGCCCAGCAGCCGCGCAGCGAGCGCGGAGAGCCGGTCGAAGGCGGCCGGCCCGGGCACCTCCAGCAGCAGCCGCCGGGCCGCGGCGACCCGCAGCGGATCGGTCAGCTGATCGCCCCCCGGCAGGCCCGGGGAGACGGTGGAGGGAGCGCCGGCCACACAGCCCTCCGCCCGGTCTCGCCGCACCCGGCCGGGTGCTCCTGACAGCACATGCTGGCACGAGCGCGGAGCCGACCGGGACCGGCATGCCGGCGGCGCGGGTCCGGGCGCGTCCCCCTGCGGGGTGAGCCCCCGCACGCCCGGTCAAGGAACGGCGCGCACCGGCCGATGCCCATCCCATGTTCGGCACGCGCACGGTCCGCCTCCCGGATTGCCGGCCGCTGCTCGCCGACTCCGACGACCTCACGCTGGTCTTCCAGCCCATCGTCGACCTCGCCGCCGCCACGATCGCCGGCTACGAGGCGCTCGCCCGGTTCCCCGGCGCGGCCGGGCCGGACGTCTGGTTCGCCGCGGCCGCCGAGGCCGGCGTCGCCGCCGAACTGGAGGCGCTGGCCATCCACAAGGCGCTGGCCGCCGTCGACAGCCTGCCGCCCAACACCTTCCTGACCGTCAACGTCAGCCCGCACCTGCTGGGCGCCGTCGTCGTCCAGGAGGCGCTGGCCAGCCGGGACGATCTGCGCCGCGTCGTCGTCGAGCTCACCGAGCACACCCCCGTCGACGACCTGGCCGTCCTGCGCCGGCAGACCGACGCCCTGCGGGCACGTGGCGCGCTGATCGCCCTCGACGACGCCGGCAGCGGCTACTCCGGGCTGCAGCAGCTGGCCGCCGTCCGGCCGCAGCTGGTCAAGCTCGACCGGGCGCTGGTCGCCGACGTCGACGGCGACCCCGTGCGCATGGCGCTGGCCGAGATGATCGGCGAGTTCGCCGGCCGGATCGACGCCTGGCTGCTCGCCGAGGGCATCGAGACCCCCGGCGAGCTGGCCGCCTTCGCCCGTCTCGGCGCCCCGCTGGCCCAGGGCTGGCTGCTGGGCCGGCCGACGCCGGAGTTCCGGCCGCTGGACCCCGAGGTCGCCCGCCTGGTCCGCGCCCAGATCGCCCGTGCCCGGCTGACCGAGAGCGTGGCCAGCCTGCTGCGGCCGGTCCGGCAGTGCGTGCTGGGCGAGGAGGCCCCCGGCGTCCCCCCGGCCGTCCTGGTCGGGCCGCAGGGCGAGCCGGCGGCGCTGCTGCTCGCCGATCCCCGGACCGGGGAGATCCACACCGCGCCGGTGTCGCTGCGGGTGCACCCGTCCACCGATGTCGGCGAGGCCCTCCAGCGGGCGCTCACCCGGCCGCCCGCCCACCGTTTCGATCCCGTCGTCTGCACCGACCCGGCCGGCTACGTGCTGGGGCTGCTGCGGATCGAGGACCTCGCGACGGCCGCCCGCAGCGCTCGCTGATCCCCAGACCCCGGCGGCCGACCGGACGCCGGCACCCCTCCCCGAGGAGAACCCCCATGAAGCGCTTCACCTGCGGCGACGTGATCCCCGGCTGCGACGCAGCGTTCACCGCCGCTGACGAGGACGGCATCTTCGCCCAGGCGGTGCCGCACGGCGCCACCGCGCACGGCATCGACGAGGTGACCCCCGAGCTGGCCGCGGCGGTGCGCGCGCACATCCACACCGTCTGAGCAGCGCCTCCCCCGGGTTGCCTCGTGGGCGACCCGGAGGGGCTGTCAGGCCGACGCGTCGGTGAGCCGCCGCCGCTCGTCGTCGCCGAGCACGAGGTCCTGCATCGGCAGCAGGTCGGCGAGCTGCTCGACCGTGCGCCCGCTGGCGATGGGGGCGACGACGGCCGGCTGGTCGGCCAGCCAGCGCAGCGCCACCGCCGGCATCGGCACGCCGTACCCGTCGGCCACCTCGGCCAGGGCCGCAAGCACCCGGTCGCCGCGCTCCCCCAGGTAGGCCGACGCCTTCTCCGCGCGCACCGAGTCGATCTGCTGCCCCGGCCGGTACTTGCCGGTGAGGAAGCCCTTGGCCAGCCCGTAGTACGGCAGCACGCCCAGCCCGCGGTCGAGGGCGACGCCGCGCAACTCGTCCTCGAAGACCGGCCGCTCCACGAGGTTGTAGTGGGTCTGCAGGGCGGCGTACCGCGCCGTTCCCGCCCGCTCGGCGGTGTCCAGCGCCTCGGTCAGCCGCGCCGCGGAGTAGTTCGACGCGGCCACGTACCGCACCTTGCCGGCCTGCACGAGCTCGTCGAACGCGCGCACGGTCTCCTCCAGCGACGTCGTCTCGTCGTCGTAGTGGGCGTAGTAGACGTCGATCACGTCGGTCTGCAGGTTGCGCAGCGACCGCTCCACCGCCGCCCGGATCTCCCCGGCCGCCAGCGGGTGCTCCTTCTGCATGCGCGAGGCCTTGGTGGCGACGACGACCCGGTCGCGGGCACCCCGGTCGGCCAGCCAGGCGCCGAGGATCCGCTCGGACTCGCCGTCGCCGTAGGACCCGGCGGTGTCGACGAACGGCTGGACCGTGCTGGGGGTGGCGTCCAGGTAGCGGTCGAGCACGGCGTAGGACGTCGCCTGGTCGGCCGTCCAGCCGAAGACGTTGCCGCCCAGGCAGAGCGGGCTCACGGTCAGATCGGTCCCTGGCAGCGTCGGCATGGACCCACGCTAGTTGAAGGACCCTCCTGCCCCCCGTCGCTCGCACGCTCGCGACGGGACCCTGCAGGAGGGCCAGGGGTCAGGAGTCGCGCGCTGGTGCGGGTGTGGCCGAGGGTTCTCCTGCGGGGCCTCCGGAGGCCCCCCGCTGGCGGGACGGCGGGCCGGCATGGCACCGTGCCCCCCGGCCCGGACTTCCGCGAGACCGGGCGCCCCGTGGGCCGCGCCACCCGCGCGGATCTCGGGGAACCCCGCCGGCGCCCCGCGCGTCCAGGGTGAGGAGCCCGGCTGCGTGCCGAGCACACGGCACCCACCACCGCCTACGGAAAGGTTGCACCATGAACAAGGCCGAACTGGTCTCCGCCATCGCCAAGCGCGCCGACGTCCCGGCCTCGACCGTCGACTCGGTCCTCGCCGGCCTGCAGGACGAGCTCGTCGACGCCATCACCCGCGGCGAGAAGGTCGCCGTCCCGGGCCTGATCACCGTCGAGCGCACCCAGCGGTCCGCCCGCACCGGCCGCAACCCGCAGACCGGGGAGTCGATCGACATCCCGGCGGCCAACGCCGTCAAGGTGACCGCCGGATCGAACCTCAAGAAGGCCGCGAGCTCCGTCCCCGTCTGATCCTCTCCGGGAACCGGTGTCCGCCGCCGGGCGGACGTCCCGACCCCGTGTGTCCCGCCTCACAACGGCGTGAGTCAGGATGCCGGTCGAGACGTCGCCCGGCGGCGGGCGGCGTCCAGGACCCGGAGGTGGGCGTGAGCAGTGATCTGCAGGTGCGGACGGACCCGGCCGAAGTGGGGATGGACCCGGCCAGGTTGGCACGCATCGACGGCCGGCTGAACCGCTACGTCGACGACGGCCAGCTGCCCGGCTTCCTGGTCACGGTCGCCCGGCGCGGGAGGGTCGTGCACGTCGGCCGCTCCGGCTTCCGGAACGTCGAGGAGGGCCTCCCCGTCGAGGAGGACACCCGCTGGCGGATCTTCTCGATGACCAAGCCGATCACCTCGGTCGCGGCGATGATGCTGTACGAGGAGGGGGCTTTCCAGCTCACCGACCCGATCGCGCGCTGGCTGCCGGAGTTCGCCGAGACCCGGGTGTACGTGGCCGGGTCGGCGATGAAGCCGGTCACCAGCCCGCAGGTCGAGCCGATCCGCGTGTGGCACCTGCTCACCCACATGTCGGGGCTCACCTACGGCTTCCACCACGCGCACCCCGTCGACGCCATGTACCGCGCGATGGGCCACGAGTGGGGCACGCCCCCGGGTGCGGACTCGGCCGAGGTGTGCCGCCAGTGGGCGTCGGTGCCGCTGGTCTTCCAGCCGGGCAGCGAGTGGAACTACGGCGTCTCCACCGACGTGCTGGGCCGCCTGGTCGAGGTGGTGTCAGGCCGGCCGCTGGACGAGTTCTTCGAGCAGCGGATATTCACCCCGCTCGGCATGCGGGACACCTCGTTCGGCCTGCGGGACGGCGACGACGTCGACTCCCTGGCCCGCCTCTACTCCGCCGTCCCCGGGCAGCCCGGCGGCGCCGCGACCGGCTTCGCGCCGCTCGACGCCATGGGGCAGGCGGCGCACCGCAAGCCCGCGTTCCTCTCCGGCGGCGGCGGGCTGGTCTCCACCGCGGGCGACTACCTGCGGTTCATCGAGGTGCTGCGCCGCGGGGGCTCCTACGACGGTGGCCGGCTGCTCGGCCCGCGCACGCTCGCGCACATGGTCAGCAACCACATCCCCGGCGGCCAGGACCTGGAGACCTTCGGCCGGCCGCTGTTCGCCGAGACGCCGCTGCGCGGAGTGGGCTTCGGGCTTGGCTTCTCCATGGTGCTGGACCCGGCGCGCTACGGCGTCGTCTCCAGCGTCGGCGACTACAGCTGGGGCGGGGCGGCGTCCACGGCCTTCTACGTCGACCCGGTCGAGGACGTCACCGTCAGCTTCTACACCCAGCTGCTGCCCTCGAGCACCCTGCCGATCCGCAACTACCTGCGCCAGCTGGTCAACCAGGCCATCGTCACCTGATCCCGACCCGGCAAAGGAGGCTTTACCTACGGTTCCGGGGTCACATCCGTAGGCAAAGCCTCCTATGCCTGGGGGCCGCGGGCTACAGGTAGCGGCGGTAGACGACGGTCGCGACCATCGCCGGCTTGCTGCCGCCCTCGGTCTCCACGGTGACGGCGAGGTTCATCTGGACGCCGCCCTCGAACGGCGTCGCCGCCTCGAGCGTGGCCCCGACCCGCACCCGCGCGCCCACCGGCACCGGGGAGGGGAAGCGCACCTTCTCCGTGCCGTAGTTGACGCCCATGCGGAAGCCGGTGATCTCCACGATCTGCGGCATCAGCGAGGGCAGCAGCGACAGGGTCAGGTAGCCGTGCGCGATCGGCCCGCCGAAGGGGCTCTCCTTCTTCGCCCGCTCCGGGTCGACGTGGATCCACTGGTGGTCACCGGTCGCCTCGGCGAACTGGTCCACCTGCTCCTGGGTGATCGTCACCCAGTCGCTGTGGCCCAGGTGCTGCCCGACCAGGCCCTGGACCCCTTCGATGCCGTCGGCCGTCGTCTGCGCCATCTGCTCTGCCTCCTCGTGCACGGTCTGCTTGGCTGACTCCACCACACACCACCATCGGACGGGGAGCGGGTTGCTGCGACTGGGAGCCCTCGACGTGCCCGACGGGCGGTTCGTGGTCATGGCGATCGTCAACCGCACCCCCGACTCGTTCTACGACCGCGGCGCCACCTACGAGCTGGCCGCCGCCGTCGAGCGGGTGGACCGCGTGGTCGCCGAGGGGGCCGACATGGTGGACGTCGGCGGCGTGAAGGCCGCGCCCGGCGAGGAGGTCACCCCCGCCGAGGAGGTGCGCCGCACCGTCGACCTGGTGGCGGCGATCCGCGCCGCGCACCCCACGCTGCCGATCTCGATCGACACCTGGCGGGCCGCGGTGGCCCGCGAGGCGCTGGCTGCCGGTGCGGACATCGTGAACGACGCCTGGGGCGGGGTGGACCCGCAGCTGGCGGTCGTGGCCGCCGAAGCCGGCGCCGGCCTCGTGTGCACGCACGCCGGCGGGCTGCCGCCGCGCACCCGCCCGCACCGGGTCACCTACGACGACGTCGTCGCCGACATCGTCTCGCGGACGACGACGCTGGCCGAGACCGCCGTCGCCGCCGGGGTGGAGCGGGAGCGCATCCTCGTCGACCCCGGGCACGACTTCGGCAAGAACACCCGGCACTCGCTGGAGGCCACCCGCCGGCTGGGCGAGCTGGTGGACACCGGCTGGCCGGTGCTGGTGGCGCTGTCGAACAAGGACTTCGTCGGCGAGACCCTCGACGTCGCCCTCGACGAGCGCCTCACCGGCACGCTGGCCGCGACGGCGGTCAGCGCCTGGCTGGGCGCGCGGGTGTTCCGCGCCCACGACGTCGCGCCCACCCGGCAGACGCTGGACATGGTCGCCTCGCTCCAGGGCGCCCGCCCGCCGGTGCGCACGGTCCGCGGCCTGGCCTGACGCGAGCACTCGACCTCGGAGGGCGTAACCGGTGCGACCGACCTCACCGGAGGATCGCCGTCCTCGTGCTGGAGCGTGAGGTCGGCAACCCCACGGTGAGGCCGGCGGGCCGGCGCAGGACCACCGACGGTCCCGCGCCGGGGCCCGGCACACCGCTCGCTAGGTTCGCACCCATGTCCGCCACCGGGTACCTGAACGCCGACGAGCTCAACACCCTGCTCCCCGGCACGCTGCCGGGGCTGCTCGGCATCGTCGTCGACAGCCACGAGCCCGGGCGGCTGACCGCGCACCTGGACATCCGGCCCGAGCTGCTGGCGCCCAACGGCTACCTGCACGCCGGCACCGTGGTCACGCTGGCCGACACCAGCTGCGGCCTGCCCACGCGGGCGCTGCTGCCCGAGGGCTCGACGGGCTTCACCACGATCGAGCTGAAGAGCAACCACCTCGGCACCGCGCGGGAGGGGCGGATCCAGGCGGTGGCCACGAACGTGCACGCCGGACGGACGACGCAGGTGTGGGACGCCGTGGTGAGCAACGCCGCGACGGGGAAGACGATCGCGCTGTTCCGCTGCACGCAGTCGGTGCTCTGGCCGCGCTGATCGGGCGAACCCCTCGGCAACCCCCTTGTGAGCGGGGGCACCGCAGGTGTGAGACTGGCGCCACAACACCGTGCGAGGAGGAACCACCGTGGCGCTGGCCAGCCGTTTTCCCGACGTCGAGATCCCGGACGTCTCCGTCCCCGAGTTCGTCCTCGCGGCCGGCCGGGACCGGCCCGACGCACCGGCGCTCATCGACGGCCTCAAGGGTGACGTGATCACCCACGGTCAGCTGGCCGCGTACGTCGACCGGGTCGCCGCCAACCTGCACGCCCGCGGCCTGCGCAAGGGCGACGTCGTCGCCGTCTTCTGCCCGAACACCCCCTGGTTCCCGGTGGTGTTCCACGGCATCGCCGCGGCCGGTTGCGTGATGAGCCCGATCAACTCGCTCTACACGCCCGACGAGATCGCCTTCCAGCTGAAGGACTCCGGCGCCAAGATCCTCATCACGATCTCGCTGTTCCTGGATCGCGCCACCGCGGCCGCGGAGAAGTCCCCGCTCGACGAGATCATCGTGCTCGACGGCGCCGAGGGGCACGCCAACCTCTTCGACCTCCTGGGCGCCGACGCCCCGTCGGTGCAGGTCGACATCGACCCGGCCAACGACCTCGTCACGCTGCCCTACTCCAGCGGCACCACGGGCCTGCCCAAGGGCGTCATGCTCACCCACCGCAACCTGGTGGCCAACGTGGCCCAGTGCCGGCCGCTGATCCAGCTGGGCGAGGACGAGCGGATCATCGCCGTCCTGCCGTTCTTCCACATCTACGGCCTCACCGTGCTGATGAACCAGGGCCTGGCGTGGGGCGGCGCCGTCGTCACCCTGCCGCGGTTCGACCTGGAGGACTTCCTCCGCACGATCCAGGACCACAAGATCACCCGCGCGTTCGTGGCGCCGCCCATCCTGCTGGCCATGGCCAAGCACCCGATGGTCGACCAGTACGACCTGTCCTCGCTCACCGCGATCCTCTCCGGCGCCGCCCCGCTCGACGAGCAGCTCGCACTGGCCGCCCAGGACCGGCTGCGCAAGGGCGCCGACACCGGCGTCACGGTGGGCCAGGGCTACGGCATGACGGAGCTCTCCCCCGTCTCGCACACCACCCCCGACCCGGGCGCCGAGCCCCCGGGCGTCACCACCGAGGTGCCCAAGGGCTCGGTCGGCTACGCGATCCCCAACACCGAGTGCCGGCTGATCGACCCCGCCACCGGTGAGGACGCCGCCGAGGGCGAGCGCGGCGAGCTGTGGGTGCGCGGCCCGCAGGTGATGAAGGGGTACCTGAACAACCCCGATGCCACGGCCGGGACGGTCGACAGCGAGGGCTGGCTGCACACCGGCGACGTCGCGGTCGTCGACGAGAACGGTTGCTACACCGTCGTCGACCGGGTCAAGGAGCTGATCAAGTACAAGGGCTACCAGGTGGCTCCGGCCGAGCTGGAAGCCGTGCTCATCAACCACCCGGAGATCGCCGACGCCGCCGTCATCGGCGTGCCGGACAAGGAGAGCGGCGAGGAGCTGCCCAAGGCCTTCGTCGTCCGCGCCCCCGGCTCGGTGATCACCACGGACGCCGTCATGGCCTACATGGCCGAGAAGGTGGCGCCGCACAAGAAGATCCGCTTCGTCGAGTTCATCGACCAGGTGCCGAAGTCGGCGGCCGGCAAGATCCTGCGCAAGGACCTCAAGGCCCGCGCCTGAGCGATCCCCTGCCGGCGGCGCCGTATCCCTCCGGGGATGCGGCGCCGTCGCGCGTCGGGGGCAGGGGCAGGGGCAGGGGCAGGGGCAGGGGCACGCCAATAGGCATCGGATGCGGGTCCCCGGTGTCGAAGAGACCCGCGCTCGGCGATTCGCGGCGAGCAGCCCACGCTCCCGCGGGCTCCCATAGGGTCGGGCCATGCTCGCGGTGACGATCAGCGAACCCGGTGGCCCTGAAGTGCTGCAGTGGACGGAGGTGGCCGACCCGGTGTGCGGTCCGGGCGAGGTGGTCGTCGACGTCGTCGCCACGGCGGTGAACCGGGCCGACCTGCTCCAGCGGCAGGGCTTCTACGCACCGCCGAGGGGTACCAGCGAGATCCTCGGCCTGGAGTGCAGCGGGATCGTCAGCGAGGTCGGCGACGGCGTGACGGAGTGGGCGAGAGGCGACGAGGTGTGCGCGCTCCTGGCCGGCGGTGGCTACGCCGAGCGGGTCGCCGTCCCCGCCGAGCAGCTGCTCCCCCGGCCGGCCGGCGTCGAGCTGGCCACCGCCGCCGCGCTGCCCGAGGTCGCCTGCACCGTCTGGTCCAACGCCTTCCTGCTCGCCGGGTTGGAGCGCGGCGACAACTTCCTGGTGCACGGCGGCTCCAGCGGCATCGGCACCATGGCCATCCAGCTGGCCGCCCGTGCCGGGGCACGGGTGTTCACCACCGCGGGCAGCGCCGCCAAGCTCGCCGTCTGCCGGGAGCTCGGCGCGGAGGTGGCGATCAACTACCGCGACGAGGACTTCGTCGAGCGGGTGCGGGAGGCGACCGACGGCCGCGGCGCCGACGTCGTCCTGGACAACATGGGCGCCAAGTACCTGTCCCGCAACGTCGACGCCCTGGCCGACGGCGGCCGGCTGGTGATCATCGGCATGCAGGGCGGCAGCAAGGCGGAGCTGGACATCAACGCGCTGCTGCGCAAGCGCGGCTCGGTGCACGCCACCGCGCTGCGCTCCCGGCCGGTCCGCGGCCCGGGGGGCAAGGCCGAGATCGTCGCCGCGGTGCGCCACGACGTGTGGCCCGATGTCGAGCGCGGCGTGGTCCGGCCGATCGTCGACCGGCGGCTGCCGATGTCGCAGGCTGCCGAGGCGCACCGCGTCGTCGCGGCCAGCGAGCACATCGGGAAGGTGCTGCTGCTGCCCGGCGAGTGAGTCAGCGGGGCCGCAGCCCCGCCACGGCGTCGATGATCCGGCCCACCTCGTCGGCCGTGTTGTAGTGCATGAGCCCCAGCCGCACCGCTCCCCCGGTCTCGTTGACGCCGAGGGCGTCGAACAGCTCGCGGGCGTAGAAGTCACCGTCCCAGGCGCAGATCCCGGCCCGGGCCAGCTCTGCGGCCACCTGGCGGGGGCGCATGCCGGCCACCGTGAACGACAGGGTCGGGGTGCAGCGCTCGGGCTCACCGAGCACCTGCACGTGCCGCATCGTGCGCAGCGCCTGGTCCAGCCACTCGAACAGGTCGCCTTCGTGGCGCGCGACGGCGGCCATGGACGCCCGCAGCCGGTCCCGCCGGGTGCCGACCGCCTCAGCGCACAGGCCGGCCAGGTGGTCGACGGCGGCGCTCACCCCCGCGAACAGCTCGAACGGCGGGGTGCCGGTCTCGAACCGTTCGGGCACCCGGTCCGACGAGGGCAGCAGCTTGTCCGGCCGCAGGTGCTCCAGCAGGTCGGGATCGGCCACGACGGCGCCGACGTGCGGCCCGCCCCACTTGTAGGCGGAGACGGCGACGAAGTCCGCCCCGAGCGACACCTTGTCGAGGAACACGTGCGGAGCGGCGTGGACGGCGTCCACGTAGACCAGCGCCCCCACCGCCCGGGCCTGCGCGGCGATGCCGGCGACGTCGGGGCGGGTGCCGAGCGCGTTGCTGGCGGCGGTGACCGCCACCAGCCGGGTGCGGCGGTCCAGCAGCTCGGCGTACTGCCAGGCGGGCAGCTCGCCGGTCTCGATGTCCACCTCCGCCCAGCGCACCTGCACGCCGACGGCGTCGGCCACCTGCAGCCACGGCCGCACGTTGGCGTCGTGGTCCAGGCGGCTGAGCACGATCTCGTCGCCCGCCCGCCAGGTCCGCGCCAGCGCCCGGGCCAGGCCGTAGGTCAGCGTGGTCATGTTGGCGCCGAGCACCACCCCGCCGGGCCGGCCGCCGACCAGGTCGGCCACGGCGGCGCGCGCTACGGAGACGAGCGCCTCCGCCCGCCCGGAGGCCGGGAAGACCCCGCCCCGGTTGGCCACCGGCATGCGCATCGCGGACCCGACCGCGTGCGCGACGTTCTCGGGCACCAGGGATCCGGCCGGCCCGTCGGCGTGCACGTAGCCGTCGGCGAGGGCCGGGAAGAGGCCTCGCACCCGGGCGACGTCCAGCCGTGCCGCCCCCGATGACATGCGCCGCACCCTAGTTCCTGGCCGCCGCCCGCGACGCGCCGTCCCGGTGTTCCGCAGGCTCCCTCCAGGCCGTCCGGCCGGCTGTCCCCGCCACCGGGCAGGATGGAGGCATGACGGCACCGCAGAACGGCAGCGAACGTTCCCAGCAGGTCGTGGTGGTCGGGCCCGACGGGCATCCGGTCGGCACCCTGCCGATGCCACAGGGCGACGACGGGGGTGACCAGCCCGGCGTCGGCGAGATGGTCGAGCAGCCCGCCAAGGTCATGCGGATCGGCACGATGATCAAGCAGCTGCTCGAGGAGGTACGAGCCGCGCCCCTCGACGAGGCCAGCCGCAACCGGCTCCGCGACATCCACGCCGCGTCGATCCGGGAGCTGGAGGACGGGCTGGCGCCGGAGCTGCGCGAGGAGCTGGAGCGGATCAGCCTGCCGTTCAGCGAGGGGGAAACCCCGTCCGACGCCGAGCTGCGGATCGCCCAGGCTCAGCTGGTCGGCTGGCTCGAGGGCGTCTTCCACGGCATCCAGACCGCGATCTTCGCCCAGCAGATGGCGGCTCGGGCCCAGCTGGAGGAGGTGCGCCGCAAGGCTCTCCCCGGCGGCCAGGCGCCGGCGCAGCCGGACTTCCGGCCGGGCGGCGGCCAGTACCTCTGACGCGCACCCAGCTGGGATCAGCTGATCTGATCCCGGCTGAGGGGCTCAGACGCGGAAGCGGCGGGTGGAGGGGTTACGACAGTGCTGCGCCGATCTTCAGCTGGCCAGGAACCGGCCTACGTCAGGTGTGACTAGAGCGACGCCAGGAACGTGGCGACGCCGTCATCGTCGTTGCCGCCGGTGACGTCGGTGGCGACGGCCAGCAGGTCGGGGTGCGCGTGCGCCATCGCCACGGCGCGGCCGCCGCCGTCGCGCACCCACTCGAAGGCGGCGATGTCGTTGGGCATGTCGCCGAAGACCACGACGTCCTCCGGACCGACGCCGTGGCCGGCGGCCACCTTCGCCAGCCCGGTGGCCTTGGTGATGCCGGGGGCGGAGATCTCGGCCAGCGCGTCGGTCGAGGAGTTCGTGACGGTGCCGCGGACGCCGACGACCTCCTCGACCAGCTGCACGAACGCGTCGCGGGTCATGGACTCGTGGCGGGCCAGCAACTTCGCCGCCGGGGCGGCGGTCATCTCGTCCAGCGTCGCCACCGCCACGCCGGGCGCGTCCACGTCCCACCGCGGCCGGTAGATCGGCTCGTGCCGGAACTCCCACCCGTACTCGACGGCGAACCACATCGTGGCGTGGTGGGCGCGTAGCTCCGCGGTGATCGCCTGCAGCGCGTCGGGCTCCAACGGTGCCTCGTCGAGGATCTCCATCGGCTCCAGGTCCAGCAGCACCGCACCGTTGCAGCAGACCGCGGTGCCGTAGCGCAGCACCTCCCGGACACCGTGCATCCAGCGCGGCGGCCGGCCGGTCGCCAGCACCAGCGGGACGCCGTCGGCCCGCCACCGCGCCAGCTCGGCGACCGTCGCGGCGCTCACCGACTCGTCGTGGCGCAGCAAGGTGCCGTCCATGTCGCTGGCGATCAGCCGGGGCCGCCAGTCAGACATCGTGCATCCGGTCAGACATCGAGCACGGCTTCCAGGTAGCGGGCGACGCCGTCGGCCCGGTGGCCGCTGGTCGTCCCGTGCACGACGGCCCGCACGGCCGGGTGGGCGTTGGCCACCGCGATCGCCCGGCCGCCCGCCTCGGCGACGGCGGTGAGCATCGGCAGGTCGTTCGGCATGTCACCGAACACCAGCACGTCGCCGAGGTCGACGCCGTAGCGCTCCAGCGCGATCGCCAGCCCGGTCGCCTTGGTGATCCCGGGCGGGAGCACCTCGATGAAGCCGAGGCCGGCGTGGGTCAGCTCGGCGTCGCCCGGGTCGACGACAGAGCGCGCCAGGGCGAGGAGCTCGTCCTGGTCGATGCCCGGCGAGCGGAGGAAGACCTTGAGCACGGCCTCGGCCGGCAGCACCTCCGCCCGGGACAGCAGCTGCGCCCCCTCCGGGTAGGGCCAGTCGAAGCCGTGCTGCACGCGCAGCCGGGCGTGCACCTCGCCCTGCTCGGCGGCGTCCTCCACCGCGAGGATCAGCTCCCCGGTCACCGCCTCGATCCGCTCGATGACCGCGGCCGCCTGCGCGCGCGGCAGGGCGACGGTGCGCAGGACCTCGTCCCGTTCCAGGTCGACGACGAAACCACCCTGCGCGAGCACCGCGATGCCGCGCCCGTCGAGGGCGGCACGCACGCTGTCCAGCAGCCGGGGGCCGCGGCCGGTCACGCCCACCACCGGGATGCCGGCGTCCCAGCAGGTGTCCAGCGCCGCCCGGGTGCGCGGGCTCACCTCGCCGGCGGCGTCCAGCAGTGTGCCGTCGAGGTCGGTGGCCACCAGCTTCGGCCGCCAGGTGCCCAGGTCCCCGAGCTCGACCACCTGGTCGGCGCCCGGGAGGACGCCGTAGGCCTGCAGGGCCTCCGGCGGGTGTGCGCTCATGCGGAACGCCCGACGACAGCTGCGGGAGCATCGCAGCGAGCTCTGCGAGCGAGGAGCGGACCGGGGCGCGGAGTCGGGCTCATGCGCTGGGCGGCGGCACGGGCGCCGCCAGTGTCATGCCGGGCGTCAGCGACTCCACGCCGCCCAGCCACGGGCGCAGGGCCACCGGCACGTGCACCGAGCCGTCAGCCCGCTGGTGCACCTCGAGCAGGCAGGCGATGGTGCGGGCGATGGCGCAGAGCGTGCCGTTGAGCGTGGCCGCGATCTGGGTCTTCCCGTCGTCGTCCCGGTAGCGGATGTTCAGCCGGCGGGCCTGGAACGTGGTGCAGTCCGACGTCGAGGTCAGCTCGCGGTAGGTGCCCTGGGTGGGGAACCAGGCCTCGATGTCGTACTTGCGGGTCGCGCTCGTGCCGAGGTCGCCGGCGGCGATGTCGACGACGCGGTAGGGCAGCTCGAGGGCGGAGAGGAACTCCTCCTCCCAGGCCAGCAGGCGCAGGTGCTCGGCGGCGGTGTCCTCCGGCCGGGCGAAGCTGAACATCTCGACCTTGTCGAACCAGTGCACGCGGATGATGCCGCGGGTGTCCTTGCCGTAGGAGCCGGCCTCGCGGCGGAAGCAGGAGGACCAGCCGGCGTAGCGCTTGGGCCCGGCCGACAGGTCGAGCACCTCACCGGAGTGCATGCCGGCCAGCGCGACCTCGGAGGTGCCGACGAGATAGAGGTCGTCGCGCTCGATCCGGTAGACCTCCTCGTCGTGCTCGCCGAGGAAGCCGGTGCCCTCCATGGCCTCCGGGCGCACCAGGGCGGGGGCGATGACCGGGGTGAACCCGGCGGCGACGGCACGGCTGATGGCCAGCTGGGCGAGCGCGAACTCCAGCAGCGCCCCCGGGCCGGTGAGGAAGTAGAAGCGCGAGCCCGACACCTTGGCGCCGCGCTCCATGTCGATGGCGCCGAGGGCCTCGCCGATCTCGATGTGGTCGCGCACCGGGAAGTCGTAGGCGGGCACTTCGCCGACCGTGCGGATGGGGACCGCGTCGTCCTCACCGCCGGGCGGCACCTCGTTGGCCACGACGTTCGGGATGCGGGTGTGCACCGCGCGCAGGGCGGCGTCGGCAGCGCGTTGCGCCTCCTCGGCCTCCCGGACCTCGGCGGCCAGCGCCTTGGCCCGCGCCAGGACGGCGGGGCGCTCCTCCGGCGTGGCCTTCTTCACCGCCTGCGACGCACTCTTCTGCTCTGCGCGCAGGTCGTCGGCCCGCTTGACCGCCTCGCGACGGGCGACGTCGGCGGCGAGCAGCGCGTCGACCACGGACTCGTCGGCTCCCCGGGCCCGCTGGCTGGCACGGACGACGTCGGGGTTCTCACGCACGAGCCGGAGGTCGATCACGCCGTCGATCGTACGGACGCACGGATCGGAGAGTCAGTCACGCCGAGACGAAGCGCTACGGTCCAAGCGGACGTCGCCCGACTTTGATCATTTGCTTAGTGCATGAATTCGGCCTGCGGTAGCGCATCGAGGATGGCTCGCTGAGCTGCGGGAACGGCGGGGTGGAACGTCTGGGTGGCGCCGTTGATCGCGACCGTGGCCGAGCGCAGCGGCCGCAGCTGGCGGATCACGTTGCCGATCGCCAGGCCGGTGCGGTTCTGGACCTCACGGGCCACGGCCAGGGCGGTGAACACGACGGTGAGGTGGGCCTCGATGGCGTCGCGGGTGTGGTGGAACATCGGTCTGGCCCGCAGATCGGTCTTGCTCATCCGGAAGGACTGCTCGACCCGCCACAGGTCGTGGTAGCTGCCGATCACCTCGGTCGCGGGCATGAGGTTGGCGGGGATGTTGGTGACGTAGCCCTTCAGCCCGACCAGGCTCTGCGCCCTGGCCAGCGCCTTCTCATCCAGGGATCGGGCGCCGTTGCTGGTCTTGACGAACCGCGGCGTGCGGGCCGCGCGTTCGCCGGCGACGACCTCCCGTGCCCGGGCCTCCTGCAGGGCGAGGGTCTTGCGGTCCCGGGCTGCGCGCCTGGCCGAGTATGCCCACACCGCCCGCCACGACCGGTCGTGCTGGACCGGGTCCCAGACAGGTTCGGCGCGGCGGGCGGTGTCGTTCTCCCCGACCTTCCCGCCCTTGGCGCGGCCGGTCTTGGGGGTGATCGTGTCGATGACCTGGCCATCGGTGAAGGCGTCGCCGTGCCAGTGGAAGTGGGACTCCA
>NZ_JASNNW010000012.1 GCF_030165005.1 Blastococcus capsensis
GGCGCGCCGGTGGCCGGCTGGGCGTCGGGGCCGTTGGGTGCGGTGCAGGTCGCCGATCGGGAGATCGCCCGGCAGACGGCGGCGCGGGCGCGGGCGGTGGCGGAGTTCGCGGCGTCCCGGCCGGCGTCGGCCGACCGGCAGCCCGGTGAACGCGGTGCGATGAGCGCGGCGCGGCGGGCGGCCCGGCCGGCGGTGCTGGCCGATGTGTCGGAGTGGGCGGCCCAGGAGCTGTCGATCGCCCTGGGGTCGAGCAAGGAGGCCGCCGGGCAGCTGCTGGAGCGCTCCCTCACCCTGGTGCACCGGCTGCCGGGAACGCTGGACGCGCTGGAGTCCGGGCTGTTGCACGCCGGGCACCTGTGGGCGCTGCTGGAGCGGGTCGCGCCGGTTCCCGATGACCGGAAGCGGGCCGAGCTGGAGCGGGACGTGCTGGCCTGGGTGGCTACGCGGGCCGGCAAGCGGCAGCTCACCACCCCCGCACAGCTCGGTGCGAAGCTGCGCCGGATGGGTCTGGGCCGCGACCCTCGGGAGGAAGCGAACGAGCTGCTGGCGGCGCTCAAGGAGCGTGGGGTGTGGGCACGGCCGGACCGCCGCCCCGGCATGGCGGCGCTGACCTCGCTGCTCACCCAGCCCGAGGCCCAGGCGGTGGTCGACGTCCTGGGCCGCTACGCCGACGCCCTCGACGACCCCGCCGACCGCCGCACCCGGGGTCAGCGGATGGCCGACGTGCTGCTGGACCTGGTGCTGCGCCCGGGCGAGAGCCGGCTGCCGCCGGTGCAGGCGCAGCTGACCGTCGTCGCCGGCGTCCGCACCGTGCTCGGCGGCAGCCAGGCCGGGGAGATCGGCGGCGAGCCGGTGCCGGCGGAGATGGTCCGCGCCGTCGCCCGCGCCCTGGGCCTGCTGCCGACCCCCGCAGCCGGCCCGGCGCCTCCCGACCCCGTCGGCGGGGACCGGAGCCCCGAGCGACCGCTCACCCGGTGGGATCCCGAGGACCCGGCACAGCAGATGTGGCCGGACTGGCTGCGCGAAGCCGACCAGCGGTGGTGGGCCGAGCTGGAGGCCCGCGCCCTGGCCGGCGTATGGGCCGGTGAAGAGGATCCGCCACCGGAGGTGCAGCAACGGATCTGGGCGGAAGAAGCCCGGTGGGCCGCCCAGCCGCCGGCCGACGATCGCGAGTCCGGAGCAGCGCACACAGACGTCCTCACGCGGAAGGACCAGAGGTGGGCGGCCACGGAGTCCGATCCCTCCAGGTCGCCGACCCCGGTCGAACTGTGGCCGGCCGCGCATGCGGCAGTGGATGAAGCGAACCTCGCCCAGCTGGAGCTGGACCGGGCGATCGACCGCGCCTCCGGGGCGGTCGACCGGGCGCGACTGGCCGACCGCAAGGACGAGCAGAGCTGGCGACACACCCCGGACGGCCGGGTCGACGCGGCCCGATCGGACCTGGCAGCGCTGGCCGCGGCGACCGTCGCCCAGCGCGCCGAGCTCGCCGCGCTGCTCGACCTGTCCGGTGGTGGCACGCTGGTCGACCGGCCGCGCATCGCGGTCGTCGACGAGCTCACCGGCGCCCTGCTGGCGCTCACCGACAGCCGCGAACTACGCCGCCGCGCGACCTGCGGCCGCCCGGCCTGCCGCCGGAGACCGGCCCGCTGCGACCACGACCTCAGCGACCGCCCGGGCCTCGGCCCGCCGCCACCCACCGACGGCTACCGGCCCGCCGCCGACCTCGACCGGTACCTGCGCGCCCGTGACCACCGCTGCCGCTTCCCCGGCTGCCGCCGCCGCGTGCCCGGGAGCGGTGAACTGGACCACAACACGCCCTACCCCGACGGGCCGACCGCCGCGGAGAACCTGACCGGCTTCTGCACCGGCGACCACCGCGGCAAGCACCAGGCACCGGACTGGAGCTACGACCTGACGCCCGACGGCACACTCACCGTCACCACCCCCACCGGCCTGGTCGCCCAGACCGAACCGCCCCCGTTCTGACCCGGATGTGCGGCGGTCACAGCGTCCGGACGTAGGCCGCGCTGTCGGCCTGCGCCCGCTGCCTCTCCGACCCAGGACCACCCGGGCGCGATGCAACCCCCGCCGATGCGGCGCGCCGGCCCGACCTCCGCTGTGTGGCCACCCCCACGACTCGTGGATCTCGGTCAGACCGCGCCCTTGTCGGCGTCACCGGCGGGCACGGCGGTCAGCCGGCGCACGTCCGGCGCAGCGGCCAGCTTGTCCGCCAGCGCGGCGCCCAGCGTCGTCAGCGCCTCGGCCTTGCCGTGCGCACGGAGCGCCTCCGGGCTCTCCCACCGCTCCACCATGACGAAGATCCCCTCGCCCTCGTGCAGTGCGTAGAGCTCGCAGCCCGGCTCGGCGTGCACCTCGGGTACGGCGGCCAGGATCGCCTCCCGGACGGCATCCACCGCGTCGGGCTTGGGCGTGAGGGTGGCGACGACGACGACGGACACGGGGCCTCCTGGAGCGACGGCGATCAGGGAACCCGGGCGGTTGCTCTGGTGGAGCGGCCCCGGCGGGGTCAGGATGCCAGTCGTGGTCGACGACGGTTCCCCCGCTCCCCCGTCCGCAGGCCACCCCCTGCGGGTGGCGGTCGTCGGCGCCGGCCCCGCCGGCATCTTCGCCGCCGACGCCCTCACCCGGCAGAGCGCGGTACCCGTCGCCGTCGACCTGGTCGACCGGCTGCCCACGCCGTTCGGCCTGGTACGCCACGGGATCGCGCCGGACCACCCGAAGATGCGGGCCATCCGGGACACGCTGCACCGCAGCCTCGACCACCCGCTGGTCCGGTTCGTGGGCAACGTCGAGGTGGGCACGGACATCACGCTGGCCGAGCTGCGCGAGCACGTCGATGCGGTGATCTACACCTACGGGGCCGCGCTCGACCGGCACCTGGGCATCGAGGGCGAGGAACTGCCGGGCAGCCTGGCAGCCACCGACGTCGTCGCCTGGTACTGCGGGCACCCCGACGCCGACCGCGGCACGGTCGAGGCCGCCCTGGCCGGTGTCCGGTCGGCCGTGGTGATCGGGGTCGGCAACGTCGCCCTCGACGTCGGGCGGATCCTCGCCCGCACCGCCGAGGAGCTGGAACCCACCGACATGCCCCAGCACGTCATCGACGCCCTCGCCGCCGCGCCGGTCGAGGAGGTCACCGTGCTCGGCCGGCGCGGCCCGGCGCAGGCCACCTTCACCACCCAGGAGCTCCGGGAGCTCGGCGAGCTGGCGGCGGCCACGGTGCTCGTCGACGCCGCCGACCTGGAGCTCGATCCCGACGCCGAGGCGCGCGCCGCCGCCGACCGCAACGCCGCCCGCAATCTCGCCGTCCTGCGCGAGTACGCGACGCACACCCCGGAGCCCGGGCGCGCCCGGCTGCGGCTGCGCTTCTACTCGCGGCCGGTGCGGCTGCTGGGCACCGACCGGGTGACCGGCGTGGAGGTGGAACGCACCGCCGTCGACGGCGACGGCCGGGCAATCGGGACGGGTGAGTTCGAGGTGCTGCCGGCCGACCTGGTGGTGCGGTCGGTGGGCTACCGCGGCAGCCCGCTGCCCGGGCTCCCGGTCGACGAGCGCTCCGGCACGGTGCCGAACGAGGAGGGTCGGGTGCTGCGGGAGGGCCGCCCATCGCCCGGGGAGTACGTCGCCGGGTGGATCAAGCGCGGGCCCAGCGGGGTGGTGGGGCACAACAAGCACGACGCGCGGGAGACCGTCGCCGCACTCCTGGCCGATGCCGCCGAGGGGTCGCTGCGCGTGCACGGGGAGCGCGATGACCTGGTGCACACGCTGCGGGCCCGCGGCGCGGAACCGGTGCTGCTCGAGGACTGGCGGGCGATCGACACCGCGGAGCAGGCGCTCGGGGCCAGCCGGGGCCGGGCCAGGACCACGCTGCACGAGCGGGAGGCGCTGATGGCCGCCGTCCGGGCTGCCACCGCTCGCTAGCCCACCGCGCGGATCAGTTCCTCCGCGGCTCCCGCCGAGGACGCCGCGACGAAGCGGATCTTCGTCGCGGTGTCCGGGTCCAGCCGCAGCGGCCGCCCGTCGTCGGTCAGGGCGGCCCCGCCCGCGGCCAGCAGCACCGCCAGGCCGCCGGCGACGTCGTGCACGTGCGTCCCGCTGCGGTCCAGGTCGTGCCAGGCCGCCGCCGCCCCGTCGGCCACCAGGCACAGGTCGACGGCGGTGCAGCCGGTCACCCGCACCCGCTGCGCCGTCGACGGGACGGCGACGGCGCCGCCCCCCGGCCCGCTGGGGACGACGACGGTACTGCCCGGCCGCGGCTCGATCGGGACGGCGTCCCGCTCGGCACCCACCCCGTGCACGCCGGTCCACCGCCGCCCCGACGCCAGGTCGGCCACCAGTCCCGCGACCGGCACCCCGCCCTCCACCAGGCCCGCGGAGAACGCCCACGGCGGCAGCCCGGCGGAGAAGTTGCCGGTGCCGTCCAGCGGGTCGAGGACGATCCAGGGCTCCCCGGCGGTGACCGGGCGGTCGCGGCGTTCCTCGCTGAGCACGGTCACCCCGAGACCGCCCAGCACCTCGACGGCAGCGGCGTGCGCGGCCTCGTCCGCGGCCAGCGACGGGCTGCCGTCCCGCTTGGTCCGCTCCTCGCCGCTGTCGCGGGCCAGCGCGACGGCGATCTCCACCCGGGTGGCAGCCAGCGCGGCCAGGTGCCGGAAACGGTCGGCCAGCGGGGCCTCGGGGGCAGGCACGGGCACGGCGACCCAGCGGTCGGTGCTGCCGTGCCGGGCGCGTTCGCACCCCCACCCCGCGGCCAGCGCCCGGACGGCCGGGTGGTCCAGGGTGACGCCGGTGCGCCGCAGGACGACGGCCTCGGCGAACCCGTCGGAGTGCCACTGCCGCCGGACCAGCGCCGCCTGCCCGGTGCCGAGCAGCACCCGCAGCCGGGGGTCGTGGACGGCCGGGGCCAGTGCGGCCGGCTGCAGGCCCAGGGTGAGCGCCGCCGCCCGCACGTCCGTCCCGCTGACCGCCACCCGGAGCTCCCCCTCGGGTGCCGGCCGTCGCAGGAACCAGCGCTCAGCCACTGTTGCGCAGTGCGGTCGCGATGCCGTTGATGGTGAGCTGGATGTTCCGGCTGGTCAGCTCGTCGTCGGGGCCGTCGTCAGGAACGGCACTGCGCCGGCGTCGCAGCATCTCCACCTGCAGGTGGTGCAGCGGCTCCAGGTACGGGAACCGGTTGCGGATCGAGCGGGCCAGTGACGGGTTGTCGGCCAGCAGGTCCTCCTCACCGGTGATCGCCCGCGTCATCCGGCAGGTGCGCTCGTGCTCCGCGCTGATCCGGTCGAACACCCGGGCACGCAGCTCCTCGTCGGGCACCAGCCCGGCGTACCGGGCAGCCAGGCCCAGGTCGGTCTTGGCCAGCACCATGCCCATGTTGGACAGGACCGTGCGGAAGAACGGCCAGCGCCGGTACAGCTCCCGGAGCTGCTGGAGCCGTTCGGGCGATCCGTCGACGAACGACTCCAGCGCCGATCCGGTGCCGTACCAGCCGGGCAGCATGATCCGGGTCTGCGACCAGCTGAACACCCACGGGATCGCCCGCAGGTCGGCGATCGAGTCGCCGGCCTTGCGGGAGGGCGGCCGGCTGCCGATGTTGAGCTCGGCCAGCTCGCCGATCGGGGTGGCCGCCCGGAACCACTCGACGAATCCGGGCGTCTCGTGCACGAGCTCCCGGTAGGCCCGCTGGGCGCGGGCGGCGAGGTCGTCGAGCAGCGCGTACGCCTCGTCGGCGTCCTGGCCCAGCCCCTCGACGTCCAGCAGCGTCGACTCCAGGGTGGCGGCGACCAGCGCCTCCAGGTTCCGGCGGGCCAGGTCCGGATCGGCGTACTTGGCGGCGATCACCTCGCCCTGCTCGGTGATCCGCAGGGCCCCGGCCACCGCACCGGGCGGCTGCGCCCGGACCGCCTCGTAGCTGGGGCCACCGCCCCGGCCGACGGTGCCCCCGCGACCGTGGAAGAGCCGCAGCCGGATGCCCTCCCGGCGGGCCACCTCCACCAGGTCGAGCTCGGCCCGGTACAGCGCCCAGTTGGCGGCCAGGTAGCCGCCGTCCTTGTTGCTGTCGGAGTAGCCGAGCATGACCTCCTGGACGTTCCCCCGGTTGGCCACCAGCGACCGGTACAGCGGCTGGTCGAGCACCGCACCGAGCGTGGTCCCGGCAGCCTGGAGGTCGCCGATGGTCTCGAACAGCGGCGAGATGCCGACCGGGCAGGTGGGCCCTGGGTGGGTCGGCGAGGAGAGGACGCCGGCCGGGTCGAGCAGGCCGACCTCCTTGAGCAGGACGGCGACCTCGAGCACGTCGCTTCCCGACTCGCACATGCTGATCACGTAGTTCGGGATGGTCCTCGGTCCGAGCAGCGCCACCTGCCCGGCGGCGGCGAGGAGCACGTCGAGCTCCTTCCGGGTGCCCTCGGAGAGCTGGGCGTCGGGTCGCACCAGCGGACGGCGCAGCGCCAGCTCCCCGGCCAGGAGCTCGACCCGGGCCGCCTCGTCCAGCGCCGTGTAGTCGTCGCACACCCCCGACCAGGCGAGCAGCTCGGCGACCACCTCCTCGTGCACCGCCGAGTTCTGCCGCAGGTCCAGTCCGCACAGGTGGAAGCCGAAGACCTCGACCGCCTCCCGCAGCCGCAGCAGGCGGTCGTCGGCCAGCGCACCGGCACCGTGGCTGCGCAGCGACGCGTCGACGACGTCGAGGTCGGCCCGCAGTTCGTCCGGATCGGCGTAGGCGGCGACCTCGGGACCGGGTGGGCGGCCACCGGGCACGGTCCCCAGCACCCGGACGGCGGTGGCGGCCAGGCGCGCGGCGATGCCGGTGAGCGCCCGGCGGTAGGGCTCGTCGGCGCGGAAGGGCGAGTCGTCGCCCGAGGCCTCGGCCAAGGCGTAGAGCTTCGGCGTGGGGGTGATCAGCCGGTCGGACATGGACAGGTCGCTGCGCAGCTGCGCGAGCTCGGCCAGGTGGTGGCCCAGCGCCGTCTCCGCCTGCCGGGTGGTGGCCCGGCGCAGCGCCTCGGCGGTGACGAACGGGTTGCCGTCCCGGTCGCCGCCGATCCAGGAGCCGGGCAGCAGCATCGGCCGGCGCAGCACCCCTGCCCCCGGCCACCGCTCCTCCACCGCCCGGCGCAGCTGGGCGTTGATGGCCGGCACCACGTCGAACAGCGACAGCTCGTAGTAGCGCAGCGCCTCGTCGATCTCGTCCTCGAGCCGGAGCCGCGACAGCCGCAGCAGCGCGGTCTGCCAGAGGGTGAGCACCGAGCGCCCCAGCCGCGCCGACCACTCGCCGTCGACGTCCCCGTCGCCCGTGCGGTCCCGCTGCCGGATCAGCTCGGCGATCTGGCGCTGCACCTGGAAGACGGTCTTGCGGCGCACCTCGGTGGGATGGGCGGTGACCACCGGGCAGACCAGGGCACCGGCCAGCTCGCGGGCGACGGTGTCGACGGAGAGGTCGGCGCGGTCCAGCAGCGCGAAGGTGGCCGCCAGGCTGCCCCGCTGCGGCGGGGAGCCGGCCCGCCGGTGGTGCCGCCGGCGGCGCTCGTGGTGGATGTCCTCGGCCAGGTTGGCCAGCACGGAGAAGTGGCTGAAGGCCCGGATCACGTGGTTGGCCGAGCGGACGTCGAGCCCGTCGAGCCGGGCGGCGAGCGCCACCCGGTCGCCCTCCGAGCGGTGGACCCCAAACGCCGCCAGCCGGGTGGACTCGACGAGCTCCAGGACGTCGGGCCCGGCGTGCTCGCCGATCACCCCGCCGAGGACGCGCCCCAGCAGCCGGATGTCCTCGCGCAGCGGCTCGTCGTCGGCGCGGCCGCCGGTCCCGGCGGATCCGGAGTGGCGGAGATCGGCGACGTCGACGGTTGCTTCGGACACGGCCCGAGTATCTCGGACGGGGAGACGGGGATCACACCCCCACCGGTCTCAGTCGTGTTCGAGCTCCCCCAGGCACTGCGCCGCCAGCTGGTCGCCGGCAGCGGCGCCGAGGCGGAACTGCTCCACCGCACCCTCGAGGTCGCCCCGGTCGGCCAGCAGGACGCCCAGGTTCTGGTGGCAGTAGGGATCGCCGGCGGCGATCCCGCTGCGGTAGGCCTCCTCCGCGGCCTCCTCGTCACCGAGGTCCTCGCGGTACAGGTTGCCCAGCGGCAGCCAGGCGACCTGCTCGCCGAGCTTCGCCCCGCGCTCGAGCACCGAGCGGGCCTCGCCGGAGCGGCCGGTCTCGCGCAGCAGGTGGGCCAGATCGGCCCGGGCGGCCGGGAAGTGGTGCTGGCCGGCCCGCAGGTCCGCCTCCAGCGAGGGGTCGAGGCTGGAGCACCAGCGCCAGCAGGCGACGACGGCGGCGGCCTCCTCGTCCCCGGCGGCGGCGAACTCCTCCGCGACCACCAGCGCCTGGTCCCGCTCGCCCTGCTCGCGCAGCAGGAAGGCCAACTGCAGCCCGCCCTCCAGGTCGCCGGCGGCGGCGGCGCCCCGGTAGGCGCGCATCGCCCCGGCGAGGTCCCCGAGGTCCTCCAGCACCAGGCCGAGGTTGCGCCAGGCGTCGGCCTCGCCGCCGCGCAGCGCCACCTCGTAGGCGTCGACCGCCTCCTCCCACTGGTTCCGGGCGGCGAGGGAGTTGCCCAGGTTGAACGCGGCGACGGAGTCGCCGAGGTCGAAGGCCCGGCGGAAGCACGTCTCGGCGTCCTCCTGCCGACCGGCGTCGGCCAGGTCGCAGCCGAGGTCGATCAGCGCATCGGCGTCGTCGGAGGCGAGCAGCCGCCGCAGCCGCACGTCCAGGTCCTCGGTCATGCCGCCGATGATCACGGCGGCACGGCCGGTTCCGCGCCTGTCCGTCCGGGAACCTCACCCCAAGGGAGCGCCCGGGGGCACCGGGGTCACCCGATCAGCTGTCCCCGGCCCCCGCTCAGGCTCCGAACGCCTCCCGCCAGGCCGGCATGAGAGCGCGCTCGGCCCACTCCAGGTACGGCTTCTGCTGGTCACCACCGATCTGCACGAGGGCCAGGTGGGTGAAGCCGGCGTCGGCGAACTCCCTGGCTCCCTCGATCACCGCCTCGACGTCGTCGCCGCACGGGATCGACCCGGCGACGTCGTCGGGCGTCACGAACTGCGCGGCGGCGTCGAAGGCGCTCGGGCCGGGCAGCTCGGCGTTGACCTTCCACCCGAACCCGAACCAGCGGAACAGCTCGTGGGCCCGCGCGACGGCGGCGTCCCGATCGGTGCCGAAGCTGATCGGCATCTGCCCGATGCGCGGCTTGCCCGCGCCGCCGGCGGCGTCGAAGTACTCGCCGAGCTCGGCCTTCGGCTCGACGGCGACCATCACGTCGCCGAGCTCACCGGCGATCTCGCAGGACTGCTTGCCCGAGACCGCGATGCCGATCGGCACGCGGGTCTCCGGCAGGTCCCAGAGCTTGGCCGACTCGACGTCGAAGTGCTTGCCCCGGACGTTGGTGTGGCCCTCGCCGTCGAAGAGGTCGCGGATGATGTGGACGGCCTCGACCAGCATCTCGTGGCGGACGTCTGCCGGCGGCCAGCCCCCGCCGACGATGTGTTCGCTGAGGTTCTCCCCCGCGCCGAGCCCGAGGGTGAACCGGCCCTCGGAGAGGATCTGCAGGGTCGCCGCCTGCTGGGCGACGACGGCCGGGTGGTAGCGGAACGTCGGGCAGGTCACGTAGGTCATCAGCGGGATGCGGCTGGTCGCCTGCGCGGCCGCGCCCAGGGTCACCCAGGCGTTCGGGGAGTGACCCATCTCGGCCAGCCACGGGAAGTAGTGGTCGCTGCTGACGGCGAAGTCGAAACCGACCTCCTCCGCCCCCACCACGTGGCGGACGAGATCCTTCGGCCCGGCCTGCTCGGTCATCATCGTGTAGCCCAGCTGCATCGCCATGCGGCGCGGCTACCCCGGGCCGATCGCGCCCAACCGGGCCGACGCCCGGGTGGCCGGCCGGGTCGGCTCGCGGTCGTGGGCCGGGTGCGGTGTCATCGGGTCATGAGCGAGCGCAACGGCGTGGCGCAGCCGCCTCCGGGCGTCGGCCTGGAGCAGCTGCGCACCGCAGCCGCCGGCTGCCGGGCGTGCGAGCTGTGGCAGGACACCACCCAGGCCGTCTTCGGCGAGGGCCCCGAGACCGCCCGGATCGTCTTCGTGGGCGAGCAGCCCGGCGACCAGGAGGACCGCAGGGGCGAGCCGTTCGTCGGCCCGGCCGGCCGGCTGCTGGACAAGGCGCTCGACGAGGCCGGGATCGACCGCGCCGAGGCGTACGTGACCAACGCCGTGAAGCACTTCGGGCACGTCACCAAGGGCAAGCGGCGGATCCACCAGACACCGGGTGCGGAGCACCTGCGGGCCTGCCGGCCGTGGCTCGAGGCCGAGTTCGCCGTCCTGCAACCGGAGGTGGTGGTCGCGCTCGGTGCGACGGCGGCGAAGTCGCTCATCTCGCCCTCGTTCCGGATCACCCGCGAGCACGGGCAGCTGATGCCGTGGAGCCCTCCGGGCGCCGCCACGCCGGCCGAGGACGACGACGAGGACGCCCCGCACCAGACCTGGATCCTCGCCACCACCCACCCCTCGGCGATCCTGCGCACCCCCGCCGAGGCCCGGGACGCCGCCTACGGCGCCCTGGTCGCCGACCTGAGGGTGGTCGCGCACGCCCTGGCCTGAGCTCGCTGCGCCGGCGGTCAGGCCCGCTCGTCCACCGTCGACCTCGAGGCGCGGAACAACCAGAACGAGGGCACGAGCACCGCGACGGCGACCATCGCGACGATCACCACCACCCCACCGGATGCCATGGCGAAGGTGACCCCGGCGGCGCTGGCCAGCCCGCCGGCGCGCAGGTCGCCCAGCCGGGGGCCGCCGGTGACCACGACGATGAAGACGCCCTGCATCCGGCCCCGCATCTCCTCCGGGGCGGCCAGCTGCAGCATCGCCGACCGCAGCACCGCGCTCACCATGTCCCCCGCCCCCGCGACGGCCAGGCACAGCACCGCCAGCCACAGCGTCGGGGCGTAGCCGAACCCGATGATCGCCACGCCCCACACCGCGATGGAGACGATCACCACCGCGCCCTGCCGGTCGACCTTCGAGACCCAGCCGGAGGTCAGGCCCATCGCGAGCGCGCCGATCGAGATGCCGGCGAACAGCCAGCCCAGCGCGTTCGGCGACCCCTCGAACCGGGTCTCGGACAGCTCGGGGAACACCGCCTGCGGCCAGGCGAAGAGCATCGCGATGATGTCGACGACGAACGTCATGAGCAGTACCGGCTGGGTGCGCAGGAACGCGAAGCCCTCCCACACCCCCTGCAGGGTCGTCCCCAGCCGCAGCGGGCCGGCACCCCGCCCGGGTGGCAGCGGCGGTAGCCCCCGCAGCAGTACCACGGCGACGAGGAACCCGACGGCATCGATGGCGTAGGCGGTGAACAGCGAGCCGAGCCCGATCAGCAGGCCGGCCACCAGCGGGCCCACGATGACGCCGATCTGCCGGACGGTCATGGCCAGTGCGTTGGCCGCCGGCACGCCGGCCGGCCCGACCAGCGCGGGGATGACGGCGTAGCGCGCCGGGGAGTTGACGGCGGTGAAGGCGGAGACCGCGGCGGTCAGCACCCACAGCAGGGCGAGATTCCCGCCCCCGGGCAGCAGCGCCTGCGCCGCGAGCAGGGCGCTGGTGACCGCGGCGCCGACGGAGGTGATCACCAGCAGCCGGCGGCGGTCCATGGCGTCGGCGATCGCCCCGCCGAGCAGCCCGAAGACGATGAGCGGGACCAGCGCGACCATCGAGGTGATGCCGACCATGAACGAGGACCCGGTCAGCGCGTAGACCTGGAACGGGACGGCCACCAGCGTCATCTGCTGCCCGACGGTGGTGGTTGCGATCCCCCAGAACAGCCGCCGGTAGCCGGGGTCGCGCAACGGCGTGGTGTCGATCGTCCACCCACGCCGGCGCACCCGCTCCGGGACGGGCTCCTGGACCGGCGCGCCACCCTCCGCAGGGTCGACCGGCTGGGTCACGGTGCCACCTGCCGGCTCACGGTGTCACCTGTTCGCTCCCGCGGGCCGCTCCGCTCCTCGCTCGTTCCTCGCTGCGATGCTCACGTCCCTGTCCGCTCACGGCGCCAGCCGTTGGACGATCCAGCCGCCGCCTTCCGCCTCGTCGCGCACGAAGCGCAGCCGGTCGTGCAGCCGGTCGCCGCCGCCCTGCCAGAACTCCACCCGCTCGGGGACGACGCGGTAGCCGCCCCACGCCGGCGGCCGGGGCAGCGGCCCCTCCGGCGCCTGGGCGTCGAGCAGGCGCACCCGCTCCGCCAGCTCGTCCCGGGAGTCGACGACGGTCGACTGCACCGACGCCGCGGCCGCGAGCTGGGCGCCGCGGGGACGGGGGTCCCAGAGCCCGTCGGACGCGGCCTCGCCGATGCGCTCCACCCGGCCGGCCACCCGCACCTGGCGCTGCATCGGGTGCCAGGGGAAGACCAGTGCCGCCCGCGGGTTCACCGCCAGCTGCGCACCCTTGGCCGAGGCGTAGCTGGTGCCGAAGACGAACCCGGAGGCGTCGTACCCCTTCAGCAGCACGATTCGCGCGTCTGGTGCGCCGTCGGCGTCGGCCGTGGCCACCACCACGGCGTTGGGCTCGGGCAGTTCGGCGGCGACGGCGTCGGTGAACCACCGGTCGAACTGCTCCAGCCAGGTGGGCGCGAGGCCCTCTTCCGGGAAGCGGCCGGCGTCGTAGTCACGGCGCATGCGGGCGAGGTCGGGCACGCCGCAATGCTGACACCGGGCGCCGGCGCCGGCTCGGGAGGGCACCGCACGGGTCCCCACGCCTGGGCATCGGGGCGCGCACGGCGCCTCTCGAAGCCGCGCGCATGCGCATCCGGGCGGCGCACCGCCGGTGCGGGTACAGGCCGCTGGACGGTCCCCGCACCGCCCCCCCGTGTGCCGCGAGCCTGCCGAAGGCCTAGGGTCGGCAGGCAATCGAGCGCCCCCACCGGGCGTATGCAGGTCCGCGCGCAGAGGAGCATGCGAGATGGCCGACGACTTCGTACCCGGCCTGGAAGGCGTCATCGCCTTCGAGACCGAGATCGCCGAACCGGACAAGGACGGCGGTGCGCTCCGCTATCGCGGCGTCGACATCGAGGATCTCGTCGGCAAGGTGACCTTCGGCAACGTCTGGGCCCTGCTGGTCGACGGGAAGTTCGGCCCGGGTCTGCCCCCGGCCGAGCCGTTCCCGATCCCGGTGCACAGCGGTGACGTCCGGGTCGACGTGCAGGCCGCGCTGGCGATGCTGGCGCCGTTCTGGGGCTATCGCCCGCTGCTGGACATCGACAGCGAGACGGCCCGGGAGCAGCTGGCCCGCGCCGCGGTCATGGCGCTGTCCTACGTCGCGCAGTCCGCCCGCGGCATCGGCACCCCTGCCGTGCCCCAGGCCCGGATCGACGAGGCCGACACCATCGTCGAGCGGTTCATGGTGCGCTGGCGCGGCGAGCCCGACCCTCGCCACGTCGCCGCCGTCGACGCCTACTGGACGTCGGCCGCCGAGCACGGCATGAACGCCTCGACGTTCACCGCCCGCGTCATCGCCTCCACCGGCGCCGACGTCGCTGCCGCGATGTCCGGCGCGATCGGCGCGATGTCCGGCCCGCTGCACGGCGGCGCCCCCTCCCGCGTGCTGCACATGCTCGACGACGTCGAGAAGACCGGCGACGCCGAGAAGTACGTGAAGGACCTGCTCGACCGCAAGGAGCGGTTGATGGGCTTCGGCCACCGGGTCTACCGCGCCGAGGACCCCCGCGCCCGCGTGCTCCGCCGCTCCGCCCAGGAGCTCGGCGCCCCGCGCTTCGAGGCTGCGCTCGCCCTGGAGAACGCCGCCCTCAAGGAGCTGCGCGAGCGGCGTCCCGACCGGCCGGTCGAGACCAACGTCGAGTTCTGGGCGGCGATCGTCCTCGACTTCGCCGAGGTGCCCAGCCACATGTTCACCTCGATGTTCACCTGCGCCCGCACCGCCGGCTGGTGCGCGCACATCCTCGAGCAGAAGAACACCGGACGCCTCGTGCGCCCCTCGGCCCGTTACATGGGCCCCGAGTCCCGCAAGCCCGAGGACGTCGAGGGCTGGGACACCATCAACCACGAGGCTGCCTCGATCTGAAAGAGGACCCCGTCCCTCTCACCCCTCGCACGCCCGGGGCGAGCCTCCGGACGGGGCCACGGCCGACCCACACCCCCCAGAGAGACTTCCCCCGGATGAGCATCACCATCCCCGCCGAGCTCCTGCCTGCCGACGGCCGGTTCGGGTGCGGCCCGTCCAAGGTGCGGCCCGAGGCGCTGCGGGCGCTGGCCGGTGCGGGGGCGGCGCTCATGGGGACCTCCCACCGCCAGGCGCCGGTGAAGCAGCTGGTCGGCCGGGTGCGCGCGGGCCTGCGTGAACTGTTCGACCTGCCGGACGGCTACGAGGTGGTCCTGGGCAACGGCGGCACCACGGCCTTCTGGGACGCCGCGCTGTTCGGTCTGATCCGCGACCGCGCCGCCTTCGGCACCTACGGGGAGTTCTCCGCCAAGTTCGCCTCCGCCGCCACCGAGGCCCCGTTCCTCAGGGATCCGCTGGTCGTCACGGCCGCGCCCGGTTCGCTCGCCCTGCCGCCCGCCACCGACGGCGTCGACGCATACGGCTGGGCGCACAACGAGACCTCCACGGGTGTCATGGCCCCCATCGCCCGGCCCTCGGGCACCGAGGACGCCCTCGTCCTGATCGACGCCACCAGCGGCGCCGGCGGCCTGCCGGTCGACGTCTCGCAGACCGACGTCTACTACTTCGCACCGCAGAAGTCCTTCGCCGCCGACGGCGGGCTGTGGGTGGCCGTGATGAGCGCCGACGCCCTGCAGCGCATCGCCGAGATCAAGGCCGCGGGACGCTGGATCCCCGGCTTCCTGGACCTGTCCATCGCCGTCGACAACTCGGCGAAGGACCAGACCTACAACACCCCCGCCGTCGCCACCCTCTTCCTCCTGGCCGAGCAGATCGACTGGCTGCTCTCCCTCGGGGGGCTGTCCGGCGCCGTCGGCCGCAGCCGCCAGTCCTCGTCCCGGCTCTACGGCTGGGCGGAGAAGTCGCCCTACGCGACCCCGTTCGTGGCCGACCCCGACCACCGCAGCTACGTCGTGGGCACCGTCGACTTCGCCGACTCCGTGGACGCCACCGCCCTGGCGAAGACGCTGCGGGCCAACGGCGTGGTCGACGTGGAGCCCTACCGCAAGCTGGGCCGCAACCAGCTGCGCGTGGGCATGTTCCCCGCCGTCGACCCCGACGACGTGACGGCGCTGACCGCCTGCATCGACTACGTGGTGGAGCGCCTCTGACAGAGGCCCCCGGGCCCCCACCGCTCGCGCGCTCGCGGCGGGTCCCTGGCAGGCGTAGTAACTCTTCGTGACGTGCAGGTCTTTCTGGCGGGAGGTGGATGTGAGCTCCGGTGGGTCGTCGGGCCCCGGCGCAGGCGACCTGTTCGCGGCCGGTGGTGAGGCCGGCCGGATCATGGCCGACCTGGACTGGTCGCGGACCTCCGTGGGCCCGGTCGAGACGTGGCCGGTGAGCCTGCGGATGGCGGTCCGCACGGTGCTGGTCTCGCGCTTCCCGATGATCGTCTGCTGGGGACCGGACCTCCTGCAGTTCTACAACGACGCCTACGCGCCCGTCCTCGGCGCGAAGCATCCCGCGATCGGCAAGGACATCCGGCTCACCCAGCCCGAGACCTGGGATGCGCTGCGTCCACCGATCGAGCACGCGATGACCACCCTCGAGGCCTCCTGGATGCCGGAGCTGCTCCTCCCCCTGGATCGGGCCGGGTACCGGGAGGAGACCTACTTCACGGTCTCCCACGCCCCGGCGTTCGACGACGACGGCCGGGTGGCCGGCATCCACGCCGTCTGCACCGAGGTGACCCGGGAGGTGCTGGCCGCCCGGCGCCAGCAGCTGCTGCGCGAGCTCGCCGCCGTCGGCACCCGGCTGGGCGAGGAGGCCGACATCGTTGCGGCGATGTGCCGGACGCTCAGCGCGGACGGGCTCGACGTGCCGTTCGCGGCGGTCTATCTCACCGTGCCGGGTAGCGCGGAGCTGCACCGCGTCGCCGCCGTCGGCTGCGGCGCCGACCTGCTGCCCGCCGGAGCGGGAGCCGGTGACGACGCCCTGGTGCCGGACGTGACCGCGCTCGGCGTCCGCGGCGGGCCCTGGGGCGATCCGGTGACCGACCACGTCGCGCTGCCGCTGCCGACCGGCGGGGACGGGGAGCCGCTGGGGCTGCTCGTCGCCGGCCGCAACCCCAACCGCGCGATGGACGACGAGTACCAGTCCTTCTACGAGCTCGTCGCCGGCCAGTTCGGCGCCGTCGTCACCACGATCCGCGCCTTCCAGGCCGAGCGGCGGCGGGCGGAGTCCCTGGCCGAGCTGGATCGCGCGAAGACCACGTTCTTCTCCGACGTCAGCCACGAGCTGCGCACCCCGCTGGCCCTGCTCCTGGGGCCGATCGGCGACGTCCTGGAGAACAGCACCCCCGCGCTGCCCGCCGACGTGCGCGACCAGCTGGAACTGGCCATGCGCAACGGGCAGCGCCTGCAGCGGCTGGTCAACGACCTGCTCGACTTCGCCAGCATCGAGGCCGGGCGGGTGACGCCGGTCCGGGTCGAGACCGACCTCGCCGCCTTCACCGCCGAGCTGGCGGGCGTCTTCCGCTCCGCCGCGGAGCGGGCCGGTCTCCGGCTCACGGTCGACTGCCCTCCCCTGGACCGGCCCGCCTACGTCGATCCCCGCATGTGGGAGAAGGTCGTCGTCAACCTGCTCGCCAACGCGGTGAAGTACACCTTCGTCGGCTCCATCGACGTGGCCCTCCGGTCCGACGGGGCCCGCCTCCTGCTCACCGTCACCGACACCGGTGTGGGCATCGTGGCCGAGGAGCTGCCGCACCTGTTCCAGCGGTTCCACCGCGTTCCCGGCTCTACCGCGCGCACCCGCGAGGGCACCGGCATCGGCCTGGCGCTGGTGCAGGAGCTGGTCGGGCTGCACGAGGGCACGGTCACGGTCACCAGCGAGCCCGGCCGCGGCAGCACGTTCACCGTCGCGATGCCCTTCGGCGAGCCCGACGCCGTACCGGTCGGCCGCGCCGCGGTGCCGTCGGAGGCGGCGCGCGGTGAGGCGGCGAGCTGGGAGCAGGAGACCTCCCGGCCCGTCGGTGGGGCTCCCGGCGCCTCGGGGGCGGCGACCGTCCTGGTGGTCGACGACAACGCCGACATGCGCGCCTACCTGACCCGGCTGCTCGGCCCGCACTGGACGGTGCGGACCGCCGCGAACGGGGAGGAGGCGCTCGCCGCGGTGACCGGAGGGGCGCCGGACCTGGTGCTGACCGACGTGATGATGCCCCGCATCGACGGCTTCGAGCTGCTCCGCAGGCTCCGCGCCGATCCGGCCACGCGCGGCATCCCGGTGATCATGCTGACCGCCCGCGCCGGGCAGGAGGCCTCCGTCGAGGGCCTCCAGGTCGGCGCCGACGACTACCTGGCCAAGCCGTTCCGCTCCACGGAACTGCTCGCCCGGGTGCGCGTGGTGCTCGAGCGCGCGGCCGGCCGTGCCGCGCCGCCGGCACCGGCTCCGGCCGGCCTGCCGGACACCCGGCGGCCGGAGCCCACCCCGCCGCCGACGAGCACGCCGGTCCAGCGCCCGGAGCCGATCCCGGTGCCGCGGACCGCCGTCCGGCCGGCCGACCGGCCTGCGGACCGCCGCGACGAGCGCTGGCGGCTGCCCTCGGAGCTGTCGTCCATCCCGGCGGTGCGCCGGCGGCTGCGCCGGTTCCTCAGCGACGCCGGGGTCGGTGAGGAACAGGCCTACGACCTGCTGCTGGCCACCTGCGAGGCGACCAGCAACGCCATCGAGCACGCCCAGGACCCCACCGAACCGTTCGTCGAGGTGAGCGCCTGCATCGGGCCCGGCCAGGTGGAGATCACCGTCCGCGACCACGGCCAGTGGCGGGAGCGGGTGCCCAGCATGGACCGTGGGCGGGGCTCGACGCTCATGAGCGCGTTCGCCGACGTGACGGCGATCCCCAGCCCGGAGGGCACCACGGTCCGGATCCGGGCCACCATCTCCACCGGCTGACTCTCCCGTCAGCGGAGCAGCCAGGTGTCCTTGCTGCCGGCCCCGGGCACGCCGACACGGGCCGGCGCCGCCTCGGGAGCCACCCGCGTCAGCGCCACCGGCAGCGTGGTCGTGGTCGCCCCCGCCACGGAGAACACCCGCAGATCCACCGGCCGGGGCCGGAGCACGCCGTCGACCAGGGTGGGCGCGGTGGAGGGCTCCACCGGCTCCCGGGCCACGAAGCGGTGCGGGGCCGCGGCGATCTCCTCGCGCAGGGCGGCCAGCTCGGCGGCCGAGCAACCCGGGCCGTGGACCACGCCTCGCCCGCCGTACCCGGCGACCTCCTGGACCTCCAGCTCGTGCAACCGGTCCCGGACAGCGGCCCACGCGGACGGGTCCGCCAGCACCCAGGTCCGCGCCGACTCCAGCAGGGGCTCCTCCCCCAGGTAGAAGCGGATCATCGCCGGCACCCACGCGTAGCCGGCGGCGTCGTCGGCTACGCCGTTCCCCGGCACGTTGGCCAGCGTGAGCCGGCCGGCGCGGACCGCCTCGGTGAGCCCCACGTCGAGCGGGAGTCCGGCACCGGTCGGATAGGCGCCGAGCAGCGCGTCGTCGAAGCGGCGGTACAGCACGTCCACCGGCAGCCGCCCGCCGTCGACCGCCACCTCGACCCCGCTGTCGCCGCGGGGCCACAGGTCACCGGCCCGTACCAGCGGGGCTCCGAGCGCCTCGGCCAGCACCTGGTGCTCGAACCAGGCGCCGTCGCTCTCCCCCTGGGTGAGCACCGCGATCTGCGGGGTGCCCGTGCACGCCGGCGGTGCGGCAGCGGTCAGCGCGCCACGCAGCAGCCGCACCGCGTCCGTGGGGTCGACCAGCCGGCTGCCGAGCCCGGTGAGCAGCTCCGGGGTGGCCGCCCGGGCACTCTCCCGGTTGGCCAGCGCGTACCCGATGCCGGACGGCACCCGCAGGGCGTCCCGCATGACCAGCCACCGGCCGTCGGCGCCGCGTATGACATCGGCGGCCGCGACGGTCGCCCTGGGCTGCCCGGGCCAGGCGCGGGCGACCGCGCCCGGATCGCGACCGGGACCGTGCGCGACGGCCCACTCGGGAACCATCCCGGCCCGGACGATCTCCGCGGCACGGTCGGTGTCACCGCGCCGTCGTCCGGCCGGCCGGTAGACGTCGGCGAGGAAGGCGTTGAGCGCGCGGTGCCGTTGCGCGACCCCGCTCGACAGCGCCGCCCACGTGCCGGCGTCCATCACCCGGGGCACGGGATCCATGGGGACCGGGCGCAGCTCCTGGCGGCCGTCCGCCCAGGCCGAGACCACGACGCCGCGCTCCCGCCGCCGCGCGCCGAGGTCCCCGGCGGCCGCGACCAGGCCGGCGGACCCCAGCCGCTCCAGCGCAGCGGCCACCTCCACCCACCCGTTGCGCAGCCGGCCGTCCGGGCCGACGGCCTCGTCGACGCGGGCGGTGGGGTAGCCGGCGAACAGTTCCCCGTTCACAGCCACCGATCGAACCAGGCGGCGAGCCGCTCGCCCAGTTCGACCAGGTTGGCGCGACCGACGATCGCGTGGCCCTCCCCGGGGAAGAGCAGCAGATCGGTGCGCGCGCCCCGGGCCTGCAGCGCCTGGTGGGCCTGCACGGACTCCGCGACGGGCACGTTGCTGTCGCGGTCCCCGTGGGCGAGGAGCACCGGGGCGGTGAGCCGGTCCAGCGCGGTCATCGGCGAGATGCCGGCCAGCAGATCCCGGTCGGCGACGGGGTCGCCGTACTCGGTCACCGACGCCGCGGCCATCCACGGCTCGGTACCGGCGAAGAAGGTCCGCAGATCGCTCATGCCCGCCAGGGAGGCGCCGGCGGCGAACAGCTCCGGCCACCGGGTGAGCGCGACCAGCGTCAGGTAGCCGCCGTAGGACCAGCCGTGGGCACCGATCTGCCCGGGAGCCGCGATCCCGGCGGTCACCAGCTCGTCGACCGTCGTCCGGACGTCCGCGAAGGACCCCTCGCGCGCCGGTCCGTCGTCGGCGGTCATGAACGCCCGGCCGAACCCACCCGAGCCGCGCACGTTGGGGGCGAAGACGGTGAGGCCCGCCGCCACCATGCACTGCACCATCGGCGTCCAGAACGGCCGCTCCTGCCCTTCCGGCCCGCCGTGGAAGCTGACCACCGTCCGGTTGGGCCCGCGGGAACCAGAGGGTGCGTACAGCAAGCCCGACAGCCGGACGCCGTCCGGGGCCACGTACTCGTGCCAGACCGGCTCGACCAGCCCGTGCGTCCCGGGCCGGGACGGCGAGCACGCCAGCAGCTCCGGTACGCCGTCCAGCGGCACCCGCCACAGTGCGCGCGGCGCCCGCGGTCCGGTCAGCTCGGCGACCAGCGCCGCACCGTCGGCCGTGGGCGCCCAGGCGGACAGCACCGGCTCGGGCAGCGGAACGCGCCGCACCACGGCGCCGTCGGACAGGGCGTGCAGCGACAGCTCGCTGACGCCGTCGACCGTCCAGAGCGCCACCACGGTCCCGTCGCCGCGCACCGCGTAGCCGTCCAGGTCGGCGTCGGCCCGGTACAGGACCGTGCGCCCCCGTCCGGGTACGCCGTCGCCGTCGACGGGCACGGCGACCAGGCCGGCCCGGTCCGCACCGGGCGGGCCGGGCAGCGCGGCCCGCACGTACACCGTGCGCCCGTCGGCGGAGAACCGGCCGTCCTCCGAGGCGATGCCGCCGGGGACGTCCAGCGGGAGCGCGCGTCGCTGCACGCCGGTGGGCACGTCGATCAGGACGACGTGCCGGTAGCCGCGCGGGCCCCGGCGGGCCAGGACGGTCCGGCGGTCGGCGGAGACGGCGGTGACCGACAGGAAGCCGCCGGACGCCAGGGTGCGGTGCTCACCGGAGACGACGTCGACGACCACGACGTCCGCGTCCGGACCGGAACCCGGCGCGATGGAGCAGGCGTAGTGGTGCGGGCCGGCCCACGAGCCGGCGAAGACCGTGGCGCGCGGGTCCTGCCCTGCCAGCAACCGCCGGCCGGTGCCGTCCGGGCGGACGACGTGCAGCTCGGCGCAGATGGAGCCACCGGGGCTGACCAGGTAGGCCAGCCAGGCGCCGTCGGGCGACCAGGAGACGGAGACGACCTCCTGGTCCGGGCCGGACAGCTCCGCCGGCGGCGTGCTCCCGTCGAGCGCGGCCACCTCCAGCCGCGGCAGCCCCGAGCGGTCGGTGACGTAGGCGATCCGGCGGCCGTCCGGCGACGGCGCCGGGCACCAGGCGGCCGCGGCGCCGGCGACCCCGGCGATGACCCCGCGGACGTGCGCCGGCAGCGCCTCCGGCGGCGCGAGCGCCTCCAGGGCGGAGAGTCCTGCGGGCGCCGTCCGCTGGTCGTTTCCGGGACCGGCCATCGCACCTCCTCGGCTGCGTGAGTGCCTGCGGCGCGCCCGTCCACCGTGGCAGGCGCCCGTCGCGGGCAGATGTCAGCGCTGTCATCGGCGGAGAACGGCCCCGACCGCACCCCCCGGCGGAGGGAGCCGGCTCCCGCAAGTGCTCCGCGCCACGCCGGTCCGCCTGCGCGCAGGACCCCGCCGGCCCCGATAGCCTCGGGGACCCGGACTCTCGTACGGGTCCGCCGCGCCGGTTGCAGGAGGTCGCCCCATGCGCACGCTGCGCCTCGTGGCGCTCTCCGACGACGGGAAGAGCCTCGTCCTCGCCGCGGAGGGGCCTGACGCCGACGGCGGCGAGCGGTTCGAGCTGCCCATCGACGACCGGGTGCGCGCGGCCGCCCGGGGGGACGCCCGCCGGCTCACCCAGATCGACGTGGACCTCGGCACCGAGCTGCCGCCGCGGGTGATCCAGTTCCGCATCCGGGCCGGCGAGACCCCCGAGCAGGTCGCCGTCGCCACCGGGGCCCGGGTGGAGCGGATCATGCGGTTCGCCCACCCCGTGCTCCAGGAGCGCGAGCGCGTCGCCGGCCAGGCGCGCGAGGCGCGCGTCCGGCTGACCGAAGGGGCGCCCGGCGCGGTCCTGCAGCAGTTCATGGTCGAGCGGCTGCGGCTCATCGACACCGACATCGACGCGGTGCAGTGGGACGCGTTCCGCGGCGAGGACGGCGCCTGGGTGGTCACCGGAGCCTGGCGCGCGGGGGCCAAGTCCGGCATCGCACGCTGGACCTACGACCTGCCCTCCCGCACCGTCACCCCCGCCGACGCCTCCACGGCGGACTTCGCCGAGGGCACCCGCCTGGTGCGGGTGGTCCCGGAGGTGCCGGCCGGCCCCCCGCTCTCCCCCTCACCCCGCAGCCGGCCCGTCTCCGTCGTCCGCACGCCCGGACCCGACCCCGTCCCCGCCCCCGTGCCGGCGCGCAGGGACGACGAGCACGTCCGCGACGTGCACGCGCCCGCTGGCTCGCCGGCGGACGAGGACGCGATGACCGCGCTCCTGGACGAGGTCGCCGACCACGACACCGTCGTCCTGGGGCGGAACACCGACGGCCCGGACGACGAGGACCCCCGCGCCCGCATCCCGGCGTGGGAGGACATCGTCTTCGGGGTCCGCCGCAACCGCTGAGCAGATCCCCGTTGGCACCCGTGGTGGAACAGGACGCTCGTCCGGGTAGTTGACCAGGCATGAGTGCTTCCGTGTCGATGCCGCTGGGCGGCGTCCAGGTGGGTTCCTACGACAGCTACGAGCAGGCGCAGGCCGCGGTCGACTACCTGTCCGACGAGAAGTTCGCGGTCGAGAACGTCACGATCATCGGCACCGACCTGCGGATGGTCGAGACCGTGACGGGGCGCATGACCATGGGCCGGGCGATCGCCGCGGGCGCCGCGGCCGGCGCCTGGTGGGGTCTGTTCGTCGGGCTCCTGCTGGGCATCTTCGCCCCCGACGGCGGGAACTGGATCGGTTCGGTGCTGACCGGCCTGCTGATCGGTGTCGCCTTCGGTGCGGCCTTCGGCGGGATGGGCTACGCCGCCACCCGCGGCCGGCGCGACTTCACCAGCACCAGCAAGATCACGGCCAGCCGGTACGACGTCATGTGCCACCCGGCGCACGCCGAGCAGGCCCGCGAGATGCTGGCCCGCTTCTCCCTGCGGAGCTAACCCGAGCGGAGAGCGGCGAAGGCGACCGCCGCGGCGGCGGCCACCCCGAGGGAGTCCACGCCCGCCCGCATCGGGATGCGGGCCCGCACCCGTGCGGCCCGCTGCGCCTCGGAGGTGAGCCCTGGGCCCTCCGCGCCCAGCAGTACCGCGGTGCGCCGGTGCGCGCGCGGATCGACGTCGACCAGGTCGACCGCGTCGGGCGCGGGGGTGAGCGCCACGGTCAGGTAGCCGGCGTCGTGCAGCCGCTCCAGCCCGGCCGGCCACTCGGGCAGCACCGCGAACGGCAGCGACAGCACGTGCCCCATCGAGACCCGGACCGAGCGCCGGTAGAGCGGGTCGGCGCAGCGCGGGTCCAGCAGCAGTCCGTCGACCCCCAGGGCCACCGCCGAGCGGGCGATCGACCCCAGGTTCTCCGCGTCGTTGAGCGCCTCGAGGACGGCGAGCCGCCGGGGTGCGGCCGGCTCGGGCCCGGCCAGGAGCGCGTCGAGGTCCGCGGGCGGCCTGCGGTCGGCGGAGGCGACGACGCCGCGGGTGAGCCGGAAGCCGATCACCTCCGAGAGCACCCACTTGTCGGCCTCGTAGGCCGGGACCTCGTCGGGCAGGCCGAGCACCGCCACCCGGCCGGGGACGCCGAAGACCGCCCGCACCCGGTACGGCGAGGCCAGCAGCCGCTGCACCGCCGGCACGCCCTCCACGATCACCGGTCCGGTGCCGCGCTCCCGGCCCGCCGGCCGGTCACCGGCCTTGAGGTCGCGGAAGTCCTCGACCCGCGGGTCGGCGGGGTCGGTGATCAGGACGGGGGCGCGCACGGTGCCCGATTCTGCCCGGCGCCCCCACCGCGATGACCAGGTGACCTGATCATCGAGCGCCCTCCCTCACGGTGGGCGGTGAGGGAGGACGCTTCACCTTGGCGGCGGCGACCCTGCGGAGGAGGACCAGCTGAGCACTCCGCGGTCGGCTCGGCGCCCCGGGGCGGCGCCCGGGGAACCCCGGCACCCGGGACGCCGTGCTCGCCGCCGCGCGGGAGGCCTTCGCCGAGCGGGCGTTCGACGGCGCCACGATCCGGCAGATCGCCGGCGCCGCCGAGGTCGACCCGGCGCTGGTGCACCACTACTTCGGCAGCAAGGACAAGTTGTTCCCGGCCGCGATCGAGGCACCGGCCGACCCGGCGGACTTCCTGCCCGAGGTGCTCGCGGGAGGCCGGGACCAGCGGCGCCCTGGTCGCCAGCCAGCTGGTCGGTGTGGTGATCGCCCGGTACGTGCTCCGGCTGGAGCCGCTCGCCTCGGCGTCCCCGGAGTCCCTGGTCGCCGCGATCGGGCCCACCGTGCAGCGCTACCTCACCGGCGAGGTGGAGCTGCCCAGCCGGTGACTCAGCGGGGGGCGCGGGCCAGCTGACGGCTCTGCGCGACGAGCCGCCCGGTGGAGTCCCAGATCCGGTACTCCTCGTCGAGCCAGCCACCGGCGATCTCGTTCGCCCGGGCCTCTGCCAGACACCACCCCGGCGCCGGCAGCGCCCGCACCAGCACCTGGAGCTGGACGGTCGGCGCCCAGCCCATCAACCCCATCGACCAGCTCGTCGGGGGAAGCACGTCGGCGAAGAGCAGCAGCGCCAGCGGGTCGGGATCCCGACCGTCGGCGAGCCGCAGCCAGGCGCGCATGACCGGCTCACCCGACGGAGTGCCGAGCGCCCATCCCGCGGTCGCCGGGTCCAGGCGGGTCTCCACCCGGTGCCGCAACCCCACCGCGGGCACGGGGTGCCCGCCCATCTCGGCGCCCGGCTGCGCGACCAGGCACTCCTCGACCGGCGGCACCTCCGGCGCCGGCGAGGAGTGCACCGGGGCGTCGTCGGAGAGCATCGCCGTCGTCACCTGCACGCTCAGCGTGGGACCCTCGGCGCCGCTGAGGACGACGCCCGTGTGCGCGAGGGTGCGCCCGGCCGGTCCCGGCGCGACGGCCAGGATCGCCGGGCCAGGCGGCGTCGCGCGCAGGTAGCTGGCCGACACCGCGACCGGGTGCGGATGCGGGCTGTCGGCCACGGCCGCCCGCGCCGCGACGGCGAGCAGGTAGCCGCCGTTGAGGATCCCGCTGCCCACGTCCCAGCCCGGCTGGAGGTCGGCGACGTAGCCACCGGCCTCGGCGCGGCGGACCGTCGTCGCGCGGTCGAACTCGGAGTCGGCGGTGGTGAGCTGATCAACCTGCGGCACGGTGCCCAGGGTGCCAGGGTGCCTGTCGTGGAGTACACGCACCTCGGCCGCAGCGGCCTGTCCGTCTCCCGGCTCTGCCTGGGCACCATGAACTTCGGCTGGAAGACCGGGGAGGCGGACTCCCGTGCAGTGATGGACCGCGCGCTGGACGAGGGCGTCAACTTCTTCGACACGGCCAACGTCTACGGCTTCGATGCCGGCAAGGGCCGCACCGAGGGGGTGCTGGGCAGCTGGTTCGCCCAGGGGGACGGCCGCCGGGAGAAGACCGTGCTGGCCACCAAGGTCTACGGCGGGATGTCCGACTGGCCGAACGACACGTTCCTGTCCGCCCGCAACATCGTGCGGGCCTGCGAGGCGTCGCTGCGCCGGATGGGCACCGACTGGATCGACCTCTACCAGTTCCACCACGTCGACCTGCGCACACCGTGGGAGGAGATCTGGCAGGCCTGCGAGACGCTCGTGGCCCAGGGCAAGGTCCTCTACGTCGGCTCCTCCAACCACGCGGCCTGGCAGATCGCCGCCGCCAACGAGGCAGCCGCCCGCCGCAACTTCCAGGGCCTGGTCAGCGAGCAGTCGCACTACAACCTGCTCACCCGGCACGTCGAGCTCGAGGTGCTCCCGGCCGCCCAGCACTACGGCGTCGGCATCATCCCGTGGAGCCCGCTGGCCGGCGGCCTGCTCGCCGGCGCGCTCGAGAAGAACGCGGGCACCCGGCGCAACGAGGAGCGCAACCAGAAGCGGGTCGAGGAGCACCGTCCCGCGCTCGAGGCCTACGAGGCGTTCTGCCGCGAGCTCGGGCACCCGCCGGCCGACGTCGGGCTGGCGTGGCTGCTGCACCAGCCGGCGGTCACCGCCCCGATCGTGGGTCCGCGCACGATGGCACAGCTCGAGGGGACGCTCGGCGCCCTGGAAGTCCGCCTGGACGACGCCGCGCTGACCCGGCTGGACGAGATCTTCCCGGGCTACCGGCCGGCCCCGATGGAATACGCCTGGTAGGCGATTTGATGACCACCCCGGTCGTCGACCATCGGCGAATGGCTGCCCGACACGCCGCCGGAGCCGACCGCATGCCGATGATCAACCCGGAAGGGGCCAGGTGGCGAGAGTCTCGTAGCGCGCCTCGGCACCCAGCCGACTCTCCTCCAGGCGCACCCCGGCCACCCGCCAGTCGGGGCCCCGGTAGCCGGCCAGCCGGTCGGTCAGCCTTCCGTCGGCCGGCCGGGTCGCCAGCGGCCGAGGGTGAGGTGCGGGCGGAACGGGCGGTCCTCGACCGGGAGTCCCAGCCCGCGGGCGCCGGCGGTCAGCCGGACCGCCAGCTCGGAGAGCGGGCCGACGTCCCCGTCGACTCCCGCCCAGGCCACCTGCGGCCGGCGGGCGGAGCCGAACCGCCCGCCCCCGGCCAGCCGCAGCGTCATGGCCGGGGCGTCCGCGACGGCGGGCCCGGCCGCGGCCACGAGGTCGGGCACGACCGGGTGGGGCACCTGCCCGAGGAACAGCAGCGTCAGGTGCCACCGACCGGGACGGCTCCACCGCGGCGCGCCGGGAGCGTCGCGCAGCGGTGCCAGGGCCGCGTCCAGGTCGCGGCGGGCCTGCTCCGGCGGGACGACAGCGAAGAATAGCCGGCCGGCGCTCAGCCGTCCACCCGCAGCCCCGCCGCGCGCAGCGCGCAGTTCACCCGCAGCCGCTCGACCTCCCGGGCCCGGCCCTCGGGCACGGCGGTCAGCCCGCAGGCCACACCCACCATGCCCGCGGCCTCGGCGAGCACGTCGTCGTAGGCGGCCAGCAGCGCGCGTCGCCGCACCATCGGCGACCCGGCCGGCACGAGCGCCACCTGGCGGGCCAGCCGGCGCAGGTCTGCGGCGACCGCCTGCAGCGGCCGGGCCTGCGGGACGGGATGACGGACGGCGCGGCGGCGGGCCGCCCAGTGCTCCAGCCGGCGGGTGAGCGGCCCGGTGAAGGCCACCAGTGCGGCGAAGGCAGCGAGCAGGGCGACGAGCTGGATCAGTGCGGTGGCCATGTCCGCCCCCTGGGCACGTGCGACGACCGGTGCGACCCGACGGTACGCGCGTCCGGGGCCGAGCGAGTCACACCGACTGCTGACCCGGCGCCTTCTCCGAGAGCTTCTCCTCGGCCGCGCGTACCTGCGGTGAGGGCACCCCGGGGGCGCCGTCGCCGATCCGGAGGCGGGCCCGCAGCGGCGCCCGCTGCACCTCCACCCGCACCGACCGGTCGCGCGCCAGCCAGACCGCCGCCCCGAGCCCCGCGACGACGCAGACCGCCCCGCCGAGGATCAGCCCCCAGGGCGCACCGAAGTGCTCGGAGATCCAGCCCACCAGCGGCGCCCCGACCGGCGTGCCCCCCATGAAGCACATGAAGTACAGGGCCATGACCCGGCCGCGCATCTGCGGGTCGACACCCAGCTGCACGAAGCTGTTGGTCGCCACGCTGAACACCAGCGCGGCCGCGCCGGTGGGCACGAGCAGCAGCGCGAAGCTCGCGTAGCTCGGCATCAGCCCGGAGACGACGGTGAGCACGCCGAACAGCACGGCCGAGCCGACCAGGAACCGCTGCCGGGGCCGGGCGCTGCGCCGGGTGGACAGCAGCGCACCGGTCAGCGAGCCGACGGCGAAGGCCGTGGAGAGCAGCCCGAATGCCGCGGCGCCCAGCTCGAAGGTCTCCCGGGCCATCAGCGCGATGGTCACCTGGTAGTTGAAGCCGAAGGTGCCGATGACGAACGCCAGACCCATGGCCAGCAGCAGATCGGGGTGCGCCCACGTGTAGGCCAGTCCGGCGCGCAGCTGCCCCTTGCCGCGGGCGACCGGTGGGCTGGGCAGCAGCTCGTCGGCGCGCATGCCCGCCAACGCCACGATGGTGAAGGCGAAGCTCGCCGCGTTGATGAAGAAGGTCGGCGCGGTGTCGCCCGACGCCGCCGCGATCAGCAGCCCGGCCAGCGCCGGCCCGACCAGCCGGGCGCCGTTGAAGATCGTCGAGTTGAGGCTGACGGCGTTGGTGAGCAGCGCGGGCCCGACCATCTCGGAGACGAACGCCTGCCGCACCGGCACGTCGACGGCCGACACCGACCCCAGCGCCCCGGCGAGCACGAACACGTGCCAGAGCTCGACCGTGCCGGTCGCGACCAGCACTCCGAGGACCAGGGAGAGCAACCCCATGAGGGCCTGGCTGATCAGCAGCAGCCGGCGCTTGGCGTAGCGGTCGGCCAGGACGCCGCCGTACATGCTCAGCAGCAGCGAGGGCCCGAACTGCAGCGCGGTGATCAGCCCGAGCGCGACGCCGTTGTCGTCGGACAGCTGCAGCACCAGCCAGTCCTGGCCGATGCGCTGGATCCAGGTGCCGGTGAGGCTGAGCAGGTTGGCCGAGGCGTAGCGACGGAAGTTGCGCACCCGGAGGGCACGGAACATGCCGCTCCCCTGCTCGGACGACGTCCGCTGGTCAGTGTTCGTGCAGGTCACCCACTGGCGAGCTTGTCCATGATCCCGGCGGCCTGCCGCAGCACCGCACGCTCCTCGGCGGTGAGCTCCTGGAGCCGGCCGGCCAGCCAGGCCTCGCGGGCCTGCGCCTCGGCCGCGAGCATCTCCTCCGCCGCCGGCGTCAGGCCGATGATCACCTGCCGGCCGTCGGTGGGGTGCGGGGTGCGGGTGACCAGCCCGGCGGCCTCGAGCGCGACCACGACGCGGGTCATCGACGGTGGCTGCACCCGCTCGTGGCCGGCCAGCTCACCAGGGCTCATCGGACCGTGCCGCTTCAGCGTCGACAGGGCGGCGAGGTGGGTGAGCGTCACCGAGGTGTCCACCCGCTGGTTGCGCAGCCGCCGCGAGAACCGCATGACCGCCAGCCGCAGCTCGTGCGCGAGCGCGGCGGTGTCGAGCGTCGTCCGGCCCACGGCGATCAGCGTAGCCACCCAGGTGTCCCGGTTCGGCCCGTCCGCGATCAGAACAGCTGCTGCAGCGGCTCCAGGGCGAAGTAGACGACGAAGAGGACCGCGATCACCCACATCAGCGGGTGCACGTCGCGGCGCCGGCCGACGGCGAGCCGCAGCAGCACGAAGCTGATGACACCGGCGCCGATGCCGTTGGTGATCGAGAAGGTGAACGGCATCAGCGCGATCGTGAAGAACGCCGGGATCACCAGGGACATGTCGTCCCAGGCCAGGTGCCTGATCTGGCTGATCATCAGCGCACCGACGATCACCAGGGCCGGGGCCGCCGCCTCCGACGGCACCACGGTCACCAGCGGAGTGAAGAACACGGCTACCAGGAACAAGAGCCCGGTGACGATGCTGGCCAGGCCGGTCCGGGCACCGTCGGCCACCCCGGCAGTGCTCTCGATGTAGGTGGTGTTCGACGAGACGCTGCCCGCGCCGCCCGCGGCGGCGGCGAGCGAGTCGACGAGCAGGACCGGCTGCGACCTGGGCAGGTTGCGCTTCTCGTCGAGGAGATCCCCCTCGGCGCCGACAGCGGTCACCGTGCCCACGGTGTCGAAGAAGTCGGCGATCATGATCGAGAAGACGATCAGCAGGGCGGCGATGACACCGATCCGCTCGAAGGCGCCGAAGAGCGAGAAGTTGCCGAGCAGCGAGAAATCCGGAACGCCGACGATGTCGCCGGGCAGCGCGGGGACCTGCAGCGCCCAACCGCGGTCGTTCACCGCGCCGTCACCACCGAAGCGCGGACCGATCTCTGCGATGGCCTCGACCACGATCGCGATCACCGTCGTCGCCACGATGCCGATGAGCAGCGCCCCCTTGACCCGGCGGACCACCAGCACGCTCGTCACCAGCAGGCCGACGACGAAGACGAGCATCGGCCAGCCGGCCAGCTGACCCTCGACGCCGAAGACGATCAGGGGGGGACCCGGCCGGACGATCCCGGCGTTCGCCAAACCGATGATGGTGAGGAAGAAACCGATGCCGACGGCGATGGCGGTCTTCAGCTGGGGCGGGATCGCCTCGAAGACCGCCTTCCGGAAGCCGGTGAGCACCAGCACGGTGATCAGCAGGCCCTCGAGCACGACCAGGCCCATGACCTCCGGCCAGGACAGCTGCGTGGCGGCGAAGACCGCGACGATCGCGTTGATCCCCAGCCCGGTGGCCAGCGCGAAGGGGTACCGCCCGACGACGCCCATGAGGATCGTCAGGGCGCCGGCGAGCAGCGCGGTGACGGCGGCGATCGAGCCGAACGGGAGCACCGTGCCCTCGACGTCGGCCCCCTGCACGCCGTCGGGTCCGGCGATGCTGGTCAGGATGATCGGGTTGAGCACCACGATGTAGGCCATCGCGAAGAACGTCGTGAGCCCGCCGCGGACCTCGCGGCTGACGGTCGACCGGCGGGCGCTGATCTCGAAGTACCGGTCCATGCCGTTCTTCGGCTTGACCCGGGGCCCCTCGCTGCGGCGCGGCGTGGTCGGGGGTGCGCCGGCCGAGACGTCGGCAGGGGTGTCGCCGGTGGCGGTGACGGACGCACCTGCGGACGAGCGGGACTTCTCGGGCATGCGGTCTCCCGGTGACGAGGCTGCGGAACTGGCGGGCGGCCCTGCCCGCGCCCGGCCGGTCGGACGGCACCGAGCGGCGACAGCGTGTCACACGATCGTTGCGGCCCTGCAACGGCCGACCGGCCCTCGCCGTATCCGACGCCCTAAGGTCGCGGCGTGCCCCGCCCGACGAAGCAGGCCCCGCCGCCGCTGCAGGTGGACACCCTCCGGGTGGTCCTCGCCGGGATCGCCGTCTGGGCTGTGGCGCTGGTCGTCCTGCTGATCCTCGGTGACCGGGTGGACCGCCTGTGGACCTGGACCTGCGTGGCCGCCATCGGGCTGGCCTGCCTCGGCATCTGGGTCATGCACGCCCAGGGGCAGCTGAAAGACCACTCCGCCCCCCACCGCTCGCACGCTCGCGGCGGGCCCCTGCGGAGGGGCCGTTCCAGGAGCAGCGACTAGAGGACGTCGTACTCGGAGGTGTCGTAGCGGGCGGAGGTGACCACCTCGGTCTCCTCGACCACCACGAGCGTCGCCTGGCTGTGCGCACCGCAGCCGTAGTCGGCGGTCACCACCCGGCCGTCGGCGGGAGCGTAGGCGTTGCCGCAGGCGCCGAGCACCTGCCGCAGTGAGCCGGCCAGCGGCAGGTAGAAGCCGCAGGTGACGCACGGGCCGGGCGCCTGCCGCGCCATCGGGGCCGACGGCCCGAAATCACCGGCGGTCCAGCGGTCGACCGCCTCCGAGCGGCCCTCGCGGGACATGACCCGCTCGCGCCCGAACCCGATCTCGCGCGCGACCACGCGCCCCTCCGGATCCTCGGCGGAGTCGTCGTCGACCGTGTACGCCGGGGCCAGCCGCCCGTCGTCCTCGGTGGCCGGCAGGACGTCGCCCACCGACAGGTCCCCGGGGCGCAGCCGCTCGTGCCACGGCACCCAGGCCGGCGCGAGGAGCGCCTGCTCGCCGGGAAGCAGCACCACCTCGTCGACGGTGACGCCGTCCTCGCCGGGGATCTGCGCGATCGTGACCGCCCAGTGCCAGCCGACGTAGCCGGGAAGGCGGCTGGCGAAGGTGTGCGTGAGCACCGCGCCCAGGCCGGCACCGACCTCGGGCTCGGCGACGGCGCCCAGGTGATCGCCCACCAGATCGGGGTCGCCGGCCGTCTCGACGGCGGCCGCGCGGGCCGGCTCGATCGCGGCGGTCAGCGGGTCGACCGCCGCGGGGGCGGGCCGGACTGCTGCGAAGGACTCGGACACGCCTCCCATTGTGGCGGACGACCGCCCGGACGTCTCCGACCGGACTCCCCGGGTCGGTGCGGCACCATGGTTCCGTGTCCGCCGCCCGCCGCCCGCCCGGAGCGCCCCGGCGGTCCCGGCTGTCCCGTCGCGCGGTGCCGTCCGCCCCGGACCGGCTGGACACCACCCCGCTCGGCGTCCCGCGGCCGCAAACCCGGCCGCTGCCGGCGGCGCCGGAGCCCGAGCCGGGGACCGGGCAGCCGAAGGTCACCGTCACCCGCGTGGCCGCCGCCCGCAGCCGGGAGCTGACCCTCGCCGCCGCCCGGCGGGTGCGCGCGGCCAGCCGGGCCGACGGCGCCGCCGAGAGCGGCCTGACCCAGCTGCTCTGGGTCAACGCCCTGCACATGGCCGGCGACGCGATGATCGCCGTCTCGCTCGCCGGAACGCTGTTCTTCGCCGCCACCACCGACGCGCAGCGGGGCAACGTCGCGCTGTACCTCCTCGTCACCATGGCGCCGTTCGCGCTGCTCGCGCCGGTGATCGGGCCCGCTCTTGACCGGCTGCAACGGGGGCGCCGGTGGGCGCTGGCGGTGTCCCTGGGTGGCCGGGCGGTGCTGGCGCTGGTCATGGCGGCGCACTTCGACGACCTCTGGCTCTACCCCGCCGCGCTCGGGGTGCTCGTCCTCTCCAAGGCGCACAACGTGCTGCGGGCGGCGGTCGTCCCCCGGGTGCTGCCGGGCGCGATGTCCCTGACCTCGGCCAACGCGCGGCTGTCGGTGTTCGGCCTGGCGACGGCGGGCGTCGCCGGCGGCCTGGCCGCGGGGGTCGCCGCGCTCGTCGGCTTCGACTGGGAGCTGTGGGCCACCGCGGCGGTGTTCGTCAGCGGCGCGGTGCTCGCCGTCCGGCTGCCCCCGCACGTCGACGTCCCCACCGGCGAGGAGCCGGCCCACGTCCTCACCACCACGACCGAGATCCCGCGGCCCGGCCGGCGCCGGCGGGTCAGCCCGCACGTGGTCCTCGCACTGCGGTCCAACGCGGCGCTCCGCGGGCTGGGCGGCTTCCTCACCATCTTCTCCGCGTTCCTCGTCCAGGCGACCTTCGCCGATGGCTGGGAGGCCACGCTCGCGCTGGGTGCGATCGCGGCGGCCGCCGGGGCGGGCAGCTTCACCGGGACGGCGGTGGGCTCGCGGCTGCACACCGCCGCTCCCGACCGGCTGGTGCTCTACGCCGCCGGGACGGCTGCGGCGATCACGGTGGTGGCCGCGGTGTTCTACGGCTTCGGCATGGCGGTGCTGGTGGCCGGGGTCGCCGCCGTCGCCAATGCGCTGGGCAAGGTGTCCCTGGACGCGATCATCCAGCGGGAGGTGCCCGAGAGCCTGCGCGCCTCGGCGTTCGCCCGGTCGGAGACGATGCTGCAGCTGTCGTGGGTGGCCGGTGGCGCGCTCGGGATCGCGCTCCCGCCCACCGGCTGGCTGGGCTTCACCGTCGCCGCGGTGCTGCTCGGGCTCGCCGTGGCGCTGATCCTCTGGAGTCTCCACCGGAGCCGGCGACCGCCCGCGCCGACGGGGTCCGCGGAGCTGCCGACGACGCCGGTGGGACCGTCGTGGTCGTGAGACGTCCCGCCACCGCACTCCTGCTCGCCCTCTGCACGGCCGGCCCGCTGTCCGCGTGCGCCGGGGAGCCCGAGGCGCCCGGCGACGTGCGGGTGCAGGCCGGCGGCCAGGACATCACCGCGCGGCCGACCCAGTACTGCGTGGACGGCGAGGGCCAGCGCTACGAGACCACGCCACCGGTCGTCGAGGTCTCCCCCGACACCGCGATCGGCCTCACCGTGCCGGAGGAGATCGCCGAGCGCGGCTGGCAGGTGCAGGTGTTCGACGAGTCGCTGCAGGAGGTGATCGGCGAGGTGGACGTCCCCGACGGCACGGAGACCTTCGACGGGATCAACTCCTCCGACGTCCTCCCGCCGGCCTTCTACCTCGTCGTGGTCGAGGACAGCGGCGGGGACTGCGGCGAGTTCGGCGCCGCCTGGCCGATCGGCTTCCTGCGGGCCGGCGGCGACCTGGGGACCTGAGTCCCCGGGTCAGCCCTCCAGGTCGGTGGCCACGGCGCGCAGCACCGACGCGACCTTGCGCGACTCCGCGCGGTCGGGGTGCCGGCCGTGGCGCAGACCCTCGCCGACGTCGTCGAGCAGCTTGATCAGGTCCTCGATGATGGGGACCAGCTCGTCGGGCTTCTTCCGGCTCTTCGCGGCCACGGTGGCCGCCACCGACGGCAGCGGGTCGAGCAGCCGCACCTGCAGCGCCTGGTCACCCCGGCGGCCGGCCACGATGCCGAACTCCACCCGCTGGCCGGGCTTGAGGTCGGTGCCGGCGGGGAGCGCGTCCTTGTGCACGAAGACGTCGGGCCCGTCCTCGCGGGACAGGAAGCCGAAGCCCTTCTCCGCGTTGAACCACTTCACTCTGCCGGTGGGCACGGTGGGATCCTCATCCTCGATGGCACGGCCGCGCAGGCCGGGGAACGACGGCGGCACGACGCCGCTCGTCGCAAGGTTAACCGTCCGTCTCCCGCGCCCCGTCCCGCCTTTCCGGCAGGTCCCTACCCTGACCCGGTGCACGAGCCCACCGACGGCCCCGACCACCCCGACTACCGGTTCACCCTGGCCAACGAGCGCACCCTGCTCGCCTGGCTGCGCACCGGGCTGGCGCTGGTCGCCGGCGGGGTCGCCGTCGCCACCTACGCGCCGGACCTCGGGGTGTCCTGGGGCAGCGCGGCGATCGCTCTGGCGCTGGTGCTGGTCGGGCTGGGAGCCGCCCTGGCGGGATACCACCGCTGGCGCCGGAACGAGGCGGCCATCCGCGCCGACCAGCCCCTGCCGCAGGGCTGGGCGGTGCCCGCTGCGACCGCCGCCATCGCCGCCGTGGTGGTCGTGGTGGGCGTGCTGGTCGCCCTGGAGGTGCTCCGCTGACCCGGCCGGAGGTCCCCGGGGCGGCGGGTGAGCGCACCGACCTGTCCTGGCAGCGCACCGGCCTCGGGGTCCTCGCCGTCGCCGGGTTGATCGGATTCCGGGCGGTGGCCGCCGACCGCCCCGCCCTCGTCGTCGCCGCCGGCCTCGCGGCCCTCATCGGCCTGGGCATCCTGGGCGGCCTGGCGCCGCTGCGCTACCGGCGGCTCCGCCACCAACGGGCCGCGGGGGAGAGCGTGGCCTCCCCCGCGCTGGTGGGAGCCGCCACCGCCGGGGTCGTGGTCACCGCGCTCGCCGCCGCGGTCGCCGTGGTCATCCCGGGCTGAGGCCCGGCACGATGTCCAGCCGGTCCAGCAGCGCCAGGAAGACGACGGCGAAGTCGTTCTCGGCCACCTCGCGCCCGACCTGCGCCCAGTCGACCTGCTCGCGCATCGCCCGGGCCACCGGCAGCAGCCGGGCGAGGTCGCAGTAGTGCTCGTCGAGCGCCATGAGCTTGGAGACGACGAGATCGGTGGCGTCGAGCACCGGCATCTGGACCGAGAGCACCGGCATCACCTCCGACCGCTCGATCAGGTCGGTCTCCACGAACCGGCCGCAGGTACGCCACAGCACGTCGACGAAGACGTCGTCGCGCACCACCTTGATCAGCCAGTCCTCCGCGGGGTCGACCACCTGCAGCCCGGCGTCGGCCAGCGCCTTCGCCGCCCGCTCGGACTCGGCGGCCGGCACCACGAAGTCGGCGTCGTGGTCGGGCTCGGGGGCGCCCCGCACCCAGGCGGCGTAGCCACCGCACAGCGCGAAGGGCACCTCGCCCTCCTTGAGCGCGACGGCGGTCCGTTTCAGCAGGTCGCGCACCTGGTCGCGGGGAGAGGTCTGCACGCACCGACTGCTACCCGGAGGTAACCGCCGCACACAGCAGGGGTAGAGCGGGTGGCCGCCGGGGCACAGGGAGCAGGTGCGCATCGCCACCTTCAACCTCCTGCACGGACGCTCGCTCGACGACGGCCGGGTCGACGTCGACCGGCTGGCCGCCGCGGTGAAGACCCTCGACGCCGACGTCCTCGGCCTGCAGGAGGTCGACCGCGACCAGCCGCGCTCGCTGGGGGCCGACCTGACCGCGGTCGCCGCCGAGGCCATGGGCGCCCCGGAGCACCAGTTCGTGGCCGCGCTGTCCGGGACGCCCGGCGGCACCTGGATGGCTGCGACCGGCGACGAGCAGCCCGGTTCGGCCAGCTACGGGATCTCGCTGCTGTCGCGCTATCCGGTGGTGTCCTGGCGGGTGGTCCGCCTGGCGCCGCTGCAGGTCAGCGTGCCGCTGTGGTCACCCCAGTCCCGGCGCCCGTTCCTCGCCCGCGACGAACCGCGGGTCGCCGTCGCCGCCGTCCTGGACGGGCCCTTCGGGCAGTTCACCGTCTGCAACACCCACCTGTCGTTCATCCCGCGGTGGAACGCCCACCAGCTGCGCATGCTCGTCCGGTCGCTGGAGGGCACCCCTGAGCCGCTGGTGCTGATGGGCGACCTCAACATGCCGCAGCGCGCGGCCGCCCGGCACAGCGGGCTGCGGCCGATCGCCACCGCCGCCACGTTCCCGGCGCCCCGGCCCACCCGGCAGCTGGACCACGTCCTGGCGCGCGGCGCCCTCCGGGCCGGCGGGCCGGCCGAGGCGGTGCACCTGCCGCTGTCGGACCACCGGGCGCTGGTGGTGCCGGTCGAAACGGCCTGAGCAGCGACGACGGGTCGCGGATGGGGCCGGCGCAGTGGATCATGCGCCCATGGCCCGTGTCCTCTCGCTCCTCGCCACGGTCGTCCGGGTCGTCGCCTCGGGAATCGCCGGGCTGATCGTGGTGTACGCCGTCTTCGTGTTCTTCGAGGCCAACCCGGCGAACCCGCTGGTGGAGCTCACCCGGGGCGTCCGGGAGAACTTCGGCTGGTTCACCCAGGACCTGTTCGCGCCGGAGGACCCGAAGATCGCCGAGACGGTCAACGCCGCGCTGGCCGCACTCGTGTGGGTCGTCGCCGGCATGCTGATCTCGAAGCTGATCGTCCGGCTGACCCCCAGGACGAGCGCAAGGGTCTAGCGCTCAGGCGTTCCGGACCGCCGCGGCGGACTCCAGCCCCAGCTCCTCGACCGACACCTGGCGCATCTCGACCTTGCGGATCTTGCCGGTGACCGTCATCGGGAACTCCTCGACGACCTTCACGTACCGGGGCACCTTGTAGTGGGCGAGCCGGCCGGCGCAGAACTCCTTGAGCGCCTCGGCGGTGAGCGGCTCGGCGCCCTCGCGCAGCCGCACCCAGGCCATCAGCTCCTCGCCGTACCGCTCGTCGGGAACGCCGATGACCTGCGCGTCGACGATGTCCGGGTGGGTGTAGAGGAACTCCTCGATCTCCCGCGGGTAGACGTTCTCCCCGCCGCGGATCACCATGTCCTTGATCCGGCCGACGATGTTCAGGTAGCCGGCCTCGTCCATGACGGCGAGGTCGCCGGTGTGCATCCAGCGGGCGGCGTCGATGACCTCGGCGGTCTTCTCCGGCTCGCTCCAGTACCCCAGCATCACCGAGTACCCGCGGGTGCAGAACTCCCCCGGGGTGCCGCGCGGCACGGTGAGCCCGGTGGCCGGGTCGACCACCTTCACCTCGAGGTGCGGGTGCACCCGGCCGACGGTGGCCGTGCGCCGGTCGATGTCGTCGTCCGCGCCGGTCTGCGTGGACACCGGTGAGGTCTCGGTCATCCCGTAGCAGATGGTCACCTCGGTCATGCCCATCTCGGCGACCACCCGCTTCATCACCTCCACCGGGCACGGCGAGCCGGCCATGATGCCGGTGCGCAGGCTGGAGAGGTCGTAGTCGGCGAAGTCCGGCAGGCCGAGCTCGGCGATGAACATCGTCGGGACGCCGTAGAGCGAGGTGCAGCGCTCGTCCTGCACCGCCTGCAGGGTCAGCGCGGGGTCGAAACCCGGCGCCGGGATGACCATCGTCGCGCCGTGCGAGGTGGCCCCGAGATTGCCCATGCCCATGCCGAAGCAGTGGTAGTACGGCACCGGGATGCACACCCGGTCGGCCTCGGTGTAGCCGCACCCCTCACCCACGAAGAACCCGTTGTTGAGCAGGTTGTGGTGGGTGAGCGTGGCGCCCTTCGGGAAGCCCGTCGTCCCGGAGGTGTACTGGATGTTGATCGGGTCGTCGGCGGAGAGCTCGGTCTCCCGCTCGGCGAGGAGCCCGCGGTCCCCCGCCCGGCCGGCGTCCATGAGCCGCTCCCACTCCGGGGAGCCGAGGAAGACGATCTCGCGCAGCTCGGGGCAGTCGCCGCGGACCTCGGCGACCATCGCCCGGTAGTCGCTGGTCTTGAACTCCGGCGCCGAGACCAGCACCGAGATGCCGGCCTGCTGCAGCACGTAGGCCAGCTCGTGCGTGCGGTAGGCCGGGTTGATGTTGACCAGGATCGCGCCGAGCTTCGCCGTCGCGTACTGGACGAAGACCCATTCCGCGCAGTTGGGCGCCCAGATGCCGACCCGGTCGCCCTTCCGCACCCCGAGGTCGTCCAGACCGAGCGCGCAGGCGTCGACGTCGGCGACCAGCTGCGGGTAGGTCCAGCGGCGACCGGAGGCGCACTCGACCAGCGCCTCGTGGTCGCCCACCCGCGCTGCCGTCCGATCGAGGTTCGCCCCGATCGTGTCGCCCAGCAGGGGCACCGTCGCGGTACCGCTGCTGTAGGACGGCAGCGCGGGCTGTGTCATCGCTCGACTCCGCCCTCGTTCCGCTCCTCGGTCGAAAGCATGGGTCGCCTCCGCGGTCGCTCCGCTCCTCGCTCGCTGGCGCTCGCTGCGATGCTCACTCCCTGTCGGCTCCCGGCATCTCCCTGCGATGCTCGCTCGGGCGTCGTCTTCGCCCTCACCGCCGACGCCGCCCCTCGGGCGTCTGCACACCGGCCCGGTTCGGCTTGTCGGTCGGGTGCGCGTAGCGCAGCCGCTCCGCAGGCAGCGGGAAGCTGTGGTCCTGCCCGAAGGGCGACAGCGAGCCGGCGACCGAGGCCGAGAGCTCGGTCAGCGGCGGGCCGCCGTCCTCGGACTCGCCCCAGGTGGGCTCTACCAGGTGCGCGTGCTTCTCGTTGCGCTTGGCCATGACGCCTCCGTGTGCGGTACCGGTGCACCGCGCGGTGCACCTTTCCCGCTCATCTTGGCCGATCACCCCCTGCGGACGCACGCCACCGCCCCGGGCGGGCGATCCCGGGTCGCCGTCAGCGCCGGCCGCGCACCTCGCGGGCGCCCCACACGGTGCCGGCGCCGTCGGCGGTGAGGACCCACCGGTCGCCCCCCACCGGCGCGGCGCGGACGGTTCCACCGTCGAGGCCCTGCACGGCCCGGGTCCGCCACACCGCGGTGCTGAGCAGCCGCAGCCGAACCGGCTCGTCGGCCAGCTCGTCGTACCCGGCGGGCTCGAACGACAGAGCGGCCGGCCCGGCGATCCGCAGCGTGCCGGTGCACCAGGCCGTGCCGGCGAGTGCACGGCGCCAGCGGCGGGTGCGCAGCAGGGCGCCGGTACCGACACCGACGGCGACGAGCCCGACGACCACCAGGGCGACGACGACCAGCCCGGCGGCGGGCACCCGCCGCCCGTCCTCCCCCGCCATGGCCGCCGCCGCGACGGCGAGCAGCACCCCCAGGACGACGGCGATGACCCCGCCGCCGAGCCAGCGCAGCGCGCCGACCTGGTGGGCGGCCAGGGCGGTACGGGTGCTCGGGTCCTCACTCGCGGGGTGCACCCGCCCATGCTGGCAGCAGCACGGGCAGGTACCGCGACGTAGCGTGGAGCGGATGTCCACGGAAGCTCCTGCGACGCTCGCCGCCTGGCTGCGCACGCGCAGCGACGAGCAGCTGGGTGCCCTGCTGGCGGCCCGGCCCGACGTCGCGCGCCCCGCGCCTGCCGACGTCGTCGCGCTGGCCGGCCGGCTGGCCGTACCGGTGTCGGTGGACCGTGCGCTGGACGAGCTCGACGCCGGCACGCTGCAGGTGCTCGACGTGGTGCTGCTCGCCCCCACCGACGGCCTGGCCCCCGACGAGCTGATCGCGGCGCTGCCCGAGGTGCCCGACGACGTGCTCGCCGGCGCGCTGGAGGCGCTCACCACCCGGGCGCTGCTCTGGGGGGACGACGTGCTGCACGCGCCCGACCCGGTGCGCCGCGCCGTCCGCCACCCGGCAGGCCTGGGCCGGCGCGCCGTCGACCTGCGCGTGCAGCTGCCCGCCGACCTGCCGGCCGCCGTCGCCGAGCTCGCACCGGAGGAACGCGCGGTCCTGGAGAAGCTGGCCGGCGACCGCCCCGTCGGCCACCTCCCCGACAGCCCGGACGGTGGGTCGACGCCGGCCCGCCGGCTGCTGCAGCGCGGTCTGCTCGCGCGCATCGACGCGCTGAACGTCGAGCTCCCCCGGGAGATCGGCCTCCTGCTGCGCGGGAACCACCCCTACGGCCGACCGCGGCGCCGTCCCGCACCTGGCGTGGTCACGCGCGACCCGCAGGTGGTCGACCGCCAGGCCGCCGGCGCCGCGCTGGAGGGCGTCGGCCGGATCGGCGAGCTGCTGGCACTGCTGGAGGAGGAGCCCGCCGGGCTGCTGCGCAGCGGCGGGGTCGGCGTGCGCGACCAGAAGCGGCTGGCGAAGGCGCTGAAGGTGCCCGAGCCCGATGCCGCGTGGCTGCTCGAGCTCGCGTTCGCCGCCGGGCTGCTGGACGTGGGCGGGCCGCACCGCGACGAGTGGCTGCCCACCCGTGCCTACGACGTCTGGCGGGAGCAGGACCTCGCCGACCGGTGGGCGCTGCTCGCGGCCGGCTGGCTGGACGGCGTGCGGCTGCCCTCGCTGGTCGGAGTCCGCGACCTGGCGGGCAAGGCGGCCAACGCGCTGTCCCCCGATCTGGTGCGGCACACCGCGCCGGCGATCCGGCGCTCGGCGCTGCGCGTGCTGGCCGAGCAGCCGGCCGGCTCGGGCCTGGCAGCCGAGGACCTCACCGCGCTGCTGCGCTGGCGCACCCCCCGGCGGTCCGACCGGCTCGCCCCGGTGCCGGACATGCTGGCGGAGGCGGCGCGGCTCGGCGTCCTGGTATCGGGAGTGCTCTCCACCGCCGGCCGAGGGCTGCTGGCCGGCGGGGAGGACGGCGCGGCCGGCGGCATGCGGAGGCTGATGCCCGAGCCGGTGGACCACGTGCTCGCGCAGCCCGACCTCTCGCTGATCGCGCCGGGGCCGCTGGTCGCCGAGCTGGCCGACACCCTCGCCGTCGTCGCCGATGTCGAGTCCTCCGGTGGGGCGACGGTGTTCCGGGTGTCGGACGGCAGCGTGCGCCGGGCGCTGGACGCCGGGTGGTCGGCGACCGACCTGCACGACTTCTTCGCCAAGGCGTCGCGCACCCCGGTGCCCCAGGCGCTGGACTACCTGATCGACGACGTCGCCCGCCAGCACGGCCGGCTGCGGGTCGGGGCGATCGAGTCCTACGTGCGCTCGGACGACCACGGGCTGCTCTCGCAGGTGCAGGGCGACCGGCGGACCGCATCGGCCGAGCTGCGCCGGCTGGCGCCGGGCGTGCTGGTCAGCGCCCTGGGGGCCGACGAGGTGCTCACCGTGCTCCGCGAGGCCGGTTACGCACCGGCCGGGGAGCACCCTGGTGGCGCCGTCCTCACCCGGCCGCCGGCCCGCCCGCGCGCCGCCGGCCGCCGCACCGGCAGCGAGGCGCACCCGGCGCCGCGGGCGTTGAACCCGGACGACCTGGCCGCCACGGTGCGCGAGATCCGGGCCGGCGACGCCGCGCTGGCCGCCCGCCGCGGCGAGGCGGTGCGGCAGGTGCCCGGGGTGACGACGGCCTCGACGCTGGAGCTGCTCTCGCGCGCGGTGCGCGAGGGGGTGCCGGTGTGGCTCGGGTACGTCGACGCCCAGGGCAGCGGCAGCCAGCGCGTGGTGCAGCCGGTGTCGCTCGCCGGCGGCTTCCTCTCCGGCTACGACGAGCGGCGCGGGGAGAACCGCACCTTCGCCGTGCACCGGATCACCTCGGTCGCCCTGGTCGAGGGGGAAGCTCCCGAGGGCTCCGGCGGTTGACCCCGACGAGCCCGCCGGCCGTGCCGGTACGCACGATCCCCAGCCCCTGCCAGGAAGGCCTGCGTTGAACGACGGTCCGCTCATCGTCCAGTCGGACAAGACCCTGCTGCTCGAGGTCGACCACCCGCTGTCCCGTGACTGCCGGGCGGCGATCGCCCCGTTCGCGGAGCTGGAGCGCTCCCCGGAGCACGTGCACACCTACCGGGTGACCCCGCTCGCGCTGTGGAACGCCCGGGCCGCCGGCCACGACGCCGAGCAGGTGGTCGACGCGCTGGTGCGCTACTCGCGCTACCCGGTGCCGCATGCGCTGCTGGTCGACGTCGCCGACACGATGGACCGGTTCGGCCGGCTGACGCTGGCGAACAACCCGGTGCACGGGCTGGTGCTCACCACCACCGACCGCGCGGTGCTGGAGGAGGTCATCCGCTCCAAGCGCGTGGCCCCGATGCTCGGCGCACGGATCGACGCCGACAGCATCGCCGTGCACGCCGCGGAGCGCGGCCGGCTGAAGCAGGCGCTGCTCAAGATCGGCTGGCCGGCCGAGGACCTCGCCGGATACGTCGACGGCGCCGCGCACCCGATCGAGCTCGACCAGAGCAGCTGGCACCTGCGCGACTATCAGCAGGAGGCCGTGGACGGCTTCTGGGCCGGCGGGTCCGGCGTCGTCGTGCTGCCGTGCGGGGCGGGGAAGACGCTGGTGGGTGCGGCCGCGATGGCCGAGGCGAAGGCCACGACCCTGATCCTGGTGACCAACACCGTCTCCGGCCGGCAGTGGAAGCGCGAGCTCATCGCCCGCACCTCGCTGACCGAGGACGAGATCGGCGAGTACTCCGGGGAGCGCAAGGAGATCCGCCCGGTCACCATCGCGACCTACCAGGTGATCACCACCCGCCGGAAGGGCGAGTACCGGCACCTGGACCTGTTCGACGCGCAGGACTGGGGGCTGATCGTCTACGACGAGGTGCACCTGCTCCCCGCCCCGATCTTCCGGCTGACCGCGGACCTGCAGTCCCGCCGCCGGCTCGGTCTCACCGCGACGCTGGTGCGCGAGGACGGGCGTGAGGACGACGTCTTCTCCCTCATCGGGCCGAAGCGCTACGACGCGCCGTGGAAGGACATCGAGTCGCAGGGCTACATCGCGCCGGCCGAGTGCGTCGAGGTCCGGGTCTCCCTCGACGACGAGGAGCGGATGACCTACGCCGTCGCCGAGCCCGAGGAGCGGTACCGGATCGCGGCGACCGCGCACTCGAAGCTGCCGGTGATCCGCCGGGTGCTGGATCGCCACCCCGAGGAGCAGAAGCTGGTCATCGGCGCCTACCTGGACCAGCTCGAGGAGCTCGGCACCGCGCTGGACGCGCCGGTGATCCAGGGGTCGACGACTAACAAGGAGCGCGAGCGGCTGTTCCAGGCGTTCCGCACCGGGGAGATCAAAACCCTGGTCGTCTCCAAGGTCGCGAACTTCTCCATCGACCTGCCCGAGGCCGCGGTCGCCGTACAGGTGTCGGGAACGTTCGGCTCACGGCAGGAAGAGGCGCAGCGGCTCGGCCGGGTCCTGCGGCCCAAGGCCGACGGCCGGCAGGCGCACTTCTACACGGTGGTCAGCCGCGACACCCTCGACAGCGAGTACGCCGCGCATCGGCAGCGGTTCCTCGCCGAGCAGGGTTACGCGTACACGATCGTCGACGCCGCCGACCTGGCCGGCCCCGGCGAGGTCAACGGACCCGACTGGGTGGACGAGCCGGCGGACTGACGCGGCCACCTCGGCGCCGTGCCTCAGAACGACGGGGGCGCGGTGTCGGCGACCAGGCCGGTCGGGGTGGTGACGGTGAGGGTGCCGTCGGCGGACAGCTCGTGGCGCCACCCGGGCGCCTGGTGCTTGCCGCGGTGGTGGCCGGTGCAGTAGCCGGTGAGGTTGGTCGCGGCGGTGGGCCCGTCGGGGTACGGGCGGTCGTGATCGAGTTCGCCGCCGCGGGGCACCGGCCGGCGGCAGCCGGGGAAGCGGCAGCGCCGGTCGCGGGCGCGGAGGTAGCGGTCGAGCGCGGCACTCGGCCGGTAGCCGTCGGTGGGCGGCGGTGGGCCGAGCCCGGGGCGGCCGGTCAGGTCGTGGTCGCAGCGGGCCGGGTCGCGGCGGCAGGCGGCGTCCCCGCAGACGGCCAGCCGGCGGAGCTCCGGCGCATCGGTGAGCGCCAGCAGGGCACCGGTGAGCTCGTCGACGACCGCGATCCGCGGCCGGTCGTTCATTCCGCCGCCGGCGGTGCGGTGCAGCAGGTCGGCCAGGGCCGCGCGCTGTTCCTGGGCCGCCACAGCCAGGGCGGCGATCGCATCGGCTGCCGCGGACGTCCTTCCTTCGGGGCCGGCCTGCCACGCCTCCTCGTCGTCGGCGTCGGCGAGCCGCGCGGCCGTGACCGCACTCTGCGCCCGCCCCACGGCGCGCTCCAGGTGGAGCAGCGCCACACCTGCGACATCGACGGCACGATCGGCCGCCGCCCACGTGCCGGCGGCAGGCTGAGGATGTGCCTCGGACCCGGGGCCGTCGGCCGGTGAGGAGGGGCGGGCTCGCACCCCGCCGTGGGGTGCGGGTTCGTCGGACCACCATGGGTCGTGGGGCGGTGCCGCACCGGCCCGCGGTGGGTCGAACACACCCATGTCCACGGGTGAGGGCATGCGGTGGAAACGGGCCTGCTCGGCCCAGTAGCGTTCCATCTCCTCCTCCGGCGGCTCCTCCGCACCGCCCCACTCGGCGAGCACGAGCGCCTCGGTGGCCGCACACCAGTCGGCGAAGGCCTCCTCCTCCTTGGGCCAGGCGGCACGTGCCGGAGTGGGTGGCGCGGCGGGCGGAGCAACGGCCGGCGCGGCCTTCCCCGCAGCGGTGTCGGGCAGCAGGCCCAGGGCGCGGGCGAGCGCCCGCACCATCTCCGCAGGCACCGCCTGGCCGCCGATCTCGCCCGGCTCGTCACCGCCCAGCAGGGTGCGCACGCCGGCGACCACGGTGAGCTGGGCCTGCACCGGCGGCAGGCCGTTCTCACCGGGCCGCAGCACCAGGTCGAGCAGGCAGTCGGCCATCTTCTGGCCGCGGGTCCGCCGGTCCTCGGGGTCAACATCGAGGGCGTCGGCGTACCGGCCCAGCGCATCCAGCAGCGCCTGGGCCTCGGGCACGGTGAGCAGCGCGCTGAAGACCGCCATCCCGTCGGCGGCGTCCGGCCGCACCGACACCCCGCGCCGGCGCAGCGCCCGGTCCAGCCGGCCGGCGGCATCCCGGGCGTCGCGGCGCAGCACCACCCGCCGCGCCTTGTCACCCAGCTGGGCCGGGGTGGTCACCCGCCCCGCCGCCCAGGCCAGCACCTCGGCCTCCACCTGCCCGCGCACCGTCGCGTCGACGATCGGGGCCACCGTGCCCAGCATCGGCCACAGGTGACCCTCGTGGATCGCGCCGGACTCCAGCGCGTCCAGCGTCTGCGGCAGCCGGTGCACCAGCGTCAGCGACCGCTCCAGCAGCGCCTCAGCAGCCTGCGACGTGCGGGACAACGCCACGACCAGCTCCTGGGCCGCCCACTCGCTCACGTCGGCCAGCACCTCGGGGCGAGCCGCCCGGCGCTCGGCACTCATCGCGCCGGGCTGGCCGGGCTGCCGATCCGCCGACGCCGGGCGGGTGGCGGCGAACTCCGCCAACGCCCGCGCCCGCAACGCCGTCTGCCGGGCGATCTCCCGGTCGGCGGCCTGCACCGCACCCAGCGGCCCGGACGCCCGACCGGCCACGGGCGCGCCGGTACCGGCGGCGGGGGGAACCTCCTGCTCCATGTCTCGAACATAGGTTCGACCACCGACAGTTTTCCGTCGCGCCGTGACATCGGGATCAGAACCGTGGTGCGTGGGTCAGGACCGTGGCACGCGGGATCAAGACCAGATCGAGCCCCATCAGCACCTCGTCGCGCCGGTCGTCAGCACTGATCTGCAGCGCGCCCGGCCAGCAGCCGGCCACCGTCCAGCCGAACTGCCCGTAGAAGCCCTCCAGCCCCATCCCGCCGCGCACCTCCAGCCGGAGCGACGCCAGCCCCAGGTCCTCGCGGGCAGCCCGGGCGACCTCGGCCATCAGCAGGCGGGCGATCCCGGTGCCCCGCGCCGGCAGCGCCGTCTGCACGTGGGTCACCCGCCCCCAGTGCGCCACCACCGGATCGGCGTTGCCCGTGAGCACCAGCCACCCGGCGAGGTCGCCTGCGCGGGTGGCGACCAGCAGCCGGCGCAGACGCGGGTCGAGCCCGGCGACGAGCTCGTCGACCACCGGCCGGACGACGTCGTCCCCGACCGGCAGCCGCTGCGCGAACCCGACCGCTCCCCCGGCGTCGGCGACGTCCCGCCAGCACGTGGCCAGCTTTCCTCGCAGCGCCTCGGGCACCTGCTCCGGCGCGCAGTACCAGCGCAGCGAAGGGTCGGCGGTCACCGCGCCAGCCTCGCAGGACGCCACCGGGTTTGCCGTGCCTGCCCCACCGGGCACCGCCCCGGCCATGGACGCGGACATCACCCTGCGGGTCGACGGCGAGACCCGCCGGCTGACCGTCGACACCCGCACCTCGCTGCTCGACGCGCTGCGCGAGCGGCTCGGCAACCCCAGCCCGAAGAAGGGCTGCGACCACGGCCAGTGCGGGGCCTGCACGATCCTGCTCGACGGGCAGCGCGCGCTGTCCTGCCTGGCGCTCGCGGTCGCGTACGACGGCGCGGAGATCACCACCGCCGACGGCCTCGCCCGGGACGGCGAGCTGCACCCCGTCCAGCGCGCCTTCCTCGAGCGCGACGCCTTCCAGTGCGGCTACTGCACCCCGGGCCAGATCTGCTCGGCGGTCGGCGTGATCGACGAGTTCGAGAAGGGCTGGCCGAGCCACGTCACCGAGGACCTCACCGGCGAGCCGGAGATCACCCATGACGAGGTGGCCGAGCGGATGAGCGGCAACCTCTGCCGCTGCGCGGCCTACGTGAACATCACCCCCGCCGTCCAGGAGGCGGCAGGCGCATGAAGCCCTTCGCCTACGCGCACCCCGGCGACGTCGCCGAGGCGGTCCGCGACGTCGCCGCCGAGCCGAACGCCGTCTTCCTCGCCGGCGGCACCAACCTGGTCGACCACCTGCGCCTCGGCGTCGCCCGGCCCGACCTGGTCGTCGACGTCCGCACCCTCACCTCGCGCGAGATCACCGACCTCGACGACGGCGGCCTGCGACTGGGGGCCGCCAGCACCAACAGCGAGGTGGCCGCCGACCGGCGGGTGCGCGAGCGCTACCCGGTGCTCGCCCAGGCGCTGCTGGCCGGCGCCACCGGGCAGCTGCGCAACATGGCGACCACCGGCGGCAACCCGCTGCAGCGCACCCGCTGCCCGTACTTCCAGGACGTCACGACGCCCTGCAACAAGCGCCAGCCCGGAACCGGCTGCTCCGCCGTCGGCGGGTACACCCGCTACCACGCGATCCTCGGGACGCCGGGCGCGCTGCCCGACCCGACCGCCCCCGAGACCTGCATCGCCACCCACCCCTCGGACATGGCCGTCGCCCTGACCGCGCTGGACGCCCAGGTCCACACCCTCGGCCCGGCCGGCGTCCGCACCGTCCCCTTCGTCGACCTGCACCGGCTGCCCGGCGATGACCCGTCGAAGGACACCGTGCTCGAGCACGGCGAGCTGATCACCGCGATCGACCTCCCGCCGCTGCCGGCCGGTGCCCGGTCGGCCTACCGCAAGGTGCGCGATCGGGCGTCCTACGCGTTCGCGCTGGTGAGCGTCGCGGCCGTGGTCCACGACGGCGATGTCCGCATCGCGCTCGGCGGCGTCGCCCACAAGCCGTGGCGGGCGACCCGCGCCGAGGAGATCCTGCGCGGCGGCCCGCTCACCGACCACGCCGTCCGCGCCGCGATGGACGCCGAGCTCGCGGTCGCCCAGCCACAGCCCGGCGTCGAGGGCGGCAACGGGTTCAAGATCCCTCTCGCCGCCCGCACCGTCGCGGCTACCGTGCGCACGCTGACCGAGGAGCAGTCATGACCGACCTGCTGGAGCCGCGCGCGATCGGGCAGGGCCTGGTCCGCCGGGACGGCGAGCTCAAGGTGCGCGGCACCGCCACCTACGCCGTCGAGACGCCGGTCGAGAACCCGGCCTACTGCCACCCGGTGCAGGCGACCGTCGCGCGCGGCCGGGTCACCGCCATGGACACCGCAGCGGCCACGGCCCTCGACGGGGTGCTGGCGGTGCTCACCCCGTTCGACGCCGAGCGCCTGGCGAGCACCGAGGACGCCGAGTACGCCGTCCTGCAGAGCGACGAGGTCGCCTTCCGCGGGCAGCTGATCGGCGTCGTGATCGCGGAGACCTCCGAGGTCGCCCGTCAGGCCGCGGACTCGGTCAGGGTCACCTACGACGAGCAGGAGCACGACGCGGAGCTCGCGGTCGACCACCCCGGCCTGTACAAGCCGGAGAAGGTCAACGCGGGCCACGAGACCGACACCGCGGAGGGCGACGTCGCCGCCGCGATGGCCACGCCCCAGCGGGACGGTGGAGTGACCCTGGAGCGCACCTACTCCACCGCGATGTACCACAACAACCCGCTCGAGCCGCACGCGACGACGGCGCTGTGGGACGCCGACGCGCAGTTCCTGACCCTGTGGGACTCGACCCAGGGCGTGCACCCCGACCGCGCCGCGGTCTGCGAGGTGTTCGGCCTGGAGCAGGAGCAGGTGCGGGTGGTCTGCCCGTACGTCGGCGGCGGGTTCGGCTCGAAGGGCACCCCGCACGCGAACGTCATGCTCGCCGTGATGGCCGCCCGCGCGCTGCCCGGCCGGCCGGTGAAGCTGGCGCTCACCCGGCAGCAGATGTTCTTCCTGGCCGGCTACCGCACGCCGACCATCCAGCAGATGCAGCTGGCCGCCGACCGCCGCGGCCGGCTGCAAGCGATCGCGATCGACGTGGTCGAGCAGACCTCGCGGATCAAGGAGTTCGCGGAGCAGACCGGCGTCCCGGCCCGGATGATGTACGCCTCCCCCAACCGGCGCTCCACCCACCGGCTGGCCGCCCTCGACGTCCCGGTGCCGTCCTGGATGCGCGCACCCGGCGAGTGCCCGGGCATGTTCGGCCCCGAGGTGGCGATGGACGAGCTGGCCGAGGAGCTGGGCCTCGACCCGGTCGAGCTGCGGGTCCGCAACGAGCCGGAGGTCGACCCGGAGACGGGGAAGCCGTGGTCGAGCCGCAACCTGGTGCGCTGCCTACGGGAGGGCGCCGAGCGGTTCGGCTGGGCCGAGCGCCCGCGCGGGCGGCGGGAGGGCGACTGGCTGGTCGGGTACGGGGTGGCGTCCTCGGTCTACCCGACGATGCGCCAGGCGACGTCGACGGCGAACCTGCGCTACGCGGACGGCCGCTACGTCGCCGAGATCGGCGCCGCGGACCTGGGCACCGGGGCGTGGACGATCCTGCCGCAGATCACCGCCGACGCCCTCGGCGTGGACGTCGGCGACGTCGACGTGCGGATCGGCGACACGCAGTACCCGACCGCCTCGGTGGCCGGCGGCTCCTCGGGCACCAACACCTGGGGCTCGGCGCTGGTGGTGGCCGCCCGCGCGTTCCGCGACAAGTTCGGCGGATCGCCGGACGACGGCGACGAGATCTCCGGCGACGTCGACCAGGCCGCCAAGGACGACGCCCACGCCCCCTATGCGTTCGGCGCCCAGTTCGTGGAGGCGCGGGTCAACGCCGACACCGGGGAGATCCGGGTGCCGCGCCTGCTCGGCGTCTTCGGCGTCGGCCGGGTGATCAACCCGCGCACCGCGCGCTCGCAGCTGATCGGCGGCATGACCATGGGCCTGTCGATGGCGCTGCACGAGAACAGCGTCTGGGACCCGCGGATCGGGCAGGTGGCCAACCACGACCTCGCCGAGTACCACATCACGGTCAACGCCGACGTCGGCGAGATCGAGGCGGTGTGGCTCGACGAGCACGATCCCTACGTCAACGCGATGGGGTCCAAGGGCATCGGCGAGATCGGCATCACCGGGACGGCGGCCGCCGTCGTCAACGCCGTGCACGCCGCGACGGGCGTGCGGGTGCGGGACCTGCCGGTGACGCTGGACAAGGTCCTGCCGGGGCTGCCCTGACCCGTGCGCCGGGCGTGACCGGCGTGACGTGACGGGTCGGTCCGGCACGGGCATGACTCTTGCCACAGCGCCGACCGCCGTCGATGAACGCGCTGGTCAGCGGCTCGCCGGCAGCCCGCCATACGTCCCGACGGCGGTGGCGCGCGGGAGGGCCCCGTTGGGCGTGTCGTCTCCGCGGCAGCGAAGATGTCTCCGACATGGCGACTGCAGCAGCAGCGGCGGCCCGGGCCCCGCAGACGACCAGCCGACCGCTCCGGGCATGGCAGCAGGCCGCCCTCGGCCAGTACGAGGAGGCCTCCCCCAAGGACTTCCTGGTCACCGCTACGCCGGGCGCCGGCAAGACGACGTTCGCCCTGACGCTGGCCGCGCGGTTGCTGGCCCGTCGCGAGGTCGCGCGCGTGGTCGTCGTCGCCCCCACCGACCACCTGCGGCTGCAGTGGGCCGAGGCCGCCGACGCGATGGGCATCGTGCTCGACCCGAACCTGACCAACGCCGTCGGCCCGGTGCGCGCCGGCACCCAGGGCTACGTGACCACCTACGCGCAGGTCGCGGGCAAGCCGATGCTCCACGCCGCCCGCTCCACCGCCGTCAAGTCCCTGGTCATCCTCGACGAGGTGCACCACGCCGGCGACGGCCTCTCCTGGGGCGAGGCGGTCGAGGAGGCCTACGGCATGGCCGCCCGTCGGCTGTGCCTGACCGGGACGCCGTTCCGCACCAAGCCCGACGAGCGCATCCCCTTCGTGCGGTACGAGGAGGACACGTTCGAGGGCGAAGCGGGCGGCCTGGTCAGCCGCGCCGACTACACCTACGGCTACAAGGAGGCGCTGGCCGACGACGTCGTCCGCCCGGTCGTCTTCGCCGCCTACACCGGCACCTCGCGCTGGCGGAACTCCGCCGGCGAGGTCGTCGCCGCATCGCTGAGCGAGGCCGGCACGAAGTCGGTGGAGATGCAGGCCTGGCGCACGGCGCTGGACCCCAAGGGGCAGTGGGTGCCGCACGTCATCGCCGCGATGGACGACCGGATCACCCACCTGCGCGAGGAGGGCGGCATGCCCGACGCCGCCGGCCTGATCCTCGCCAGCGACCAGGACGACGCCCGCGCCTACGCCAAGATCGTCCGCCGGGTCACCGGCAAGGCCGCGGAGCTGATCCTCTCCGACGACCCGAAGGCGTCGAAGAAGATCGAGAAGTTCGCCACCGGGTCCGCGCGGATCGCGGTCTGCGTCCGGATGATCTCCGAGGGCGTCGACGTGCCACGCGCCGCCGTCCTGGCGTGGATGACCTCCTACCGGACGCCGCTGTTCTTCGCCCAGGCCGTCGGCCGCGTGGTCCGTTCCCGGGCGTCGCACGAGTCGGCCACGGTGTTCCTGCCCGCCGTCCGCCCGCTGCTGTCGCTGGCCGCCTCCATGGAGGAGCAGCGCAACCACGTCATGCCGCCGCCCAGGAGCCAGCCGGAGGATGAGCTCGAGGCGCTCGACCTGCCGCCCCGGGAACCGCGGGAGGGCGAGATGAAGCAGTGGGAGGCCCTGGAGGCCGACGCCCGCTTCGCGCACGTGCTGCACGGCGGGACGGCGCACACCGGCGAGGGCCGCCCCGCGCTCGTGGCGCCCGAGGAGGAGGACTTCCTCGGCATCCCCGGCCTGCTCACACCCGAGCAGACGGCGTCGCTGCTGGCCAAGCGGGACGACGAGCTGCGGGTGCGCATCGCCTCCCGCCAGCACTCCGACGACGAGGAGTTCATGCTCGTCGAGGACCACCCCGACGAGCACGATGCCGGCCGCTCGTGGCGCGACGCCGCCGAGCTGCGCCGGGAGATCAACCGCCTGGTCAACCGGGTGGCGGCGCGGACCTCGCAGCCGCAGGCCGTGGTGCACACCCAGCTGCGCCAGTCGGTGCCCGGGCCGCCGTCGGCGTCGGCATCGGTCGACGTGCTCCGCGCCCGCCGGGAACGCCTCCGCACGATGCTCTAGCTGCCCGGCGAGGTCCCCTCAGGCCGGTGCCGGCCCAGGCGCTCGGCGTGCACCTCGGTCAGCGCGGCGCGGCCCTCGCGCCGCACGGCCCGCTCGATGCACAGACCGGCGGCCGACGCGTCGAGGTGCAGGCTGACCAGGGTGTTGCCGTAGAGCGGACCGGTCGTGACCCGCCAGTCGGGAACGGGCGGACGCACCCCGGCCGAGCGGGTGAGCAATCGCCCGACCGCCTCGGCGACCCGGGTGGAGGCGAACCGGAAGGCACGCTGCCCCCGCCGCGGGAAGGCGTTGCGCAGCGGCGAGCTGACGATCTGCACGACCTCGCTGGTCACCCCCTCCGCGGGGGGATAGCGCACCGGTGCCACGTACGAGTGGTGGACGTCGCCGGAGAGCACCAGCACCGAGGCCGGGGCGCGCCCGCGCCGTCCGGCGGCGACCTCGCCGAGCCGGCCGGCCAACCGGTCGAACGAGCTGCGGAAGGCAGCCCAGTGCTCCAGGTCCACCCCTTGGCGCACCCGCTCCCCCAGGCTCGCCGCCCGGCGGCCCCAGGCACCGCCGCAGACGGCCTCGTTCCAGCTCTCGAGGTCGTGCACGGCCCGCTCGAGGAAGACCGGGAGGGACGAGGCCACGAGCAGGTGGGCGCAGTCGCCGCGGAGCTGGCCCTCAACCCCGCTCCACTCGGCCTCGCTCAGCATGCTGCGCCGCCCCTGCTCGAGCACCCGCCCCGACCGCGTGTCCACCACGACCAGGCGGGCCACGCCCATGTCGCGCGCGTAGCTCCACCACGACAGCTTGCGGCCGTCGACTTCGTCGTCCGCGCGTTCGGCCCGGGCCCGGAGCGGCTCCCCGGCCGCGCCGGGAGCCCGCAGCAGGTCGAGCAGCCCGTCCTCGGCGAGCTCGGCCGGCGAGACGTTGCCGATGTGCTGGTACGCCCAGTACGACATGTAGGCGCCCGCGATCCGTTCGGACCACCAGGGCAACTGCTGGATCTGGTGCCGCCAGACCTCGGACGTGTTCCAGTCGTCGTGCACGTCGTGGTCGTCGAAGATCATCGCCGAGGGCACCGTCGACAGCAGCCAGCGGACGTCGGGGTCGGTCCAGGAGTCGCGGTAGAGCCAGGTGTACTCCTCGAAATCGGCCACCCCGCGCCGGGGCTCGCTGTCCGGACCCCGCCGGGCGATCTGCATGTCCCGGATCCGCGGGGCCAGCCCCTCGTCGGCGTAGACCTGGTCGCCCAGCATCAGCAGCAGATCCGGCAACGGCCGCTCGCCGCGCGCGCACGCCACCGACAGCGCGGCCAGCGCGTCGACGCCCACGCCGCGCTCGTCCTGCTCGGGTTCGAGCACCCACGGCTCGGTGTGCGGACGGTCGACCCGGCAGGACCCGAAGACCACGTCCAACGGGGCGTCGGGCCGTCGGGTGCGCAGCCGGCTGGGTGGCCGGTCGTCGTCCTCGGGCCACACCCGCTCGCCGTCCAGGGCCACGGTGTAAGGCGAATCGGTGCCCGGCGCCAGCCCGTCGACGACGACGAGGGCGTAATGGTGGCCCTCGACCTCGAACGTGCGGTCACGGACGGTGACGTCGCTGGCGCGGACCTCGACCTCGCAGGCCGCTGACGTCTCCATCCACACCGTGGCCGTGGTGGCATCGGCGTAGCGCGGCATCGGTCCCAGCACCAGGCCGGCGGTCTCGCAGAAGTGCTGGATGTCCGACGGCATGGCGTCGTCCCTACCGCAGCCGTCGCCCGGAGGCCAACGCGGAAGCGATGTCAGGGTCCGGACCGGATGACGGCCGCCTCGCGGCGAGATGCACAACGCGGCTCCAGGCCCCCGACCGAGGTCGGGGCGGTAGTCCGTGAAGGCGTAACCAAATGGCACCCGGGGGCACGTGGCACCCGGCCCGGACGCTGTCGAGGCTACCCGCGGACGGCGGATCGTGTCGTGCCGAGTGGGCCCGGAGGGTCCCGCGCAGGCGCGACGAAGCGGCTCCACGCAAGCCGGGACGGCACCTGGTCGCGGTGCGGTCCGGAGGACCGCGATGTCTCAGCGCTCGTCCTGCTTCAGGGCGGTGTCCACGGTGAGTGCCGAGGCGATCACCATGCTGGCCAGCGGCTCGGGCAGCCGGTAGTGCACCAGGACGACGTAGCGGTCCGCGGTGGTGAACATCGTCCGCGCCAGGCCCTCCCACTTCTTCGTGATCCGGGCGACCTCGACCCCGGCCGCGTCGGTGATCGCGAAGTCCCAGGCCCGCCAGTTCTCCGCCTGGATGGCACCGACCAGCTGACCGCCGGCCACCAGGTCAAAGCGGATCCTGCCGAACACGTTGGCCTGCACGATCTCGCCGATCGGCGCCCCGTCGGGGCGCTCCACCACCACCCGGGACTTCACCAGCTTCGCCGGCCGGGTGAGCACCAGCACCGGGCCGCGGGCGTCGCGCACCTCCAGCCGGTGGGTGAGGAACTGGTCCAGGCTCGACAGCAGCCGGACCGCCTTCTGCACCCCGCTCTGGCCGACCTGGACGACGGCGCCGATCTGCTGGCCGTCGCCGTCGAGGACGGCGTACTCGTTCGTCAGCTCGATCAGCTTGGTCTTCTGGTTCACCAGGAGCACCGGCTGGTCGTACAGGGACGGCCCGGCCGGCGCCTGCTGGACGGAGCCGGTCCAGCCCTGGCCGTCCCACCAGCGGGTGCCCGCGGTGCCGGCGGGGTCGGGGTACCAGCCGGGCGGCGGGCTCTGGGTCACCCGGTCACGCTAGCGCCGCTCCCCGGAGACCCCCGGCGAGGCGTGCCAGACTCCGGCCCATGGCCGACCTCACCCCCGTCGAGGCCCGGGTGCTCTCCGCCGTCGACGAGCAGTGGGCGGTCGACCGGCTATGCGCCCTGATCGCCGTCCCCTCGGTCGGCGGCACGCCCGCTGAGAGCGAGGCGCAGCACCTGCTCGGCGACTGGCTCGAGGAGCTCGGCTGCGACGTCGACCGCTGGCCGATCGACCTCGTCGAGGCATCCGCAGCTCCGGACGCCCCGGGCCAGGAGGTCGTGCGCACCGAGGCGTGGGGCGTCGTGGGCACGGTGGGTGGCGAGGGCCGGCCGGCCCTGGTGCTGTCCGGGCACACCGACGTCGTCCCGCCCGGTGACCCCGGCCTGTGGGCCGGCGACCCCTTCGTGCCCCGGATCGTCGACGGCGCGGTGCACGGGCGCGGCGCCTGCGACATGAAGGCCGGCGTCGTCGCCTCGCTGGCCGCGGTGCACGCCCTGCGGACGGCGGGGGTGCGCCTGGCCCGGCCGCTGGCGGTGCACGGTGTCGTCGGCGAGGAGGACGGCGGGCTCGGCGCGTGGGCCACCCTGCGCCGCGGGCACACCGGCGACGCGTGCGTCGTCCCCGAGCCCACCGAACAGGCCGTCGTCACCGCCGCCGCCGGGGCGCTCACCTTCCGGCTGGAGGTCACCGGGCACGCCGCGCACGCCGCCATGCGCGACCGCGGGGTCAGCGCGATCGAGCTGTTCGCCCACGTCCACGCCGAGCTGCTCGCGTTCGAGGCGGACCGGCAGCGGGACGCTGATCCGCGCTTCGGCGATGCCCGCTTCCCCTACGGCCTCAGCATCGGCCGGGTGCAGGCCGGCGACTGGGCGAGCTCGGTGCCCGACCGGCTGGTGGCCGAAGGCCGGTACGGAGTCCGCGTCGGCGAGCCCGTCGAGACGGCGAAGGCGGCGCTCGAGACGCGGCTGGCCGACGTCTCCGCCGGGCACCCCTGGCTGGCCGGACGCCCGGTGCGGCTGACGTGGACCGGCGGGGCCTTCGCCAGCGGTCAGCTGCCGACCGGGCACCGGTTGCTGGACGACGTCCGTGCCGCCGTCGCCGACGCCGGCGGTGGGCTGCCACCCGAGCGGGCGGTCGCCGCGGGCACCGACCTGCGGCTGTACGCCGCGGCCGGGATCCCCACGCTGCACTACGGCCCGGGCGACCTGCACCTCGCCCACGGCCCGCTCGAGTCGGTGCCGGTGGCCGAGGTGGTCACCGCCGCCCGCGCCCTCGCCCTGCTCGCACTGCGCAGCTGCGGGGCGGCGCGATGAGCGGCCCGGTCGGCTCCGACGCCTGGGCGGCGCTGGCCGGCGACTCCCCCACCTCGCGGACCGAGTGGGCCGCCGTCGTCGCCGCCTGGAGCGAGCCGCACCGGCGCTACCACGACCTGGCGCACCTGGCCGCCGTGCTCGGGCTGCTCGACGGGTTGACCGCCGACGTCCCGGATCCGGACGCCGTGCGGCTGGCCGCCTGGTACCACGACGTCGTCTACGACCCGCAGCGCCCGGACAACGAGGAGGTCAGCGCCGCTCGCGCGCAGGCGGGGCTTCGCGGGCTGGTGCCCGACGAGCGGGTGGCCGAGGTGGTGCGGCTGGTCCGGCTCACCGCCGGGCACGACCCCGAGCCCGCGGACGGGAACGGCGCGGCGCTGTGCGACGCGGACCTCGCGGTGCTGGCCGGACCGCCGCAGGTCTACGCCGGCTACGCGTCGGCGGTCCGCGCCGAGTACGGGCACCTCCCCGACGAGGAGTTCACCGCCGGGCGGACCGCCGTCCTGGAGCGGCTGCTCGCCCTTCCCCGGCTCTACCGGCTGCCCGCCACCAGGGAGTGGGAGCCCCTCGCGCGCGCCAACCTGGCCGCCGAGCTCACCCTGCTGCGGTCGCGCGCTTCCGCCGGCGGAGCCCCGCCGCCAGCAGGCGGCTGAGCAGCTCCCGGGCACCCACCGGCTCCGCCCCGGCAGCGACGGCGACGGCGTAGAGGTCCTCGGGGACGTCGTAGTGGTCGCCCTGGAACGCCCGGCGCGGGATGCCGAGCTCGGCCGCGACGAAGGCGTGCAGCTCGTCGTAGCTGACGTCGCTCACCAGGTGCGACCAGCGGCGCCCCCGCCACGGCCACACCGGGGAGTCGATCAGGACGGCCACGGGGAGCAGTCTGCCGTGCCCGGGCTAGCGTCTGCCCGGTGAGCAGGGAGATCCGCTGGGGCGTCGTCGGGCCGGGCCGCATCGCCGAGAACGTGGTGCGCGACTTCGCCGTCGTCCCCGATGCACGCGCGGTGGCCGTCGCATCGCGCTCGCAGCAGCGGGCCGACACCTTCGCCGCCCGCCACGGGCTGGAGCGGGCCTACGGGTCCTACGCCGAGATCATCGCCGACCCCGACGTGGACGTCCTCTACGTCGCCACCCCGCACCCGCAGCACCACGCGATCGCGCTGGCCGCCCTGCGGGCGGGCAAGGCGCTGCTGGTGGAGAAGGCGTTCACCGCCACCACGGCCGGCGCCGCGGAGGTGGTCGACACCGCACGGCACACCGGGATCTTCGTGATGGAGGCGATGTGGACCCGGTTCCAGCCGGCCGTCGTCGCCGTCCGGGAGCTGGTCGCCGACGGCGCCATCGGCGAGGTGCGGTCGGTGCAGGCCGACCTCGGGATCGCCCGCGAGTACGACCCGCTGGACCGGCTGTTCGCCATGGAGCTCGGCGGCGGCGCGCTGCTCGATCTGGGGGTGTACGTCGTGTCGTTCGCCCAGATGCTGCTCGGCACGCCCGAGCGGGTGGTCGCCGCGGGTTCGCTGCTCCCCTCCGGGGCCGACGCCGACGCCGCGCTGCTGCTCGACTTCGGGAACGGCCGCACGGCGACGCTCGCCACCTCGCTGCGCACCGCCCTGCCCGGCCAGGCCCGCGTGTTCGGCACGACCGGCTGGATCGACGTCCTCCCCCGCTTCCACCACCCCGACACGATCGTGCTGCACCGCGCCGGCGCCGAGCCCGAGACGATCACCCGCCCACAGACCGGCGCGGGATACGCGCACGAGCTGATCGAGGTCACCGAGTGCCTGCGCGCCGGGCGGACCGAGAGCGCCGTCATGCCGCTGGCCGACACGCTCGTCGTGCAGGACGCGCTCGGGCAGGCGGCCGACCAGCTCGGCGTCCGGCACGCCGAGGCGCTCGACGCCCTGTGATCGTCGTGACCGCCGCCGGCGGGGCCACCGGAACCGCCGTCGTCCGCGCGCTGCTGTCGGGGGGTGAGCAGGTCCGCGCGGTCGTCCCGTCGCGCCGACCACGCCCCCAGCTGGACGGGCTCGGCGCCGAGGTCGTCGCCGGGGACCTGACCGGCGATCTCTCCGACGCGTTCGCCGGCGCGGACGGCCTGTACCTCATCTGGCCGAACTTCGACCCGTCGGAAGCCACGGGGGCGCCCGCCGTGCTGACCGCCGCCGCCCGGGCCGGGGTGCGCCGGCTGGTCTACCACTCGGTGCTCCGGCCCCAGGCCCGAGCGATGCCGCACCACGCGGCGAAGGACCGCGTCGAGGAGGCGCTCGACGGCGCGGTCGTGGGGACGGCGGCGCGGTGGCGGGTGCTGCAGCCCTGCGCCTACGCCGACAACCTCGACGGGCAGCTGGCGGAAGCGGTGGACGGCGGCGAGCTGCGCAGCCCGTGGGGCCTGGAGCAGGCGCAGTCCTTCGTCGACCTGTACGACGTCGCCGAGGCCGCCGCGGTGCTGCTCACCACGGACGGCCTGGACAGCGGCACCTTCGAGGCCGTGGGTCCCGAGGAGCTGACCGCACCCGACGTCGCCGCGCTGCTGTCCGCCCGCTCCGGGCGCCCGGTCACCGCCGTCGACGTCCGGGTCGACGACGACGGGGCCTACGCCGGTCGCTGCCGGACCACGATGTTCGACTGGTACCGCGTGAACGGGTTCACCGGCAGCCCGCGCGTGCTCACCGACCTGCTCGGACGGTCGCCGCGCACGTTCGCCGAGCGCCTCGCCCTCCCGTCCGGGTAGTTCCCGTCCGGGTGAATCCGCCTGGACGGCTACAGCCGGACCCGCCCGATGCCGATACCCCTTCGAACCGCCGCGTCCGCGGTCCCCGTTCGGAAGGAGCTCCACCCATGGCACTGCTCGAAGGACTCGCCGTCGTCGTCGCCAAGATCGCCGGTGCCGGCACCGCGGCGCAGGTGGCCACCGGCCTGGGCATCGCGGCCGCCGGCGTGACCGGCGCCGGTGCGGCCGGTGCGCTGCCGGCCCCGGTGCAGGACGCCGTCGCGTCCGCCGTGGAGACGGTGACGCCGTTCGAACTGCCCGAGTCCGATGACTCCACGGGCGGGGACCTGTCGTCCGACGACACCACCGAGGTGGAGGCCGTCGAGACCGAGGAGGCCACGGAGGACGCCACCGAGGAGGCGACCGAAGAGGCGACCGAGGACGGCGCCGACGACACCGACCTCCGCGGCCTGGACAACGCCATCGCGCACGCCGACGAGCACGCCCAGGAGGCGCTGGAGGCGGCGAAGGAGCGCAAGGCGGCCCATGACGCGGAGAAGGCCGCCCGGGACGCCGTCAAGGAGACCGAGAAGGCCGCGCGGGAGGCGGCCGAGGAGGCACGCGAGGCAGCCGAGGAGGCAGCCGAAGAGGCACGCGAGGCAGCGGAGGAGGCGGCCGAGCAGGTCCGGGAGGACGCCGAGGAGGCCGCCCAGCAGGCCCGCGAGAACGCCGAGCGCGCCGGCGGGAAGCCCGGGGACGACTGACCGCCGCGAGGCCGGGCTCCCCGCTGGGGATCCCGGCCGCCGCCGCGTCAGGCAGTCGCCCAGGCCAGCCCGGTCGCCTGGTCGGCCGTGGGTACGCGGGTCGGGGTCCCCCCGGCCCGGCGGACCGCCTCGGCGAAGACCACCGAATCGATGACCGCGTTGCAGCCGGGGTCGTTGTTGAAGTACACGAGCACATCGTCGTCGCCGTAGGCCGCGGCGATCCGGTCGGCCCACAGCTGCAGCGTCTGCGGTCGGTAGCCCCAGCTCTCGAACCCGTGGTGCAAGCGCAGGTAGCCCCAGCCGGTGGTGCGCCACAGCGGTGCGACCGGCTGCTCGTCCCGATCGGCCCAGCACAGCGCCGCGCCGTAGCGCTCCAGCAGCGCGCGCACCTCGTCGGTCCACCACGACTCGTGCCGCGGCTCCACGGCCACCCGGGTGCCGACGGGGAACTGCGCGAGGCACTCGCGGAGCAGGTCCGGGTCGGCCTTCAGCGTGGGCGGCAGCTGCAGCAGGATCGTGTCGAGCTTGTGCTCCAGGCCCGCGGCCCTGCCCACCAGCCGCGCGACCGGCTCCTCGGGTTCGCGCAGCCGCTTGATGTGGGTGAGGAAGCGGCTGGCCTTGACCGCCCACCGGAAGTCCGGTGGCGTGCGCTCCCGCCACTTCACGAACGTCTCGTGCTCGGGCAGCCGGTAGAAGGCGTTGTTGCTCTCGACGGTGGCGAAGTGCTGGACGTAGTGCTCCAGCCACAGCCGCTGCGGGAGCTTCGGCGGGTAGAAGGCGCCGCGCCAGTCTCGGTACTGCCAGCCCGAGGTCCCGATGATCACAGCCACGCCGGTGATCGTTCCCCGGGTGCGGCCGGCTCGCCTCCTGTGCTGAGCTGATCGGGTGACCGCTCCGGCCCGCTTCAAGGACCTCTGCCTCGACGCCCGCGACCACCAGGCCCTCGCCGACTGGTGGTGCGCCGCCATCGGCTACACCCGCGGCGAGTGCGACGAAGTCGTGGCCATCAGCATCGGATGACCACGACTTCGTCGCACTCGGTGGCGACAGCCCCCAAGGATCGGGTGCTCTCCGAAGCACTGAAGGCGGAGGTCGTCCCAGTAGGCGTTGGGCATCGCACGTTGGAGGGGAGCGGACCCGGCGATCCGCCAGACGCCCTTGCGAGAGCTACCCCACTCGTGGGCGTCACGGCGTTTCATGCCAAGCGCGATCAAGTTCCGCACGCGTGTTCTGGGCCGCTTCCATTCCTTCCAGCGCATCGCCCGCAGCCGTCTGCGCACCCACTCGTCCAGATCCCGGAACCGACGAGGGGCGGTAGCCCACTCACCTGACGTTCGACCCTTCCCGGCTGTTCCGTTCCCCGACCGGTACTACGGCCTCTGCTGACTCCTGCCCGGTCAGCCGCCACCTTCCAGCAACGACCGTCACCGGCAACCCTCACCGCTGACACCCGAACAGGCCTCCCCGGATAAGAACGACTGATGTCCCTCTACCGCCGCCGCGTCTACACCCCGGCCCTGTTGGTGGTGACGGGCTTCGTCATGGCGTGCTGACTCACCCAGACCGGACCGCCTCATACGCGGTTGGTGTTCCTCGGTGCAGAGGTCTCGCCTCGGGCTTCCTCCCGACCTCACGATGACGCCGTCGCCTCCGGCTCGGGGTTGGCACCACCGCCTCCCCCAGGGGACTTCCACCCCCAATCGATCGCCCATGCCAGGCGTACACGCCGCCAGGGGCGGCCCCGCGATGCGGGACCGCCCCTGGCGGGCAGTGCTGGTGCCTAGGTGGTCGGACTCAGAAGTCCATGCCGCCCATGCCGTCGCTGTTCGGCATCGCCGGCGCGTTCTTCTCCGGCTTGTCGGCGATGACGGCCTCGGTGGTGAGGAAGAGCGCCGCGATGGAGGCGGCGTTCTGCAGCGCCGAGCGGGTCACCTTGGCGGGGTCGATGATCCCGGCGGCGACCAGGTCCACGTACTCGCCGGTGGCGGCGTTGAGGCCCCAGCCGGTCTCCGAGTTGCGGACCTTCTCCGCCACGACGCCGCCCTCGAGGCCGGCGTTGACGGCGATCTGCTTCAGCGGCGCCTCGAGCGCGACGCGCACGATGTTGGCGCCGGTGGCCTCGTCACCCTCGAGCTCGAGCTTGTCGAACGCGACGGCCGTGGCCTGCGCGAGAGCGACGCCACCACCGGCGACGATGCCCTCCTCGACGGCGGCCTTGGCGTTGCGCACCGCGTCCTCGATGCGGTGCTTGCGCTCCTTGAGCTCGACCTCGGTCGCGGCGCCGGCCTTGATGACGGCGACGCCACCGGCCAGCTTGGCCAGGCGCTCCTGCAGCTTCTCGCGGTCGTAGTCGGAGTCCGACCGCTCGATCTCGCTGCGGATCTGGTTGACCCGACCCTGGATCTGGTCGGCGTCACCGGCACCCTCGACGATCGTCGTCTCGTCCTTGGTGACGACGACCTTGCGGGCGCGCCCGAGCAGCTCGACGCCGGCGGTGTCGAGCTTGAGGCCGACCTCCTCGCTGATGACCTGGCCACCGGTGAGGATGGCGATGTCGCCCAGCATGGCCTTGCGGCGATCACCGAAGCCCGGGGCCTTGACGGCGACGGACTTGAAGGTGCCACGGATCTTGTTCACGACCAGGGTCGCGAGGCCCTCGCCCTCGACGTCCTCGGCGATGATGGCCAGCGGCTTGCCCGACTGCATGACCTTCTCCAGCAGCGGGAGCAGGTCCTTGACCGAGCTGATCTTCGAGTTGACGACGAGCACGTACGGGTCGTCGAGGACGGCCTCCATGCGCTCGGCGTCGGTGACGAAGTAGGGCGAGATGTAGCCCTTGTCGAAGCGCATGCCCTCGGTGAGCTCGAGCTCGAGGCCGAAGGTGTTGCTCTCCTCGACGGTGATGACGCCTTCCTTGCCCACCTTGTCCATCGCCTCGGCGATGAGCTCACCGATGGCGGGGTCAGCGGCGGAGATCGACGCGGTGGCGGCGATCTGCTCCTTGGTCTCGACGTCCTTGGCGGTGGCGAGGAGGTACTCGGTGACCGAGGCGACGGCCTTCTCGATGCCCTTCTTCAGGGCCATCGGGTTGGCACCGGCGGCGACGTTGCGCAGACCCTCGCGGACGAGCGCCTGGGCGAGCACGGTGGCGGTGGTGGTGCCGTCACCCGCGACGTCGTCGGTCTTCTTCGCGACCTCCTTGACGAGCTCGGCCCCGATCTTCTCCCACGGGTCCTCGAGCTCGATCTCCTTGGCGATGCTCACGCCGTCGTTGGTGATCGTGGGGGCGCCCCACTTCTTCTCCAGCACGACGTTCCGGCCCTTGGGGCCGAGGGTCACCTTGACGGCGTCGGCGAGGGTGTTCATGCCCCGCTCGAGGCCGCGGCGCGCCTCTTCCTCGAAGGCGATCATCTTGGCCATGTGGTGATGTCCTCCATGCATTGATCGCTGCACGGCCGGGTTGGTGCCCGCGACGGACGACACCAGCGACGTGGGCGCTCCGTCGGCCCACGGACCGGTGCCTCACCGTTCCGACCTGATTGGCACTCAGGAGCCCCGAGTGCCAGAAACGAGTTTGGCACTCGACCCCGGCGAGTGCAAGAAGTGGGGGGTCACGAGCCACTCGTTCCGGCCCCCCGGCCCCCCGGCATAGGAGGCTTTACCTACGGATGCGGCCCCGGATCCACAGGCAAAGCCTCCTATGCCGCCAGAGGCGCAAGCGGGTCCCGGACGAGCGAAGGGCCCGGTCCCCCTCTCGGGGAACCGGGCCCTCAGTGCTTCTGGTACCGGCTCAGGAGGCGGTGACCGCGTCGGCCTGCGGGCCCTTGGCGCCCTGGACGACCTCGAAGCTGACCCGCTGGCCCTCTTCGAGGCTCTTGTACCCGTCCATCTGGATGGCCGAGTAGTGGACGAAGACGTCCTGGCCGCCGTCGACGGCGATGAAGCCGAAGCCCTTCTCGGCGTTGAACCACTTCACGGTGCCCTGTGCCACGTGCGCTCCCACGTTTCGTGCGTACGGACGGTCCCTCTGGATCGGGGAACCGGGTCGAGCTCTTCCGCCCGTTCGAGCACGAACATGGAACTGGAACCGCGCGAGAACGTACAACAGCAGGTGCCCGGTCGCGGTAGATCGATGCCGGACCGTTGCCCGGATCGGGCGACGTGTCGCGCGCCCGCTCCGCGCCCCGGACCTCAGCCGATGAGCCCGGCCGTTCGGACCGACTTGAGCGACGGCTCGACCCGGTGCGTCGGGCCGACGACCGGCTCCAGCGGGTCGAGGGTCTTGAGCCCCTCACCGGTGTTCAGGACGACGGTCTCCTTGGCCGGGTCCAGCCGCCCGTCCTCCACCAACTGGCGCAGTACGGCGACGGTCACCCCGCCGGCGGTCTCGGCGAAGACGCCCGTGGTGCGGGCGAGGTCGCGGATGCCCTGCACGATCTCGTCGTCCCCTACCCGGCCCACGGCGCCACCGGTGCGGCGGACCGCGTCGAGTGCGTACGGGCCGTCGGCGGGGTTGCCGATGTTCAGCGACTTGGCGATGCCGGTCGGCTTCACCGGCTTGACGACGTCCCAGCCGTTGTCGAAGGCGGTGGCGATCGGGTCGCAGCCGGCCGACTGGGCACCGAAGATCGTCCACTCGGTGGCCTCGACGATGCCCGCGGCGGTCAACTCGCGGAAGGCCTTGTCGACCTTGGTGAGCAGGGAGCCCGACGCCATGGGGATGACGACCTGGGCCGGGATGCGCCAGCCGAGCTGCTCGGCGAGCTCGTAGCCCATCGTCTTGGAGCCCTCGGCGTAGTAGGGCCGCACGTTCTGGTTGACGAAGGCCGTGTCCTCGAACTCGTCGGTCTCGGCGAGTTCACTGGTCAACCGGTTCACGTCGTCGTAGGAGCCGTCGACGGCGACCAGCGTCTGCCCGTAGACGGCCGACTGCACGACCTTGCCCGGCTCCAGGTCGCTCGGGATGAACACGACCGACGGCAGGCCGACGCGGGCGGCGTGCGCGGCGACGGAGTTCGCCAGATTGCCGGTCGAGGCGCAGGCGATCTTCCGGTAGCCCAGGCCCTTGGCCGCGGTCGCCGCCAGGCTGACGACGCGGTCCTTGAACGAGTGCGTCGGGTTGGCCGAGTCGTCCTTGACCCACAGCCCGCCGGTGAGGCCGAGCTCCGCGGCCAGCCGGTCGGCACGCACCAGCGGTGTCATGCCCGGGTCCAGCGACACCCGGTCGGCCGGGTCCTGGCCCACCGGGAGGAGGGCGGCGTAGCGCCAGATGTTCTGCGGCCCGGCCTCGATCTGCTCGCGGGTGACGGCCTTCATGAGCTCGGGGTCGTAGTCGACCTCCAGCGGGCCGAAGCACTCCGCGCAGGCGTGCTCGGCGACCAGACCGAAGGTGGCGCCGCAGTTGCGGCAGACCAGCCCGCGGGCCGGACAGGGGGGAACAGGGCCGCCGGCGGACGAGTCGGCCTGGGCGGAACCGGGAGCGGTGAGAGTCATGCGACGACTACCTCCTCATCTTCCCCGCTGCGGGCCGTCGAGCCGCGCGGGACGGAATTGGCACCTCCCGCCGGCGCGGAGATCGCGTCGGACGGCGGTTGCCGGGGCTTCAACGGGCCGTGTCCCTCTGCCCCTCTGGATGAGTGAACGGGATGCATCGTACCCGCGGGCGGTACCGGGTCCGGCGCCGGACAGGATGGTGTCGTGGCAGCCCGCATCGTCTACACCGATCTCGACGGCACCATGGTCGGCCCGCGCGGCTCCTTCTGGCACACCGCCGGCCGGGAGCTGACCGACGGGCCGGCGGGTGCACTGCTCGACCTGCACCGGGCCGGGGTGTCGTTGGCGCTGGTCAGCGGCCGGACCTACGAGCAGGTCGTGGAGGCCGCGCGGATATTCGCCGCCGACGGCGCCATCGCCGAGCTGGGCGCCACCATCGGCTGGGGCTACGGGCGCAACACCCACCGGCTGCGCGGCGAGCTGCCCGAGGAGTTCGGCGACCGGACGCCGATGGTGGTGATGGCGCAGCTCGGCGTCGTCGAGGAGCTGATCGCCGCCCACCCCGGACGGCTGGAGTGGCACGCCCCCTGGCACGCCACCCACGACACCGACGCCCTGCTGCGCGGTCGCGTCGACCCGCTGTCGGTCGACGCCTGGCTGGCCGAGCGGGGAGTGGGCTGGCTGACGCTCAAGGACAACGGCGCGATCCCCGCGGCGTCGTGGATGGGTCTGGACGCCGAGCCCGTGCCGCCGCGGATCTACCACCTGATGCCGCGCGGCATCTCCAAGGGCGCGGCCATCGCGTGGGACCTGGAGCGCCGCGGCCTGTCCCCCGCTGACGCCGTGGCCATCGGGGACAGCGTGAGCGATCTCGACATGGCGCCCGCGGTGGGGCGGTTGTGGATCACCGCGAACGGCGCCTCCGTCGACGGCATGGCCGGCCTGATGGACGCCGTCCCGAACGTGACGGTCACCGACGCCGCCATGGGCGAGGGCTGGGCGCAGGCGGTGCGGGCCAGCTTGTAGGGCGAGCCGTGCACGATGCGATCCGCACCCCGCTCCCCGCTCCCCGCTCTTGCGGTGATGCACCGCCGCAAGAGCGTGCACAACACCGCAAGAGCCCACCGGGATGGGGCGGACGTCGCCGCCCGGACTAGCTGGTGACGTCGCGCCGGGCGAAGTGCCGGAAACCCAGTGCGGTGAAGACGGCGATGTAGACCAGCGACTGGATGACGCCGCGGAACAGGTCGTCGGACTGGATCGGCGTCTGCAGCAGGTCGGTCCAGGCGAATTCCTCCGCCGTCGGGAACCAGTCGCGGATCGAGCCCAGCTGCTCCACCTGGTCGAGGATCGCGAAGACGAACATGGTGAACACCGCGCCACCGACCGCGGCCAGGGGTGCATCGGTGATCGTGGAGAACCAGAACGCCAGCGCGCCGACGACCAGCAGGTGGACGGCGAGGTACCCGAGCATCCCGGCCAGTCGCAGCATCCCGTCACCCTGCTCGATGGCGACCCCCACCGGCGTCCGGATGTCGTCGAACCCGAAGGCGATGCCGCCTGCGACCACGGCCACCGCCGCCAGCGTCAGCAGGGCCGCCACCGACTGCACCAGCGCGGCCAGCCACTTCTGCCGGAGCAACCGCATCCGAGGGACCGGGGTGGCGAGTGCGTACCGCAGCGACCCCCACTGCGCCTCCACGGCCACCGTGTCGCCGAAGAACAGCGCGTACACCACGACCAGGAAGAAGCTCGTCGTCGCGAACAGCACGAACAGGGTGAAGTTCAGCCCGCTCGCCGTCGCGACGTCGACCAGGTTGATCCGGCTGTTCTCCGCCGCCTCCTCGCTGGCACCCAGCTGCAGCGCCGCGATGAGCACCAGCGGCAGCGCGATCATCAGCGCAAAGACGCCGATGGTGCGCCGCCGCTTGAACTGCCGGCGCAGCTCCACCGACAGCCGCAGGGTGCGCTCCGGCCGGTAGCCGGCGACGGCGCCCGTCGGCTGTACGTGATCGGTCTCGACCGCTCGGTGCATCGGCTCGACTCCGGATACGATCCGCTCCCCGGTCGCTGGCGCTCCCTGCGATGCTCCCTCGCCCGTCGTTCTCGCGGTGCTCATGACTCCCCCACCAGCGCCAGGAAGGCGTCCTCGAGCCGCCGGCGCGGCGTGAACTGGTCGACGGCGATGCCCGCGGCGACCAACGCCTGCAGCACGTCGGCCCGTCGAGCGCCGTCGAGCTCGGCGACCAGGCCGTCGTCGGTCACGCCGGCGGTGACCCCGGGCAGCGCGGACAGGACACCGATCGCGCGGGCGGTGTCGGCGTCGTCGGCGAGGCCAACCAGCACCGAGCCACCACTGCCGACGATCTCCTCCACCGTGCCCTGCACGATCTTCTGCCCCTTCGCCATGACGACGACGTGGCTGCAGGTCTGCTCGATCTCACTGAGCAGGTGGCTGGAGACGATCACGGTGCGGCCGGTCGCGGCGTAGTTGCGCAGCACCTCGCGCATCGCGTGGATCTGCGGCGGGTCCAGCCCGTTGGTCGGCTCGTCGAGCACCAGCAGGTCGGGCAGACCGAGCATCGCCTGGGCGATCGCGACACGCTGCCGCATGCCCTGGCTGTACCGGCGCACCGGCCGGTCGAGCGCCGCACCGAGCCCGGCGACCGCGATCGCCTCCTCCATGTGCGCGTCCTCTGCCGGCCGGCCGGTCGCGGCCCAGTACAGCGTCAGGTTGTCGCGACCGGACAGGTGCGGCTGCAGCCCGGTGCCCTCCACGAAGGAGCCCAGCCGGGACAGCACCGGGGCGCCCGGCCCGGCGGCGTGCCCGAAGACGCTGATCCGTCCCTCGGTCGGCCGGATGAGGCCCATGAGCATGCGCAGCGACGTCGTCTTGCCGGCCCCGTTGGGGCCCAGCAGGCCGAGGACCTGACCGCGGCGCACCTCGAAGGACAGGTCGCGGACGGCCACGAAGCCGTCCTTGTAGGCCTTCGTCACGCCGTCGAACCGCAGCGGCACGTCCTCGCCGTCGGGCGCGACGTGCGAGACCTGGCGCCGGCGGTGCCGGCCCCACAGGAGTGCCGCTGCCCAGCCGAGCAGACCCAGTGCGACGACGGCGGCCAGCAGTGCCCACCAGCGCAGTGAGCCGGCCGCGGCCTCGGTGCGGCCGTCGACCTGCGGGACGGCGAGCAGCGTCTCGCCCGCGGCCGTCCCGTTCACCGCCTCCGTCGAGGCGAGCCCGACCGAGTACACCGCCGCCTCGTCGGGGAGCGCGTAGGCCTGGTCGGTCGAGGACACCACCAGCCGCATCGCGTGCCCGGCCTCGAAGCGGTGCACGATGCCCGGCAGCGTGACGCTGACCCGGGTGGGCGCGGTCGCGTCGGTGGAGATGCCGTTGAACGACAGCGGCGCCACGAGACCGCCCGGCAGCGTCGTGCCGCCGTTCGGTCCGACGTCGTAGAGCTTGGCGAAGAGGGTGGCCGAGCCGGTGGGCGAGGCGACCACCAGCTCGACGGTCGAGGCACCGACCACCTCGACCGCGGTGTCGAGCGGCTCGCTCTCGAAGGCGGCGAACTGGCCGGGGATCTCGGCGGCCGTCCCGCCGAGGGCCGCGGTGAGCGCACCGAGGCCGGGCACGGTCGTGAGCGCCGCGGGCGTGCCACCGGCCGGGGTGACCACCGGCTGCACCGGGCCGGCGAGGGTCACCGGCTGCCGTTCGGCCGGGTCGGCGCCGCCCAGGCCCGGGTACTCCTCGGCGACGACCGTCTGGCCGCCGCCCTGCACCCGGCCGATCGTGGCGCCCAGACCGGTCGGAGCGGGGAACTCGAAGCCGGCGCCCGGGTCGGGGCCTCGGGTGGGGTCGCCAGCAGAGCGCAGGTGCCAGTCGAACCAGCCGGCAACCTGCTCGCGCAGGTCCTCCTGCTGGCGGTCCGTCCCGGGGGCGTCGTGACCACCGGCGAACCAGACGACCTTGACCGGCGTGCCGTCGCCGGCGATGCCTCGGGCGTTGGCGTCCGCGTGCCCCAGGCCGAACAGCGAGTCCTGCGTGCCCTGGACGAGCAGCGTCGGCGCCTCGATGCGGTCGAGCACCCCGGCCGGGCTGCTGCGGTCGAGGACGGCGGCGACCTCCGGCGTCAGGGTGCCGGTGGAGGCGGCCGACTGGTAGGCCGCGCAGATCTCGGGCCGGAAGCGGCCGCAGGTGAGCAGCTGCTCGACGGCCTCCGGGTTCTGGGCGGCGCGCTCGAGCAGCTCCTCCGGCGGCGCGGCCGCGGCGCCCTGTGCCCCGCTCGGTCCCCCGCCGACGGCGTCGAGCAGGCCACCCGCCGCCGAGCCGATACCGAAGAACAGCCCGGCCCACAGCTGCTTGAAAACGCCGTCGTCCACGGTCGGGGGTACGGCGGCGACCGTGCCGGTGTCGAGGTCGCCGGTGTAGGACGGGAACAGCGCGGTGGTCAGCGAGTGCCAGGTGATCTGCGGGGCGATCGCGTCGATGCGCTCGTCGTAGGCGGCGCCGAGCAGGGCCAGCGCCCCGCCGTAGGAGCCGCCGGCGACGCCCACCCGCGGGTCGCCGTCGCCGTCGAGCTGCACCTCGTCGCGCTCGGCCAGCAGATCGAGCAACGTGGAGAGGTCGGCGACCTCGTAGCGCGGGTCGTTCAGGCCGATCCGGCCGCTGCTCTTCCCGAAGCCACGAGCCGAGTAGGTGAGGACGACGTAGCCGCGCCCGACGAGGTCGAGCGCGTCATCGGCGACCGAACGCTTGCTGCCACCGAACCCGTGCGCCAGGACCACCGCGGGCGCCGGCTCGTCGTTGTCGGGCAGGTAGAGCGTCGCGTCGAGCTCCACCGCGTCGGGACCGGAGCCGGACGGCACCCGGATGTCCTCCGTGCCGACCTCCGCCGCACCGGCGGGGGACGCGAGCACGAGGAGGCCCAGGGACAAGGCGAGGATGAGCAGAGCCGCGAGCGTGGCGCGCGCACCAGGGCGCGGGCGGGAACGCACGAGCCCGCAGAGGGAGCGCACGATGCGCCCAACGGCCGGCCGGCCGTGCGTGTTCCGAACCGGCCCGGAGGCACCGATCAGGGCTGCCAGTTGCCGGTGGCGACGATGACCAGACCGGGCGCCGGCACGTCGGCGACCTCGAAGAAGCGGGGCGCGGGGCCGGCCAGGTCGGGGAACTGCTCGATCAGCTGGAGCGCGGCCTGCCGCTGCTGCTCGTCGCCCTCGGTGAAGAAGACGGTCGTGGTGGCCACGTCGGTGCCGGGGTAAGCCCCCGCGCCCGGGGACTCCCAGCCGCCGGCGACGACGGTGTCGGAGATGCTGCCGGCCAGCCCGGTGACGTTGGTCGCGTTGAGCACGGTGACCGGGACCCGGACGGGTGTCGTCGCCGCAGCCTCGACGTCCAGGGGCAGGGTGTTCAGCGGGGGCAGGGTCTGGGTCGGCGGGGCGACGGGGGGCGGGCTGGACGGGGCCGCGGCGTCGGCCTGCGCAACGGGTGCCGTGGGCCCCGGCTGGGTGACCGTGTAGACGCCGAGCACGGCGCCGGCCACGACTGCCATGGCGACGAGGCCCTTGAGGACGCGCCGGGGCTTGCGGTCGAGTTCGTCCTCGAACAGCACGTCGGGGGTGCCGTTGCGCTTGGCGGCCTTGCGGCGCGCCGCGTCCGCTGCCTGCCGCTCCGCACGGTAGGTGGCCCGGCTGCGCTTCGCGGACCCGATCCCCGGGCCCGCGACCACGGCGGACCCGCCGGCGGGCAGCTCGTCGTCGTCGTGGTCGTGGTCCGGGTCGGCGTCGGCGTCGGCGTAGTACTCGTCCTCGGCGAAGTCATCGCGGAGGTCGTCGTCGAGGTCGGCGACCTGGTCGCGACGGGCCGCTGTCTCCCGCTCCGGGATCGCGGTGGTGGCCGGCGCCAGGGGCACTCGCTGCAGCTCCGGCCCGGCGTCCGGCCCGAGCCGCGATCGACCGGTCTCGTCGCTCCGGGAGGGCTTGGTCCAGTCGCCGTAGGAGGACGAGGGGGTGCCCGCGGGCGTGGTCTGGCGCGGGACACGGGGAACCCGCGGTGCGGCGGTGCGCACGCCCTGGCCGCGGCCGGTGGTCGCCAGCGGCTCGTCCACCACCCACGTGCGCGACGGCATGACGTCCGCGACGGCGGCCTTTCCGGCGGGGCGGGCCGGCTGCTCGCCGAACGCCGGGGCCGCGGGAACCAGGACGTCGGCGCCACGGCTCGGAACCGGCCGCTCCACACGCGGCTCGGGCGCGGGCACGACCTGGAAGGGAGTGGCGCCGCTGCGTGCGGCTGCGGGGCGAGACCCAGCCGGAACCGGGGGAAGCGGCAGCCGGGAACGGGACATCTGCCTCGGCGGCTCGGCGGGGGTGTCGAGCCGCACGTCGCGACCCCGCCCGCGCCCGGGTGCGGTCGGGTGATCGGACAGCCCCTGAGCGATGCCCGGCCGCGAACCGTCGAGGGAATCGGTCCTGCGCCGCCCAGCGGCTGCAGACGCGTTCCCCTGGTTCAGTCCGTCACTGCCTGACGCGGCGTGCCTGCCCACGGTGAGCAAATCTAATCCATGTAATTCCCCTTGCCCAGGACCTGGGACGAACGCGTTCGTTGCCGTGCCGTCCGGAGCCGGCGCAGCCGCCGCACCAGCAGTGGGTCGGCGGCCAGCGCCTCGGGACGGTCGACCAGGGCGTTGAGCGTCTGGTAGTAACGGGTCGGCGTGGTATCGAAGAGGTCCCGGATCGCCGTCTCCTTGGCGCCGGCGCGGCGCCACCACTGCCGTTCGAATCCGAGGATCTCGTGCTCGCGTCGCGACAGACCCACCGTGCCGACCTGCGCGGACGCCTCCCCTGACCCGTCGACCCGGGGCGGGGAGACCACGGGGGCTGGGTCGCTGTCCATGGCTAGTCCATCTCCTGCCGTGCGCGGCTGCCCGGGTGCCCCGGGCGGCTCGATCACGACCGTAGCGCCGCCCACCGACGTTTCCCGCCGCGCGCCGCGGCGGGTCCGGGGAGCCGCGTCAGGGGGTGACGACCACCGCGTCCGCCGGCGCACGCCGGGCACCGGCCCGGGCGTGTCGGAGCGTGTCGACGGTGAACACCGCCAGGGCCGCCCAGACGATCACGAAGCCGGCCAGCCGCGCGGGCGGCATGGGCTCCCCGTAGACGAAGACGCCGATGGCCAGCTGCATCAGCGGGGTCAGGTACTGCAGCAGACCCACCGTCGACAGGGGGATCCGCCGGGCCGCGGCCGCGAAGAGCAGCAGCGGCACCGCCGTCGCCACCCCGGCGCTGGCCAGCAGCACGGCGTGGCCGGTACCCGCGTTGGCGAACGTGCCGGTCCCGTTCGAGTGCATCACCGCCAGGACCACCGCGGCGGGGATCGCCACCAGCGCCGTCTCGAGGAACAGCCCGGGAGCCGCCTCGACCGACACCACCTTCTTCATCAGCCCGTACAGCCCGAAGGACAGTGCGACACCGAGCGCGATCCACGGCGGGCGCCCGTAGTCGATGGTCAGCACCGCGACGGCGACGGCGGCGATCCCGACGGCGACCCACTGCAGGGGACGGAGCCGTTCGCTGAAGACGACGACCCCGAGGACGACGCTCACCAGCGGGTTGATGAAGTAGCCGAGGGAGGTCTCGACGACCTGGCCTGAGTTGACGCCGTAGACGTAGATCAGCCAGTTCGTGGCGATGAGCACCGCCGCACCGGCGAGCACCAGCAGCGTGCGCGGGCTGCGCACCGCCGCCCGCACGTGCCCCCAGCGGCGGACGACGCACAGCAGCAACCCGACGAACAGCAGCGACCACAGCACCCGGTGGGCGACGATCTCGAGTCCGCCGGCGGGCTCCAGGAGGGGGAAGTACAGCGGGAAGACACCCCAGAGCGCGTAGGCGCCGAGCCCGGAGACCACCCCCAGGCGACGCTCGTCCACACGACGCACCGTACGCGCGGCGACGGGGCGGTTCCGCGCCCCCGGCCGGCGCCGCGGCGGCCTACCGTCGGCACGTGCGCAACCAGCCCAATCCGGTGCAGTGGGTCTGGTACGCCCTCGGCGGGCGGCTGCCCCGGAACCTCTCCCCGTGGGTGCTGGCCGACACGACCGGCAGCACGTGGGTGTGGCGGCACCTGGCCCGGGCGGTCGTCCAGCTCCTGCCGGTGGTCGCCCTCTGCCTGCTGGTGGTGCCCGTCCCCCTGGTCTACCGGCTCTCGGCCGCCGGCGGCGGCCTGCTGCTGGGGTTGCTGTTCTCGCTCGCCTTCATGGTGGAGACGACCGAGCACCGGGTGGTCAAGGCCGGGTACGAGCCGGGGACTGCCGCCCGCGTCCGCGCGGAGCGGGTCGAACGCGCGCGGGTCGAGCGGCTGTCGCGCTACCGGCGCGACGGCGCGGGCAGCTTCGACTGAGCCGACGAGGGGACTCGAACCCCTGACCGCCCGACTACCGGGTCGAATGTGACCACTGCTGACCGCCCCCCAGCCCCCACTGAGGTGCGGTTTCTGTCCGTGTCAGCCATCTCCGGACGCCGCTGCACACGTGTGAGAACGCTCCTGTCCGTTGGTTCTCCGACGGCACAGCCGGGACCACGGGGCGTCCCCCGCTACCGATCGGCACTCACGGTCCCATCCGCTGCTGCAAGACGGACAGCGCCGGCCGCCGAGCAGGCGTCGAGGCTCGCACTGCGGGGACCGGGCTCGGACGCCGACCGGGCGCGTGGGGTTCGCAGACCACCCGGTCGAGGGAGGGCCGCGACGATGTCGAGCACACGGGCATCCGCACCGCCAGACCTTCGTCAGCCCACTGGTCGAGGAGGCCGCCGTCCGCGGCGACGAGGAATGCGTGCTGGCTCGCGCGGCGCCCGGGGTCGGAGGGCGCGGCCCGAGGTCGTCGTCCGCGAGGTGATCATCCGTGGGGAAAGAGCTTCCCACGGCCTGCTCGCCTGCGATCGAGTCCGAGTCGTGAGGTCGCGTGCCCGCAGGCCGTGCGGAAGGGTGGACGCGAACTGAACGTCGTCCGCGCGAAACGGCAAGCCCGTCGGCTGCGGTCCGGGGTCGTGCGGAATGGAACACACGTACCTGCATCGCCTGCCTCAGCAGACCGTCAGGCCGACGGAAGGAGTTGCCATGCCGCGAGCCCCCGCTGCCTCCCGGCATCCGAAGGTGATCGTGGTGACCGGCGCCAGCGGGGGGATCTGCCGGGCGACGGCCGTGGCCATCGCCCGCCGCGGCGACGCGATGGCGCTGCTGGCCCGGGGCGAGAGAGGTCTGGCCGCAGCCGCCGACGACGTGCGAGCCGCCAGCGGCACGTCCCCCGTCCTTCCGGTCGGCGTCTCCGACGCCGGCGCCGTCGAGGCCGCCGCGGGCGCCGCCCTGTGGCGGCGTGCGTGAGCCGCCGGCCGGCCAATTGACGGAGCGGAATGCGGCGGCGCCCGGCCGCATCGAGGACTACGGCCTGATCGGTGACCTGCAGACCGCGGCGCTGGTCGGGCGTGACGGCTCCATCGACTGGCTGTGCCTGCCGCGGTTCGACTCCGCCGCCTGCTTCGCCGCGCTGCTCCACGACGAGCACGCCGGCCGCTGGCTGCTCGCCCCGGCCGGGGGCGGCCCCGCCACCCGCCGCCGCTACCGGGGGGACTCGCTGGTCCTCGAGAGCGAGTGGACGGCCGACACCGGGACCGTCCGGGTGATCGATCTCATGCCGGTACGTGGCGAGGCCGCCGACGTCGTGCGCGTGGTCGAGGGTGTCACCGGCCGGGTGCGGATGCGCACCGAGCTGCGGCTGCGGTTCGACTACGGGCACGTGCCCCCGTGGCTGCGCCGGCAGGACGGCGGCCTGGTCGCGATCGCCGGCCCGGACGCTGCCTGGCTGCGCACGCCGGTCCCGCTCGACGAGTCCGACGGCGCGTGCGCCGCCGAGTTCGAGGTCGGCGCCGGCGAACGGGTGCCGTTCGTGCTCACGCACGCCGCGTCATACGGTCCCCGTCCGCAGCCGGTGGATGCCGACCAGGCGCTGAACGACACCGAGACCTTCTGGGCCGACTGGATCGGCCGCTGCGACTACACCGGCCACTGGCCGAACGCCGTGCGGCGCTCCCTGCTGACGCTCAAGGCGCTGAGCTACGCGCCGACCGGCGGCATCGTCGCCGCGGCGACGACCTCGCTCCCGGAGGACCTCGGGGGCGTGCGCAACTGGGACTACCGCTACACCTGGCTGCGCGACGCCACCTTCACCCTGCAGGCCCTGCTCGGCACCGGATACGTGCGCGAGGCCCGTGCCTGGCGGGACTGGCTGCTGCGGGCGGTCGCCGGCGACCCGACCGACCTGCGGATCATGTACGCCCTCGACGGGGCCCGGCGGATCCCGGAGCAGGAGCTGCCGTGGCTGCGCGGGTACGAGGGTTCGGCGCCGGTACGCATCGGCAACGCGGCGGCCGACCAGTTCCAGCTCGACGTGTGGGGCGAGGTCCTCGACGTGCTGAACCTGTCCCGCGAGGCCGGCCTGACCAGCACCGACGACGCCTGGCGGCTGCAGCGCGGGCTGCTGGACTTCCTGGAGGGCGCCTGGGACCAGCCCGACAACGGGTTGTGGGAGGTCCGCGGCCCGCGCCGGCACTTCGTGCACAGCAAGGTCATGGCCTGGGCCGGCGTCCACAGCGCCGTCCAGGCCGTCGAGCGGCACGGCCTCGACGGCCCGGTCGACCGGTGGAAGGCGCTGCGTGCGGAGATCCACGCCGACGTCTGCGCCCGGGGCTACGACGCCGAGCGGAGGACCTTCACCCAGTCCTACGGCTCCCCGGGACTGGACGCCGCCCTGCTGCTGATCCCGAGGTTCGGCTTCCTCGACTGGCGGGACGAGCGGGTCATCGGCACCGTCGAGGCCGTCCAGCGGGAGCTCACCGAGGGCGGCCTCCTGCTGCGCTACCGGACCGACACCGACGACGGGTCGGTCGACGGCCTGCCCGGCCGCGAGGGCACCTTCCTGGTCTGCAGCTTCTGGCTGGTCGACGCGCTGGCCGGCATCGGCCGCCCGGCGGAGGCCGAGCGGTTGTTCGAACGGCTGCTGGACCTGCGCAGCGACCTGGGGCTGCTCAGCGAGGAGTACGACCCCCGCACCGGCAGGCAGGTGGGCAACACCCCCCAGGCGTTCAGCCACGTCGGGCTGGTCAACGCGGCGCGGCACCTCAGCGGCACGCAGGCGGCGGAGGAGAGCGAACCGGGTCCGGATCCGGGCAGGTGGGCCGCCCGGTCGGGTGGACTGTGACGAACTCGTGACACGCCTGGACCGGCCGTTTGGCCTGCCCCCGGTAGCGGCTAGGGGCCCTCGGAACGTTGCTGCGCTCGACCGGACTCCGTGGAGGTCACCATGACCCAGACCGTCGCCGACTACCTGCTCGCCCGCCTGCGGGAGTGGGGGGTGCGCCAGGTGTTCGGCTACCCCGGGGACGGTATCAACGGACTGCTCGCCGCCTGGGGCCGGGCGGACAACGATCCGGAGTTCGTCCAGGCCCGCCACGAGGAGATGGCGGCGTTCGAGGCGGTCGGGTTCGCCAAGTTCAGCGGCGGCTTCGGGGTCTGCGCCGCGACCAGCGGGCCCGGGGCGATCCACCTGCTCAACGGGCTCTACGACGCCAAGCTCGACCACGTCCCGGTGGTCGCGATCGTCGGGCAGACCGAGCGCTCGGCGATGGGCGGGTCCTACCAGCAGGAGGTGGACCTGCTCAGCCTCTACAAGGACGTCTGCAGCGACTACGTGCAGATGTGCACCGTGCCCGAGCAGCTGCCCAACCTCATCGACCGCGCGATCCGGGTCGCGGTGAGCGAACGGGCGCCGACGGCGCTGATCTTCCCGTCCGACGTCCTCGAGCTCGAGTACGAGCCCCCGCAGCACGCGTTCAAGGACGTGCCCTCCAGCCTCGGCATCGCACCCTCGGTGCCGCAGCCGGACCCGGCCGCCGTCCAGCAGGCGGCCGATCTGCTCAACGCCGGCGAGAAGGTGGCGTTGCTGGTCGGCCAGGGTGCGCACGGCTGCCAGGAGGAGCTGACCGAGGTGGCCGACCTGCTCGGCGCCGGCGCGGCCAAGGCGCTGCTGGGCAAGGACGTCCTGCCCGACACCCTGCCGTGGGTCACCGGAGCGATCGGCCTGCTGGGCACGCGGCCCAGCTACGAGATGATGATGGACTGCGACACGCTGCTGACGGTCGGCTCGAACTTTCCCTATACGCAGTTCATGCCCAAGCTCGACCAGGCCCGCGCCGTCCAGATCGACCGCTCCGGCAGCTGGATCGGGATGCGCTACCCGTACGAGCTCAACGTCGTCGGCGACGCGAAGGCCACCCTGCGCGCGCTCATCCCCCTGCTGCGCCGCAAGGAGGACCGGTCGTGGCAGGAGAAGATCAGCTCCGACGTGGCCGACTGGTGGCAGACCGTCGAGCGGCGGGCGCTCACCGACGCCGACCCGGTCAACCCGATGCGGATCGTGCACGAGCTCTCCGAGCGACTGCCGGCCAACGCCATGGTCACCAGTGACTCCGGCAGCGCCGCCAACTGGTACGCCCGGCACCTGAAGGTCCGTGGCGAGGTCACGTGCTCGCTGTCGGGCACGCTGGCCACGATGGGCCCGGGCGTGCCCTACGCCATCGGCGCCAAGTGGGCCCACCCCGACCGGCCCGCCATCGCCCTGGTCGGGGACGGCGCGATGCAGATGAACGGGCTGGCCGAGCAGATCACCATCGCCCGGTACTGGAAGCAGTGGTCCGACCCCCGGCTGATCACCGCCGTCTTCCACAACGACGACCTCAACCAGGTCACCTGGGAGATGCGGGCCATGGAGGGCGCGCCGAAGTTCGCCGAGTCGCAGACCATCCCCGACATCGACTACGCCGCCTTCGCCCGTGGCCTGGGCCTGCAGGCCATCAACGTCGACAAGCCCGAGGACGTCGGGCCGGCCTGGGAGGCGGCGCTGTCGGCCGACCGCCCGACCCTGCTCGACATCCGATGCGATCCCGACGTGCCCCCGATCCCGCCGCACGCCACCTTCGAGCAGGCCATGGCCACGGCGAAGTCCGCGATGAAGGGCGACGAGGACGCCGTCGGGTTCATCAAGCAGGGCGTCAAGCAAAAGGTGCAGGAGTTCCTGCCCGGCTCCAAGAGCGACGACTGAGGGGCGGCCGATGACCTCGGTCGACCTGCCCGCGCCCGTCGTCCGGCCCCCGGAGGACGCCGGTCCCGTCGCCGGTGTCGACGTCGCCGCCCTGGAGCGCGACCTGCGCGCCCGGGTGGACGGCGAGGTGCGGTTCGACGCCGGTTCCCGCGGGGCCTACAGCACCGATGCCTCCAACTACCGGCAGGTGCCGATCGGGGTGGTGGTGCCGCGGTCGGTGGAGGCGGCCGCGGAGGCCGTGGCCGTCTGCCGCGACCACGGCGCGCCGCTCCTGGCCCGCGGGGGAGGCACGAGTCTCGCGGGCGAGTGCACCAACACCGCCGTGGTCCTCGACTTCTCCAAGTACTGCAACCGGCTGGTCTCGGTCGACGCGGATGCGCGCACCTGCGTGGTGGAGCCGGGCATCGTGCTCGACGAGCTGAACCGGCAGCTGGCGCCGTACGGGCTGGAGTTCGGCCCCGAGCCGGCCACCCACAACCACTGCACGATCGGCGGGATGATCGGCAACAACTCCTGCGGGGCGACGGCGCAGCGCACCGGCAAGGTCGTCGACAACGTCGTCTGGCTGGACGTACTGCTCTACGACGGGACCCGGATGCGGGTCGGTGCCACCTCCGACGAGGAGTACGCCGCGATCGTGCAGGCCGGGGGGCGGCGGGGCGAGGTGTACCGGCAGCTGCGCCAGCTGCGCGACCGGTACGCCGACGAGATCCGGCGGCGTTATCCGGACATCCCCCGCCGGGTGTCCGGTTACGACCTCGACTCGCTGCTGCCGGAGCGGGGGTTCGACCTCGCCCGGGCACTGATCGGCTCGGAGAACACCCTGGTCACGGTGCTGCGAGCCGAGCTGCGGCTGGTGCCGGTGGTCGAGCACCGGGCGCTCGTGCTGCTCGGCTATCCCGACGTCGTCGCCTCGGCCCGCGACGTGCCGGCGATCGTCGAGCAGGAGCCGATCGCCCTGGAGGGTCTGGACCAGTACCTGATCAGCTTCCAGCAGGCCAAGGACCTCAACCCCGACACGCTGGACCTGCTGCCCGAGGGGCCGCGCGCCTGGCTGCTGGTCCAGTTCGGCGGCGAGACCCACGACGAGGCCAGTGGCCGGGCCAGGGAGTTCGCCGACCTGGTCGGCGGCTGGCCGAGTGCTCCCTCGGCCACCGTGTTCGACAAGGGCGAGCACCAGGCCGACATCTGGAAGGTGCGTGAGGCGGGGCTCGGCGCCACCGCCCGCGTGCCTGGGCAACCGGACGCCTGGCCGGGCTGGGAGGACTCCGCGGTCGATCCGGCCGACCTCGCCGACTACCTCGCCGACCTGCAGCGGCTCTACGACGAGTTCGGCTTCGAACGCGTGTCGCTGTACGGCCACTTCGGGCAGGGGTGCGTGCACACCCGCATCCCGTTCGACCTGATGACCGCCTCCGGGGTCGACCAGTTCCGCAGCTTTCTCGAGCGGGCGGCGGACCTGGTGGTGTCCTACGGCGGCTCGTTCTCCGGGGAACACGGCGACGGCCAGGCCCGCGGTGAGCTGCTGCCGAGGATGTTCGGCTCCGAGCTGGTCGACGCCTTCGCCCGGCTCAAAGCGGTCTTCGACCCGGGCAACCGGATGAACCCGGGCAAGGTCGCCGCCCCGTATCGGCTGGACGAGAACCTGCGGCTGGGGCAGGACTACGAGCCCCGGCAGGCGGAGACCCACTTCCGCTATCCACACGACGACGGCAGCTTCGACCGGGCCGTGCTGCGCTGCGTCGGCGTCGGCAAGTGCCGCCGGCACGAGAGCGAGGGCACCGTGATGTGCCCCTCGTACATGGTGACGAAGGAGGAGGAGCACTCCACACGGGGACGCGCGCGACTGCTGTTCGAGATGATGCAGGGCCACGACGACTCGCCGATCGCCGACGGCTGGCGCTCGGAGGCGGTCCGTGACTCGCTCGACCTCTGCCTGGCCTGCAAGGGCTGCAAGACCGACTGCCCGGTCAACGTGGACATGGCCACGTACAAGGCCGAGTTCCTGTCGCACCACTACGCCCGCCGGCTGCGCCCGATCACCCACTACACGCTGGGCTGGCTGCCGCTGGTGGCCAGAGTCGCCGCCATGGCCCCTCGGGTGGTCAACGCCCTCACCCAGGCGCCGGTCATCCGGCGGATCGCGACGACCGTCGGCGGGGTGGCGCCACAGCGGGAGATCCCGCAGTTCGCCGACCAGACGTTCCAGGCCTGGTACGCGGGCCGCAGGCCGCGGGGCACGGGGCAGCGCGGCGAGATCGTGCTGTGGCCGGACACGTTCAGCAACTCCTTCCAGCCCGGGCTGGCGAAGGCCGCCGTCGAGGTGCTCGAGGACGCCGGCTGGCGGGTCGTCGTCCCGACCGACGCCGTCTGCTGCGGCCTCACCTGGATCTCGACCGGGCAGCTGGACGTCGCCAAGCGGGTGCTGCGGCGCACGATCGACGTGCTGCGCCCGCACGTGCAGGCGGGAACCCTGGTGCTCGGGCTCGAGCCGTCGTGCACGGCGGTGTTCCGCTCCGACGCCGCCGAGCTGTACCCGGACGACCCCGACGTCCAGCGGCTGCGGCAGCAGACCGTGACGCTGGCCGAACTGCTCACCGAGCACACCCCGGGGTGGGAGCCGCCCCGCCTGCGCCGGCGGGCCGTCGTGCAGACGCACTGCCACCAGCACGCGGTGATGGGCTTCGACCGGGACGTCGAGCTCATGCGGCAGATGGGGATGGACGTGGACGTGCTCGACTCCGGCTGCTGCGGGCTGGCCGGCAACTTCGGGTTCGAACGCGACCACTACGACGTCTCGATGGCCTGCGCCGAGCGCGTGCTGCTGCCCGAAGTCCGCAAGGCCGGCCCTGACGACGTCGTCCTCGCCGACGGGTTCAGCTGCCGGACCCAGATCGAGCAGGGCGACGCCGGAGGCCGGCAGGGAGTGCACCTGGCCGAGGTACTCGCCGCCGCACTCCGCGACGACCCGGCCGCGCCCGGCGAGCGGCCGGAACGTGCCTACGCCGACCGGCCGTCGACCCCTCGCGTCGCGGCCTGGACGGCGCTCGGCGGGACGGTCGCACTCGGGCTCGGTGCGGCTGGGGCGGCGGCCCGGGCGCTGCGCCGGTGAGCAGTCGAGGCACGGCGTCGGCCCCGACGGTCGAGCACGTCGACGTCGCCGTCTACACCGTTCCCACCGAGCAGCCCGAGTCCGACGGCACCCTGACGTGGGACTCGACGACCTGCGTCGTGGTCCAGGTCCGGGCAGCGGGCCGGACGGGACTCGGGTACACCTACGGACCGGCCGCGTGCGCAACGCTGGTCACCGACGTCCTGGCAGACGTGGTCCGCGGCCGGCCGGCGCTGGCGGTACCGGCCGCCTGGGAGGCGATGGTGCGCCGCTGCCGGAACGCCGGACGTCCCGGCGTGGTCTCCATGGCGATCGCCGCGGTCGACACCGCCCTCTGGGACCTCGCCGCGCGACTGCTGGAGGTGCCCCTCGTCGTCGCACTGGGCCAGGCGCGCGACGACGTCCCCGTTTACGGCAGCGGCGGTTTCCCGACGTGGGACGAGGCCACGTTGTCCCGGCACGTCGAGCACTGGGTCGGGGAGCTGGGCATCCCGGGGGTGAAGATCAAGATCGGTGCGTCGTGGGGCAGCCGGTCCGACCGCGATCTGGCCCGTGTCCGCCGGACCCGTGACATCGTCGGCGACGGGGTCGAGGTCTTCGTCGACGCCAACGGCGGCTACACGCCTGGCCAGGCCCGGCGGATCGGCCGGGAACTGGACGGGCTCGGCGTCACCTGGTTCGAGGAGCCGGTCTCCTCGGACGACCTGCCGGCGCTGGCGGAGCTGCGCGGCGTCCTGGCCGTGGATATCGCGGCCGGCGAGTACGCCTACGACCTTCCCTACGTGTACCGCATGTGCGACGCCCGCGCCGTCGACTGCCTGCAGCTCGACGTCACCCGCATCGCCGGGGCCACCGAATGGCGCCGGGCGGCGGCGGTGGCCGCCGCGACCGGGCTGGAGGTCAGCGCGCACTGCGCACCGGCCCTGCACGCACACGTCGCCGCCAGCGTGCCGAACCTCCGCCACGTCGAGTACTTCGTCGACCACGCCCGACTGGAGCCGATGCTCTTCGACGGCGTGCCAGAGGTCCGCGAGGGACGGATGCATCTCCGGCTGGACCGGCCGGGGAACGGACTGCTCCTGCGTCCCGCCGCCGAGCGGTACCGGGTCGCCTGACGCCGTGCGGCGTTCGGAATTCGGGCGGAGCGGTCCAGAGAGAGGGGCCTGACACGCGCGCCGACGTACGGCGCATGCCGCCCGCGACCCCGGGTAGGAGCGCGATGTCCGCACTGCACAGAGAGAGAAGTGATCCCATGAAGGCGGCGACGCTCACCGACGGGCCTCCCGTACAGCACGTTCTGGTCTTCGAGCCCGGGGAGGAGGTCGTGTCCGGGCTCACGGACTGGGCCACCGAGAACCAGATCCCCGGCAGCTCGTTCACCGGCGTCGGCGCCTTCACCGAGGCGACACTGGGCTACTACGACCTCGACCGGCAGGAATACGACGAAATCCCGGTCGACGGCCAGGTCGAGGTGCTGGTGCTCGCCGGTGACATCACGCTGGACGGGCAGGGCGGGTGGAAGGTTCACGGACACGTCGTGTGCGGCCGCCGGGACGGCTCCACCGTCGGCGGGCACCTGCTACGTGCGGTCGTCCGCCCGACCCTGGAACTGGTGGTGACGGCCAGCGATCGGCACCTGCAACGCCGGCAGGACGCTGCATCCGGTCTCGCCCTGATCGACCCGGCGGCCTGACCGCGCTCGACTTCCTCTCGTGTGCCGGGAGTACAGGCCTGCCGAACTTCGGAGAGCCGACGAGGGGACTCGAACCCCTAACCGCCCGATTACAAGTCGGGTGCGCTACCAATTGCGCCACGCCGGCGGAACCTGGGAGCAAGTCCCGGGACAAGGATAGGTACAACCCATGACGCCGCCGCCCACCACGGCGAAGACCACGGCCACCCACCGCTGGCCGTTCCACTCCCGCACCTCCTCCCGCAGAGCCCGCCGCCACAGCTCGTGATCCGGATCGGGCGGGAGGACGCCCGATCTCATGGCCGATGCGACAAGCCTCGACTGCCGGGTACGGACCTGAGCGGAGGACTTCTGCGGGAGGCGGCCGCGGTCGACCGCTCGCCAGGCCAGCCACATGGCCGGCGGCCCGAGCACAGCCCACCTCACGACGTAGACCGCCATCTCCGCCCAGTTCCACGGCTCGCCGCCCACGAGGCCGCGTACGGCCTGCTGGAAGCCTCCGACGAAGATCCCCGCGGCAAGCCCGAGCGCCAGCAGGAGACCCCACCGCGGCCCGGGCCGCACGTCGGTCATGCGGACGGTCATGGGGACAGCCCGTGCGCCGCCACCCATCGGCTATCAGTTCACCCGGTCACTCCGGGGCGCCTTCCCGCGCAAGGGCTGTCAGGCGGCCTCGGCCTCGGTGCCCGGAGTAGCTCGCGGGGGTTCGCTGCGCACGAAGCCGGCCGGGTCACCGCCGTGCAGCGGGCCGGCGGCCAGCCAGCGGGCGAACCCGGCGGGGTCACGGCGCTCGAGCTCGTCTAGCACCTGCCCCCGCCGCGTGACGATCCGCTGCCGGACGGCAGGGGCGAGCGGGCCCTGCAGCGCGGCGCCCGTCCGCAGCCACTCCTCTCCCAGCGCCGCGGTCGGCAGCCCCGCCACGGCCGGCGCCGGCGACGACGGGCCGGGAAGCGGGCGGACCACCGGGGACGGCGTCGCGAAGAGCGAGCCGGTGGCGGCCTGCTGGCGGTCGCGGAACCAGCGGAGCGCGGCCCAGCCGGCGACCAGGACGCCGACGAGCAGCAGCGCCGTCGCGCCCCCCGCGATCACGGCGGTACCGCTCACGACCAGCAGCGCCCCGATGGTGATCGCGGCAGCCTGGCCGGCCGCCTCGACGGTCGACCGGCGGGCCGGGCCAGGCGTCTCCCGGGCCACCCCCGCGGCGACGCAGCCGGCCAGCGCACCGGACACGCAGACGGCGACCAGCCCCGGACCGCGCAGCGCGATGCCGCCGACGACGGCCACCACGGCGGCACAGGTCAGGCCCAGGCCGAGGAGGAACCGGAGCAAGGGACGACGGGCGGGCACGGGCAGCCTCCACGGCAACCGACGGGACGGGACCGGCGGCCGGCGGGCACCGACCCGGCCCGGCCGTCGGGCACCCCCCTACCCAGCTGCAGCTCTCCCTGCACACGCAGGCACCGATCGATCACGCCCAGGACGGACGGCGCCCGGGCGGGATGCCGAGGACGCACTGCGGCACCAGGAGGTCTTCCCTCCGGGCGTCGACGGGAGGACCCTCGGAGAGGCGAAACGCCCGCTGCACTCCGGAGGTGCGCCGTGCCGACCTCGACCCCCCTCGCCCCGTCCCGGCGGCAGACGGCCGGTGGACCGGATCCCGGTGCCCGGGAGGTCGTCGTCGGGGTGGACGGCAGCGAGTGCGCGCTGGGCGCCGTCCGCTGGGCTGCCGGCGAGGCGCAGCGCCGCGGTGCCCCGCTGCGGATCGTGCACGCGGCCCCCTACCTGGCGCACCGCCGCGGCTCGGGCGAGGAGCCGCCGCCACAGCTGGCGCGAGCCCGGCAGATCACCGGCACCGCCTTCACGGTGGCCCGGCACACCGAGCACGACCTGCCCGTCACCACCGAGATCGTGCCGGGCGACCCCGCACCCACGCTGCTGGGTGCCGCGGCCGCCGGGCAGCTGGTGGTGCTGGGCAGCGCCACCACCGGAGCGGCCGACGAGATGGTCCTGGTCCCGGTGGCGCGGCGGGTCGCCGCCCGCTCGCCGCAATCGGTCGTCGTCGTCCCCCGGCGCCGGGGCAGAACCACCCCGGGTCGGCCCGTCGTCGCCGTCCTGGGCGCCGGGGACCCTGACGACGACGTCGCCGTCGCAGAGTTCGCCGCCTCCGCCGCGGAGCGCACCCGCGCCCCGCTCTCCGTGCTGCTGACCGGCCCGGCCGGCGGCTGGGCGGACGACCCCGCCGAGTGGGACCGCCGCTTCCCGGGCACCGACGTCGAGCGCACCGAGCTGCCCGCCGCCGGCGCGCGGCAGATCCTCGAGGCCGCCTGCCCCGCTCCGCTGCTGGTGCTCAGCGCCGGCCACGGCAGTCTGTTGCACCGCGGGCTCGACGGGCCGCACCGCTGGCTGCTGCGGCACTGCACGTCGCCGATGGCGCTGGTGCCGCCGGTGCACCGCCCGGAGCTCGAGCCGCACGAGGAGATCGTCGCCGTCGGCTGACAGCCTCGGGAGCATCGCAGCGAGCGCCAGCGAGCGAGGAGCGGACCGGGGCGCGGAAGCCGACCAGGGTGATCGTCGGCTGACAGCCTCGGGAGCATCGCAGCGAGCGCCAGCGAGCGAGGAGCGGACCGGGGCGCGGAAGCCGACCGGTGTGACCGTCGGCTGACAGCCCTGCCCTGCCGGGGCACGTGCGCCGATCCGGCAGGATCGGCGCACGTGGGGTCCTCCGTGGTCGACGTCGATCTGCGCCTCGCCGTCGTCCTCGTCATCCTGACCGCGCTCGCCGCGGGAGGCGGGCGGCTCTCCGGGCTCGGCGAGGACCGCCCGGTCCTGGTGGCCGCCCTGCGAGCCACGGTGCAGCTGGCGGTCGTCTCGGCGCTGCTGCTGGTCGTCGTCGACTCGCTCTTGCTCTCGGCGGCCTTCGTCCTGCTCATGGTCGGCGTCGCCACCGTCACCGCGACCGGCCGGACCACCGCCCGGCCGCTCCGCACACCCGGCAGCGCCCGCCGACTGGCCGCCGTCACGCTCCCGGTCGCCGGCGGCGCGGCCCCCGTCGTCGCGCTGGTCCTGGCCAGCGGCACGGTCCCGCTGCGCGGGGAGGCGGTGATCCCGATCGCGGGCATCCTCATCGGCGGCGCCATGACGGCGACCTCCCTGGCCGGCCGTCGGTTGCGCGAGGAGCTGGCCCAGAAGCGCGGCGAGATCGAGGCCGCGCTCGCCCTCGGCCTGGTGCCCCGCGACGCCGTCCTGCTCGTCGCCCGCCCGGTCGCCGGCACCGCCCTGGTGCCTCCGCTCGACCAGACCCGCACGGTGGGGCTGGTCACCCTGCCGGGCGCCTTCGTGGGCGTGCTCCTGGGTGGGGGCAGTCCGCTGGAGGCCGGCGCCGCCCAGCTGCTGGTCTTGATCGGCCTGCTCGCCGCCGAGATGCTCGCGGTCTGGGCGGTCACCGAGCTGGTCGCGCGAGGCCGGCTCCTGCCGGTGCCGCGGTAGCACCCAGGAAGTTCACAGGCTCTCCCCAGCGTTGGGGCAGAGGCGGGTCGGACAGTGGGTAGCGACGCAGCAGCCGCGACGGCTGCGCGAGGAGAGGACACCAGTGAGCGAGCACCAGCACCAGTACCCCGGCGCAGGCCAGCAGTTCGCCTGGCAGCCACCGCAGCAGCCGACGGCGACGCAGCCGACCACCCCGCAGCCGATGGCGCCCCCCGTCTACCCGGGGTACGGCGGCCTGCCCTCCCCCACGATCCCGCTGCCGGAGCGCCCGGAGCCGCGCCGCGGCGGGCGGCTGCGGATCGGCCTGGCCGGTCTGGTCGCCGGCGCGCTGATCGGCGGCGGCGCCGGCGCAGGCGTCACCGCGCTGATCGACGAGCCGGCGGCCGGCGGCGGCACGTCGGCGTCCGCCCAGAGCGTGACCATCGACAACCCCGAGCGGGCCACGACCGCCACGGCGGCCGCCGCCAAGGCCGCACCCAGCGTGGTGACGGTGTACGTGAGCACCGGCACCGGCGGGGGCAGCGGCTCCGGCGTCGTCCTCACCGCCGACGGCTACGTGCTCACGAACAACCACGTCGTGGCCGGCGACGGCGGGAGCACCGGCACCGTGCAGGTGCGCACCGCCGACGGCACGCTCTACGACGCAGAGGTGGTGGGCACCGACCCCGCCTTCGACCTCGCCGTCCTGCGCCTGACCGACGCCCAGGACCTCGTCGCCGCTGTGTTCGCCGACTCCGACGAGGTGCAGGTGGGTGACATCGCCGTCGCCATCGGCGCCCCGCTCGGCCTGTCCAACACGGTCACCGACGGCATCATCAGCGCCACCGGTCGCGCCGTGGCCACCGGCTCCACCCAGGACGACGCGACGGTCCTGGACGCCATCCAGACCGACGCCGCGATCAACCCCGGGAACTCCGGCGGAGCGCTGGTCGACGGCGCCGGCGAGGTGATCGGCATCAACACCGCGATCGCCACCGTCGCCTCCGGGATCCCGGGCGGCCAGTCGCAGAGCGGCAACATCGGTGTCGGCTTCGCGATCCCGGGCAACTCCGCTCAGCGCATCGCCCAGGAGATCATCGAGACCGGCAGCGCCACCCGCGCCCTCCTCGGCGTCCGGGCGAGCACCGCCGCCGACGACGGGAACCGCGAGGTCGGCACCGGAGCCGAGGTCGTCAGCATCGAGATCGGCAGCGCGGCCGAGGAGGCCGGCCTGCGGGTGGGGGACGTCGTCACCGCCGTCGGCGAGCGCCCGGTGACCACGTCCACCGAGCTGACCGCCGCCATCCGCAGCCAGGCACCGGGCAACACCGTCGAGCTGACGGTGCGCCGCGGCTCGGACACCCGCACGGTCGACGTCACCCTCGGCACGACCAGCTGACACCCGGCGGCCGCCCCCGGTCCGGTCCCTAGGCTGGGCCGGGTGGCCGCTCCCCGACTGACCGCTCCCCTGGCCGGGTCGCTCGACGACCCGGCCCGGGCGCGTGACCTCGCCCGGATGAAGCGGCTGGCGACCGGGCTGTTCGTCCTCGCCGCCATCGTCTTCCTCGGTTGCGTGCTGCTCGGGGACGACGGCGGCGCGTGGGTGGGCTACGTCCGTGCGACCGCCGAGGCCTCCATGGTCGGGGCGCTGGCCGACTGGTTCGCCGTCACCGCGCTGTTCGGGCACCCGCTGCGACTGCCGATCCCGCACACCGCGATCATCCCGCGGAAGAAGGACCAGATCGGCACCAGCCTGGGCGCCTTCGTCCAGGAGAACTTCCTGACCGCGGCCGTCGTCGACCACACCCTCGAGACGGTCGACCTCCCCGGCCGGCTGGGCACGTTCCTGGCCGCCCCCGGCCGCGCCGAGCGGCTGGCCGGTGACGCCGGGGTGGCCCTCTCCGGGCTGGGCGACCTGCTGCGCGACGACGACCTGCGCCCCGCCGTCGCCGCGCTCGTCGAGCGCAAGCTGCACGAGACGCCCGCAGCGCCGGCCGTGGCCCGGGCGCTGGAGCTCGTGGTCGACGGGGACCGGCACCAGGAGGTGCTGTCGGCAGGCCTGCGCGGGCTGGCCCGCTTCCTCGAGGACAACCGGCTGGTCTTCCGCGCCCAGCTCGGGGACGCCTCCCCCCCGTGGGTGCCGGACTGGGTCGACGACCGGGTGTTCGACCGGGTGTTCGCCGGCCTGCAGGGCTTCCTGACCGAGGTGGGCGACGACCCGCGGCACGAGCTGCGTCGCTCCTACGACGCCCGGTTGCGGGCCTACGCGCACGCCCTGCGCACCGATCCCGCCACCGCCGCGCGGATCGAGGAGCTCAAGGCGGAGCTGCTCCAGCACCCGGCCGTGCGCACCTGGTCGGGCTCGCTGTGGACGCAGGCCAAGGACGCCGTCCTCGCGGCCGCGGCCGACCCCTCGTCGGAGCTGCGCAGCCGGGTCGCCGGGCTGATCACCGAAGGGGCACGGCTCCTCCGGAGCGACCCCGGGGTGCGGGAATCGGTGCAGAAGCAGGGCCGGCGGGCCGCCGTCTACCTGGTCGAGCGGTTCTCCAGCGACCTCGCCGACCTGGTGGGCACGACCGTCGCCCGCTGGGACACCGAGGAGACCAGCCGCCGCATCGAGCTGCAGGTGGGCCGGGACCTGCAGTGGATCCGGGTCAACGGCACCGTCGTCGGTGGCCTCGCCGGCCTGGTCATCTACACCGTCGCCCAGCTGCTGGGCTGACTACCCTGCATCGGTGGACCTCATAGCGGAGCATCTCGAGCGCTGCATCGCGCTCGCCACCGAAGCCCTGGACGCCGGCGACGAGCCGTTCGGCTCGGTACTGGTGGCGGCTGACGGCAGAGTCCTCGCGGAGGACCGCAACCGCATCATCGCCACCGGGGACCCGACGGCGCATCCCGAGATCACCCTGGCCCGTTGGGCGGCAACACATCTCAGTCCGGCCGAGCGGGCCGCCGCAACGGTCTACACGTCCGGGGAGCACTGCCCCATGTGCTCGGCGGCACACGGCTGGGCCGGCGTCGGTCGGATCATGTACGTCCATTCCTCAGCGCAGCTGAGCGAGTGGCTGGCGGAACTCAGCGTTCCGCCGGCGCCGGTACGGCCCATCCCCGTTCAGGACGTCGTCCCCGGCATCTCGGTGGACGGGCCGGTGCCGGGGCTCGACGAGCGCATGCGGGAACTGCACCGCCGGTACCACGCGGGGTCGTGAGGAGCGGGGCCCGGAGGGCTCCCGACGAACGACCTGAGCCGCCCTGCGAGGGCCGCCGCCGAGTGGGCCCGGAGGGTCCGCGAGAAGGTGGCGGAACGGCTCAGCTCACGGTGAGCCGCTGCCTGGCCGCGGTGCGCTGCGGAGCAGCGCAGTTTGATAGAGCGCGATTCCCGCCGCCACGCTGACGTTGAGCGACTCGGTGTCGCGGTCGATCGGGATGCGGACGACGACGTCGCACCGCTCGCGCACCAGCCGGGACAGGCCCGTGCCCTCGGCGCCGACCACCAGCGCGACCGGGTCGGCGAAACCGTCGAACTCGTGCAGGTCGACGTCGCCGTCGCCCGCCAGGCCGACCGTCATCAGACCGGCGTCCTGGTAGGAGCCGAGCGTGCGGGCGAGGTTGACCGCCCGGGCCACCGGGATCCGGGCCGCGGCGCCGGCGCTGGTCCGCCACGCGGACGCGGTCATGCCGACCGCACGACGCTGCGGGACGACGACGCCGTGCGCGTCGAACGCGGCCGCGGAGCGGACGACCGCGCCGAGGTTGCGCGGGTCGGTGACCCCGTCCAGCGCGACGATGATCGCCGGCCGGCCGGAGTCGCGGGCCAGGTCGATCAGGTCGTCGGGGTGCGCGTAGTCGTAGGGCGGGACCTGCAGGCCGATGCCCTGGTGCAGCGCACCCTGCGACATCCGGTCGAATTCGGCCTTGCCGACCTCGAGCAGCGGCAGGCCCCGGTCGGCGGCGAGGCCGAGAGCCTCGGCGATCCGCTCGTCGGTGGTGCGGTGCGTGTCGCCGGTGACGACGTACAGCGCGGTGGCCGGGATCTTGGCTCGCAGCGCCTCGACGACCGGGTTCCGGCCGAGCAGCAGCTCCGGCTGCTCCTCGGCCCGCGCACGGGCGCGGGCCCGGTCGGCGCGCTGCCGCTGCTCGGCGGCTGCCCGTCGCTGCGCCGGGTGGCCGGGCCGTGCCTCGGCCGGCGGTGTCGCACCCCGGCCGGCGAGCGAGCGGCGGTTCTTGCCGCCGGTCCCGGCGGTCGCGCGCTTCTTGCCCGCGCCTTCGCTGCGGCCGCGCCGCTGGCTGTTGCCGGCCATCAGGAGGTCAGCTCCCATCGGGGTCCCTGGGGGGTGTCCTCGACGGAGACGCCGAGGCTGGCGAGCTGGTCGCGGATCGCATCCGCGGCCGCGAAGTCCTTGCGGGCGCGGGCGGCTTGGCGCTGCTCGAGAGCCAGCGCCACGAGGCCGTCGGCCGCCCGGCTGAGCTTCTCGTCGCCGCCGACGGCGGCCCACTGCGGGTCCAGCGGGTCGAGGCCGAGCACGCCCAGCATCGCGCGCACCGAGCGCAGGGTGCCGGCGACCGCGGCGTCGTTCCCGTCGGCCAGCGCGGTGTTGCCTTCCCGGACGGTCTCGTGGACGGCCGCGATGGCCGCCGGCGTCCCGAGGTCGTCGTCGAGCGCGTTGCTGAAGTCTGCGCAGAACACGGGGGCACCCGCTGTGTCGCCCGCCCGCCCCGCCACCCCGTCGATCCCCACCCGCTCGCCCGCGCGCTTCACGAACGACTCGATCCGCCGGTAGGCCGCCGCCGCCTCCTCGAGCGCGGAGTCGGTGAACTCGATCATCGAGCGGTAGTGCGGCGTGACCAGGTAGTAGCGCAGCTCCACCGGCCGGACCCGCCGGACGACCTCGTCGACCAGCGCCGTGTTGCCCAGCGACTTGCTCATCTTCTCGCCGCCGAGGGTGACCCAGCCGTTGTGCAGCCAGTACTGGGCGAACCCGTCGCCGGCCGCCCGGGACTGCGCCTGCTCGTTCTCGTGGTGCGGGAAGCGCAGGTCCAGCCCACCGCCGTGGATGTCGAACTCCGCGCCGAGGTACTTCCCGGCCATGGCCGAGCACTCCAGGTGCCAGCCGGGGCGGCCGCGGCCCCACGGGGTGGGCCACGAGGCGGTCTCGGGCTCCCCTGGCTTCGCGGCCTTCCACAGCGCGAAGTCGCGCGGGTCCCGCTTGCGCTCGTCGGTCTCGGTGTCGGCCGCCGGCTGGAGGTCGCCGAGCATCTGGCCGGTCAGCGCCCCGTACTCGGGGAACGACCGGACGTCGAAGTAGACGTCGCCGTCGACGGCGTAGGCGTGCCCGCGCTCGATCAGCCGCTGCATGAGCTCGACCATCTCGGGGACGTGCCCGGTCGCCCGCGGCTCGTAGGTGGGCGGGAGGACGCCGAGCACGTCGTAGGCCCGGGTGCAGGCGCGCTCGAACTCGTAGGCCCACGCCCACCACGGGACGCCGTTGGCCTCGGCCTTCGTCAGGATCTTGTCGTCGATGTCGGTGACGTTGCGGACGTAGGTGACGTCGAGCCCCTGGGCGGTCAGCCAGCGCCGCAGGACGTCGAAGGCGAGCGCGGCGCGGACGTGGCCGACGTGCGGCGGGCCCTGGACGGTGAGCCCGCAGACGTAGACCGACGCCTTCCCCGGACGCAGGGGCACGAAGTCCCGGACCGCGCGGGCTGCGGTGTCGTAGAGGCGGAGGCTCACTGCGCGGAGTCTACGGACGGCGCGTCCTGGCCGTTCAGCATCGGTGGGTGCCCTGCCCGGAGACGCCACCGGCCGGGCCGTCGACGGCCCGGCCGATGACGACGGGATCAGAAGGCGTCGACGTCGAGCAGCGGCTCCTTGGTCGTATCCCCGTCGTCGCTGTTGTCCCAGCCGTCGTTCCCGGCCAGGAGCAGGGCTGCCTTGACCTGCTCCGGCGTGGCAGCGTTGGCAGCCCGGTAGAGTGCGGCCGCGCCGGCGACGTGCGGCGAGGCCATCGACGTCCCGCTGATGGTGGTGTAGCCGCCCCCCTTCCAGGTCGAGTCGATGCAGACCCCGGGCGCGACCAGGTCGACGTCGGCCCCGTGGTTGGAGAAGTCGGCGAAGGTGTCGTCCCCGTCAGTGCGGCAGGTCGGGGACCCCAGACCTCCCGGCGCGCCGTCGAAGTCCGCCAGTGCGGAGACGGTGATGACCTCGTCGTACGCGGCGGGCACGAAGCCTGCCGCATCGGCGCTGTCGTTCCCCGCCGCCACGACGTGCGTCACGCCGCCGGAGACCGACGTGCAGATCGCGTCGTGCAGTGCGTCACCCGTCGAGCACCCGGCCACCGTCGGCTCCGTCCCGGTGCCGCCGAGGCTCATGTTCGCGACCTCGATGGTGCTCCGGTTCGCGGTCACCCAGTCGACACCGCAGATGATCGAGGACCAACTGCCGCTGCCCTGGTTGTTCAGGACCCGCACCGCCCAGAGCCGGGCACCGGGCGCGACACCGACGACGCCGTCGCCGTCGTCCTCGGCGCCGATGGTCCCGGCGACGTGGGTGCCGTGGCCGTTGCCGTCGTCATAGGTGTTCTTGCCGCCGCGGACGCAGTTCTTGCCGCCGACGACGTTCAGATCGGGGTGGTCGACGTCGATGCCGGTGTCGATGACCGCCACGTCCACCTGGACACTTCCGCTGCCGTCGCCGGAGACCGTGCTCGACAGCTCGCCGTCGATGCGTGCGATCCCGGTCGGCAGGCGCTGTGCGGCGGTGCTCGCCGGTTCCCGGTTCGGCGGGGCGACGGCCGTGACCACACGATCGCGCTGGACCGACGCCACCCGGGGATCCCGCGCCACACGGGCGGCAGCCTGCTCCGACATCCGGGCGGCGTAGCCGCGGAGCGCGTGCTGGTAGAGGTGGTCGACCTGGGCGCCGTGCTGCCGGGCGTGCTCGCCGGACACCCGCTCCGGCGCCTGGCCGGGCTGGAGGGTCACGATCCAGGCGCCCGGGATCGCGCCCGGTCCGGCAGGGGGGACCTGCGCGTTCGCGGGAGCGGCGAGCAGCGCCAGGGACGTGGAGGCGAGTGCCGCCGCGGCGAGCAGGCGTGAACGGGCGGAGCCGGGCATGAGGCCTCTTCGGTGGGTGAAGGCAGCCCCGGACTCACCGGAACGCGACCGGCGGCGAGGGCGGCAGCTGAGGAGCAGGTGGTGCCGGACGGCAGGCGGCGAGCTCTCGATGGTGACGCCGGCAACAGTGTGCGGCCGCCGAGCCGCCCAGACCAGCACTCGGCGCATCCCGACCGCAGGTGTCGAACCGGGCCAGCGACGGTCAGGCCGTCCGCACCACCAGGGCGGTGGCCACCGCGGCCCGCCCCTCGCCCCGGCCGGTGAGCCCGAGCCCGTCGGTGGTGGTGGCGGTCACGCTGACCGGTGCGCCCAGCGCGGCGGAGAGCACCGCCTCGGCCTCCCCTCGCCGGGGCCCGAGCCTCGGGGTGGTCGCGATCAGCTGGACCGAGGCGTTGCCGACGTGCCAGCCCTCGCGCGCCAGGACCTCCCGGACGTGCTCCAGCACCGCCGGTCCCGTCACGCCGGCCCAGCGCGGGTCGTCGGTGCCGAGCAGACCGCCGATGTCGCCGAGGCCGGCGGCCGACAGCACCGCATCGGTCAGCGCATGGGCGACGATGTCGCCGTCGGAGTGACCGGCGCAGCCGTCGACCCCGGGCCATTCCAGGCCCGCCAGCCGGCACGGCCTCCCCGGCTCGATCGGGTGGACGTCGGTGCCGATGCCGACCCGCAGGCTGGCGGCGGTCACCGGCGCACCTGCGCCTCGGCCAGCACCAGGTCGTGCGGGACGGTGATCTTGGCGGCGCGCTCGTCGCCGGGGACGGTGTGGACGCGGACGCCGGCGGCGCGCACGACGGCGGCGTCGTCGGTGAGTTCGGTGCCGTCAGGGAGCGCCGCGTAGGCGGCGATCAGGGCGGCACGGTCGAAACCCTGCGGCGTCTGCACCCGGCGCAGGGTGGCACGGGGCAGCGACCCGGTGACGACGCCGCCGTCGTCGACCACCACGGTGGTGTCGACGACGGGCAGGACCGGGACGACGGCGGGTGCGCCGGCGGCGAGCGCCGCCACCACCCGGGCGACCACCCCAGGTGGGGTGAGCGGCCGCGCGGCGTCGTGGATCAGGACGACGTCGGCGTCCCCGGCGGCGGCCAGCCCGGCGCGGACGGAGGCGGTGCGGCTGGCCCCACCGTCGAGGAGGCGCACCTCCGTGGGCAGCACCGCAGCGAAGGCGGCGCGGTCAGCGGCCGGCACGGTGACGACGACGTCGGCCACGCCTGCGGCGAGCAGGCCCTCGACCGCCCAGCTGACCAGGGGCCGCCCGGCGAGCGGCACCAGTGCCTTGGGGCGGTCGGCCCCCAGACGCGAACCGCTCCCGGCCGCTGCGACGATCGCGACAGCGTGCACGGGAGTGGTCCGGTTCGTTCTGAGGAGGTGGCCAGCTCAGCTGGCGAGGACCTCGTCGAGCAGGACCTCGGCCTTGTCCTCGTTGGTGCCCTCGGCGAGTGCCAGCTCGCTCACCAGGATCTGGCGGGCCTTGGACAGCATCCGCTTCTCGCCGGCGGAGAGCCCCCGGTCCTTGTCGCGGCGCCACAGGTCGCGGACGACCTCGGCAACCTTGTTCACGTCGCCCGAGGCCAGCTTCTCGAGGTTGGCCTTGTAGCGGCGCGACCAGTTCGTCGGCTCCTCGGTGTGCGGGGCGCGGAGCACCTCGAACACGCGGTTGAGCCCTTCCTGACCGACGACGTCACGGACGCCGACGATCTCTGCGTTGTCGGCCGGCACACGCACGGTGAGGTCGCCCTGGGCGACCTTCAGCACGAGGTAGGCCTTCTCTTCGCCCTTGATCGTCCGCTTCTCGATCGCCTCGATGAGCGCGGCACCGTGGTGCGGGTAGACGACGGTCTCGCCGACAGTGAAGCCCATGTGGATGTGACCCCTTTCGCTCCCCCTAGGTTAGCACGGCAGACTGACCAGCGGATCCGACCCGGGCAGTAAATCTGCAGGTCAGAGCCCTGATCGATGGACCCGGAGGGGTTGACACAGCGTGATTGATGTGCCTGCGGGGGCCTCCAGGCGACTTGCGGCCGCGCGCGCGCTGGCGCTCGCGACGCACCCGGGACCGACGGTCGCGGTCACCACCGTCGCCACCGTCATGGGGATCTCCGCGGGTCTCCCCGCCGGCCGGGCAGCCCTGCTCTGCGCCGCTGTCCTCGCAGGTCAGGCGTCCATCGGCTGGAGCAACGACTGGCTGGACGCCGACCGTGACCGCGCCGTGGCGCGGCCGGACAAGCCGGTGGTGCAGGGGGCGGTGACGCCGGGGACCCTGCGCCGGGCGGCCCTCCTGGCGGCGGGCACGGCCGTCGTCCTCTCCTTGCTCCTCGGCCTGGTCCCCGGTCTGCTGCTGCTGCTCCTCGTCGCCAGCGGCTGGGCCTACAACGCCGGCCTCAAGCGAACCGTGTGGTCCGGCGCCGGGTACGTCGTCGGGTTCGGCGCCCTCCCCGCCGGGGTGGTCGCCGCCGCACCGGGCGAGGCGGCCGCCCCGTGGTGGCTGGTCGCCGCCGGCGCCGCCCTGGGAGCCGCCGCACACCTGGCCAACGTCGCCCCCGACCTGGAGGACGATCTGGCCACCGGCGTCCGCGGCCTCCCGCACCGGCTCGGCGCCCGGAGGTCGGCGGTGTCCGGGGCACTGCTGCTCGCCGCGGCGTCCCTGGTGCTGGTGCTCGGCCCGGCCGGCGACCCCACCGCCTCCGGGTGGGTCGCCCTGGCGCTCGCGGCCCCGGCGGCCGCCGTGGCCGCTCTCTCGGGCACACCCCGCTTCCGGGAGCTCGCCTTCCCTGCCGTGATGCTGCTGACCGTGCTCGACGTCGTCCTGCTGGTGGCCGGCGGGGCGACGCTCACCTGATCCGCCCCGGTCGTCGAGGCCGCACCGCCGGCCTCGCGGAGAGGGACGCGCGACCGGCACCGCTCCCTGCGGGCGGCGCGCTGGAGCGACCGTTAGGCTCGGGGGGTCTCCGTGCCACCGACCCCCGGTGGCCGGCACGGTCCTGCTGGAGGTCGACGGCTGTGAACCGCGCTCTGCGCGCCGCCACCATGGGCGTTCTGCTCTTCTCCCCCGTCGCGCTCGCCGCGTGCAGCGCGGGGCAGGTCACGCAGACCGCCACGCAGCTGCGCGACCAGCGGGGCGCGATGGCGGAGGTCGGTGACCTGAACCTGCGCGCGATCACCCTCGCGAGTCCCGAGGACGGCGTGTACGAGGCCGGCGACGACGCCACGGTGCAGTTGGCCATCGCGAACCCCGGCAACGAGGACGACACCCTGACCGGTATCTCCGGCGAGGGCTTCGACGAGGCGGTCGTCGAAACCCCCGACGGCAGCGGCTCCGGGTCCGAGGACCTGGAGATCCCGGCCGGGTCGACGGTGTTCGTGGGCGCCGAGGACGGACCCACGATCACCCTCGCCGGTCTCGACGAGGAACTCACGACCGGCGAGGCCGTCGACCTGCAGCTCACCTTCGAGAACGCCGGCGAGGTGACCGTGCGGGCCGTGGTGACCACCCCCGACGAGGTGCTCGAGCGTGGCGAGGGCTTCGACTTCCACCACGAGGAGGCGGAGGGCGCCGACGAGGAGGCCGAGGGCGCCGGCGAAGCCCACGGCTGACCCGGACTGCTGACCGGCGCCCGCCGGTCGGCGTCCGTTCCCGGGAACTGTCGGTACCGGCAGCTAGCGTCCTCGACGTGCCGTCCCCCGCAGTGAAGTCCGCTCGTCCCGCCCACCGCTGCACCGAGTGCGGTTACGCCTCGGCCAAGTGGGTCGGCCGCTGCCCCGAGTGCCAGGCCTGGGGCACCCTGCAGGAGAGCGGCGCCCCGACGACCGGCCTGCGGGCGGTCTCGGCCGGTCAGGTGAGCGCGCCCGCCCGCCCCATCGCGCAGGTCGAACTCGCGGGCGCCCAGGCGGTCCCCACGGGCATCCCGGAGTTCGACCGCGTCCTCGGCGGTGGGCTGGTGCCGGGTGCGGTGCTGCTCGTCGCCGGTGAACCGGGCGTCGGAAAGTCCACCCTGCTGCTGGAGGTCGCGCAGCGGGTCGCGGCGACGAACGGCCCGGCCCTGGTGGTGTCCGGCGAGGAGTCCGCCGGCCAGGTGCGGCTGCGCGCCGAGCGGATCGGTGCGCTGCACGATCAGCTCTACCTCGCCGCCGAGACGGAACTGTCGGCAGTGCTCGCCCACGTCGAGGCGGTGAACCCCTCGCTACTGGTCCTGGACAGCGTGCAGACCGTCCGCTCACCGGCCGTCGACGGCACCGACGGCGGGTCCACCCAGGTACGCGCCGTGGCGTCCGCGCTGACCGGGGTGGCCAAGACCCGCGGCATGACCACCATCCTCGTCGGCCACGTCACCAAGGACGGCGCCATCGCCGGCCCACGCACTCTCGAACACCTGGTCGACGTGGTGATCTCCTTCGACGGCGAACGGCACTCCACCCTGCGCATGGTGCGGGCAACGAAGAACCGCTTCGGCCCGGCCGACGAGATCGGCTGCTTCGAGATCGGCGACAGCGGTGTGGTCGGCGTGCCCGACCCGTCCGCACTGTTCGTCTCACGGCGAGCCGATCCGGTGCCCGGCAGCTGCGTCACCGTCACCCTGGAGGGGAGCCGGCCACTGCTGGCGGAGGTCCAGGCCCTCGTCGCCAGCACCGGTGGTGGAGGGTCCCCCCGGCGGGCGGTCAGCGGGCTGGACTCGCAGCGCGTCGCCATGGTCAATGCCGTGGTGGAGCGGCGGGGCCGCGTCAAGCTGGCCGACGCCGACGTGTTCGCCGCCTCGGTCGGCGGGGTCCGGATCGCCGAGCCCGCGGCCGACCTGGCCCTCGCGCTGGCGATCGCGTCAGCGGCGAAGGACACCCCGCTGCCGGCCGGGATGGTCGCCCTCGGCGAGGTGGGGCTCTCCGGCGAGATCCGCCGAGTGGGGGGTACCGGGCGCCGGCTGGCCGAGGCCGCCCGCCAGGGCTACCGCTCCGCGCTGGTCCCGCCGGACGCCGGCTCCGCACCCCCCGGCATGCGGTTGATCGAGGTGCCCGACCTGGGCGCGGCCTTTCACCGCCTCTTCTGAGCCCGTAAGGTCTCGTATCACGGCCCCGCCACGGGCTGTCCGTACCCGAGCGCGTCCGGGCCACCACCCGGGCACGTAGACTCAGCCGCCGTACCACTCGACCGTCAGGAGCGCTCGTGCCCGCCGCCGTGGACCCCGAGGTCGCGCTGCGCGAACTCCTCGGTCGCATCGCTCCGGGGACGGCACTGCGCGACGGCCTGGAGCGCATCCTGGCGGGCCGCACCGGCGCGCTGATCGTCCTCGGGTACGACCGGGTGGTGGAGTCGCTGTGCACTGGCGGGTTCGCTCTGGACGTGGCCCTCTCGGCTACCCGCCTCCGTGAACTCGCCAAGATGGACGGCGCGGTGATCGTCTCCTACGACGGAACCCGGATCGTGCGGGCCGGTGTCCACCTCATGCCCGACCCGACGGTGCCCACCGAGGAGTCGGGCACCCGGCACCGGACCGCGGAGCGGGTCGCCGTGCAGACCGGCTTCCCGGTCATCTCGGTGAGCCAGTCGATGCACATCATCAGCGTGTACGTCGCTGGACGCCGGTACACGCTGGAACATCCCACGACGATCCTCGCCCGCGCCAATCAGGCCCTCGCGGCGCTCGAGCGGTACAAGCTGCGCCTCGACGAGGTCGCCAGCACGCTGTCGGCGCTGGAGATCGAGGACCTGGTCACGGTGCGCGACGCGATGAGCGTCAGCCAGCGGCTGGAGATGGTGCGGCGCATCGCCGATGAGATCGAGGGCTTCGTCGTCGAGCTCGGCACCGATGGGCGGCTGCTGGCCCTCCAGCTGGACGAGATGCTCGCCGGGGTGGAGGAGGACCGCGGGCTCCTCGTGCGCGACTACCTCCCGCCGACCGGCCGCCGGCCGCGCACCATCGACCAGGTGCTGACCGACCTGCGGGCACTCACGGCCACCGAGCTGCTCGACCTGTCGGCCGTGGCGCGGTGCTACGGGCTCCCCACCTCCCCCGACGCCCTGGACTCCCCCGTCAGCCCGCGCGGGTACCGCCTGCTGGCGCGGGTGCCCCGGCTGCCGGCGGGCATCATCGACCGGCTCGTGACCCACTTCGGCGGGCTGCAGAAGCTGCTGGCGGCCACCATCGAGGACCTGTTGGCGGTCGAGGGCGTCGGCGAGGCACGGGCCCGCGGCATCCGCGAGGGGCTGTCCCGGCTGGCCGAGACCTCGATCCTCGACCGCTACAGCTGACCCGTGGGACCTCGCGAGCGGAAAGGGGCGGAGCCCCGCCCTGGGTACGGCCGGCGAGTCATGGCCACCTTGCTGATCATGGCTGCTGCGATTGCCGTGGGGATCGTTCTGGCGTACGCCTCGTGGTCGGTCCTGGGTCCGCTGCTGGCCGGTCGGCCCGGGGTGCTGCAGGGGACGGTGGGCGCGGTGTGCGGAGCGGTCGCCGCCGCTCCCACCGTACTGCTGCTGTCCGCGCGGACGCGTCGCTGGGTGCTGGTGCCGACGATGTGCTGGCTCCTGGCGGCGGCGGTGCTCTTCCTGTGGGCCGTGCCGTTCCGCCGCGGGGACATCGAAGGCAGGGCGGCCTTCCTCGCGGAAGCCGGCATGTACGTGCCCTTCTCCGTGCTGGTCTTCTTCGCCATCGCGATCGTCCTCCTCCGTCAGGTACCGGACGAAGGCTTCCGCCCGATGACACAGTGGCTCGAGCGGGATCCACCCGCCCGGGAGCGGACCCGCAGACGCGGCAGGTAGCCGCGCAGCTCCACCGGCGTGAGTGGCCGGCCCCGCGCCTAGCCGAGGACGATCGGGGCGTCGCCGGAGACCTTCGTGTCGAGCCGGCCACGTAGGACGTACTCCCCCGGCGCCGGGTTCACCCGCGGCGCCGTGCAGGTGGGCTCGCTGGTCAGCCCGCCCCAGACGATCGGGAACACCACCGCCTCGCCGGGCGCGAGGGTCCGCTGGTCACTGCTGCTCTCCGGGAAGCAGTCGTTGCTTCCCCACACGCGGGTGCGGGCGGCATCCACCATCACCAGCTCCTGCAGTTGCTTGTCCAGCGCCCGGACGCACGGCACCGAGGCGGTGTTCACCACGACCAGTTCGAACGTCGGCTTGGTGCCCACGGCGACCTGACCGGGCGTACGCACCTCCAGGCCCAGCATGTCGTCGGTGCACGGCCCGCCCGGGGTGGGTCCGGCCGGGGCAGGGTCGCCGACCGGCGCCGGTGCCGCCGGAGCGGGGGCCGGCGCAGTGGCCGGCGTCCGGAGTTCGGACACCGTGGGCACCACGCGCTCCAGCGCGGGCAGCTCGGCGGGCTCCGCCGTGCCGGTCGCCGCCGCTCCACCGGCTCGGGGCCCCGCGACCAGGCTCACTGCCAGCCAGGACGCCCCGCCGAGGACGACGAGGAGGACGACGAGCACGGTCAGCCGTCGCCGCCAGTAGACGGCGGCGGGGAGTGGGCCGACCGGGTGCAACACGCCGGGAACGCTAGTGCGCCCGGTGCGGACTGGTCCGATCGGCACGCCGCACGCCTCGCACGGCAGACTGGCTGCCCGTGACCGGTTCTTCCCGCGCCGCCGCGGCGCCTCCGGTCGGCGAGGTGCTCGTCGACTGGTACGCGACCGCCGCCCGGGATCTGCCGTGGCGGGCACAGGGGGTGGCGCCCTGGGCCGTCCTGGTCAGCGAGGTCATGCTCCAGCAGACCCCCGTGGCCCGCGTGGAGCCCGTCTGGCGCTCCTGGATGGCCCGGTGGCCCACCCCGGCCGATCTGGCCGCCGCACCGCCCGCCGATGTCATCCGCGCCTGGGGCAGACTCGGCTACCCGCGGCGCGCCCTGCGGCTGCGGGAGGCGGCCGCCGCCATCGCCGAACGCCACGGGGGCGTGGTGCCCGACGACGTCGCCGCCCTGGAGGCGCTGCCGGGCATCGGCACCTACACCGCCCGGGCGGTGGCGTGCTTCGGGTACGGGCAGCGGCAGCCTGTCGTCGACACCAACGTCCGTCGGGTCGTCACCCGGCTGGTGCACGGTCGGGCGGAGGCGGGCAACGCCCGCGCCGCGAATCTGCCCGACGTCGCCGCCCTGGCGCCGCAGGACGACGCCCGCGCGGTGCGCTTCTCCGTGGCGGTCATGGAACTGGGCGCCCTCCTCTGCGTCGCCGGGACACCGCGGTGCGGGGGCTGCCCGGTGCGGGACCGCTGCGCCTGGCGGCTGGCCGGGTATCCGCCGCACGAAGGCCCCCGGCGGCCGGTGCAGAAGTTCGCCGGCACCGACCGGCAGGTCCGCGGCCGGCTGCTCGACGTGCTCCGGGCCGCCGACGCCCCCGTGACCGTCGAGGCGCTGGCGGCCACCTGGGACGACGCGGTCCAACGCAGCCGATGCCTGGACTCGCTGCTCATCGACGATCTGGTCGAGCAGACCCCCGACGGTCTGTTCACCCTGCCCGCCTAGCGCGCGACCGTGGTCCAGCCAGGGCGGACATGACGAAGGGGCCGTCCCCGCCGAAGCGGGAACGGCCCCTGTCGTCGTGCCGGACGGGATCACTCGGCCTTGGCGGCCGGGCCTCCCTCGTCGCCCTCGGCGCCCGAGAGGGCGACCGGCGGGGTGTCGGGCAGGTCGAGCGGCTTCGGCTCGCCGCGGAAGGTGAACTTCTGCGCGGGTCCCTCGGCGTCGTCGACATCCACCACGACGATCTGACCGCTGGTCAGCTCGCCGTAGAGGATCTTCTCGCTCAACGCGTCCTCGATCTCGCGCTGGATGGTCCGGCGCAGCGGCCGGGCACCCAGGACGGGGTCGAACCCGCGGGCCGCCAGCAGCTGCTTCGCCGCCGGGGTCACCTCGATCGCCATGTCCTTGTTCTTCAGCTGGGTCTCCAGGCGAGCGAGCATGAGGTCCACGATGTGGACGATCTCTTCCTCGGTCAGCTGGTGGAACACGACGATGTCGTCGATGCGGTTGAGGAACTCCGGCCGGAAGTGCTGCTTGAGCTCCTCGTTGACCTTGAGCTTCATCCGCTCGTAGTTGCTCGTCGAGTCGTTCCCGGCCTGGAATCCGAGGCCCACGGCCTTCGAGATGTCCCGGGTACCGAGGTTGGTGGTGAGGATCAGGATCGTGTTCTTGAAGTCCACGATCCGGCCCTGACCATCGGTGAGCCGGCCATCCTCGAGAACCTGCAGCAGCGTGTTGAACACATCTGCGTGCGCCTTCTCGATCTCGTCGAAGAGGACCACCGAGAACGGCTTGCGCCGCACCTTCTCGGTCAGCTGGCCACCCTCGTCGTAACCGACGTAACCGGGAGGCGCACCGACCAGACGCGACACGGTGAACTTGTCGTGGAACTCACCCATGTCGATCTGGATCAGCGCGTCGTCCTCACCGAAGAGGAACTGCGCGAGCGCCTTGGCCAGCTCGGTCTTACCGACACCCGAGGGGCCGGCGAAGATGAACGAACCACCGGGACGGCGCGGGTCCTTGAGGCCCGCCCGCGTGCGCCGGATCGCCTGCGAGACGCTCTTGATGGCCTCTTCCTGACCGATGATCCGCTTGTGGAGCTCGTCCTCCATGCGGAGCAGACGGGTGGTCTCCTCCTCGGTGAGCTTGAAGACGGGGATGCCGGTCCAGTTGGCCAGCACCTCGGCGATCTGCTCGTCGTCGACCTCGGCGACGACGTCCATGTCGCCGGCCTTCCACTGCTTCTCGCGCTCGGCCTTCTCGCCCAGCAGCTGCTTCTCGGTGTCGCGCAGCGACGCGGCCTTCTCGAAGTCCTGGGCGTCGATCGCCGACTCCTTCTCGCGGCGCACGGCCGCGATCCTGTCGTCGAACTCGCGCAGGTCCGGCGGCGCGGTCATCCGCTTGATCCGCATCCGGGCGCCGGCCTCGTCGATCAGGTCGATCGCCTTGTCCGGCAGGAAGCGGTCGGAGATGTACCGGTCGGCCAGCGTCGCGGCAGCCACCAGCGCGCTGTCGGTGATGCTGATCCGGTGGTGGGCCTCGTAGCGGTCCCGCAGACCCTTGAGGATCTCCACGGTGTGGGCGAGGGTCGGCTCGCTGACCTGGATCGGCTGGAAGCGGCGCTCGAGGGCCGCATCCTTCTCCAGGTGCTTGCGGTACTCGTCCAGCGTGGTGGCACCGATGGTCTGCAGCTCACCACGGGCGAGCATCGGCTTGAGGATGCTGGCGGCGTCGATCGCGCCCTCGGCCGCACCGGCCCCGACGAGGGTGTGGATCTCGTCGATGAACAGGATGATGTCGCCGCGGGTGCGGATCTCCTTGAGGACCTTCTTGAGCCGCTCCTCGAAGTCACCGCGGTAGCGGCTACCCGCCACCAGGGCCCCGAGGTCCAGCGTGTAGAGCTGCTTGTCCTTCAGCGTCTCGGGCACCTCGCCCTTGACGATGGCCTGCGCCAGCCCCTCGACGGCGGCGGTCTTGCCGACGCCGGGCTCGCCGATGAGGACCGGGTTGTTCTTGGTGCGGCGGGACAGCACCTGCATGACCCGCTCGATCTCCTTGGCCCGCCCGATGACCGGGTCGAGCTTCTGGTCGCGAGCGGCCTGGGTGAGGTTCCGGCCGAACTGGTCGAGCACCAGGGAGGTCGACGGCGTGCCCTCGGCGGGGCCGCCGGCCGCGGCCGGCTCCTTGCCCTGGTAGCCGGAGAGCAGCTGGATGACCTGCTGGCGGACGCGGTTGAGGTCGGCGCCGAGCTTCACCAGGACCTGGGCGGCGACGCCCTCGCCCTCGCGGATCAGGCCGAGCAGGATGTGCTCGGTGCCGATGTAGTTGTGGCCGAGCTGCAGCGCCTCGCGCAGCGACAGCTCCAGCACCTTCTTCGCCCGCGGGGTGAAGGGGATGTGACCGGAGGGGGCCTGCTGCCCCTGGCCGATGATCTCCTCGACCTGCTGGCGGACGCCCTCGAGCGAGATGCCCAGGGATTCCAGTGCCTTGGCAGCGACGCCTTCACCCTCGTGGATCAGGCCCAGGAGGATGTGCTCGGTGCCGATGTAGTTGTGGTTGAGCATCCGGGCCTCTTCCTGGGCCAGGACGACGACACGGCGGGCTCGGTCGGTGAACCGTTCGAACATCTGCTGCTTCTCCTCTGACCGGCTGGTCCGGCGCTGCCCTCCCCCGATATGGAGAGGAGCACCCGACGTCCGTCGGCGCGCGGGGGCACCGGTCTTTCCACTGTAGTCGCGGACCACGCCGCCCCGTCGTCGTGCGACGGTGCGGTGGATGGCTGCCCGGTGCAACGGCCCCCGGTGAGGTGGTGTTCCGCGCCGGTTACGCCGTGAGCGGACGACGGCGAAGGCCCCGGCAAGCGGAGCTTCCCGGGGCCTTCGCCGTCGTCCCGGGCGGAGCCCGGGTGGTTCTTGCTGGAGGAAGAGGATCAGCCCGCCGGAGGCGGTCCGCTCCTCAGCGGCAGCTGCGTCAGTGCGCGGCCTCGTAGGCCTCGACGACGCTGGCCGGGATGCGGCCGCGGTCGCTGACCGCATGGCCGTTCTTGCGCGCCCAGTCACGGATGGCACCGGCCTGCTCCCGGTCCATGCGGCCACCGCCACCGGTGGCCCGGGAGCGGCCACCGCCGGAGGCGCGCGTGCCGCGGCCCACCTTCCGCGCCGCAGAGACGTATCGGGCGAAGGCGTCGCGCATTTCCTGGGCGTTCTTCTCCGCGAGATCGATCTCGTACGACGTACCGTCGAGCGAGAAGCTCACGGTCTCGTCGGCCGGGAGATTCTCGTCGAGGTCGTCGCTCAGGATGACCTGGACCTTGCGCGCCATTCGTTCCTCGCTTTTCGCAGTGGCCCGGGAGCCGGTCGGAAATAGCACCCGACGGGTGCGGGAGCTATTAGATCACAAGTCCCAGCCATTCGGTGATGACGGAGAGCCGTCACCCGTTTATTGAAACCCGGCGGGGTCGGCTGACGTCAGTAACCAATTGGCCTGACCAGCGGAAAGAGGATCGTCTCCCGAATTCCGAGCCCCGTGAGTGTCATCATCAAGCGATCCATGCCCATCCCCATACCACCGGTAGGTGGCATGCCGTATTCGAGCGCCTCGAGGAAGTCCTCGTCGAGCGCCATGGCCTCGGGGTCGCCGGCCGCGGCGAGCGCGGCCTGAGCGGTGAACCGCTCGCGCTGCACGACCGGGTCGACCAGCTCGGAGTAGGCCGTGGCCCGCTCGATCCCGCCGATGTAGAGGTCCCACTTCTCGGCGACCCCGGGGGTCGAGCGGTGCGCGCGGGTGAGCGGCGAGGTGTCCACCGGGTAGTCGATGACGAAGGTCGGCGCCTGCAGCGTGTGCTGCACCAGCGCCTCGAAGATCTCCTCGACCAGCTTGCCGTGGATCCAGGCCGGGTCGACGCCGACCTCGTGCCGCTCGGCCAGCTCCCGCAGCCGCTCGATCGGAGTCCCGGGGGTGACCTCCTCCCCCACCGCCTCCGACACCGCTGCGAAGAGCGGGATCTGCGGCCACTCGCCCGACAGATCCACCTCGGTGCCGTCGTGGTGCCGGGCCACGTGGTCGCCGAACAGCGCCTCCGAGCACTCCTGGATCAGCTCCCGGGTGACCGTCGCCATCACCTGGTAGTCGGCGTAGGCCTGATAGGCCTCCAGCATCGCGAACTCCGGTGAGTGCGAGCTGTCGGCGCCCTCGTTGCGGAAGTTGCGGTTGATCTCGAACACCCGGTCCAGGCCGCCGACGATGCACCGCTTGAGGAACAGCTCGGGGGCGATGCGCAGGTAGAGGTCCAGGTCGAAGGCGTTCATGCGGGTCCGGAACGGCCGGGCGGCCGCGCCGCCGTGCACGGTCTGGAACATGGGGGTCTCGACCTCGAGGTAGCCCCGGGCGGCGAGGCCGGCCCGCAGCGTCGACATCACGGTGGCCCGCTGGCGCACCGTGCGCCGCGCCTCGTCGCGCACGATGAGGTCGACGTACCGGCGGCGGACCCGCAGCTCTTCGCTCATCGGCTTGTGCGCCACCGGGAGCGGCCGCAGCGCCTTGGCGGTGAGCTGCCACGCGTCGGCGAACACCGAGAGCTCGCCGCGGCGCGACGTCCCGACCTCGCCCTCGACGAACACGTGGTCACCGAGGTCGACGTCGGACGTCCAGGCGGCGAGAGCCTCCTCGCCCACGCGGTCGCGGGAGAGCATCGCCTGGAGTTCGGCGTCGCCCTCGCGCAGCGTCGCGAAGCACAGTTTGCCGGTGTTGCGGACGAAGATCACCCGGCCGGTCACGCCGACCCGTTCGCCGGTCATGGTGTCCGGCTCCAGCTCGGGGTGGGCGGTACGGACGCCGGCGAGCGTGGTGGTGCGGGGCACGGTGACCGGGAACGGGTCGATGCCCGACTCGCGCAGCCGGTCGAGCTTGGCCCGCCGGACCCGCATCTGCTCGGGGAGCTCCTCCGCGCCGGTGTCGTCGCTGGCGGGGCCGTTCGGTCCTTCGTCGGTCACGGGGGCCCAGCCTACGGGGCGCCCACCCGCCGCTCGGCGGACTGCTGCCGCTCGAAGGCCAGCCGCAGCCCGTGCACCGTCAGGTCCGGCTCGCGCTCCCCGATGGTGCGGCAGCTGCCGACCACCACGGGGGCCAACCCTCCGGTGGCGACGACGACCGGTGCGGTACCGAACTGGGTGACGATCTCCGCCGCGATCCGGGCGACCAGCCCGTCGACCAGGCCCGCGAACCCGAGGACCAGCCCGGACTGCAGCGCGGCCACCGTGTTCTTGCCGATGGCCTGGGCAGGGCAGGTGAGCTCCACCGACCGCAGCTGGGCGGCCCGGCTGGCCAGTGCGTCGAGGCTGACCTCGACGCCCGGGGCCAGCGCGCCGCCGAGGAACTGCCCGCCCGGTCCTACGGCATCGACGTTGGTCGAGGTGCCGAAGTCGACGACGACCACCGGGCGGCCGCCGTCGGCCGTCCGGCCGAACATCTCGTGGGCGGCCAGCGCCGTGACGACGCGGTCGGCACCGACCTCGCGTGGGTTGTCGACGTGCAGCGGGACCCCGGTGCGCACACCGGGGCCGATCAGCACGACCGGCACCTCGAGGAAGTCCAGCAGCTGGCGCAGCGACGGCAGCAGCGCGGGGACCGTCGAGCAGGCGGCGACGCCGCTGACCTCGGTGTCGCGGAGCAGGCCGCGCCACACCATCCGCAGCTCGTCGGCGGTGGCGCGGGGCGCGGTGGTCACCCGCCAGGAGCCCACCAGCCGGTCGCCGTCGAAGGTGGCCAGGACGGTCTGGCTGTTGCCGACGTCGACGGTCAGCAGCACGGGAGGACCCAGCCGGTCACCGGACCGGTACGCCGAGCGGAAGGACCTCGTCCTGCCCTCCGCTCGCACGCTCGCGAGGGAACCCGGGACGAGGCCGGAAGTCGGAAGCTGTCGAAGGGCTGCGCTGCTGGTCGGGGGCACCGGGTACCGGGGCCGACGGGTCCCCGCCGAGCTCGACGACGCGGTTGGCGCCGTCGACGTGGACGACCTTGGGGAGGTAGCTCTTCGCCTCGGTCTCGTCCATGACGCCGTAGCTGATCAGGATCACCAGGTCGCCGGGATGCACCAGGTGGGCGGCCGCGCCGTTGATGCCGATGACGCCGGTGCCGCGCTCGCCGGGGATCACGTAGGTCTCCAGCCGGGCGCCGTTCGTGACGTCGACGATCGCGACCTGCTCGCCGGGCAGCAGGTCGGCGGCGTCGAGGAGATCCTCGTCGATGGTCACCGAACCCACGTAGTGCAGGTCGGCCTGGGTGACCGTGGCGCGGTGGATCTTGGACTTGAGCATCGTGCGCATCATCGGGTCTCTCCCAGTCTCACGCGGGTGTTGTCGAGGAGTCGGGTGCTGCCGGCGCGGACGGCGACCAGCAGGCGGACGCTGCCGGCGACGGGTGCCGGGCCGAGATCGGCGTCGGTGAGCTCCAGGTAGTCCAGGACGAGCTCGGGGGCGGTCGCCAGCACCTCGTGGGCAGCGGCGAGGACGGCGTCGGCTCCCTGCGGTCCGGCGTCGACGCCCGCCTGCAGTGCCCGGTACAACGTGGCGGCCGTGCGGCGCTGTTCCGGGTCGAGGTAGCGGTTGCGGGAGGACAGCGCCATGCCGTCGTCCTCACGGACGGTGGGGACGCCGTTGACACCCACCCGCAGGGCGAGTTCCCGGGACATGGCGCGGATGAGGACCAGCTGCTGGTAGTCCTTCTCCCCGAAGAACGCCTCGTCGGGGCGGACCAGGCCGAAGAGCTTGGCGACGACGGTGAGCACGCCGGCGAAGTGGCCGGGGCGCACGGCCCCTTCGAGCACCGAGCCGAGCGGGCCGGGGTCGACGGTCACACCCAGCGCGCAGGACCCGTAGACGTCCTGGACGCCGGGGCGGAAGACCACGTCGGCGCCTTCCTCGGCCAGCGCGGCGAGGTCGGCGTCCCAGGTGCGCGGGTAGCGGTCGAAGTCCTCGCCGGGGCCGAACTGCGTCGGGTTGACGAAGACGGAGACGACGACGCTGTCGCACTGCTGCCGGGCGGCGCGGACCAGGGTGCGGTGCCCCTCGTGGAGCGCCCCCATGGTGGGTACCAACGCCACCCGGCCGGGCAGCTCGGCACGCAGTCGCAGCAGGTCCCGCCCGGTCTCGGCGACGGTCGGGGTGGTGCGCAGGTTCATCGCGAGCCCGCGGGGTCGTCGGTGCGGGCCGTGGTCGGGGTGGTGGGGTGGGCTGACCGGCACAGCAGGTCGAGCAGCGGCGCGGCCTCGTGCGCCTTGAGCCGGCCGGCGGCGAGCGTGCGCTCCGCGGTGCGCTGCGCCATGGCCACGTAGGCGGCCACCGAGTCCGGGGCGCGCTCGGCGAGCATCGTCAGGTGGTGGGCGACGGTGCCGGCGTCCCCCCGGCTGACCGGCCCGGTGAGCCCCCGGTCGCCCCGCCGCAGTCCGTTGTCGAGGGCAGCGGTGAGCAGCGGGGCGAGCACCCGGGCCGGATCGGCCACGCCGGCGGTGCGCAGCAGGTCCGTCGCCTCGGCCACCAGCGTGACCAGGTGGTTGGCGCCGGTGACCAGGGCGGCGTGGTAGAGCCCGCGGTCGGCCTCGGCCACGAAGAACGGCTCGCCGCCCATCTCCAGGACCAGGGTCTCGGCCACGGGCCGGTGCTCCGGGCGACTGGTCACGCCGAAAGGCGCGCCGACGAGCCGCTCGGCGTCCTCGGCGGCGCCGGTGAAGGTCATCGCCGGGTGCAGGGCGAGGGCGAGGACCCCGGCCCGCTCGGCGGGGGCGAGGACGGCCAGACCGTGCGCCCCGGAGGTGTGGAAGGTCAGCTGGCCGGCCCGCCAGGCGCCGGTGTCCGCGAGCCCGGCGACCAGGCCCGGGAGGGTGTCGTCGGGGACGGCCAGGACGACCAGGTCGGAGGCGGCGACGACCTCGTCGGCGGGGACGAGAGGGGCGCCGGGGAGCAGTCGTGCGGCCCGATCGGCGGAGGCGGTGGAGAGGCCGGAGGCGGCGACCACGTCGTGGCCGGCGGCGGCGAGGGCGGCGCCCAGGACGGCGCCGACGCGACCGGCGCCGATCACCCCCACCCGCAGGCGGGCGGGCGCGGAGGAGGCCGCCGGCAGTCCGGCGGCGCGGACGGTCCTGCGGGCAGCAGGCATCGATGCACCTCTCGTTCCAGTCCCGGGCGGGTACCGGACGTCGGGCGCGATCTCCGCCATCGGAGACCGCGGTGGGTCGTACGGGTGGAGCGTCGGCCGGCGCCCGCTGCAACCGGATGTGTCACGCGGGCGTCGTGCCGAGGGCGAGTGTTGCGACCAGTGTGCGTCCTCGCAACGTCTGGTTGCTGTGGCGTGGCTCACGTGCGGCCGGAGACCCCGGCGATCGGGGCGCCACCACGCCGTCCTACCGTGACGGCCGGCACATCGTCGAGGGAGGCACCGTGCACACGTTCGAGGGACGCACCGCTCTGGTCACCGGCGGCAGCCGGGGCATCGGCCTGGGTATCGCCCGCAGCCTGGTCGACCGGGGGGCCCGGGTCGTGCTCACCGCCCGCAAGCCCGACGCCCTCGCCGAGGCGGTCGAGTCGCTCGGCGGCCCCGAGGTGGCCGTCGCCGTCGCGGGCAACGCCGGTGACCCGGAGCACCGGGCGGCGGCGGCGCGCACGGCGGTCGAGACGTTCGGCAGCCTGGACGTGCTGGTCGGCAACGTCGGCATCAACCCTGCCTACGGGCCGCTGATGGACCTGGACCTGGACGCCTGCCGCAAGATCCTGGACACCAACGTCGTCGCCGCGCTCGGCCTGGTGCAGCAGGCCTGGCGGGCGTGGATGTCCGAACACGGTGGCTCGGTGCTCTTCGTCGCCTCGGTCGCCGGGCTCCGCTCGTCGCAGGAGATCGGCGCGTACGGCGTCAGCAAGGCCGCGCTGATCAACCTGACCACCCAGCTGGCCGTCGAGCTGGCGCCCAGGGTGCGGGTGAACGCGGTGGCCCCGGCGGTCGTGAAGACCCGGTTCGCCGGGGCGCTGTTCGAGGGCCGGGAGGCCGAGGTGGCGCAGGCCTACCCGATGGCCCGCCTGGGGACGCCGGAGGACGTGGGTGAGGCCGCGGCCTACCTGCTGGGCGACGGCGCCGGGTGGGTCACCGGGCAGACGCTGGTGCTCGACGGCGGCGGGCTGTCGCGCGGCCCGCGCTGATCCGGTTCAGTCCCGGCCGAGGACCCGCGCCAGGACGTCGTCGGACTCCCCGTCCTCCCGGTACCGCCGCCGGCGACGGCCACCGGAGGACGGGCTGACGCCGTTCTCGGCGAGGATCTGGGCCAGCCGGTCGGAGGTGTCCTGACCCGACGCCCGGCCGGCGTCGGCCGGCTGCGGCGCGGCCCACGACGGCGTCACGGCGGGGTGCTGCGTCGTCGGCGCGAACGCGCCCGGCACCGGCGGCTCGAGAGCGTCGTCGGAGCGCCGACGGCGGGGGACGTCCTCCATCCGGGGAGGCGTGGGCGGGTCGAGCGACGACCGGGCGGCCAGCCACTCCACCGGTGACCGGGGAGCGGCGGCCGGCGGCGGCTCCGCCGCGGGCGGGACCGCGGGCGAGGCAACCGTGCGCGGTGGCATCGGCGGCAACCCGTCGGGCACGTGCCGCGACCGGACGGACCCCAGGTACGGGTCGTCCTCGTGTGCGGCCGCCCGGTCGTGCCGGTCGAAGGCCGGGGAAACGGGCTCGGGAGCCGACGGGCGGGGCGGCACCGGCGGACGCGGTGCGGCCGGCGGCGGGCCTGGCGTGGTGGCGCGTGCGGGCGGGGGGGTGGCCGGGAACGCGGTGGTGGCCGGCGGTGCCGGCGTGGACCAGGTGCTGGTGTGGACCTGCTGGTACCGCTGGGCCTCGCGCGGTTCGTCCAGCCGGATCGCCGGCCATCCCCCGGTCAGCTCCCGCGGGGGCGCCTCGTCGCTCCACGGAGCGCTCCCGTCCAGGACGCGGGCGGGCCCGTCGAGCCGACTCGCCTCCCCCGGCAACCGGCTGGCCTGCGTGCGCATGACGATCCGCTCGACGAGCATCTCGCTGGACAGCTGCTCGGCGAGCTCGGCGCGGAGCCGGCCCATGTCCTCCCGCAACGCCGCCAGCTGATCCAGCTCCGACCGCAGGCCCGCCAGGGCGGCGACGTCGTCCCGGAGGGCCGCCACCCGGGCGACCTCGTCGCGCAGCCCGCCGAGCGCGGCGAGGTCGCCGCGCATGCTGGACACGCGCGCCACCTCGTCGCGCAGGTCCGCGAGCGCCGCGATGTCCCCACGGAGCGCCGCGAGTTCGTCGCGCATCGAGTCCTCGGTCTCGCGGCGCAGCTCGTTCTCCAGCTCGAGCTCGTACTCGCGGCGCCCGGCGACCTCGCGCTCGATCTCCAGCTCGTAGGCCCGGCGCAGCTCGGCCTCGCGGGCGGCCGCGCGCACCCGGTCGGTGTCGCGCCGCCCGGCTGCGAAGGTGGCGAGCACGAAAGCCCAGGCCACGGCGACGACGGCGACGCGGAGCAGCTGCTCGTTGTCGGTGAGGAAGACCGCCAGCGTGGCGCCCACGGCGAGGGCGAAACCACCGGCCTGCAGCAGCATCCGGGGGCCTCGAGCGGCCGGGCCGCGGTCGACGTCGTCGTCCTCGCGGCGGGGCATGGCCCCAGGGTAGCGACGAGCGGCGTTCACGGGGAGCATCCGCGCCCGTGCCGACCGTGGTCGCGGATGCCACAGTGCTGCAGTGACTCTCTCGCTCCTCGACTGGCGCCGCCAGGTCTCCGCCCTCTACACCGCGGTACGCGACACCGCCGATCCCGAAGCCGGCTGGCGCCGATGGCGGGAGGGGCGCGAGGAGCTGTTCGCCGGCCATCCGCAGTCACCGCTCGACGCCGCCGCACGGGCCGCGTTCACCGGACTCCCGCACGCGGTGTACGACCCCTCGCTGCGCTTCGAGCCGTCGGTGGAGCCGGTGGCACCGCTGCGGCGCGAGGTGCCGACAGCTGCCGACGGCGTGGTGCCCCTGGAGCGGATCGGCGCGGTGACGCTGCCGGGCGTGGGCCGCCTCGACGTCTGGTGGGTGGCGCTCTACGGCGGCGGCGTGTTCCTGCCGCTGCGGGACGGCAGCGCCGGGCACACCACGTACGGCGGGGGCCGCTACCTGCTGGACACCGTCAAGGGCGCCGACCTGGGCGGCGACGGCGACCGGCTGGTGGTGGACCTCAACTTCGCCTACCACCCGTCCTGCGCCTACGACCCGCGCTGGTCCTGTCCGCTGGCCCCGGAGGGCAACCGGGTCGGCCGCGCCGTCGCCGCCGGGGAGCTGCTGCCCCCCGGCGGCTGGCACCGGTGAGATCCTGGAACGGCCCCCGTGCAGGGCCCCGACGCGAGCCTGCGAGCGGTGGGGGGCACGGGGGTCCTTCTACTGGGCGAGGGCACCGTCGGAGCTGAACACCAGGCCGAGGGAGACCTCGCCCTGCTGGAGGGCGGCCTTCGTCAGCGGCCCACCGGCGTCGAGCTCCCGGAAGCTCTCGAACTCAAGGCCGTAGGTCTCTTCGAGGCCCGGCTGGCAGAACGGCCGCTCCGGGCACTCGCCGGGGCCGCCGAGCACCAGGGACCCGTCGCCACAGGCCTCGGCGAGCTCGGAGAGGGTGCTCACCCCCAGCTCGTCGGCGAAGGCCTGGGTGACGGCGAAGGCGTTCTGGTCGGCTGCCTCGGAGGGCTCGCCGAACACCAGCCCGGCCTCCTCGGCCAGCGGCATGAGCGCCTCGACCGTCGCGTCGACGTCGCCGGAGGCGACCTGGGTGGTGTCGTCGCCCTCGATGAACTCCGTGGCGGTCGAGAGGTACTCCGGGAACACCTGGATCTCACCGCGCTGCAGCGCCGGCAGGTACAGCTCGCGGTTGCCGACCTCCTGCACCGAGGCGTCGAAGCCCGCGGCGTCGAGCACGTCGGCGTAGATCGTGGCCAGGATCGTGGACTCGGTGAAGTTGGCGCCGCCGACCACGACGGTGCCGCTGCCCTGCTCCAGGGTGGCGGTGTCGATGTTCTCCTCGACCCACGCGGCGGCGACGTCCTCGGCGCTCTGCCGCTGGACGTCCACGGCGGCGTTCATCTCCACCAGCTCGTCGGTGGTGAGCGCCTCGGACACGGCGTCGAGGGCGGGCAGCAGGGCGGGGTTGGCCGCGGCGGTGGCCGCGTTCACCGCCGGGATGACGTTGTCCGGGTTCTGCAGCTTCTGGTCGTCCTCGAGGACCACCAGCTGGTCGCCGGGGACCGGGGCGCAGGCGTCGCCGGAGGCCGCCGTCTCGCCGCCACCTCCCCCGCCGGTGCCCGAGGAGCCCGACTCACCGCAGGCCGCGGTGAGTGCCACCGCGACGGCGAACGGAGTGATGTACCGGATGCGTGCGCGCATGTCGTGACGCCCCGCCTTCTGTGTCCCGTGGCAGCCGGCTGCCACGCGTGTCTGGCGGGAATTCCCGCAGCGCCCATGCAACCTGGCCGACCGGTTGCGTGCAACCGAGGCCGGGACCTGTTGTGCTTCCGTTACCGGACCCGCGGCTACCGCGGTCGCGCGACCACGGCCTGTCCGGAGTCGCTCGCCGTCCGTACGCGCGGGAGGGGCCAGCGGCGCCTGGGCCCGGGCGTCACGGCCCAGGCGAGGGCGGCGAGCACCGCCTCGGTGAGCACCGCCAGGAGCGCGACCAGGATCGCGCCGGCGAGCACCGCCCCGTAGTTCTGCTGGGCGAACGCCAGGGTGATGATCCGCCCGAGGCCGCCGCCGGCGACCAGGGCCGCGAGCGTCGCCGTCGCGACGACCTGCACCGCGGCCGTCCGGACGCCGGTCATCATCAGCGGCGTCGCCAGCGGCAGTTCGGCGCGCAGGATCACCTGCCGGGCGTTCATGCCCATGGCCCGGGAGGCCTCGACGATGTCGCGGTCGACCGAGCGAAAACCGACGTAGGTGTTGGTGAGGATCGGCGGGACCGCGAACACGGCCAGGGCGATCGTCGTCGCGGTGGGTCCGAAGCCGATCGGCGTGACCGCGAAGATCGTGAGCAGCGCCAGTGTCGGGACGGCGCGGGAGACGTTGGACAGCGCCACGGTGAAACCGCCGCCGCGGCCGGTGTGCCCGAGCAGCATGCCCACCGGCAGGGCGAGCACCATCGCGGCCAGCACCGCGGAGGCCGAGATCTGCAGGTGCTCGACGAGCAGGTCCAGGATGCCGCCGTCGCGGGTCCAGTTGTAGGGGTCGTTGAGGTAGCGGAGCGCCTCCTGGACCAGGTTCATGCGCGGGCCCGCCTGGCCCACGGGGTGAGCAGGCGCTCGGCTCCGGCCAGCAGCAGGTCGGCCAGCAGGGCCAGCAGCACGCATCCGACGGCGCCGGTGACGATCTCCGCGCGGTAGAAGTTCGCGTTGAACCCGCCGACGATGAGCTGGCCCAGGCCCCCGTGGCCGACGATGACGCCGACCGTGGTGAGCGCGACGGTGGACACGGTGGCCACCCTGAGCCCCGCCATGAACGCCGGCAGCGCCAGCGGCAGCTCGACCTGCCACAGCAGCCGGCCCGCTCCGTAGCCCATCCCCCGCGCCGCTTCCCGCACGTCGGCCGGCACCGACTGCAGCCCGGCCAGGAAGTTCCGGACCAGGATGACCAGCGTGTACAGGACCAGCCCGATCAGCACCGTCGTCGCGGACAGGCCGGTGAACGGCGCGACGAAGGCGAACATGGCCAGCGACGGGATGGTGTAGATCAGCGTCGACAGGCCGAGCACCGGCCCGGCGAGCCACCGGCTGCGCCGCGCCAGGAGGGCCAGGGGCAGCGCGATGAGCGCCCCCAGCAGGACGGCGGCGACGGTGAGCCTGACGTGCTCGGCCAGGTAGCCCACAATGGAGTCCCAGTTCGACGTCACGTAGGACGGGTCGAACCACGGGTTCGGCGCCGCATCGACCGCGAGCGCGTTCCGGCTCGCCGCGCTCAGCACCGGGCGCCCCGAAGGAAGGCCATCTCGTGGACGCTACTGCCCCTCCGCCCTCCCCCGCACGGGGCGGGGGCGCCGAAGCGATCCGCCTGGAGGGCGTCAGCAAGGTCTACCCCGACGGCACGGTGGGGGTGCAGGAGCTGGACCTCACCTTCGCGGCCGGCGAGCTCACCGTACTGGTGGGCCCCTCGGGCTGCGGCAAGACGACCACGATGAAGATGATCAACCGGATCATCGAGCCCACGACCGGCCGGATCCTGCTCGGGGAGGACGACGTCACCGCAGCCGACCCGGTGAAGCTGCGCCGCCGCATCGGTTACGTCATCCAGAACGTCGGGCTCTTCCCCCACCAGACGATCCGCGGCAACGTGGGCACCGTGCCCCGGCTGCTCGGCTGGGACAGGCGGCGGATCGCCGAACGGGTCGAGGAGCTCCTCGTCCTCGTCGGCCTGGATCCCGCCGTCCACGGCGACCGCTACCCGCACCAGCTGTCCGGTGGCCAGCGACAGCGGGCCGGTGTGGCGCGCGCGCTGGCGGCCGACCCGACCGTCCTGCTGATGGACGAGCCCTTCTCCGCCGTCGACCCCATCGTGCGCGAGCGCCTCCAGTCGGAGTTCCTTCGCCTTCAGGACGCCGTCGGCAAGACCATCGTCTTCGTCACCCACGACATCGAGGAAGCCGTGCGCCTCGGTGACCGGATCGCCGTGATGAGCGAGGGCGGACGGGTGGAGCAGTTCGCCACCCCGGCCGAGTTGCTGGGCCGGCCGGCCAACGCGTTCGTGGCCGACTTCGTCGGCGCCGACCGGGGCCTCAAGCGGCTCGCGGTCACCGGCATCGACGTCGCCGACCTCGAACGGCCGCCGATCGTGCACGTGGCCGACGGGCTGGCCGGCGCCCGCTCGGCGTTGCAGGCGTCCGGCGCCCGCTGGGCCGTCGTCCTCGACGACGACGGGAACCTGCACGGCTGGCTGTCGCTGGAGCGCGCCGCCGGTGCGGGCACGGTCGGGCCGGCGGCCCGGCGGATGGAGGCGTGGGTGCCGGCCGATGCCTCGCTGAAGACGGCGTTCGCCACGATGCTGCAGCACGAGGCCGGCTGGGTGGCGGTGCTCGACGGCGACCACTTCCTCGGCGTCCTCACCCCCGAGTCGCTGCACGCGGCGCTGCGCCGATCGGTCGAGGGCGCCGCTCCGGAGACCGCGGGGGCGCTCCTCGCCTGATCGCGCCGAGTGGGGCCCGGAGGGTCCCGGAGGGTCCCGCGCAGATCACATGGCGCTCGCGCCTTCGCCGGGGCCCTCGTCCTCCGGCGGGATCCGGCAGACGCTCTCCAGCCACAGGGCCGCGGCCACCAGGGCCAGCGAGCTCATCAGGCCGATCAGCGCGGTGACGGTGTCGCTGCCGGCGTACTGCAGCCGGGCCACCGCCGGCCCGACGTGCAGCAGCACGCCGGCCCAGATCCCGGCGAACACGGCGCCCACGTACGCGCTGGCCTGGGCGAGCACGGCGAGGCGGGCCACGAGCATCGGTTCCACCGGCCGGACGGCGGGGGTGTCGGGGCCGGTCGGACCCCGCCCGGCGCGGGCCGTCCGCAGTGCCTCCAGCCTGGCGCGCAGCGTGCGGGCTCCCAGGCCCTCGGCGACGGCGAGGACGGCGAGCGGGATCGGCAGCCACCAGCGCAGCGGTGGCAGCTCCCCGTACCAGGTGCGGACCAGCAGCCAGGCGGCCACGGCCAGCCCCAGGGCGAGCACGGCGAGGTCACGGCGACGGACGGGGGTCACGGCCGGCTCAGTGCAGGTGGTCCCAGCGCACGACCGCGGCCACCTCGGCCGGGTCGAGCGCCGCCACCAGGTCGGCGACCGCGCCGCGTCCGGGGAGGACGGCGGTCGGATCGAGCGTGAGCCACGGGACCAGCACGAAGGCCCGCTCGTGCGCCCGCGGGTGCGGGAGGGTGAGCGCCGGGTCGTCGGAGAGGACGGGCGCGCCGTCGTCGCCGGTCACGGTGACCACGTCGACGTCGAGCGTGCGCGAGCCCCACCGGACCTCCCGGGTGCGGCCGGCGGCCTGCTCCAGCTCGTCGGCCAGGGTGAGCCAGCCGCGGGCGTCGCGGTCTCCCCGGACGACGGCGAGGGCGTTCAGGTACGGCGGCTGCTCGACCGGGCCCCACGGCGGCGTCTCGTACAGCGTCGAGCGGGCTACCAGCCCCTCGCCCCCGAGGGTCGTGAGCGCGGTCCGGATCGTGCCGGCGCGGTCGCCGAGGTTGGCCCCCAGCGACAGGACGGCGCGGGTCCGTGAAGGTCTGTTCGTCATGGGCCTTCCGGCCCGCTCCCGGGGCCCGCTGGCCCTCTTCGGAGGCTCCCCCGAGCTTGCGAGGGGAGAGGGGAAGAGGGTCCTTCTGGAGTCGTGGGGAGGAGCGGGTCCTTCTTCTCGCGCCGGATGGTGACCGTGACGTCGTCGAACGGGACGCCCAGCTCGGCCTCCGGCTTGTGCACGGTGATCTCCACCGCCTCGACGAGCTCGTGGCGCAGGCAGACGTCGGCCAGCCGCTGCGCGAGCGTCTCGAGCAGGTTCACCGGCTTCCCGTTGAGGACGGCGTGCAGCTGCTGGGCGAGGTCGGCGTAGTTCACCGTCCGGTGCAGGTCGTCGGCCCCGGCGGCGGCGGTGGTGTCCAGCTCGAGGACCGCGTCGACGCGGAACATCTGCCCGCGCTCCCGCTCGAAGGCGTACACCCCGTGGTGGGCGTGCGCCCGGATGCCGCGGACGGCGATGCGGTCGGGGGTGCGGCCGCTGGGGCGGTCTGATGGGTGGGCGCTAGCCATGTCGGGTCCCCTTCGCCCCACGCACCGCGTCGAGGGTGCGTACCGCGTCGACGGAGGCCGCGGCGTCGTGCACGCGCACCCCCCAGGCCCCCGCCTCGGCGGCGAGGACGGTGGTGGCGAGGCTGGCGGCGTCGCGCTGCTCGGCCGGCCGCGGCTTACCGTCCGGCCCGGCGAGCAGCCGGCCGAGGAAGGACTTCCGCGAGGCCCCGACGAGCACCGGGAGACCGAGCGCCACCACCCGGCCGAGGCCGGCCAGCAACGCCCAGTTGTGCTCCGGACGCTTGGCGAACCCCAGCCCCGGATCGAGCACCAGCTGCTCGGGGCGCACGCCGGCGGCGACGACGTCCTCCACCCGGGCCGTGAGCTCGGCGCACACCTCGGTGACCACGTCGCCGTACTGCGCGGCCGCATACATCTCCCGGCTGTGGCCGCGCCAGTGCATGAGCACCCACGGCGCGCCGGTCTCGGCCACGAGCTTGGCCATGCCCTCGTCGGCCAGTCCGCCGCTGACGTCGTTGACCAGCACCGCGCCGGCATCCAGCGCCGCCTCTGCGACCTCGGCGCGGGTGGTGTCGACACTCGTCCGCACCCCGGCGGCCGACAGCTCACGGATCACCGGCAGCACCCGCCGGCACTCCTCGGTGGCGTCCACCCGGGCGGCGCCGGGGCGGGTGGACTCCCCGCCGACGTCGACGTAGTCGGCGCCGGCCGCGTGCATCGCCAGCCCGTGCGCGATCGCGGTCGTGGCGTCGGCGAAGCAACCGCCGTCGGAGAAGGAGTCCGGCGTGACGTTGAGGACGCCCATCACCAGGCAGTGCTCGGCCCGCGGCAGGTCCAGCGGGGTCATCGCCGGACCGTGCTCACCGGCCGACGCCCATCGCTCGGTTCCGTCCTCGCTCCGCTCCTCGGTCCACGTCTTCAGTCACCTCCGCACCACAAGGCTCATCGCCTCGCTGCGGGTGGCCGCGTTCTCCCGGAAGATGCCCCGGACCGCTGAGGTGACCGTCGAGGACCCGGGCTTGCGCACCCCGCGCATGGCCATGCAGAGGTGCTCGGCCTGGACGACCACCAGCACGCCGCGCGGCTTGAGGGCGTCGTTCAGGGCGTCGGCGATCTGCCGCGTCATCCGCTCCTGGACCTGCGGGCGCCGGGCGTAGACCTCGACCAGCCGGGCCAGCTTGGACAGCCCGGTCACCCGGCCGTCGTCGCCGGGGATGTAGGCCACGTGCGCCACGCCGTGGAAGGGCACCAGGTGATGCTCGCAGGTCGAGTACATCGGGATGTCCTTGACCAGCACCAGCTCGTCGTGGTCCTCGTCGAACGTCGTCGCGAGGATGTCGTACGGGTCCTGCGCCAGCCCGGCGAAGGTCTCCGCGTAGGCGCGCGCGACCCGGTCCGGGGTGTCCCGGAGGCCCGGCCGGTCGGGATCCTCCCCGATGGCGAGGAGCAGCTCGCGCACTGCCGCGGCCGCCCGCTGCTGGTCGATCCCGCGGATCGGCTCCAGCAGCTGGTCCGCCGGCTCGGCGGGCACCTCGCTCATCGCCGGCCCCGGCTCATCGCTGCGCCGGGGCCCCGACGTCGCCCACCGGGGTGGTGTCGTGCGTGGCGCCGTTCCCGGCGGCCCGTTCGGCGGGGGTGAGCACCGGCGGCTTGCTCGACGGGGTGCGCTTGCCGAATCCGTTGTACGGCGCGAGGGAGGGCCGCTTGGCGACCGGCGCGCAGATGCGGGCCATGTCCTCCTTGGAGAGGGTCTCCTTCTCGATCAGCTCGAGCACCAGCTGGTCCAGGACGTGCCGGTACTCGACCAGGATCTCCCAGGCCTCGTCGTGGGCGGCCTCGATGAGGGCGCGGATCTCCGCGTCGATGTCGGCGGCCACGGCCTCGGAGTAGTCCGGCCGCGAGTGCATGTCCCGGCCCATGAACGGCTCGGCGTCACCGGTGCCGTACTTGACCGCGCCGAGCTTGGCGCTCATGCCGTACTGGGTGACCATCGAGCGGGCCATCGCGGTGGCCTTCTCGATGTCGTTGCCGGCGCCGGTGGTCGGCTCGTGGAACACGAGCTCCTCGGCCGCCCGCCCGCCGAGGGCGTAGGCCAGTGTGTCGATCATCTCCGAGCGCGTCTGGGTGTACTTGTCCTCGGTCGGGAGCACCAGCGTGTGCCCGAGCGAGCGGCCGCGCGGCAGGATCGTGACCTTGTGCACCGGGTCCAGGTTGGGCAGTGCGTGCGCCACCAGGGCATGGCCGCCCTCGTGGTAGGCGGTGACCTTCTTCTCCTTCTCGCTCATCGCCCGGGTCTTCCGCTCGGGGCCGGCGATGACGCGGTCGATCGCCTCCTCGAGGGTTTCGTCGGTGATCAGCGACCCGTTGTTGCGGGCGGTGAGCAACGCCGCCTCGTTGAGCACGTTGGCCAGGTCGGCCCCGGTGAAGCCGGGGGAACGACGAGCCACGGTCTCCAGGTCGACGTCGGGCGCCAGCGGCTTGCCCTTGGCGTGCACCTCGAGGATCTTCTTGCGGCCCATCAGGTCGGGCCGGTCGACGGCGATCTGCCGGTCGAAGCGGCCGGGGCGCAGCAACGCCGGGTCGAGGATGTCGGGACGGTTGGTCGCCGCGATCATGATGACGCCGCCCTTGACGTCGAAGCCGTCCATCTCGACCAGCATCTGGTTGAGGGTCTGCTCGCGCTCGTCGTGCCCGCCGCCCATGCCGGCACCGCGGTGCCGGCCGACGGCGTCGATCTCGTCGACGAAGATGATCGCCGGGGCGTTCTCCTTGGCCTGGGTGAACAGGTCGCGGACCCGGCTGGCGCCGACACCGACGAACATCTCGACGAAGTCGGAACCGGAGATGGAGAAGAACGGCACGCCGGCCTCGCCGGCCACGGCGCGGGCCAGCAGGGTCTTGCCGGTCCCTGGCGGGCCGAACAGCAGCACGCCCTTGGGGATCTTCGCGCCCACGGCCTGGAACTTGACCGGGTTCTGCAGGAAGTCCTTGATCTCGTGCAGTTCCTCGATGGCCTCGTCGGCACCGGCCACGTCGGAGAACGTCGTCTTCGGGGTGTCCTTGGTGACCTGCTTGGCCTTCGACTTCCCGAAGGCCATGACTCCCCGGCCGCCACCCTGCATGGAGTTGAACAGCCAGAACAGCAGCAGGAGCAGGATGAGGAAGGGCAGGAAGCTGAAGAGCAGGCTGACGAGCAGGCTCTCCTGCGTGACGTTGGTGTCGAACTCGGCGTTCTCGCCGTCCTCGGCGCGCAGGAGCTCGACGATGTCGCCCTCGATGGCCACCGGGTAGGACGTCATCACCTCGGTGCTGTCCTCGACCTCGTCGGTGAGCACGAGCTCGAGCGTCTGCTCCTTGGTGTTCAGGGTCGCCGACTCGACGTTGCCCTCCTCGATCTGCTCGAGGGCCGTCGAGGTGGGGATCTCCTCGAGCTCACCTTCGCCGCTGAACAGCGAGGAGACGGTGAGGGCCAGCAGGATGACCAGGACGACCCAGAACCAGACGGAGCGGAAGATCTTCTTGCGTTCCATACACCGATGCCGGGCACCGGCAAGCCGGCCTGCCCGTCGTCCCTCCTGCTCATCCCGGGACACCGCCAGCGGCCCGGGTACGGACCCGGCGCTCGGTGCAACTCGTCGGGTTCGAAGGTACACCGGGGAACCTGGCGAACTCCTGCGTGCGAGCTGGGAACCCCACCCGGGCGAGCTACGCACCGCTCCAGTGGATCGGTGCGCCGAGCGGGGGCCGGAGGCTCCCCGAGGCACACCGAGGAGCCGCGGGCCCCACCCGGGGACGGCTGGCAGTCGCGGCACCGACTGCGAGCCGCTCCGCGGGACCGGTGCGCCGAGCGGGCGGCCGGAGGCCACCCCGAGGCGTGCCGGGAAACGGCTCCACGCAGCCCGGGGACGGCACCTGGTTACGTTGGTCGTCCGGAGGACGACAGAGTTACGTGTAGACCTCGGGCTTCAGCGTCGCGATGTAGGGCAGGTCCCGGTACCGCTCGGCGTAGTCCAGCCCGTAGCCGACGACGAACTCGTTGGGGATGTCGAACCCGATGTACTTCACGGGCACCTCGACCTTGACGGCGTCGGGCTTGCGCAGCAGCGCGCAGACCTCGAGCGACGCCGGGGCACGGCCACCGAGGTTCTTGAGCAGCCAGGAGAGCGTCAGCCCCGAGTCGATGATGTCCTCGAGGACGAGCACGTGCTTGCCGTTGATGTCCCGGTCGAGGTCCTTGAGGATGCGGACGACGCCGGAGGAGCTGGTGGAGGACCCGTAGGAGGAGACCGCCATGAACTCCATCTGCGTCGGCAACTGCAGCGCCCGGGCGAAGTCGCTCATGAACAGCACCGCGCCCTTGAGCACGCCGACGAGCAGGACCTCCTTGCCCGCGTAGTCGGCGGCGACCTGCGCGACGAGCTCAGCGATCTTCTCCTGGATCTGCGCCTCGGTGAGCGTGACGTGGTCGATGTCCGGGCCGTAGCCGTGGTCGGGACCCAGCGCCCCGGGAGTGCTGGCAGGCTCCGTCACGGAAGGGCTCCTCATCGGGTGCGGGTCCGGGGATGCTGCCCCGGGCTCCCGGCAGCAGCACCACCAGAGTGCCAGACACCCGGATGACGCCGGTGCCGCCGGGTAGGTCCACCGGGCCCTGCCCGCGCCAGCGCATGACCAGGCTCTCCACCGCATGCAGGTGCACCGCCTGCAGGTCGGGAACGCCGGCCGAGCGCAGCCAGCCCCGCAGCACCCGTCGGCGCACCGCGGCGGGCAGCAGCTGCAGGGAGCGGGCGGGCAGGCCGCCGTCGCCGCCCTCTGCGGCCAGCCGGGCCAGTTCGGCCGCGGCGAGCCCGTCGAGGGCGTCGAGATCCTCCCGGAGAAGTTCGGCGGTGCGGGCGAGTGCCGGAGCGACCCCGCCGCCGAGCACCTCCTCCAGCAGGGGCAGCACCTCGGTGCGCAAGCGCACCCGCGTGTAGGCAGGGTCGGTGTTCCACGGGTCGTCCCACACCGGCAGCCCCTGGTCGGCACAGGCCTGACGGGTGGTCTCGCGGCGGACCCCGAGCAGCGGGCGCCACCAGACCACCGCACCGTCGGCCCGTTCGGGGACCATCCCGGCGATCGACCGCGGACCCGAACCGCGACCCAGCCCGAGCAGGACGGTCTCGGCCTGGTCGTCGAGGGTGTGCCCGAGGGCGATCCGCGCGCCGTGGTCGGCCGCCGCCGCGGCCAGCGCCGCGTACCGGGCGGTGCGGGCCGCGGCCTCCGGTCCACCGGCGCCGGTGACCTGCACCGGCAGGACGAGCACCGGGTCGAGCCCGAGTTCGCCGAGCACCGCCGCCGTGGTGCGGGCGCGCCGGTCCGACCCGGGTTGCAACCCGTGGTCGACGGTCACCCCGCCGACACGGACGCCGACGGCACGCCCCTCGAAGGCGAGCGCCGCGGCCAGGGCCATCGAGTCCGCTCCCCCGCTGCAGGCTGCCAGCACCCGCCGGTCACTGCCGCGCAGCCCCGTGCGCACGGCGCTCCGCAGCTCCGCGACCGCGGGGGGTGGCCCGCTCACGCGGCCGTCAGGCGGGAAGTGCCGGGCGACCGAGCACCCGCTCCACCCACCGGTCGGGGGCGGTGAGCTCGTCGATGAGCGGCAGGTTCTCCGGCCCCTGCCAGACCCGGTTGAACCCCTCCATGCCGGCGAGCTCCACGACGCCGCCGACGAAGTGCCGGCCGTCCGCGTACTGCTTCATCTTCTGCTCGAGCCCCAGCAGCCGGCGGAGCACCCGGTCGATCGGGCCGCGGCCCTTGCGGCGCTGGGCGAATCGTTTGCGCAGCGTGCGCACCGACGGCACGACGTCCGGGCCGACGCCGTCCATCACGTACTCGGCGTGCCCCTCGACCAGGCTCATCACCGCCGTGACGCGGTCGAGCACCGCCCGCTGCCGGGGGTCGCGCACCAACGCCATCAGGCCTTCGGCCTCGCCGTCCCCATCGCCGCCCCGCACGGCGTCGGCGACGCCGCGCAGCACGTCCTGCAGGCGCTCCCGCAGCACGTCGGGGCTCAGATCGGTGGCCGCCACGAACTCCGCGATCTGCGTCTCGACGTAGTCGGCCAGCCAAGGAACCCCGGTGAACTGGAGCTGGTGGGTGACCTCGTGCAGGCAGACCCAGAGCCGGAAGTCCGAGGGGTCCACGCCCAGCTTCCGCTCGGTGGCGACGATGTTCGGCGCCACCAGCAGCAGCCGGCCACCGGTGCCGAAGATCTCGTACTGGCCGAGCACCCGGGAGGAGAGGAAGGCCAGCAGGCCACCGGCCTGGAGGCCGGTGGCGCGGGAGCCGATGGCGGTGGCCAGCGCCCCCGGCCGGGCTTCCTGCCGCTCGGCCAGCTTCTCGACCAGGGGGTCGAGGAGTGCGGCCATGCCGCGGGCGTTGGCGTCCGCCCAGCCAGGACGGTCGACGACGACGACCTCTGGCACCGCCCCACCGGGCACCGGGCGCAGGCCGGTGAGCTCCTCGACGTGCGCCACCGCCGTGGCGGCGGCCTCGTGCAGCTCGGCGACGACGGCGGCGGCCTCCTCCCGCGTGGTCTGCGGGCCGGCGTTCACCAGGCGGCGGGCCGTTCGTCCGGCGAGGTCCCAGTCGACCATCGAGGAGGCGCTGCTCATCGACCCACCTCCGGTGCAGGAGCGGAGTGGCTGCGCCACGCTGGAGAACACATCGCAGCTCACCGTACGCGAGCAGGGCGACCCTCCCGCGTGCTCCGGCCCCGTCCAGAGGCTCGCCGCGAGCGTGCGAGCGGTGAGGAGGACGGGGTCCTTCTGGGGGTCCTTGCTCAGCGGCAGCCGCAGGCGGCGAGGGTGGCGGCGAACTGGTCGAGCGCGGCTTCCGCCGCCGCTTCGCTGGCGGTGGTCTCGTCGGCCACGACCGCGAACGCCAGGAGCCGCCCGTCGGCGGTGACGACGGTGCCCGCGAGCGCGTGCACGCCCAGCAGGGTCCCGGTCTTGGCGCGCACGGTGCCGGGCGCGGTCGCGGGGTCGTCGTCGCCACGGTCGGCGAGCGTGCCGTCGTACCCGGCCACCGGCAGGCCGGCGAGCAACCCCGAGACGTTGCCGAGGCTGCCGTCGGCTGCCCCGCTGATCAGCTCCGTCAGCACCTCGGCGGTCAGCACGTTCTCGCGGGCGAGCCCGCTGCCGTCGGCGAGGGTGACGCCGGAGACGTCCAGCCCGGCTTCCTCCAGCGCGTCGACGACCGCCTGCGCGGCCCCTTCGAAGGTGGCCGCTTCGCCCCGCGCGAGCGCCACCTGCCGGGCCAGCGCCTCGGCGAGCACGTTGTCCGACATCGACAGGGCCTGCTCCACCAGCCGGTACACCGGCGCCGACTGCACGGTGCCGAGCACCTCCGCGTCGGGAGGCGCCTGGCCGAGCACGACGGTGGCCCCCGGAGCGCCGAGAGCGTCGGCGAGCGCAGCACCGGCGTCGAGACCGGGTTGGCCGCTGCGTGCCACCGCCCCGGGGCTGACCCGTGCGCCGTCGACGGCGGTCGCGGTGATCGGGGCGGCATAGCTGGACGGGGCGTCGCCCGGGCCCCAGCCGGAGGCGGTCAGCGGGCCGCCGTACAGCGAGCTGTCCACGACCACGCGGGTCACCGGCGTGCCGGCGGGCAGCGCGGCGACCACCTGGGTGGCGAGGTCGGCCATGGTCGCCGCGCCCGGGTAGGTCTGCGACGGGTCGGTCCGGGACAGCGTCGGGTCGCCGCCACCCACCAGCACCACCTCGCCCGGGGCGGCCCCGCTGACCACGCGGGTCTCCAGCCTGGTTGCGGGGTCGAGGGTGGTCAGCGCGGCGGCGGCGGTGAGCAGCTTCACGGTGGACGCGGGGGTCAGGGGCGCGGCGGCGTCCCGCTCGAACAGCACCTGGCCGGTGGCGACGTCGACGACCTGTGCCGTGGTGCCGGGCCCCAGCGCGGGGCCCGTGACGATCGGGGTCAGGAGGGCCGACAGCACGTCGGGATCGGGGGCGGGGGCGTCGGTGGAGAGGGCGGCGAGGACCGGCTCGGCCTCGCCGAGCTGTGGCAGCTCCGCGTCGGTGACGGCGACCGCGTCGCCGGTGCCACCGGCGTCGGTGCCGAGCAGCACACCGAGGCCGATGCCGCCGCCGACGAGGAGCACGACGAGTGCCACGGCGGCCAGCGCGATGCGGCGCCGGAAGCGCCCGTAGTTGGCCGTGACGACCGTCGATCCGCTCGACGAGATGCTGTCCACCCCCCGGAAAGGGGGCCTGCGCCGACCTGATCGGCCCCCGTGGGCCACACTACGTTCGTGCAGTTCGACGTGACGGTAGAAATTCCGAAGGGCCAGCGGAACAAGTACGAGCTGGACCATGAGACCGGACGCATCCGCTTGGACCGGATGCTGTTCACCTCCACCCGCTATCCGGCGGACTACGGCTACATCGAGAACACCCTGGGCATGGACAGCGACCCGCTCGACGCCCTGGTGATCCTTGAGGAGCCGACGTTCCCCGGATGCCTGGTCACCTGCCGGGCCATCGGCATGTTCCGCATGACCGACGAGGCCGGAGGGGACGACAAGGTCCTCTGCGTGCCGGCGACCGACCCGCGGGTGGCGCACCTCAAGGAGATCGAGGACGTGTCGGAGTTCGACCGCCTGGAGATCCAGCACTTCTTCGAGACCTACAAGGACCTCGAGCCGGGCAAGTCGGTCGAGGGCGCCGAGTGGGTCGGCCGCGAGGCGGCCGAGGCCGAGATCCTGGCCTCGATCGAGCGCGCCAAGGAAGCTTCTCCGCACCACTGAGAAAGGACCCTCCTGCCCCCCACCGCTCGCACGCTCGCGACGGAACCCTGCGGGAGGGCCTTCGGACCGGGCGCCGAGCGCACCGACGGCGGCACACCTCTCCGAGGCGCGCCGCCGTCAGCCGTCCCCGCGTGCCGGTCGGCCGGTCACGGCCTACGGTGCCCGCATGGCCGCTGAGGAGGACCACGCCTACGCCAGCCTCCTGGCCCTCTCCTCCGGCGAGCCGGTCCCCGCGCCCCCGCCGTCGGCGACCGACGCCGACGACGAGGACCTGTGCCGGTTGCGGCGGGACGTGGTCGAGCCGATCGTCCGGAGCATCGTGCGGTACGACGAGCTCACCGCCGTCCGCGTGTACCGGCAGGGCAGCGGAGTGGCCGGCGAGATCTGGGTCGAGGTGATCGCCGCCCGGGACGACTGGTTCGGCCTGTTGCTGAGCAGCGCCTCCTGGGAGGAAGAAGAGCGCTGGGGGTCCGACCGACTCGCCGAGCGCCTGGCCGACGCCCTGGAGGACTGGGTACCGGAGACCCGATTTGCGTGGGGCGAGCGCCGCTTCGCCGATCCACAGTCCCGGCGGGCCGGTGGAGCCGGGAGCGGAACACCGGGCCCGTCATCCCGAACGAGCCCGCTGCTGCGTGGAGCCGCCTGTCGGAATCGAACCGACGACCTTCTCATTACGAGTGAGATGCTCTACCGACTGAGCTAAGGCGGCGAACTGCCCGCACAGCCTACGACACGGCGCCGCCGGGTTTGCGCAGGGGCGGGCGGCTCGCCGCCCCGTCGAATGTCGGCCGGCGGCTGTGTCGGTGCGCCGGAGACTGCGAGAGCCCGACAGTCGACGGGCTTCTTCAGGCGGGCAGCCGCAGCGCCACGACGAGCGCCTCCAGCGCGACCTGCGGCTTCACGTTGCGCTCCAGCGCCTGGCGGCAGCCGAGGATCGCGTCGATGCGGCGCAGCGCCCCCTCTGCCCCGATCCGGCGGGCGAGCTCCTCGGCGTCGGCCCGGCGGTCGGGATGGTTGAGCGCCGGCGCGGGGTGGGCGGGGGACGACTGCGCTACGTCGAGCACCAGCGCGTCGCGGTAGAGGCCGGCGAGGTCGACCAGCGCGCGGTCCAGTGAATCGCGGCCGATGCGGGTGGCCCGGGACTTCTGCCGGCGCTCGAGCTCCTTGAGCTGGCCGGCACCGCCCCGGGTGGCCGCGGCGACGCCGGGCCCGCGGGCCCCCACGCCCAGGCTGACCTTCAGCGCATCGGTCTCGGAGCCGTCGAGGGCCTCGGTCGCCGCGTCGGTCTCCTCCTTCGCGGACCCGACCAGGTCGTCGGCGGCGTCGAGACAGGCGGCCAGCGAGACCAGCCGCAGCGGGACGTCGAGCACCGCCTTGCGGGCCAGGCGCGCCTCCTCGTCCCGGGCCAGCCGCCGGGCCCGGCCGACGTGCCCGCCGGACGCGGCCGCCGACCAGGCGGCCAGCGCCGGATCGATGCCGTCGCGGCGGACCAGGACATCGGCGATCGCATCGACCGGCGGGGTGCGCAGGCCGATCACCCGGCACCGGGACCGGATGGTGACCGGCACGTCGTCGGGGTGCAGGCTCGGGGCGCACAGGAGGAAGACCGTCCGTGGCGGCGGCTCCTCGATCATCTTGAGGATGGCGTTGGCCGCCGACTCGGTCATCCGGTCGGCATCCTCCACGACGACGACCTGCCAGCGCCCGCCCGACGGCGCCCGGCCGGCCACCCGGATCAGGCTCCTGGCCTCCTCCGCGCCGATCGACAGCCCGTCGGGGACGACGACGTGCACGTCGGCGTGCGTGCCGGCGAGCACCGTGCGGCACTCGTGACAGGTGCCGTCGCCGCCGGCCGGGCACTGCAGCGCGGCAGCGAAGGCGCGCGCGGCCACCGAACGGCCCGAACCGGGAGGACCGGTGAACAGCCAGGCGTGCGTCATCGCCGTCGGGTCGGTGATCGCCGCCCGCAGCTCGGCCTCGACGGCCGGCTGGCCGACCAGCTGGGTCCAGACGCCCTCCGTGGGCGCCGTCACCGGTGCGCTCACGGGTGCAGCTGGGGGGTGGCGCCGGTCTGCGCGTGCGGGTGGTGGGGCGCCGACTCCGGTCGTCCGTCGTGCCGCATCCGGGCGGCGATCTCGGCCGGCTCGACCGGATGCGCGAGGGTCTGCAGCGGCAGGCCGGAGAGGAACTGGGCGACCCGCATGCGGACCGCGGCCGCGATCTCGTCGGGAGACTGCCGCGCGTCCAGGACCAGGTACCGGTCGGGGTCGGATTCGGCCAGGGCGCGGAAGGTCTGCCGGACCCGCTGGTGGAAGTCGAGCGACTCGGATTCCAGCCGGTCGGCGGCGGCCCGTCCGCGGGCCCGCGCCAGCCCGACCTCCGGCGGCAGGTCGAGCAGGATGGTCAGATCCGGCTGCAGCCCCTGGGCCGCCCAGCGGGAGAGCATGCGGACGTCGTCGAGCGGGATCGTGCGGCCGGCCCCCTGGTAGGCCAGCGAGCTGTCGATGAACCGGTCGGTGATGACGACCTCGCCGGCGTCCAGCGCCGGCCGGAGCACGTCGTGCACGTGCTGGGCTCGGTCGGCGGCGTAGAGCAGCGCCTCCGCCCGCGGGGCCATGCCCGCGTGCGCCTTGTCGAGCACGATGGACCGGATGCCTGCCCCCGCGGGCGTCGCACCGGGCTCGAAGGACGTGCGCGCGACCAGGCCCTCGTCGGCGAGCCACTCCTGCAGGCGGCGCACCTGGGTGGACTTGCCGGCACCCTCTCCGCCCTCGAAGGCGATGAGCACCCCACCCCTGGCCAGCCGGCGCCGGGCGGTGGTGTCCCGCCGCAGCGCCGTCACGACGTCGGCCAGCAGCGGTACCGGCCGCCCGTCGTCCATCTGCCGGTAGGCCAGCAACCCCACCCCGACCGCCAGCAGGCCCGCCGCGAACAGCATCACCCGCTCGCCGGAGAGAGACACCGCGACGGCGCCGAGGTCCACCTCGTGCTGCCCGATCAGGCCGACCCCGAACGGCACGAGCCCCAGCGACAGGATCAGCGCGGCCCGCACGAGCGACTGCACGATGGCGAACGTCCGGCCGCGGATCTCGTCCTCGACCTCCGTCCCGAGCAGGGTGAACCCGGCCAGGTAGGCCATGCCGGCGAAGAAGCCCATGAGGACGACGAGCACCAGCGAGATCCACAGGGTCGGCGACGCCGACAGCAGCAGGACGGCGATGCCGGCGAAGACGATGGCCACCCCGAACACCCGCTCGCGGGCGAGGTCGCGGGCGATGCTGGGCCCGACGCCGATGCCCAGGCCGAGGCCGACGAAGACGGCGCCGAAGAGCAGGCCGTACGCAGCGTCGCCGCCGCCCAGGGCCTGCACGTAGAACTGGCCGGTCGCGATGATCGCACCGGCGGCCACGAAGGCGCCGGTGATGCCGACGACCAGCCCCCGCACCAGCGGGGTGTGCCCGGCGAAGGAGAAGCCGTCCTTCAGGGAACCCAGGAAGTTCTCCTGCTGCACCACGGCGCCGGCGGCCCGGCGCCCGCTGATCGAGGGCAGGTTCCAGATGACCACCGCGGCGACGAGGAAGGTCAGGGCGTTGACGTAGAGGGCGAGGTCGACCTCGTCGACCCACGCCAGTTCCCCACCGATGACCGCGAGAAGGGCGAAGACGATCGCCGCGAGCACCGGCGTGAGGCCGTAGGTGGTGATCAGGGAGAGCTGGTTCGCCGGCTCCAGCTGGTCCTTGCGCAGCATGTTCGGGACGGCGGCGTCCTTCGCCGGGATCCAGAACAGGCTGAACGCCTCGATGACGAACTGGGCGATGAACAGCCACACCAGGTTGTCGACGATCGGGATCGACGCGAAGAGGCCGAACCGGATGATGTCGGTGACCACCATGGTCCTGCGCCGGTCGAACCGGTCGGCGAACGCACCGGCCAGCGGACCGAGCACGATCGCCGGCAGCAGGCGGAACAGCAGCACCCCGCCCAGGGCGAAGTTCGACGCCGCGAACCCCTCGACCATCGACGCGGCCATCGCGGTGATCGCCAGCAGGCCCAGCCAGTCGCCGAAGCTGGACAGCGACATCGACAGCCAGAGCTTCCGGAAGTCGCGGACTCGCAGCACCGCGCGGATCTTGGCGACCGAACCCACCGCACCCGCACCTTCGCCCTGCCCGGACGTGTCGGCCTCGCCGGCATCGGCCAGCGGCACTCCGGCGTCCGGCGGCACCGGAGTGCCGGCGGGCGGCATACCGTCGCCGGGTGCGGCGTCCTCCTCGACCGGCGCAGCCGTCACCGCCTCGTCGGGCGAGGGTGCCGGTGAGGTCTGGTCGGCCGGAATCGCGAGCTCCCTGGGTCGATGGACGGCGGGGCGGAGCCGGCCCCGGCGGAGGCCACGGTACCGGGCCGCCCGGACGATTTCCCCCGACCTGCCGCCCGGAAGGAGGAAGCGGCTACCGCCGGTTCCGTACCACGGTGTCCCGGGGCTAGGGTCGGGGGCGATGGCACCACCCGACGATGCGACTCGCCCGGCCGCCCAGAGTTCGCCGGGCGACTGGCAGCCGGACACCTATCTCCGGTTCGCCGGAGAGCGGGCCAGGCCGTTCACGGATCTGCTCGCGCGGGTGTCCGCGGAGTCGCCCTGCAGGATCGTGGACCTCGGCTGCGGCGAGGGCTCGCTGACCGCGTCGCTGGCGCGCCGGTGGCCGGGTGCGGCCGTCACCGGTGTCGACTCCTCCCCCGACATGCTCGCTGCCGCGGCGTCCTCCGCCGTGCCGGGCCGGGTCACCTTCGAGGCCGGCGACGTGCGTGAGTGGACACCGGACGGGCCGGTCGACGTCCTCGTCAGCAACGCCGTCCTGCACTGGGTGCCCGGGCATCCGCAGCTGCTGGCGCGCTGGGCCGCGAGCCTGCCGCCCGGCGGGTGGCTCGCCGTCCAGGTGCCCGGGAACTTCCGCGCCCCCACCCACGCGCTGCTCGCCGACCTGTGCCGCTCCCCGGAGTGGGCCGACCGGCTCGCCCAGGCCGCACCGCGGCCCGACACGGTCCTCGAGCCGGCCGGGTACGCCGACGTGCTGGCGGCGGCAGGGCTCTCCGTGGACGTGTGGGAGACGACCTACCTGCACTTCCTCACCGGCTCGGATCCGGTGCTGACGTGGGTGCGGTCGACGGTGCTCCGCCCGGTGCTCGCCCGGCTGGACGACGCCGCCGCCGCCCGGTTCACCGCTGCCTACGCCGCCGCGCTCCGGGCCGCCTACCCCGCCCGCCCCGACGGCACGACGCTGCTGCCCTTCCGGCGCGTCTTCGCCGTCGGCTCCCGTCCCACCTGACCGCTCAGCGAGGGGTGAGCCGGTAGGCATGGGTGCGGTAGGGCAGCTCGACCTCCGGGCGCCCCCGCGTGCCGGGGTGGCCGGCCAGCAGCTGCCGGACCTCCCCCAGGAACTCCTCGCGGCGGGCATCGTCCATGACCGCCACGTAGCTGCGGTTCCGGCGCCGACGTCGAGCACGTCCAGCGGCCGGCCCCGGCCGAGGAGGAAGGCGACGGCCTCGGCCGGGTAGGTCGGGCGGAGCGCGGCGTAGCCGGCCGCGACCACCCCGAACGAGCGCGCCCGGGACCGCAGCGCGTCCTCCTCCGGCCGGGGCACCGGATCAGCCCGCGGTGACGGTGCCGGCCGCTGCCTTCGTCGCCGTCTTCTTGGCGGTCGCCTTCTTCGCGGTCGTCTTCTTCGCCGCCGCCGCCTTCTTCGCCGTCGTCTTCTTCGCGGCCTTCTTCTTGGTCGCCGGCCCGCGCGCCCGGCGGTCGGCCAGCAGCTCGGCCGCCCGCTCGATGGTGATCGACTCGATCTCGTCGCCCTTGCGCAGGCTGGCGTTCGTCTCGCCGTCGGTCACGTACGGGCCGAACCGGCCCTCGCGCACGGTGACCTGCCCCTGGGTGACCGGGTCCGGGCCCAGCTCCTTGAGCGGGGCCTTGGCAGCCGCGCGGCCGCGCTGCTTGGGCTGGGCGAAGATCGCCAGCGCCTCGTCGAGGGTGACGGCGAACAGCCGGTCCTCGCTCTCCAGCGAGCGCGAGTCGGTGCCCTTCTTCAGGTAGGGCCCGTACCGGCCGTTGAGCGCCTGGATCTCATCACCCTCCGGCGTGGTCCCGACCGTGCGCGGCAGCGTGAGCAGCTTCAGCGCGTCGTCGATGGTGACCGTCTCCGGCGACATGGAGGAGAACAGGCTCGCCGTCCGCGGGGCGTCCTTGCTGCCCTCGGGGACGACGGTGGTGATGTAGGGCCCGTAGCGGCCGGCCTTCACGACCACCGGGTGGCCGGACTCCGGGTCGGTGCCCAGCTCGCGGTCGCTCGACGGGGCGGCGAGCAGCTCGCGGACCTTCTCGGTGATCAGCTCGTCGGGCGCGAGGTCCTCGGGGATGCTGACCCGAGCGCCTTCCTCGCCGTCGACCTGCAGGTACGGGCCGTACCGGCCGACGCGGACCACGACCGGGCGCCCCTCGGGGTCGGTGGCGCGCAGCGGGATCGAGTTGATGCCGCGGGCATCGATCTCCTCCAGCCGCTGGCCGATCACGTGCTTGAGGCCACCGGACTGCGCAATGGCGCCGGCGTGCCGTCCCTCGCCGCCGAAGTAGAACTCGGTCAGCCAGGTGACCCGCTGCAGGCTGCCGCCGGCGATCTCGTCCAGCTCCTCCTCGAGGGAGGCGGTGAACTGGTAGTCGACGAGCTGGGCGAAGTACTGCTCCAGCAGGTTGACCACGGCGAACGCCACGAAGGACGGGACGAGGGCGTTGCCCTTCTTCCAGACGTAGCCGCGGTCCTGGATGGTCTGCATGATCGACGCGAAGGTCGAGGGCCGGCCGATCCCGAGTTCCTCGAGCCGCGCGACCAGGCTGGGCTCGGTGTACCGGGACGGCGGCTGGGTGGTGTGCCCCTTGGCGTCCAGCGACCGGGTGTCCAGCTGCTGGCCGCGCTCGAGGCGGGGCAGTCGGCGCTCGGCGTCGTCGCTGCCGTGGTCGTCGTCGCCGTCCTTCTGGGCGCCCTCGTCGCGGGACTCGACGTAGGCGCGCAGGAAGCCGGGGAAGGTGATGGTGCGCCCCGACGCGGTGAACTCGACCGCCTCGTCGGTGGTGCTGCGGCCGGCCAGCCGGACGCTGACGGTCTGCCCGACGGCGTCGGCCATCTGGGAGGCGACGGTGCGCTGCCAGATCAGCTCGTAGAGCCGGAACTCGTCGCGCGCCAGGCCCGAGGCGAGCTGGCCGGGGGTCCGGAAGCTGTCACCGGCGGGACGGATGGCCTCGTGCGCCTCCTGGGCGCCCTTGGCCTTCTTCGCGTAGCGGCGGGCCTCGGCCGGCACGTAGGCGTCGCCGTACAGCTCGCGGGCCTGCTGGCGGGCGGCGTTGATCGCCTCCTGCGACAGGTTCGTCGAGTCGGTGCGCATGTAGGTGATGTGGCCGTTCTCGTACAGCCGCTGGGCTACCCGCATGGTCTGCGCGGAGGACCAGCCGAGCTTGCGACCGGCCTCCATCTGCAGCGTGGAGGTGGTGAACGGGGCGTACGGACGACGACGGTAGGGCTTCTCGTCGACCCGGCTGACCGCCACCTGGCGGCCCTCGAGCCGGGCGGCCAGACCGCGGGCGCCGGCCTCGTCGAGGTGGACGACGTCACCGCTGACGCGGCCGGTGGCGGCGTCGAAGTCCTTGCCGGTGGCGACCCGGCTGTCGTCGACGCTGACCAGCTTGGCGCGGACGGTGGTGGGCTCGCCCTCGTCGGCGCCGGCGGCGCGGCCGGGGACGGCGAAGGTGCCCTCCAGCGACCAGTAGTCGGCCGAGTGGAAGGCCATCCGCTCCCGTTCGCGCTCGACGACGATCCGGGTGGCCACCGACTGGACGCGGCCGGCCGAGAGCTTCGGCAGGACCTTCTTCCAGAGGACCGGGCTGACCTCGTAGCCGTAGAGCCGGTCGAGGATTCGGCGGGTCTCCTGGGCGTCGACCAGCGCGGTGTCGAGCTCACGGGGGTTGGCCACGGCGCGGGCGATCGCCTCGGGGGTGATCTCGTGGAACACCATCCGGCGCACCGGGACCCGCGGCTTGAGCGTGTCGACCAGGTGCCAGGCGATGGCCTCGCCCTCCCGGTCCTCATCTGTGGCGAGGTAGACCTCGCTGGCGTTCTTGACCAGCTGCTTGAGCCGGGTCACCTGCTGCTTGCGGTCGGGGCTGACCACGTAGAGCGGCTCGAATGAGTTGTCGACGTCGACGCCGAGCCGCGCCCACGCCGCACCCTTGTGCTCGGCCGGGACGTCGGCGGCGTTGCGCGGCAGGTCGCGGATGTGCCCGACGCTGGCCTCGACGACGTAGCCGCTGCCCAGGTACCCGGCGATCTTGTTGGCCTTGGTCGGCGACTCGACGATGACCAGCGGCCTGCCGTCGGACGCGGCCGACCCCCGGCGGGCGGGCTTCTTGGCCGCCCCGTCGGTCGTCGGGTCGCTCTCGGCTGCGGGCTGCGTGGTCTTCGTGGGCACGGGACTCCTGTCGGGTGGTGCTGAGGTGGTGCGGTCGCGGCGTACGGGTCGCCCTGGTGCGTCGGCCCCAGGGGTCCGGGACGGGGCGGGCGCCACCGCAGAACGCCCCTCGGCGGGCCACGGTAAGCCACCCCGGCACCAGGGCGCCGGGGGCGACCCTTCGTGGGCGTGCCGTCACCCCGACCAACGCGGATGCTGCGGCCGTGTTCCCGGGGACGGAAGAGGGGTCCCGCGAAAGGGTCGGGTGCGGTGTCGGACCGACCGGTCAGGGAGCGCTGGCGGTGAGCGTGGCGTCGGTGGGTGTGCCGGTGACCTCGCCGACCACCACCGACCGTCGCTTGGACACCACGACGGCCGCCACCACGACGGCGACCGCGGCCAGCGCGATCCCCAGGCGCAGCCCGGTGCTGGCGTCCTCCCCCACCGACAGGCTCACGACGGCGGGCGCGATCAGCAGCGCCACCAGGTTCATCACCTTGATCAGCGGGTTGATCGCCGGCCCGGCGGTGTCCTTGAACGGGTCGCCCACGGTGTCGCCGATGACGGTCGCCGCGTGCGCCTCGCTGCCCTTCCCGCCGTACGCGCCGTCCTCCACCATCTTCTTGGCGTTGTCCCAGGCGCCGCCGGAGTTGGCGAGGAAGACCGCCATGAGCGTGCCCGCTGCGATGGCGCCCACCAGGTAGGCGGCCAGCGGCCCGATGCCCAGCCCGAAGCCCACGGCCACCGGGGCGAGGACGGCGAGCAGGCCCGGCGTGGCCAGCTCGCGCAGCGAGTCCTTGGTGCAGATGTCGACGACGGCGCCGTAGTCGGGACGCTCGGTGAAGGTCATGATCCCGGGGTGGGTGCGGAACTGCTCGCGCACCTCGAACACGACCCGCCCGGCCGCGCGGGAGACCGCGCTGATGGCCAGCCCGGAGAAGAGGAAGACCACCGCGGCCCCGAGCACCGCCCCCACCACGTTGTTCGGGTTGACCAGGCTGAACGCGTCGCCGAGCGTGGCGCCCGCCTCCTCGAGCGCGACCGCGACCTGGGCGTTGTAGGAGCCGAAGAGCGCCGTGGCGGCGAGGACGGCGGTCGCGATCGCGATGCCCTTGGTGATCGCCTTGGTGGTGTTGCCGACGGCGTCGAGATCGGTGAGCACCCGGGCGCCGTCGCCGTCGATGTCGCCGGACATCTCGGCGATGCCCTGGGCGTTGTCGCTGACCGGGCCGAAGGTGTCCATGGAGACGATGACGCCGGCGGTGGTGAGCAGACCGCATCCCGCCAGCGCGACGGCGTAGAGGGCGGCGCCGCCGCCGATGAGGAACGCGCCGTAGACCGCACCGCCGATGAGCAGCGCGGCGTAGACGGCGGACTCCAGGCCCAGCGAGATGCCCGAGAGGATGACGGTGGCCGGCCCGGTGAGCGAGCTGCGGCCGACGTCCTGGACCGGCTTGCGGCTGGTCTCGGTGAAGTAGCCGGTGAGCTGCTGGATGGCCGCGGCGAGGACGACGCCGACGAGCACGGCTCCGAAGCCGAGCACCGGCAGGCTGACCGGGAGGTCGACGCCGGTGCCGGTACCGGGCAGCACCGTGAAGGAGGCGACCGCGACCAGCAGCAGCGCGACCGCCGCGGAGACGAAGAAGCCCCGGTTGATCGGGGCCAGCCCGCTGCTGTCCCGCTCGCCGGGCCTGGTGGCCAGGATGCCGGCGATCGAGGCGATCACCCCGATCGCGGCCACCACCAGCGGGAAGACCATGCCCACGGAGCCGAAGAAGACCTGCCCGAGGATGAGCGCGGCCACCAGCGTCACGGCGTAGGACTCGAAGAGATCCGCGGCCATGCCGGCGCAGTCGCCGACGTTGTCCCCCACGTTGTCGGCGATGGTCGCGGCGTTGCGCGGGTCGTCCTCGGGAATGCCGGCCTCGACCTTCCCGACCAGGTCGGCGCCCACGTCGGCGGCCTTGGTGAAGATCCCGCCGCCGACCCGCATGAACATCGCCAGCAGGGCGCCGCCGAAGCCGAACCCCTCCAGGACCACCGGCGCGGTCTCGTCGTACAGCAGCAGCGCCAGCGCCGCCCCGAACAGGCCCAGGCCGACCGTGATCATCCCGCAGACGCCACCGGTGCGGTACGCGATCCGGAAGGCCGGCTGGTACCCGCCGTCCCGTGCCGCGGCGGCGACCCGCACGTTGCCGCGGGTGGCCAGCGTCATGCCGATGAAGCCGACGGCGGCCGAGAACACCGCGCCGACGAGGAAGAACAGCGCCCGCCCGATGCGCGTGCCCCAGCCGCCGTCGGCGACCGGGAGGACCAGCAGCACCAGGAAGACGAGGACCGCGAACACCGCGAGGGTGCGGAACTGACGCCGGAGGAAGGCCGCCGCCCCTTCCTGCACTGCGCGGGCGATCTCCTGCATCTTCTCCGTGCCCTGGTCCGCGGCCGTGACGGCCCGCACCAGATAGCCGGCGAACACGAGGGCGGCGAGCGAGATGACGAGGATGACGGCGACCAGCGCCATCTCCCCGCCGGACAGGGAGCTGTCGGGCATGAGTCCTCCAGGCGTCGGCGGCCGTCCGGGGGGCGCCGTGCTCCCCGGTACGGCGGAGGTCGGCGTTCCGGCACCGGCCTGGGCTGACCAGCCCCGGAACGGGGCGAAGTGTAAGGGAGATCACACTTCTGGTAGTGGTCTCGCGCCCTCCCGTGCTCGGTGAGCCGTGTCGAGCTCCCTGGTCGCCGCCCGGGCACGCTGGTCGGCGTGCGGTTCCCGTCCCCCTGACCTGCAGTAGCCGCCCCCTTTCCCCAGACGGTCTGGCTCTGAGTGCCACGGCACTCAGAGCCAGACCGTCCGGGGCCACACCTCCTGGAGGCGGCGCCTTGCCAGGAGGTGTGACAGTGGGACGGTGACCGAGCTCGCGAGGTCACCCAGAGAGACAGCACCCGTGGGCTCGCGGGCGACGAGCGCCAGCGAGGAGATCGCGTGACCACGCTCCACCCGGTCCGGCCGGCTCCCCCTCCCGGCACGGACGACGGTCTCGGAGGTGGGGATCCTGCCCGGCCGGTGCCGCCCGGCGGCGAGCTCCTTGCGGCCGTCCTCGCCGCGACGCCGGAGGAGGAGCAGCCGGTCACCCACGTGCACCACCTGCCGGTGCGCCCGAGCCGGACCGCCGACTGGCCCGAGTGGGTCGACCCCGCGCTGCGCGAGCGGCTGGCGGCCCGCGGCGTCGGCGCCCCGTGGCAGCACCAGGTGGCGGCGGCGCAGCTGGCCCGCGAGGGCCGGCACGTGGTGGTGGCCACCGGCACGGCGTCGGGCAAGTCGCTGGCCTACCAGCTCCCCGCCCTGACGACGCTGGCCGAGGACCCGCGCGCCTGCGTCCTGTACCTGGCACCGACCAAGGCACTGGCGCGCGACCAGCTCGCCTCCGTTGCGGCGCTGGCCGATCCGTCGGTGCGGCCGGCCGCCTACGACGGCGACACCCCCGCCGAGGAGCGCGACTGGGTCCGGCGGCACTCCCGCTGGATCGTCACCAACCCCGACATGCTGCACCGCGGGATCCTGCCGGCCCACCAGCGCTGGTCGAGCACGCTGCGACGGGTGGCCTACGTGGTCATCGACGAGTGCCACGCCTACCGCGGCGTGTTCGGTTCGCACGTCGGCCACGTGCTGCGCCGGCTCCGCCGGATCTGCCGCCGGTACGGGGCCGACCCGGTGTTCGTGCTGGCCTCGGCCACGGTCGCCGACCCGGCGGCCGCCGCCACCCGGCTCGTCGGCACGGGCGTCGTCGCGGTCACCGACGACGGCTCGCCGCGCCCCGGGGCCACGTTCGCCCTGTGGGAGCCACCGCTGACCGAGCGCACCGGCGAGCACGGCGCACCGCTGCGCCGGTCGGCCGCCGCGGACGCCGCAGGCCTGCTGGCCGACCTCGTGGAGCGGGGCGCGCGGACACTGGCGTTCGTCCGCTCCCGGCGCAGCGCCGAATCCGTCGCGGAGCAGGCCCGGCGGATCCTCGCCGAACGGGGGCGGGCCGACCTGGTGCGCCGGGTCGACTCCTACCGCGGCGGCTACCTGCCGGAGGAACGGCGCGAGCTGGAGCGGGCGCTCTCGGCGGGCGACCTGCTCGGCGTCGCCACGACCAACGCCCTCGAGCTCGGCATCGACATCGCGGGGCTGGACGCCGTCGTCCTGGCCGGTTACCCGGGGACGCTGGCCTCGCTGTGGCAGCAGGCCGGCCGGGCCGGCCGGGCGCAGCGCGAGTCCCTGGTCGTCTTCGTGGCCCGCGACGACCCGCTGGACCACTACCTGGCGCACCATCCGCGGGCCGTGTTCGGCCGACCGATCGAGGCCACCGTCACCGATCCGGCGAACCCCTACGTCCTCGGCCCGCAGCTGTGCTGCGCTGCGGCCGAGCTGCCGCTGACGCCGGCCGACCTCGCCGACTTCGGCGGTCCGGTGGCCGAGGCGCAGCTCGAGGAGCTCGTGAGCGCCGGTCAGCTGCGGCACCGGCCGACCGGCTGGTACTGGGCGGGACGCGGGCGTCCCGACGTCGACATCCGCGGCAGCGGCGACGAGCCGGTCGCGATCAGCGAGGCAGGAACCGGGCGGCTGCTGGGCACCGTCGACGGCGGCGCCGCGCACGCGACCGTGCACGAGGGCGCGCTCTACGTGCACCGCGGCGACACCTTCGTCGTCGACGAGTACGACGTCGAGGACGCGTGCGCCGTCGTGCATCCGGAGAGCCCCGACTGGACGACCGTCGCCCGGGACGTCACCGACCTCGCGATCGTCTCGATCGAGCAGACCCGGCCGCTCGGCACGGTGACCGCGCACACCGGCGTCGTCGACGTGACCAACCAGGTGGTCGCCTACCAGCGGCGACGGCTCGGCACCGGTGAGGTGCTGGCCGAGTTCCCGCTCGACCTGCCGCCGCGCCAGCTGCGCACGCGGGCGGTGTGGCTGACGCTGGACCACCGCGCCGTGCAACGGGCCGAGGTGGACGACGCCGCCCTGCCCGGCTCGCTGCACGCAGCCGAGCACGCGGCGATCGGCATCCTGCCGTTGCTGGCCACCTGCGACCGCTGGGACCTCGGTGGCCTGTCCACCGCGGTGCACCCCGACACCGGCACGGCGGCCGTCTTCGTCTACGACGGTCATCCGGGCGGGGCCGGTTTCGCCGAGCGCGGGTACGCGGCGCTGCGCCGTTGGCTGCAGGCCACGCGGGCCACCGTCGCCAGCTGCGAGTGCGAGAGCGGCTGCCCGTCGTGCGTGCAGTCACCCAAGTGCGGCAACGGCAACGACCCGCTGGACAAGGCCGGGGCGGTGCGGGTGCTCGACGTCGTCCTCGACGAGCTGGCCGCCCGGGACGACGCCGGAGACCCTGGATCATCCGACGCAGCCGACGCAGCCGACGACGGCATGGTGGACGCCGGGGACGAGGCCCCGGCCGCCGCGGAGCCCGACCTGGTGTTCTGACCGCCGGGCTCGGCCCCGCCCGCCTCGGGCACCGGCCCGGCGCGGGCCCGGCCGGTGGCGGTGTGCACGCCGAGGCGCCCCAGCCGCACGGTCACCCGCGTCGTGACCTCGACGACGCTCCCGTCCACCACGCGGCAGCCGCTCAGCTCGGCGCCGTTCGCGGCAGCGATGTCGGCGGCCACGGCGCAGACGCTCGGATCAGCGAGCACCGCGCGTCCGGCGGCGGCCAGGGCGGCGAGGTCGGCCGCGCCGGCGGCCCGGTGGCGGGCCACCGCCGCCACTCCGACGAGCACGGCTGCCGTGGCCAGTAGCGCGAGCACCGCGGACAGCGCGAGCACCCACACGGTCGCGGATCCCCGTTCCGGGGAGTCGGGGCTCATGGGCGTCCCCCGATCAGCTCCGGCAGCGCCACCGCGTCAGCGGTCACGGTCACCCGCCAGGGCAGCGGACCGAGCGGGGCCACCTCGGCGGTCACCCGCACGCTGACCTCGCCGGCACCGGTGACCACGGTGGTGCGCGCACCGTCGGGCGCCGCGCGGCCGGCCCACGCGGTGACCGAGGCGAGGTCCTCACCACGGGCCGCCGCCCGGGCGCCCTCGCGCGCGGCGTCGACACAGCGCAGCTGAGCGCCCACCACCGTCACCGCGGCGACCGCGCCGACCAGGACCAGCAGCAGCACCGGCAGGACGACCGCGGTCTCGGCGGTGACCATGCCGGCCTCGGCGCGATCCCTGCTCACGAACAGGCGCATGGGCTCAGGACAGCGTCGCGAGCGCCGTGTCCACGAGCGCGGTGAGCCCCGTGACGATCGAGTCGCCGGTGACCACGCGGTACAGGACGGCGGCGAAGGCGCAGGCGGCCACGGTGCCGACCGCGTACTCGGCGGTGCTCATCCCCGCCTCCGTCGCGGTCTGGAGCCGTGCCCGGCGACGGGCCAGGGGACCGCACGGAACAGGCTCGGCAACGGGCTCGCCGGCCCGGCCTGCGGGTGCGGGATCGGCAGCGGGCAGCGGTGCGGTCATGGAGTTCCTCCTCGGTCGAGGCCCCGGCGGGGCCGTGCCCCGAGCCTGCTGGCCGGACGGGACCCGGCCGAGGGCCGCGGACGATCTGTGGAGGACGCCGGCGGCTGTGGACCGATCAGCCGAAGACGTCGCCGGCGATGCCGAGCACCAGCGGGACCACGCCGAGGCAGACGAACGCCGGCAGGAAGCACAGCCCCAACGGCGCCAGCACCCAGATCCCGGCCCGCTGCACCGCCGCCTCGGCGTTCGCCCGGGATCCGGCCCGGCTCTCCGCCGCCAGCGCCCGCAGCGCCGGCACCGCGGCCGCCCCGGACTCCCCCGCCCGCACCAGCGCACGGCCCAGCCCGGCCAGCTCGGCAGGTGCGTCGGCCCACGCCCGCCGCGGCTCGGCGCCCAGCCGTTGGAGCGCGGCCACGTGCCGCAGTCGCGGCCCCAGCGGCCCCGGCACCGCATCGGCCACGGCCGCCAGCGCGCCGGCGACGGGCAGGCCCGCGGCCAGGCAGACGGCGAGCAGGTCGCAGGTGGCCGGCAGGTCGCGGGCGAGGGCGGCCTGCTCGGCGGCGTCCTCGCCCGGGTCGGCGCGCCGCAGCAGGCGCTCGACCCCCACGGACACCGCGGCGGCGGTGGCCAGCCCGAGGAGTCCCCCGAGCAGGAGGCCGGCGGCCAGCCCGGCGGCCCCGCTCAGCAGCCACCGCCGTCGCCGCTCGCTCGCCGGGCCGGGCGCCGGCTCCTCGGGTGCCCGCGCGGTCCGGCCTGCGCGCACCAGCCGGCGCACGCGGGCGCCGACGACGACGGCCCCGGGGGCCCACGCCACGACCGCTCCGGCCAGCAGCAGCACGGGCAGCCACGGCCCGGACGTCATCGCCCCATCCGCCGGACCAGCCGACCGGTCCAGGCGATCCCGGCGATCTCCAGCAGCACGCCCACGACGAGCAGTGCCTGCCCGGGGCCGGTCTCCGTCAGCACCTGCCAGGGTCTGGCGCCGATCCCGCTGCCCATGGCCAACCCGAGCACCGGCAGCCCGGCCAGCAGCCGGGCGCTGGAGCGGGGGCCCGCGGTCGCGACGAGCAGCGCCCGCCGGTGCCGGAGCCGGGCCCGCAGGTCGTCCTCGACGGCGGTGACCACGGTGGCCAGCGAGCAGCCGGTGCGGGTGCTGAGCACCACGGCCGCCGACAGCCGGGCGAGCTCGGCCGCCAGCCGGTCGCCGTCGGCACGCGGATCGCCCCAGCCGGTCCCCGCCGCACCGGGCACCCGGACCGCACGCGCCAGCGCGGCACCGCACTCCCGGTCAGGACAGGCGCCGGCGGCCCCGCGGGCTGCGTCGTCGAGCGCCCGCCCGGCCCGCAGCTCGGCGGCCAGCGCCCCGAGCGCCTCGGCCAGCGCCCCGAGCCGGACCCCGGCGGCGGCGTCCGCCCGGTGGGAGGCCCACGCCCGCGCGGCCAGCGCCGCGCTGCCGCCGGCGAGCAGGGCCACCAGCGGGGTGCTGAGGAGGGCAGCCGTCCCGGCCGCACCTACCGCGGCCAGCAGCGGCAGGTGGACCGGCCGTCCCTGCACCCCGCTCGCGGCGTCACCGGTGACCGACCGCAGCCGCCGGTGCACGCCCGACCGTCCGCCGGGCCACAGGACGGCGGCGCAGGCGGCCGCCAGCAGGGCCGCGGTCACGTTCCGGCCAGGCGGGCACGAAGCACGTCGCCGGCCGGGCACGGGCCACCGTCGGCCCGCCACCCCGCCTCCACCACGACCAGGTCACCCTCCCGGCGCACCACGGCGATCTCCTCCACGCGCCGTCCGCCGTCCGCCCGCCGCACGTGCACCACCACCTGCAGGGCGGCCGCCGCCTGGCTGTGCACGGCGACGCGCCCCATCCCCGCGGCGACCCCGAGAGCCTCCAGCCGGGCCGGTACCTCGGTGGACCGGTTGGCGTGCAGGGTGCCGCACCCGCCGTCGTGCCCGGTGTTGAGCGCGGCCAGCAGGTCCACCACCTCCGCGCCGCGCACCTCCCCGACCACCAGCCGGTCCGGGCGCATCCGCAGCGCCTGGCGCACCAGGTCGCGCAGGCCCACCGCTCCGGCGCCCTCCACGTTCGGCGGCCGCGTCAGCAGGCGGACCACGTGCGGGTGCGACGGGCTGAGCTCGGCGGCGTCCTCGCACAACAGCAGCCGCTCGGCCGGGTCGACCTCCCCGAGCAGGGCGGTGAGCAGGGTGGTCTTCCCCGAGCCGGTGCCCCCGGTGACGAGGAAGGCCAGCCGGTGCGCGACGACCGCCCGCAGCAGCACCCCGCTCTGCCCGGGCAGCGTCCCCGACCGCTCGAGGTCGGCCAACGTGTGCGCGCGCCGACGCAGCACCCGCAGCGAGATGCAGGTGCCCCCGCCGGACACCGGCGGGAGGACGGCGTGCAACCGCGTCCCGTCGGGCAGGCCGACGTCCACCCACGGTGCGGCGTCGTCGAGCCGCCGTCCGGCGGACGCGGCCAACCGCACGGCCAGCCGCCGCACGGCTTCCTCGTCGGCGAACCCGACGCCCGGAGCCGGCTCGAGGCCGGCTCCGCGGTCCACCCACACCTGGCCCGGCCCGTTGACCAGCACGTCGGTGACCCCGGGCAGGCGCAGCAGCGGCTCGAGCGGCCCCGCCCCGGCCAGCTCGTCGACGGCGCTCCGGACGGCGAGCAGCACGTCGTCGTCGCCGATCAGTCCGCCCGCCTCCTGGCGCACGAGCGCGGCGACCCCCGCCCGCGACGGCACCTCGTCGGCGAGGGCGAGCCGAACCCGCACCCGGTCGAGCAGTGACGGCGCGGTCACCGGTGCTCGTCCCCGGACAGCGCGGCCAGCACCCGTCGCGCCAGGGCTCCCAGCGGCGACCGCGCTCCCGTGCCCGGCGGCTCCCCGCGCTCGGCGCGCGCCACCGCGCCGCGGTCGTGCGGCAGTTCGGTGAAGACCGGCCGGCCCACCACCTCGGCGACGTCCTCGGCCGTGAGCCCACCGGGCACCGACCGGACCACCAGCCGCGCCGATGACCACGGCCGCCCGTCGGCGGCCACCAGCAGCCGCGCAGCCGTGGCCGCCCGCAGGCGCGCGGGCACGACGAGGAGCGCGAGGTCGGCGTCGGCGAGCACCGCCTGCGGCCCTCCGCCCACGCCGCAGCAGCCGGGCCGGGGCAGGTCGACGACCACGCACCGGCCGGTCGTCCGGGCCGCCTCCACCACGGTGATCAGGGCCTCCTCGGGGACCGGCTCGGCGGACCCGCGGCCCGCCGAGAGCAGGTGCCCGCCTGCCACCTCGGGGAGCGCGGCCAGCAGGGCGTCCCCCGCGACCCGGCCGCGGAGACCGGCGAGCTCCGGCCAGCGCAGCCCGTCGGTGAGCTCGGCGCCCAGGAGGAGGTCGAGCCCGCCGCTCCACCCGTCCGCGTCGACGAGCACCGCCGGCCCCGCGGCGGCGGCCACCGCCGCGGCGACCGTGCTGGCGCCCGCTCCACCGCAGGCACCGCCCACGGCGACCAGCCGGCCGTGCTCCGCCGGGATCCGGACAGCGGCCGCTGCGCGAGGGAGCAGCCAGGCCTCGTCCGCCGGGAGCACCACCACCCGCTCGGCCCCGACCTCCACCGCGGCAGCCCACTCCGCCGCAGGCAGCTCTGCGGTCGAGACGACGACCACGCCCGGGCGGCGGGGCAGCGCCCGCGGTGCGGCCAGGGCCAGCGCATCGGCGCCCAGCAGCACCAGCGGTGCCTCGCGGTACGCCCGGCGCAGCGCCGGCCCGCCGGTGCAGAGCTCCGGCTCGGCGCCGACGGCCGCCAGCAACCGGAGCAGCTCGTCGAGCAACTCCTCGTCGGAGCTGACGACCAGGGGACGGGGTGGCCGGGTGGACGGCAGGGAGTCGGACACGTGGTCGACCCCACCGGAGGTTCGGCAGACAGTGCCAGAAGGCGGGGTGAACTGTGGATGACCCCATCGGGTGTGGACGGTGTGCGGTCCACGTCACACCGTGCCGACACACCTACAGTGACTGACGTGTCCCGCGCCGCGGCATTTTTCGACCTCGACAAGACGGTCATCGCCAAGTCCAGCACCCTGGCCTTCGGCCGGCCGTTCTTCAACGGTGGGCTGATCAACCGCCGTGCCGTGCTCAAGACTGCCTACGCGCAGTTCGTCTTCTCCCTCGCCGGCGCCGACGCGCAGCAGATGGACCGGCTGCGGGCCCAGCTCACCGCCATGGTCACCGGCTGGGACGCCGCCACGGTGCACGAGATCGTCCGCGAGACCCTGCACGAGATCGTCGATCCGCTGGTCTACGCGGAGGCCGCTGACCTCGTCGAGGAGCACCGCGCGGCCGGCCGGGAGATCGTCATCGTCTCCAGCAGCGGCGCGGAGATGGTGGAGCCGATCGGCGAGATGCTCGGTGTCGACCGCGTCGTCGCCACCCGGATGGTCACCGTGGACGGCCGCTACACCGGGGAGATCGACTTCTACGCCTACGGCGAGAACAAGGCCGAGGCGATGCGGCAGCTCGCCGCCGAGGGCGGGTACGACCTGGCCGACTGCTATGCCTACAGCGACTCGATCACCGACCTGCCGATGCTCTCGGCCGTCGGCCACCCGACCGCGGTGAACCCCGACCGGGGGCTGCGCAAGGCAGCCCTGCAGCGCGGCTGGCCGGTGCGGCGCTTCGAGCGGCCGGTGAGCATGCGGGCCCGCTTCTCGGTGCCGCCCGCACCGGTCGTCACCGGCGCTGCCATGGGCGTGGGCGCCGCCGTCGTCGGGCTGGCCTGGTACGCCCGGCACCGGGCGGTGCGTGCCGGGCTGGTTCCGGAGGCACCGGCTCCGGGCCGGCGCCGCCGCCGCGGGGCCTGATCCCTCCGCTCCCCCAGTGTCAGCCCCGCAGCAGGCTCTCGCAGACGGCCAGGCCCTCCAGGGCGCCGTGCTCGGTGGCGCGGCAGCAGTGCACGAGCCACACGGCGACGCCCTCGGGCGTACCGGAGCCATATCCGGCCAGCGCCTCGGCATAGGCGTCCCGGCCGAGCTCGATGAACCCGACCTCGGGCACCGACACCGCCTTGGGGTCCAGCCCGCGGGCGATCCCGGTGAGCCGGGCGGCGGCCCGGGCGACGACGCCGTCGGCGACCCCGAAGGGGGCCAGCGCCGCCAGTTCCCCGTGCACCAACCCGGCGACCAGCACCGCGGGCACCGTGGTCGCGCCGGTGACGAGGGAGAACAGCCCGCCCAGCCGGGGGCCGGCGTGCGCGGCCGGCCGCCCCAACCCGGCGCGGTCGGCGAGGTCCGCCGCAGCCAGGACGTGCAGCCGGGCCAGCACCTGCCCCGGCGCCTTCGGCCAGGTCTCGACCATGGAGCCGAGCGCCGCCGAGGCCCGCAGCGCCCCCTGCACCACCGGATCGGTCACCGACCCCGCGCGCAGCTCGGCCAGCGGGACGTCGACGCCCGCCAGCGCCGCCGAGGCGCGGGCCCCGCGCAGCGCCGACTCGGTGCTCACGCCGGCCGACTCCCGCCGCAGGACCCGGTGGCCCAGGAGTCGGTCGATGCCCGCCCGGGCGCCGTCGGCGGCCTCCCGCACCCCCGGCAGGTCCAGCAGCGGGGCCAGCGGGTCGGGGGCGGCGGGGCGCGCGGCGCCGGGGCGGACGGGGGTGCTCACGTCGACGACGGTACGAGGCGGGGCCACCCGCTCCGCCGCAGGCCCCTGCCCTACGCTGCGTCCCTGCCATGACCCGACCCGTCACCCTGCTGCTCGTGCGACACGGGCAGAGCGAGTGGAACGCCGCCGGCCGCATGCAGGGACAGGTGGCCCACGTGCCGCTGACCCCGCTGGGGCACACCCAGGCGGAGGCGGCCGCCGCCGAGCTGGCCGGCCTCCGTCCCGGGGCGCTGCTGTCCAGCGACCTGCTGCGCGCGGTGCAGACCGCGGAGCACTGCGCCCGGGCCACCGGCCTGCCCTTCACCACCACCCCGGCGTTGCGGGAGCAGGGCTACGGCGTCCTCGAGGGCCGGCCGTCCCGGGAACTGTGGGACGTCGTCGACTGGTCCGACGCGCACTGGTCGGCCGAGGGCGGGGAGAGCCTGGCCGAGCTGCACGCGCGGGTCGCGGCGTTCCTCACCCAGCTGTGCGCGGAGCCCCCGGCCGACGTCGTCGCCCTGGTGACGCACGGCGACACGATCCGCGCGGCCCAGGCGGTCGCCGCCGGGCTCGGGCCCGACGCGATGCCCGCGGTCACCCCGCACAACGGCACGGTGACCCGGCTCGAGATCTGCGAGTGACGCCCCCCGGGACGTCGCTCAGCGGCGGCGGAGCAGGCCTCCGAGCATGCCGGCGAGACCGCCCGGGGACGCCGGGGCCCCACGGCCACGGCTCATGCCCCGGCGGGCGGTCGTCCGGCCCATGCCGCTCCGGGGCATCCCCCGGCCCGGTCGTCCGCCCGCCCGTCCGCCTCGTGCCGCGCCCCGGCCGGCGCCGCTCGCAGTTCCCATCAGCTTGCCGAGAATGCTCATGGATCAGGAGTGCCCACGCCGGCCGGGACGACGCCGCCTGCGTTCAGCGAACACCCCCGGCCAGGCGCGCCGTTACTGAGCGCACGCCTGCGCCGCCGAGGCGTCGGAAGGTCAGCCGCTGACCTCCACGAGGTCGATCACGAAGACCAGCGTGGAGCCGCCGGGGATGGGGCCACGGTCGGCGTCGCCGTAGCCGAGCTCGCTGGGGATGGTGACCACCCGCCGCCCGCCGACCTGCATCCCGGTGATCCCCTGCTCGAAGCCGGGGATCACCTGCCCGGCGCCGATCGTGACCGGCAGCGTCTCGTCCGCCCCACGGCTCCAGGAGGAGTCGAACTCCTCACCCGTCTCGTAGAACGCACCGACGTACTTGACCGCGACGGACGTGCCCTCCACGGCCTCGGCCCCGTCGCCGACCACGACGTCCTCGATCACCAGCTCGTCCGGCGCAGGGGCGTCCGTCGGCGGGACGTCGGGCGCCTGGGACAGGTCGGTCGAGATCTCCTCGGCGACCTCGGCCGCCGCTGGGGGCGTGGGCTCCTCCTCGCCACCCCCGCAGGCGCTCAGGGCGAGGGTGAGCGCGAGGAGCGCGCCGGGGACGGTGCGGCGGGACATGGGGCCTCCAGAGGAGCAGCAGTTCTCGGATCGGGTCCGGCGAGCCGGGACGGCGCTTGCCGCCGGGGTGCAGGCAGGGCGCGTTCGGCGCCCTGCCCATCGTCCCAGAGCGGTCGGGCCGGCTCAGGCCGCGCCGAGGGCGTCGGCCATCCGGTGGTGCACGACCGCCTCGGCACCCCGGCTCTGCCGCTCGAGCGTGCGGGCGAGCGCACGTCGGGCCCACCCGTTGCTCGGCGCGAGCTCGACCAGCCGGGCGAGCGATTCCTCGGCCGGACCGAGCTGCGCCGAGCCGTAGTAGGCCCGGGCCAGCAGCTCCAGCGCCGCCTCGTTGCGCGGCTCCGCGTCGACGAGGGGCTGCAGGATGCGCGCGGCCTCGGCGGGCTGACCCATGTTCAGGAAGAGGTCGGCCCGGAGGAACTCCGAGTGCAGGTCGCACTCGTTCGGCTGGGTCATGGCCGGTGCAACGCAGCCCCGGCCCGGCCGCTTCCCGGGCTCAGTCCTCCGGCTCGGGGTAGCGCGCGCCCGCGGCCAGCTCCGTGCCGTCGGCGACCCGCGCCTGCCGGCCGACCAGCGTGATGTCGCCGTCGCCACCCACCGAGGCGCCCTCGCCCACCTCGACCCGGTCGTCGAGCACCGCGCGGGTCACCGTCGCCCCCGCACGCACCCGCACGCCGGGAAGCAGCACGGAGTCCACGACGGTCGCGCCCCGCTCGATGACCACCCCCGGGGAGATGACCGAGCCGCGCACCTCCCCACCGACCCGGGTGCCACCGGAGATCAGGCTCTCCTCGACGACGGAGCCGCTCAGCACCCGCGCCGCGCTGTGCCGGCCGCCCCGGGTGTGCACCGGCCACCGCGGGGCGTCCAGGTCCAGCGGCGGCTCCGCGGAGATGAACTCGCGGTGTGCCTCCCAGTAGGCCGGGATCGTGCCGACGTCGCGCCAGTAGCCGTCCAGCGGGTACGCGCGGGCCAGCCCGTCCCCGGCCTGCGCCGGCAGCAGGTGGGTGCCGAGGTCCTCCAGGCCCTCGTCCCCCACGTCGGAGTTCAGCGCCTCCAGCCGGTCGAGGGTCGGGGTCGGCGAGAAGACGAATACCTCGTTGGTGGCCGTCGTCGTCGCCGGCTCGTCGGGCTTGTAGGCGTAGCCGGTGATCCGGTCGCCGTCGCCGACCTCGACGACGCCGTAGCGCGGGGCGTCGTCGGCGGCCACCTCCGTGGTCACCATGGTCACCTCGGCGCCCGAGCCGAGGTGTGCCTCGACCACTTCGCGGTAGTCGAGCTTGTAGACGGCGTCGGCGCTCACGACGATCAGCGCGTCGGCGTCGAACTCCCGGATCTGCTCCGCCTGCCGCCACAGCGAGTCGGCCGTGCCGGTGTTCCACCCGCCGCGCTCGGTGCCCTTGTACGGCGGCAGGGTCAGCAGCCCGCCGGCGGTGCGGTCGAGGTCCCACGGCCGGCCGTTGGACAGGTGGTCGTGCAGCGACGTGGGGTGGAACTGGATCGAGACCCAGACGTCGGCGATCTGGGAGTTCTGGCAGTTGCTCAGCGGGAAGTCGATGAGCCGGTAGACCCCGGCGAACGGCACGGCCGGCTTGGCCCGCTGTTCGGTGAGCAGTTCGAGGCGCCCACCGGCCCCACCGGCGAGCACGAGGACGAGGATCCGCGGGAGGGCCATGCTCCCCCGCTACCCCGTGCCCGCCGGGCACACCCGCGGCGGTCAGGGACGTCGCACGGGCTCCACGAGCGGTCGGTTTTCGGACGATGTGCGCCGGTGTGCAGTTCCACCGGCTCGAACTGCACACCGTCGCCCCGGTCAGGCGGGGAGGTCGCCGCCCGGTCCGGCGGCCTCGGCGAGCAGCCGTTCCCGCTGCTCCTCCGGCAGCAGGTCGACGTAGACGGTGCCGTTCAGGTGGTCGACCTCGTGCTGGAGGCAGCGGGCCGCCATGCCGGTCGCCTCGATCGACACCGGGTCGCCGTGCAGGTCCACCCCGTCGACGCGCGCACGGAAGGCGCGCGGCAGCTCGGCGTAAGGCCCGGGCACCGACAGGCAGCCCTCCTCGGTGACCTCCTCCGCCGGGTCCTCGCCCACCGGGTCGGGGACGGTGAGCGAGGGGTTCACGACGTAGCCGACGACGTCCTCCCCCTCGGCGTCCGGGCAGTCGATCACGAACACGCGGGCGTCCACCCCGATCTGGTTGGCCGCCAGCCCCACCCCGTCGGCAGCCTCCATGCTGGCGAACATGTCCAGCACCAGCCGGCGGAGCCCGTCGTCGAAGGCGGTCACATCCGCGCAGCGGCGGTGCAGGACCGGGTTGCTGCCGTAGGTGACGATCGGCCGGGCGACGCCGTCGTAACGGCCGAACAGGCGCATGACGCCCGATCCTAGGGACGCCGGACCGGCCCGGCAGCGGCCACCGGGCGCTTGGCACCATGACGCCGTGCCGCGCCCCGCCCCAGATCCGGCGACCGCGCTGGGCCTGGCCCTCGGCGCGCTGGCCGACGTCGCCCTGGCCGACCCCCGGCGGGGGCACCCGGTGGCCGGGTTCGGGGCCGTCGCCGCGACGGCCGAACGACACCTCTGGCGGGATTCCCGTCTCGCGGGCGCCGGCCACTGGGCGCTGCTGGTCGCCGGCACGACGGCGCTGGGGGTCGTGGCCGACCGGAGCACCCGGCAGCGGCCGTTCGTGCGCACGGTGGCCACGGCCGCCGCCACCTGGGCCGTGCTGGGCGGCACGTCGCTGGGCCGGACGGCCGGCCGGCTGCACGACGCCCTGACGGCGGGCGACCTGGACACCGCCCGGGCGACGCTGCCGAGCCTCGCCGGGCGGGACCCCAGCGCTCTCGACGGCGCGGGTCTGGCCCGGGCCACCGTGGAGTCGGTCGCCGAGAACACCGCCGACGCCGCCGTCGCCCCGCTGTTCTGGGGGGCGCTGGCCGGGCTGCCCGGCCTCCTCGGCTACCGGGCGGTCAACACCCTCGACGCGATGGTCGGCCACCGCTCCCCGCGGTACGCCCGGTTCGGCTGGGCGGCGGCACGTGCCGACGACGTCGCCAACTGGCTGCCCGCCCGGCTCACCGCGGCGCTGACGGTGGCGTGCGCGCCCCTTGCCGGCGGCTCGGCGGCCGAGGCGTGGCGTACCTGGCGGAGGGACGGCGCCGCACACCCCAGCCCGAACGCGGGTCGCTGCGAGGCCTCCGCGGCAGGGGCGCTCGGGCTGCGGCTGGGCGGCCGGAACGTGTACGGCTCGCGGGTGGAGAACCGGCCGCCGCTGGGAAACGGACGTGCGCCCGCGCCGGCGGACATCCCCCGCGCGGTGCGGCTGTCCCGCGCCGTCTGGCTCGCCGCCGCCGGGCTGGCCGTGGCCCTCCGCGCGGTGCGCGACCGATGAGCGGGACGGCACCGGCCGGCAGCGTCCACGGGATGCTGCGCGACGCCTGTCCCCCGGCCCTGGCCCCTCGCCCGAGCGGCCCGGGCCGCCGCCGGGCCCCCGGGCCGGTTCGGGCAGGATCGTGGACAGCGCGTGGCGTCCGCAGCAGCGGTGCCCGCCGCCGCGGCGCCGAGCCGCCGAGGAGGGAGCCCGATGTTCTACGTCCTGGCCACTTTCGTGCTGCGTCCACTGTTCTTCATCCTGTGCCGGCCGCGCATCACCGGACGCGAGCACGTGCCGCTGGACCGGCCGGTGATCCTGGCCAGCAACCACCTGTCCTTCATCGACAGCATCGTCATCCCCCTGGCCGCGCCCCGCCGCGTCGCCTACCTGGCGAAGGCCGAGTACTTCACCGGCCGCGGGTTCAGCGGCTGGGTCACCCGCACGCTGTTCACCGCGCTGGGCGCGTACCCCGTCGAGCGGGAGACCCACCGGGCCGCGCAGTCCGCCCTCGACACCGCCCTGGGCATCCTGCGGGGCGGCACCGCCTTCGGCCTCTACCCGGAGGGCACCAGGTCCAAGGACGGCCGGCTGGCGCGCGGCAAGACCGGCGTCGCCTGGCTGGCCCTGACCGCCGACTGCCCCGTCGTCCCGGTCGCGGTGCACGGCACCGACCGGGTGCAGCCGGTGGGCGCCCGCTGGCCGCGCCCCCACCGCGTCACGGTCACCTTCGGCGAGCCGCTGACCTTCCCCGAGCAACGCGGTCAGGCCAACCGCAACCGGGCCCGCCGCGAGGTCACCGACCGCATCATGGTGGCGATCGCCGAGCTGTCCGGTCAGGAGACGGCCGGCTGGGAACTGCCCCGAGAGGCGGTGTGAGCGGCGCGCTGCTCGTCGCCGGGACCACCTCCGACGCCGGGAAGTCCGTGGTCACCGCCGGCATCTGCCGATGGCTGGCGCGCCAGGGCGTCTCGGTGGCGCCGTTCAAAGCGCAGAACATGAGCAACAACTCCATGGTGACCCCCGACGGTGCGGAGATCGGCCGGGCGCAGGTGATGCAGGCGGCCGCGGCCCGGGTGCAGCCGGAGGCGGCCATGAACCCGGTGCTGCTGAAGCCGGGCGGCGAGAACTCCAGTCAGGTGGTGGTGCTGGGCCGGCCGGTCGCCGAGGTCACGGCGCTGTCCTACCGGCCGATGAAGGCGATGCTGCTCGAGCAGGTCCTCGAGTCGCTGACCGACCTGCGCGCCCGGTTCGACGTCGTCGTCTGCGAGGGCGCCGGTTCCCCCACCGAGATCAACCTGCGGGCCGACGACATCGCCAACATGGGACTGGCCACCGCGGCGGGCCTGCCGGTGCTCGTCGTCGGCGACATCGACCGCGGCGGCGTGTTCGCCGCGCTGCACGGCACCGTCGCCCTGATGCCGCCGGCCGACCAGCGGCTGGTCGCCGGCTTCCTGGTGAACAAGTTCCGCGGCGACGTCCGGCTGCTCCGCCCCGGCCTGGACCAGCTGACCGCGCTGACCGGGCGGCCGACCCTCGGCGTGCTGCCCTGGCTCGGTGGCCTCGAACTGGACGTCGAGGACTCGCTGAACGTGCCCGTGGCCTCGTCGGGGGCCCCGCCGGTCGGGGACGACGTCCTCCGTGTCTCGGTGGCCCGGCTGCCCCGGCTGTCGAACTTCACGGACCTGGACGCGCTGGCTGCCGAGCCGGGCGTGCTCGTGCGCTACGCCACCCGCCCCGAGGAGCTCGCCGACGCCGACCTGGTCGTCCTGCCTGGCAGCCGCGCGACCGTGGCCGACCTGTCGTGGCTGCGCGCCACCGGCCTGGCCGATGCGGTGCTGCGCCGGGTAGCGGAGGGCGCGCCGGTGCTCGGCATCTGCGGGGGCCACCAGATGCTGGCCCGCACGATCACCGACGAGGTCGAGTCTCGGGTGGGCACGGTGGCGGGGCTGGGGCTGCTGCCCGCCGACGTCCGCTTCGCCCGGGAGAAGACGCTCGCCCGCCCGATGGGCAGGGCGCTGGGCGAGACGGTGCACGGCTACGAGATCCACCACGGCGTGGTGACGGTGGACGGCGACGCCGAGCCGTTCCTGGACGGCGCCCGCGCCGGAGCGGTGTTCGGGACGACGTGGCACGGCGCGCTGGAGAACGACGGCTTCCGCCGGGCCTTCCTCGCCGAGGTCGCCGGGATCACCGGCCGCCGGTTCGTGCCCGCGCCGGACACCGACTTCGCCGCCGTGCGAGAGGACCGACTGGACCGGCTCGGTGACCTGATCGCCGAGCACGCCGACACGGACGCGCTCTGGCGGCTGATCGAGACCGGGCCCCCGGCCGGGCTGCCGCTGCTGCCGCCCGGCGCCGGCTTCAGCTGTCGGTGAGGCGCGCTCGCACGTCGTCCGGCCAGGGGGTGGCGCGGCCGTCCGCGACGGCGACGTAGGTGTTGCGGACGACGCAGCACACCCGCTCGCCCACCCGCACGGTGAACCGCACGGTCACGCTCGTGCGGCCCACCTTCTCCGTGTCGGCGTCCACGGTGACGGTGTCGCCCCAGCGTGCCGACGACGTCCACTCCAGCGAGCTGGCCCTGACCACCGGGTCGATGCGGCGGGCGACCAGCTCGTCCCACGTGAGCCCGTGAGCGGCCCACCAGCCGTTGGACGCCTCGTCGGCCCAGGTCAGGTAATGGCCGTTGAAGACGACACCCTGCTGGTCGCACTCGGCGTAGCGGACGGGGGAACTCCAGACCTCGGGCACGCCGCCCACGCTAGTGGTGGCCGACTACGGTTCCGGCGTGGATCCCGCCGCCGACGCCCTGCACGCCTACCGCGCGCCCTCGCAGCGGGTGCTCGACAAGGAGATCCACGCCCTGGACGCGTACTGCCGCGATTTCATCGGGCTCTCGCCCTTCGCCACCCTCGCCACCGCGACCGCCGACGGCTGGCCGGACGTGTCACCGCGCGGCGGGGCCCCCGGCTTCGTGCACGTGCTGGACGAGCGGCGGCTGGCACTGCCCGACCGGCTGGGCAACAACCGGATCGACAGCCTGCACAACCTGGAAGCCAACCCCCGGGCGGCGCTGATGTTCTTCGTGCCGGGCTTCGACGAGACACTGCGGGTCTACGGGACGACGTCCGTCGTCGACCCGAGCGACCTCGACGTCGACCTCACCGAGTTCGGCAAGCCGCCGCTGTCGGTGCTCGTGCTGTCGGTGGTGCGGGCGTACTTCCAGTGCCCGAAGTCGGTGATGCGGTCGGGGCTGTGGGATCCCGGGCGCCGGGTGGACCGGTCGTCCTACCCCTCGTTCGGCACGGTGCTGCGGGAGCACTGCCGGGACACCGCGATCCCGACCGACGATGCCGTGATGCGAGCCGCGCTGACCGAGGAGCTCTGAAAGGACCCCCCTGCCCCCCACCGCTCGCAAGCTCGCGGCGGGACCCTGCACGGGGACCGCTCCAGCAGCTTCCGGCCCTGCCCTTCGCACGCTCAGGGCGGGACCCTGCACGGGGGCCGTTCCAGCAGCTTCCGGCCCCCCCACCGCTCGCAAGCTCGCGGCGGGACCCTGCACGGGGGCCGCTCCAGCAGCTTCCGGCCCTGCCCTTCGCACGCTCAGGGCGGGGCCCTGGACGGCGCCATCCTCTCGGGGTGCTAACTGGCGCGCAGATCGCGGGCGAGCCTGCGGTCGGCCACCGCCCGTTCGGCGAGCGCACGCACGCGCACCCGGCGGGGCCTGCGGTCGGAGCCGAAGTACCGGGCGTCCTCCACCAGCTGGAAGGCGGCGAGCACGCTCGCCTTCACCTCACGTGTGCGCGGGACGGCGGGCCGCGCCGGCTCTGCCGATGTCATGGAGACCCCCTTCTCCCGGGGAGCCGCGACGCACCCCGCAGCTCCATGGTTGCCCCCCTTTCGGCGCAGCCAACCCCCACGGTGACCAATTGGTGTCGATGGGTCACCTGTGACGTGCGGTGACCATTTCGTGTCCGGGCACCGGCCACAGGGGTCCGTACGGTGCTGCCCATGGCGGCTCCTCGACGGCTCGGGCGGACGGCGGCACGGCTGGCGGGGCGCCTGCGCGGTGCCCTGTCACGCGGCCGCGCGGCCCTTGCCGCGTCCCGCCCCGCACCGCGACCCGACACCGTCGACGTCTCCTACCGTCCGCACGCCGACGACCGGCCGGACCCGGGCGAGATCGTGTGGGCGTGGGTACCGTTCGAGGAGGACGACGGGCGGGGCAAGGACCGTCCCGTGCTCGTCGTCGGCCGCCGCGGGGAGGAGCTGGCCGGGCTGATGCTCAGCAGCCAGGACCACGACCGGGACGCCGCCGACGAGGCCCGGCACGGGCGGCGCTGGACCGACATCGGCAGCGGCGCCTGGGATCCCCGGGGGCGGCCGAGCGAGGTCCGGCTGGACCGGCTGCTGGTCCTCGACCCCGCCACCGTCCGCCGGGAGGGCGCCGCGCTGGACCGTGCGAGGTTCGAGCGGGTCGTCGCCGAGGCGCGGCGTGTGCAGGGCTGGTGACGTTCCTCAGTCGGCGAGCCGGTCCTCGCGGGTGAGCCTCTGGGCGGGCGGGCGTAAGTGGTAGATCCCGGCCTGCTCGCCGACCACCTGCAGGTCGTACCGGTGCACCACCTTGGGCCCGCCGTGCAGGTGCACGTGGGTGACCGTGGGCAGCGGATCGCCGTGCCGCGCCGCCCGGATCTGGACCCTGCCGTCGAGGGGCCCGCCGACGAACAGCAGCACCGCATCCTGGTCGGCGGGATCGGTCCCGGGCCCGGTCTCCTCGGACAGTTCGCTCTCCTCCCGCTCGCGCGCCGGTCCACGAGAGTAGGCCCGCCGCGGCGGTTCGGGCAGCGCCGGCCGCTCAGCCGGGCCGTGACCGCCGCAGCCAGCGGGCGATGAGCGGCGCGCTGCCCAGCATCACGAGCAGCCGGAGCACCTGCACCGACAGCACGAAGGTCGTGTCGGCACCGGAGTCGCGCGCCGTGGCGAGGACGGCGTTGAGGCCACCGGGAGTCGTCGCCAGGTAGCCGTCGAGCGCACTGACGCCGGTGACCCCGGCCAGCAGGACGCCGAGCCCGGCGCACGCCACGATCAGCGCGGCGGTGATCCCCAGGGCGACGGGGAGCGCCCCGCCGATGGCGCGCAGGCTGCCCCAGGTGAAGCTGACGCCCACCTGCAGGCCGATCCCCAGGAAGGCGGCGTCCTCGAGCAGGCCGGGCACCTCCGCACCCCCGGAGAGGCCGGTGAGATCGACGATCGCGGCGACGGTGAGCGGGCCGAGCAGCGCGGCGACCGGCAGCCGCAGCAGCCGCCCTCCGGCCACCCCGGCGACCGAGCAGGCCGCGGTGAACGCCAGACCGGCACCCCAGCCGGGCCCGCTCGCGCCGTCCGGAATGATGCCCGCACCGGCGGTGGCACCGTAGGCGGTGGTGGCGACCACCGGCATCAGCAGCACGATGAGCAGCACCCGCAGGTACTGCAGAACGGCGACCGTCCGCTCGTCGGCACCGAGCTCACGCGCCATCACCGTGATCCCCGCCGCCCCACCGGCGATCATGGCGAAGGCGCCGGTGACCGGGCTGATGCCCCGGTGCAGCCGCAGCGCCGACCCCGCTCCCAGGCTGAGCGCGAGCGTGGCGAAGGTGACCAGCAGGACCGGCAGCCAGTTGACCGCCACCGCGCGCAGCGCGCCGAGGTCGACCAGGGCACCCACGGCCACGCCGATCACGGCCTGCGCGGCGATCCCGGCGGGCTCCGGCACGCGCGCCGGCCTCCGGACGGCCAGCGCCCGGACCAGGCCGGCGACGAGACCGCCGAACAGCGCCGGGGTGGGCATCCCCGCCAGGTCGAGCAGCAGGCCGACCACGACCGCGCCGGCCACGACGACGGCGGCGTCGAGCAGCTTCGCACCCCGCCGTCCCCGCACGGCGGTCACTCTGCCGGTGCCCCGGGAGCGGGCGCACGAGGGGTCAGCCGCCGGGATCCGCCGCAGCTCGGCGGCGTGCGCGTCGAACGCCGCCCGGCCGGCGGGGGCAGCGCGAGGCTGGTGCGCACCCGCGAGGCGCGGGTGGCCTTGCGCACCCGCACGCACCCGGCCTCCTCCAGCTGCCGGACGTGCTCGGACAGCACCGAGTCGCTGACGCCGACCTGCTCGAGACCGGCGCGTCACACAGGCCTGCGAGAGTGGTGCCGTGACCGACCTGCGGCACCACGGCGCCGAACTGGCCCCCGGCCTGATCGCCCTCGCGGTCTCGCGCGGGCAACCCGACCAATCCCACGTCGGTCCTGCACCCGGCCCGTTCGCCGGCGGGACCGGCCCGGCAGGGGCGAGTGCTCGTGGTCGACGAGGCGTTCGCCGACACGGTCCCCGGCGAGCCGGAGTCGCTGGCCGGGTGCGCCGATCTGCCGGGGGTGGTCGTCGTCCGCAGCCTGACCAGGACCTGGGGGCTGGCGGGGCTCCGGGTCGGGTACGCGCTGGGCCCGCCGGAGCTGGTCGCCGCGACGGCCGGCCAGCAGCCGCCGTGGCCGGCCGGCACGCCGGCGCTGGCGGCGCTGGGGGCCTGCAGCTCACCGACTGGGCGGTGCGGCGCGGGGAGACCTTCCCGGGGCTGACCGCCGACCACCTGAGGGTCACCGTCCGCGATCCGGACACCTCCCGCGCCTTCGCCGCAGACCTCGCTGCGATCCTGGGCGGGACAGCTCGGCCCCGCTCCGCAGCGGGCGCCGCGACCGCCGGCCTCGAGGAGATCCGCTGAACGCCACCCCGGTCCCCCCGGAGTCGGGCTCGGTCTACCCCGTGGGCCTGCGGCTGCGCGACCGCCTGGTGGTGGTCGTCGGCGGCGGCCGCGTCGCCCACCGGCGGGTGGCCGGCCTGCTGGAGGCCCGTGCCCGCATCACCGTGGTGAGCCCGGCGGTCACCCCGGCGGTGGAGTCGCTCGCGGCGGCCGGGCGGATCACCTGGCTGCGGCGGCCCTACCGGTCCGGCGACCTCGACGGCGCCTGGTACGCCGTCGCCGCGACCGACGATCCCGCGGTGAACACGGCCGTGTCGGAGGAGGCCGAGCGGGCGCGCATCTTCTGCGCCCGGGCCGACGACCGGGCCGCCTCCAGCGTCTGGACCCCGGCCATCGGCCGCCAGGGCGATCTGGTCATCGGCGTGCACGGCGGCGGCGACCCGCAGCGGGCCGTCGGCGTCCGCGATGCGATCGTCGCCGGGCTGACCGACGGCACCGTCGGTGACCGCGCCGCCCGGCCGGTCCCGGGCGGCAGCGTGGTGCTCGTGGGCGGTGGCCCCGGCGACCCTGGCCTGATCACCGTGCGGGGCCGGCAGGCCCTCGCGCACGCCGACGTCGTCGTCGCCGACCACCTCGGCCCCCAGGCCCTGCTGGCCTCGCTGCCCCCCGAGGTCGAGGTCATCGACGCGTCCAAGCTCCCCCGCGGCCGGTCGATGGCCCAGGAACGGATCAACGAACTGCTGGTCACCCATGCCCGCGCCGGCCGCCGCGTCGTCCGCCTCAAGGGCGGCGACCCGTTCGTGTTCGGCCGCGGCATGGAGGAGCTCCAGGCCTGCGCCGCCGCCGGCATCCCGGTCGAGGTCGTCCCCGGCATCACCAGCGCGATCGCCGTCCCGGCCCTGGCCGGCATCCCCGTCACCCACCGCGGGCTCACCCACGAGTTCGTCGTCGTCTCCGGCCACCTCGCGCCCGGCCACCCCGACTCGCTCGTCGACTGGCCGGCCCTCGGCCGGCTGCGCGGCACCGTCGTCGTCCTCATGGGCGTGGACACCGCACCCGCCATCGCCGCCGCCCTCATCGCGCACGGCCGCGCACCGGGCACCCCGGTGGCCGTCATCAGCGACGGCTCCACCCCGACCCAGCGGACCGCCCGCACCACTCTGGCGGAGTTGCCGGAGACCCTCGCCGAGAGCGGCATCCGCCCCCCCGCCGTCTGGGTCGTCGGCGAGGTCGCGGGGCTCGTCCACCAGCCCTGAACGGGCCTGCGGAACTAGCGGGCGGTGGAGACCGTCGCGAACACCACGGTGTTGTCGGTGCTCGTGCCCGCGCGGTCGTCGAACTCCCCGCCGCAGGTCACCAGCGCGACGCCGACGCCCACCGGGTGCCCGTTGAGCGTGTCCGCGAGCGCGGAGGTCGCCTTGCTCAGCCCGGTGCGGGGCGCGCCCAGCACGGTCAGGTGCAGCACCGCGCCGGCGGCGCTGCGCAGGACGACCTCGTCGCCGTCGCGCAGCTCGTGCAGCCGGTCGAACACGGCGGAGCCCCCGGACTGCTCGTGCCCCAGTATCACGGCCATCTGCCCGGAGCCCGGCGCCGGCCCGTCGGACCACCACGACGTGGTGGCCATCGACTCGGGGACGCCGTAGCCGTCGACGGCCTGCCCGGTGAAGGGGTTCTCGTACCGGACGGTGCCCCGCGACTCGACGGCGGCGTCCACGCCGATGGCCGGGATCGCCAGGCGGGTCGGGACGACCGCCCCCGCGGCACCCGGCTGCGGTGCCGGGCCCGCACCCGGGCGGGCCCCGACGACGAGGACCACCGCCACGGCCGCGGCCAGGAAGACGAGGACGCCGGCGACGACGCCGGGATCAATCCGTCGGAGCCGCACGCCACTGCCTCCGGTACGCGGTCGCACCCGCCCCGGTGCCGACCAGGAGCGCCAGCGCACCCACCAGGGCAGCGGGCGGGACGTCGTCCCGATCCTCGTCGGCACCGGTCGGCGCGTACCCCGGGTAGACGACGGGCTGCGCCACCGGCTGCGGCGCGGGCGCGACCGGCGGGGCGGGAGCCGGCGCCGGGGGCGCGGGCGGCTGCGGGAACTCCGGAGGCGCGGCCGGCAGCGTGGGCATGCAGGTCGGCAGGGTCTCGGCCAGCAGCTCCAGCCCCTCGACGATCGACGAGTCGGCCACGAGGGCCGGGTCCGCCGAGCCCGCGAGGATCAGCTGCAGCTCCTCCGCGAGGTCGGGGAGCCCGTCCGGGCCCCCGCCGGCGGCCGCCCTCTCCAGCGCTGCGCGCAGATCGGCCACCAGTGCCTCGAACTCGGCGGGAATCGCGAGCAGGCCACCGACGACGAGGTCGAGGCTCTGCGAGATCCCGTCCACGCACTCGTCGGGCAGCTGGAGGGCCGCGGCCAGCTGCCCCAGCGCCGCGTCGAGCTCCGGGGGGACCTCCGGAGACCGGGCGGGCGCCGGGTCCTCCGTCCCGCCCGTTGCCGCCGGCTCCGTGCCGGGCAGCGCTCCGCCACCGACGGCGTCCGTGTCCCCCTCGATCACCTCGCCCAGCGGCGCCCCGGCCTCGCCCGGGAGCGCTGGCGGGTCCTCGGCCCTCGCCAGCCCGGGGACGACCACGAGAGCGGCGGTCAGGCCGGAGGCCGCCAGAGCCTGTCGGCCACGGGAGCTGCGGGTACGGAGCGGGGCGTGCGTCGACAAGGGGGACCTCCCGGCATCAGGACGTGCGCGGCAGCGCTGACCGGCGCAACGACGAGCCGACGGACCGGTGACGCGCCCGACCCGGTCGTCCGAGTGTCATGACTTGCTGTCAGCGGTCGTTCACGGAAAAGCGCTCTGGGTTCTCTGCCGGCGCCCGAGTTCTCGACACCGCCGGCGTGTGCGCTGGGGCGGAGTGCGCGACTCGAGGACCGGGCGCCGGCGCATACCATCGAGCCCGAACAGGCATCGCCGTCCCCGCCTGCGGGGCGGAGGAACAGGTGGCCCAGTCAGATGTTGGCGCCGTCCGGCGGGGGCCCGTCCGGCAGTGCCGCCGCGATTCCCGAGCCCGAGAGCTCGGGAGCGTCCATGCCCACGGTGTAGGCGGTCATCGACAGCGAGCCGTACGCGTAGCCGTCGACGAGCACGTCGACGGGGGCGTCGGTGGCACCGGCGACCCCGGCCACGTAGAGCAGCGGCAGGAAGTGGTCGGGGGTGGGGACGGCGAGGTCGAAGTCGCGGTGCCCGTCGAGCCGGCCGATGTCCGTGGGGTCGGTGAGCATCCGCTCCTTGGCGTCCTCGTCGAACCGCTGCGCCCAGTCGAACCCGGCATCAGGGAGGGCACGGCTGACCCCGCCGAGGTTGTGGACGACGTTCCCGCTGCCGATCACCAGCACGCCGTCCTCCCGCAGCGGCGCGAGGGCGGCGCCCAGCTGCAGGTGGTAGTCGAACGGCTTGAGCGCGTTGATCGACAGCTGCACCACCGGGATGTCCGCATCGGGGAAGGCGTGCATCAGCACCGACCAGGTGCCGTGGTCGATGCCCCAGCTGTCCAGGTCGGCACCGACCCACGTCGGATGCGCGATGTCGGCGATCTCCTCGTACAGCTCCGGCAGCCCCGGCGGCTCGTACCGGACGTCGAACAGTTCGCGCGGGAACCCGAAGAAGTCGTGGATCGTGCGCGGTCGCGGCATGGCGGTCACCGCGGTGGCCTGCACGTACCAGTGCGCCGAGACGACGAGGATCGCCCGCGGGCGCGGCACCGACCGCCCGAAGGCCCGCCAGGCCTCCGTGTACCGGTTCCTCTCCAGCGCGTTCATCGGGTTGCCGTGGCCGAAGAACGCGGCAGGCATCACGGGCATGACCGACCTCCCTGTCGTCACCGGGCTGCGCCGATCATCTCCCGGCGGCTCCGGGAGGGCGAGGGGCCGGGCCCGATCCCCGGAACCGGGCGGCCGCGCCCTCCAGCAGCGCGCGCCGCTCGGCCGGTGGCCGGCGCGGGCAGGACAGGCAGGCCGCCCCGTGCGGCAGCCGGTCGACCAGGCAGCAGGACACCCGGGAGGTGAACCGCGCGCCGGCGACGTCGACGTAGCGGGGAGCCGGCAGCGGTGCGCCCACCGCCGCGGCCAGCGGTCCGGCCAGGGCGGTGACCGCCCCGATGTCGCCGAGCGCCCGCCCGAGGGTCAGCAGCCCGCCCGCCAGTGAGTCGGCGGCGATCGCCCACAGCGGCCGCGGCCGCATGCGGGCAGCCGCGGCCAGCGCCGGGACCACGGCCGACAGGCACTCCCGCAGACCGTCGGCCGGATCGCCACCGGCGACCGCGGACACCGCTGCGACCGGCAGCCCGCCGTGGCCGAGGAACACCGTGGTGTCGGCCGGCCGCGCCGACAGCGGACTACCCGTGGCCAGCCCGGCCAGCACCGGCGCCAGGAGCACGGCGGACGCCGAGTACCACCACACCGTGGCGTGCACCCGGGCGGCGCCCGCCCGGGGAGCGCGCGCGGCCAGGAGATCCCCCAGCCATCGCGCATCGGCCAGCCGCTCGGCCGGGACCGGGAGCGCACCCGGCGGCGGCACCAGCCCGAGGGTGGTGGCACCGGGGATGCGCGCCACCACCTCCGCCTGCGGGCCCGTCACGGGTCCAGTCTCCTGCAGCGGCCCCGGCCGACGTCGCGCGGGGAAGACGCCGAGGGCCCGGGGCCATACGGTGTGTCCTGGACCACGCTGCACCGTCGCGGACCCACGCGCCGCAGGACTCGGGAGGACCCCATGAGCGAGATGACCCAGGTCGACGGCCCCACGTTCGCCCCGCCGGAGGACCTGGCGGCGCAGGCCAACCTCGGGCCGGAGGCCTACGGGGAGGCGGCCCGTGACCGGCTGGGATTCTGGGCGTCGGCGGCGGAGCGGCTGAGCTGGACGCAGAAGTGGGACACGGTCCTGGACTGGACCGACCCGCCGTTCGCCAAGTGGTTCGTCGGCGGCAAGCTCAACGTGGCCTACAACTGCGTCGACCGGCACGTCGAGGCCGGCCACGGCGACCAGGTCGCCTACCACTGGGAAGGCGAGCCCGGCGACACCCGCACGATCACCTACAAAGAGCTCCAGGACGAGGTCTGCAAGGCCGCCAACGCCCTGACCGAGCTCGGCGTCACCGCCGGTGACCGGGTGGCGATCTACCTGCCGATGATCCCCGAGGCCGTCATCTCGATGCTGGCCTGCGCCCGCATCGGCGCCGTCCACATGGTGGTCTTCGGCGGCTTCTCCGCCGACGCGCTGGCCAGCCGGATCACCGACGCCGGCGCGCAGGTCGTCATCACCTCCGACGGCGGTTACCGGCGCGGGGCACCCAGCGCGCTCAAGCCCGCCGTCGACGAGGCGGTGTCCCGCACCGAAGGCGTGCGGCACGTGCTGGTCGTCAAGCGCACCGAGCAGGACGTCGACTGGGACGACCGCCGCGACCTGTGGTGGCACGACGTCGTCGACCGCCAGTCCACCGAGCACCAGGCGCAGTCCTTCGACGCCGAGCACCCGCTGTACATCATGTACACCTCCGGGACGACGGCGAAGCCCAAGGGCATCCTGCACACCAGCGGCGGCTACCTGACCCAGGTCAGCTTCACCCACTGGGCGAGCTTCGACCTCAAGGCCGACACCGACGTCTTCTGGACCGCCGCCGACGTGGGCTGGGTGACCGGCCACAGCTACATCGTCTACGGGCCGCTGTCCAACCGGGCCACGTCGGTCATGTACGAGGGGACGCCGGAGACCCCGCACCGCGGCCGCTGGTTCGAGCTGATCCAGAAGTACGGCGTCACGATCCTCTACACCGCGCCCACGGTCATCCGCACCTTCATGAAGTGGGGCGAGGACATCCCGGCCGGCTTCGACCTGTCGACGCTGCGGCTGCTCGGCTCGGTCGGTGAGCCGATCAACCCCGAGGCCTGGCTCTGGTACCACCGGAACATCGGCGGCGGCCGCTGCCCGATCGTGGACACCTGGTGGCAGACCGAGACCGGCGGGCACATGATCAACCCCCTGCCCGGCGTCACCACCCTGGTCCCCGGCTCCGCCCAGCGCCCCTTCCCCGGCATCTCGGCCAAGGTGGTCGACGACGAGGGCAACGAGCTGGACAACGACTCCACCGGCCTGCTGGTGATCACCGAGCCGTGGCCGGCCATGCTGCGCACCATCTGGGGCGACGACGACCGCTACGTCGACACCTACTGGTCGCGCTTCGGCACCGACGCCTACTTCGCCGGCGACGGCGCCAAGAAGGACGCCGACGGCAACATCTGGCTGCTCGGGCGGGTCGACGACGTCATGAACGTCTCGGGCCACCGCATCTCCACCACCGAGGTGGAGTCCTCCCTGGTCAGCCACCCGACGGTGGCCGAGGCGGCCGTCGTGGGCGCCACCGACCCCACCACCGGCCAGGGCATCGTGGCCTTCGTGATCCTCCGCGGCAACGTCACCGAGGAGGAGGCCTCCGGCGAGGAGATCGTGCAGACCCTGCGCACCCACGTCGCCCGCGACATCGGCCCCATCGCCAAACCCCGCCAGATCATGGTCGTGCAGGAGCTCCCCAAGACCCGGTCGGGAAAGATCATGCGCCGACTGCTGCGGGACATCGCCGAGAACCGGGAACTGGGCGACGTCACCACGCTCACCGACTCCTCCGTCATGAACATGATCAAGGACAAGCTCCCCGCCGCGCCCGCGGAGGACTGAGCCACCCAAGGCATAGGAGGCTTTACCTACGTCCTGGACCTCCGAACCGTAGGTAAAGCCTCCTATGCCTCCCGCCTCCTATGCGTCCCCGCGCTCCGTCCGGGGGGACTCCGAGCGCGCGCCGGGCCATCGTGGGGCACGATCTTCGATGACCAGGGGTACGGGCGTCGCACCGCGTCGACCGCGTCCCGCACGCAGGACCGAAGGAGGAGCCACCCGTGGCCCACAGTGTGTCGCAGATCCGCACCGACGGAGCCAGCCCGGCCGTCGAGCCCTCGATCGGCACGCTCGTGCAGAGCGCGATGGCCGACGTCTCCACGTTGGTCCGCAACGAGATCGAGCTGGCGAAGGCCGAGATCGGCGCCTCGGCGAAGAAGGGCGGCATCGGCGCCGCCTCGTTCGCCGCGGCCGGCGTGTTCGCCGCCTTCGCCGGCATCTTCTTCTTCATCGCCCTGGCCGAGTTGCTCACCTGGGTGGGGTTGGCCCGGTGGATCTCCTACGCCGTCGTCTTCCTCCTGCTCATCGCGCTGGCCGGCGTCGCCGCGCTCGTCGGCATGAAGATGATCAAGAAGATCGAGAAGCCGGAGCGGACGATCGAGTCGCTCAAGGAACTGCCCGAGGTGATGCACCGTGAGGCGCCGGGGGCGCGGCACCGCGACGTGCCCACCGTGAACGAGGGCAGGGTGGAGCTGCACGGCAACGAGTCGTACCGGGTCTGAGGCCGATGACCGTCCCTCCGGACGGCCGCCCCGATGCCACGAGCGTGCTGCTCCCCGGACCGTGGACCCACCGCGACATCTCGGCCAACGGGGTGCGGCTGCACGCCGCCGAGGCCGGGGAGGGACCACTGGTCCTGCTGCTGCACGGCTTCCCCCAGTTCTGGTGGACCTGGCGGTCGCAGCTGACCGCCCTCGCCGACGCCGGGTTCCGCGCCGTCGCCCCCGACCTGCGCGGCTACGGGGCCAGCGACAAGCCGCCCCGCGGCTACGACCTCCCGACCCTCTCCGCCGACGTCGCCGCACTGGTACGGGCGCTGGGTGAGCGGGAGGCCGTGCTGGTCGGCCACGACTGGGGCGGTCTGCTGGGCTGGACGGTGGCGGCGCTGCAACCCCGGGTGGTGCGCCGGCTGGTCGTCGTCTCGATGGCTCATCCACGGCTGCTGCGCGCCGGGATCGTCGAGCGCCGCCAGCGCCGCGCCCTGCGGTACGCGCTCGGCTTCCAGGTACCGCGGCTCCCCGAGCGCCGGCTCACCCGCCTGGACGACGACCCGGTGGCCGACCTGATGCAGCGCTGGGCGGGGCCGGACTGGTCCCGTACGGCCGACTTCGCCGCGGCCGTGGACCGGTACCGCGCCGCCGCCCGCATCCCGCAGGCTGCGTACGGCGCGATGGAGTACTACCGGTGGGCCGGCCGGTCACAGCTGCGGCCCGACGGCCTGCGCTACGCCCGCCGGATGGCCGCACCGGTCACCGCTCCGACGCTGCAGCTGCACGGCGCGCTGGACCCCTACGTGCTGCCGGATACCGCCCGCGGGTCGGGCAGGTACGTCGCGGGAGCCTACGAGTGGCGGGAGCTCCCCGGCGTCGGCCACTTCCCGCAGGAAGAGGCCGCCGAGCAGGTCACCGCCGCCATCGCGAACTGGGCGACCGTCTGAGGCACCGCTCCCGGCGCCCTCCGGTGGATTCGCGAACACACCTCCGGTGGGGTGACCGCCGGTGAATCGCGAAGCCATTCACCGGAGGGGCCGTAGGCCGGCTCCGATGTGCTCGACAGCACGGCGCAGCCGTTCCGGCTCCTCACCGGAGGTGCGTGTCACTCGCAGGAACCGGTGCTGACCTCGGCGCGCGCCCTGCTGCCCGCCGTGGCCGCCTCGGCCACCTGCGGACCGGTGAGGGCGTACCCGGTCTCCGGGTCGTCGATCGCCGAGGCGAACACCACCCCGAGAACGCTCCCGTCGGGAGCGAACAGCGGGCCTCCGGAGTTACCGGCGCGGACCTGCCCGAACAGCGCGTAGACGTCCCGGACCACGGTCGCGGTGTTCCGGAAGTCCGGCCCGCTGATCTCCCCGCGGTCGCGGACGCGGGCCGGTCCGACGTACCGCGCTCCGCCACCCGGGTAGCCCATGATGAACGCGTCGTCCCCCGTCTCGGCGGCCGCCGCGGTGAATGTCAGCGGCACCTGCGGCAGGCCCGGGACCGCCAGGACCGCGACGTCGACGGCCTCGTCGACGAACACCGGCACCGCGTCGTACTCCTCTCCCTCGGCGACCACCACCGGCTCGGTGACGCCGGCCAGCACGTGCGCGTTGGTCATCACCCGTTCGGGGGCGTACACGAAGCCGGAGCCGTCGACCTGCCGCGAGCACGACGGAGCGATGCCGCGGATCTTCACCACCGACCCCTCGACGGAATTCACGACGGTGCTGTCCACCAGCGCCGGGTCCGGCGCCGGCACCTCCCGGGCATCGGTCGGCGTGAGCGGGTCGAGCACGTCGGGCAGCCCACGCCGGTCGATCGCGTCCCGGAGGTCCTGGTAGACGGTGCGGACGCCGTCCGGGACCGTCCCGTCGACGGCCTGCACCAGTGCCGACTGACGGATCTGGCTGGCCACCTGCGGGAACGGGGAGCTGGCCAGCGGTGAGGCGACCATCCACGCGACCAGCAGGACCGACGCCGCGGAGGCGACCGCCCCGGCTGCGGAGTCGACCATCTTGGCCGGCTCCCACGTGACCCGGGACCGCAGCGCCCGTCCGGCCGCACCGGCCAGGATCTGGCCGAGCAGTGCCCCCGCGAGCACCACCACGAGTGCGGCGAACACCCGGGTCACGCTCGATCCGTCGATCCGGTCGGCCACCGGGCCCGACAGCTGGGCGCCGAGGACGGCGCCGCCCAGGAACCCGAGGATCGAGGTGGCCGAGACGAGCAGGCCCTGCCGGAACCCGGACAGGGCGAACAGCAGCGCGAGGACGATCAGCAGGACGTCGACCAGGGACACCCGGTCACCCGCTGACCGTCATCGTGCCCACCTGGCCCAGCTGGAGGTGGAAGGTGCAGGCGAACGGGTAGTCGCCCGGCGTCGTGACGTCGAACTCGATCGTCTCCTGCTGCCCGGGGGCGAGGAAGGGGACGCCCGCGTCGATCGGGGCGGGCAGCTCCTCGTCGGTGTACTCGAGGTTGTGGGTCATCTGGTCGGCGACGTTCTCCACGGTCAGCCGCACCCGCCCGGGGGCGACGGTGAAGTGGTCCGGGTAGAACTCGTAGTCGTCCCTGGTCTGGACGGTGATCTCCTGGACCCCGTCGGCGGCCACCGTGACCTCACCCAGGCCCTCGGGAACCGGCGCCGGGGCCGGCACCTCGCTGCCGCAGCCGGCCAGCAGGACCAGCGCAGCGGCGACCGCGACGGCCGTTCCCCGGTGGCCCCGGCCACCTCCCGGGTCCCGCCCCGAGCCTGCGAGGGGTGGGGAGGAGGTGGTCCTTTCGCCGCTCATCGGGGCCGAACCGTACGCGTCGGAGCGCCGTCGGGCGCGGGATCGGCCACGGTCGGCGCGGCGGCGTCCTCGGCTCCTCCGGCGCCCAGCGAGCCGGGGAGGTGCGGCGGGCGCACCCCGGTCTCGCGCAGCGGTCGGACGTCGGAGGCGTCCCACGGGCGCGCGAGGCCGGCCGCCTCGAGGATCGCGTCGAGCAGGGCTGCGGTGAACCCCCACACCACCATGTCGGCAACGCCGAAGGCCGGGCCGATGAAGCCGGCCGGGTGCCGGACGCGGAAGCGGTTCGCCGGGTCGGCGAGGTCGGCGAGCGGGACGCGGGCGACCCGGGCCACCTCCCGGGGATCGCCGACGGTGACGTCCCGCGGGTCGTCCCACCAGGCGACGACGGGCACCACGAGGTTGTCCGACGGGCCGAGGAAGAGCTCCGGCAGCGTGGCCAGCACCCGCACACCCCCTGGGTCGATGCCCGCCTCCTCCTCTGCTTCGCGCAGCGCCGTCTCGACCGGGTAGTCCTCGCCGGGGTCCGCCCCTCCCCCCGGGAACGCCGGCTGGCCGGCATGGCTGCGCAGGTGCAGCGATTTCTCGATGATCAGCACGTCGGGGCCGCGCGGGCCCTCACCGAACAGGATGAGGACGGCGGAGCGCCGCGCGGTGCGCGTCGCCTGCGGCATGCGGTGCCGTAACGGCAGGTCGTCGGCGCGCTCGACCAGCCGGCGCAGGTAGTCGGGCACCCCGTCGGCCACCGGCTGCGCGCTCACAGCTGGACGCCCAGGTGCTGGACCACCAGGCCACGGAGTTCGTCGAGCGAGCCCACCGGCCCCGCCTCGGTGTGCACCAGTGCTCCCCCGGCGTCGACGAAATAGGTGAACGGCAGGACGTTGATGCCGAGCTCGGCCATCAGCTCTCCGTCGCCGTCGAACGCGCTGGGGAAGGTGACGCCGGCGTCCTCGGCGAACGACGCCGCCTGCGGCAGGCCGTCCTTGCTGATGACCCCCAGCATCCGGACCTCGTCCCCGGCCAGCTCGGCGAACTCCTGCAGCACCGGCATCTCCTCCCGGCACGGCGGACACCAGCTGCCCCACAGGTTCACGACCATCGGCGCTCCCGGGGCGCGGGCGAGGTCGAGCGAGCCGCCCCCGGGACACTCGAACGCCAGCGCCGGCAGCCGCTGCGCCCCGGCGGCCGCCGCCTCGGGTTGCTCGGGGCAGGCCACCAGGTCCGGCACCGCCGTCGAGGGCGCGGCGGCCGGGGCGCCGTCGTCGGCCGGCGCGCCGGTGCAGCCGGTCAGCAGGATGCCGAGTGCGAGGGCCGCGATCGGTCGGCGCATCACTCGGTGTCCGAGGCGACGGGTGTCTTCACGAGCTTCAGGGCCACCTCGGGATCGACCGGACCGATGCCGAACGAGGGGCACCACTGCGCCAGGCCGCACGCACCGCACGCCGCCTTCTTCGCATGGCACACCCGGCGCCCGTGGAAGATCACCCGGTGGCTGAAGTCGGTCCACTCCTTCTTCGGGACCAGTTGCGCGATCTCCGCCTCGACCTTGACCGGATCCTCCTCGTCGGTCCAGCCGAACCGGCGCACCAGCCGGCCGAAGTGGGTGTCGACGGTCAGCCCCGGCACGCCGAAGGCGTTGCCGAGCACCACGTTGGCGGTCTTGCGGCCGACGCCGGGGAGGGCCACCAGGTCGGCCATCCGGCGCGGGACCTCGCCGTCGAACCGCTCGACGAGGGCCTGGCTGAGCCCGAGCACGGAGTTCGCCTTCGCCCGGAAGAAGCCGGTGGGCTTGAGGACGGCCTCGAGCTCTTCCCGGTCGGCTCCCGCGAGCGCGACCGCGCCGGGGTACCGGGCGAAGAGCGTGGGCGTCACCTTGTTGACCATCTTGTCGGTGGTCTGCGCCGACAGGACCGTGGCGACCAGCAGCTCGAAGGCGTTGGTGAAGTCGAGCTCGCAGTGCGCATCGGGGTGGATGACGGCGAGCTCACGGGCCATCCGGCGGGCCCGGCGGGTTCGCGCCAGCGGCGTCTCGTCCGGATCGAACGGCGATGCCCCGGTCAGCGCCGCGCGGGTGGGACGACGGGCACGGATCGGGCGCGCATAGGCCGGTGAAGAGGCGGGTGCGGACACGCGCTCGAGGGTAGGCGGGCCTGCCGACCTTCTCCTTCCGTGCCATCATCGAGGACGGGCCGCTCCCCCGGTTCCACGCCGACGACGCAGAGGAGGTCGGGATGGTCGCCCTCAGCGTCATCCTCTTCCCACCGCTGCTCATCGCCTTCCTGCTGGTCATGGAACGGGTGGAAGAGCCCCTCCGCCGCCCGGCATCGTCCGCCCGCGAGGTCAGCGAGTTCCTCAACACCGCCACGCCCGGCGAGGTCGACACCCTGGCGACGTCCGGGATCCGGCGCGCCCTGTCCCGTTGGCGGCGACGGCGGCACAGCGCCCGCCGCTCCGACAACCCGCCGCTGGTCTGAGGGAGGACCTCGCTACCCCCCACCGCTCGCACGCTCGCGGCGGGACCCGGCAGGGAGGCGACATCTCGCTCGGAGGAGGGACGCGTCCGCCCACCGAACGGGTGACCGACTGCACAGCCGCCTAGACTCGCGTTCGACACGGGCACCCCTGTGTCGGCGAAGAGTGTGAGAGGACGTGCAGTGGACGAGGTGCTGGCTCAGTCGGGGCTCTTCCAGGGGCTCTCCGAGGATGCGGTGGACCCCGTTCTCAGCCGCCTCGAGACGATCAACCTGCCGCGGGGCCGGGTGATCTTCAACGAGGGCGAGCCCGGCGACAGCCTGTACATCGTCATGACGGGCAAGATCAAGCTGTCCCGCCGGTCACCCGACGGCCGGGAGAACGTGCTCGCGGTCATGGGCCCGTCCGACCAGTTCGGCGAGCTGTCGGTCTTCGACCCGGGCCCGCGCACCGCGACGGCCACCGCGGTCACCGACGTGAAGCTGGCCCGCATGCCGCAGTCGGTGCTGCTGCCGTGGATCGAGGCGCACCCGGAGATCGGTGAGCAGCTGCTGCGCGTGCTGGCCCGCCGCCTGCGCCGTACCAACGACTCCGTCGCCGACCTGATCTTCACCGACGTTCCCGGCCGCGTGGCCAAGGCGCTGCTGCAGATGGCCGACCGCTTCGGCAGCCGCGAATCCGACGGACTGCGGGTGAAGCACGACCTCACCCAGGAGGAGCTGGCCCAGCTCGTCGGCGCGTCCCGCGAGACGGTGAACAAGGCGCTGGCCGACTTCGTGCACCGCGGCTGGATCCAGCTCCAGGGCAAGTCGGTCGTCGTCCTCGACGAGGAGCGCCTGCGCCGCCGCGCGCGGTGATGCTGCACGACCGTTGAACGCCAGAGGCCCGGAACCGATCAGGTTCCGGGCCTCTGGCGTTCGATGCTCGGTCCGGCGCCGGGTGACTGCCTGGGTGGCGCCGGCGCGGGGGCCGGAGGCTTCCCGACGGCGTCACCGGATGCGCTCAGCGCCAGCCGGGGACGGCCATTGGCCGCGGTGTGACGCGGAGCGTCACGAAGGCAATGGCACCGCGACCCGGATGCGGGTGCCGTCGGGCAGCACCGCCCAGCGGCCGTCAGGGGTCTCCTCGAACCGCGGGCTGATCGGGTGCATCGGCTGCGGGGGCGACCCGGCGAGGGCGGTGGTGACGTCGGGGAACTCGGTCAGCTGGCCGAGCGTGTGCGACGTCGGCGGCAGCATCGGCCGGGTGCCGGCCTCCAGCTCGGCCAACGCGGCGGCCGGGCTCAGCCACGCGGCCTCGTCCGCCTCGCCCGACACGTCCCGCGCCTCCTGCCCGACCGGGAGCGCCGCGGCGAAGAACTTGGTGTCGTAGCGCCGCGGCTCGACCGGCGGGGTGATCCAGTGCGCGAACGGCCGCAGCAGGTCAGCCCGGAGCACCAGGCCACGGTCGGCCAGCAGCCCGGCCAGCGACAGCTCCCGGCTCAGCAGCGCCTGCCGCTGCTCCTCCCAGTCGTCGCCGGAGACGTCCGGCACCACTGCATCGCCGGGCAGTCCAGCCAACAGGACGCCGGCCTCCTCGAACGTCTCCCGTACCGCGGCGCAGACCAGCTCCCGGGCCGTTCGCTCGTCGCACCCGAAGGCGGTGGCCCAGTGGGCGGGCGACGGCCCGGTCCAGCCGATCTCGGTGTCGCCGTCCCGAGGGTCGACGCCGCCACCGGGGTAGGCGGTCATCCCGCCCGCGAAGGGCATGCCCTTGGTGCGGCGGAGCAGGTACACCTCCAGCCCGGGCGTCCCGTCGCGCAGCAGCAGCACGGTGGCCGCCTGCTTCGGCTCAGGCATGCCACACGACGCAGTCGTCGGTTCCGAGCAGTGGGGGTCCGGAGGACCTCCCGGCGAGGAACCGGGACACGCTCGGCGCAACCGGCACCGAGGCTTGGCCGCGGTGCCGTCCGGAGGACGGCAGTGTCATAGCAGCTCGACGGTGAGCTCGACCTCGACCGGGGCCCCGAGGGGCAGCTCCGCCACGCCGACGGCGCTGCGGGCGTGCTGCCCGGCCTCGCCGAAGATCCGCCCGAGCAGCTCGCTGGCCCCGTTGACCACGCGCGGCTGGCCGGTGAAGCCCTCCACGCTGGCCACGTAGCCGACCACGCGGACGATCCGGGCGACCGAGTCCAGCCCGACCAGGCCGTCGACGGCGGCGAGCGCGTTGAGCGCGCACAGCTTGGCGTCGGCGGCGGCGGCCTCGACGTCGACCGAGCCGCCGACCTTGCCGGTGCGGCGCAGCCCGCCGTCGACGAACGGCAGCTGGCCGGAGGTGAACACCAGGGAGCCGCTGCGCACCGCGGGCACGTAGGCGGCGACCGGGGCGGCCACCGCCGGCAGCCGGATGCCGAGCTCGGCGAGCCGGGCGTGCCAGCCCTGCCCCGGCTGGGTCGAGTCGGTCATACCGGGCGCTTGAGGTAGGCGACCAGCTGCTCGGCGCCGGCGGGGCCGGGGAGCACGGTCACCAGCTCCCACCCGTCGACGCCCCAGGAATCGAGGATCGCTTTGGTGTTGTGGACCAGCAGGGGGATGGTCGCGTACTCCCACTTCTGGCGGGCGGCTTCGCTCATGGGCGCGACGCTAGCGCACCAACCGTGGAGGGTCCCGGCCCCCTGCAGGGTCCCGCTGCGAGCCTGCGAGCAGTGGGGGGCAGGGGGTCCTTCTTCTACGCTGGTGCCGTGATCCCCGACCTGCCCTCCGCGCGTCTGCACGTGGTCACCGGCAAGGGCGGGACCGGGAAGACCACCGTCGCCGCCGCCCTGGCCCTGGCGCTGGCCGCCGACGGGCGGTCGGTGCTGCTGGTGGAGACCGAGGGTCGGCAGGGCATCGCCCAGCTGTTCGACACACCCCCGCTGCCCTACGAGGAGCGCCGCGTCGCCGTCGCCCGCGGCGGAGGGGAGGTGAAGGCGCTGGCCATCGACGTCGAGGAAGCCCTGCTGGACTACCTCGACATGTTCTACAACCTCCGGCGGGCGGGGCGGGCGCTGCGCAAGATGGGCGCCATCGACTTCGCCACCGCCATCGCGCCGGGTCTGCGCGACGTGCTCATCACCGGCAAGATCAAGGAAGCGGTGACCCGGCGCCGGAACGGCCGGGAGGTCTACGACGCCGTGGTCGTCGACGCTCCGCCCACCGGACGGATCACCCGGTTCCTCGGGGTCACCGGGGAGATGTCGCAGCTGGCCCGGTCCGGGCCCATCAAGACCCAGAGCGACGGCGTCATGGCGGTGCTCCGCTCCCCGCAGACGGCGGTGCACCTGGTGACGATCCTCGAGGACATGCCGGTGCAGGAGACCGCCGACGCCATCGCCGAGCTGGAGAAGGCCGGGCTGCCGATCGGCTCCGTCGTCGTGAACATGGCCACCGAACCGGTGCTGCCTGCCGACGCCCTCTCCCGCGCAGCCGCCGGCGAGCTGTCCGGCGCCGACCTCTCCCCCGCGCTCACCGCGGCGGGCCTGCCCGGGGGCGCGGCGCTGGCCGACGCCTTGGCCGCCGAGGTGGTGGAGCACGCCCGCCGCTGGGCCGCCCAGGATGCGCTGCGCGACCAGGTGGCCGCGCTCGGCCGCCCCACCGTGGAGCTGCCACAGCTCCCCGGTCCCATGGACCTGGGCTGCCTGTTCGAGCTGGCCGACCGCCTGGAGGACCCCTTGCGCACGGAGGTGGGGCGAGCGGACAGGGGCGTGAGCATCGCAGCGAGGGACGAGCGAGGAGCGGAGCGCCCCGCGGGAGCGAGCGGGGGCCCCGCGTGAGCGCGGCGCCGGGCGGTGCCCCCGCGGGTGGGCAGGGCCGGGGGCAGGCGCCCGCCATGGACCTGGGGCAGCTGATCGCCGACCCGGCCACCCGGATCGTCGTCTGCTGCGGCGCCGGCGGCGTCGGCAAGACGACGACGTCGGCCGCGCTGGCGCTGGCCGCCGCGGAGGCCGGGCGGAGCGTCGTCGTGCTCACCATCGACCCGGCGCGGCGGCTGGCGCAGTCGCTCGGCCTGGTGGAGCTGGACAACGAGCCGCGGCGGGTCGACGTCCCCGGGATCGACGGCGAACTGCACGCGATGATGCTGGACATGAAGCGGACGTTCGACGACGTCGTCACCGCTCACTCCACGCCCGAGCGCGCCCAGCAGATCCTGGACAACCCCTTCTACCAGGCGCTCTCGTCCTCGTTCGCCGGGACGCAGGAGTACATGGCCATGGAGAAGCTGGGTCAGCTGAGGGCCGCCGACCGGTGGGACCTCATCATCGTCGACACCCCGCCGTCGCGGTCCGCGCTGGACTTCCTGGACGCGCCGAACCGGATGGGCCGCTTCCTCGACGGCACGATGATCCGGCTGCTCACCGCGCCCAGCCGGACCGGGTTCAAGTTCGCCAGCGCCGGCCTCCTGTTCTTCAGCCGGATCATCAGCAAGATCCTCGGCGGCCAGCTGCTGCGGGACATCTCCGCCTTCGTGGCGGCCCTGGACACGATGTTCGGCGGCTTCCGGGAACGGGCGACCGCGACCTTCGAGCTGCTCCGCCGTCCCGGCACCTGGTTCGTGGTGGTCGCCGCTCCCGAGCCGGACGCCCTCCGGGAGGCCTCCTACTTCGTCGACCGGCTGTCGGCGGAGGGCATGCCGCTGGCCGGGCTGGTGCTCAACCGCACCCATCCCCCGGCGACGACCGCGTTGTCGGCCACGCGCGCCGAAGGGGCCGCGGAGGAGGTGGCCGAGTCCGGCGGGGACACCGCGGCGCTGACCGCCGCCGCGCTGCGGGTGCACGCCGAGCGCATGCAGCAGGCCGCGCGCGAGCAGCACCTGGCCGACCGCTTCACCAGCGCCCACCCCGAGGTGGCGGTGCGCACGGTGCCGGCGGCTGCGGGAGACGTCCACGACGTGGACGGGCTGCGGGGGATGGCCGAGGCGCTGACCGGGGCCGACGACGACACGCCGACCGGCACGCCGAGGACGCGAGTCTTCCCCGCGCGCCGCGGCTGAGGGCGGCGGCGACCAGCCGGACCGACGTACCCTGGCCGCGATGTCGGAAAACGCGCGCCTCCGTTCCCGTGTGCTCGCCAAGCTCGCCGCGACGATCGTCGTCGCCGGTGCGCTCGTGGCCGGTCTCCTGCTGCCCTGGGTCGGCGGCCCCGGCCTGGTGGCACGGAACTCCGTCTCGCTGCTCGACGCGCTCCCGGTCGAGCTCACCGACGAGACCCCGGCCGGCCCCAGCCGGCTGCTGGCGGCCGACGGCACGCTCATCACGAACTTCTACGAGCACAACCGCACGCCGGTGACCTCGGACCAGATCGCCGACGTGATGAAGCAGGCGCTGGTCGACATCGAGGACTCCCGCTTCTACGACCACAACGGCCTGGACGTCCAGGGCACCATGCGGGCGCTGATGACGAACCTCGCCGCCGGCTCTGTCCGGGAGGGCGGCTCGACCCTCACCCAGCAGCTGGTCAAGCAGACCCTGCTGCAGACGGCGAAGACCCCGGAGGCGCGCGAGGCGGCCAACGCCGAGACGGTGGGCCGCAAGCTCCGCGAGGCCCGCCTGGCGCTCGCCCTGGAGGACACCTACTCCAAGGACGAGATCCTCACCCGGTACCTGAACATCGTGTACTTCGGGCAGGGCGCGTACGGCATCCAGGCCGCCGCCCAGCGATACTTCAGCGTGAACGCCACCGACCTGACCGTCCCCCAGGCGGCGATGCTGGCCGGCCTCGTGCAGAACCCGGGCACCGACGACCCCATCAGCAACCCGGAGAACGCCGTGGAGCGGCGCAACCAGGTGCTGCAGCGGATGCACGACCTGGGCCACATCAGCGCGCAGGAGCTGACCGACTACACCGCGCAGCCGGTCCAGGTCACGCCGGGTCTGGCTCCGCCGAACGGCTGCATCGACGCGTCCATCGGCGGGTTCTTCTGCGCCTACGCCAAGGACTACCTGATCGGGACCGTCGGGCTGACCCAGGCCGACCTGGAGAAGGGTGGGCTGACCATCCAGACCACGCTCCGCCCGGACATGCAGGCCGCCGGCGACCAGGCGGTGCTCAACACGGTGGGCATGGGAGCCCCGGTGGTCGGGGTCTTCGACGCCATCGAGCCGGGCACCGGGCACGTGCTCGCGATGAGCGTGAACCGCAGGTTCGGCTGCGGCGACCCCGCCGCCGGCTGCGAGTCGATCAACTTCGCGACCATCCCCACCAAGGGATCGGGGTCGACCTTCAAGACCTTCGTCGCCGCGGCGGCGATGGAGAAGGGGCTGCCGGCCAGCCACACCATCACCACGCCCGAGCCCTACACCTCCCGGGTGTACGAGTCGTACGACCCGGAGACCCGGAAGATCGAGCCGTACGAGATCGGCAACGTGGGCAGCCGCTACCCGAACACGCTGACCATGACGCAGGCGCTCTACATGTCCTCCAACACCTACTTCCTGGCGCTGGAGGACGCGCTGGGCCGGATCGAGCCGGCCGTCGAGATGGCGCAGCGGCTGGGCATGAACTTCGACTACTCGATCACCCAGACCCCGGCCCAGCAGATCATCGACGAGAACCGCCCGTCGTTCGCCTTCGGGACCGACGGCGTCAGCCCGCTGGATCTGGCCAACGCCTACGCGACCATCGCCGCCGGCGGGGTCAAGTGCGCCCCGACGCCGGTCCTCTCGATCACCAAGCCCAACGGTGAGCCGCTGACCGGCGAGGACGGCGAGCCGGTGGTGAAGGGTGATCGGTGCGAGCAGGTCATCGAGCCCGGGCTCGCCCACACGCTCAACCAGATGATGCGCAGGGACGTCGAGCCGGGGAACCGGATGCAGACCGGGTCGCGGGCCTACATCCCCGATCACCAGATCGCCGGCAAGACCGGCACGGTGAACGCCAACGACTCGGTGACCTTCGTCGGCTCGACCCCGCAGTACACCGCAAGCGTCATGGTGTTCCGCCCGCGGGACAACCAGAGCGTCGGCGGCTACGGCGGCGGCAAGCCGGCCAGCATCTGGCACGACGCGATGCTGCCGATCCTGTCGGCGCAGGCCCCCGCGGCGTTCCAGCCCGCCGACCCCAGGTACGCGGGCCGGGGCGTCGACGCACCGCCCATCGGCAACCGGTCCTCCGACGGCGACGGCGACGGCGACGACGACGACGACGACCGTCGGCGCAACCGTGGCTCCTCGACGCCACCGCCCGTCGCGCCGCCTGCGGAGCCCGCGACACCGCCCGCGGACGTGCCGGCACCACCGGCCGAGCCCGGCACGCCCCCGACGCCCAACTGACGAAGGACCGTCCTCCGCACCGCGCGCGGTGCGGAGGACGGGGCCTGCTCAGCCGAGCTGGCGGCGCACCTCGGCGGCGACCCGGGCACCCTCGGCCCGGCCGGCGACGACACCGTTCGCCGCGCCCATGACCTTGCCCATGTCCGTCATGCCCGAGGCGCCGGTGCGGGTGATCACGTCGGCGACGATCGCGGCGAGGTCGGCGTCCTCGAGCTGGGCCGGCAGGTAACCGGCGAGGACCTCGCCCTCCGCCTGCTCGCGGGCGGCCTGCTCGGCGCGGCCGGCCGACCCGAACGCCTCGGCGGCCTCCCGGCGCTTCTTGGCCTCCCGGCGGAGCACCGCCTGCACCTCGTCGTCGGTGAGCTCGCGGGCCTCCTTGCCCGCCACCTCCTCGGCGCTGACGGCGGCGAGCACCATGCGCAGCGTGGCGGTGCGCAGCTCGTCGCGGGCCTTCATGGCGGTGGTCAGGTCGGTGCGCAGCTGTTCCTTGAGGTCGGACACGGGACCAAGCCTGGCACGACGCCGGTGCGACGTGCGCCCGTAGGCTCTACGACCGTGCGCTGGTACACCGCCGTCCCCACCGCCGCCGTCGCGTCCGGCGCAGCGGTGACCGCCTACGCGAGCCTCTACGAGCGCACCCGCTGGACCCTGCGCCGGTTCGACGTCCCGGTGCTCGCCCCCGGGTCGGCGCCGCTGACGATCCTCCACGTGTCCGACCTGCACATGACCGCCGGCCAGCGCAGCAAGCAGGAGTGGGTCGCCGGGCTGGCCGAGCTGGAGCCCGACCTGGTCATCGACACCGGGGACAACCTCGCCGGCGTCGACGCCGTCCCCGGCACGCTGCGCGCTCTCGACCCGCTGCTGGACCGGCCCGGCGCCTTCGTCATGGCCAGCAACGACTACTACGCGCCCCGGCCGAAGAACCCGCTGAAGTACTTCTGGCCCGACCACAGGCGGGTGCACGGCACGGAGCTCCCCTGGCGGGACCTGCGGGACGGGATGCTCGCCCGCGGCTGGCTCGACCTCACCAACGCCGCCGGCGAGCTGACCGTCGGGGGACGGCGGATCTCCTTCGCCGGCGTGGACGACTCGCACCTGAAGCGGGACCGCTACGACCTAGTCGGGGGCTCGGCCGATCCGGAGGCCGACGTCCGCATCGGCCTGGCGCACTCCCCCGAGCCCCGGGTGCTCGACCGGTTCGCCGCCGACGGCTACGACCTGCTGCTGTGCGGGCACACCCACGGCGGGCAGCTGCGCGTACCGTTCTACGGCGCGCTGGTCACCAACTGCGGCATCGACCGCGACCGGGTGCGCTGGCTGCACCGCTGGGCCCCGCCCGCGACCGGTCGGCCGGCCGGTACCTGGCTGCACGTCTCGGCCGGGCTGGGCACCAGCCCGTACGCCCCGGTGCGGTTCGCCTGCCCGCCCGAAGCCACGCTGCTCACGCTCACCGCGCGCCCGGCCTGATCACCCGGTCCCCCGCCGCCGAGCCGGCAACGGGGCAGCGCTAGACTCGACGACGCACCTCGGGGTGTGGCGCAGCTTGGTAGCGCGCGTCGTTCGGGACGACGAGGCCGCAGGTTCAAATCCTGTCACCCCGACCCTCCGCTCAGGGGCCGCCGGAAGGCGGCCCCTGAGTCGTTCCGGGACGCTGCGAGGATGGGCACGTGAGCGAGCGTGCGAGCGGAACCAACGGACAGAGCAACTGGGGCACGCGTTCCACGCGCGCCGGCGAGGCGCGGCGCGTGACCGCCGAGCAGGCCACCCCCGCCCTTCCGCCCGAGGTCACCGCCCGCTGGCAGGCCCGGTTCCGGACGCCCCGGGTCTCCCTGCCGGACTGGGCGGAGGAGGCCCCGCACCGGAACCTCTACTCCTCCGACGTCAGCGGCGTCGTCGAGCAGTACGCCTGGGACCGCGGAAGCGGCGCTCACCGGCAGGTCACCGACCGCCCCAACGGCACCCTCGTCGCCACGCTGAGCCCCGACGGCGAGACGATCTGGTGGTTCGCCGACGACGACGGCGACGAGTTCGGCGTGTGGATGACCCAGCCGTTCGAGGGCGGGGAGGACGCCGTCGCCGTCCCGGAGGTCGGGCCGGCCTACCCGGCGGGCCTCGAGGTCGGCAGGTCGCTCGTGGCGATCGGTCGCAGCACGGACGACGGCAGCGAACTGTGGCTCGCCCCCCACGGCGGGGCGCCGCGGGTGGTCTACCGGCACCCCGACCCGGCCTCGGTGGACGCGCTGACCCGTGACGACGAGCTGCTGGTCATCTCGCACTCCGAGCACGGCGACCCGCGCTACCCGGCCCTTCGGGTGCTGCGGACCGTCGATGACGCCGTCGTGGCCGAGAAGTGGGACGGCGACGGGCTCGGGCTGCACGCCCTGGAGTTCGCGCCGCAGCCGGGCGACCGGCGGCTGCTGGTCGGCCACGAGCGGCGGGGCCGCGAGGAGCTGCTGGTCTGGGACGTCGCCGCCGACACCGAGACCGAGATCGTGCTCGACCTGCCCGGCGACGTCACGGCCGGCTGGTACCCCGACGGCTCGGCGCTGCTGGTGGGCCACGACCACGCCGCCCGCACGGAGCTCTACCGCTACGACCTCGTCTCGGGTGCGCTGGAGCGGGTGGAGACCCCGCCCGGCGTCGTCCGGGGGGCCACGGCGCGCCCCGACGGCACCGTGGAGCTGGCCTGGTCGAACTCCGAGCGCCCGCCGGTGATCCGCCGGGCCGACGGCCCGGTCGTGCTCTCGGTGAGCGACCAGGAGCCCCCGGCGGCGTACCCCGTGGAGGACCGCTGGGTGCCGGGCCCGGGCGGGGACGTGCACGCGCTGCTGGTCCGGCCGCAGGGCCCGGCCCCGTACGCCACGGCGTTCCTGGTGCACGGCGGGCCGGAGGCGGCCGACGACGACTCCTACCGCGCCCGCCGGGCCGCCTACGTCGACGCCGGCTACGCGGTCGTGCACGTGAACTACCGGGGATCGACCGGCTACGGGTCGACCTGGCGGGACGCGCTCACCGGCCGGCCGGGGCTCACCGAGCTGGAGGACATCGGCGCGGTCTACGACGCGCTGGTGGCCGAGGGCGTCGTCGACCCGTCGCGGGCGCTGCTGACCGGCGGCTCGTGGGGTGGCTTCCTCACCCTGCTCGGGCTCGGCACGCAGCCCGAGCGCTGGGCAGCCGGTATCGCGGAGGTGCCGGTGGCCGACTACCTGGCCGCCTACGAGGACGAGATGGAGGGCCTGCGGGCCTACGACCGGGCGCTGTTCGGCGGGTCACCCGACGAGGTGCGCGACGTCTACGTCCGTTCCTCGCCGATCACCTACGTCGACGCCGTCGCCGCGCCGGTGCTCGTGGTGGCCGGCGCGAACGACCCGCGCTGCCCGATCCGGCAGATCCACAACTACCTGGCCGGCCTCGAGGAGCTCGGCAAGGAGCACGAGGTGTACCGCTTCGACGCCGGCCACGGCTCGCTGGTGATCGAGGAGACCATCCGGCAGGTGGAGATCGCGCTGGCGTTCGCGCTGCGGCACGTGAAGCCCTAGGGACCCGTCCCGAGCGGGGGCCGGAGGCTCCCCGAGGGACGGGTCGGCCAGGGTCCGCGCGGAGCGGGGGCCGGAGGCTCCCCGACGCGTGGGCCGGATGAGGCTCAGCTCAGGCCGGGACGGCTCCTGGCAGCGGTGTCACGCGGAGCGTGACGATGCAAGGAGCTCGGCGATCTGGACGGTGTTGAGTGCGGCGCCCTTGCGCAGGTTGTCGTTGCTGACGAACAGCGCGAGGCCGCGACCGCCCTCGACCCCCTGGTCCTGCCGGATCCGGCCGACGTAGCTGGGGTCCCGGCCGGCCGCCTGGAGCGGGTTCGGCACGTCGGACAGCTCGACGCCGGGCGCGGCCGACAGCAGCTCGGTGGCCCGCTCGACGGAGAGCTCACGCGCGAATTCGAGGTTCAGCGAGAGCGAGTGCCCGGTGAAGACGGGCACGCGCACGCAGGTGCCCGAGACGCGCAGATCCGGGATGCCGAGGATCTTGCGGCTCTCGTTGCGGAGCTTCTGCTCCTCGTCGGTCTCGAACGAGCCGTCGTCGACGACCGAGCCCGCCATCGGCAGCACGTTGAACGCGATCGGCGCCACGTACTTGACCGGGTCGGGGAAGACCACGGCCGATCCGTCGTGGGTGAGCGCGTCGGCCTTCTCCACGACGGCCTTCGCCTGCCCGTGCAGCTCCTCCACGCCGGCCACGCCGCTGCCGGAGACGGCCTGGTAGGTGCTCGCGACGATGCGGACCAGCTGCGCCTCGTCGTGCAGTGGCCGGAGCACCGGCATCGCGGCCATGGTCGTGCAGTTGGGGTTGGCGACGATGCCCTTGCGGATGTCGGCGAGGGCGTGCGGGTTGACCTCGCTGACGACCAACGGGACGTCGGGGTCGCGGCGCCAGGCGGAGCTGTTGTCGATGACGGTGACGCCGGCCTCGGCGAAGCGGGGCGCCTGGGCCCTGGACGTCGTCGCGCCGGCGGAGAAGATCGCGATGTCCAGGCCGGTCGGGTCGGCGGTGGCCGCGTCCTCGACGGTGATCTCGCCGCCCGCCCACGGCAGGGTGCTGCCGGCGGAGCGCGCAGAGGCGAAGAACCGCAGCTCGCTGAGCGGGAAGTTCCGCTCGGCGAGGATCTCGCGCATGACGGTGCCGACCTGGCCGGTCGCGCCGACGATGCCGACCCGCAGGCCGCTGGTGGAGATGGTGGTCATCGTCCTGTCCCTCCGTAGACGACGGCCTCGACGTCGGAGCCGAGGTCGAACGCGTCGTGCACCGCGCGGACGGCGATGTCCACGTCGGTGTCGCGGCAGACCACGGAGATCCGGATCTCCGAGGTGCTGATCAGCTCCAGGTTGACACCGGCGTCGGCCAGCGCGCCGAAGAACTTCGCGGACACGCCGGGGTGCGACCGCATGCCGGCGCCCACCAGCGAGACCTTGCCGATGTGCTGGTCGAAGCTGACGTCGGTGTAGCCGACCGTGTGCTTGACCCGCTCCAGCGCCGCCAGTGCGGTGGGGCCGTCGCTCTTGGGGAGCGTGAAGGAGATGTCGGCGAGCTTGCTGGCCTCGGCCGACACGTTCTGCACGATCATGTCGATGTTGACCTCGGCGTCGGCGAGCACCCGGAACAGCTGCGCGGCTTCACCCGGCCGGTCGGGCACCCCGAAGACGGTGATCTTGCCCTCGGAGCGGTCGTGCGCAACGCCCGTGATGATCGCCTGTTCCACCGGGAGGTCCTCCATCGAGCCGGCCACGATCGTGCCGGGGAGCTGTGAGTAGGAGCTGCGGACGTGCACGGGGATGCCGTAGCGGCGGGCGTACTCGACGCAGCGGAGCATGAGCACCTTGGCGCCGGACGCCGCCAGCTCGAGCATCTCCTCGTAGGTGATCGTCTCGAGCCGCTGGGCGTTGGGCACGATGCGCGGATCGGCGGTGAAGACGCCGTCGACATCGGTGTAGATCTCGCAGACGTCGGCGTTCAGTGCCGCGGCGACGGCGACGGCGGTGGTGTCGGAGCCGCCGCGGCCGAGCGTGGTGATGTCCTTGGTGTCCTGGCTGACGCCCTGGAACCCGGCGACGATGACGACCGATCCCTCGTTCAGCGCATCGCGCAGCCGGCCGGGGGTGACGTCGATGATCCGCGCCCTGCCGTGGCTGCCCGTGGTGATGACACCGGCCTGCGAGCCGGTGAAGGACCGGGCCTCGTAGCCGTGCTCGGAGATGGCGATCGCCAGCAACGCCATGGAGATCCGCTCGCCGGCGGTGAGCAGCATGTCGAGCTCCCGGCCGGGCGGGTCGTCGGTGATCTGGCTGGCCAGATCGAGCAGCTCGTCGGTGGTGTCACCCATCGCGGAGACCACGACCACGACGTCGTCGCCGTTCTTCTTCGCGGCGACGATCCGCTCGGCGACACGCTTCATGTGCGCTGCGGAGGCGACGGAGGATCCGCCGTACTTCTGGACGACGAGGGCCACGGGTCCACAGGTTACCGGCGTGGCCGCGGTCGCCGTCGTTTGCGTCCGACCGGCGACTCGGATGTCATCACCGGATGGACGAAGCGGAGCGGTGGCTGCTGCGCGCCGACGAGCGCGGCAACCCGGCGTCCGGGCTGGAGGCGTGCAGCGAGGGCAATCTCGCCGAGCCCCTGGTGCACGGTGCGGCCTACTTCGACCGGCTGGTCGACGTGGTCGACGGGCTGGGCCCGGACGACCACGTCTACTTCACCGACTGGCGCGGCGACCCCGACGAGCGGTTGCGTCCCGACGGGCCCACCGTCGCGGAGCTGTTCCAGCGGGCGCTGGACCGCGGCGTCACCGTCCGTGGGCTGGTGTGGCGGTCCCACATGGACCGGATGCAGTTCAGCAAGGAGCAGAACCGCGCCCTCGACCGCGAGGTGGAGAAGGCCGGTGGCCAGGTGGTCCTCGACCAGCGGGTCAGGTGGATGGGGTCGCACCACCAGAAGTTCGTCGTCGCCCGTCACCGCCACGACCCGGGTCGCGACGTCGCCTTCGTCGGTGGCATCGACCTGTGCCACGGCCGGCGCGACGACGCCGATCACGAAGGCGATCCGCAGCCGGTGCCGATGGCGAGCCTGTACGGGGACCGCCCGGCGTGGCACGACGTCCAGGTGCAGGTCAAGGGGCCGGCGGTCGCCGACATCGAGGCCGTCTTCCGCGAGCGATGGGACGACCCCACCAACCCGCTGGCGCACAATCCTCTGGCTTGGGTGCGGGGCAAGCTCCACGACGCCCGGCTGCAGCCCGATCCCCTGCCGGACCCGCTCCCTCCCCCGCCACCGTGCGGGCCGCACCTGGTCCAGCTGCTGCAGACCTATCCGACGATCCGGGCGTCCTACGAGTTCGCCCCGAACGGGGAGCGCTCGGTCGCCCGCGGGTACCGCAAGGCCGTCGACCGGGCCCGGCGGCTGGTCTACATCGAGGACCAGTACCTCTGGTCGGCCGACGTCGCCCGGCTGTTCTCCGATGCGCTGACCCGCTCCCCGGACATGCACCTGGTCGTGGTCGTCCCGCGAGCGCCGGACCACGAGGGGCGGTTCTCCGAGGTTCCGCAGCACATCGGGCACCGGCAGGCGATCGAGCGCTGCGAGCAGGCCGGGCCCGGGCGGGTGCACGTCTTCGACGTGGAGAACCCCGCAGGCATGCCCGTCTACGTGCACGCCAAGGTCTGCGTGATCGACGACACCTGGGCAGCGGTGGGCAGTGACAACTTCAACCGGCGGTCGTGGACCCACGACAGCGAGCTGTCCATCGCGGTGCTCGACACCAGCCACGACCCCCGCGAGCCGCGGGACCCGGCCGGCACCGGCGACTGCGCCCGGACCTTCGCCCGGGACCTGCGGCTGGAACTGGCCCGCGAGCACCTCGACCTGCCGCGGAACGGCAGCGAGGACGACCTGCTGCTCGATCCCGACCGCTTCGTGGCGACCCTCGAAGCCCGGGCGAACGCCCTGGACGACTGGCACGAGCAGGGCCGGCGCGGCCCCCGCCCACCGGGACGACTCCGGCCGCACCGCCCCGAGAAGCTGCCCTGGCCGACCCGTCTCTGGGCCACACCCGTCTACCGGCTGCTGGTCGACCCCGACGGCCGCCCACTGCGCCTGCGCCGGCGCAAGGCCTTCTAGTACTACAGCCGCATTTCACTGGCGGAGCCGCGTCGGGCGTAGTGGCAGCGGCGGGCGCGGGCCTGGTGTCTGCGGCGCCAGTGCGACCAGTCCAGGACTTGCTGGGGTGGGTGCTGCGGTGCCCAAACCAGGCAGGTGATCAGGTGGCGGATCTCGGGCAGTGAGAGCTCGGTCAGCTCGCCGTGCAGGTTCGGGACCCCCCTTTTTCGCCGCTGGTGGCGGCGCGGGTGACGGTGAGGAAGGCGTGTGCCCAGCAAGCGAGGGTGATGTGTCGGTACCAGGCGTCGTAGCGGCGGACCTGGTACTGGTCCAGGCCGACTTCGCCCTTGCCGGTCTCGAAGGATTCCTCGATCGCCCAGCGACGGCCGGCGACGCCGACCAGGTCGGCCAGCGACGCCTGCGCCGGGCAGAAGCACAGATAGTGGGCCAGTTCGCCATCGGTGAGGCGGCGACGGACCAGCAGCCAGTACCGGCCGGGCTCATCCAATGACCGGATCGGGATGCGCGCCCAGTCGTAGAGCCGGTGGCCCTTGGCGCCGACACCGGCCGACAGTCGCTGCCAGTCCGCCTCGGGCACGGCGGCCGAAAGCGCATCGACCCGGGTGCCGGCCGGCCGGTCGTCGATGGTGGCGATGACGTGCTGGTTCACCGGGACGGCGAGCACGTAGGCCATGCGACGTTCCTCCAGCGCCAGCCGCAGGGCGCCGTTCTGCCCGTAGACCTCATCACCGGCGACCCAGCCGGCCGGCACCTCGGCGTCCAGGGCCCGGATGAGCATTCGCAGAGCCAGCTCCGGCTTGGTCGCGAACTCCACCTCCGGGCCGATACCAGCCTCAGCACAGCGGGCACGATCATCGGTCCAGGCCTTGGGCAGATACAGCTCCCGGTCGATGAACGTCCGCCCGGCCGCAGCGGCGTAGACCAGGAACACCCCGATCTGGGAGTTCTCGATCCGCCCCGCCGTACCGGAGTACTGCCGGGCCACCCCGGCGGACTTGCTGCCCTTCTTCAGGAAGCCGGTCTCATCGATCACCAGCACCGCGTCGTCATCGGCGAGGTACTCCACGACGTATTCGCGCAGGTCATCGCGGACCCCGTCGGCGTCCCACTCGGCGTGGTTGAGCAACCGCTGGGTCGCATCCGGGGTCTGATCACCGGCCTGCTCGGCCAGCGTCCACCCGTTCTTGCGCTCCACCCCCGACAACAGACCCCGCAGATAGGCGCCGGCCTGCGCACGCGGCTGCGGCCGAGAAAACCGCGGCCCGATCCGCCAGGTCACCTCTTCCAGGCCGACTGCCCAGCCCTCGACCTCGGCCACACTGACATCTTCGACCATCCAGCCAAGGTCACCGGCCCGATCGCCGCAGTCCGGCAGACACGCCGCGGCCACTCAAAACCTTGCGGCTGTAGTACTAG